>NZ_CM132206.1:130000-2196993 GCF_053667755.1 Leuconostoc sp. JNUCC 76 | reverse complement strand
GCTCGTAAGCCCTCAACATTAAGAGTCATTGCATCATCAGGAAGACGCTTAACAATATTAATAAAGAAAGTTGCCGGTAAGGTAATGCCACCAGGAGTTGTAATAATTAATTGGGCACTAGTATCTGATTGTGGCACAGTTGTTTCAATAGAAATATCTGCATTTGAACCAGTAAGGACTAATTCTTCATCATTTAAAACTAATTTGATATTAGTCAAAATTGGAATAGTTGTTCGTGATGAGATAGCACGTGATACATCATTGAGGGCTTTAATAAAGGCTGAACGGTTAATTGTAAATTGCATGATGTTACTCCTTTTTAAATTGAGCAAATAAGTGATAGTTATATTAATAATTATATAAAAAATAAGTAGTAGTAATAATAAGGGGTGTTGATGTTGTGGAAAAGTCCCCTGTGCCTAAAAGAACGTTTATAAGTAGTTGTTCACAACGTTGTTGGTAACTACCCTGTTTTTACAACTTTATAAACATACGTTTTTATGAGCAATGCTTAGAGTTATTTGCCATGTTTAATTTCATCAGTTAGGGCGTCCAACATTTCTTTCGTACGCGGATCGCTTTCTGATTTTTCAGTTATTTTGGTTGTGGCATGTAGTACCGAAGAATGATCTCGCCCACCAAATGAACGGCCAATGTCAGGCAAACTTTCATTTGTTAGCGTTCTCGTTAGATACATAGCAACATGCCGTGCAGTGACGAGATCTTTTTTGCGGCTTGAACTTTTAAGATCATCGATAGTTTGCATATAATAATCTGCCACAACCTGTTGAATCCGCTCAACAGTGATTTTGAAGCCTTGATTAATATTTAAATCACCTAATATTTGTTGAGCAGTTTCTTTTGTAGCCGGTTTATTCATGTATCGCAAGCTGGCTTCAAACTTATGGAACGCCCCTTCTAAGCTACGCACATTGGAATCAATTTTTTCGGCAATTAGTTCTAATACATCGTTAGGAATATCTAAGCCATCAGATTCAGACAAATTTTGTAGAATGGCTACTCTTGTTGGTAAATCAGGTTTTTGAATATCCATCATAATGCCGGCTTCAAAACGTGATGTTAATCGGGTTTGTAAATCAACAATTTCTGTTGGTAATTTATCTGAAGTCATAACGATTTGTTTACCATTTTTAGTTAAAACGTTAAAAGTATTGAAAAATTCTTCTTGAACTTTTTCTTTTCCAGACCAAAATTGGATATCATCAACAAGTAAGAGGTCAACAGAACGATATTCTTGCTTAAAAGCTGCTGTAGCACCATCCCCTGCGCGTAAAGATTCAGTAAAATCGTTCAAAAAGTCTTCAGCTGTAGCGTATTTAATGTGTGCGCTTGGCGTCGACACAGCATACGCGTTGCCAATAGCTTGCATCAAATGTGTTTTACCTAGACCAACCCCACCATAAATTAAATAAGGATTGTATACTTGTCCAGGTTCATCAGCAACAGCACGCGCGACAGCATAGGCATTTTCGTTTCCTGAGCCAATAACAAATTTTTCAAAAGTAAAATCTGGATTTAAGTCAGATTCGCGCGTAAATGATAAATTATCTGAAAAAGTTGGTATGGTAGTAGGCTTTGCTTCGGCCACTTGCAAGTCGGGTTTAATAAAACCATCAGCAATCGACATGGCAAATTGTACGAAGTCCATGGAGTACTCACTATCCCATTGATCAATTATATCTTGCGCCATATCACTTGGTACTGCTAATGTTAAACTGGTATCCTCTAGAGTCAGCGGTTTTAGAGGTTCTATATAGGTGGAAAAAGTAACACGACCGAGCTTGGTAAAAAATTCGGCTTGTACTTTTGACCATAATTCTTCTTTGGTTATTGGTTTTGTCACGATTATCTCTCCTAAATATGGTTCAAGTCAGAATGAAATGACGATCTTACGTTGATAGTATTTAACGAAGATTATGGATTGAACCGACGACTTTTCTAATATAGAAGAAGTAGCAAAGATAATTATAACAATAAGAAAAATAGTTTTCCACAGGCAAACGACAACTTTAGAGAATATCAACAGTTGTGGACAATGGAAAAGAGGGGTTGTTGATATTAAGACGAACAAATGTGTGGGTTATCCACAAATGAACATCGTTATGCACAAGTGAAAGGGCGAAAGGACAATAATTGAGGCTGTTTATAAACATTATCCACAGGGGTAAGTTCACAACTTGTGGATATGTGGATAACTTGTGAAAGAGCATGTTAGTAAAAAACTAAAAAACACCGTGAATACACAGGTAGAGGATAAGTTTTTATAACATTGTGAATGTTAAAGAATTTATTAAGGAGCTATTTTATTTTCTGTTTTTTCTCTATAAAGTTGATAAATATTTTTGAAAAAAACTTAATTATCATAGTTTTTGAGTTATTTTTGTTAGGAAAGTCAACCAAAATGCATTAAGAATTATTTTCACAAAATAAAACGTGTTAGAATAAATGAACCAATTGATGCTGGGGAGCAAAAATTGATGGTGCACTGTGAGCATATTGTGGGAACTTTCTTTGTTGTTGCTTTACTATATATAAATACGATAGTAAGAAATTTAAGAGGTACCCAGATGAAGCACTTAGATTATAGAGAACAAGAGAATTGGCGAGAGGCCGATGACACGATTTATCAATCACCAATTGATATTCCGTTGACAAGCATTCAACAACAAGAAAACAGTCAGTTGATTATTCATTTTGAGGATCGAGTCCAATCTGACGATCGAATTATAGGAGAACAGTTTTTAGTTCAAGGTAATTTGCGTGTTGATGGAACGGTATGGGAATTAGAAAGATTTCATTTTCATGATGGGGCAGAACATCTCGTAGACGGTAAGAGGTACGATGCTGAGATTCACTTTGTTTTCCAACGTGACGATCAAACGTTAGTGTTAGCAGTCTTTGGAGAAACAGCAAATACTGATAACGGCATCGAAGTGCAAAACATTTATGATGAACACGTTAATGCGGAAGGTTTAATGAAATTAATTCCTGACAATCGTAGTTATTATCAATACACAGGATCGCTGACAACACCGCCATTAGGGCAAAATATTAACTGGCTCGTTTTGACGTCAGCGATACAAATATCAAAGCAAGATAAAGCATTTTTACATGCTGATTATCCAAATAATTATCGTGAAGTACAAGACTTAAATGGGCGAGAAATCGACTTTTTTCCTGAAAAAAAATAATTTAACACGTTAGCATGCTCATCATCGGTTTTATGCATATTTTTATATAGATGGTGCAAACAAAACTAGTAAATGATATGATGTTATGTGAATAATTTTAAAATTTCTCACATAAATGGGGCAGGGTTTTGAGCGTATTTTTACAGAGTATACAGGGCGTCTTGGTGATCCTAGTAATGGTTGCCATTGGTTATGGATTGGCAAGTGCAAAGTGGTTCACGGATAAAAGTGGCCAGATTATTGCACGTATCGTGACGCAGGTTGCGTTGCCGATGTACATGGTGAATACGATAACGCATGATTTCACTAAGGGCGAACTGATACGTTTATTACCTGAAATTAAATTTCCAATTATCTCGATGCTAGTTTTATTTGCAATTTCGGTTGGATTTGCACGAGCTTTAGGTATTCGAAAAAATCGCCGTGGTCTTTTTCAATCAATGTTTTTCAATTCAAATACTGTATTTGTCGGCTTACCAATAAATATGGCTTTGTTTGGTGTTAAAAGTTTACCGTATGTGTTAGTTTATTACATGGTGAACACGACTTTTTTTTGGACATTGGGCACTTATCTCATCCAGCGTGATGGGGAAGGAGCGTGGAAATTTGATATCAGGGCAACGCTATCAAAGGTTTTTTCACCACCGTTGCTTGGCTTTATTTTAGGGATTATCTTTGTATGGTTAGATGTAAAGTTGCCAACATTTGTAGTTTCTGACTTACAATACATAGGTAATTTAACTGTACCGTTGTCGATGTTTTTCATTGGTATAGCAGTACAGCGTGCAGGATTGAGAAATATAGAGTTTAATAAGTACAGCTTAGGTATACTGTTTGGACGTTTTATTTTAGCGCCAATTGTCATGTTTTTTCTCCTATGGAAGACTGATGTACCGCATTTAATGAAACAAGTATTTATCTTGCAGTCAGCAATGCCAGTTATGACCAATGCGCCAGTAGTAGCTAGTTTATATGGTGCGGATGCTGATTATGCAGCAATTATGGTAACTGAATCAACAATTCTTAGTCTGATAGTGGTGCCAATTCTTATGACATTGATAAATAACTAGTTGCAAATGAATATACTAAATAACGTCAGCCTAATGGCTGTCGTTTTTGTGTTTCTTAATTCATTAAGCATTTTGAAAATATTTTTATAAACAACTATAATAATGGGAAACGAATAATAATGATAAAAGCGTTTAATAAATTAAACGTTCTGGAGAAGATAAAGAATGCAAGTAGCAATCATTGGTGCAGGTCCGCGTGGTTTAGCGGTTGCTGAGCGCTTGATCAATTTAGCTGATGACAATGTCCAAATTGATGTTCAAATATTTGATCCGCATGTCATCGGTGGACGGGTATGGGATCCTTTTATTCCACAAAATAAATTGTTTCTAATGAATACAGTGATTGATCAAGTTACGCTGTTTACTGATGATTCAATCGAACGTGGTGGTAAGCCATTACATGGACCAACTTTGTTTCAGTGGTTAAAGTCAGACGCACGTACTTTTTT
Organism: Leuconostoc sp. JNUCC 76; assembly: GCF_053667755.1. Taxonomy (NCBI): domain Bacteria; kingdom Bacillati; phylum Bacillota; class Bacilli; order Lactobacillales; family Lactobacillaceae; genus Leuconostoc; species Leuconostoc sp. JNUCC 76. Next base: position 2,192,262 of record NZ_CM132206.1, on the reverse strand, counting down.
GGAAAATCATTCAGAGTTTGATGATTCCTATGCAGCCGAAATACAACATTTAACATCACCCAATGATTTTGCTACGAGAGGCATGATGGGCATTTACGCGGCTTGGTATTTTGAATGGCTGAAAAAGAGAGTCCGTAGTAATCAAACACTAACTTTTACGCAGCAAAGCGCAGAAAACCTTACCCAAATTGGTACAAATTACCAAGTAGTTTTGGCAGATGGGACCCAAATTTTAGCCAATCAAGTTGTGATGGCCTTAGGACATTCAAATAATGATTTAACGGCTGAGGAAGTTAAATTTAAGTCATTTGCAGACGAAAATGGTTTAAAGTATCTGCCGCCTACGCATCCATCAGAGGCCAATCTTTCCGTATTATCGCAAGAAGACACAGTCATCATTCGTGGCCTAGGGTTAAGCTTTTTCGATTATATGGCAGGATTGTCAATTGGAAAAGGGGGGCACTTTGAACGCGAAACAGATGGTGATTTGGCCTATCATTCATCCGGACAAGAACCGCATATTATTGCCGGATCTCGTAGTGGCGTGCCATTGCATGCGCGTGGTATCAATGAAAAAGAGTCAAGTGAAGTTTATGAGCCAATATTTTTTACACTGCCAGCCTTAGAAGCTTTGCGCGCAGCCGGACATGGACAAATCAAGTACGACGATTTTGAAAAGTTGCTCGTTAAGGAGTTGACTTATAAACACTTGCTCAATAGAATCGACAACCCAACTAGCAATTTGACATACGATCAGGCGCAGGATTTGAAGCAGGCGTTACTAACGAGTGCTGATTTAAATGCAACAGCAGAATCATTTAGTTTGATTGATGAACCACCTTTTGATATTGAGGCTATACGTCAACCGGCAAAGTATTTACCTATGAGTGACGATTATACGGAGTGGTTCTTAGACTACTTAGAAAAAGACATTCAAGATGCTCGCTTAGGCAATAAAATAGCGCCTTTTGCAGGCGCTTTCGATATTTTACGTGATTTACGCGATCGAGTTCGTTTTGTAGTTGAGCACGATTATTTCTCTGCAGATGAATATGAAATATTTTTGAGTAAATTCAGACCGTTAGACGCGATGGTATCTGTTGGACCACCCTTGGAGCGTGTTGAGCAGTTACGTGCCTTGATTAAAGCTGGGATTGTGGAAGTCATGGCTGCCAACATACAAGTCACCACTGAAGCAGGTAACTTTGTTGCTCGTGATGCTCGGGGAAACGAAGTGCAGGGTAATGCATTGGTTGAAGCGCGTGTTGGCATGACAAACATTGACCTATCAACAAACCCATTGATTGCTAGTCTGCGAGAGAAGGGCATTTTGGTAGCTGCTATTTGGACACGTAACGATGAATCAACCTATAAATTGGGTTCAGCTGATGCGGATCGCCGTACCTTTGAGGTTGTTAATTCCAAAGGGGAGCGCATGCCTAACTTATATATTTATGGTATTCCTCTTGAAGGCAAAAAATGGTTTGGGACAGTTATTCCACGCCCCGGTGTTAATACGGTCGTTTTGCGCGAAGGGGCATGGATTGCACAACAGATTTTGGCATAATCTTGATTGTTTCACGTGAAACAAAAAGACAGGTTTGCTATACTCAGTTTATCAAGGTAGAATGAATAGCATATAGACTAGTAGACAGGTAAAGGAACTTTCCAACATTGACCATTCAGCTGATAGCAACGGATTTAGACGGTACGTTTTTGACGGACGATAAGAAGTTTGATCAAGCATTGTTCCGGAATGTATTGCGTGAATTAAATAAGAAGCATATTCAATTTACAATAGCCACAGGGGTTCATCAAGAACGCATTAATATCTTATTTAAAGATTTTCTTAATGAACCCTTGAATTTTGTTACCAATAATGGGGCTCGTGTGGTGAAAAGCGATGGCACTGTGTTGTTCTCGAAAGTGCTCCCGCCGGCAACTTTACGTAAAATCCAACAATTCTTGAATAACTATAGTATGCGTCCAGACCGTAGTTTGGTTTTTTCAACAGATGAGACCGCTTATTTGCCTTTGGATTTGGATATGGCAAGTAACAAGCGTTATTTTAAATACTTTAAGTACGTTAAAAGTTTCGATGACGTACGTGAAATTAACGAACCAATCTACAAAGTCACTATGAGTTGGACAAACTTTGACGAAAAAAGGTTTTACGATGATGCCCTTGCATTCTTTGGTGATGATGTGCATATTACGGAAACAGGTACTGGGGCTATTGATATTGTTCCTGCCTATGTCAATAAGGCTGAAGGATTAAAAATGTTAGCTGAAAGTTATGCTCTTGACTTGTCTCATGCTGTTGCTTTTGGTGATGGCGGTAATGATTTGGAAATGTTAAACGCAGTTGGGCTGCCTTATAAAATGCCGGATGCTGACATCATCGGTCAATTTAATGTTGCATTGTCGGATAATAATCATAGTGGTGTTTTAAAGACTATTCAAAAACTGATTACTACAAAATAGCTATTTAAAAGCATTACACATGGGTGTGGTGCTTTTAAATTAAGGAGGATGAAGTATGAATATCGGATTTATTGGTACTGGTGTAATGGGCACAGGAATAATTAATAATTTATTGCAAGCGGGCTATGAGGTATCAGTTTTTAATCGTACCCATAGCAAAGCAAATGCAGTGCTCAATAATGGCGCTATCTGGCGAGATACACCAGCCAAAGTTGCTCAGTACTCGGATATTACTTTTACGATGGTTGGTTATCCAAAAGATGTTGAAGAAGTGTGGACGAGTGATGATGGTGTTTTTGCTGGTGCTAAAAAGGGTTCAATTTTGGTTGATATGACAACTTCAACACCACGTTTGGCAGAACAATTGGCTCAAACTGGTGCTGATTTAGGATTCAAAGTGTTGGATGCGCCAGTTTCAGGTGGTGACATTGGTGCTAAGAATGGGACATTAACGATTATGGTTGGTGGCGAACAACAAGTTCTTGATGAGATTAAACCTGTATTAGGAGTTATTGGTCAGCAAATTGTTCTTGCTGGTTCAGCGGGCAAGGGACAACACATGAAGATGAGCAACAATATTGGTGTTGCAGCAACTGTTATTACAATGGCAGAATCCTTAGTTTATGCAAAAGCAGCTGGCCTTGATTTAGAGAGTGCCTACAATGTTTGGCGTAAAGGCGCTGCAGGATCTTGGTCGGTCGATAATTATATACCACGTATTTTCCAAGGTGATTATGCGCCTGGATTTTATGTCAAACATTTATTAAAAGACTTACGAATAGCGTTGGACGCTGCCAAGGAAATGGATATAGATTTGCCCAATACTCAACTTGCCGAGCAACTCTTTGAGCGATTGAGTCAAGAGCATGGGGATGAAGGTGTACAAGCAATTGTAAAATTGTGGGCTTCATTTGAATAGTCTTTTTGTGGCATAGACTGTATAAAGTAAACAAAAATAGCCTAGTGAAATTGATTCGAATCATTTTCACCGGACTATTTTTATTTATCAAATGGCTTATACTAATTAATTTCGCAAAAAAGTGACGAACGGTTATCGCGTATGTTTAAATAATATGCAATACTTTTAAACTTGATAACAATTAACGAACGTAAAAATTAAAAGGAAAACCATGTTCAAAACGGATAAACGAAAATATTTATTAAATTTTTTAGAAAAACACCCCAATTTAAATCGCGCGGAAGAAAAATTAATCTCTGATACAACTAAAAAGTTGAATAATCCAAAAGCATCAGAATACAGAGCATTAACAAGTGTGACTAATGAACTTCGAAAACTATCTCTCAATCATAATTTGTCAAAAGATGGCAGAATATTGATGAAAAAATTACATCGTCATGAATGGCTCTTTGGGCTTCTCTGCAATCTAGGGCTCATTTGAAATTAAAAAGAACTTTGATCAAAGCTTGACAGTGATGTAATTCTACTGTGTCTATGGTTTCAAACTTAGTCGACAAGGGCCAATAATTTAAATATAAAAATCACGCTACAAGAATAAAACACGACTCGCTATAGAAAGTCGTGTTTTATTTGTATTCATTAATTCAATAAATTCATCAATAAGCTAATGTCAAGGCTTGTTTCTCAGCGACAGCGGCTAAGGCAACTTCAGGGATGTAGTTAATTGGTTGACTAAAGTTGGGTTGGAAGAAAAAGTCAGACATTGCTAATTCATCAATTGTCATCTGTTTTTGAATGGATATAGAAACAAGATTGGCAGATTGCGACACATCATGTTGAGACATAAACGAACCGCCAACAATTCGGCCAGTATCTTTTTCCCAAGTTAATGAACTAAGAACAGAAGTTGTACTTAACATAAAGTCGGGGCGATAATCACTTTCGATAACTGTTTCAATGACATCAAGACCTTTTTCTTTAGCAGTCGCACTATTTAATCCGGTAGCAACCATGGCCTGTTCATATAGTTCGACTGCGGAAGTAGCTTGTGTTCCGAGGTAACGAGTTGTTGGTTCAACAATGTTTTTACCGACTAGTATACCTTGGCGGATAGCGTTTGTAGCCAAGGGGATGTAATCAATTGCTTGGGTTGGATTGAAAAAGACGGTACTGGCATCCCCAGCGGCATAAACGTTGTCTTCACTAGTTTGCATATAATCGTTAACAATTATCGCACCATTTGGGAGTGTCTCAAGTTGACCGCTGAATAAATCGGTGTTTGGTAAGAATCCAATGCCTAGTATTGCAATATCAGCTTCGTATGAGCCATTTGGTGTGGTTATTTTGATACCGTTAGGCGTGTTTTCGAATTTAGATACAAACTGGTTGAGAACCACGTCAACATTGTTTTTTTCGTATTCTTTTTGAATACGCTCGGTGAAAGCTGGGCCAAAATTTTTTGCCAACACGCGGTCAGCACCATCAATTAACGTCACTTGTTTTCCAGTAACAGAAAGTTGTTCAGCTAACTCAGCCCCAATGTAACCAGCACCAATGACAGCTACACGTTTGAGATCTTTGGCAACGCTTTTAATACGGGTAGCGTCATCCCAAGATTTACAGAAATACACACGGTTACTGTCAATCCCAGGAATATTTGGAATAACGGGCTTTGAACCAGTTGTGATAACTATTTTGTCAAATTGTTGTGTTGTAACCTCTTCTGTATCTAAATTAGTTACTGTTAATGTTTTAGATTTTAGGTCAGCTTCATTGACTTGATGCGCCATCAACATGGTAATACCTTGGTTGCGCATTGATTCAGGAGTTTCGTAAAACATTTTTTCAGGATCAGAAACATGATCACCAATCCACAAAGCTATGCCGCACGACAAAAATGAAACAGTAGTATTTTTTTCAAATACAGTTACTTCTGCCTCAGGATGCTCCGACTTGATTTGTTTGGCTGCGTATACGCCAGCATGTGTAGCACCAATTATACCTATTTTCATGATGTATGTCCTCCGATTAGTAATTGTAATCTGTACATCAATTATAAGCTCAAACAATCACATAAGTAATTGACCTAAGTCAAGAGTTATCTATTTTTGTGATATTTAACACGATTTGTCCTTTTGTACTGCTACTAATAACTCGTTTTTCTTCTAATTTTGTTAAATTACGACTTAATGTAGAAGGAATTGTACCAAGATAAGCTGCTAATTCTTTTTTGGACATCGGTAATGAAAAAGTTAAGCTATCCATTTCTTCAGCAGTATCTTTTAAAAACTTAAGAAGTCTTTCTTCTACAGATCCTGTTAGGAGATTAGCCTGTTGAGTTTGTAATTTTTGCATTTTTTCAGCAATCGATATGGCTAATGATAAACCAATTGTTGGTTGTCGTTTTGTTAAGGTCAGAAAATCGCCTCTGTGAATCTCACAAATGCGAGATTTTACCACAGCGACACACGTTACCGCGTGGCGTGAACCTATAATTAAAGATTCTTCTCCATCAATGTCGCCTTCATTTAAGAAATAAAGCGTTTGTTCTTTTCCATTGCTTGAAGTTTGGCTGATCTTTAGTTTGCCTTGATGTACTAATAGTAGTCGATCAGAATCGTCCTCTACATCAAAAATGGTTTCCCCAGGCGCGTATTCAATGTAATTGATTTGTTTGCTAATCATATTTAGTTCATCTTTGGGAAGCTGACTAAATAGAACAGTTTCTGAAATACAATTGTGATTGGGATGTGTTAGTTTGCGCATGAGAAGAGTCCTTGGGGTACCTTGATAATATTTGAGCAAATAGGATTAAAAAATTTTAAAATGACATATAATATGTTTCTAAAATTTATTGTAACAAAAGTTTGATTGTCAATGCTGAAATGAGGATTATATTGCTATTAACATAATAAAGAGCGTATAATAGTTAAGTATTTGAAAAAAAATCTAGTGCGCTTGTGCTGGGGTTGATTTCATGATATGATTAAACTCGAATTGCAAAGTTTTTGCAGGTAAAAATCGTGAATGGAGGTGAACACACATGAAGCGTACATACCAACCAAAAAAGCGTCATCGTGAACGCGTACACGGATTCCGTAAGCGTATGAGCACGAGCAACGGTCGTAAAGTTTTGGCTCGCCGTCGTGCAAAGGGCCGCAAGGTTCTATCTGCCTAACAAGGTCGCTGCTATGCAGTGGCTTTTTTATTTAGTACATGAAGAAAAAATAATATATTATTTATCGTGAAGATGAACATTTTAGTAACCATTTAGGCATGTTGATACGGCTACGTACATAAATAGGGAGTAATTTCATGAGAAAAACATTCCGCATAAAAAAACCAGAAGAATTTCAACATGTTTTTAATAAACACCGTTCTGTAGCTAATAAGTATTTTATTGTTTATCAAATGGATAAACCAGAGCAAAAACATTTTCGTGTTGGGCTTTCGGTTAGTAAAAAATTAGGTAAAGCACATGAGCGGGTTTGGGTTAAACGTCGTATCCGTCAGAGCTTGTTAGAATTGAAACCTGAGTTACCTCAAGAGTTGGATTTATTAGTCATTGCACGCCCTGCTGCAGCACACAGAAGTCAAAAATTTTTGAAAAGCCAAATGATTCATGTGTTAAAGTTGGCTAAGATATTGAAAGAAGAGAACGAATGAAGCGATTTGAGAATATTTTGAAGAGAATTGGACCGTTACCTTTGATTATGGCAGGAGTAGCTTTGGTCTTAATCATTGTATCCGGGTTGTCGTATGATGGACATGTGACATCACATAGTTTCTGGAGTGCGATTGTCGCGGTGTTTACAAGAGCTATTTTAGGTGCTTCGAGTTGGTTTGGCAATAACTATGGTATGGGTATTGTCCTGTTTACCATTTTTATTCGCTTCTTGATTCTGCCACTAATGGTATATCAAGTGCAATCAATGATGAAAATGCAAGTGGTTCAGCCTGCTTTAAAAGAATTACAAGCAAAGTATCCAGGTAAGGATACCGAAAGTCGTCAGTTAATGATGGCAGAGCAACAAGCACTATATAAGGATGCTGGAGTAAATCCATTTGCTTCAATGCTACCTTTAATTGTGCAGATGCCTATTTTAATTGCACTGTATCAGTCAATTTGGAATTCACCTGTTCTAAGATCGGGAAAGTTTCTGTGGCTACAATTAGGAAGTAATGATCCGTACTTTATTTTACCGGTGTTGGCCGCATTGTTCACGTTTGCATCATCATGGCTCTCAATGCAATCTAACCCTGATCAAAATGGTATGACTAAGGCCATGCCGTACATTTTCCCTGTAATTATCTTTTTCTCTGCTCTAGCCGTTCCGAGTGCTTTGTCACTGTACTGGGTTGTGGGAAATGCTTTCCAAACTGTACAGACGTTCTTCTTACAAAATCCTTTCAAAATACGACGTGAACGTGAAGCAGCAGCGCAACTTGAAAAAGAAAAACAACGTAAAATCAGAAAAGCAAAACGCCGCAAGCGGTAAAAAATGATATTATTAGCTGGAAACAATGTTGTTATAACACTGTTTCTAGCTTTTTTTGTATAAATAATTTAAAAAAACTGATATAATATTATTTAATGTTAGAGGGGCAGATAATGATATGAACTTTATAAAAAACTGGGTAATACCTATTGTCATTGGTCTTTTCATTGCTTTGATTATCCGCACATTTCTGTTTACTTTGGTGACAGTCGATGGACCGTCAATGAATCCCAATTTAGACAATGGCGAATTAGTTATTGAGAGCAAAATATCTACTGTGAAGCGTGGGGATGTCATCGTTTTTGACGCAACCAGTGAGGATCCACAAATTAAATCTGGGCACAAGGATTACGTGAAACGGGTAATTGCTGTTGGCGGTGATACAGTATCACATAAAGGTGCGAATTTATATGTTAATGGTAAAAAAGTTAATCAGGATTACATTGGATTAGAGCAACAATCAGGGGGCACTTGGGGCGATTGGACGTTAAAAACGCTATCATCTCGAGATTTTTGGCAAAAGAAAGATCGTAACACAACAGTTGTACCAAAGAATTCATACTTTGTACTAGGCGATCACCGATCGGTTTCAAATGACAGTCGTATGTTTGGTTATGTTGAAAAGAAGCATGTACTTGGTAAAATCTATGTGCCATTCTGGAACTCAGATAAGCAATCAAAAGAGAATATTAATGACCAGTCCAAAAAATTTTTTGCAAACTAAATCAACGAAAAATCTAGTACTACGCGCAATGCAGCCTGACGATTCAGAGGCACTTGCGCGTATTTATTTAGGTGCTCGACAACATAACTTTTCTTGGGTTAAACATCCTAAATTAGAGGATTTTGCTAGAGTTTCTCATGGTGAGGTGGTTGAGGTCGCTATTATTAATCAAGAAGTTGTAGGATTTGCATCCTTATCCAAGCGTGATAGTTTTTTACATCTGCTATTTATTAAAGAAGGCTGGAATGGTTGTGGCATTGGTGCAAAATTACTTGATTGGGCGCGCAATCAAGTAACGCAAGCGTTAGAATTAAAAGTGGTTACAGCTAATGTTGCTGCCCAACGTTTTTACGAACGAGAAGGATTTTTAGTTGTTGGGAAATCAGTATTTGCAAAGCCACAAAATCTAACTTATAGGGATGGCAGAGAATGATTGAGATAGTTAAAAACGTAAAAAACTTTACATGGTATCACATTTCAAATTTGACAGTTGAAGAACATGAAAGCCTCGTCAAAGAGCACCATTTAACCAATGAAATGATAGGATATGCTGTTGATAATAATGAGAGTGTGCGCATGGAATATGATCGGCATGCGGGTGAAACCTTGATGGTGATTGACGTGATTGTACATCAAGACAACAATGTAGAGACGAGGCCAATTGGTATTTTATTTGCTCATAATGATGTCTATACATTTACGCATGAGCCCACAGATTACATCAAGCCAATTATATTAGATCCGCAAAATCAACAAATACGAGCTCAAGAGGACGAAATTAGTGCATTTGATTTTATCATGACAGGGTTATATTCTTTAATGATAAAGTATGTTGATGAAATAACAGAGATTAATAAAAAACGGCGTGTCATTCAAGCACAATTTGGTCAACAAAAACAAACGACACGCCAAATGAATGAATTATTATATTTAAAAACACAAATGATTTATATTCAAAATTCACTGGCCAATAATCATGTGATGCTAGATAGCTTTCGAACAGATTTTAAAACTTTATTAAAAGAGTATGAATTAGAACATATTGATGATGTAAGAGTTGAAGTTGAACAAGCTAAGCGAATGGCTAACTTAGCACTAGAGGTGATTAATTCTGTTAGTGACGCGATGGGTAATCTCAGTAATCGTGATTTGAATTGGACGATGAAGGTATTAACCGTTTACTCAATTGTTTTGACAGTCCCAACCATTGTGAGTGGGTTTTATGGTGAAAATGTGAAGTGGTTGCCGTTTGCTGATGCACAAAGTGGTTGGTGGGTAACGATTGTTATTACCCTCGTATTAATGGCGTTGGTTAGTATTTTGATGCTAATTTCTGGTTTCTTTCGAAAATAATCTTTTGGAAAAGCGGAAAAATAATGGTTATTTCAAATTTTGTATTGAGGCAATGGTTTGTCGCCATTTTTTCTAAAAAATGCCTCAAGTTAAAAAAGTAGTGGCAATAAATGAAAAAGGATATGATTGATGAAAATATTAGAGCAAAGAATTAAAAAAGATGGTCGTGTCTTGGGTAAGGATGTGTTAAAAGTGGACTCTTTTTTAAATCATCAAGTTGACCCAGGCCTTATGCAAGCCATGGGTGAAGAATTTGCAACAATATTTTCTGATGAGAAAATTGATAAGATCGTAACGGTTGAATCATCTGGAATAGCTCCGGCAGTTTTTGCAGGTCTGGCACTTCATGTGCCAGTTGTATTCGCACGAAAAAATAAATCTTTAACACTGCCAGAGAATGTTTGGACTGCAGATGTGTATTCATTTACAAAGCAAACGACGAATCATATTATGATTGATCATCGCTTCTTAAGTGCTGATGAAAATATCTTAATAGTCGATGATTTCTTAGCTAATGGACAAGCTGTCGAGGGGCTGCTGAAAATAGCCAACGATGCAAATGCTAATGTCGTTGGTGTTGGTGTTGTCATTGAAAAGACTTTTCAAAAAGGCCGTCAAATTCTAGATGAGCGCGGGGTACGTGTTGAAAGTTTGGCAAGAATTAAAGGTTTTGAAAACGATGAAGTTATTTTCTTATAAACTTCTAGCAATCTGAATAAAGCGTGCGATCTCATTTTTTATGATGCTCTGATTATTATGCTCATGGTGAATAATATAAAAATGACGGTGGAACGCGTCCTCCAGTTTCTTGTAAGGAACAGATTCTGGTAAAGCTTGAATACTAACAATAGATTTACCAACATTTTGTGCTAGCATTTTTACAATAATGTCATTATTTGCGATAGTTAAGAAATGATCTGGTACAATGTTATGCTGTTTAAAGTATTGTTGTGTGTAATGATACACCCCAGAACCTTTTTCTCGAACCAACCAAACAGTGCTGTCCAGATTGCCAGCCAAAACAAGTTGATCACTGGCTATCGTATCGCGAGTAATAAAATCATGGGTAATCGGTTTTTCAATTATGCCAAAATCAAATTGATGATTTAAAACACCAGCTAAGATTTCTTCAGAATTATGCATTTCAATTTTGAAATCAATGGTGTTAAATTCATCTTTTTTTATTTGTGCAAAAATCTTGGGCAATAGAACAGTTGATGAGGTTTGCGATGCACCTATTTTCACTGTAGTACGTGACCTTTCTTCAGCTAAATCTAAGCTGTCTGTTGCACTTTGCCAGTCATCAAGTAGATGTAGAGCATGTTGGTAAAATTTTCTGGCATTTGTAGTAGGCACTAATTCAGTACGACCGTTTCGTTCAAATAACGTAGTGCTTAATTGCAACTCTAACTGTTTAATATGCACACTGACTGTAGGTTGAGAAATAAATAATTGTTCAGCTGCCTTTGAAAAGGAACGTGTTTCATAAACTGCGATAAAGGATTGGATTCGTTTAAACATATGACTTCCTATTAAAATAATTAATTGAACATATTATAAATATTTATTTTACAAATAGCAAATGTGGGGGTAACATAATAACTATCGAATTAAAATTTAACAGTTCGTTATGTCTGTTAAATATGTGGGAGAATTAATATGAAGATTAAAAAGAATATGATATCTGGTATTATCATAACTTTAATATTGTCTGCAGTTGCTAAAGTATTGGCTACGTGGTTGCCGTTTTTAGGCGCCGAAGCAATCGCAATGTTACTAGGTATTTTATTAGGTAATACTGTTTTGAATCAGCCATCTTTCGCACCAGGGATGAAATGGGCAGAAAAATTTCCTATCGAAATTGGTATTGCATTGATGGGGCTTACTGTTACACTTCGAACCATTGAAAATCTTGGCATTAATGGCTTGGCTTTTATTTTGATACAGATGGCATTAACTATTTTGGTTGTTCTTTGGATGGGTGGTCGTGTCTTTAAAGTTTCTGACAAATCTTCCATGTTAATGGGTGCAGGTAATGCTGTTTGTGGGTCAAGTGCTATTGCATCAGTAGCACCAGCAATAGGAGCCACTGATGATCAACGACGAACAAGTGTTGCGACCGTTAGTTTGACCGGTGTCGTATTATTGCTGATTTTGCCGATTCTTGGGCCACATGTGTTAGGACAACATAACTTACTACTGGGGGCATTAGTTGGTGGTGTGGTTCAATCAGTTGGGCAAGTAGTTGGAACAGCATCATTAATTAATCCTACTGTTGTCACGTATGCGACTCTGTTTAAAATGTTACGTGTCATCATGTTGACAGTTGTTGTGTTAGTTTTTGCTAAAATGGCACAAAAAAAAGACGATTCAGCAACAAATATTAATAGTAAAGGGGTCAAAATCCCTTGGTTTATCATGGGATTCGTAGTTTTACTATTAGTTAATAGCTTTATTCCATTACCCAACTTAATAACAAGTGGAGCCAAACAGATTTCTGGGTTTTTCGGCGTCGTGAACTTAGCGGGGATTGGATTGAATCTTAAGCTGGACACAATCAGAAAGTCTGGGGGAAAGTTTCTTAGTTTTGGCCTTGTGACTGGTGCAGTACAGGTTATACTCGCTATTATTTTGATAAAAATTCTATTTTAAATTTAGTATATATCGGCCTGAAAGGTAATGATCCTCTATCTCTGCGTTATCAGCGCAACGCTCTGCCATTGAGCTACAAGCCTATTATAAAAGTGTTCCACGTGGAACACTTTTTTATTATTTCACATGAACCCAAACAGAACCAAAGCCTTCAGTGAATTGCGCTTTCCAATTGCCGGCTGTGAGTGATAAGGGAAGTAGAAATGTTCCTGTCGAGGCATGTGTTCCTGCTGGGAAATTTTTACCTTGTGAAAATAGTTTTTCAACAAGCCATTTTAGTGACGTGACTGGGTTGCCAAGGACTTCACTGCCAAAGCCACTGGCAACTTCTTGATCATTGTGTGACAGAACTGCTGAAACACGAGCTAAAGTAGCTAAATCTAAGTCAGCGCCATCACGTTGATTACCATAAACTACGGCACCGCCTACGGCCGCATCGCACAAAACGAGATACTTGTCGAGCTTTGGGAACCAATTTTTGAAACGGGCATCTGGTAATTCTAAAGTTGGTGCAACAGTTGTATTTTGAAGTAGTTCTACCTCACTCATTGATGGGGTTAGGTCCTTCTTTGCAGTAAACATTAGTTCTACCTCAACTAGCGGTTCATTATATGCTGTTAAATCTAAATTGAAACCAGATTGGACAAATCGATTAGCTAATTGGGCACCATACAGTGGTGAATCAGAGTTAAATAAATCTTGTGTCTCCTGAGACGTTAAGGAAACCTTGTAACCAGCAACTGGAGCATTTTTTTGAGTAAGAACGTCATCTTGGACTTTATAGGCATCTTCGAAATTATCAACAACGCCGACATATTCGTCTCGGTCAAGTGGCGTGTTGGTATCAAATGCTTGGAAGAGTTTAGTAGTTAATTCTTGTACGTTGTGTGTTGTTGATGTTGTCATGATATTTTCCTCTTTTATTGTTATTTCAAACAAAAAATCTCATTTAATAACTATTACAGTTATTAAATGAGATTTTAAACTCCTTTATAACCGTAACGACCAGATATTACGAGTCGTTACGTTAAATAACAACCCAACTATTAAATAATAATAATTGCGTTGATAATTGTATTGTTTACTTGTGAGTTCATTTGCTTGTTCATGTTTCTAAGTATAGAATAAATAAAATAAAAAAGCAATACTATTATTATTTTTATAATTTAATTGCCATTATTAATGATGAAGTCAGATATAATACACGACGTTTGTATTTTTATTCATACACATAGAAATTGCTTTGTTTATATAAAAGTTAACAAAATCACAATATAAAATCAATAATTATACGGTTTGCATAATTATTGAATAAAAATGCCGTATTAGTAAAATACGGCGTTTTTATTTAAAAAGTTATAAGTCAGCTATGTCAGTGATAGACATCTTGGCTAATTGTAAGAAATGAACTCTAAAATTTTCTGGTGTTTCGGGGATAGGTTGAGTCAACCAAGTTGAAATAATTGAGAGTGTCATTTTTACGCTGAGTTCAATAGCGAATAATCGGCTGATTGGGGCGTTTTCAATACAATAATTATTAAAAAACGGAGTCACCCATTTAATGTATCTTTGCTCTAAAAAAGACAGCCACTCGCCATTTGCATAATTTTTTGAATAGAGTATTTTTAAAACATGACAATGCTGGTATAACACAGGCAATATAACGTCAGCGATTATGATAAAAGGGTCAGTTACTGTTGTATGTTCCAGTGCAATTGATATTTCTTGTTCAATTTTTATCGCAATGAAAGTTAATATATCCAAAGGTGTTGAAAAAAGCGATGAGACATAGTGTGGACTCAGACCGGATTCAAGAATAATATCTTGCATAGTAACATTTCGCATATCAGAGCGAGATAATAAGCACAAGAATGTATGCGCCAATTTTTCTTTATCCAAATCACGTTTACTTTTCTTCGGAACCTTATCGACGGGTAATAATTTTGAAAGTGGTATATTAAATGATTGTGATATTTTTTTCAACATAACAAGTGTGGGGCGGGTTCTCGCACGTTCCCAACTTGAAACTGTTTGGTGAGATACAGACAAAAAAGCAGCAAACTCTGTTTGCGTGAGTTTGTTTTCAATTCTAATCTTTTTAATTATTTTATTAGTTTCATACATGAAAATACCATTGTTTTCTTATAAATTAATAAGAAAGTCCGAAAAATATAGGTGAAAAATCACATCCATTTTTGGCTTGTTTAATTAAAATAATTATTATCAGATTTTACCATAAAAGTCAATAAAATATTTATCGCAAAAAATACGATATGCCGTAATTTTTGATGAATTTTGGACGTGTCGACTTTGATATAATAATAACTATCGGCTAAATAGTATAGGCCCGATACAAATAAAGGAGAAAAGAGATTATCTGATAGTTCATTTATACTTGTTTTAAAAAAATAGATGATTTTTTGAAAGTTTGTGGGGATATTTTCAAAACTCATCTATTTTATTTCACAGGTTGTTACAGTTTGAACTATTGTTAGGGTGCAAGCATGATGAATCTTGTAGTCTTGGTAATCAACAGGGAGAAATATGACAAAAACAGTTAAAATTGTGTTAACAATCGTTGGTACTTTGGTTCTAATCGGAATAACGATGGTTAGTAGTTTGATCGCTATAAAAGACGTAAGTGGATCTGAGTTTAATACACCAGCTTTGCCTGTAATGATTGGTATAGTTGTTGGAGCAACAGCATCTGTTATATTTGGTGCGTTATTCAGCAAATTATTTATATTTCTTTCGCAACTTGGACAAGAGGCAAAGCAATCCGTATCATTCATGAATTCTTGGTACGCCACAGTAGTAAGTATGCTACCTGTTGGAATCATTAATCTGTTTTTAATAACTGTTTTGAATCTATACAAGAATAATAATAAAGTAGCAAGCATTATTGGTAATCTTGTTGTGGCATTCTTATATACATTAATTTTGCGTCAGGATGGTACGATTACAAAACGCACACAGATTATTTTTATTGTGATTTCAGTAGTTTTGGGAGCAGGAATGGCCTTTGCGTTTTAACTTTTTGTAGTTAACGAGACGTAAAAAGTTTTGAATAATCATTAACATGTTATGTAGGGGAAGTATATGAAACGCAAGACAAAGATCATAGTAACTGTTGTTGGAAGTGTTGCTGCACTTGGTATTGTAACTGCCACTAGTGTGCAAGCTTATCATAAACTGGTAAAGCCAACAACAACTGCCAACAACAAGTATCAAGTGTATAAGGTAACTAGCGCCTTACCACTTACAATGTCAGGAAAAGTAGTTGCCGAAAAAACACAATCTTTAAACTCACCAACTGGGAAATTGCAACAGATTAATGTGAAAGATGGGCAGTCTGTTAAAAATGGTGATATTTTACTTACCGTAACTGCTACAGATGTGCAAGATTCTATTAGTGCACAACAGGATGTTGTAAATAAAGCCAATCGCGCAGTTAGCAGCGCATCAGCTACACTAAAAAATGCACAACAAAGTTACAATCAAGCAGATGCGGATACTAAAATTTCGCTAAAGGACACTGTTACACAAGCGCAACAAGCATTAACTGATGCAAATGGTGATTTGCAAGATGCTCAAAATAAGCTAGCAGAATTACAAGGTAAATTAACTGTATCTTTAAAGGCACCTTTTGACGGGGTTGTTTCAGTTAGTAACGATACAAAAGATGGTATACCAGCCATTACGATGAATTCAAGTCAAAAAGTTTTGCAAGCTAATGTGTCAGAATACGATTACAGCAAGGTACACGCTGGAAACACTGTCACAGTGAGCGGTATTGATGGCTCGCCAAAACAAAGTACTAAGATTACAAAAATTGAACAAATTCCATCTAGTCAGGGCAAAGGAACAACGTATTATCCTTTCTCTGCCAGCGTTAATAACGAATTTTTGTACGGACAAAGCGTTAAAGTAAAGGTACCGCAGTCAGAGTTAAAAATTCCAAAATCAGCGGTGTATAAAGGCAGTGTTTACAAAGTTATTGATGGTAAGGCTAGTCGAGCTCAAGCTGACTTAACGCAAAATGGAGATACGTACATTGTTAACTCTGGTATTAGTAAAGGGGAAGAATTGGTTACTAATCCGGATGCAAAGTTGACAAATGGAGAGGTTGTTGATGATTAACTTAGTTTCAGTCAGCAAAAGTTATCGACAGGGAAACGAAAATTATAAGGCTTTACATGAAATTTCGTTAAATATTAATGCTGGTGAATTTGTTGCGATTATGGGACCGTCCGGTTCAGGGAAATCAACATTGATTAATATTATTGGCTTTTTAGACAATAATTTTGATGGACAATATAATTTCAACGGCACAGTAGTTAATGATTTGAATAGACGCGATCATGCTCGATTGCGTAATCAATCGGTTGGTTTTATTTTTCAAAATTTCAAACTAATTAGGAACCAAAGTGTAGGCGAAAATGTTGGGTTGCCGTTATTATATGCCGGTTTGAAGCGACGTGATATTATTGCTCGTGTAAATGATGTGTTGGAGCAAGTGGGATTACCCGGCAGTTATGCTAAACTACCTAAAAATTTATCGGGTGGACAACAGCAACGTGTTGCAATTGCTCGTGCAATTGTCACACGGCCTAACTTTCTAGTGGCAGATGAACCCACGGGGGCATTAGATTCAGCGACATCTCGAGAGATATTGGCACTTTTTGAAGAGCTAAATCGTAATGGAACAACAATCATTATGGTGACACACGATGAAAACGTTGCACGCCAAACAAATCGTCTGATTAGAATTTTAGACGGTCGTTTACAAAGTGACATGGAGGTGCAACATGCAGGTTCGTGAGTTAATTGTAAGTTCATTCAGGTCATTAATTTCAAATAAACGTCGCAGTATTTTAACTATGATTGGCATTATTATTGGTATTGCTTCGGTGATTACTATCCTATCTCTTGGCGATGGTGCAAGGATGGAAATGTTGAAAAATTTGCAGGCCGATAGTAGTGGACAGCAGTCGACGGAAATTACATTTTCGCCAAGTAATGATGCTAAAGTTTCCGGGTTTAATAATGATGATTTAGCGCGTATTCGCGCTAATGCCAAAGTCAGCAACGTTACGGTCCAGTCTGATGATCATGGTATCTTATCCAGTGAGGGGACTATTAATGGTAAGAGCTTAACAGCATCAGTATATTTAGCAACAACAGCAAATGACAGCGAGATAATTACTGGGCACGGCCTTAAAGCAACAGATATCACAATGGATAACCCAGTTGCATTGGTTAGTCAATCAATTGCCAAGAAAGGTTATCGAACAAATCGAAATGCGTTGAATTCAGGAATTGAAATCAATGGCACAATGTATACAATTGTTGGTATTATTAATAATAATGCGGTAAAGGGTGAATTTTACAATTACGACGTTGTTGTGCCACGACACGTGTTTGAGAACAGTAACGCAACGGTTAATGCGAATACCTTAAAGCTAACATTTGTGTCTGGAACAAATATATCTAAAGCAACAACTGATATTAAAGATCAACTTAATAAAATTGGTTCACAACATGCTTCCGGATCCTATGAGTTTTTTGATACAGCAGCTATGCTGAAAGGTATAACAGCAGTCATTAAGGGTATTACTTACTTTATTGTTGCTGTTGCAAGTATTTCGTTATTTATTGCCGGTATTGGGGTCATGAACATGATGTATATTGCAGTCAGTGAGCGGACTCAAGAAATTGGTATTCGGATGGCTGTGGGGGCATCTCAGAAACAAATTTTATGGCAGTTTTTGATTGAAGCAGTTATGTTAACACTTAGTGGCGGGATGATTGGCTACCTTGCAGGGTTAGGGGTAGCGATGGGAATTTCTGCTTTCCTACCATTTAAAGCTAGTGTTTCACTATCAACATTCTTATTGGCTTTCGGAACATCAACAGTTGTTGGTCTAGTGTTTGGTATTTTACCAGCAAAAACAGCAAGTAATAAAAACTTGATTGATATTTTAAGATAACAACTACTAAAAAAGTAATGATACAGTCCGTATCATTACTTTTTTGTTTTGACATATTTAGTTAAGTCTGTATTTTTTGTGAACGTCCAGACGTGGTCGTTTTGGCTTATTTGTAAACAATTGTCCTTGCGCAATAATGTTTTAAATCCTAATTTATGCGCCTGGATGTAAGTTTGTTTTAAGTGATTAGGGGCAAAAACAAAATTATTACTGCTGGATTTTCGTTCTGACAATATCTGTTGTCCGCGTTTCAAAGCAAATGATTCCAGAGAATCATTACTAATGAAGTTTGATAACTGGGCCCCGATAGTTTTCGTTGGATCAGCAAGGGCATTCTTAGCAAATGTGAGAGCGCTAAAAAAATCTTCCTGTAGTCCAGCGGGGGATAGTTTAATAATATCCTCCAAGCGTTGAGTCAATTGTTTAGCAGAAGTGGCGAGTGAAGAGACGAGGGGATCATTTGGATGTTGTAAAGCTACCGTATGGTTTAGAAACTGCGCACTTTTTAAGTCGTCATCTGACCATTGTTGTGGATTAATGATGGCATCGATGATTAGCAAATGGAGAAAGCTTAACGCATTTTGTGAAATACCATCTAGTGTGAAAGGATTGATAT
The DNA here is from genome assembly GCF_053667755.1 of Leuconostoc sp. JNUCC 76. Classification (NCBI taxonomy): domain Bacteria; kingdom Bacillati; phylum Bacillota; class Bacilli; order Lactobacillales; family Lactobacillaceae; genus Leuconostoc; species Leuconostoc sp. JNUCC 76. The sequence goes on along the minus strand of NZ_CM132206.1, from coordinate 2,173,025 downwards.
CAAACATCCTAAATTCTAAGTATGAGGCGCCACGTTGTGCCATATTATTCAAACTTCCTGGAGCCTTTAAACGTACTGGACCATAAAACTCACTTTTATCATAGAATTGGCCTGTATCAACATAATGTTGGATTTGTTGTATATGCGTTTCAAAGCTAGTATAGTCAATTTCAATATCGTTATGATTTGCAAAACCAAAATTACTGGCGCGCCAAGAGCGAACCGGTTGCATATGTTTGAAATTGGTTGGTAAATTATCTGTTGAATTTTCGGAAACGGGACTTGCACCAAAAAGATAGGTCAGTAGCCACCTATAATTAGCTATCTGCTGAGCGATTTGAAAGTATAACTCATTTTTGGCAGCAGGGTAGGAATTGATTTCTTTTTGAGAGCCAAACCACCAAACTAAGTCGTCAGCTGGTGAAAAATTAACATGAATTCCAGTCATAATATGTTTGAAAGGTCCATAACGCTCGACTAAAACATCCCGATATTCTTGATACCAAGATCGTTCAAAATGATTAAGCAAATAATCAAGATCGTTGGCAGACATGTGTGGGGGCATCGAAAGTGGCCAAATAATTTCATCCTCAGCCAGTTCAGATGCCAAAATAGTCTGGAGTTCGTGCAAATGCATTAAGGCATCTCTTGAAGAATGCTTAGTAGCGGTAACTAGTTCCTCTTGGCTTTCAGAGAAATCAGTCTGGAAATAGGGTTGATACTTCCGATTGCCTAAATCACGTGGGTGTGGATGCTGGGATAGGCTTTTACTTCCTGATTGTACACGGTGTTCTTCTATTTCAATACCGAAACGACCAGCAAATAGTATTTCATGTAGCTTGTTATTTGTAAGTTGTATAGAATTTTGAAGCATACAACGTTCTCCAATTGTTATATTTAAACCATTTTAACTTATTATAACCTGGTAATGGTAAAATCTGTATCGGTTTTAATATTATTGTTACAATTTGACGAATATGTTAATTGTTTTATAATGAAAGTATGTTATTCAAAGATAAAACATATAAATATGTTCCAGCAAATATGCCAAAAAATGCTAGGGTTTTTCATGATCTTAGCTATTCGGTTGGAGAACGTCATCAACTTGACCTTTATTTACCTAAGGTGGGGAAAAATTATCCAGTTATTGTAGACGTCTATGGTGGTGGTATGCTTCGAGGACAAAAATCCTCATATAAACTGAATCCCAGTTTACGGTTCTTGAGTGATGGCTTTGCAGTAGTTAGTCCAGATTATTCGCTTAATCAGCTCGGTGAACAAACTTTCCCTGTCCAAATCGCTGAGATTCGTGCAGTAATAAATTTTTTGATAAAGAATTCAAAGCAGTATGGCCTTGATACGGACAACATTATATTGATTGGAGAATCTAGTGGAGCCCAGTTAGCCGTTTTAACTGCAGCAACAATATCTGAGCATTTATTGTTAGGTAGACTCAAAGATGTAGCGGAGCACACATTTTTTCCAAAAATTAGTTGCGTGATTGGGATGTATGGGCCTTACAAAGTTGACGATTTTTCTAAACAGTTTGCTGAGCTCAACATAAAACCACAATTCAGCGAGACTGGTGAGGCACAGTCATTTGAAGGAATAATGTTAGGCACCAAACGGCCGGATCAGATGCCAAGTAAAGTTGCACAAGCGAATCCAGCAACTTATTTTTCAAAGAATATGCCGCCCTTGTTATTATTTGCTGGAACTAGGGATGACGTAGTACCTTATTTACAGAGTGTTTCATTGGCTGAAAAGTATTATCAGAAAGTGGGTAAAAGAGCTGAGGTGATACTAGTTGATGATGCGCATCATGGACCACGTGATTTCAACACGGATGATATTCATGCAAAAAAATTGGCATTTATCAGACAAAATACTAACTAACAATGCGTTTTTGCAAAGCAAGTAAATAGACCCTGTGGATATGAAAAAATTCCACGGGGTCTATTTGAGATTAATGTTTTAATTAAGGGCGATCATCGTAGTCATCAGGTGTGACATCTTTTCTGGAACCGTCTGAATAATAATGTATCTGATGTGGTTCATCAGGAATTAACACCCAAGCGATGATATAAACTAAAATTCCGGGGAGAACGGGTAGGAGTCCTAATACCACGAAAATGATTCGAACTAACGTAGCATCCCAATTAAAATAGTTAGCAATTCCGCCAAGGACACCGGCAATAACACGGTTATCACGTGAGCGAGTTAATTTTTTAGGTTTTGTCATTGTTATTCCTCCATGTAATAATTGTTGATTTAGGCTTAGAAATCGAATATAGGTATTAGTATATCTTTATAGAACCCATAGCTGCTTTTGCATCGATTGTAAATTCAGGGTTAGCACCAACAAATCCACTTTTATAGCCATCGAAACTTTTATTATAGTGGATGTCACTGCGATCCAAATGAACTGCTCCGGAGTTAGTTGCTAGTTCAAAATTGAAGTCTTGATCAGCTGGAGCCGTTAAGCGAATGGTACCAGAATTAGAGTTTAGTTTCAAATCATTTGTTAGTTGGTCAACTCTTAAACGAAGTGAACCTGAATTAATCGTGAATTCTCCGCCACCAACAAGATTGTCTATACGTACCGAACCCAAGTCAGCGTTAACTTTAGCATAATCAATAGTTGCATCGTTGATATTGATAGCACCTAATTGAGCATGTATTTTAGCTTGTTCAGCCTTGATATGTGTTGCCTTTATTGAGCCAGATGCAAGTTGCCAATCTGCAGTCTTGGTATCCATATTTTTGACTTTGAAACTGCCGGCATTAATTTGAACGTTAAACTTCTCGGTAACTAAGTCTTGTGCATATAAGCTGCCTGCTTGGTTTTGTACTTCTATTTTCCCGGTGGTGAATGAGCGCGGAATTCCTATGTTTACAGCAGTGCGGACATGGAAGAGCATTGGATGTTCACCCTGGTTAACTACAATTTTATTATCATTTTCAGAGATAGTGGCAAAATAACGTCTATTATCACGACTAAAGTACTCATCAATAGTAATGAGGTCGATTTTATCATTTGTGTAGAAGTGAATCAAAGCTTCGCTGTAATCAATTACAAAATCTTTGCTACTAGTTGGCACGGTCAATTGATGGTGAGCTTTAGCCCAGTTAGGTTCCTTGCAGTTTTTATTTTCAAAATTATCATTGCTATCTGAATCAACATTATCTTCAAATTTATAGTATTTATCGCCCACACGGGCGCCATCGCGGTCAACGTGCAACCAATCACCAAATTGGACTTTATTGTTTTTGCCATCAAGTATGATATCATCACCAAGCGTTACGCCTTTTTTGTTGATGTGTAAATTGCCAATGTGCACGCCTTTATTTGAAATATCCACGTAAGGTCGTTTTGGCTCAGATTCTTTGTTTGTTTTCTCTTTTGTACTAGGTTCACTCAAGTCCTTTAACAGACTATCAATATCACCTAGTTGCTCAAAAGCATCGTCCAAAGCTTCATTATGGGAACGATCAGTTTTAGAAAAATCTTGATATGCTTCCAAAAGGTCGGCAACCAGTTCTTCTTTAAATTCAGTCAATTGTGTATTTGGCGTGTATTTTGAAAAAATAACATCCAAACGAGTTCTAATTTCCATTTCAACGCTCATCATAATCTTCTATCCTTCCGCTAATTAAATGACTAATGATGTTTTTAGCAAATTCCCATTCTTGACGTGATGCTACAAAATGTTGTTGCCCTTGAGATGTGATAGTGTAATATTTCCTTCTTGCACCTTGTGTTTCATCACCCCAGTAACTTCGGATGTCACCAGCTTTTTCCAATCGCCTAAATGCAGTGTATAATGTTGCTTCATTTAGCTCATATTTTTTTGTGGAGAGCTGTCTAATTGACTTCGAAACTTGATATCCATAGGAATCACCTTGACTAAGAATGTTTAAAATAATTGTGTCAGTATGTCCTCGAATGAGATCTTTTGATATATCCATATTCAATTACCTCTTAATAATTACATCATATATTAAATTACTGTGTTTGTCAAAGTAATTTCCGATTTGAAAGTTTCTGAATGTTTCACATGAAACAATTTTGTGAATGCGAGTCAAATGAAAACTTCCTATTTTATCTGAAATTCTGGTATAATAAAAACATTCATTACGCTGATAAAGATAATACCATGCGTGTCAAAGAGAGTTAGCGGTTGCTGTGAGCTAATCCGTGGGTATTGTTGAGTTACACAGTGTGCAAAGCAATGACGTGTGCCGCGATAAGGCATATTAAGTGGTAGGTCCGATGACTTACAATTTAGGTGGTACCACGGTGAAAATCGTCCTAGTCTGTTTAGATTAGGGCGATTTTTTCTGTAATTAAAGGAGATAATGATGAATTTTATTGAAGATTTAAAGTGGCGCGGTGCGCTAAATCAAGTTACTGATGAAGAGGGATTGATTAATGCAATGCAATCAGGTGAAATTGGCGCTTATGTGGGAACAGACCCAACAGCTGATTCATTACATTTGGGGCATTTGATTCCATTCATGGTGCTAAAGCGTTTCCAAAATGCTGGTGGAAAAGCGGTTATTATCATTGGTGGTGGAACGGGAGCTATTGGGGATCCACGACCAACGACAGAACGTCAATTATTATCACCAGAACAATTACATGAAAATGAAAAAGGTATTACCGAACAAGTAACTAAATTATTTGGGGATGCCAATACGGCGATTGTAAATAATAATGATTGGCTCGGAAAGTTAACGTTAACAGATTTTTTACGTGATTATGGAAAGCTTTTTTCTATTAATGTAATGTTAAAAAAGGATGTGGTCGCATCTCGTTTAGAAACTGGTATTTCATTTACAGAATTCACATATCAAATTTTACAAGGCATTGATTTCCATGAATTGTGGCGTCGCCAAAATGTTCAATTACAAATTGGTGGATCAGATCAGTGGGGTAATATCACATCTGGTATTGATTTAATTCATTCAATTGAAGGTAATGATGCGAAAGCATTTGGTTTGACAATTCCTTTGATGACAGATTCATCTGGCAAAAAATTTGGGAAATCAGAAGGGAATGCTATTTGGTTAAACCCCGAGAAAACCTCTCCTTATACTTTTTACCAATTCTGGTTTAACCAAAGTGATGAGGATGTTGTGAAATATTTGAAGTACTTTACATTCTTGGGTGTTGATGAAATTAACGCACTTGAACAAGAATCAAAAAATAATCCTGGTGGCCGAGTAGCACAGAAGCGTTTGGCACAAGAAGTGACTAAATTTGTCCACGGAGAACAAGCGGTTGTAGATGCAGAAAAATTGTCTGCTGCATTATTTAGTGGTGATGTTGCCGATCTTTCAGCAGCAGACATTGCAGATGCATTTGGTGGTGTCCCAAGTTTTGATATTACTTCAGAGAAAAAGAATATTGTCGATTTCTTAGTTGACGGAGAAGTAGAAAAGTCAAAACGTCAAGCTCGTGAAGATGTCACAAATGGTGCGATAACAATTAGTGGTGAGAGAGTGACAGACCTTAACTTTGAAATTGACCCAACAAAACATTATGATGGAAAGTTTGTATTGGTTCGTCGTGGTAAAAAGAAGTATTTCTTGGGTACGGTGAAATAAACTATTCTTAGCACACATTTGGAGGGTATCATGAAAATTTTAATGTACAATACAGTGTCAGATGAATTACCATATGTAAAGAAATGGATTGAGAAGACTGGGCATGAAGTTGTGACTATTGACCAACCACTTGATGAAAGTACGGTAGAACGTGCTAAAGGATTTGATGCTATTACTACACAGCAAACGACAACAATTAATGCACCAATTTACAACCAACTTGCTCAATTCAATATTAAACAAATCGCTATTCGACAAGTCGGTTATGACGTGCTAAATTTACCAGAAGCGTTTGCTAATAATATTCGCCTATCGAATGTTGCAGCTTATTCACCCCGAGCAATTGCAGAATACACATTGACGCAACTTTTTAACTTGATTCGTCATAACAAGAAATTTGAACGTGCTATGGCAGTTGGAGATTACACTTGGGCAGCTGGTGGACAAGCACGAGAAATTCATAATTTAACTGTCGCTGTAATCGGTGTGGGGCGTATTGGAACGGCGCTTGCAGAAATGCTTCATGCGCTGGGGGCGACAGTGTTAGGCGTTGACCCTGTTTATCGAGCTCAGAATGAACCATTTGTGGCTTATACAACATTAGATGATGCTTTATCTCGAGCAGATGTGATTAGCTTTCATACGCCTTTAAATGACGAAACACGTGGTATGGCCGATAAGAATTTCTTTGCCAAGATTCAGCCAGGAACAATTATGTTGAATTTTGCACGTGGCGAAATTGTTGATATGGTAGAGTTGGAAAAAGCCCTTCAGTCAGGGTTGCTAGCAGGTGCAGCCTTTGATGTGGCACCAAATGAAAATGATTTTATGAATCAAAAGCAACCTACGACAGAATTACCTTCAGATATACAACGGTTACTTCAGTATGATAACTTTCTGTTATCACCACATATTGCCTTTTACACAGATACCGCAATTAAAAATATGGTTGAAATGGCCTTAAACGATGCTGTGACAATGGTCAATGGTGGTTTCACTGAAAATGAAATTTTGCGATAAATAATATAGAATTAAGTTATTAAATAAAAAAGGACGGTGCTTATAGCATCGTCCTTTTAAAATTATTTTTAGTCTTGTGTGTTATCTGTATGATTCTTCCAAAGAGAGGCTAATACTGAACCGGAGATATTGTGCCATACGGAGAACATAACTGCGGCAATAGCCGAAGCTGGTTCAAAGAATGAGATGGCTAATGTAGAGGCAAGCGCAGAATCTTGCATACCAACTTCGAAAGTGATTGCCTTTTGTTGAGGCGTCTTCATTTTCATCATTTTTGAGAAGCCATAGCCCAGTAAGTAGCCTAATAAATTGTGTAATATAATAACGGGCACTAAAATCAAGGTTGAAACTGCCAAAATGGTTTTAGAATTAGCTGACAACACGGCTAAAATAATTACTAATATAGCGACTTGTGATACCAAAGGCATAATTTCAATCACTTTTTGTACGTGTTCTTTAAAAACCATGTGAACAATGACACCTAATACGATAGGAATAACAACAATTTGAAATGCTGAAAAGAACATTGATGCAAAAGGAACGTGCACCCATTTGCCAGCCAACAGTTTCAATAGTGTTGGAATCATGATAGGTGCTAACAATGTAGAAAGTAGGCCGATTGAAACATCAAGTGCAACATCACCGCCAGATAAAAACGACATAACGTTAGAGGAAGTGCCAGATGGAGCTGATCCCACCAATATTACCCCAACGGCAGCAGCACCTGTTAATCCAAAAAGGTGTACTAATAAAAAAGCAATTAAGGGCATAATGACGTAGTGTGCTATTGTTCCCAAAATAATTTGTAATGGATTTCGAGCTACTCTTTTAAAGTCAGTTGGTGTTAAAGTGATCCCCATGCCAAACAAAACAATCATCAGCAATATTGATACGGCTGAAAGGTTCCCCACTTTTGTTGTAGCAAGTGATGTGCCAGGCCCAGGAATGAAAATAGCCGCTAAGGCTACTAAAATAACAAAGACGGTGAAAAATTTAGTCAGAAATTTTGAAAGCGATTTAATTGTATTCATATTACTCTCCCAGTAACTTGAAATAAGATTGGTGTTTTTAACTATGGACACCTAAAACCATTTTTGCATAACGACTCATTCTATCAGTAGTCCACGCTGGTTCCCAAACTAAGTCGATCTTGACACTATTGACAGCATCGATTGCCAATAAAGCGCGCGTAATCATTGTGTCCAATACAGCAGTTAACGGACAACCCATGGTTGTTAAAGTAAGTTTAACGGTGACATGACCATCTTCATCCATGGCTAATCCATAAACCAATCCCAAACTGACAATATCGCAACGTAGTTCTGGGTCAATTACTTGTGATAGGGCTTCTAACATCTGGTCTTGTAGTTCTTGTGTTTTATTTTCCATGGGTCAGTCCTTTACTACTGGTAAGATAAAGTTTTAGTTTGGGAAAAGTTCATCTGCTCCCTTTAATACAGCACCTGTATTTGCAGAGGTTACGAGGGCTTGATAGCGTGCCATCCATCCTGTTCTAATTTTAGGAACAAATGGCTTTAATTGCTTGTGGCGTTGTTCAAGCTCATTATTTTCCACATGCAAATGCATTGTGCGTTTGACAAGATCAATTGTAATTTGATCACCATTTTCAACAAGTGCTATTGGTCCATCATCGGCAGCTTCAGGACTAACATGTCCGACTGAAATACCACGAGATGCACCTGAAAAACGACCATCTGTAACCAATGCGACTTCTTTTCCAAGTCCCATTCCTGTAATTGCTGATGTTGGTCCAAGCATCTCAGGCATACCGGGACCACCCTTAGGTCCTTCATATCTGATAATAACTACGTGTCCAGCATGAATTTTACCAGCATCAATAGCATCAACAGCATCTTGTTCAGAATCGAAAACAATTGCTTCGCCAGTAAATGTTTTAATGCTTGAATCAACACCACCAGCTTTAATGACTGAGCCTTTTGGAGCTAAGTTACCGTATAAAATCGATAAGCCACCTTGCTTTGAGTATGGATTTACATCAAATTTACGAATGATTTCATCATCTATAATTTCGTGATCAGCAACATTCTCACGTAAAGTTTTCCCTGTAACTGTCATACGGTCGGGATGTAGGACCCCACCCATACGAATTAGTTCATTGATGATAGCGGGTACGCCACCAGCTTTGTGAACATCTTCCATGGCCCATTTTGATGAAGGCGCAATCTTAGATAAATAGGGCACTTTTTTAGCAATTTCATTGATGTCTGCTTGATTATAGTCAATACCGGCTTCATGAGCGATAGACAAAACATGCAACACAGTATTTGTTGATCCACCCATAGCCATGTCGAGTGCCATAGCGTCATCAAGTGCTTCTTTTGTAATTAAATCACGTGGCTTAACATTTTCTTTAACCATGCGCATTAGTTGTTTGGCACCATCGCGAATAAGGTCACGTCGTTCATCAGAAATGGCCAATGCTGTACCATTGAAAGGCAGTGCAATGCCCATAACTTCCATTAAAGTGTTCATTGAATTAGCTGTAAACATACCAGCACAAGAACCACAAGTTGGGCAGGCATTTTGTTCCATTTCTAAGAATTCTTCTTCTGTCATTAAACCAGATTTGAATGCGCCAACAGCCTCAAACATTGAAGACAATGTTGTTGCTTTGCCTTGTGGATCTAGTCCGGCTTTCATTGGCCCACCAGAAACGAATACGGATGGTACATTACAACGTAACGACGCCATAATCATACCAGGAGTGATTTTGTCACAGTTTGGTAGGAAAAATACGCCATCAAACCAGTGTGCGGTAATGACAGTTTCGGCTGAATCAGCAATCAATTCACGAGATGGTAAGGAATAACGCATACCCAAGTGACCCATAGCAATTCCATCATCAACACCAATTGTATTGAATTCAAATGGAATACCACCAGCATCACGGATAGCTTGTTTTGCAACATCAGCTAATTCACGTAAATGAACGTGACCAGGGATAATCTCTACATATGAGTTACAGATAGCTATGAAAGGTTTTTTCATATCCTCTGGGTTACTAACTTGACCGGTCGCATATAGTAACGATCGGGCTGGGGCTTGATGAATTCCCATCTTGATGTGATCAGATCGTTTTTGTAGATCATCACTATTTACATTAAATGAAAAAGTATCTGTCATGAAATATTTCTCCGCAATTTCTAATTTTAATATGTTTTTACTAATTTGAGTATAGGGGTATAAGTTCAATTGTCAATGAACTATTCCAAATTTATATTTTCTAACAAAATAATCAGTTACAAGTTTAATTTAGGTGCATAAAATATCAAATCTGCCTTAAATAGTTCTGACAACGTTTGACATTTCTAAATTATAGGAATATAATTATTTTAATATTATCGTGAGTTCTTGCTCAGAAACAGAAATAACATATGAATAAAAAAATAAAAAAATTAAACAACATTCTCATTATCCTTCTTCTCAATTGATGATTAGTAGGTTATTTTGAGTTAACGTCTACTAACCGTTTTAGATTTAGTAGACAGTTGGGACATTTTTTGTTCAGGCACCTAACTGTGAAAGCAGTTAGGTGCCTTTTTTTATAGGATTGGGGGATCAATGATTAATATAGACAAATTTATTAATACTAGAAAACGTTTAAAAATATCACAAATGGTACTTTGTGCTGATATTTGCACACAAGCTACGCTATCAAAATTTGAAAAACATCAGCAAGTTCCGGCTTTCGATATCATGATTGCTTTGTGTGAAAGACTAGGTTTGACATTAAATGATGTTTTCCCTATCAATGTGACCGCTCGTCAGACACATAATGAAGAAGTCTTAACACAAGCGATGCAAGAACTTTTTTACCAAAACATCTCACAGTTTGAGCAGTTAATGAGTCAAGTAGAGGTTGATAAATTACTGGATAATGAACAACCTATGTATCAAATTGCTCAATATTTTTCTTCAGTTATTTTAAAAAAGGATTGTGCCACAGCAAAGCAAGTGATTAAAAAAGTTGATATTGCTGGACTTAATAAATCCCACAAGTTGTTATTTTATGCTATAACAAGCCATTATTATTATCAACGTGGCCAATTTCATGAGGCACAACAAGCTTTTGAAGACGTATGGCGATATCAGAAAGAAACATCAACAGTGGACCATTCAGGATGTCAAGCCGCGATTGTTTATTTGTTAGCTCAATACCAAATGTCGATTAAAAACTACAAATATGCTATGATGTTGGCAACTTATGGCATTGATTTGGCAAACGCAAGTGACAGCACATATTTCTTGGAAAATTTTTTTTGGCTATTGGTAGAGGCAAGTGATACGTGGCATAGTCAAGATTTTATTGTGAATGAAATGATTGAAAATGCACGTGTAATTGCTAAAATACATAAGAACGAAGACATTTTAAAAAAGATCAGTCAACGAAAAGGGGAAAACAACAATGGCAACACTCAAGGTTGAAAACTTACACGTTTCAGTAGAAGGAAAAGAAATTTTAAAGGGAGTTAACTTAATTGTTAATACTGGTGAAATTCATGCCATCATGGGTCCAAACGGAACGGGAAAATCAACGTTATCGCAAACTATTATGGGGCATCCAGCCTATGAGGTGACTGAAGGTCATATTTACATTGACAATCAAGATTTAGCTGAAATGTCAGTTGATCAACGGGCACGTGCTGGCCTATTCTTAGCTATGCAATATCCATCAGAAATTCAAGGCGTAACAAATGCTGAGTTTATGCGGGCAGCAATTAACGCACGCCGTCCGGAAGATGATCAAATTGGTATTATGTCATTTATTGAAAAACTTGATGAAAAGCGTGAATTTTTATCTATGTCTGAAGAAATGGCGGAACGTTATCTTAATGAGGGTTTCTCTGGTGGTGAAAAAAAACGTAATGAAATTTTGCAAATGATGATGATTGAACCTAAAATTGCTATTTTAGATGAAATTGACTCAGGGCTAGATATTGATGCTTTGAAAGTTGTTTCTCGCGGTGTGAATGAAATGCGCTCTAGTGAATTTGGTGCGTTAATGATCACACACTATCAGCGTTTACTTGATTACATTGTTCCAGACTTTGTCCATGTTATGATGGGGGGCAAAATTGTCAAAACAGGTGGTGCAGAGCTGGCCAAGAAGCTGGAAGCTGAAGGATATGCTGGTTTGCGAGATGAACTTGGATTGAATGTTCATTTAACAGATGAAGATGTGAATTCGTATTTTGTGGAGGATTGATATGGTTGATAATAGTGTAATACAATCTCTTCCGTTGCCTACATTTGCCAAAGTTCGCTATAATTCATGGCAACTTGATGAAATGATACCAGCCACAGAAAAAGCTACAACATCGTTCTTTATGAAAAATAAGAAGAACGGCATCGAAGTTAGTGGCCTATCGACAACATATCAACATTTGACAGAAGAGATGACCGCTCAAGGGGTGATGCTGATGAGCATGACACAAGCGAAAACAGAGCATCCAGATCTTGTTAAAAAGATGATTGGGAGTGTTATTGACAAAGCAACGGATCGTTTGTCAGCTCAAAACTTTGCCCAATTTAATACTGGGATCTTCGTATACATTCCGGGAAATGTTCAATTTGATGAAGTTTTACATTTAACATTAAATCATTTGGCTACTTCTGGCAAAGATTTGGTTGCCCGTATTTTCGTCTATATTGGTTCGAACGCTAAAGTTGATATTCTGCAAGAAATGCATACGATAGGCACTCAAAAAACAAAAGCTTCGGTTATTATTGAAGTTATAGCCGATTCAGGTGCCCAAGTTACTTATGCTAATATTGATTCTTTTGGAGAACAAACAACAGCCTTTATTAACCGTGAAGCAGAAGTGAGAGATCACGCAACAGTTGATTGGCAAAATGCCGAGTTTAATGATGGGAATGTTATTATTCGCTTGGCAAGTCAATTGAATGGGGAAGGCTCTACCTCACATACAAATGTTATTGGACTGACAACAAAGAAACAAACTCAGGGTCTTGTAACGACTATCTTAAATCGAGGTCGTCATTCATTAGGACACATTTTCCAACGAGGGGTCATTTTAAACCGTTCCACATTAGTTTTTAATGGTATTGGGAAAATTATTAAGGGAGCAAAGGGATCAGATGCGCAACAAGAATCACGTGTCTTGATGTTGTCCCGTCGCGCACGAGGTGATGCTAATCCACTGTTATTGATTGATGAAAACGATGTTACAGCTGGTCATGCGGCTTCAGTCGGTCGTGTTGATGAGAATCAGATGTATTACTTAATGAGTAGAGGTATTAGTGAACAAGTTGCTCGAAAATTGGTTATTCGTGGATTTATGGGCGAAGTATTAGCAAAAATGCCGACAAAAGAAGCACAACAGCAGGTAGTTGAGGAAATAGAAAGAAAGTTAAAACATGAAGATGATTAAAACTGATTTTCCAATATTAAACCAAAAAATCAACGGACAGCAAATGATATATTTTGATAATGCGGCGACTTCCCAGAAACCACAGTTTGTCATTGATTCACTCGTTGATTATTATCAAAATGATAATGCTAATGTACATCGTGGTATTTATGAACTGTCAGAACGAGCTACAAACGCATATGAACAGGCACGAGACAAAGTTCAAAATTTTATACATGCAAAAAAACGCGAAGAGGTTCTCTTTACTCGTGGTACAACAGAATCGTTGAATTGGTTGGCAAGTACCTATGGTGCGGAAAACATTAAGCAAGGGGATGAAATTCTAATTTCCTATATGGAGCACCATTCCAATATTGTACCTTGGCAACAGTTAGCACAGCGTGTGGGTGCTAACTTGAGATATATTGACCTTAAAGCAGATGGTACGTTGGACTTGGCTGATGCTGAAGAAAAGATGTCTGACAAAACTAAAATTGTATCTGTTACTCATGCTTCTAATGTGTTAGGTGTGGTTAACCCAATAAAAGAATTAGCACAAATGGCACATGAACATGGCGCTATTATGATTGCTGATGGTGCTCAATCAGCGCCGCACATGGTAATAGATGTTCAAGATATGGATGTTGATTTTTTCGCCTTTTCTGGTCATAAAATGTTAGGACCAACGGGTATTGGTGTACTTTATGGTAGGTATGAGGTGTTGAACAAAATGAATCCAGCGCAATTTGGTGGGGAAATGATTGAACTAGTTGACCTTCATGAAGCAACATTTCAACCATTACCTTGGCGTTTTGAAGCTGGAACACCTAATATTGCTGGTGCGATTGGTTTGGGAGCAGCAGTCGATTATTTGACAAATATTGGTATGACGAAAGTGGAGGCTTATGAACAATCATTAGTTTCTTACGCTTTGCCGAAAATAAAAAAAATACCTGGCGTTACTGTATATGGTCCGCAAGATAGTGAACACCATTCGGGTGTTATCGCATTTAATTTAGATAGTGTTCATGCGCATGATTTAGCAACTGCACTGGATCAAGAAGGTATTGAAGTGCGAGCAGGCCACCATTGTACACAACCACTCATGCGACACTTAGATATTGCTGCCACAGTTCGTGTCAGCTTGTACATTTACAACACGCGTGAAGAAATTGATCACTTTATTGATATCATAGGAAAAATTAAGGAGTACTTTAACCGTGAGTTTGCATAATTTAGATAATTTGTATCGTCAAACAATTATGGAATACGCGCAACATCCACATAACTACAAGCCTATGTTGGGAACAGAAAGTTATCATGTTCGAAAGTATAATCCAACTTGTGGTGATATCATTGAAGTGGCTTTTAATATGGATAATGATAAGGTGACAGATATTCATTTTTATGGAGATGGTTGTGCGATATCGAAGGCCTCCGCCTCAATGATGACAGATTTAGTATCTGGTAAAAGTAAGAGTCAGATTGGTCAGTTGGTTGATCAATTTTCAAAAATGGCTCGTGGTGAAGATGGTGACTTCAAATCACTTGGAGAAGCACAAATTTTATCAGGCGTTACAAAATTTCCTACACGAGTAAAGTGCGCAACCTTAGCATGGCATGCTTTGGATGAATTATTAGCAATAGAAAAATAAAGGGGGGGTGCAGTCATGGAAATAGATAGACAAGAAGCCATTGATCAGACAAAAGCTGCTATTTCAAACGATAAAGCTACTGAATTAGGATTTCAAGATGATTATCAAGCTGTTTTTTCGACAGGAAAAGGTCTAAATGAAGACATTATTCGTCAAATTTCAGCCAAGAAAAATGAACCACAATGGATGCTAGATTATCGATTGCAAGCGTATCAAACATATCTTCAGATGCCAATGCATAAATGGGGACCAGATTTAAGCGAGATACATTTTGAAGATATTTACTACTATAACAAGCCAACAAATGATAAGTACCGTGACTGGGATGACGTCCCAGCAGAATTGAAAGAAACATTTGAGCGTTTGGGTGTTCCAGAAGCTGAACGAAAGTGGCTGGCTGGTTCTTCTGCCCAGTATGAGTCTGAAGTAGTTTACCATCGTATGAAGGAAGAGTTCGCTAAAACGGGTATTATTTTTACCGACACAGATACTGCGGTTCAAGAATATCCAGAGCTTGTTCAAGAATACTTTGGTTCACTGGTTAAACCGACCAATAATAAGCTAGCCGCTCTAAATTCAGCAGTTTGGTCTGGTGGTACATTTATTTATGTGCCTAAAGGTGTTCACGTTACGACCCCTATTCAGTCTTATTTCCGCATTAATACAGAAAATGAGGGACAATTTGAACGAACATTAATTATTGTTGATGAGGGCGCACATGTCGATTACGTTGAGGGCTGTTCAGCACCAATGTATTCAGGGGATGCCTTGCATGCTGCTGTGGTTGAAGTGATAGTTAAAAAAGATGGATATTGCCGTTACACTACGATTCAAAATTGGTCTAATAATGTGTATTCACTGGAAACAAAACGTGCAGCAGCCCATGAAAATGCAACAATGGAATGGGTTGATGGCAATTTTGGTTCAAAAACAACGATGAAGTATCCATCAGTCTATTTGGAAGGCGAGGGGGCAAAAGGTACTATGTTATCGATTGCTGTCGCTGGCGAGGGTGTTAACTTAGATTCTGGTGCGCAGATGATTCATAACGCTAAAAATACGTCATCATCTATCATTTCAAAATCAATTGCTCATGATGGTGGTTCCACAGATTACCGTGGCACGGTGAAGTTTGGGCGCGAATCTGATGGGTCATTTGCTCACGTTGAGTGTGATACGATTCTAGTTGATGATAAATCGTCAGCTGATACGATTCCATATAATACAATTTTAAATGGAAATGTGTCTATGGAACATGAGGCCAAGGTATCACGTGTTTCTGAAGAACAACTATACTACTTGATGACTCGTGGTATTTCGGCAGAAAAGGCTACAGAAATGATTATCATGGGCTTTATTGAACCATTCACAAAAGAGCTACCAATGGAGTATGCGGTTGAATTAAATCGATTAATGAAATTTGAAATGGTCGGATCGGTAGGATAGGTTATGAATAAGAAAGTTGAGGCGCGCATTATGGATGCTTTGACGACGGTTATCGATCCTGAATTAAGGGTTGATATCGTCAATTTAGGATTAATTAATGATGTTGATATTAATAGCACAGGGAATGTGACAATCAATATGACACTAACAACCATGGGATGTCCATTGATTAGCGTATTAGAAGAGATGATTGACGAAGCATTAAAAATTTTACCCGAAGTAAAATCAACCAGAGTTGAACTCACGTGGGAACCAGCTTGGGAAATAGACCGAATGTCGCGATATGCCAAAATGGCGTTAGGATTATAAAAAAATAGCTTGATTATATAAAAATGGAATAAAACACTTCCCGTGATTGACGATGAATTATAAAGTAGTTATGATTAGTTTATTAAATTAAAAGGAAGTGTTTCACATGAGAAATCAGGCTACTGTACAAATGAATATTACAAATGCAGCCCTTCTCCTCAACTTGCTCAGACAGACCCTAGCAAGTTGAGCTTTTGAGCTGGTTGTTAGGTACTTATCTAATGGCTAGTGAATAAAAGGATGTGAGTGCATGATCCCGGACTAGTCAAATTGACTAGTCCGGGATTTTAATTTAAGGAGAAGATTATGGCAAGCAAAGTAACTTTTTATGACACAACAATGCGTGATGGTGAACAAACAATCGGGGTTAACTTTTCAATTGAAGAAAAGATTGAAATTGCAAAAGGATTGGATGATTATGGCGTTGCAGCAATTGAAGCGGGATTTCCTGCGGCTTCTCAGAAAGATTTTGAAGAAGTAAAAAGAATTGCTGAGGTTGTGGATAATGCAAAAGTTGTCGGTTTGGCACGAATGGTCAGAAATGACATTAATGCGGTTATTGAGGCAACTAAGGCTGCAAAGCATCCAATGATTCATGTGTTCATTGCAACTTCACCAATCCACCGTGAGTTCAAGTTACACATGACCAAAGAGGAAATTTTGGAAAAAATCAAGGCGGACGTTACTTTCACTAAGCAGTATATGCAAGATATTGTATTCTCACCTGAAGATGCGACACGAACTGAACCTGATTTTTTGGTAGCAAGCGTGCAGACAGCTATTGACGCTGGAGCGACGATGATTAACATACCTGATACTGTTGGTTATGATACACCAGAGGAATATGGCGAAGTTTTTGAAAACTTGCGTCAAAATATTGTTGGCTTTGATACAGTTGGTTGGTCAACACATACACATAATGATTTGGGTATGGCAACGGCTAATGCTTTGGCAGGAATTGAGCATGGTGCGACGGAAATTCAGGGCACAATTAATGGTATTGGTGAGCGTGCCGGAAACGTTGATATGATTGAAGCAGCAGCAGCTATTCATGTACGTCATGAAAGGTTTAATGCTGAAACAGATATTGTTTTAGCTCAGTCAAAAGCCATTTCTGATATTGTCGCACGCGCAACCCGCATGCCAGTTGCGGGTAATAAACCCATTATGGGACGCAATGCCTTTGCTCATGAATCAGGTATTCATCAAGATGGTTATTTAAAAAATCCAGAAACCTATGAAATTTTGAAACCAGAAATGGTCGGCGCTACGGCATCCTTACCACTTGGCAAGTTGTCAGGGTCGCATGCAGTAATGTCAAAATTAAATAATTTGGGATATGATGTGACGCGTGATGATATGAAAGCAATTTTCCCAATCTTTAAATCAGTTGCCGAAGAGTCTGATTTGATTACAGATGATCAATTAAAGGTTATTATGCAAGTTGTTGAAGAAAAAGAAATGGTGAGTTATCAATAATATGACATCAGTTAAAAAAATAGTAGTTTTAAAAGGCGATTATATTGGTCCGGAAATCATGACAGCAGGGTTAGCTGTATTGGATGCTGCGACAAAGGATACAACATTTGCTTATGAACTTATCGATGCACCTTTTGGTGGTGATGGTATTGATCGAGCTGGAGATCCTTTACCACAGTCGACTATTGATGTTTCAAAACAAGCTGATGCGGTGCTACTTAGTGCAATTGGTGGACCAAAATGGGATAATGCGCCACGACGTCCAGAACAAGGACTATTAGAAATTAGATCCAAACTTAACTTATTTGCTAATATCCGGCCAACAAAAGTGACGGCAGCACAAATTGACCGCTCACCACTGAAGCCAGAGTATGTTGAAAATACGGACTTCGTTATCGTTCGTGAACTGACCTCTGGTGCTTACTTTGGAAAGCCACGCAAGTTAGAAGCACACCAAGCCATTGATACGATGTATTACAGTGAAGAAGAAGTAACTCGTATTATGCACCAAGGCTTCAAAATGGCTCAAAAGCGGAACAAGCATGTCACTATCGTTGATAAGTCAAATGTATTGGCAACATCAAAGTTTTGGCGAAAGATTGCGAATGAAGTTGGTAAAAGTTATCCGGATGTGACAATCGACTATTACTATGTTGACGCGATGACAATGGCTATTATGTCAAAACCAGCAACATTTGATGTTGTGATTATACCTAATTTGTTTGGGGACATTTTAAGTGATGAAGCAGCACAAATTACAGGTTCCATTGGACAAATACCTTCTATGTCAGTTGGTGAAAGTGGTCCTAATTTATATGAGCCAATTCATGGTTCAGCACCTGACATTGCTGGGCAAGGCATAGCAAATCCTATTTCTATGGTAAATACGGTAGCTATGATGTTAACGGAAAGCTTTGACGAAAAAAAGATTGCAGACAAAATTACTGCAGCAGTAGATTACATTATTGAAAATCACTATGTAACACCAGACATGGGTGGAACAATGACGACCGATGAGGTCACGCAAAAAATGATTGATTACATAAGAAAGTATGAATCGGCGGATATAATATGAGCAAAACACTATTTGACAAAATTTGGGAAAAACATGTCATTACTGGGGAAGTTGGTGAAGCTCAACTGATTTACGTGGATTTACACTTAGTTCATGAGGTGACATCACCACAACCTTTTGATGGGTTGAGAAGTACAAATCGCCGCGTTAGGCGACCAGATTTAACCTTTGCAACAATGGATCATAACGTGCCGACTAAAGATATTTTTAATGTACAAGATCAAATGTCTCGATTACAAATGGACACGTTGGTTAAAAACACAAAAGAATTTGATGTGCCATTGGCATCAATTGGTGATGACAAGCAAGGAATCGTTCATGTTGTGGGACCGGAGCGAGGATTGACACAACCAGCTAAAGTGATTGTCTGTGGTGATTCTCATACAGCAACTCATGGTGCGTTTGGCGCAATTGCCTTTGGAATTGGTACTTCCGAAGTTGAGCATGTCTTGGCGACTCAAACGATTTGGCAAGTTAAACCAAAAACAATGGGAATTAAGGTAACAGGAGAGTTACCTAAAAATACATACGCAAAAGATATTATTATGGGCATTATTGCTAAATATGGTGTGTCATTTGGGGTTGGTTATGCAATTGAATTTTACGGTGAAACGATTGAGAAGTTATCAATGGAAGCTCGTATGACGATGTGCAATATGTCAATTGAGGCTGGTTCAAAAACTGGTATGGTACAACCCGATCAAACGACATTTGATTACATTGAGGGTCGTGAACAAGCACCCAAGGATTTTGAAGCTGCAAAAAAGTATTGGTCACAATTCTACACAGATAATGAAAGTGACTTTGATGAGACGTTGACCTTTGATGTATCAAATTTGAAACCGATGGTGACATGGGGAACAAATCCAGGCATGGCTACACCTGTTGATCAGTCTTTGCCAGAAATTAAGGATGATAATGATGCAAACGCTTATGAATATATTGGTTTGCATCCCAATATGAGGCCTGTTGACATTAATTTGGATTACATTTTCATCGGATCATGCACGAACAGCCGTTACGAAGATCTTGAAATTGCTGCGAATATGATGAAAGGACGCCATTTGGCGCCTACTGTAACTGCGTGGATTGTACCTGGTAGTCGTGCCATTAGAAATCGTGCAATTAAAACAGGCATTGCTAAAATATTTGAGGACGCTGGGTGTGAATGGCGTGAACCAGGATGCTCAGCATGTTTGGCAATGAATCCAGACAAAATTCCGGCAGGAAAACATGTTGCTTCAACATCAAATAGAAATTTCATTGGACGTCAAGGTGCGGGATCAAGAACGCATTTGGCTTCTCCAGCTATGGTTGCCGCAGCAGGAATTGCTGGTCACTTTGTTGATATTACAGCAGATGAGTTTGTATAGGGGAATAATATGGAAGCTTTTGTAAGAGAAACAGGCAGAGCTGTTGTTATTCCAAATGACAACATTAATACTGATATTATCTTGCCTAAACAGTTTTTGAAAAACATTTTGAAAACCGGATTTGGGAAAGATTTGTTTTATGACTGGCGCTATAATACTGACGGTTCATTAAATGAATCATTTGAATTGAACAAGCCCGAGCATGAGGGCGTTTCAATTTTGATTACAGGGAATGACTTTGGATCAGGCTCATCACGAGAACACGCAGTATGGGCGTTAACGGATTATGGATTCAGGGCAGTAATTGGTGGCGGATTTTCAGATATTTTTTACATGAATTCAACCAAGAATGGCTTACTACCAATTGTGTTGCCTGAAGAAAATCGAAAAATATTACGAGATATTCAAGCAGATGAAGATATTCAAATTGACTTACCCAAACAAACTGTGACTTATAAAAACTATACTTTCCATTTTGATATCAACTCACAATGGAAAGAAAAGTTTATCAATGGTGAAGATGATATTGATAACACGATGAAATATGAAAAATTGATTGCTGCATTCGAAAAGCAACGACCAAATTTCGGTTAGGAGGCAGTACATGGAACAGGCAATTAATTTGCAACAACGGATGGACACAACCAAAGAAACGGCGACATTTTACCGTGTCTTTGCGATGATTGCAGCTGGTATGATTTTAGATGGGGCGGACGTTTATCTTGCTAGTGCAGTAAATAGTGCAATAGTTAGCACACATTTTGCGACACTTGCACAAGGTTCTGTGTTTCTTTCCTCTGGATTTTTAGGCCTTTTCTTCGGATCTATTTTTGCTGGATTTATCGGTGATTTTCTTGGTCGGAGAAAAGCATATTCGACTAATTTGTTGATATTTGGTGTACTAACCCTATGTGCGGCGTTTGCAACTAATATTTGGATGTTAATCGGATTACGCTTTTTCGCCGCAATTGGGTTAGGCGCAGAAATTGTGACAGGTTACGCCTTAATTAATGAATTTGCCCCAATTAAAAATCGTGGTCGGTGGAGTGGTGTCACTTCTGTGATTGCTAACTTAGCTGCACCATTGACTTTACTTTTGGCAGCAAGTGTTATTCCTCATTATACATGGCGTGCAATGTTTGTTATTGTTGGTATATTAGCATTGATTTTATGGGTTGTTCGTCGTCATTTTCCAGAATCACCACGTTGGCTCATTGCACGCGGAGAATATGATAAAGCTGAAAAGATCATTGAAAAATTGGAAGTGAATGGCTCGTACAGCACAAATGATTCTAGTGTAAAACGACAACCAGTGAAGACTAGGATTGGCATTGGGCTGTTGGTTGCAACTGTTGCAGTGAGTGCAGTTAATTTAACACAATATACATTTACATCGTGGATGCCAACTTTGCTAATAAAGCAGGGTATTGAGGTCGCACATTCATTGACATTCTCAGCAGTTATGATGGCTGGGGCACCAATAGGGGCACTTATTGGGGCATTATTAGTTGATTTTATTGGCCGCAAGAAAGTAATTGTAACGGCCTTTATAATGACAGCGGTGTTTGGCATAATTTATTCGCAACAACATACAACGGCAGGAATTTTAATCATTGGTTTTTTGGTGGTAACCATGATGTATATTTTGATGGCTTCGGTTGTCGGGGTGTATATGTCAGAACTGTTCCCTACTTACTTTAGGTTTCGTGGAACGGGTTATGCTAATGGTGTAGCCAAGATACTAACGGTTTTGACACCGTATTTTGCAGCTTGGGCAATTACGCAATTTAGCGCCAATTTGATTTTTTATTTTATCGCAGCAGTAGCAATAATCGCAGCTATTGTAGTTGCAGTTTATGGACCAGAAACAAAACAAAAAGCAATATATTAAAAAGGATGGTATTTTATAATGACAGAAGCAACAACAACAAAGGTTCATTGGAACGGTGGTATTCAAGAAGAAGCCATTCATATCTTGAAAGAAGATGGGGGAATGATTGTTAGCCCAACAAAAGTGGGTTACATTATCATGACTTCAGACGATAAAGGATTAGAAAGAAAGTTTGCTGCCAAAAATCGTAAGCGTAACAAGCCAGGTGTCGTATTATGTGGTTCAGTAGAACAAGTTAAAGAATTAGCGCAAATGACACCTGAGATCGAACAAATGTATCAACAACATTGGGATGAGGATATTTTGTTGGGGTGCATATTGCCATGGAAAGAAGAAGCTAAGAGCAAGATACCAAATGACGGTACCAAAAATTTGATGATGGATAAACGTGAAACTAGTTGCTTTGTTATCAAGTTTGGCACACCAAGTGAAAATATCGCCAAAGAAATGTGGGAAAAGTACGGTAAGTTCTCATTTGCAAGTTCAGCTAATCCTTCAGGTAAGGGGAACCGAGGATTAGTAGCTGGTATTGGTGACCAAATTGAAAATGCTGCTGACTTAATTATTGAGGCGGATGATTACGTGGCATCAATTCAACCTGATAAGACGCTAGACACGCGTTACGAACAAGGTGTGATGGTATCAATGGTTGATGAATCAGGTAAGCTTATTCCAGAACAAAATGGTGCTGTTGGTATTCAACCAGCGCCAATTGTTATTCGTAAAGGATTAGATGTCGATAAAATCATGAAAATAATGAGTGATATTTTCTCGTCATGGGATTATCGACATGGATTTTATTATTAAAAAGTGCATAAAATAGTTAAAAGCCAAACTAGCGGTACGCTATCTATTTTATTGATTGCGAGCTATTAAAAAATGATTAGGCAACGAAAAATATCTCAACGATGACATTTGGTGAGATATTTTTTTGTTGACAAAACAATTAAAAATCCATATAATATTTTTGAACATATATTATATGTCGTATAGTATTGGAGAAAATAAGTATGGCAATTCAAATGAGTTCAGAATTATTAGATGGTTGTGTTTTGGCGATATTGGATAGAGAAGATTATTACGGTTATGCATTAACGCAAAGGGTGCAGGGCACAATTTCTGTTTCGGAATCGACGTTATACCCTGTGCTACGGAGATTAAAAAATAATCAATTCGTTACTACCTATGATCAACCTTATCAAGGTAGAAACCGACGTTACTACCAGATTACAACACAAGGTCGTGACAAACTGGCTAGCATACGCCAGGATTGGGTAATATTTCAAGAAAATGTTGACACATTATTGAAGGAGAGATAAGCAGATGGAGAATTATTTAGCTGAGTTAGAGCAACTACTACATCAGTTGCACCATTCAGATAAAGAGGAAGCGATGAATTTCTATCGAGAGTATGCTATGGATGCTGATTTAACAACATATCAGCAATGTAGTGCTGAATTAGGCACGCCAAAACAACTCTCACGAAAAATTTTAGCTGACTATTCAATTAAGGCAGATGACAAATCCACAGAAGATTCAAATAGTAAAAACCCACGTTCAAATATTAAGCTGATTTGGTGGATTGCATTAGCATTACTGGCGTCACCGTTAGCATTCCCTATATTCATGATCTTGGTCACGCTTGCTGCTGTATTTTTTGCATTCTTAGTAGCTTTTATTGCAGTTGTCATTGTACTGAGCCTGACAAGTATTTTATTAGTCATTATCGGAATTGGTGTCTTGCTGCAATCAATCTGGACGGGGTTGTATTATATTGGCTGTGGTTTGCTCATATTGGGAATAATGTTGACAGTAATACCAGCTGGTATTGGTCTCTTGAG
The DNA here is from genome assembly GCF_053667755.1 of Leuconostoc sp. JNUCC 76. Classification (NCBI taxonomy): domain Bacteria; kingdom Bacillati; phylum Bacillota; class Bacilli; order Lactobacillales; family Lactobacillaceae; genus Leuconostoc; species Leuconostoc sp. JNUCC 76. The sequence goes on along the minus strand of NZ_CM132206.1, from coordinate 2,148,913 downwards.
GTGGCTAATTGATAAAACAGCACAATTAAGCAAGGCAATTTATCGTCGCTTTACTGATAAAAAGCACATGCATCGGGAGGACAAATAACATGAAACGAATTGTTAAAATTGGATTAAGTTTGATAGTTATTGGCGCTGTGTTAGCTTTAATTGGATTGGGTTTTGGTGGCGGTTCTAGTTCTATTTCTTGGAATAATGGCCTTAAAGTTATTGACCGCAAAACACAAAAAGAAAAAATGGTACAACAATCATATACTTATAGCGAGGTGAAAAATATTGACGTGTCAACATCGTTACCTGTACGTATTATCACAGGGAATGTTAAGGAAACCACCGTTAAAGTAATGACGTATCAGAAACTACCCGAGTTGAGTTATCAGCAAAATCATTTGAAAATTACTGATAAACAAGCTGGCAGTGTATCTCAAGGGAATGTTAATATCGAATTTAATATTACTGGCTTTTCTTGGAATTACGGTAACCAAGGATATCAAGATGGTATTTTAATTACAGTTCCGCAATCACAAAGTTTGTCTAGTATTCAAATTGACGGACAAGATGATAGCGATGTGAGTTTGTCAGATGTCCAAGCGGATAAAATAACAATGCAGCAAGTATCGGACACAGATTTGACTAGTATACAAGTTAATCATGATTTGATGATTGATGGCATCGAAGATGGACATTTAAACAATGTGACTGCATCAACAGCTACGATCAAAAGTAATGATGGTGATTTAACGATACAACATACACATATTCGTGATGGATTAAATATTAAACTAGAAGATGGTGACTTAAATATGCATCAGAATCATATTAATACTGGTGAAATACGCACATCAGATGGTGATATCACTTTAATGAATAACCAACTATCTGGTCAACTCAACATTACTGCACAAGATGGCGATATATCAGCCAAAATTGGAAAGAGTAGTGTGACTGCTAAAACATTTGATGGTGATATTTCTGCTTTTAATAATCATGAAGATGATCAGAAAAATTACACACATAAAGGAACGATTGGAGAATATGTGCTATCAACAAATAGTGGTGATGTGACAATTAAGCAATAGTAGATATTTACTTTCTAAAAAAATGAATATTCCCTCACATACTCGTACAATTATTGACTTTACTATTAAAATTTAATAATAAAACGTTTGACAAAATTAGATTTCGATAATATAATTAATTTCATATTAAAAGATGTAAATCATAAGAAAAAGAGGAAAAATCATGAGCAAAAATATTAAAAAAATAAACTATTCTCTCCTCTACCTACTTCTCAGTTGATGTTTAGTAGGTTCTTTGAGTGACTGTCTACTAAGCCGTTATAGTTTAGTGGACAGTTGGGATAACTAATTTAAAAATACCCCAACTATTAATTAGTTGGGGTATTTTTGTGTCTTTAAAGCTCAAAATAACAAATAGGATGAGTAATTGTAGTGCATATTTTTGAAAGGACATGTTTGGTTCATTAAGGACATTACGTGTTTGCTATATTTACCTAAGAATATGCTCTATGATAATCTTACTTTTACAGTATAAGGAGAGAAAATTATGATGTTACGTACACAAAAACAGGCAACAATACAGTCGGATGCAATGCGCTATGGCGCAATAATTATTCTTTTTTTAGTTTCAGGAATCGTATTATTAATGACAAGTGCTTCGCAATATCCTGAAATGATAGCTATGGCTTATTTATCATTTACGATGGGACTAAGACATGCATTCGATGTAGACCACATTGCTGCAATTGATAATATGACACGCAAAATGTTAAACGATGGCAAAAATACACGCGGTGTAGGATTCAGTTTTTCATTTGGTCACTCAATGGTTGTTGTGTTAATGGCCTTGACCACTGTTTTATTTGTGGAATGGGCAAAGCATTCTATGCCAATTTTTGAGCAAATTGGTGGTGCCCTAGGAACTTTGATTGCAGCTACTATGTTAATGATGTTAGCTATTGTAAACAGTTTTATTTTGCGTGATATTTGGGTAAAGTTCATATCAATGCGGAATTATGGTAATGATGAATCTAAAATCGGCGAACAAGTTAATTCATCAAAAATATATCGCTTGTTTTTGAAATTATTGGGTATGATTAAGCATAATTGGCAAGTTGCTATAGTTGGTTTTTTGTTTGGATTAGGTTTTGATACGGCGACACAAATTGCAGTTTTAGCAACGTCTGCTACCGCTGCCAATGAAGGTATTCCATGGTATGCAACGTTAGCCTTTCCTTTGTTGTTTACTGCGGGGATGTGCCTGATGGATACAATTGATGGATTTTTTATGAGTACAACCTACCATTGGGTCTTTTCTTCACCATATCGAAAAGTCTACTATAATTTGACGATTACCGGAATTTCTATATTAGCAGCTGGATTCATTGGTTTTGTTGATTTTATTCAGTCATTTGCTGCAATGTTTGGCTGGAATAACGGTTTAACAAAATGGGCCACTGCGTTAGATTTTAATCAAATGGGAATCATCTTAGTTGGTTTATTTGTTGTCGCTTGGATTATTGCGATTACAATTTGGCATGTATTTCATTTAGCAGAGAAAGATAAAGAGCAAGTAATTTAAAAATTTATTTGATATCTCATTGACATAGCCAATGAGGTATTTTTATTTGTTATTCAAGTTTCATGAATAGCACAATTCGTATATTTTCTAACACTTTGTGATAAAATGAGAGGAATTGCTACTTAAATATGGAGAAATATTCATGATAAAAATTGTCAACGTAACAAAAAAAGATGAACAATACTGGTATGATGTCTATCTCAGTGCATTTCCAGAGTATGAACGTTTACCATTTTCACAATTACAACACGTTACAAATGAACAAGAAGCAGTTCGAATGGCAACGATTGTGGATGATGATCAACCTGTAGGTATTTTATTATTGGTTGAAATATCAGATCAGAAAGTATTTGTACTCTATTTTGCTGTTGATGCTAATATACGTGGCAAAGGGATTGGTAGTAGGACTATCACAGCACTAACAGAAAAGTACCCTGATGGTATCGTGTTAGAATCAGAAATTATAGGACAACATGCTGACAATGAATTACAACGTGTCAAAAGATATGAGTTTTATCAACGTAATGGTGTTACTGATTCTGGCTTTTTAACAAAAAATATGGGTGGCACTTTTCATTTATTGCGTTCAACAGAACTTATTTCAGATGTTGAATATATTCAGGCTATTTCTACTTTGGAAGTTGAGGCAGAAGTAGAAAAATTGATTAAGTGATAATATTTTTGTTTTCACAAAAATTCTACGGTATGATATAAAAATGGAAAACTGGCTTACAAAACGTGCACGGCTTACGCCGAACCGGATCGCCGTACAGTATCAAGATAAACAACTGACTTTTAAAGAAGTAGCAGAGCAAGCACAGGATATGGCTGAAAAAGTCGCTACGGTTACAGAAAATAATGCTCGGGTAGCGTTAATTACGCATAATACGCTGACCGGTTATTTAGCCATCATGGCATTGCAACAACTTGGTAAAACAATTGTTTTTATTAACTGGCGATTGTCTGTTAATGAAATTAATTTTCAGCTATCAGATGCTAATGTGAATACTATTTTAACTGATGATAGTTACACGAATATTTTAAAAGTGGACAAGCAGTTAAAACTTAGCGAACTGTCAACGCGAAAAAAAGTAAATCCAGTTACGACTTTTGATGATACTTTTGTGACGAGTATTATGTATACTTCTGGAACAACAGGTCAACCCAAAGGGGTTATGCAAACGTATCAAAACCATTTTTACTCGGCAATGGGTAGTGCATTGAATCTGGAATTACGAGCTGATGATAGTTGGCTTGCTGTTGTACCTATTTTTCATATTAGTGGTTTTTCAATTATTATGCGTGGATTAATTTATGGCATGTGTGTAGTGTTACAACGTAACTTTGATGCTCATCAAATTAACGAATTATTGGTGCATCAGAATATTACTACTATCTCAGTAGTACCGGTAATGTTAAGGCAGTTGTTATCTGATTTGCCTAAGGATGTAAATTATAATAAGCAGTTTCGAGCTATGCTTCTGGGTGGTGGACCAACAGATTCTGTGACACTTCATCAGGCCCAAGCTCATCATATTCCAGTAATACAGTCATATGGAATGACTGAAACAGCCTCACAAGTAGTGGCGTTGGATGCCGAGTATGCTCAGCAAAAAATAGGTTCTGTAGGTAAACCGCTATTCCCAGTTCGCTTAAAAATTGCTGACCATACAGGAAAACCTCAACACCAAGGGAATATTTGGATTCAATCACCAACTTTAACAACTGGTTATTTAAATCAACCTGATAAACTGGAAGAACAAATGATAGATGGTTGGTTTAATACAGAAGATTATGGTTATGTAGATTCTGACGGGTTCGTATTTGTTCAAGGTCGTGAAGGGGATATGATTAATTCAGGCGGTGAAAATATTTTCCCAAATGAAGTTGAAGGTATATATGCAGATTATCCAGGCATAAGTAAAGTTGTCGTTGTTGGTGTTCCAGATAAACAGTGGGGTTCTGTTCCAATAGCTATTGTTCAAGGAGATAACTTTCAACTTGAAGACTTAATTCAATTTGGGAAAAAGCGTATTGCGCATTATAAAGTACCAAAACACTTTTACCTTGCCGATTACTGGCATGTAACAGCTAGTGGCAAAACACAACGGAAACCTTTCTTATCCGAACTTGAAAGATTAAAGGAACTAAAATGACACTATCTCCAAAAAATACAGATGTAAAATCCCTGTTTAATACTATTGCACCAGAATATGACAAAATGAATAACATTATCAGCCTGGGATCGCACAAAAAGTGGCGTCAGAAGGTTATGGATAAGATGATATTTCCAGAAAAAGCACAAATAATTGATTTGGCGACGGGAACTGCTGATTGGGCAATTGCCTTGGCAGAAAATAGTGACTCTAATTCCGAGATCATTGGCTTAGACTTCAGTGAGTCAATGCTTGCGGTTGGGCAAACAAAGGTTGATGTAAGTGACTATTCGGAAAAAATCACACTTGAGCAAGGGGATGTGATGGATTTAGACTTACCAGATAACAGTTTTGATATTGTGACTATTGGTTTCGGACTACGTAATTTACCTGATCCAAAACAAGGAATCAAAGAAATGTATCGTATTTTAAAGCCAGGTGGACAGCTTGTTATTTTAGAAACATCGCAACCGGATAGTCCCCTGGTTAAACCATTTTGGCAGCTATATTTCGGTCATGTCATGCCATTATTTGGGCGTGTTTTTGCTAAAGGAAAGTATCAGGAATACAAATATCTTGATGAAACAACAGAACATTTTATGGACTATATGACGCTTGGGCGATTGTTGCTAAAGTCAGGCTTCAAAAAAGTTAGAATTTCTCGTTTTAATTTGGGTGCAGCGGCGGCACATTATGCAACAAAGTAGGGTTAGATATAAAGCATTTCATTAGTAGGTAATTAATGCTAAAAAAGATCAGCTATCTTTATGATTTGGATAGCTGATCTTTTTAATTTTTTAGAGAGGTTTTTTATTGCGTAACTTTTTCGATTTCTTTCAGTTCTTTTAGCTTCCAACTAACATAATTTTCACCGTTTGGAATGGTTTCAGTTACATTAACAACGGGGACGTCATTTTTCTTTGCTAAATCAATTAAGTTAGAGACAGTTGAACTTGATGTCTGAGTATTATTAACAAAGAAAGCAATTTTATGGTTTGTAATTGCTGATTTAAGTGCAGCCAATGTTGCGGGTGAAGGATCATTACCCTCCTCAATTGCTTCAGAGAAATCTGTATCCATTATTTTGTATCCTAAGGTATCTAGCATATATTCAAAAACAGGTTCAGTTTGGGCAACGGTTTGGCCATCAGCCTTTTTGGATATTTTTGTGATTAAATCATTCACAGGTTTCAGGCTAGCGATGTACTTTTTGGCGTTCTTTTTGTAATAATCGCGATTTTTAGGGTCTTTTTTACCAAGCTCAGTTGCTAGATAATTTGCTGTTTTACTCATTGTTTCAGGATCATTCCACAAGTGCGGGTTGACGCCCGCTTTTTTATTTAAAACATCTTCGCCGACACGAATAAGTTTTGTATTTTTAGAAGTTTTGGCAAGCTTATTTAGCCATGCATCATATCCTAAACCGTTAGCAAGAGCGATATCAGCAGTACTAACTTTTTTGGCAACAGTTGTTGTTGGTTCGTAATCTTCAGGAGAAACATTCGCGTCTTTGATAATAGCAGTAGCTGTGCCATGCTCGCCAACTACTGTTTTGGCAATTTCGGCGTAGAAGTCTGTTGAAGCAACAATTGTTATTTTTTGATTAGATGACGACGAGGAATTGCCTTTGAATAAGGCAACACCAATGACAATGATGACAATGGCAGAGAGTGCTATAATTATTTTTTTCATGAATTATTTCCTATGTTATTGAGTTTTGTTAAAAACTGAGTGATTGTTTGTTGTTGTTCCTGTGTGAAATCAGCCATAATGGTATGAATATTATCGTGCATGGTGGTGTGTGCCTGCTCGTGGAGTTGTGCCAATTTTTCGCCGTCTTCAGTCAGTAAATAGTGTGTGCTCCGTTTATCAGAATCATCTACCACTGCTGTGACATAATGATAGCGCATCAGGTTTTTAATAGCTTTGGTGATAGCAGGCTTTGATAGATTCATTGCAGCAGCTAATTCTGTGTTGGTCTGCGATTGCAGAATTTTAAGCAACATCAGTAAGTGGGCTTGTGTCGAATTGATTTTTTGTCCGGCAGTTGCCGTTACGAGTTCAGAATTACTAGCGTATTCTTGAACAAAAGAATTAAGCGCTTGAATAATCTTATCTGTTTTCTCCATAAACACCTCTTTAGTTCACTGGTTAATTAACCAGTTAATTATATAATGTAAGCGAAGCTATTGTCAACAGGTTATTTTTGAGTACAATTATAGTCATGAAGAAAAGCGGACTACTGGCAGCAATTTGTATTGTGACATTGAGTATAGTGTTTCCTGTGAATGCTCAACAACAAATCCAAGCAAGTGAAAAAAAGAAATCAATTAAAAAAATCACAACTACGGCGAAAGCAGCGGTTGTGATGAATGCGGATACAGATAAAATTTTGTCCGAAAAAAACGCTCATCAACCTTTAGCGATTGCGTCAATTAGTAAATTAATGACGAGCTATTTGGTACTCAAAAAGTTACCTTTAGACACGCAAGTGCAGCCGTCGTTAAACACGATGAAAATCGGAGAAGAATCTAATCTGGCAAGTGTGGATTTGGATAGTAATCAAGCCTATTCAGCAGATGAATTATTGCGTGCTGCGCTACAGTTATCTGCTAATGACGCGGCTATTGCCTTAGGTGATCAGGTTAGTGGTTCACAAACAAATTTTGTTAAATTAATGACTAAGACTAGTAAATCTTGGGGACTTACATCAGCACAATGGTATAATGCAGCGGGAATCCGTAATGATGAAGCAATGGATGATGGTGTTAAGGCACCTGATAATGCAGAAAATAAGATGTCTGCTTTTGATGTCGCGGTTATGACCGATAATATTTTAGAAAAAACACCACGATTAAAAAGAATTGTTCATCAATCACAAAATCAATTTGATGGCGTTACACAAGATAGTAATTATGTTTTGATGAAAAATTATTTTAAAAATACGAAATATACGGTCATCGGTGCTAAACTTGGTGTCTCTATTAAATCAGGCGTTTCTTATGTGGGATTGTTTACGTATAAAGGAAAACATTATATAACAGTTGTGTTGCATGCTGATCAATACACGAATTTGTCAGCCGTTTTCCGTGAGACCAAACGCATCTTAAATCAGACAATATAAAAAGACCGTCAAACAAGGAGTTGTTTGATGGTCTTTTTATATGTGTTTATCCTTTGAAAACCCAAGCATCATCATTTTCAGCTAATAGCTTATCTGATGCTTCAGGACCCATTGAACCTGACTTATATGTTTCCAATGGTGCCTTATCAGCATCATAAACGGCAGTAATTGCGTCAACAAACTTCCAAGCAATTGATACACCGTTCCAATCAGCAAAGTTTGATCCGTCACCATTCATTGTATCGTGAATCATACGTTCGTATGGTTCTGGTGTGTTCTTCTTATCTTCCTCAGATACTGCCCAGTCCAAATTGATAGTACGTGTGTTGAAGGCATCTTCAACTGACTTAGCATTAAGCTTCAATTCAATAGCGCCCTTTGGATCAATGATAATTGAAAGAACAGATTCTTGTGCTTCTTGTTCTGAACCAAAGTTGAATGTGCCAGCCTTAAATACAATATCAACTCGTGTTTGCTTGGCAGCCAAACGCTTACCTGAACGAACATAGAAAGGAACACCTTCCCAACGTGGCAAATCGAATTGCAATTCACCAGCAATAAATGTGTTGTTCTTTGAATCGGCAGGGACGTCTGCTTCTTCCAAATATGGCTTGTAATCAGCTGTATCACCAGCACCATATTGTGCACGAACGAAGTATTTGTTTACTTCTTCTTCGTTGTAAATCTTCAATGCATTGAAAGCTGCGTTCTTAGCGGCACGGATATCCTTATCATTAAATGACTCTGGCTTTTCCATAGCTAACCAACCAACAATTTGCATTGTGTGGTTTTGGATCATATCCAAGAGGGCGCCAGTAGTATCGTAGTAACCGGCACGCTCTTCAACACCCAAGACTTCTGATAATGTCACTTGAACGTTTTTGATGTAGTCTTTGTTCCAAGCGGCATCAAAGATTGGGTTCCCAAAACGCAATGCAGCGATGTTTTGAACCATTTCTTTTCCAAGATAATGGTCAATACGGAATAATTGATCATCATCAAATGCGTTTTCCAAATCACTTTGTAATTCTTCAGCAGTGGCGTATGATGTTCCAAATGGTTTTTCAATCATCAAACGGTTATAACCAGTTTCAGCTAACAAACCTTCTGACTTTAAGTACTTGGCAATTGTGCCGAAGAAACGAGGTGCAACAGACATATAGAAGATGCGGTTGCCGTCAATGTCAAACTTAGTTGCTGCTTCTTCAATGGCTGTCTTCAAAATACCGTAAGATGCTGCATCTGTAACATCGTGTGCGCGGTAAGAAAAATGCTCAATGAACGCTTCAGCCTGTGCTTGATCTTCAGTGAAGTCTTTAATTGATTCACGAACCAATTGCTTAAACTCGTCATCAGTTAATTGTTGACGGGCTGTTCCAACAATGGCAAAGTGTTCTTGTAAGTATCCTTTTTTGTAGAGGTTGAAAACTGATGGGTAAAGCTTACGCTTTGCTAAATCACCAGTTCCGCCAAAGAAAGTTACCAACGTTTTGATTTCTGAAACCATGATGTTCCCCTTATAATATAATTGAATTCACTTCTTATTATAACGCAAAAAGCGTTTGAAAAGTACGTGATTCACAAACATATTATGCGTTGAACAAGGCAAAAATCGATTAAATGACTAGTTTATACTAAAAATATGGTTTGATTAGGTTAAATAAACTATATATTCACAATATAATTTTACAAAGGGATGGTACTAAATGTTTTACTTGATTATTATTTTATTTTTAATTCTAACTTTCACTTTAGGTATTGGTGTAGCGTTCGAGGGCCTGATTTTAATGGGTACTATATATGTTATCCTTCGATTAATTAAAAACAAACGGGATATGCGCAAATGATCATAAATTAAGCACTTAATTTCCCGTTATATGAATAGGTTTCGTGTTACAATTATTCTATTATTCGGAGGATTTATGCAAATTGACTTAACTGATAAACCGCGGCCACTTGATGAAAAGTGGCTACTTTTTGGTACTTTATTATCCAACACTGGAAATTCGATGATTTGGCCAGTCACGACACTTTATATGACTGGTGTCTTGCACCAAAGTTTTACGATGGCGGGACTAGTTTTGATGGTGGGATCACTTATTAGTATGGTTGGCTCATTTGTTGGTGGCAAACTATTTGATAATTGGCGGCCATATGAAGCGATGGTAATTACGAGTTTTATCATCTTAATTGCTGTTTCCAGTCTGATTATTTGGAACGGATGGCCCGTATTTGCCTTTTTTATTTGGCTAGCTAATTTTGGTATGGGCGCGGAACAAACGTTAGTTAACTCTTTTGCCACAACAATTCCTGGTGAAAAAACGCGCATCGTATTCAATAATATGTACATTGTGTTGAATATTGGTGTGGTTTTGGGGACATTAGCAGTAGGATATTTATTTGATTACGGTTTTAACCTGTTGATGATGATTTCGGCAGCGTTGTATTTTACATTAATGTTAATTATTGCAACCAAATTTAATGTTCCAGTAGTTCGCACAAATACTGACGCAACGGGCGTTACGACGCCTAAAGAAACAGAAAAAGTGAGCAGTGTCGGTGCACCAAATCAACGTTTTCGCTTGACACCAGTTTTAGTCGCCATTGGGGCGTTGTTGTTCATTACGTATTTATCCTACATGCTGTGGGAAACCGTGATGGCACCGCACATGAAAAGTTTAGGTATGCCAACGCGTAATTATGCAGACTTATGGATGATTAACGGCGTAACTATTATTTTGCTTCAGAAGTTTGTTTCTAATTGGGCAAATCGGCGACCATATCAAGTCTCAGTTATTTTAGGTAGTATTATTTTTGCTTCTAGTTTTTTCTTTTTGATATTTGTAAAAGAGTTTTGGCAAATTGTGCTAGTGTTTGAATTGCTAACGATTGGAGAAATGTTACAAAGTCCGCAAGTTCCAGCATGGGTTGCGCAAATTACACCCAAAGAAGTAGCTGGACAGGCACAAGGTTTCGTTTCAATGATGATTAGCTCTGGTCGAGTCATTGGTCCAATTTATTCGGGTATGATGATGGATCGCGGTTGGATGAAAATGCTATTTTTGTCAGTATTTATAATCATGTTAATTATCACAGCTTTGTTAGCAATCACAATGGCGAAACGAACTAAAATAACAGTGGAGAATAACAAATAAACTATTTGTTATTCTCCTTTTTCAGTGAAAGATGCTTCTTAAGAAAGGAAATTTTGGGGTAAATATTCAGAAACTGTTGTAAAGTGGGTGTCAGAAATTTAATACTGTCGAGGTGATTTTGAACTAAATCCTGTAAATCAATATTTGCGAATTGCGGTAAATAATCTATACTCCCAACTGCCACTGATAAATCACCCCTTTGGAATTCATATTCATGTAAATCCGTTAGTTGAAAACCAAGCATTATGTTTAGGATCAAGTCCCATTGGTAGATTTTTAGACGGTTTGGTGCATCCCAATCGCTAGGATTTCTGGGTACATGGATGTCTATAACATTAGCTTACCAATCTATTTTTGTTGCATATTCTAGACCCACAGACCCCATTAGAACAGGAGTAATTGCTATCTTTAATTATAAAGAACAAACAAATATTTTTATTGTAAGCGCTTGCAATTGTGAGAAAGCCATGTTATAATTAATGTATAGATTAGGAGAGAGTCCTAAAACAATTCAAGTTGTGTAAGCTATACGAATGATAGCTTAGGTGGATTTTCTTCAATCCAGGGCAGCTTGCTCAGTACTCTAGTTGGAAAGTGATGGACGTGTGAAAACGTACATGTGGCTGGTAATTAGGGTTGATGGTGACGCATAAGATGTATGGGTCTTATGTTTGTCACCTGAGGGCAGGCTGTTTTTGTGTTGTGGAACGTAATTGGGGTAAGACATCATAAGTATTATGTTTATTACTGTTAGTTTAGTAACTTTTTTAGGTTCTGATAACATATATTGCTATTAAATTGGTGTAGTCTATAGGTTTTAATATTTGAAGTGATACTCTGGATGAACACCTTATAAAAAGGTTTAACGATGCGTGATATGTAACATTGTTAAGCCTTTTTTATGTTCCAATAAATTAAATATTTTGATATGTACCAATTTAGTTGTTTTTTTAATTCGTTTAGGTTATTATTGTGGTGAAACGTTTCGATAATAATTTTTTTAGGAGAGGTAAATGAACAGAATTGTAGAAAATTTGTTTTCACAAATGACTATTGAGGAAAAAATTGGTCAATTAATTCAAGTTACAGGTGATTTTTTTCGAAATGGTGATAGTAAAATTACTGGCCCACTTAGCCAAGAAAATAGACTAAAAGATAATGTTCGTTATACGGTTGGTTCTGTATTAGGAATTTCTGGTGCTAGTGACGTAGAAAATATTCAAAAAGAGTATTTAGAACATAATCGCTTAAAGATTCCTTTGCTGTTTATGGCCGATGTTGTGCATGGCTATAAAACAATATTTCCAATCCCGTTAGGATTAGCGTCAACTTTTAATCCAGATATGATGACTATTTCTTCTGAGGTTGCAGCTTCAGAGTCAGCAGCCGGTGGTGTGCGAGTAACTTTTGCCCCCATGACGGATTTGGTGCGTGATCCTCGCTGGGGACGGGTAATGGAATCAACCGGTGAAGATCCTTATTTGAATTCGGTAATGGCAGCAGCCTCTGTTAAAGGGTTTCAAGGTAAATTACCAATCGATGAAAATCATGTAGCTGCGACTGTTAAGCATTTTGCAGCTTATGGTGCGCCGGAAGCCGGGAGGGAATATAATACAGTTGATATTTCAGAGTGGCGTTTTCGTGACCAATATTTATCTTCATACAAGGCGGCTATTGATGCGCAGGCAAAATTAGTTATGACATCGTTTAATACCTTGTTTGGTATACCCGCTACTGGTAATAAATACTTAATGAAAGATATTTTACGAGATGAATTAACTTTTGATGGGGTTCTCATTAGTGATTGGAATGCCATCGAGGAACTTATTCATCATGGTACTGCTGAAGATCTAAATAATGCTGCTGAAATGGCATTAGATGCTGGTGTTGATATTGATATGATGGCTTTTGCATATGCCAAGCTGTTAGACAATATTGATGGAATACCGGACAAAGTATTAAAGTTGATCGATGAATCAGCAATTCGTATTTTAGAATTAAAAGAAGAGTTGGGATTGTTTGAAAATCCCTATGTAGGGATTAGTCAGCAAAAAGAAAATGACGGGACTGTGGCGCAAAAAAATAAGCAACAAGCATTACAAGTTGCTGAAGAGTCAATAGTTTTGGTTAAAAACAATAACGGAACTCTACCACTGTCACCCCATCAACGCGTCTTTTTAACAGGACCAACAGCGAATACTGGTGATTTACTTGGTAGTTGGTCTTGGAAGGGTGATATCGATGATACGGATAGCTTGTTCACGCAGCTAAAGCAGAAAGTAGATACAGTTCATTTTTCAGAGGGTATTACCTATCATCAAGATGTGCCACAGGATTGGAATAACATTGTAGATCAGGTGAATGATGTTGATGTGATAGTAGTCGCTTTGGGGTTGCAAAGTTCTGAAAGTGGTGAAGCCACTAGTATGACCAATCCGACCTTACCAGATGGACAAATAGCTTATCTACGAGCGCTGCAGGCACTTGGTAAACCAATTGTGACGATTGTTGTAACTGGTCGACCGTTAGTTTTGACAACAGTGGATGAGCTATCAGATGCTGTATTAATCAGCTTTTTTCCTGGTACTATGGGAGCAGAAGCGCTTTCTAGTATTTTGGTTGGTGCCACTGAACCCACTGGTCGATTACCGATGACTTTTCCAGAAAATGCAGGTCAGATACCTATATACTACAATGCCTACAATACTGGTCGACCGGTAGAGGTAGGTATGGATAATGGTGAAGCAAAATATATATCTAAATATATTGATAGTCCTAACGAACCACTTTATCCCTTCGGATTTGGTTTAGGGTATGCCAATATAGATATTGTTCACACTGCGGTAACCAACCATGTGATTTCTTCGTCTGGAACGATTGAACTAGTGGTGCAATTGGCAAATACGTCTGATCGTTCTGGTTCAACTGTGTTACAGTGCTATACACATCAGATTGTAGGGGAGACAGTACGACCATTGAAAGAATTGAAATGGTTTAAAAAGATATACCTGCCAGCTAATAGCAAAAAAGAGGCAATAATTAGTCTACCGGTGAATAACTTAGTTAGTGTTCATTCCGATTTGAGATCTTATGTTGATGAGGGATATTACGACGTAATGGTCGGTCTAAATTCATCAGAATTGAGTCATGACGATATCCAAATTAAATATTTAGAGGAGAAATGATATGCCGGTAATTAAAGATGGAAGCACTACAGTTAATTTATTGGACAATGGTGCAATAAGTAAAATTATCTCCGGAAATGTGATGGTTAATCAAATTGAGGGGAATAATTTGGATGGCAGTTTTGCGAATATTTTTTTACGAGTAAAGAAGTTCAATCACTATAATATACACCCTCTAACAGGACCACTAAGCAATAGTGAAGTAACTTATTCAACAAACTCAGTAACATGGACAGGTGAATTTGAAGAAATCATTTACCAGCTTAATTTGTTAATTCATGACGATACATGGTTTTGGACTGTTGATTTAGAAACAGGAAAAACAAAGACGGTTGACGTGACCTATACGCAAGATCTTGGCTTAGGTGGAGAAAAATTTGTAAAAACCAATGAGGCATACGCCAGTCAGTATATTGATCATTTAGTTGTTACTGAGAATGATACTATAACTATTGCATCACGACAAAATCAAAGCCAATCTAGTCAGTATCCTTATTTGCAAGAAGGCAGTTTTGAAAAATTGAGTAGTTATTCAACAGATGCATATCAATTTTTTGGTACAGAGTACAAACAAAGTAGCATTCCTAAAGCATTCCAGCAAAGCAATCTAGATAATTATAATCAACAAAATGAAAGCGCTTACACAGCGTTGCGCACACACGAAATTAATTTAAATCAAGATAATGTAAAATTTGTTTTCTATGCTAGTTTTGCAGAAAACCAATCAGCTGGCAACGATCATTTGCTAATTGATTTGAATGAGTTGCACAAACGTTATGCTACCGCTGTTGTGTTGGGTGAATCGAAAAAACTAGAACCAGTAACCACAATTTTACCCATGACTCAAGTATTAGCTGGAGATAAATTAACTGAGGAAGAGTTAGATCAGTTTTTCCCAAAAAAATTACAAGTTGAAAGAAAAGAAAAACAGATTCTATCTTTCTTTAACTCAGATGGATCGCATATCGTTTTACCAGAAAAGGAAAAAATACAAGATAGGTTGTCAGGAAATATTGTATTAAGTTCTCTGAGCAGAAAACCAGGTGAGGCAGTACTTGCCTCGACACAATATATCACAGGAATTTTTGAATCGCATAATGTATACGCAAATTCAGATCTCAATATTTTGTCCACTGACACGCGTGATGCGTTTAACATATTTAAAGTTGGTGGGACACGAATTTTTATTTATATTAATGGCGAATATCAGATTTTAGGTATGCCCTCACTATTCGTGATGCACTATAATGGAGCCGATTGGTATTATAAAATTAATGACGATGTTATTAAAATAAGTGATGATGCCAATAGTTCAAACCACCAATTGTCATTACGATTCGAGTCGTTGAAACATAAACAATATGATATTTTAGTAGCTACACAAATTAATAGTCAAACCCTTGGTGCTGAGTACCAATATGCTTTTGATAATGATACGGTGAAAATATCACCAGATCCTCAGCAACTAATGGCTGAAAAGATGCCAGATCTGGGCTACAAATCTGATTTTTCAAACTATGATGGGGGACAAATAGACTTAAGTGATGAAAAAATGGTGTTCAATCAAGACTTAGAATTTCCTACAAACCAAGTAATTGCCAAATATCATGATGTAACCAATTTTACAGTACAGACTGGGATATTTAGCGACAATTTGAGGTTAGAGGACCAAGATGAGACGCGTCAAGCACATGCAAAGAATATAAATGATCTATTAAAGAGTTTTCACTTAGCAACTAATAATTCGGGGAAAAAAGATTTAGTAGAACGAACAAATTTGATTTTACCGTGGTTTGCGCACGATGCACTGGTACACTTGATGTCTCCTCATGGATTAGAGCAGTCTAGCGGTGCTGCATGGGGGACAAGAGACGTGAGTCAGGGGCCTACGGAGCTCTTCCTTGCTACGGAGCATTATGACGAAGTTCGCAAAATCATAACGAATGTTTATTCACATCAGTTCGTTGAAAATGGTAATTGGCCACAATGGTTCATGTTCGATCAATATAGTGGTATTTATGCTGATGAGTCTCATGGTGACGTTATCATTTGGCCTATGAAAGTGGTTGCTGATTACTTAGCAGTAACAAATGATGTGACTATTTTGCAAGAAATATTGCCATATATGTCTCACGAAACCAAGAATATGACGAATAAAGATGAAAAACTTATAGATCATTTAGTTAAACAAATTAATTATATTGAGAATAACTTTTTATATGATACTGCTGTTTCAGCGTATGGTGATGGTGATTGGGATGACACGTTACAACCTGCGGATGCCTCACAAAAACAAGAAATGGCTAGTACGTGGACAGAGGAATTGACGATTGAAGTATTCCGAAAAATGGCGCATGTGTTAGAGAAAGGAAGTGAATTACAAGAACGATGTGCTGCGTTAGCTGATCGTATGTATGAAGATTTTAAAAAGTACTTTATGCAAGCGGATACGCTACCAGGTTTTATTAAAATGAACAGCAATCATGAAGTACAACCAATTATTTATCCGGGTGATCAGAAAACTGGCATCAACTATCGGTTGCTGCCACTGTCTCAAGGTGTTCTAAGTCAAGTATTGACTGGGCCTGAGGTCCGAAACGCCTTACAGATTATTAAAGAAAATTTATTGTATGCAGATGGTGTTCGATTAATGGATCGACCTGCTCAATATCATGGGGGTGTGAGCAAAATCTTCAAGCGTGCGGAGCAATCGGCTAATTTTGGTAGAGAAATTGGACTTTTGTATGTTCATGCTCATATTCGTTATGCTGAAGCTATTGCAGCGAATGGTGATAAAAATGAAGCTTGGCGGTTGCTAGATTTGGTCAATCCGATTAACTTGACGGACCGTGTCCCCAACGCAGACATTCGACAAGCTAATGTGTACTTTTCAAGTTCAGATGCAGACTTTGATACACGCTATGAAGCACAAGAACAGTATGATCAATTAGCAAAGCAATCAGTTAATGTGAAAGGAGGTTGGCGTCTATATAGTAGTGGCCCAGGCATATTTATCGGTGCACTTCTTCAGAGTATTATGACACTTAGAGAGTCGGGAAAAAATAACACACTGCCTTTCGACAGTGATGTTTATATCACAATGGACTAAAAAATTTTACTTATAACTGAAAGCGCTTACAAAAATGTCAAACTGAGTTAACCGTTTTCAAAGAATGAATGGGAGATAATAAAATGAACATTAAAAAAGTTGCAATAGGTGTAGCAATTGTAGCCGTTGCTGGTGGCGGTTTTGTTGCATTAAATCAGGCAGCAAATAATGATAGCGGTTCTTCTTCAAAAACAGTTTCGTTCTGGTATGGGGGCGATGGAGACACCGATATTAAGCCCATTATCAAGGATTTCACTAAGCAGACTGGCATCAAAGTTAAAATTCAAAGTGTACCTTGGTCACAATATAATGACAAACTCTTGACTGCAGCTGCTTCAAAGTCAGGACCAGATCTAATGGTTATGGGTACAACTTCAGTTCCTAACTTTGTCAGCTCAAACTCGTTAATGGATATTTCTGATGTCATCAAAAAAGACAAAAATTTACAATCAAATAAATTCTTTAAAGGAAATGTAGAGACAACAAAGGTTAATGGTAAATACTATGGTGTGCCATGGTACACCGAAACCCGCGTTCTATATTATCGTAAGGATCTACTGCAAAAGGTTGGGTACAACGAGCCACCAAAAAACTGGGATGAATTATATGATGCCGCCAATAAGTTATCACAGCGAAGTGGTAAAGATACATACGGATTTAGTATTGATCAGTCTGAACCAACTTTTGGATTTATGATGGCTAGGCAAAACGGCGCCACATTGTTGAACAAAAATGGTAAAACAGAATTTAACCAAAAAGCAATGGTTGAAACGATGAGTTACCTACAAAAATTTGTTAAAAACGGTGTTTCACCAAAAGAGGACTTGAAGTTATCAATTGGCGAATCATTTGGTAACAAAGGATTATTACCGATGTTTGTATCAGGTCCATGGATGGTTAAAAGCATTGAGCAGGATTCAGGATTGAAGGATAGCCAGTGGGGTGTTGCTCAATTACCAGCAGGTAAATATAACAATATGTCAAATACTGGTGGTGGTGATTTGGCAGTATTCAAATATACATCACACAAAACAGAAGCCATAAAACTGATGAAATTCTTGTCTAAACGTGAGAACCAAATTAAGTATTATAAAAACAGCAATTCATTACCAGCACGAACAGATGCTTGGAATGATAAGTCTTTGCAAAATACTAAAGTGCAAGTTATTAGAAAGCAATTGAATTCATCTCAACCTATGCCACTAATTAAGCAGTGGGATCAGATTGGTCAGAACTATGTTAAGGCTTGGGAAAAGATTTCAGTAGAAAATGCTGATCCACAAAAGACAATGAATACGTTCAATGATCAAACAAATAAGAGCTTGGACACAAGTAAATAAGCTTTCAATAAAAAGGAGATTTCATGAAAAATAATTTGATGAAAAAATTAATGCCTTACACATTTATTTTTCCGGCTCTATTACTTTTAATCCTGTTTTCTATCATTCCAATTATTATTTCATTGGTAATTAGCTTTACAAATTTAGATATTACCGGGTTAGGTAATTGGGGAGCGGTTAAGTTCATTGGTCTGAGTAACTTTATTAATTTATTTCATGATAGTTTGTTTTTGCAGGCTGTCGGTAATACATTATTTTATGTCGTGATTGGCGTACCAGCTGTTATCGCGTTGTCCCTAGCAATAGCCATTATGATCAATTTTGGTCAGAATAGGTTTTTCAAATTAATGCGACTGGTTTTCTATACGCCATCAATAACTAATACAGTTGCTGTTGCAGTTGTTTGGACGTTTATGTATAACCCAAGCACGGGATTGATTAATAATATCTTGAATCAAATAGGATTGGGCTCGGTAGGCTGGCTAACAGATCAGAATGTGGCTAAGATTGCTCTGATTATTTTGGCCGTCTGGAAAGCTATTGGTTTAAATATGTTGATTTTCTTGGCTGCATTGCAAGGTATTCCAAAAGACTTTTATGAGGCTGCAGAACTGGATGGAGCGAGTTGGTGGCAACAAACAATTCATATTACAATTCCATCATTAAAGTTTTCAATTTTCTTTGTGTCAGTCACAACTTTAATTGGTTGGTTCCAATTCTTCGATGAGCCATTTGTTATGACAAAGGGTGGACCATTGGGTAGTACAAATTCGGTTGCATTATTCGTTTACCAAAATGGTTTTCAGCAGAGTAACTTTGGGTATGCAGCTAGTGCATCATTTGTGATGTTTGCGGCAATTATATTGGCAACTCTAATTCAGTTTAAACTCCAAAATAAACAGCAAAATGGTTAGAGTAAGAAACTATTTTATTTATAGGAGAATAATTGATTAAAGATTTAAGAGAAAGGAAATACAATGAGTAATAGTTTACTTAAATCACAGCAAAATTCACGTTTTATTGTAAGTGTTATCTTGGCTGTGTTTGGATTTATAATGATATTGCCGTTTTTATGGATGTTCTTGTCGTCTTTTAAAACAAATGCTGAAATTGTCCAAAATACCCGAAGTTTTTTTCCTAAGCAATGGACATTGGAAAATTATCGTAATTTATTTCATAGCGGTTTTACATTGTATCTTAGAAATACATTAATAATAACCTTCTTCTCATTCGTTGGTATGTTATTCAATGCTATGGCAGGATATGGGTTTGCAAAATTTAAATTTAAAGGTCGTGGTGTCCTGTTTATTATGGTGCTAGCAACTATGATGATTCCTGGTCAAGTAACCATGATCCCTGTTTATTTAATTCTTAACCAGATGCATTTAACAAATACGTTAACAGGTATTATCTTGCCCGGGTTGGTTGGCGCCTTCAGTATCTTCTTATTCAGACAATTTATATCTAATATATCTGACTCAATTTTGGAAGCAGCACGTTTAGATGGCGCAAGCGAGTGGTATATGTTCTGGCACATTATTCTCCCAATCTCAAAGCCAGTTCTAGCAGTACAAGGGATACTGACGTTTATTGGTGGTTGGAATGCATTTTTATGGCCCTTGATATTAGCCAATGATGAAAAGTATTATACACTATCTGTTGGATTACAATTACTACAGGGACAACATACGACGGATTATGGTATTCAAATGGCAGGGTCTTCATTTATGGTCATTCCAATCATTATTATCTTTGTGATATTCCAAAAATATATTTTGCAAGGATTCAATATTCAGGGAGACAAATAATGTAAAATAAATCTAAACGGTATTTATTATAGAAAGCTAAGTAAGGGGACTATTATGGCAGGTATTCAAGAGATTGCAGAAAAAGCAGGTGTTTCTATTTCAACGGTTTCTTATGCGCTCAATGGAAGTAAAAAGGTAACTGAAAAGACACGTTCTCGAATTTTGAAAATTGCTGAAGAATATAACTATTCACCAAACTTAGCAGGTAGAATGTTAAAAAAACAAAAAAACTATATCATTGGGTTGTATTTGCATGATTTTGGTGGCTACTTTTATAGTCATATGATTGATGGCGTTAATAAAGTATTATCAAAAAACAATTACGAGGTTATTGTGGCAACCGGTGGAAGTAAAACACGTGATTTTATTTCGCAAGGTCTAGTTGATGGAGCCATTGTATTAGACTCTGATTTTCCAGATGACATGATTAAAAAGTATGCCTTGTCAGGAAAGCCGATTGTGGTCATGGATCGAAAGTTGTCCGGTGATAATATTACACAGGTCCTATTAGACAATGAAAGTGGTTCTAAGCAAGCTATCCAAGCATTAAATGAAACAGATGTCGATGTTTTTGTTATCATAACAGGTCCTGAAAACTCACATGATTCTAACGAGAGACTGGCTGCAGCACTGAAAGCAATTGATGAGAGTAGTGATAAGCCGGTTAAAGTCATTCATAGTGATTTTACAATTGCAGGTGGTCATCATGTAGCGAAAGAAATTGCCGATATGAAGTACGAAAAGATAGGCATATTCGCTTTAAATGATGAAATGGCAGTTGGATTAATTGAGGAATTGCCAACTGAAAAAATTGGCCATGACATACAAGTTATTGGCTTTGACAATGATATTATTGGCCAGTATATTACGCCAGGATTAACAACCATTGATTATTCAAAGCATCATTGGGGTAGTGTAGCTGCCGAAACACTATTAGAAATGATTGATGATCGTAATCAATTTGATCATAAAAAAATATTAACGCATATTCAGCATCGTGCATCACTTGAAAAATTTGAAAATAACGACTAAGTGTTGTGATGGAGGAATTGGTTCGATGGCAGTAAGTCATATTGAGTTTTATTCTGAAAAATTAGAAATGAAGACTAGAGTTAACGTGATATTACCTGAACACTTTGATAAAGATGGGCAAGTTTTATTACTTTTACATGGATTAGGTGATGATGAGAATGCGTGGCTAGAGCAAACTAGGATTGTCTCTTACGCTAGCGAGTCAAATACAACCATTATCATGCCGAGAGTTGATCGTAGTTACTATACTACCAGCGTAGGGGGACCTAAATACTTTGAATATGTTAGTCAGGAAATTTTACAACGATGTCAGGAATGGTTCAATATACCAAATAACGAGGAACAAATTTTTATAGCCGGGATATCTATGGGAGGGTTCGGCGCGTTAAAAGTAGGACTAACAAATCCAAAAAAGTTTAAACAAATTTTTGTTATGTCGGCAATGCCGGATATTCTAACAAATTGGCGAAATAATTCAGAGCGTGATGAATGGTATCGAAGTTTATTTGGCGAACCTGAACAAGTTCAAGGATCAATTAATGATATTTCTTACTTGGTGGAAAAGCAGGATAATATAGATCCGGAGATTTGGCAACTTTGTGGCCGAAGTGATCCTTTCTACGACATGAACGTAATTCTTGACCAACAGATTAGAAAAAGAGGATTAAAACACCAGTTTGTGGAAGTTCCTGGTGGTCACGAGTGGTCGGTATGGGATAAAGCTATTAAACAGGTACTGAACATAATTGATGACAAGTAGTAATGATATGTAGTTTAGTTAAAATTATATAGGAGCAGCTAATGGTAGAATTAAATCTTGAACATATTTATAAAAAGTACGACAATGCTGACGATTATTCTGTAACCGATTTTTCGTTGGATATTAAAGACAAAGAATTTGTTGTGTTTGTTGGACCGTCTGGTTGTGGTAAATCCACTACCATCAGGATGATTGCTGGTTTAGAAGACATAACAGAGGGCGATTTATTAATTGATGGTAAGGTTGTCAATGATGAACTACCAAAGAATCGTGATATTGCGATGGTTTTCCAAAACTATGCGCTCTACCCTCACATGAGCGTGTACGATAACATGTCATTTGGATTGAAATTACGTAAGTATTCCAAGGATGACATTGACGAACGTGTGCACAATGCCGCACGTGTTATTGGATTGGAAGAATATTTAGATAGGAAGCCGGCTGCTTTGTCAGGTGGACAAAGGCAACGAGTTGCGTTAGGTCGAGCAATTGTTCGTGACGCCCCCATATTTTTGATGGACGAGCCATTATCTAATTTGGATGCAAAATTACGTGTGTCAATGCGTGCTGAAATTGCAAAGTTACATCGTCGTTTGCAGACAACAACTATTTATGTGACTCACGACCAAACAGAAGCAATGACAATGGCAGATAGGATTGTCATTATGAAGGATGGTAAAATCCAGCAAGTTGGTACGCCACAAGAAGTATATGATAATCCAGCAAATCTGTTTGTGGGTAGCTTTATTGGATCCCCAGCAATGAATTTTTTTGATGTAACACTACAAAATAATCGCATTGTTGATAGAAAAAACGATTTTTCACTAGAGGTTCCAGAAGGTTGCTTAAAAATACTGCATTCTAAAGGGTATGCAGGAAAAAATTTGAAATTAGGGATTAGACCAGAAGATATTCACACAGAAAATACATTTATGGAAGTTTTCCCGAATGCAACCATCAACACTACGGTGAATGTTTCTGAGTTGTTAGGAGCTGAATCACAACTATATTGTAAAGTAGGTGATCAGGAATTTATTGCCAAAGTTAGTTCACGGGACCATATTAAACCTGGAGCTGAACTAACTGTCGGTTTTGACTTGAATAAAGGACATTTTTTTGATCCAGAAACGGAATTTACAATATATTAACAATAGATATGAATCTCCGATGGCGAGACAAACTTATGAGTAAAAATATTCTGTATAAGTTAAGTGGAAAATTAATTTAATAAGAAAACTACCTAAAAATTAGGTAGTTTTTATTATCTGTTAGCATGTATTTATTGTGGGATAGTCAAAGCAATAAATATTTGGTAGAGAGGGGATACTGATTAGTTCGTCATTTCATACTATAATTTTATTTTAGAGAAATCAAACACATTTTTTAATTCATTAGCTGTCAAATATTTTGATAAGTAATTTTTCTCGTTATTTATAAATGTCGAACTATGTTCTGAGAGACATGAAATTAAGTTTGATCGTTTAATCAAGTTTAATCCAATTTCGGTTTTACCTTGCAAGTATAATGCTAATCCTTGTAAATTAAAAAGGCGAGCTCGATGATAATAATCCTTTTCCTGTTGATTAAAATAATAGGTCAGTCTTTGAATGAGTAAATCAGCAGTATCAAGATGATCATGTTCCAGCATAAACAAAATAATATTGTTGTAAATATAAAATAACATTGAAAAACTATCGTATCTAAAATCATCGTATAGGATACCTTTTTGATGCAATTCTTGGAATAAATGAAACATAAATTTTTCGTCAAGGAAGGGCATAGCATGTCCAAAAAGATATAATTCAAAAAATGTCCAATTACTGATATTTTTAAAATATTCTTCGAGGATCAATATTTCTTTTTTTGTGATGTTATCTGCGTTTAACGTAGCTAGCATCATTTTTAATTGGAAACCATCGATTGAGAAGACTGTTTGGGACAAAACCTTTTTTGAGAGAACAAGATGAAACAATGTGGAGTTTAAGTGGGATATTTGCACTATTTTATTTTCCAACCATGTTAATAGTATTTATAACAATTCAATTATGGGAACCAATGTTTACATTTTTACCAACACCCTTTGCATTTAACCCCGATGACGTAATTCTATACTCTACTATTTCTTATTCAGTAATCATAGGTGGTTCAATGTTTTCGTTTTATAAATTAATGGCATTTTATATTAGCCCCCAAAACCCAAAATCTGTTAGTAAAAAGAGTAGACTCTTTAAAAAAGAGTTAAATCATAAAATTTATATTTTAAAGCGAATGCAAAGTTTATGTGAGGTTGCATTTTCATGACTAACAGTAGTTTTATTGATTTGTAGTATTATTGGTAATCAATTAAAGCCTGTACAAAACACACTATTGTTAATGGTTTTGACGACATTTGTTCCTATCTTACCAATGTGAGGTGCTTCTAAACTAGTTATTAGTAAAAATGTATCTTAACCCTTATAACGTTTTTAAAGAATATGTAGTATTCAATGGACATGAAGTTGAAACATAGATTGAAAGAAAGTGTGAACACACATGACGACAGTTATTTTAGCAGAAAAATCTGGTCAAGCTAGATCATATATTGAAGCATTTAAAAATAGCACAAAAAAACAGGGTTACTATGCAGTTAGTGACCCTGTTTTACCCAATGAGACATTTATAACGTACGGTTTCGGGCATTTAGTAGAATTAGCAACACTAAAACAATACGATACAAAATATTAAGTGTGTTGAGTTAAAAATGTAACTAGTTATTTATCTGTAAGTAAAACATATTAATTTTATCGAAGTATTTTTATCAAATGTTATTTTTAAAAATACTTGACTTCTGTTGAATGTAATATATAATTTACTTATGTAATTTATATATTACTATTTAAGTAGGCAGGGGAAAGTATATGCTTCTGAATAAAGTTAAAAAGTATAGAATTGAATTGGGAATATCGCAAATAGAATTATCCGATTCGGTTGGTGTCACTAGACAAACGATGAGCTTAATTGAAAAGGGCGATTACAATCCAACAATTGGGTTATGCTTAAGAATTTGTTATCGATTGAATAAGACGTTGGACGAAATTTTTTTTGTCAAGAAAGAGGATTTTATAAAATGAAAAAAGTCTATGATGAAAGATTTAAGGTACAATATTTAAAAAATTTTAAAGCTGTTTTCTTAATTGAAAATATGTTTATTATTGTTATTTTAGGTTACGAGTTATTTAAAAATCCTGATACAGCATTGAGCGTTCGTAATCCATTGTGGATTGCAATTATGATTGGAGTTATTTCATTGGTCATACTGGCACAGAATGTGACTGCCGTTGTACAGGATAAGCCCAAGATAACTACTCAACGTTTTATATTATACTTTTTAATTGAATTGTTGTTGGTGAGTTTAATTTTTATTTTAATAATGCCTGATAAAGTAATAATTGATTTGCTTTGTGGTCTGGCTGTTGCTTTGGTTACTACGGGTATAATGTTATACAACAATCGTTTTAGGTATTAGATTATTTCATTAATCACTTTTTTATTTTAGCTATTATTTTTTGGATAACTTAGTAATTATGATAAAAAAATGTATCGGGATTTAAAAAACGTTTACGGATTATTTGAACATTTTTTATCATGAAACAGCTCTGCTGGTGCGCGACGTGGCGTTTGAAAAGGGGATTCGTATCCTTTTGTGTTTTTGTAGCCGATTGCATATTGACTAATGTATAATCACTTATTAAATTCGTCAACCCTTAAAGTTACTAATAAGGGGTCAATTTAAAAAAGAAGCAATTATTAAGTTTTACCGGTATTCTATTTACAATCGATTAAAATCAGTTTATAAATTTTAAATAAATCTAATAAAAAGAAATGATTTATTTAAAATATAATTGTTATATCATTATCTTGGTGTTCTACCAGATGAATTATATGGCACAAAGTATAATACAGTTTATGCTTTTTTATTTGGTCATTTTCTAGACAATAGTGTTATTGATAGAGTTAAACAAGCAATATATGATATTTATGGTCATTATAGAAAGCTATATGTTCAAAATAATGCTTTTTTGTGTTCCTTTTAATCCAATAATGTACTGTTTACATTTAATGACTTACAATTAATTGTTGCACACGCTTACTGTTCAACAATCATAAATTTTAATTAGTAATTATAACTCTAAAAAGTCTTTAAGAGAAGTATCTGTTATTTGTATGAATATATCACGAAAATGATCTGGATGAATAAGAATAGGCTGTGTAGCCTAAGCTGATACAATAGAGAGGGTCATCTTAACAGTAATATCGATTGCAAAGGCACGATTAATATGATGATTATTGGGAGTGTAGTCATCAAATAGCGGTGTTAGCCACGTAGTGTACTCTGATTTTAAAAATCGCATCCAAGGACCATTTGTAAAGTCAGATGAGTATAGAACCTTTATAATATGGATATTTTCATAGATTATAGGCAAAATATCATCAGCGATGGTAATAAATGGATTATTATCAAAGTTATTTTTTAAATTTTTATTTATACGTCCATCAATGATTTCCATTATATGATTTAATATTGATGGTACAGATGCGAATGTTCCTTTAACTTGTTTAGCTTCTAATCCAGATTCTTGAATAATATTTTCAAGATTATAGAGTGATTCATCATTTAAAGCTACAATAGACAAAAAGAGTGAATAATTGTTTCCTGATCTTCTTTATTTAAATAGTTCCTTGACTGGTTCTCTTTTAGGTTCTCAATAAGGACCAATCGTTAGAAGTTTATAGAAATCAAAAAAGTTTCGGTATATTTAATATTGTCCATTATTAATCAATATTTCATTTATTTGATTATTTAATTTGACAGTTTCATAAATAACTGCTTCAGCATATTCCTCTTTAGTTGAATCAATCGTGACAGATTCGGGATATAAAATACTACGAGATGAGTTAATCACAGCACCATGACCACTTTTATCAAACACACGATAAATTTCTTTAATATCGCCGCCTTGAGCGCCAATCCCTGGAACTAAGAATAATGATTTTTTCAAAGACATTCGTAATTGTGACATTTCTTCTGGATGAGTAGCACCCACAACAGCGCCAATATTTGAATATTGTTCGTTTGAGTCTTCGGTTTCCTCAACTATCCAATCACGAACTGCATCACGAACTCGGGATCCACGCAAACTAACAATGTCTTGGATATCTTCTGATCCGGGGTTACTTGTTTTTACTAGAAGAAATATGCCTTTTCCAGTTTGACGACTTTGTTCAAAGAAAGGAATAACTGAATCTTTTCCTAGATAAGGATTTACAGTTACTGCTGATACACCTCCATATCGATCACTTAAAAATGCTTCAGCATATGCTGTAGCTGTAGAATCAATATCACCTCGTTTAGCATCAGCAATAACCAATAAACCTTTGCTCTTAGCATACTCAACTGTTTTCTCGTATGATTGATAGCCACGCCATCCTAATTTTTCATAATATGCAAGTTGTGGTTTAACGACAGGAACAAAGTCTGCAACTAAATCAATAATAAATTTATTAAAGTTTAAAACTATATCAGATGGTAGAGCAATTTTTGATTTTTCTGAAATAAACTTAGGTATTCGTTCTAAATTAGGATCTAGCCCCACTGAAACCTTTGATTTTTTTTCAATGGATAATTGTTCATACAACTGTGAAAAATTATAAGTCATTGTTTAGTAATTCCTTTATTTTATTTGTAATAACTTTATGGATATCGTTTTCTGATAATTGTGCGTCTAAAATCAATGAGTTTTTTGGAAGAACCTTCAGAAACGTTTTTCGAACATCTTCAAATATTTTTGAATTGCGCTCTTCAAATTTTAATGATCCATCTCGATTACTAACTCGTTCTAACGTTACTTTAGGGTCTAAATCCAAAAATACAGTCAAGTCTGGTTCTGGTATATCTGGGTTAATCGATCGTAAGAAATCGATATTTAAGCCACGTGCTTTAAAAAATGCAAAACTACTGTATAAATAGCGATCTGTTAAAACATGACTTTTTTCTAAACCTGGTAGAATAATTTCAGAAATGTGATTTTGACGATCAGCGGCAGCTAGTAGTGCTATAGCCTTCATGTTTGAGACTACACCGTTATCCAAGTAGTTTCGTACGCGATCGTTATTTCTATAGTCGTCACTGGGTTGACGTGTTGTTAATACCGCTTGTTGGTTAGATAACATCCAGTGTTTTAACAAATGTAATTGGGTGGTCTTACCCGAACCATCTAAACCGCAAAAGGCAATTAGTAAATGCTTCATAACGTGAGTCCTCCGTTAATATGGATGTTTTGTGAACTTAGATGTTCTGATTCTTTGGTTAATAAAAATAGCATGAAATTAAAAATAATTGTAGCATACTTAATATGCTTGCTCAAAGCTTTTTTAGATCAATTAAGGTTGACAAAAACATTATTAAACAAACATTTTTTTATGTATTGCATGGTTCGCAGTGAGATGTTGAAAGCCTCAGCGGTTTCTTTTACAGTGTGGGTGTTAGAATATTCGAAGATAGCTGTATTTCGGCTGTCTTTTTTTCTTTTGGGTCTGCCTTCCTTATAATTAGGATTGTGTTGCTTAGCAAATGTTTTTCCTGCTTGTGTACGTTCAATAATCATGTCACGTTCCATCTCCGCAACCGACAATAAGGTTCTAACAATCATACGACCCATAGGGATGTTATCAATCGTTCCTAAGTTTAAAACTTTGATAACGATTTTTTCTTTTAATAGGGAGTCAATTAAATTTAGTGCTTCTCGCGTGTTACGGGCAAAACGGTCTAATTTTGTGACAATCAAAGTATCTTTTTGTTTATTTAACGATTGTCCCGCTGTTGAGACTCGTGCGTAACCATAAACTGTCATTTTTAACTATCTATTTGGCATTGAATTATTTTGACTTGGCTGAATGTGAAGAATACTTTGATTAATACCTCATTCGAGCCAACACATGTCTTTATCTAGATAAAGTTTCTTTGCTAGGTGTACAATGTGGTTAAGAAAGGTGGGTTTCAATTATGATTAAGAATAAAAGTGAATGGTTACAACAATATATAACGGTGATTTATGAAAGCAAAGAGCATGTCTTCAGAATAGTTGATACTGATGCCCTTTACAAGTTTACCAACACAAAACACGAAGATTTATTAGACAGTAAAAAAATTACAACAACTTTGTTAGATTCCTTTAGAGCGAAAGGAATCTCATTAAATAGTGCCTCTGACAAAACATTGTTAGCAGAATATGGTCTTGAATTAATTAATAAGTAAGCATGTTTAATTTGACAGATATTGTACTTGTATAGTAGAATAAAGCTCTTGTGAATAGCATAAATAACTAGTAAGATTGGCATTCGGTGTGAAGAGAAGCAGTGGTTGGTGAAAACTGTGCAGGTGTCGTTATCTGAAATACAGCTATCAATAATCAATGTGGCAGCACCACATTATCAAATGCTAAAGTGATGCGTTTTTGACGCGTAAGCTGGGTGGTACCACGGATTTCTGTAAATGTCGATTCGTCCCTTCTGTTTTATAACAGCAGGGACGTTTTTTATTGCAGAAATATAGTTCTTATTCGCGGGAGATAAACATGGAAAACAAACTAACTACCAAGCTATCGACGACATTGTTGATCGCTGTAATTATTATTTTAGCTACTGCTGTTATTGGCTTTGGACTATCGCCGATTGTGCCGATTTTGCTAGTGATTAGTATGATTGTCCTAGTCGCTCGGTTACGAGGTGTGAGTTGGCAAGAAAGTCAAGCAGCCTTGATTAAGGGAATCACTTCGGGTATAGCACCGTTGTTTTTATTTTTACTGATAGGCGCCCTGATAGCACTTTGGCTTGCTACCGGTGTAATCCCTACGATGGTTTGGGTTGGATTTAAAATGCTAAATCCCCAGTTCTTTTTACCAACTGCTTTGTTAACTTCCGCCATAGTAGGAACGTTAATTGGGAGCGCGTTTACAACGTTATCAACTGTGGGTGTGGCGTTAATGGGTGTTGGAACGTTAATGGGCTTAAATCCAGCGTTGGTTGCTGGAACTATTCTTTCTGGCGCTATTTTTGGGGATAAAAGTTCTCCATTGTCTGATTCAACTAATCTAGCAAGTGCCATTTCAGAGACAGATTTATTTGCGCATATCAAAAATTTAATGTGGACAACATTACCTGCTTTCGGGGTAACTTTTCTTGTGACAATTATGCTTGGTTTCGGCCATCATTCGAGTGCGGGAACAACACAAAAAATTGCTTCATTATTACCATTATTGCAACCAACGTGGTGGGCTATTGTGCCACTTTCTGTGCTGGTAGTCACCGCTTGGTTTAAAATCCCAGCTATTGCGGCCTTAATGATTAACATTTTGGTTTCTAGTGCGGATTTTTTAGCGCAACATAGTGTATCTGATTTTTCTGACCTATTAGTTCATGGTTTCAAGACGACAAGTAACAATCCCACCTTAGTTCTTTTACTGAATCGTGGCGGGATGTCTTCAATGATGGATACCGTAATGATGATTATGTTAGCCTTAGCGCTTGGTGGTCTATTAGATGGTCTGGGTATATTGAAAGCTGTAATGGCACCCGTTGTAGGACATTTGCAATCCCAAGGATCAGTAGTTTTAGCAACGTTATTAACAGGTATTGGCGCCAACTTTTTGGTTGGGGAACAATATCTAGCAACCATTTTACCTGGGCAGTTATTTAAAGACAGCTTTACACGTGTGAACTTATCTGGTCTGGCGTTGGGAAGAACAATTGAAGATAGTGGGACAGTAACAAATTATTTAGTACCATGGGGTGTTGCTGGTGCTTTTGCAGCACAGACGCTAGGTGTATCGGTATTAGCTTTTGCACCATTCACACTGTTTGCACTGTTGTCACCTGTGATGTCAATTGCTTCTGCACTAACTGGCATAGGTTTAAAACAACTGAAGTAATCAAAAAAGGAAGATATGTCTTCCTTTTTTAGTGTTATTTTTTGATTTTATAAAGACTAATCGTAAAGAGAACGATGAACCAGACGATTGCTGATATTGTTGTTACCATTGTGTTACACTAGCAGGTTTTGTCCCTAAAAACAAGAAAAGTATCACGCAACAAGACATTATTAATCAATAATTTATTGACATTTATATTAACGAAGTATATATTAACATTGTTAATATAAAAATGATAAGAGGTTATCTGATGCGAAGAACGATTTTAACGATACTGTTCATACTTGGAATATTTATTTGTATGCTGGACACGACTATTTTGAACGTGAGTTTACCCAATATTGGTGAACATCTAGATGTTGGATTAGATTCGTTGTCGTGGGCATTAAATGTGTATTTAATTTTATTTGCATCACTCACAATACCCTTAACAAGAATTGCTGAGATGTTGGGCATTCACAAGTTTTTTTTAATTGGTGTTTTCCTGTTCGGTGTTGGTTCAACACTATCGGCTCTTTCTTCAGAACTAAGTATGTTGTTAGTTGGTCGTGCCATTCAAAGCGTAGGAGCCTCGATTGTATTTCCACTATCCATGACTTTGGGTATTGGGCTAGTCAACGTTGAAAAACGGACTGGAATGATTGCCATATTGGGTATTACGCAAGGACTGGCAGCAGCTTTGGGACCAACCATTGGTGGTATAGTTACGCAGTTTATGGGCTGGCGATGGATTTTTTGGATCAATGTGCCACTTACGATTATTATGATTTTAATCGGTATAACTAATTTAAATATGCGTAACGAAGTGCAACATAAACAATCCATGGATATTTGGGGTGCAATATTAATCATGGTTACTCTGGCGACATTATCATTAGGAATGATGCAGGGTAGGGTTTGGACATGGACATCTTTTGCTACTGTTTTATGTTTTCTAATTAGTACTGTTAGTTTTTCATTATTTGTATGGACTGAGCATCGTAGTAAAAACCCAATGGTACCGTTACAATTATTTTTCGATCATAACTTTTCAGTATCCACCGGAGTTATTATTTTCAGTAATCTTTTCCTAGTAGCAATAACAGTGATTTTACCTAGTTACTTTACCAACATTGCGGGATTTGATTCACTGCATTCATCGCTTCTGATTTCACCAATTTCCCTAGCAATTTTTATTTTTTCACCCATATCAGGATTTGTACAAGCGCGTGTTAATGCTAAATGGTTACTTTTGATTGGTTTTATTGTCATGGCTAGTGGCTATATGTGGTTCGCATTTGGTGCTTTAATGAGTCAGATGCAAACAATTTTGGCAGGATTTGCCATCGGTATGGGATATGGTATTATTACAGGACCAATTCTAATAATAGCTGCTGGAAGTTTAGAAGGAAAACTTCTTGCTACCTCGCAAAGTGTGACAGGTGTCCTGAGACAAGTAGGATCAATGCTTGCAGTAGCAATATTTGTAACGGGCCTGTATAGTAATTTGTCAGTAGCAAAAACAGTGTCGAAAACTTATGCAGATAATCAAATTGTGAAACTACACTTGCCTGATAAAGAGCAAGAAAATGTAATCAATAGAATTAATACAAACATGAATACAACAAAATTTGTTAAAGCTAATATCAATGATGTGCCAATTACTTTGAAACATAGTATACAAAACATAGAAAATAATACTAGTATAGAGCTGAGAAAGTCCTTTGAAAATCTCTATTTGGCATCGTTACCGTTTCTATTATTATCGGCTATTATTGGATTGTTTTTGAAAAGTAAAAAATGAATATTTAGTAGTGCAGGAGCAACGACATGTTTTAAAAATGCAAAATTCCTTAGTAGTGTAACAAATGTGTATAATAATAAAGAGCAACTACTCGGAGGAAAAAGCTATGACCATGAAAGGGAAAGAAATTGTCCTAGGTATTTTGCAAGACGGACCACGTACGGGATATGAAATCAACGAAGTGATACAAACACGAATCAATCATTTCTTTGATGGCACATTTGGTATGATTTATCCAACACTAAAGAAATTAGAAAAAGATGGATTGGTTGCTAAAGAGCAAATAACACAAACTGATAAACCAAATAAAAATGTATATTCTATAACGCCAAAAGGAACAAAAGATTTTTCAGAAGAACTCCTCAAACCAACTTCTCCTGAAGTATTAAAATCTGATTTTTTAATGCGTTTATATTTTAGCAATCATTTGGAACCTGAAAAAGTAAAAGAATTTTTAACAGAAGAAATAAACCGTAAACAGTTGCAACTCAATGATTTGAATTTTCAACTTGATGAGTGGCAAGGTAATGGTATGACGGATGTGCAAAAAGTGGCGTTTGATTATGGTGTGACATATTACACTTCAACACTTCAACTTTTAAAAGAATTCCTGCATAAATATGAATAGTTAAGTTTGTTAATTATACTTTAATCTTTAAGATCAATCAGCTATTTATATCGCTTTTTTGCATTCGGTAAATTGCTTTGATAAACTAAATATTATAATTTTAGAGTGATCGAGAGAAGAATATGATACCAGAAGATGCCGTGCAACTACCCAAAACAGCCAAATTAGTTTGGCTAATCCATGATGTCATTTGGTTTTTGTTTATATTTATAGGACTAGCCACTGTTTATATCTTTTTTTTACCATCGAAAAGGGATATTTATACAAATATTGCTATAGTTTTCATGTTAATAGTTATGTTGATACCGCTTATTCATATGGCATTGATTAATTATTTTTATCATTTTAGACGTTACTACATAGATGACCATGCGGTTTATATTTATCGAGGCTTTGTATTTAGAAAAGTAGAAACAATTCCCCTAAATCGTATTCAAAATGTTGATACAACACAAGGCCCTATTTTACGTCAGTTCAAATTAATGGACTTGTCAATCAAAACTGCTGCACATGGTTTTAAGATTAGAGAAATTGAGGAGTTAACCGCAAAAAACATGCGAGGTCAATTGGTGATAGCTGCTTTACATGCACGTGAGGTAGCTTTTGATGATTAAACAACACCAAAGTCTATTTGCTGTTTTTATAAATTTGTTAACTAATATAAAGTTGATTATATGGCCGATTCTTTTTGGGCTATTCAATATGAATGAGAGCCGATTCACATATTTTCCTATCATTGTGATCATTACATTATTACTTTTGTTGCTAATCGCTTGGGTGCAATGGTTTTTCTTTATTTTTGAGTTTGATGAACACGAATTAACTGTAAAAAAAGGTATTATCAATAAAAATCAGTTGCATATTCCATTTGAACGAATTCAAACAATAACTCGTACGATACCTTTTTACTATCAGCCTTTTCATGTTGTGCGCATGCAAATTGATACGTCAGGCCAGGGAAAACCAGATGTAATTTTTGATGCATTAACTATAAAACAGGCTAATCTCATTGAACAAAAACGTCGGGTTGCTCAAAATAGTATTAAGAAAGAATCTGATACAGTTGAAACAACGAAAATTCAATATCAGGTGACCACTAAGGAATTGATCGTCTATGCGTTGACATCTGTAGGTGGGTTAGGTGGCGTTCTCGTATTATTCACGATTTGGTCTCAAATTGATGAGGTGTTACCAAAGAATGTAAAATCGATTTTTGAAGCTTTCTTTAATCACCAATCTGTGACAGGATTTTGTATTCTTTTGGTTTTAACCGTGATTGTTGGTATATTTATCGGTTTTTTCAGAATATTTAATCGATATTTTAATTTTAAAGTTGAACATCAGAACAATCATTTAGATATCTCACGTGGGTTTTTAGCGCATAAAACGATGCAACTAAAACTTAATAGAATACAAACGATACAACTTCGTCAAACAATGTTAAGACGTTTGGTAAGTTTAGTGAGTGTTAATGTATTGCTTTCGGCGAGTCATGATGAAAAAGATGCCCAAACGGTTCTGATTCCTGTGGCGTCAACTGATAAAATCATGACCACTTTAAAAAAGGTTTTAACGTCTATTGATTTTGATGTAGATCATTGGCAAGTGTGCAATATTGATAAAGCAGCTTGGTATCAAGTTCGTTTCAGTGTTTTGCGTAACATTTTCATAATGACTTTGGCAATTTTTGTTGTCATGTTTTATTTTCCAAGCATGCTACAAAAATCATACATGTTGTTATTCTTTTTCATCCTCATAGTAATAATAGCCATACTAATTCTAAAGAATATACTGACAATTATCGATCAAAAACTTGGGTTTAATCAAGAATTAGTGTATATACAGCGGAGCAGTGGCTTTAGTAAGGAACGTTATTATATTCGTCGTGATAAGATTCAGGGCGTGCGAGAAAGAGGGTTCATAACGCTTTTTAGAAAAAAAGCACTACATCTTGATGTCATTGTAAGGGATGGTAATGGGCATCATATTATTCACTTGCGATATGTACCACAAAGTACGGTTAGTTATTTTAAACAGTGGCTGAATATGGGACTTTGAAAAACATAAAAATAATAGGGGGACATATGTTTTTAAAAAATAGGAAGAAATCTTCCAGAAGAGGAATATCTATACTAATAGTATTGTTAGTTGGGGAAATGTTTATTCCTATTTCTCCGGATGAGACGTCCTTAAAGTGGCTGTTGATCTTGTCACTTTTAATGGTTCTTTTCATATATTTAATGGTAAGACTTGTCAACACAATCCCGCATAATGGAAAAATCTTTGAAGGGTATTTATCATTATCATCTTTTCAAAAATTTTCTGTACTAGTTACCTTTGCATATTTTATTTTCTTATATGTGCAAAATGGTAATATTAGTAGTATTATTTCTCTTTCGCATAGTTCGCTAAAAATAATCATAACTTGTACAGCTATAGCTTTTGGGGCTGGTTTTTTTGAAGAGTATTTTGTGCGAGGTTATTTATTTAACCTCTTTCAAAGAATCCTAAAGAAATTTAAATGGACCAAGAATAATTTAACAATTGTATCTGTAGCTACAAGTATGATATTTGGTTTTATTCATTTGGTGAATCTATCTGTTGATCCAGCCAAAGCAGTATATCAACAGGTGTTTTATGCGACTTGTATCGGGCTATTCTTCGCCTTAATTAGAATTGTTACTAATAGTATTTATGTAGGTGCAGGCCTACACGTTTTGTTTGATCTTCAAGTGGATATCTATCAAACGAGTACCCCAGACATATGGTTCAATATAATTATAGTTTATTTACCGATAGCCTTGATTAGTATTGCAGTCATTAAGTCACTAGATAACTCTGTGAGCAAAGATAACATTTTAATTTTAGAACCTTGATGGTTCATTTAATAACAGATTTTTACGGTGCTTGTGGCAACATTAATAAAAAACGTAAAACACTTATAGGTGTTTTACGTTTTTTATATTTTTTATTTTAAGTCGATGAATAATTGTATTTCCTTTTTAAAAGAATTTAATTAAAATAACGCCACCAATCATAAAAAATAAACCCAGAAGTTGAATGACTGAAATAGGATTTTTCTTAGCTCCAAACCACCCAAATTGGTCTACGAACAGACTACCAGCAATTTGGCCAACTAAGACAATGACGACTACCAATCCAGTACCCAGTAATGGCACCAGATAAACATTTCCTAAGACAAATAGAGACCCAATGATACCGCCAATCCAAATCCACCAGGGTTGTTGTGAAAGTTGGATAGTTGATTTTGTTTTATGAGTATAGTAATTTATTAAGACAATAATAAGCAGTGTTACGAATCCAACGAGGAATGAAATCAGAGCTGCTTTGAGTGAAGAGTTAATTACTTTACCTAAATGACCATTAATAGCTGTTTGGAGAGCACTAATCATGCCAGTTATAAATCCCAAACATTGCCAAGGTAAACGTGTCTTGTTTGACTCGTTATTTTGTGAAGTTATTTCTTTTGGCCTATTTTTTTGTTTTAACATTAGTGGTGTTAGTGACACAGAAAGAAAAACACCGGCTAAAACTAGTAGGGCGCCTACTCCTCTAAACCAAGTAAAATCATGTTGTTTAGAGTAAAACCACCCAAAATTATCAATGAGCATACTCATGACAATTTGACCAAGAATTGGCATGATGACAGTTTGGACACTACCTAATTTTGGAAACAATATGATGTTTCCGGTTAGATAGACTACACCGAGTACACCACCAATCCAAATCCACCAAGGTTCAGTGGAAAAAAATGAACCATTAATAGTAAGAGAATGAGTAGTTATTAGCGTTACAGCTATTAGAAAAAGTGTTCCAACACCAAATGAGACTAACGAAGAATTAAATGCAGAGCCAAGCACGTTTCGGAGTTTGGAATTAACTGCAGTTTGTATAGGTAAGCCAAAACCAATGACTAATCCAAGAATAAATAAAGGCATGACAGTTTCACCACTTTCTGAGAAATATCTGAATCATAAGATACATATGATTTAGTCAACATAGATATTATCCTAGGAAAATAGTATGGTTTTGTCAAGAATTTCGATTGAGAGAGAAAATTGATTTATTTCATAACTACTACAATGAAAAATAACTTTCCAAAAATTCAGCCACGCCGTCTTTGGCATTGCTCTTAGTAATGTTTGTTGATATTTTTTTAATAGATGGGATGGCATTATCCATAGCTACTGAAACTCTGGCTAAGCTCAACATAGAATAATCATTCGCTTCATCACCAAAAGCCATTAAATTATCTGGAGTCAATGATAACTGTTTGAGTAGTTTTGATAATGCAGCGCCCTTATTAACCTTATTTGGAACAAACTCTAATAAATTTCTTCTTGATCTGACAAAATTTATATTTTTAGTTAGTATGGGTGTGTGTTGGAGAACGTTTTCTAAATAATTTAACTCTGCATCCGTAGCGCAGACGACAAATTTATTAAACATCAAATCTGGAGTTAATTCAGATAAAAGTTTTTCTGAATAAGTCATCAGTTTCCCTACTAATTCAACATATCCAGATTTTCCAAAATCTTTAATAGAATATACGATGTCTTGCGTAACAAGGTCAATTGGCAAACGAATATTATGTATTAAGTTAAACACCTCATCAACGTCTGAAAGAGTAAAAACATGATTGATCAAATTTTGATTTGTATATATGTTTTTGATAATTGCTCCGTTAAATAGAATAGCGTAATCATTAATTTGATTTAACTGTAGTTGTGAAAGAAAAGGCTGTACGTTGGGGAATGGACGACCAGTGGTCAGTACTATACTTTTTCCCATAGTGTGTAGACTTTGTAGAACTTTTGTATTCCTTTCGGATAAGGTTTTATTTGGCCGAAGCAGTGTATTATCCATGTCTAGGGCAATCATTTTTATTTTATTTGTCATTTGTGATTTTCTCCATAGGATTGATTTGCGATATAACAGTCTTAAGACGATTGAACTCGCTTTCTTTCAATTCACTGTCGATTAGAAATGTTGGTTGTTTAGTACTGATTTCGGTAGATTCAGTAATAATTAAATCAAATTGATTGACATTGTTTGATGAATTATCAAAACTATTTAGCGCATGAATAGTCAGTGCGCATGGGACAGTGCTGTTTTTTTCAATGACAGTTTTAAATAAGTTCTGGCTGTATATTGGCAGGGATGTAACCATTAATATGTTCAGTTTGGTCTCTTTTTGCTGAGATAGGCTGAAATTGTAGAATATCATGGCTAGAACACTGATTTGATCTGGAAGCAAACCATAAGGAAATAAATGGTTATATAAAGCGCTATCAGTTAATTGATTTAGGGATTCTACAACATACTTTTCAAAAAGTGGTTCGTGATATAAATATTCGTAGACAGTAATATTTTGATAACGAACAGCATACCAAAACGGTTTGAGTTGAGTCTGTATTTCTCGGATCAGTATTTTTCTTTCAGTATTTTTACTGGTGATGTGAGAAATAGTCATAAAAGCATCAACAATGTGCTCACTTAGAATCAGGAGATCCTGAAACGAGTGTGAGCTAAAGTGATCATCTTGCTCTTTGGTAACACTAAGAAGTTGTAGTGTTAAAAATAGTTTCACAGAAGCGGGAATGTGAATGGAAAAATTAGTTTCTGCTACAAGAGCATAATCTTGGATGATATTATGTTCTCGTCGTTTCGTAAATGATGTAATATCAGAATCATTGAATAGCATTTCTTCAGTAATAGGATGATGGCTACTGTACATTGAAGAAACAACAGAAAAAATAGTGAGTGTTAATGCATTAGAAATAGAGATACTTTTCTCCAAAGAATCTTTGTACATATTTTTCAATTTTTCACTGACTAGTAAAAATTTGGAGTGAGAGGGCTCTCCTTCTAATGAGTGAATAAAGTAGTTAAGCGGGTTTCTGTGACTTTGCAGTAGCATTAGACTATTGTATGCGTGGACTAATAAATCATAGCGTGGTTCCTTAAACTCAAAACCATTTTTCTTAGAAAATTCAGGTCGAAATTTTTTTCTCTTTTTTAAATCTGCGATATCGCGTAATACGGTATTTCTGGATACCTCAAATAAAGATTGAAATGCAGATAAAGTCCATTTTTTTAAGGGAAGGGCAATACAAATGTCCATGATCTGCTGCCGTTCATACGAAGTAAGGTATTGATCGGATGGTGCGTGTGATAGTTTATTTTTTAATACAGAAATTTGAGAATCTGAAATTTTTGTGCTTGGAACAAGAAAAGGTTGATTTGATGAACGCAAATCGGAATTCGCTGCCTGAAGTAGATAATAAATTTTACGGCTAGACAAGTTCAAACGATTTGCCATTGTTTGTACATTTGGTAATAGTTCTTGTGTGGCTATATAATTAATAAATTTTGCATAATTCATGTTCGACACTTGCATTTTTAGTCGTTCCTCTTTTATACGTGAACAAATAATTTCATCCATAGTTTCTGTTTATTTTACAATGTGAAAGAGAAGGTAAACAGTCTCATTAGAGCGCTCTTTTTGTGGCGGAATGGGACTGTTTTTTTATTTTATCATGTTTAATAATAGAGTTGTAGTAAATAATGTAAGCGCATACATTTAAAGTTTAGTTATTTATAGAAAGGGTTTAAATACTATGGTGAAAGCAAAGAATGTTCAAGAAGCAACACGTGAAAACTGGATTGAGAATACATTTCCAGAGTGGGGAACTTGGTTAAACGAAGAAATTGAAGCATCACAAGTGCCAGAAAATAATTTCCGAATGTGGTGGCTGGCTAATAATGGTGTTTGGCTTAAAACGCACGAAGATACCAACATCTTAATAGATTTGTGGAACGGTACTGGAAAACAATCGCATGGGTCCGGTTTAATGAAAAAAGGGCACCAGATGATGCGAATGAGCGGTGTTCAAAAAATGCAACCTAATCTACGTTTGCAACCATTTGTTATTGACCCATATGCCATAAAGAACGTAGATGCACTTCTAGTAACACACATCCACTCTGATCACTTAGATATTAATACAGCTGCTGCTGTGCTACAAAATAGTGGCCCCGAAACAAAGTTTATTGGTCCTCAAGCAGTCGTTGATATCTGGGAAAGTTGGGGAGTGCCAACTGATCGTACTGTTGTAGTTCATCCAGGGGATGAGGTCACGGTAAAATCAGTAACGATTAAAGCTTTAGAAGCCTTCGATCGCACAGCTTTATTAACGGTAGAACCAGATGTGAAAATTAAAGGTGCCTTACCACAGGATATGGACGAAATTGCAGTGAACTACTTACTTAAAACATCTGGTGGTAATTTGTATCATGCGGCTGATTCCCATATGTCTAATATGTTTGCTAAGCATGGTAATGAAAATGATATTGATGTTGAAATTATTAATTATGGAGAAAATCCAAGAGGCATTACTGATAAGGTTACATCAATTGATGTACTTCGTTCAGCAGAAGATTTAAAGGCAAAGGTGGTTATTCCAGTTCACTATGATATTTGGTCTAACTTTGATGCTGATCCACAAGAAATTGTAAAACTTTGGCAAATGAAGAAAGACACGCTTAATTATCAGTTTCATCCATTTGTATGGAAGGTTGGCGGGAGTTATACATTCCCACAAGATAAGGATGAAATTCAATATCATTATGATCGAGGATTTTCGGATGTCTTTTCAACGGACAATGATGTGCCATTCCCATCATTTCTCTAAAGGAGTAATAAAATGACGATGCTTAAATATTTTTACGATAATGATTTGGTACGTATTTATGATGAGACACCGCAAGATTGGCGTGAAGCACTACGTATTGCCAGTGAAAATTTAAAGGAAAAAGAAATTATCACTGACGCTTATATAAATGAAATCATCAAAAACGTCGAGGTCAATGGTGCGTATATTGTAATAGTTCCAGGAGTTGTGATGCCACATGCATTGGCTACTGGACCCGGCGTTTTAGGTACAGGTATTGGTTTTGCTAAATTCAGTGAGATGGTGTCTTTTGAAGAAGGAAATCCAGAAAAACAAGGGAAACTATTTTTCACACTGGCTGCTAAAAACGAAGAACAACATTTGGAAAACATTCAAAATTTGATGGCTTTATTAATGACCGATGGCATGATTGAGGCGTTATCTAATATCGAAACACTAGATGATTTTAATCAAGTCATGAATCATTTTGAAAGTATCCCTGCAGAATAATAAGGAGAAGGAAATGGACAGCGTACTAGCAGGAATATTAAAAATTTGGGAATTCTTTGCCGATAATATCTTGACTCAGCCAGCATATATGATTGGATTCATAGTGTTAATTGGTTACATGTTAGAAAAGAAACCTTGGTATGAAAGTCTGGCTGGATTTTTAAAAGCTACGATTGGTTATATGATTTTGATAGTGGGATCAAACGGATTAGTGACTAGTTTTCGTCCGATTTTAACAGGTTTGAAAGATCGTTTCCATCTTACAGCGACAGTAATTGATCCGTATTTTGGTCAAAATGCTGTTACGGACGGATTAGAGAAAACGTTTGGCCGTTCGTTTGGTGACGTAATGATTCTGTTGTTAATTGCATTTGTTTTCAATATTTTATTGGTTCGTTTTTCAAAGTATACGAAGTTACGTGCAGTATTTACAACAGG
The DNA here is from genome assembly GCF_053667755.1 of Leuconostoc sp. JNUCC 76. Taxonomy (NCBI): domain Bacteria; kingdom Bacillati; phylum Bacillota; class Bacilli; order Lactobacillales; family Lactobacillaceae; genus Leuconostoc; species Leuconostoc sp. JNUCC 76. The sequence goes on along the minus strand of NZ_CM132206.1, from coordinate 2,106,624 downwards.
AAATGTTCAAGTGCAACAAGCTGCGACAGCATTTTGGATTCTACTCTTTGCTATTCCTAGCTTAGGGCGAATTGAAGTATTGCTGGTGATGGGTGTGTTACTCGGTTTATATTGGGCAGTTGGATCGAATATGACTATCAAAGCAACACAACAACTTACAGATGGTGGTGGATTTGCCGTTGCGCATCAGCAAATGTTTGGAATTGCTTTGGTTGCGTGGATTTCCGACAAAATGAAAAAATCTTCGGATAAAAGAAAAAATAAATCAGCAAAACGTTTAGAAGATATAACGCTCCCTGGATTTTTGAGAATATTCAATGAAAACATGGTAGCAACGGCTATCTTGATGTTTGTGTTCTTTGGAATCATCATGGTTGTGCTAGGAGAAAACTATTTTCATCAATTGTTTATTACTAGTAACGGGACTTCTGGGTTAGCCAAAGGAACTAGTTTTTTCTTCTACATCATGACTACATCATTAGGATTTGCTGTCAATCTGGCAATTTTACAATTAGGGGTTCGCACCTTCGTTGGCGAATTAACTGAAAGTTTTACAGGAATCAGCGATACAATCTTGCCAAATTCTGTACCTGGAATTGATGTGGCAGCAACATTTGCTTTTGGGGAACAAAACGCAGTAACAATCGGTTTTATGTTTGGTGCATTGGGTCAATTCTTAGCTATTGGTGCGTTGATGATCTTCCATTCACCGACAATTATTATCGCTGGATTTATCCCACTGTTCTTCGACAACGCTGTGTTCGGCGTTATTGCCAACAATCGCGCTGGTGCAAAAGCAGCTATGATATTGCCATTTTTCTCAGGTATTATTCAAGTTGTTGGTGCAGCGCTCATATCAACATGGATAGGCATGTCGAAATTTGGAGGATATTTAGGAATGTTTGATTGGGATACGATTTGGCCAGGATTCACAGTTATCTTGAAATACTTGGGATATTTCGGTGTGGTGATTGTGGCAGTAATTTTGCTCGTGATTCCGCAATTAGAATATCGTAAAGATCCAAAAAACTATTTCTTAATGGTTGAGGACTACGATGCGTATAAAGAAAATAAGGGAATTGAATAAACAATATTCAAATTGCAAAAGAAAAGGAGAAGTTATTATGAATATTTTAGTATCTTGTGCCAATGGTTCAGGCACTAGCCTAATGATGATGAAGAGTGTTGAAAAGTCAATGAAAAAATTGGGTATCCCAATCAGTAAAATAAACCATACAAGTCTTGCTGAAGGAAAATCGACAGCAACTCAGTATGACGCTGTTTTCACACCATTGAATTTTGTAAATATGTTTGAAGATGCTGCTAAAAAAGGCGTCACAGTTGTTGGTGTGAAAAACGTTATGAGCGACAAAGAAATTACCCAACGAATCATTGATGAAACAGACTTTGAAGAAAAATATAAGAAATGAGGATATAAAAATGACGAAACCTAATTTACAAATTGCTTTGGATCAAAATACGTTGGCAGACGCGGCCAGAATTGCTCATTTAGCAGGCCCAATTGTTGATATTGTCGAAGTTGGTACAATTTTAGAGTTACAAGCTGGTCAACAAGCTATCCAGGTTTTACGAGAAATGTTTCCAGATAAAATCATTGCTTCCGATACTAAATGTGCGGATGCAGGATCTACTGTAGCGCAAAATTCTAAAGATGCGGGCGCAGATTTGATGACAGTTATTGACTCAGCGACAATTGCGACAATGAAATCAGCTAAATCTGTGTTGGACGGCATTCAAGTTGAGCTCTATTCAGCATGGAATTGGGAACGGGCTAAAGAATGGCAAAAAATTGGCATTGAACAAGTCATTTATCACCAAAGTCGAGATGCATTATTAGCAGGAGAGGTTTGGGGTAAAAAAGATTTAGATATTGTAAAACGTTTCATAGATATGGGATTCAAGGTATCTGTTACGGGTGGATTAAATATTGATACGATTAAGTTATTCAAAGGCGTTCCCGTATACACATTTATTGCTGGACGTGCAATTACTGGACAAAAGGATCCTGCTAAGACAGCCCAAGATTTTCAAAATGAGATTAAAAAGTATTGGGCGTAACGATGGCAAAACTTGGAATTAACGAGAAGTCATTACCATTTCAGATGTCTTGGCGAGACAAACTTTATTTAGCAAAAAAACATGGGTTTTCTTTTGTAGAAATATCAATTGATGAGACAGATGAACGTATTGAACGCTTAGATTGGAATAAAGAACAACGGTTTCAGTTAGTCCGAGATATCTATGAAACGGGCATACCAGTTGATACAATGATGCTGTCTGCGCTTAGAAAATATCCTCTTGGATCTGAGAATCCAAAAATATATGCTCAAGCGTATAACATGTGTAAGAAAGCAATTATCTTGGCTAAAGACTTAGGAATTAGGAACATACAGATTGCTGGATATGATGAGTATTATGGTTTTAAGACAATGTTAACACGTGAAAATTTCATTGAAAACTTGCAACGGGTAGTTGATTTTGCAGCTGAGAACCAGGTTATGATTTCCATTGAGACAATGGATGACACTTTTATTAATTCGATTGCTAAGGTGAAGAAGATCAAGAAATCCGTTGTTTCACCTTGGCTTCAGGCATATCCAGATTTAGGCAATATTTCAGCTTGGCCTGAAAATAATCCAGGAGAGGATTTGACAGAAGGATTAGACAGTATCATTGCCATACATGTCAAGGATACGCTGTCGGTTACGCCAAATACACCTGGAAAATTTAAAAATGTACCCTTTGGAACGGGAAATGTTGGATTCTTAGGATTATTTAAGACATTAAGACGCCTAGACTACCAGGGTACATTTACAATTGAAATGTGGTCCGAAAAAGAGAGCGATTGTATTAATAAAATTGAGAATGCTCATGATTTTATAGTTGATTTACTAATCAAATCTGGAATTTCAATCGAGGTGTAATTATGTTAGAAAAGCTAAAAAATGAAGTTTATAAGGCTAATATGGCGTTGCCTAAATTAGGATTAGTAACATTTACATGGGGAAATGTTTCAGGCATTGATCGTGAAAAAGGGCTATTTGTAATAAAGCCCTCTGGCATTGAGTATGACCAATTAGAACCTTCCGATATGGTTGTGGTTAATTTGGACGGGAAAGTTGTAGAAGGGGATCTCAATCCATCTAGTGACACACCTACACACGCTTATCTCTATCAGCATTTTTTAAATATAGGTGGTATCACGCATACGCATTCGCCTTGGGGCGTTTCGTTTGCTGCTGCAAAAATGGATATACCAGCTGTCAGTACAACGCACGCCGATACATTTTATGGGGATATTCCTTGTGCACCAGCTCTAAGTGAAGAGGAAATTAAAACGGCCTATGAACTAAATACTGGGAAAGTCATTGTAACAGAGTTTGAGCATCGTGGGCTTTACCCAGACGCGACGCCTGCTGCCTTGGTCAGTCAACATGGCCCATTTACATGGGGTGCGACTCCAGAGAAATCTGTATACAATGCTAAAGTATTGGAAGTATCAGCAGAAATTAGTTACCATGCTCTGCAGTCAACAAGATCAGAAATTCATGTTCCACAATACTTGTTAGACAAACATTACTACAGAAAGCACGGTGATAATGCTTATTATGGGCAGTCATCAGCGCAGTCAAGAAATCACATTACGCACGCCTAATATAATAAACAAGGTCTACCTAAATAAATAAAATGAACCCGCTAACTTGAACAAATTAAATGTTCATAAAGTTAGCGGGTTCATTTTAGGTTTCGTAAAATAGTTTACCGTCCAAAGGAGTAATGATTAATTTTTAAAAAATATTGACAAACGTTTGTCATTCATGTTTAAATAGTACCCATGCTTATAAAAACGTTATCCATGGGGGAGAAAATATATGAATAAAGCATTAAAATTAACAGTAGGATTGATTACTACTGAGACAGCTGTTGTAGGTGGAACGGCTGGATAAGAATTTACCGTCATGGAAACGCTTATATTAGTGAATAAAGCAGGATATAATATATGAAAAAAGATTTATTACAGGTAATGATTCCAGTTGCTATTTTAACAATTCCACTGAGAATATTATATAGTGATTACCCTAAATTACTATGGCTGTGGACTATTCTATACTTTTCTATTGGATTTACTAGTTCTTATGTTATAAAAAAGTTAGATAAAAAAGGTAAGAAATAAGCTCACATTAACTTGTGGGTTTTTTTGTGTAATTATAGCCATACACTGTCTACAATTTATATCCGTAGGGATTAAAACGGCTTATACAGGACTAGAGAGCTAGAGTTACGCCACAGAAAGGAAAAACGAATGTAAGTGAAAAAGATTATAGTAAATTAGTAGGGCAACATTTTGACTATAGACCATATGCAATGGATATGAACAACATGTTTGTAAATATATAAAAGTAGTACAGCTGATATTATTTTTTATAGTTACGTAATTAAGGATAGTAATAACTTTATGAAATACTTAGATTTTATTACAAAAAATCAGTTTAAACTAGGAATTTTTGATATCAATAAAAACTTTAATTTTGATATTGGGAATATCATCGGATAAAACATTAGATGATATTGCGAATGCTGGCGTATATTTAGCTTTATTAAAAGTGTAACCTAAATAATTAACAAATAAAAACTTCTACAATAGTAGGGGCTTTTATTTTTAAAGTAATTAATTTCACAAAAACTATTGACATACGTTTATCATTCATGTTTAAATAGTACCCATGCTTATAAAAACGTTATCCATGAAAATGGAAATGGTTGCAGTACATTAAAAAATTGATAGAACAGGTGATTCTGTTTATATGACTCAATAAATAGAGGTACACCATTTTGAAAGATCATTTATTCGAAAATTTTATTGTGATATCTATATTGTCATATATCTTAAAAAAGTTCCCTGATATGTTAGGAACACCGTTTTGGTTTTGGGATATTGTTTACATGGTGGTTGGTTTTGTAATTTTATCGCCGATAGTTAATTTTATTAGTGACAAATATTTCAGAAAAAATGATAAATAAATGCCATTTATTGGTGAGCTCGCATTAACTTGTGGGCTTTTTTTATTCAAGCGTTCGGTTTAATTGTACAATCGACCATTTAAATACTGATACATCAATATATGAATTAATTTTCTAGTGACTTTATTAGATAGACAGAATATATTGGATAGATAGTAATGAATACGTTCCTTAAAATAAAGGAGAAAATAAATGGATATAAGTAGCATACTAAAAAAGAAGCGAAGAGATCATAAATTAACGCAGGAACAGCTAGCAGAAAAAATTTTTGTTTCTACAAAAACAATTTCGAATTGGGAAAATAATAAAACCACGCCAGATATAGATAGCTTGATTATTTTAGCTCAATTATTTGATTTATCTTTAGACAATTTATTATTGAAGGGATCAAAGATCGTGGAAAACATAAAAAAACAGGCTGATATCAGAAGTACAAAAATTTATCTAAACTTTGCAACTATCACCGACTTAGCCTGTCTATTTATATTAGTAACCCAACCAATTTTTGGTAACCTGTCTTTGCCTGCTCTTATCATTTTAAATTTAGCAATAATAAGTAATTGTGTGATTATTATTTATTTTGGTAATAGATTAATCCGACTAACAAAAAATTTTGAACTAGCTAATATGCCTAGAGAAGTATTTCGTAAAGCTATTCTAAATGGCGTGATTTGGGGAAGTATAATTGGTATGTATTGTGAAAAAATTTTCAAAGTGACTTTGTGAAGTGCCAAAAAGGGTAGGAAATCAAAATTTTACAACGAGCTAAAATTGTTGATACGATGCTTACTTTAGTTAACGTTGTGAATGTTAAGTTTAATCAGTCCAGCACTAAAAAACGACGTAAATTTTGAACTTGAATCGTTCAGGCAATATTAGATTCATCAAGTCAAGAATCGAAATAGAATACCGATAGATAACCGCTTCATTAAATCATTCAAATTGTTTGATATGTACCACATTAAGGGGATTTTTATGTTACAAAAACTTTTTTTAATTTTTTAATGAATATTTTTCCTTTGATATTTATATAAAATTGGAATATAATTGCGATTATAGTAAAAACTTGCGCGGCTAACACTGCGCCTTTTTTTATACACTAAAATACTTATCACATGATAAGTACCATATTTTATCGGAGGACATTATGGAGAAGAATAAAGTTTTAGTACTAGCGGGAACTTTGGCAATTTCAGGGACAATCCTATTAAATAGTGATGTTGCCAACGCGGCTGACACAACGAGCGCAACATCCATTGCCACTACAGCAACATCAAGTTACCAAAACGGTACTTATACAGCAACTGCCACCTTGTATAAATCAGGAACTGCTACTGCATCTACAATGGGCCGTATGGTCAACAGTAAGGTAGATGTGACGATTAAAAACCAAACAGCTATTGTTACGTTGACTTTCGGACAATCAAGTAATTCCGATATGGTAAAAGCTTGGACAATTGACGGTGTTGAAGCGACAAAAAATGGTCAAACTTTTAGTTTCACAATACCTGTTTCGGATTTGAATAAAACTTTACAATCAACTGTACGTATAGAGGCCGTGTTACCTGGGGGAATGTCCTTCACTGAGACACAACCTGTTGATCTTAAACTAAGTGATTTAACTTTGGTAGCTCGTGATCCCGAAGAAGTTGCCTCCGAGGAGGCTGCGAAAAAAGCGGCCGATGAAGCGGCGGCAGCTAAGGCAGCGCAAGAGGCTGCAGACAAAAAAGCAGCCGATGAAGCGGCGGCAGCTAAGGCAACACAAGAGGCTGCAGACAAAAAAGCGGCCGATGAAGCTAACAAAGGAACTACCGCACAATATTCAGTCAATCTCTATAAAGCAGGTACCACAGAGTCTTCAATGATGACATCAATGGTATCACCAACTACTACTGTTGTGACCAAAGATAATAAAGCAACAGTCACTTTGAGTTTTAATGATACCACAACAATTGATATGGTTAAAAGTTGGACCATTGATGGTATTGCCGCAACCAAAAGTGGAAAAAGCTTTGTTGTTGTATTACCTGCATCAGACCTAGGTAAAACGCTCCATTCAGTAATTAGTATCTCCACAACAGTTGCAGGTCAGCCCTTCAGTGAAACGCAATCGGTTGATATGTTATTAAAAGAAAAAGATAATACTACAGGTACAGGTACAGGTACAGGTACAGGTACAGGTACAGGTACAAGTTCACAAGGATCCAAGCTACAAGATTCACAAACATCAAACACTGGTGATCAGCCAGCAACACCTGCAAATACTAGTCAGACAAAAACTTCGCAATACTCAGTCAAAATCTATAAAACAGGTACCAAAGATCCTTCAATGATGACATCAATGGTATCACCAATTGCCACTGTCTTGATTAAAAACGGTCAAGCAACGGTCACTTTGACATTTAAAGATATGGCAACAATCGATATGGTAAAAAGTTGGGTCATTGACGGTGTTGCTGCAACTAAGAGTGGACAAAATTTTGTCGTGGTGTTGCCTGCATCAGACTTAGGTAAAACACTTCATTCAGTAATTAGTGTCTCTACAACAATTGGTGGTGTACCATTTAGTGAAACGCAATCAGTTGATATACTGCTACAAGCTGATGCATCAAACTCGAATACGTATTCAAATACAGGTAATAGTGCCCAGAGTTTTTCAACGCAAACCATTGGTCACGATGTACCCTTAACAGATCGCCTATCAAGTACAACAAAACTACCTAAAACCGCTACTGAAAATAGTACAGTTGCATTGCTTGTGGCAGGGTTATCTTCAGGAATTTTGGCTGTAAGTGTTTGGTTTAAGAAGGTATTGCGTTAATGCGACGATTTAAGTTATTTGTACTTACTTGTTTTAGTTTGATATTAGGCCTGGGTATCGTTGGGGACTCAATTTCAGCAGATACTTATTCGGTCCCTTTCAGGGTAGTCAAAGATGGATCAGCAGAGACATCTGTGGCTGATCAGTATTTTCAAAATCCGGCAACAGTTGCAATCGATGGTGACCATTATGTAGTTATCATGACAATTAAAACGACCCATGACTTGGGTCTGTTTCCTGTATCTGTGACGGATTTCAATGGTCAAACACCGACGATTTCTCGAACAACCCAAGGTAATACAGACTATTATCAATATCAATTTACTGCAGCTAGTTTGGATTCACGCTTGGATGGCCACATGACGGTAAATATTCAGTCAATTCGATATAATCATTATTATGGCTACGGTGTAGTTTTTGATATCAGTAGCTTGCCTAAGATTGGTGCTAACAATGAATCATCATCTTCATCATCTTCATCAGCAAGCTCATCTAGCGCAGTTTCGTCGAGTTCGTCAGTACAATCATCATCGAGTTCTTCGGCCTCTTCGTCTCAATCCTCTTCTTCATCAAAAAAGGCAGTAGTTAAAATCGTGCCACATGTGTCTGTTAGCAAAAAAAATAAAAAAGAAGTTTCAACGACCAAAAATAACAAATATGTTTTGTGGCCATGGTTGTTAGTAATTGCCCTTGGTGTTGCAATATCCGTTATGTTAGAGAGACACATTCGGAAATAGCGTAAATGATTTTTATCATTCCGACTATCGATAAAGTGGTTCCCATACTTAAGAAACTTTACTTAAAGATATTTTTTTATTGTGCGATCCTCTTTGCTTAGGAGTAAATTATTTGTACGTCTAAATAATTTTAATTCACTCAAAAGTTGATTAAGAATATAGAGAAGAAAATAATGGCATTACATTAGTAGAATTAAAACATGTAAGTAAAAAATATGAAACAAAACTTCGCAATAGACAAAGTTAGTTTTGAGGTTGAATCTGGACACATTGTTGATTTAATTGTCCCTAGTGGGGCTGGTACATCAACAATGATGCGCGCGATTACCGATTTAATGAGTTATTCATCAAGTACGGTTTCATTTGATGGTCGACCGATTACTTTTAGTAATCATCAAACATTAACCAAGCTAACCTAGAAAAATCATCGTTGGATATACTGGAAGTAGACGTTAAGGGGAATTAAGTTGTGTTAACATTACTGAAACAAGAGTATTATAAAGCTTTTAAACAAAACAAATTATACATCTGGTTAATCTTGAGTTTTATATTTCCAATAACTATTATTGGCATTTTTAAATCACAAAGAACTACTGCGGCAGTTATTAACTTGGGACAGGCCTTATTATATGTACAACTGATTGGCATTATCATTACTGCCTTGTCAATATCACAAGAATTTAGTTTTGGAACAATTAGACCACTTTTGTCACGTCGTTTTAGTCGTGGCAGTGTGTTTGTCAGCAAGTTATTGCTTAATTTAAGTGTATTCATCGGTCTATTTGCAACAGCCTTTGTCGGTACTGTCTTGGCAGTGGTCTTATTTATACCAAAATATGACTTCAGTAAGAACTTAGGTTACACAGGAAACAGTTGGCAAACCATGATTGTTGCTGTGATTGATACCACCATCCAAATGATTTTTGTGTCATCATTGGTCTTGATGATTACGAGTTTGGTTAAACATTCTGGCGCAGCCATTGGATTGGGCGTTCTCATGATTGTGGCAACTCCGCTTTTGGGTGCCATTTCGGTAAAGATAATTGATTTAGCTGCTTTTTTCAAGTGGAACCCCTTTAATATTTATCTCGGTATGACTAATATAGGGCAATGGCCCCCGTCTCTCATGAAACAAGCCATGCAAATATCACAAAATGGATTAATTGTTGCTTATCTGATATATATTGTCTTGATGTACGGCATTGCCTATCTTATTTTTAAAAATCGTAGTGTTTGACTCTTGGACTAAAGCATGCAAAGTTCAGTTAATTTGAGTTATTGTCAATGCTCTAAACAGGCTTGTCTGTAAATTTTTTCACTTCACACATACACATAATTGCTCTGATACTAAAAAACGGATTATTTTGTTTAGTCCGTAAAATAAAGTATAGAAGTATCTTTTATGTCAATTTGTTATTCACAAGATTTTTAGTAACCATATTATCCAATGATTCAGTCATTATCCTAAATATAAGTTTGTCGTCTTCATCAAAATAAAAAGCGCAAGATACTTATAAGTATCTTGCGCTTTTTATTTTGCACTAGATTGGTTTGACGCACATATTTAACTGATAACTATCCAGATAAACGCTATAGTAATTTGATTTCCTCATTAGTTTTTCCTTATATACAACTACGCTTATACATTGTGAAAAACTTTACTTTGTATAACACCAATTGTATAATTTTATCTTGTGTTACAAAAATATTATCTTAGGGGGATTTTATGAAGTTAAAATATTCAGGACACAGTCATTTTAGATACATTGTGGCTATTGCTTGGGGGGTATCTGTAATAAATATATCAAGTTGTATCCATGCAGCAGCTATTTCACCAAGTTTACAAAAGACAGCTCGTGAAGTAGCTAACTCGTCACAGGGATTTGCTAGTGGTACCAGTGGCGGAACAAAAGCAGATAATACACATATCTATACTGTATCTAATCGGACTGATTTAATGAATGCATTAGGAAATCAAAATAATCAAACAGCTAAAATTATTTATATTTCTGGAACAATAGATATGAACATAGGAAGTAACGGGAAAACTTTAACTGCTGCAGATTATGCAAATGGTACGGGCTATAACTTTGCTACATATTTAAATACCTACAATCCGACTAAGTATGGTAAAAAAATGCCTACTGGAACTCAAGAAATAGCGCGTGATAAGGCCCAAAAAAACCAAGCTAAACAAATCCAATATAAGGTGCCTTCTAACACAACAATAATTGGTACCAATAATGCTAAAATTACCGGTGGGAATATGGTTATTAACGGTAGCAATGTTATTGTACGAAACATTACCTTTGAAAATGCCTATGATTATTTCCCACAATGGGATCCTACAGACGGAACTAGTGGTAATTGGAATTCTCAATACGATAATTTAACAGTTACTGGTGGGTCAAACGTCTGGGTGGACCATAATCAATTCTCTGATGGTAGCCAAACTGATAATAAAAATGGTTCATATTATGGTCGTGAGTACCAACACCATGATGGATTAGTAGATATTGTAAATGGTGCTAATAACGTGACTTTATCTTATAACCAGTTACAAAATCATGATAAATCAATGAACATAGGTAATAGTGACTCTAAAACCAGTGATTTGGGTAAACTACAAGTAACGATGCATCACAATCATTTTGACAATCTTATTCAACGGCAGCCACGTGTTCGTTTCGGGAAAGTTCATATTTATAATAATTATTATTCTGCCACTGATTCATCTATTTACAAATTTATGTACGCTTTTGGCCTTGGTAAACAATCACGAGTTTACGCTCAAAATAATACCTTCGATGTGCCTACAGCCTCTATTAATGATATAGCAAAAGTATTTGGTGGAAAGAATTTTACTGACAATGGTAATCTACTAAACGGAAAACAAGTAGAAGGTATATCGAAGCTAAATAAATTGAATCCAATTACATTTTTTCCGAACTACAAAGCTTCATTACAGGATTCAACAACAGTTAAAAATGATGTCAATGATAACGCTGGTCCAATACTTAGATAATAAAATTTAAAAATTTGACTAGGTGAATCTGATTTAATCTGTCATTTATTTAACAATGAATGCAAAGTTAACATTTAAAAATTGTTATAGACGCTAAATAAACCCAACTATGCTTTATCTGATCGAAAAATAAGACAAGCAATAAATCATTGCTTGTCTTATTTTTATTTTATGTTCAAACTATATTTATAAACTCAGGAGGACTCATTATGAAATTTGGTGAGCGCTTAAAAAATGCAAGGTTAGATATGGATTTAACTCAAGAAAATGTCGCGAACGAACTTTTTATCACTAGGCAAACGATATCTAGTTGGGAAAACGAAAAAACTTATCCAGATATTTCTAGCTTAATTAAACTAAGTAATTACTATCATATTTCTTTGGATGTTTTACTCAAGGAGGATACAGGTATGCGAGAAGACTTAGAAAAGAAATATGTGTCAGTAAATATGAAAAAGGTATATTGGAAATTGAACTTATCTTTTTTTGTTTTGTTTATGTTATTCATCGCTAATATATTAGAAATAGTTCGTTTAGGTGTATTTTACATACCAATATTATTTGTGTTGATTTTTGTTGGAATGTCGATAGATAATCTTGCTGAATTTGATACAGCAAGTTCTTTAGGATTAAAATATACATGGGGAAAGTACGTTTCAGGTGATAAAGGGTTCAAATACACACTGATAGTTCCTATTGCTATGTTTTTATTTGGCGGATTATGCTTATATTTACATAAAGGAAATCCATGGGGCTCTTTTATTTTTGCTGCTCTTTTAATTTGGATACATTATGATGGTAACAAAAAATGATTTTTAACAATAAGATCTGGACGCACTTAATAATATAATCTGATCAAGAGTTTACAGACAACTTATCTGTTTTAATGAGACGAAATAAAATTAAATGTTGATATGTTCAGTCAAATCATGAGTTGCAAAATTTATTCCGAATTTTTGATATATGGGTCATTTTAATATATTGCATATTGCAAGAACATGCGTAGCCTATATTCCTTATTATAAAAAGCAAAAGCAGATATCTAATTTTTTACTTGGTAGCTGTTTTTTCGTGAACATATTAATGATATACTGGCTACTTTTGACCTATAATTCATTCTTTTGAAAATACTGTAAAATTCTAAGCTACCTTGATATGAAAGATGTATCGATATATAATCGATAAAATAATTCCTGAAAAAACACCAATAGCCAAATTATGCGTCATTACAACAACTAAAACAGTCAATATCATTACTGTTAAATCTGCTATTTTGATGTTTTTATTTAAAGCAATGCTATGCCAATCAAAAGTTGCGATTGATACAGTAATCATAATGCCAATTAAAGAGGCAGTTGGAATAGCTAACATGAGATTTTTAAGGGCAAATACAAAAACAAATAAGACGATTCCACTGCTAAGAGTGGATAAACGTGTACGTCCTCCTGATTGAACATTCATGACTGATTGGCCGATCATTGCACAACCACCTTGCCCACCTAATAAACTAGTGATCACATTACCAATACCCTGACCAATGGATTCTTGTTTACTATTACTATTTGTTTTTGTCATGTCATCAATCAGAGGAATAGTCAATAATGATTCAATTAATCCAACCACTGCAATACCTAGAGAGGTTGGTAATATAATGAATAATGTATGAAGGTTCAAAGGAATACCCGGCAGTCCCAAATGTGGATTTATAGTCGAATTATTTGCTAAAGTGCCAATGTTTTCAAAAAATCCTTTAAATAATATGGCAATAACAATACTGATAGTCATGATAATAAGTGCAGGGGGAATTTTAATAAACCAGCGGGGTAATATATACATACTCATAATGCTGATGACAATCATGATGATAGATGCTAAAGATTGATGTGGAATCTGTTGTAGTTGCGCAATTAAAATCATTATAGCTAATGCATTAACAAATCCTTGCATAACACTTTTTGGCAAATATTCAATCAATTTATGAACATTGATTAATCCAAAAATAAGTTGTATTATTCCAGCTAACAAGGTTGCTAAAATCATATATTCCATTCCGTGTTTAGCAATAATATCCGTTAATAATAAAGCTATAGATCCAGCTGCGGCAGATACCATTGCTGGTCGTCCGCCGAATATTGATAAGACAACTAAAGTTATGGCAGATGAAAAGATAGCATATAATGGTGGAACACCTGCAATGAGAGCAAAACCACTCACTTCAGGTAAAAGGGCGATAGCCGTTACTAGTCCTGCCAAGATATTTTTTGAAAAATTCGTTAGATAATTATTCCTAATGTAACTAATATACATATCAACCTACTTTTATTTTAAAATTTGACACTACGCCATGTGGTTTATTATAGCATTGACCATGAAAGCAGTCCCCAGAAAGTCATATTACCGAGAAACAATTCTACAAGATTACGGATAAGGTTAGTAATCTCTTAGGGATTAACTAGGCACCCATACTATTCGTCAAACTATAATATTGGCTTAGTAATCCACTTATTAAATCACTCTAGTGAAGCGATGGCTCTAACTTATTTAGTTTTGGATCAAGCGAGTCGTGAAATGATGCTAGACCAGATCAATTTTGGATAAAAAAGCTTTATATCAACTACGCAAGAGAAAATTGCTTGTTGTTTTTACTGTTTTTTAGGATAGTACAGACATCAAGAAAGGAAGTAAAAAAATGAAATTTGGGGATCGCTTGAAAAAATCTCGTCTGGAGAAAGGATTAACTCAAGAACAAGTTGCACAAAGGTTCTACGTGACTCGTCAAACTATATCTGGTTGGGAAAATGAAATTTCCTATCCAGATATTATAAATTTGATTAAGTTGAGTGATTATTATCACGTTTCGTTAGATACGCTTCTTAAGGAGGATAGAGGTATGCGTGAATATCTGGAAAAAAAAGAGGTTACAAAAAGCTTAAGACCAGTATATAATATGCTGATGTTTACTGACTTATTATTAATAGTGTTGCTTATTAGTGATATTATAGACTTTATCAAACTGGGAATTTTATTTATTCCTACGTTATTTCTAGTATTATTTACGGTCTATGCTTTAAATCGATTAAAATCTTTTGATTCTTCAAGTTCGCTTGGTCTAACGTATGAATGGCAGAAATATCTATCAGGATATAAGGGATTAAAATATGCACTTGTATTACCAGCTTTTATTATATTGTCAGGATTAATTATATCCGCACTAAAAGGTATGCTAGTGGGCGGGCCAATATTTCTGGCTGGTTTAATTGTTTTAATTCTTATTGTGATTAAAAAAAGATGGCATTAATTTCGGTATGGCAAGTCTCTTTGGTTTAATAATATTTGGAATTATGCCTTCTTGTATGAATAAAAGTATTCAAGTTTTTATTCAAAATAAAATATCTAGAAAGACATACTAAGAGGAGATGGAATGTTATCCATAGACTGACTATTTGGTTAACACAAAATCAATATTATCTAGATTGTGATTGTTATATTGTCTATCATTAAAAAATTGCTAACACAGTAATTTCAAAAGAACACATGCATATCCTTCGGGAATGTATGTGTTCTTTATTTTTAGTATTTAAATAGTGTTGTTATTGATCAAGTCAACGACACCTTCAGGATTATTGACTCCCAAAATTAACCGAGTATACTGTTCATTTTTTAACTGAATTACTACCGGTTTATTTTCTCTCTTAATATTAAAAAAACTCTCTTCGCCATCTTTTTTAAAACTACCAGCCCAATATCCTGGAAGAGAGGTTCCTGGTGCGCGTAGGCCTTTGCTGTCATTTAAAATGCCTGTATCAATTGAAGCTCCAACTACGTTTTGTATTGGAATTTCAATCTTATTTTTCAATGCAGCTAGTTTGTTAATTCCTTGTGGTACCACTAGTAATTGATGATTTTTTATTGTTACTTTGTTTAACATTTTAGCTACCTCAATCTATTAATCCGCTGTGCTTTAATAATTCTAAGCCTATTTTTTCCGCTATTTGTTCTTTTTGATGTTCTGCATACCATGTTTGGACAATATTATATACTGCACTATTTCTTGATGTTACCTCTAGCATTGCCACTATAAGAAGCCCCCATTTCAATTGATTATTTTCTCCTTCTAAGCTTAATTTGAGAGCCGAGATAAACATACCTTGCTTACTTCCAAATGTGGCGTACAGGCTACCTCTAAGAAGTCCTGTACGTTCCACAATGTCATCTAATGAGGTACCATTGTAACCATTTTCTATAAATAGTTGTCCGATTTGATAGAGAATATCATCTGTGTCAAAACTTTTTTTTCTGCCCATAACTGAATTATATATTTATTTGACTAATTAGTCAAATAAATATTATATAAATGATCCATAAAGGGAAATAACTTATTGCTTTTGTTGTTTTAGTCTTTTATACTGTGTACTCGAGGGGATTTTTTATGAATAAACAAGAAAATAAGAGTTATATAAAAGGATTTCAAGAGGCAATTGTTGAGAGCTATATCTATGATAATAAAAAAAGACATTTTCTTCGTCGTTATTTTTATGGATTAGGTAAGAAAGTTCAAGATTTTTTTCGAACTTATAATAAAAACAATCCAGATTATGTTGCTGGTTATCATGATGGTTCAAAAAGTGAATGGGGAAAGAATCGGTAGATTATCATAATCAGCATTATAAAAAGCAAATACCAAGTAAATCATATTAGGTATTTGCTTTTTTGTATAATCTACGTAAAGTCATCAAAATCAATATATCTCGAATGACGAGATACTAATTTAGTTAAAGTGCTTGCTCAACATCCATTACTTCATTCATACTAATAAAAATAAGTTCAGAGGTATGTCATGTTATTTTCAAGTGTTCTAAAACAATTGCGGTTGTCTCATAATTTGTCACAAACACAGCTAGCTAAAAAATTAAATGTTTCACCTAAAACCATTTCAAATTGGGAAAATGAAAGAAATTTACCAGATATTGAATTAGTTATCAAAATAGCTAAAATATTAGATGTAACAATAGATGAGCTAATTATCGGAAATAATCAGTTAGAAGCTAAACTTATCAAAGACAGTCATAGTAGTTTTCGTGATACTGTAATGGCTATAGTAGTGACGCTATATTCCTCATTGACTGGTATGTTAGCATTAGTTTGGATTTTAAATATACAATCATTTCCTCGTCATATTGTTTTTTTGATATGGTTGTTCCTTGGCTTTATTTTTTGTTGTATGATAAAGCCTAGTAAGAATCAAAAAGAAAATCCTTTTGATTCTATAACACCAATAATTAGATATATCTTGGTAATACTATTTATGGTTTTAGGTCTAGTAATAACAATAGTATCTTTTTGGTTGATAGTCAATTATCCGAAAAATATTACTTGTTACGTAACGATGCTAGTTGGTCTCGTAATAATTATTATGACTAAGCCCATTTGGCCAAAAAATGTTAAACATTCTAAATAAATTTAACCAGACTTTATTTCTATACTTAATATTCAAACTATGTTTAAGTATTAAGAATGTACACGCTTAGATATGGGCTTAACGTAAGAAAATGTCGCAAATGAACTTTTTGTTACTAGATAAACGCGTTTTAGTGGACAAACAAAGGGTATCGAAAATAACATAAAACGTTCATAAGTGTTTGCGCTTTTTACATAAGAATTCTGACCTTGTTTGGCCTCTCACTGTCTCTATTTGTCACTAGTAGTCAACGATACCAAACTGCTACAATAAAAAGACCCTACGCAATTAAAAGTGGTCTTTTTATTTTGTTCCGGAACCATTTGAAAACCCCGATCAATGATATAATAATTATGATAATAAATTTGTTTTGGGGGAATATATGTTAATTCGGGATATGGTACGAGCTAAGCCAATTAGTTGGTTATTATTCATATTTGGTTCGGATATTATGATGACGTATGGTTTGTTGTTATATCATGGATCAACACGTTTTAATCCCATGCGAGATTATATAACAATATTGAAGTTCGTTTCTATGGATTTGGTTAGTTTTGTATTTATCATGCTTTTTTTCGATTGGCTACATGTTAAGTTTTTTCAAAACGGATCGGAAAACTTGTTGGATAAAGTATTGCGAATTGGTGGTAACACGATGGCTGCGTACTTTGGCTGGTTTGCAATCGGTTTTGTTCTATTACAATTATTTAGCAATTTTCAAGCAAATCAATTTTGGTTGTTAACGTTTGTGTCAGGCATCTTGGCCATTATGAACTGGTTGCTAAGACGCATAACGCCAGTAAAGTTTCAACTAAATCCAATGGGAGCAGATGACAACTAATGGTCGTCTGCTTTTTAGTTAGAGGGCACATGCTATAATAGAAAATATGCAAACTGTGAATCCACAAACAATTTTAAAAGAAAAATTTGGGTACGATAACTTTCGAGCTGGTCAGCTAGATGTCATCAATAAAGTACTCGCACATAAACATGCTTTAGCGATTATGCCAACTGGTGGTGGAAAATCAATCACCTATCAGCTGCCAGCAATGATGTTTGAAGGCATTACTTTGGTTATTTCTCCATTAATTTCGTTAATGAAAGACCAGGTTGATGGGCTAAACACAATGGGTATTC
This sequence comes from Leuconostoc sp. JNUCC 76, assembly GCF_053667755.1. NCBI lineage: Bacteria > Bacillati > Bacillota > Bacilli > Lactobacillales > Lactobacillaceae > Leuconostoc > Leuconostoc sp. JNUCC 76. Next base: position 2,088,403 of record NZ_CM132206.1, on the reverse strand, counting down.
CTGCAACGTTCTTGAATTCAACAGTTGACGGGCAAGAACAAGCACAACGCATGTCGGACCTAAGACATGGCCTTTACAAAATGTTATATGTTGCGCCAGAACGATTAGAGGTACCTAGTTTTTTTAGTTTTGTTCAAAGTCTCAATATTGAGTTAATTGCTGTTGACGAAGCCCACGTTTTATCACAATGGGGACATGATTTTCGTCCGAGTTATCTGAATATTCTACCCTTGTTGGAACAAATTTCTGGACACCCAGCAGTTCTTGGCTTGACCGCCACCGCAACAGAACGTGTTCGTGAAAACCTACAACAATTGTTAAAAGTAGACACTGATGATACGGTCTTGACCGGATTTGCGCGAGATAATCTGGCTTTGAATATTGTACATAATCAGGACAAACGAAAGTATGTGGTTGAATATTTACAAAAAAATCGCGAACAAACTGGTATTATTTACGCAGCAACGCGTAAGCAAGTTGATGAACTGACTACTTATTTGAATAAAATAGGCATTAATGCAGGTCGTTATCATGCTGGATTATCTGAAAAAGAACGTCAAAGACAGCAAGAAGCATTTCTATATGATGAAAATCCGGTTATTGTAGCTACAAACGCTTTTGGGATGGGGATTAATAAACCAAATGTGCGCTATGTAATCCATTACTCTGTTCCTGGAAATATCGAGGCATATTATCAGGAAATTGGGCGTGCGGGTCGTGATGGGTTACCCGCCGAAGCTATATTATTATATGCACCACAGGATATGCATCTGCAAGAATTCTTTGTGCAAAAATCAGAAGGTTCAGAAGAACACAAGCAAAATGAATATGACAAAATTCGAGAAATGAATGCTTTTGCTAATACGCAAACTTGCTTAGCACGCTATTTATTGCAATATTTCGGTGAAACTGTGACAGAGGATTGTGGTCATTGTTCGAATTGTTTGGATACGCGCGAATGGGTTGATGTTACGGTAGATGCGCAAAAAGTATTGGCTAATGTGATGCGTATGAATCAACGCTTTGGTAAAACGATGGTCGCTAAGGTTTTAAAAGGATCAAATGATGCTAGTGTGCGTAAGTATGAGTTCTTACATGATTTACCAACGTTTGGTTTGATGAAAGAGCGAACGCTAAAAGAGCTGACGCGCTTTATTGACTACTTAACAGCTGAAGGATATTTACGTTTCGAGGGCGCTGAGTTTCCCGTGTTAAAAGTAACATCATTAGGTGCCGAAGTATTAAAAGGTGAAATTAAGATTAAAAAACGTCTTGAGAAGGTACGTATTGTTAGTCAGAAAGTGACTACTGATGATTTGAAACTTTCCGACGAAGATAATCGTTTGTTTGCAAAGTTAAAGGAAAAACGTTTAGAACTAGCTCGGGCCGCTGGCTTGCCACCTTTCTTAATATTCTCAGACAAAACTTTGATGAGCATGGCACAGGTGCGTCCGCAAACTGATACAGAGTTCTTAGCAATTTCCGGTGTGGGCGAAAAGAAGTTTGAAATTTATCATAATGATTTTGCAAAGGTTATTAATGACTTTATTGTAGTTTAATCATAAACATATTGACAAATATTCATAATTGTCTTAAGGTATCATTAGGATATTAAAATCGTTGAAGCGAAGAGTAGATAACGAGCGGAAATTCAAGCGAGTCAGGATAGTGGAAGCTGGCATGAAGCAGTTTATTGAAGATGAACGTGGATGATATCGTGTGATTTGAGTTGTTAAGTTTCACGGTCGGTTAGCGCCGTTACAGTATGAGAGCATGTATTATGCTAAATCTGGGTGGTACCACGTTTTTTACGTCCCTGTTAATCTTTGTGATTAACAGGGATTTTTGTATTTTTTACGATTTTTATAACCTACTAGAAAGCCATTAATAAGATGACCGAGGAATTGGAAATGACAAACAATCATTTAGTGTTACAAACAGATTTTGGATTACAAGATGGTGCGGTGAGCTCCATGAGAGGTGTTGCCTACAATGTTGCCGATAACATTGTTGTTAGTGATTTAACACATGGCATCACGCCATTTAATATCTTTGAAGGATCGTTTCGCTTGTTTCAAACTTTTGACTACTGGCAGCCAGGTACAGTTTTTGTATCAGTTGTTGACCCTGGGGTTGGCTCAAAACGTTTGTCGGTAATTGCCAAGACGACAGCTGGGCACTATATTGTGACACCAGATAATGGCACTCTATCACATCTACTATCTAATGATTTAATCGAAAGTGTACGTGTGATTGATGAAACAACACAACGCCTCCCTGGTTCAGAAAAATCATCAACATTTCATGGCCGTGATATTTATGCTTATAATGGAGCTAAATTAGCTAGTGGACAAGTAGTATTTGAAGACTACACAGAAGAATTATCAGTTAGCGATTTGGTACGTTTACCAATTACACCTGGTGTTTATCAAGAAACGCTTTATGGTCAACCACAATTAGTGGGGAATATTGATATCACTGACGTCAATTTTGGTTCGTTGTGGTCAAATATTCCCCTACGCGAATTTGAAAAGATGAATTTGCAATATGGTGATACATTACGTGTTCAAATTAAATGTGATGGTAGTTTGTTATTTGATGAGGTGCTACCATATGTGCACACATTTACCGACGTTAATCCTGGGGAACCGTTAATTTATATTGATTCAGTGTATACAGTTGCGTTTGGTTTGCATACTGGTAGTTTCGAACAAACATACCATGTGGGTGCTGGCCAAGGATGGGCTGTTTCATTAACCAAAGAAATATGATAGTCTCAAAGAAAAGGAGAGGAAAATGAAAGAAAATAATAAAAAAACAGGATTATCGGTGCGTTCTGTCGTTGCAACTGGTATCGGCGCTGCTGTGTTTTTCATTTTAATGAAGTACATCGCTATTCCAACTGGTGTGCCAAATACTAATGTCAACGTCGCTGAAGGCTGGTTAGCATTGATTTCTGGTTTATTTGGTCCAGTTGTTGGCTTTTTAGTTGGTGTTATTGGACATACAATTACTGACGCGACTTATGGTGCCCCTTGGTGGTCATGGGTCTTAGCTGACGGTGTATTTGGACTATTACTTGGTTTGAGTAAAAGATTCTTGGACCTTGAGGGTGGGGATCTTTCTACAAAAAAGTTAGTTCAGTTTAATGTTTGGCAAATAATTGCTAACGTTATTGCGTGGTTGATTGTTGCGCCAATCGGCGATATATTAATATACAAACAGCCTGCTAGCAAGGTGTTCTTACAGGGCGCAGCGGCAACAATTGTTAACATTTTGTCTGTCGCCATTATTGGCTCTATTTTACTAGTGGCTTATGTCAAGTCACGTCCTAAGAAGAGCTCATTGCGCAGTGAATAAGTAGCCATGGGCTACGTACATAGGGGAAAACATGGTAGAACCATTTATTGATTTTCAACATGTGACATTTAAATATCACGCGCAATCTGAACCAACGTTACATGATGTGAGTTTTCAAATTTATCCTGGTGAGAAAGTTTTAATAGCCGGTGCATCTGGTTCGGGTAAAACAACATTACTGCGTTTACTGAATGGTTTAATTCCGCAAGCCTATCAAGGGGATATTACTGGTGAACTGACAATTAATGGTAAGAAGATTCTAGATCAGTCGCTGTTTGACCTATCTTTGCAAGCCGGTACTGTTCTTCAGGATTCTGATGCGCAATTTGTTGGCATGACGGTCGCCGAAGATATAGCTTTTTCTCTTGAAAATGATAATCAGCCGATAAAGATCGTCAGGGAAAAAGTCGCTAAATGGGCCAATCGATTTGGGTTAGGAAAGCGTTTGACATTGGCACCGCAATCACTGTCCGGTGGCCAAAAACAACGTACTGCTATGGCAGGTGTTTTGGTTGATGAAGGGGACCTATTGTTATTTGACGAACCATTGGCTAGTCTTGATCCGGCTGCTGGTGCGGCTGCAATGGCATTGATTGATGAACTTCAACAAGAACGTAATATGACAGTGGTTGTGATTGAACATCGGATAGAAGATGTGTTACGTGCTCATGTTGATCGTGTAATTGTCATGGCACATGGTAGAATTGTCGCTAATGACACGCCAACTGCCATTATCCAAACTGGCGTGTTGTCTGCAAACGGCTTAGACGAACCATTATACATACAACTATTACGCCGAGCAGGCGTTCCAGTGAATAAAATACCTCACGTGGCAGATGTTGAAAAAGTGGACGTTTCAAAATTTAGAGACCAAATTGAAACTTTGGCAAAACCAGTGCAGAAAGTCACTCATGATGAAAAACAGTTGTTGGTCCAAAATTTGACCTTTGCGTACGACCAGCAAGAACCGTTGTTTGAAAATTTGTCGACATCAGTTCATGAAGGTGAAATTCTTGGTATTGTGGGCAAAAATGGATCAGGTAAAACAACTTTGTCCCACCTATTAACTGGCTTTTTGACACCTAGCGAGGGAGATATTCAATTAGATGGACGTTCGCTGCTAAGCGATTCTATTAAAGAACGGGCCGACCACATAGGCTATGTTTTGCAGAATCCTAATCATATGATTACGAAGGCAACTGTATTTGACGAAGTTGCCAGTGGGCTACGATTACGTAACGTTGATGAAGAACAAGTGACGGAACGTGTCCGTGAGATGTTACAACTTGTCGATCTTGATGGTATGCGTAATTGGCCCATTTCTGCATTAAGCTTTGGGCAAAAGAAACGACTTACGATTGCGGCTGTTTTGGTTTTGAAACCAGAAATTCTAATATTAGATGAACCAACAGCTGGGCAAGATGCAACACACACGTCTCAGTTACTTAGTTTCTTACAGAATATTAACATTACGAACCATACGACCATTATAATCATTACTCATGATATGCATTTATTAGCAAACTTTGTTCAACGGGCTCTGGTTGTTGTTGATGGGCAAATATTGGCGGATACAACACCAGCGGAGTTACTAGCAAATGAAGCATTAGTTGACGCTGCTAGTTTACGAACTACCAGTATTTATCGTTTAGCCCAGCGTCTGAGCATTGTGCATCCAGAAGAATTAAATGCAGCTATAAGGAAATAAGATGGATAACTCACTTTTCGGATATAAAGCAAGAAACACTTGGATTAATCATGCTACAGGTACCGCCAAATTAGTTGGTTTTTTAGCATTGACAACGATTGGCATGATTTCTTATGATACGCGTTTTTTAATTGCTTTAACAATATTGTCGTTTGTTTTAATTAAAATGGCTCATATCAAATATCAGGAATACGCACTACTTTTAAAGTTGGTATTATTCATTGGTTTGATTAACCTTGTGATGATTACCGTTTTGGCTCCTCAATATGGTGAACAATTATATGGTACGAAACATGTGATGTTTGGTAGTGGTTGGTTTACAATTACGCAAGAACAGCTGTTTTACGAATTTAATCTTCTATTAAAGTATTTATTCTCATTCCCACTGTCAATTGTATTGCTTTTTACCACCAATCCTAGTGAGTTTGCTGCTGGGTTAAATAAAATTGGCGTGCCTTACAAAGTAGCGTATGCCGTTGCAATTACCTTGCGCTATATTCCTGACGTGCAGAGTGATTATCGAACGATTAGTTTGGCTCAACAGGCACGTGGGTATGAAATATCAAAAAAATCTAGTTTAATCCAACGGATGAAGGGGACTGTACAAATTATTCTACCATTAGTATTTTCAAGTTTAGGTCGGATTGATACGATTAGCCAAGCTATGGAATTGCGCCGCTTTGGACACTATAATAAACGTTCATGGTATCAAGAACAACGTTCTTCCATGCGTGATGTGGCTATGATTCTCTGGTCGGCATTGATTGTCGTAATTGGCGTCTTGCTATTTATAACTAATGGAGGTCGGATGTGGAATCCTTTCAAATGACAGCTGAACAGTGGCAACAAAAGTCGCAATTGTACAAATCAGAACTATTGACTGACTTATTACAGTTTTTATCAATACCATCTGTGTTAGATAAAACAACAGCTAATGTTCAACAACCTTTTGGAGTAGGTATTGAAACAGCACTACAATTTCTAGTTGATATGGGTAGACGTGACGGGTTTAAAGTTGAGCGTGTCGCGGATAATATGGTTGTTGTTATTGACTATGGACCAGAGGATGCAACGGAAACCTTTGGGGTCTTGTCACATGTTGATGTTGTTCCTGGTGGGGATGCATGGACGATAACGTTGCCATTTAGCCCTAAAATCATTGGCGATCGCCTGTATGGACGTGGTTCACACGATATGAAAGCTGATTTAATAGCCAGTTATTACGCCTTGAAACAATTAAAAGATGCTGGTTTTCAACCACGAAAAAAAATACGTTTGATTTTTGGTAGTGATGAAGAATCTGATTGGCGTGATATGCGAGCCTACTTGGATCAAGTAGGTGAACCGACACTTGGTTTTTCACCTGACGGAGCCTTCCCAGTTGTTCCTGGTGAAAAAGGCGTTCTAACCTTATCAATTCAGTTTCAAGGCACAATATTGGGTGCGTGGAAGCTACATCGATTTCAGTCTGGGGAACGAGATAATGTTGTGCCAGGGACTGCAGTTGCTGATGTTGAGCTGCCTGATGGTGTGGATATCAATGGGTTTTTAGCTGCGTATGAGCGGTATCTCAAAGATACACTAATGATTTCGGGTATAGGTCAATATGATGATGGTCATATTATATTAACACTGTATGGGAAATCTGTTCATGGTGCTTACCCAGAAGATGGTTTGAATGCGGCAACGTATTTGGCTAATTTTTTATTAAACTATAATTTTGATGATCAAGCGCATGGATTCTTAGAGTTTCTTGGTTTGACAAATCACAAAAACGTTTTCGGTGAAAAGCTCGGATTGATTTATCATGATGATATTATGGGTGATTTAACAGTAAATGTGGGTAAGATTTTATTCCAAGCAAATGCTGATAGTGAGATTCGGATCAATTTCCGTTATCCAATGGGCATAACGGAAACCGCTATTTTGACGCAAGTTCAGCGACATATGGGGAGCTTAAACGCCAAAATATTTAAGCAGGAAGCTTTCGGTACACATCCGCACATGGTAGACCTCGGTGATCCAATTGTAACAGTACTTGCGGATATTTATGCTCAGCACACGCATACGCAAAAGACGTATAAAATTTCTAATGGTGGCTCGTATGCACGCTTATTGAAGCGTGGTGTAGCTTTTGGTGGGCAATTTCCTGATGTACCAGTCATGAGCCATCAGCCAAACGAATATGTACTGGTAGATAACATCCCTAAGACACAAGCTATTTTCGCGCAAGTAATGTATGAAATGACTCGATAACGAAGATAAATGAGTTCGCAAACTTAACAATGCGGGCTTTTTTTGCATAAGCAGATAGGTAGTTAATGTAATTCGACAGCATATCTATATAAGTAATACAGACAAAAAAATCGTATTATAAGTTACCAGTGGAAATAATTCTGATAAACACTTGAAAAGTAAGGCTATATTGTAGTACAATTAATAGTTGTGAATGCACAATTTGTGCGATCACTCCTTGCAGCCAAGGCTGCCAGAGACCAAAAGGAGGAAATAAAATGGCTACATCATACGAAATGACTTATATTGTTCGCCCTGATTTGGATGCGGATGCTAAGAAGACTCTTGTTGAGCGCTTTGACGCAATCTTAACAGATAATGGTGCAACAATTCAAAAGTCAGCCGACTGGGCTACTCGTCGCTTTGCATACGAAATTGCTGGTTACCGTGAAGGTACTTACCACATTATCAATTTTACTGCAGAAGACGATAAGGCTATCAATGAATTTGATCGTTTGGCAAAGATTTCTCAAGATATCTTACGTCACATGATTGTTAAGCGCGACGCAGAATAAATTTGAATTTTCACTGGGAAAGGAGCGTTAATTATGATTAATCGAGTAGTATTAATTGGGCGATTGACCCGTGATGTTGAATTACGTTACACACAATCAGGTGTAGCAGTCGGTACGTTTAGCTTGGCGGTTAACCGTCAGTTCACCAACGCAAGTGGTGAACGTGAAGCTGACTTTATTAACGCCGTTATTTGGCGAAAAGCAGCTGAAAACTTTGCAAACTTCACTGGAAAAGGTGCACTTGTGGCCGTTGAAGGTCGTTTGCAAACAAGAAATTATGAAAATAATGCTGGCCAACGCGTTTACGTGACGGAAGTTGTTGTTGATAATTTCTCATTACTCGAATCTCGCGCTGAAAGTGAAAAGCGTCGTTCTCAGAACGGATCATCGGCATCTAATAATGGTGCTGACAACTTCAGCGGATCAAACGATCATTCGTTTGGCGGTAATGACAACTCATTTAACGGTGTTGATCCTTTTGCAAGTGCGAGTTCAAACTCAAATACGCAATCATCAGCTTCGTCAAATAGTGCCCCTAATCCATTTGCGGCTAGTGGCAATAAAGAAATTGATATATCAGATGATGATTTACCATTTTAAAATAAATTAAACACTACGAAAGGAGCTTTATTATGTCAGAACAAAACTCACGTCCACAAAATTCAGAACGTCCACAACGTTCACGTCGCCCACAAGGCGGTCCACGTCGTCGTCGTAAGGTTGATTTTATCGCTGCTAACCACATCGAATACATTGACTATAAGAACACTGAATTATTAGAACGTTTCATCTCAGAACGTGGTAAGATTTTGCCACGTCGTGTGACTGGTACTTCTGCAAAAAACCAACGCAAGGTAACTACTGCTATCAAGCGTGCACGTATCATGGCTTTGTTGCCATTCGTTACGGAAGATTAATTTCTAAAAGCCTGAGGCGGTTTGCCTCAGGCTTTTTTGTATATTTCGTATGAATTTGGGATGTAGCTGTATCTAATGCACCACATGTTATGGCTTGTCTAAAGTATTCTCATATTAATCATGACACCCTGTGGTAAAATAGAAGATATGATAATCAGAAGGAAGTAGCACGTGAAACGATTTTTAAGTTTTAAAAATTTACCGATATTCTTTCAAAACACTAAACTAAGCACTGTAGCATTTTTGTTACTTGTATCAAGTGTAATGAGTGTTATTTTTGCTATGCTTTTTAATATAACATTTGGACTCATTTGGTTAGCAATAGTTATTATTGGATTAGTATTTAGTGCACAAGCTTTCAAAGAGGTTAGTGAAGATGCACAAGAGTACTTGTCTGGATTAGGGTATCGCATTGCACGTAGTGAACAAGAAGCTTTAATTCGAATGCCGATTGGCATTATTCTGCTTAATCAAGATAAAAAAATTGATTGGATTAATCCATATATGCAAGCATATCTAGACAAAAGAGATGTGCTTGGATTAGAATTGTCGGAGTTGGATAATAAATTGGCTCTAGAGATTGATAATTATGCCGATGCTTCCGAGACAAATACAATCACCTGGCAGGGTAGGCAGTTTTCATTATTTGTTCAACAAAACTTACGGGTCATTTATTTGATGGATATCAGTGAGTATGCCGCGATTACTAAAAAGTATGAAGATCATCAGTTGTTCAGTGGGTTGATATCGGTTGATAACTACGAGGAAGTCACTGATGGTATGAGCGAGTCCGAAACGTCTACTTTACGGACATACGTGACCCGCGCACTGTCTGATTGGGCGCTCGAACATCACATTTATATCCGTCGTTTGAATACACTTCATTATGTCATGTTTGGTTATCAGTCAGCTCTTAAAGAAGCTGAGGAAGATAAGTTCAGTGTTTTAAAGGACATTCGAGAAGCAACGGCACAACAGAACTCACCTGTGACATTGTCGGTCGGAATAGCATATGATGACACAGATATTAATAAGCTTGCTAAAATGGCCCAGACGAACTTAGATTTGGCCTTGGGTCGTGGTGGTGATCAGGTGGTTGTGAAATCTGAACAGGCAGCGGCACGTTTTTATGGTGGTGCAAGCAATCCGATGGAAAAACGTACCCGTGTCCGTGCTCGTATGGTATCACAAACTATTGCTGAACTAATGGAGCAGGCTGATAATATTATGATTGTCGGACATGCGATGCCGGATCTAGATGCTGTTGGCTCTGGATTAGGTGTCTGGCGTATGGCCCAAACAAAAAATAAACCGGCTTTTCTTGTGTTGGACGAAAAACATGTGTACAGCGATATCCAGCTACTATTAGCTGAACTTCGCAAAAAGCCAGCAGAATTTGTGGCACCAGGATCAAATATTGATGATTCTATCGTAGATGAAGCGCGAGCATTGAAACTAGTACGTGATAATACGTTATTAGTATTAGTTGATCATGCCAAAGCAAGTATTTCTGGCGCACCGCAGCTACTCGAGAGGTTAGCCAACCGTGTAGTGGTAATTGATCATCATCGTTTGGCAGAACAAGGTTTGGATGAAAAACCACTCATGTCTTATATTGAACCTTATGCATCTTCAACATCTGAATTAGTTGTTGAGTTGCTTCAATATCAAGATCAATCGCATGCACCAATTACTAAATTAGAATCGACTGCCATGTTAGGTGGCATACAAATTGATACTAAAAACTTTACTTTGCGTACAGGTTCACGTACATTTGATGCTGCAAGTTATTTACGTGCTAACGGAGCCGATAGTAACTTAATTCAATCATTTATGAAAGAGAAATTCTCGGATTTCAAATCAAGAAGCCATTTGGTTAACTTAGCAGAAATCCACGAAGGTAATGCTATCGCTGTGGGTGAAAATCAAGATATTTATTCTGGTTTGCTTACCGCACAAGCTGCAGATGAATTGCTGCAAATTAGTGGTGTTTATGCGTCATTTGTAATTACCAAACGACAAGATGGACGAGTTGGTATTTCAGCTCGATCAACTGGTGAGCGTAATGTGCAACGAACCATGGAAGCGCTTGGCGGAGGTGGTCATTTATCAAATGCTGCCACTCAGATTTCTGATGTAACAACCAAAGAAGCCAAACAACAATTATTAGATGTAATTGAAGAACAAGCAGAAGATTAATGACATAGGGGATTAAAAAATGAAAGTAGTATTTTTAGAAGACGTTAAAGGCCGCGGGAAAAAAGGAGAAATTAAGGAAGTACCTGATGGGTATGCCAATAATTTTCTAATTAAAAATAAAAAAGCAGAGCCAGCCACAGGCAAAAACTTGGGCGCTGTTAAGGGACGTCAAAAGGCTGAAGAAAAAGCGGCAGCCGAAGAGCTAGCTGAAGCGAAAAAATTAGCAGATTTTTTCGCTAACGAGAAGACAGTTGTTGAGCTAACTGGCAAATCAGGAACAGATGGACGTCTATTCGGTGCTGTTTCAACAAAACAAATTGCGGCTGCCTTAGAAAAACAATATCAAATCAAAATTGATAAGCGAAAGATGGAACTCAATCAACCAATACATGCACTTGGTTACACAGATGTACCAGTTAAATTACACCGAGAAGTGACAGCGCAATTGCGTGTCCATGTAAGCGAGGGTTAATATGGATAATCCGGTATCAAATGAATATCGGCAAGTGCCGCAAGATGGTGATGCTGAACGCGCAGTTCTCGGATCCATCTTTTTTGCTATTAAGTCAGAAAATGCGATGGTTGAAGCCAGTGCAATCTTGGTACCTGAGGATTTTAATAAGTTAGCGAACCAAACTATTTTTAAAGCCATGCAGGCATTAGTGGATGAAAACCGTCCAATTGATATGCTGACAGTGCAAGATAAACTGAATAGTATGCATCAACTTGAAAATGTTGGTGGCATGGCTTATCTGGCAGAAATATCAGAGTCAACAGCTTCATCGGCTAACTTGAAGCACTATGCCAATATCGTTCGAGAAAAATCAGTTTTACGAAAAATGATTGATACGTTAACGAGAACAATGTCATTGGCCTACGATGCTGCAGAGCCAAGTGAAGATTTATTAGCGCAATTATCACGTAGTATTGATACTATTGCTGAAAATCGTGGCGATGAAAACTTTAGGAAAATCAAAGATGTACTGCAGGAGTATCAAGCCAATCTAGACGAAGCGGTTAAAAATGATAGCGATGTTGTTGGTTTATCAACAGGATATCCTGAAATGGACAAAATTACACACGGCTTTCGAAATGATCAGATGATTGTTTTTGGTGCTCGACCAGCCGTTGGTAAAACGGCCTTCGTGTTGAACATTGCCCGTAATGTAGCCAAAAATGAAAAAGTGCCTGTTGTTATTTTTGAAATGGAAATGAGTGCGACAGATATTGTTGGCCGATTGCTTGCGGGTGAGGGATCAATTGATTCTAATCATTTAACAACTGGGCAGATGACTCAAGAAGATTGGCAAGCGTTAACGCTTGCTATGCAATCATTGGCACAAATGAAAATTTACATGGATGATACTGCTGGGATTAAAATTAACCAGATCAGTGCCAAGCTACATCAACTAGAACGTGATTTGTTAAGTGACATGACTCAAGAAGAGCGCATTCAAAATCCGCATCCAATCGGTATGGTCGTAATTGATTATTTAGGGCTAATCGAGTCCAATAACTCCGAAAGCCGACAACAAGCTGTTTCTGAAGTTTCCCGAGCGATTAAAAAAATGGCAAAAGAGTTGAATACCCCAATTATTGCACTAGCACAATTGAGTCGAGGTGTGGAGCAGCGTACTGACAAGCGCCCAGTTTTGTCAGACTTACGTGATTCGGGTTCGATTGAACAAGATGCTGATGTTGTCGCATTTTTGTATCGAGATGATTATTCACGTGGCGATTCTGAAGATGGTGACGGGGATCCGCGTGAAGAACAAGAAGCGGTGCCGATTGAAATTATATTTGAAAAAAACCGAGCTGGCGCTCGTGGTACAGCTACCTTGATGTTTAATAAACCGACATTCAAGTTTAATGCTATGGCACCGCTATATCGGGATGATATGAATGCTGGCGCTCCGGATATCAGCCCAGGTTGGTGATGAAAGATTAAATTAGTAATAATTATACGAAAAAGCTTCATAGTATTTATGAAGCTTTTTTATTGTAATCCGAACAATTTATTCAAAAATTTAAAAATATTTATTAAAAGTATAACGTTTATCAATTTTTTGGACAGAATAGTAATTGTTTAAATAAACAATTTGTTAAAAAATAGTGAGTGTAAATTTATTTTAGACAGTATTTTCTTTGATGTTTATTTTGCTTAAAGTGCCTAATTCTCAGAGAAACAAGTAAATGCTATTATGTTATGAATTACGAACTATTTATTGGTTTTAATAATAATCGTTTCTTTTTAACCGAATTATAATTGGGCGTATATTATGTGAAATGATATACTAAAACCACTTATAGGGGAGAAGATGATATGAGATTAAAATTATTATTCGGTTTAATACCGTTCGTTTTTGTGGGTTAATGTTAACAAGTGGTCCAGTAATTTACGCAGATGTTCAAGTTACGAATAATACTGACAGTTACAGCAAGCCTAGTCTTGAACCAGATTACCAAAAGAGAGATCAGAGTAATAGTCAAGACATTGCTGTTCAGTTTTTAGGAATTAATGATTTGCATGGTGGATTGGAGACTACGGGCACTGTGGAAATTGGGACAAAAACATACGAAGATGCGGGAACTGTTGGTCGCTTGGCATCGTACTTAAATCAAGCAGAATCACAATTTAAAAAGGTAACGAAATCTACTAACAGTTTACGTATTGAAGCAGGAGACATGGTGGGTGCCGCACCAGCTAATTCATCATTGTTGGCTCATGAGTCAACAATGCATGTTTTAAAAGCTATGAAATTTGAGATTGGCACGTTAGGTAATCACGAATTTGATCAAGGCTTGCCAGAATTTAATCGTATATTAACTGGCGAAAAACCAAGTAATAGTGCAGATTCTTTAGTTAAAAATTATGCACACCGTTCTTCAGGAATTAAAATGGTAGTTGCCAATGTTGTCAACAAGAAAGATCATAAAATACCCTATGGGTATAAACCTTATGTGATTAAAACAGTAAAGCAAAATAATAGAACAGCCAAAGTTGGTATTATTGGTTTAGAGACTTCCACGCTACCAAGTTTGACTCTTTATAAAAACTATAAAGATTATCAAATACTCGATGAAGCGAACACTATTGCAAAATATGACAAAATTTTACGCAGCAAGGGTGTTAAAGCTGTAGTTGTAGTTGGCCATACTGGTGTTCGAAGTAAAGACAACACAACTAGTGGTCCTACAGTAGACATCTTGCAAAAGGTCAATAAAATAGATCCTAATAATAATGTTGGTTTATATATGGCTACGCATTCTCATCAGTATGCAAATGCACGGGTTGGTCGCACGCATGTGGTACAGGCTGTGTATACAGGAAAAGCATATGATAATAGCTGGAGTTATATCAGTTCTAAGACAGGTAAATTTACAAAAGTGTTGACACATGTTTATCCAGTATTGTCACAAAAAGATGATGCTGAAACTAAAGCTGACAAAAAAGTAACATCAATTGTGAATGAAGCTGATAAACTTGTGAAAAGTAAAGTGAACAATGTTATTGGCTATGCAGGAAAAGCAGAAACCATCACTGGGCGATTGCATAATAGTTCAACTATGGAGAATGAAGCAGGTGAATTAGTCGCTGATGCACAATTGTACGGTGCTCAGAAAGCTAACTTGAAACCGGATTTTGCTTTTACCAACACCGGTGGTGTGCGGTCTGACTTAGTTGTAAAATCCAATAAAACGATTACTTGGGGTGCGGCATTAGCTGTCCAACCATTTGGAAATGTGTTACAAGTAGTTGAAATGACGGGTGAACAAATTCGACAGGCATTGAATGAACAATATGATGAGAATCAGCAATACTACCTACAAATAGCTGGGTTAACCTACACTTATGAAAAAAATAATAATGAGAATCAGCTCTATATTGTTAAAGAGATACATGATAGTAAAGGTCAACTAGTTTCTGATAATCAAACTTATCGTGTCGTAATTAATGACTTTTTGCATGGAGCAGGCGATAATTTTTACGCGTTTAAAGATACTAAGATAATTGGAGCAGTGGGAACAGATACGGATACGTTTATTAAATATATTAAAGCGATGACTAAAACTGATCATAAGGTAATTGCACCAGTATTAGACAGAAAGAAATTTATTGAATGAGTAAAAAAATCCTTAGTATGTCAGAATGGCATACTAAGGATTTTAAAGTGTGTATTGTAATATTGTGACGACTAAAATGACAATTATATATAGTGGAACGCCGCGTCCAAAGTTGCGCCAATCAGTGGCTGATAAATTAAATCCAAGTAATAAGCTACCAATAATCACTGCAACAATTAGATTTTTAATATATGAATCAGGTGTCCATACAAATTCTATTAAGAGCCAAATAACACTTGAAATACCAATTACAGGCGCCACGCTGATAAATGTATTACCTAGTTTTTGATAAAAACTATGGGGATTGTACTCTCGGTTAACATATCCTAATACATGATCATCACTAATTTGCCACAAACGAAATCCAATAACATGATGTCTGAAAATCACGGCGATAATTAGATGGCTAATTTCATGCGTTACAACACCAAAAAAACTTAAAACAGCGGTGGTTGTGTAAGATGTATGTGTTGTTAACCATTTTGTCAGCATTCCAGAAAGGAAACTAATAAACCAAGCAACTAGCACCGGTAAAATCAAAAAGTAGGCGATATTGTGTGCTAATAATGACAAAAAATCAATCATGTTCTAGTAAATCCGCAAACTCAGAATGAATTAAGTTGACAACTTCTTGTGGGTTAACTTTATCCGAACGACTGAGCTCGCCACCACTAACAAGAATATAAGGCAGTTTAGCTGCAGTAAGATCAAAATAAATTGGAAAATGTTTATTTTGCCAAATACCCACAGGATTATTTGCGCCATGAATATAGCCAGTAGTTTTTTGTAAATCCTTGAGTGGTATCATGGCTACCTTTTTATTGCCGGACACTGCCGCCAATTTTTTGAGCGATAAGTGTTTTGTAATTGGTAAAACAGCAACAATTGGACCTGTCTTATCACCATGTGCTGCCAATGTCTTATAGATATCGTCATGTTTCACGTGAAACGTTTCTAGAATAGCATCGCGCTCGTCTGGCGTTTTATCTAATATATTAAGGTTAAGCGGTTCATAGTTAACATTGTGTTTGTCCATTACTTGTTCGGGTAATGTTTTTTTCATTTTCTTTTTACTCATAACACTATTTTATCACAAATTGGGTCTACCAATACAGTGACTGGTCAGACCAATGTGTGTTATACTAAATAACATTATGTCAGAAGCTATTTATGTGACCGTACAAGCGGATCTAAAACAGAAAATTTACCAAGGTGAATTTCCCAACTTAAAATTACCAGATGAACGTTCATTAGCCGAGCAATATGGTGTTTCACGTTCTTCAATTAAACGTGCACTAAATGTGTTAGTTCAACAGGGTGTTATTTTTAAAAAGCGTGGTAGTGGTACTTTTGTTAACCCGTTATATCTTAAAAATCATGCAATTTTTCAACATGAAGGATCCAACCTGGGTGTGTCCGATTCATTTCGTGTTGACGGACAAGCACCAAGTATCGAATTGCTTGATTTCCAAGTGATTCCAGCAACACCAGAACAGCAGCAAGCGCTTTTTCTTAATGATGGTGATTTTGTATATGAGATTAAGCGGTTGCGCCGTTTGGAAGGGGTGCCATTTATGATTGAACGTGGCTATGTACCTATTAATGTATTGCCAGGACTAAACAGAAGTATAGTTTCTGGGTCAGTCTACGAATACATTGAAAAAAACAAGCATCGCACAGTTACGAAATCATTTATGACAATTATGGCGGAGCCTTCTAATACTGAGGATCAGAAATTGCTTGAATTGAAAGCTACTGAACCTGTCGGCATTATGGAAGGAATTTTTTTCATGGATGATGGTACGCCTTTGGAATTTTCGACGATGCGCTTACATTATAAGTACCTTCGCTATAATGCTTTTGTGAGTTTAGATTCCGAATAA
Source organism: Leuconostoc sp. JNUCC 76 (assembly GCF_053667755.1). Lineage (NCBI taxonomy): Bacteria > Bacillati > Bacillota > Bacilli > Lactobacillales > Lactobacillaceae > Leuconostoc > Leuconostoc sp. JNUCC 76. The sequence goes on along the minus strand of NZ_CM132206.1, from coordinate 2,071,401 downwards.
ACTTACAACAATAGAAGATTAATATATAAACGCAATAAAAAACAAATCTAGTGTGTAAGATTTGTTTTTTTATGTAGAGAACAAAGCAACATGCAATTGGTACGTTCCAATTATAATTAAAAACCAACCATATTTTTTAAAAACCTGACCCAATTGAACCTTTTCTCTTGAAGAAAAAAGTATAATCGGTTATACTATAGGAGTAAATAACGGAAGAAGTTCGTGGTTTACGGTGTTTATTATTCTTGCAAAAAATAAGGAGTACTTAATCTCATGGCAGATTTTGATTCAAAAGAGTACTTGGAACTTGTTGATAAGTGGTGGCGTGCAACTAACTATTTGTCAGCGGGGATGATCTTCTTGAAGAGCAACCCATTGTTCTCAGTTACTAATACACCTATCGAGGCTGAAGACGTAAAAGTTAAGCCAATTGGACACTGGGGTACAATCTCAGGTCAAACTTTCTTGTATGCACACGCTAATCGTTTGATTAACAAGTATGGTTTGAACATGTTTTATGTTGGTGGTCCTGGTCACGGTGGTCAAGTTATGGTTACTAACGCATACTTGGACGGCGCATATACTGAAGATTATCCTGAAATTACTCAAGATATCAAGGGTATGAGCCACTTGTTTAAGCGTTTCTCATTCCCTGGCGGAATTGGATCACACATGACAGCTCAAACACCAGGTTCATTACACGAAGGTGGTGAATTAGGTTATTCATTGAGTCATGCTTTTGGTGCCGTTTTGGATAATCCTGACCAAGTTGCTTTCGCAGTTGTTGGTGATGGTGAAGCTGAAACAGGTCCATCAATGGCTTCATGGCATTCAATCAAGTTCTTGAATGCAAAGAATGATGGTGCCGTTTTGCCTGTCTTGGATTTGAACGGATTCAAGATTTCAAACCCAACTATCTTCTCACGTATGAGTGATGAAGAAATCACAAAGTTCTTTGAAGGATTGGGTTACTCACCACGCTTCATTGAAAATGATGATATTCATGACTACGCAACTTATCACCAATTAGCAGCAAACATTTTGGATCAAGCTATTGAAGACATTCAAGCTATCCAAAAGGATGCTCGTGAAAATGGTAAGTATCAAGATGGTACAATCCCTGCATGGCCAGTAATTATCGCTCGCTTGCCTAAGGGTTGGGGTGGACCAACGCACGATGCAAGTAACAATCCTATTGAAAACTCATTCCGTGCCCACCAAGTGCCATTGCCTCTTGAACAACACGATTTGGCAACATTGCCAGAATTCGAAGCTTGGATGAATTCATACAAGCCTGAAGAACTGTTCAATGCTGATGGAACTCTGAAAGATGAGTTGAAAGCTATTGCTCCAAAGGGTGACAAGCGTATGTCAGCTAACCCTATCACTAATGGTGGTGCTGATCGTTCAGACTTGAAGTTGCCTAACTGGAGAGAATTTGCCAATGATATCAATGATGATACACGTGGTAAAGAATTCGCCGATAGCAAGCGCAACATGGACATGGCAACATTGTCAAACTACTTGGGTGCCGTTTCAGAATTGAACCCAACTCGTTTCCGCTTCTTTGGTCCTGATGAAACAATGTCAAACCGTTTGTGGGGATTGTTCAATGTTACACCACGCCAATGGATGGAAGAAATCAAGGAACCACAAGATCAATTGCTTAGCCATTCAGGTCGTATTATTGATTCACAATTGTCAGAACACCAAGCTGAAGGTTGGCTTGAAGGATATACTTTGACTGGTCGTGTTGGAATCTTCGCATCATACGAATCATTCCTGCGTGTTGTCGATACAATGGTTACACAACACTTCAAGTGGTTGCGTCACGCTTCAGAACAAGCATGGCGTAATGACTATCCATCATTGAACTTGATTGCAACTTCAACTGCTTTCCAACAAGATCACAATGGATATACTCACCAAGATCCAGGTATGTTGACTCACTTGGCTGAAAAGAAGTCAAACTTCATTCGCGAATACTTGCCAGCTGATGGTAACTCATTGTTGGCTGTTCAAGAACGTGCCTTCTCAGAACGTCATAAAGTTAACTTGTTGATTGCTTCTAAGCAACCACGTCAACAATGGTTTACAGTTGAAGAAGCTGAAGTATTGGCTAACGAAGGTTTGAAGATCATTGATTGGGCTTCTACTGCACCTTCTGGTGATGTTGATATTACATTTGCATCTGCTGGTACAGAACCAACAATTGAAACATTGGCTGCATTGTGGTTGATTAACCAAGCATTCCCAGAAGTTAAGTTCCGTTATGTTAACGTTGTTGAATTGCTACGTTTGCAAAAGAAGTCAGAACCTAACATGAATGACGAACGTGAATTGTCATCTGAAGAATTTAACAAGTATTTCCAAGCTGATACACCAGTTATCTTTGGTTTCCATGCTTATGAAAACTTGATTGAATCATTCTTCTTCGAACGTAAGTTCACTGGTGATGTATATGTTCATGGATATCGTGAAGATGGTGACATCACAACGACATATGACATGCGTGTATATTCACACTTGGATCGCTTCCATCAAGCTAAGGAAGCTGCTGAAATCTTGTCTGCAAATGGTAAGATTGACCAAGCTGCTGCTGATACATTTATCGCTAAGATGGATGATACATTGGCAAAGCATTTCGAAGTTACTCGTAATGAAGGTCGTGATATCGAAGAATTCACTGACTGGAACTGGTCACCACTTAAGTAATTATAGATTATTTTGAAAAAACCGACTATTATTTTAATAGTTGGTTTTTTATTGTGAAAAATAACGGTGCAACAAATAAAACCAAGTAAAATTGGCCGCACAAAGTTATGTATGAACTTTATTTCTCAAAAAATTAGGCAGTTTGCAGAAAATATTTCATTTTAATAAATAAATGACAAAAGCCCCTGATTAGCTAGCTAATCAGGGGCTTTAAAAATCACCATATCAGCTGCTCATAGTCTGAAATGACAAATGAGCAGAATAAATATCAGCTCATTGTCATTAAGTAATAATGACGATGACGCTGAGAATGAGTTGATTAGTTACTGACATGGTTTTATTCATAGCATTTTCTCCGTACGTTTATTTGACTTAATTAAAACATATATATAATTTCAAGTCAAGTTCACATTTTATTTTCATAAATTAGCTGGATATACAGCAATTCTCTGATTTGATATGGGTATGATTTTAATTGGTTCAGGATAAAACTTTGAGAGTAGTGACTCAGTCAATATCTCACTACGAGTTCCCTGTGCAAAAATGTGCCCATGCTTGAGTAGCATTACATTTTGAAAAATTGGTAAGATTTCTTCAGTGTAGTGTGAAACAAATAATAATGTTGGATGATTGGGTAGTTGTGCAAGTTTATTAATTTGCACTAATAATGATTCACGAGCAAATAAATCTAGACCATTGCAGGGTTCGTCAAGTATAAGTAACTCAGGTTTACCCAGGAGAGCTCTTGCAATTAAAACTAATTGACGTTGGCCTTGTGATAAAACTCGGTATTGTTTATTTATTAGCTCAGATCCACCTAATTTTTTTAGTAAGTTAATTGCTTCGTTCAAATCACTTTGTTCAAAATCGTTATGAATACCAATCGTACCAAACTTTCCACTTAAAACAATATATTGCGCTAAATGTTGTTCTGGGAATTGTGATTGAATAGCCGTAGAAATTAAGCCGATCCTTTTTTTTAGTTCTAGGACGTTAGTTTTTCCAAATGTTTCTCCGAGAACGTTTATCTTGCCAGTAGTAGCCCAATAATCACCATAAAGCAATGACAATAATGTTGTTTTACCGGCACCGTTCAAACCCATCAATACCCAATTTTCGCCTTTTTTAAGAGTCCAATTGATATTTTGTAATATCATTTTTTCTCTTTCAAATGAAACGTTTTCCATTGATAATACTGCATCTTCTGCCATATAATTGTTCTCCTTTAGATTAAAAAAAAATGAAACAATACATTTAGAATATCATTTTTATAAATCATTAACTGTCTCAATTGACTGAAATATTCCGTTATTATATACCTTGAAATATTCCAAAGTTATATATTATATTTTCAAACACTGATATATCAAAGATTATAGAGCTTTGTATTGAACTTTTTTAGTCTTTTTTATATTTATCAAGTTGACATCACTAATTCGATTTGTCACAATACACTTGTTGCTTTGTTAATCAAAATCTAATTTTACTAATTTTCAAGGTGGCTGATAATTTTAAGAAGGGAGTAAGCTATGAAAAATGTAGTATTAACCGAAAGTAAGAATGGTGCAGAGATACTACTAGATTCTTTAGAGAAAGCAGGTGTTGACAGTCTCTTTGGTTATCCTGGCGGGGCAGTTATACCACTATATGATGCGCTATATGAATCGAGTATCAAACATATACTTGTTCGTCACGAACAGGCAGCTTCGCATGCTGCAGAAGGCTATGCAAAGGCTACAGGGAAACCAGGTGTTGTGCTAGTCACTTCAGGACCAGGGGCAACAAATACAGTTACTGGAATTGCAGATGCCTTTTGCGATTCAGTTCCATTAGTGGTTATATCTGGTCAAGTCGGTTCAGCAGCTATTGGTTCAGATGCCTTTCAAGAGTTAGATATTTTGTCTATAACAAGTTCTGTAACTAAGATGAGCTATCAAGTTAGAACAATTAGCGAATTACCATTAATTGTTGAAGAAGCATTTAAGGTCGCAGTCTCTGGTAGACCTGGACCGGTGCTAATTGATTTGCCGAAAAGTGTTATGTTGGCGAAAAATGATGAAAATAATCATGCTAGTACATTCTTCCACCAAATTGATAATACTAAACCTGTTGTTGATACTGTTAAGGTACGCCAATTAGTAGCAGCTTTGTCTAAAGCTCGTCAGCCACTTATTATTGCTGGGGCAGGGGTTTTGAAATCAAATGCACAAGAATTATTACGAACATTAATGCATCGTTATCATATACCAGTTGTGTCGACATTATTAGGGTTGGGTGCTGTTGATTCTGATGATCAACTGTTCCTGGGAATGGTTGGTATGCATGGGTCTGTTACAGCTAACACAGCAATCGATCAAGCGGATTTTATTTTGAATATTGGTTCAAGGTTTGATGATCGTGTTGTGACAAATGTAGACGATTTTGGAAAAAATGCAATAATTGCCCATGTTGATATTGATGCAACAGAGTTAGAAAAAGTATTGTCGACAACTTATGCAATTCACGCTAGTGCTGATGATGCTTTCAATGCTATTCTTTCTGAATTGAAGAACATAACGATGACTGATACATCAGCATGGCAAAATCTGAACCGGCACGATAAAGGTGAATCAACTTTTCACTATCATAAGTTGAAAACTGCTATCATGCCTCAAGAAGTAATTCAAGCCGTTGGTGAAGTTACCGAGGGAAATGCGATAGTAGTAACAGATGTTGGACAACATCAGATGTGGGCAGCACAATTTTATCCATTCAAGCATAATTACCAAATGATAACTTCTGGTGGTTTAGGAACAATGGGGTATGGCCTACCTGCAGCTATTGGGGCCAAATTTGCTCGGCGAGAGAAAGAAGTTGTGCTCTTTGTCGGTGATGGCGGGTTCCAAATGACATCGGAAGAACTAGCTATTTTGAATGATAATAATTTAAACATTAAAATTGTTATGTTTAATAACCATTCACTGGGCATGGTTAGACAATGGCAAACATTGTTTTTTGACGGTCGACTGTCTAATACAGTTTTCAAGTCGCAACCACGATTTGATCAACTAGCACAAGCATATGATATTAACTATGCTCGGATTGATAATCCGAATAGTATGTTTGAAGAGTTGCAGGAAGCTTTTGACTCAAATAAGTCAATTCTTATTGAAGTAACCATTCCTGATGATGTAAAAGTTTTGCCAATGGTTAACGCTGGCGCAGCATATCGGGATATGATTACTGAGGAGGAAGCTTAATGGATAAGACATTTATAACACGTGTGTATAATAGACCGGGTTTATTGGTTAGATTTGCGAGTGTACTAACTCGCTTAAATTTGAACATTAAGTCGTTGATGGTCACGCCTGATGAAGATCAAAAAATTTCCACGATTTCATTTATTTTTGAATCTGAAGACGAAAAACAAACGGCAACAGTTCGACGCAATTTATTAAAACAATTAGATGTATTAGCAGTAAATGATGGTTTTTGCCATTATTAATCAAAAAGAATTTAAAATCATGGAGGATTTTACTATGGCTACAAAGATGTTTTATGACAAGGATATTGATACAACACCATTAGAAGGCAAAAAGATTGCTGTTATTGGTTATGGTGCACAAGGACATGCTCAAGCAAATAACTTACGAGACTCAGGATTTGATGTCATCATGGGCTTGCGTCCAGGGAAGTCTTTTGATAGCGCTAAAAAAGATGGCTTTGAAGTTTATTCAGCAGCAGAAGCTACGGCTCAAGCAGATATTATCATGATGGAAACACCAGATGAATTGCAAGCTTCTGTTTGGGAAAAAGAAGTGGAACCTAACATTAAAGCTGGTTCATATCTTGGATTCTCTCATGGATTTAACATTGTGTATGGTTTGATTAAGCCAAATGCTGACATCAATGTCATGATTATTGCACCTAAGGGTCCAGGGAACATTGAACGTCGTCAATTCGTTGAAGGTGGTGGTATTCCTTCTTTGTATGGTGTACAACAAGATCCTACTGGTGACACAGCTGACGTTGCCAAAGCTTATGCTAAGGGTATTGGTTCAGGTCGCGCAGGTATCTTGGAAACAAGTTTTGAAGAGGAAACAACTGAAGACTTATTCGGTGAACAAGCTGTTCTTTGTGGTGGCCTGACACAATTAATTGAAGCTGGATTTAACACACTGGTTGAAGCAGGTTACTCACCAGAGTTGGCTTATTTTGAAACATCACATGAAATGAAGATGATTGTTGATTTGATTTTCGAAGGTGGTTTCGAAAAGATGAGACATGACTGCTCAAACACTTGTGAATACGGTGAAATGTTGAATGGTCCACGTATCATTACTGAGGAATCAAAGCAGGGAATGCGTGATGTTTTGAAAGATATCCAAGATGGTACCTATGCAAAGCAATGGTTGGCTGAATACAATTCTGGTTTGAAAGATTTGGAAAAGAAGCGTACAGAGTATAAGAGTGGTTTGTACGAGCAAACTGGTAAGAAAGTTCGTGCCATGATGCCATGGATTTCAGATGCTGATAAGTATTCAACAGCGGCAGATACTGAACAGTTCTCAGCAGCAAAGTAATAACATGAAAAGCATTTTCTGAAGGTAATGCTTTTCGTACATAAAATGAATTAGTAATCGGAGATGAATTATATGACAACTGTGGAAAAACTAACAGCTGAAGAAATAGAAGAAGCACATCGAGTCTTATCAAAAGTAGTAACGCATACGCCATTGGTATATGACGATTACTTGTCAAAAAAATACAAAGCAGATATTTATCTTAAAAGAGAAGACATGCAACGTGTACGTTCTTTCAAAATCCGTGGAGCCTACTACAATATCATTAAGGCAGAGAAAGAAAAGTTAAATAATGGCGTTGTTGCTGCATCAGCTGGAAACCATGCACAAGGCGTAGCTGATACGTGTCATAATTTAAAAATACAAGCAACTATTTTTATGCCTGTAACTACGCCGAATCAAAAAGTTGAAGCTGTTAAACGTTTTGGTAGTCAATACGTGACAATTATTCTAGTAGGAGATACGTTTGATGAGGCGCAAAGTGCGGCCCTTGACTATACTGAGAAACACAATATGTTTTTTGTAGCTCCTTTTGATGATCGACGTACTATGGCTGGGCAAGGGACAGTCGCGGTAGAAATATTTGAAGATGCAGCGGAGCAAAATATTTCAGTTGATTATTTAGTTGCATCTGTTGGTGGCGGTGGCTTGATTGGTGGTTTATCAACCTATTCAAAAAAAATATCACCACAAACAAAAGTTGTTGGTGTAGAGCCACAAACTGCGCGATCAATGCAAGCTGCTTTTAAGGAAAAAAAACCGGTAAAGGTTGAAAATATTGATCATTTTGTTGATGGAGCTGCTGTTGCTTGTGTTAGCCAATTTACCTATAATCAAGCACAACAGTATGTTGACAAATTACTAGGTATTCCAGAAGGGAAAGTGGCTCAGTCAGTTCTAGATTTATATACTTATGAAGCAATTGTAGCTGAGCCAGCTGGGGCAATGCCGATAGCTAGCCTGGATTTTATGGCTGATGATATCGCTGGAAAGGCTGTAGTTTTGGTTATCTCGGGCGGGAATAATGATATTGGGCGCATGCAAGAAATGGAACAGAAAGCGTTGATGTATAAAGGACGCCAGCAATTCTATTTAGTTGAATTTCCACAACGTCCAGGAGCATTACGCCAGTTTGTTAATAATGTTTTGGGACCAAATGATGATATTACCCGCTTTGAGTATACAAAAAAATTAAATGCTGAGATGGGTTCTGTTATGGTTGGTGTCTTATTAGGTGCAGAAACAAATGTTGATGACCTAACAGAACGCTTGGCGGCATTCTTTCCAAAATATATCAACCTGCAAGAGAACACGGTATTATTTAATATGCTCGTCTAGACAAAGAAAAAAACTTGATTTATTTCAAATCAAGTTTTTATTTCATCGCAGTAATTTCAATTTCTAGTTTAGCATTTTTAGGTAAAGCGGCTACTTGGATAGCTGAACGTGCTGGGAACTCTTCAATAGAAGTAGTTTCAAAGTATTTTTCGTATATTTCATTAACTAAGGCAAAATCAGCAATATCATCGAAAAACAAACCAGCTTTTACGATATCATTTCTTGAAAATTCGGCTTCATGTAAGATGTTATCAATGTTTTCAAAAATTTGATGTGCTTGTTCAGCTGTCGTAGATCCAGCAAATTCATCTGTTTCAGGATTAATTCCGATTTGTCCTGAAATATATAACGTGTTGTTATTTTGAATAGCTTGTGAATAGGGACCAAGCGCTTTCGGCGCTTTAGTAGTTGCAACGACTTTCTTTGACATGAATAATGTCCTCCTGATAGTTATTTTAATCTAAAAGTATTTATTATGCAACGTTTATAGAACAAAAAAACGAAAAAATGAGAATATATAGGAATAATTATGGCGTATAAATTAGCAATATTAAAAGGCGATAAAGAATCTAGCAGTGTAATTGACAGAGCTTTGGACATTATTAAGTCAACTGTAAATGATTCAATTGCATTCGAGGTGACGGAACTTCCTTTTGGGGTTAATGCAGTACTTTCATTTAATGAGCCGTTACCAAACCAGACGCTTCGTGAATTGAAGAATTATGATGCCATTTTGGTTGGCGCACTTAATCAAGAGGTAGGAACGGATAGTTTACTAAGCGTACAAGAATCACTTGTGGCATTGAGAAGATATTTAAATATCACACTTGCTTTCAAAGCGGTTCAAATTTCTGATAATAATGTTGGTGCTTCACCACTCAAGGATCAAATAATCAGGGATACGGATTTTGTAATTGTACAAAGTGCTAAGAGGGCTGATGATCACGTGGATGGTAACATTTCGGTCGATGATTTCGCACAAGACACAATAACGTATGAACAACGTGAAGTTGAGCAGGTTATCATGGCGGGGTTTGAGCGGGCGATGAACCGAAAAAAGACGGTCACAATCGTCACTCCTTTTGATTCGTTTTATACATCAAAAATATGGGCACTAACTGCTGAAAAAATTGCTAAAATATATCCCGATGTTGTTGTAAACTATGTATCGTTATCACGTATGATATCAACTATTATTCAGCAACCAGCTAGCTTAGATGTTGTTGTTGCTCCTAAATGGGTTGACCAGATTCTAAATGAAGAAAGCCAAAAAATTACGGGTCTACCTGAAACAGTGCCGCTGTCTATGAAAAATAATAGAGGACAAATGCTATATCAGTTACCACAAATCAATATAGATGATAAGGATTTGATGATAGCAACGGGGGAAGGCACAGCTAAGCTTATTTTAAAAGAATGTTTTAATCATTATGATAATTTGTAAAAAAATTGGTGTTTAGTCACCAATTTTTTGTTGTTTATAATGCAATTAATAATATACAAATTAATGTTTTGAATGCGCTGCTGTTTGGTATAATAATAGTATCCCTAAAAATGGAGTCAAAACATGTCAGAGATAAAAATTGTGTCTATCGATATTGATGGCACACTGATTAACGATGAGCGTCAAATTCCGTTAGATGTAAAATCTGCAATTCAACAGGCACTTGCACAAGATGTCAAAGTTGTTATTACAACCGGTCGACCACTTCCTGGTGTTCGCAATATATTAGATGAGCTAGGTATTGTAGGAAGCGAACAGTATGTTATTACACATAATGGTGGTTTAATGCAAACCGCCGATGGCTCTCGAATTTTGTTTCATGCCGCATTAGATTTGGCTGAGTATAAAGAACTGAATACCTTTATGCGTGAGCAAAAGACGTATATTCAAGCTGAGGATCAGTTCGCGGCTTATACGACCAATCGTTTAATTCATCGTTGGGCTAGTTTTGAAAATTCCCTTGTAAATTTGCCGTTATATGTTGTTGATAATGACAATGAACTCGAGGAAGTTGAAATTATTAAAGGTATTGCCAACGCTGAATCTGATGATTTGGATAACGTACAAGCGAATGTGCCAACAAGTATTTCTGACAAAATGTCAGTGATTCGGTCAACTGCTAATAACCTAGAGTTTATCAACAAAGATGCTTCGAAAGGCAATGCACTTGAAGCCCTAGCAAAAGCATTAAATGTTGATATTAAAAACACAATGGCAATCGGTGATCAAGAAAATGATTATTCAATGATTGAGCGCGCAGGATTAGGTGTTGCCATGGGTAATGCAATTGAGAAAATTAAAACGATAGCTGACATCGAAACAGCAACAAACAATGATTCCGGTGTAGCGCGAGCCCTAGAAGAATATGTTCTTTAAAAGACAGTTGTATTTTAGTTTTGACACGGCTACTGTTATGATTGATGTAGATTACTTAATTGAAAATAAAATATTCCGATATATAAGCCAAGGAGGCAAAAAAGATGAATGTTCTGTTAAATGGTAATAAAGTTGCATTGGAAGGCGATCCCCTTAAAGTTGGTGATGAGGTACCGCATTTCAAATTAGTGGATCAAACCAATGAAAAAGTTAAGACGGCCGATCTATTAGGGAAAGTGACGTTGCTTTCTGTCGTTCCGGATTTAAATACAGATATTTGTTCATTACAGACACGTCGATTTAACCAAGCTGTGGATCAATATACAGATGTTAATTTTGTGACTATCTCCACAAATACAGTAGCAGAACAACGTGATTGGTGCGCAGCTGAAGGGGTACACAACATGCGTATGCTTTCAGATGAGCAAGAATCATTTGGATACGCAACTAAGTTATACGTACCAGACACTGGTTTTGACACACGTTCGATTTATATTATAGATGCCGCAGGCGTGGTCCTTTATTCGCAAATTGTGCCAGAAATTTCTGATGAACCGGATTATGATGCAGCATTGATAGCATTATCAAATGCCATAGCATAATATCTTATTTAAAACTTGTAATAAGACCTGTATTTAAATGTTTTTTTTGGTAAAATGAATACAGTAATACTACAATAGCTACCTATAAAAACTCGGAGTTAGACATGCCAGAACCTAAATTGAAACTTTTTTCACTCAGCTCAAACGAACCACTTGCGCAAAAAATTGCCGATTCGGTTGGTGTTCCGTTGAGCCGTATTTCCGTTAAGCGCTTTGCTGATGGTGAAGTGCAAATTAACATTGAGGAAAGTATTCGTGGCGATAATGTTTTTGTTATTCAATCGACTTCAGCACCTGTGAATGATAATTTAATGGAATTGTTGATTATGATTGATGCACTGCGTCGTGCGAGTGCAAATCAAATTAATGTTGTCCTTCCTTACTATGGTTATGCACGTCAGGATCGTAAGGCTCGTTCGCGTGAACCGATCACAGCCAAATTAGTTGCTAATATGTTGGAAAGAGCCGGAGCTACACGCGTGCTAGCATTAGATCTTCATGCAGCACAAATTCAAGGTTTCTTTGACATTCCAATGGATCACTTACAAGGGGCGCCGTTGTTAGCGGATTATTTGATTGAATCTGGCATTGCTGATAAGAAAAACTCTGTTGTTGTTTCACCAGATCATGGTGGAATGACGCGCGCACGCAATCTTAATAACATGCTGGAATTAGAGTCACCTGTTGCAGTAATTGATAAGCGTCGTCCAAAACCTAATGTTGCTGAAGTTGGTAGCATCGTTGGTGATGTTCAAGGCAAAATAGCCATCATGATTGATGATATGATTGACACTGCAGGCACCATTACGCAAGGAGCGGAACTGGTTATGCAACATGGTGCTAAAGAAGTATATGTGGTGGCGTCACATGCTGTTTTCTCTGGTCCTGCTGTTGAGCGTTTACAGAACTCGGTATTCACTAAGGTTATTTTAACTGACTCAATCAATTTGCCTGAAGAAAAGAAATTTGAGAAATTGGAAATTGTTTCTGTAGGGGAGCTAATTGGTGAGGCTATTCGTCGCATTAGTAAAAACGAAGCAATCAGTTCATTGTTTAAAAATCGTTTTTCTCGCCGTACCCGTTAAACAAATATTATTGTATTTTTATGAGAACAAGTTATTACTTGTTCTTTTCGTTTACCCAAAATGTTATAATGAAAAGAAACTACACATATACGATAGGAGTTCAGCCATGAGTAAAGTATTAGTTGTGGACGATGAAAAACCGATTTCTGATATTATTAAATTCAATCTAACCAAAGAAGGCTACGATGTAGTCACTGCAGCGGACGGTCAAGAAGCACTTGATATGTATAATGATGAAAATCCTGATTTAGTTTTACTAGATCAAATGTTACCAGAAGTTGATGGTATCGAGGTTTTGCGTCAAATTCGTTCTAAGTCAGATGTGCCTGTCATCATGGTGACTGCTAAGGATAGTGAAATTGATAAGGTTCTTGGTTTAGAAATGGGTGCCGATGATTATGTCACTAAACCATTTTCTAATCGTGAATTGGTTGCACGAGTTAAGGCTAATTTGCGCAGTCGAAAGTCTGTTTCGCAAACTTCTGAAGAGACTTTTAATAGCACTGAAGATATTCACTTAGGTGATTTAGTAATCCATCCCCAAGCCTATATGGTTTCAAAGGATGGTGCTGATATTGAGTTAACGCATCGTGAATTTGAATTATTATATTATTTAGCACAACATATTGGACAGGTGATGACACGTGAACACTTGTTACAGCAAGTTTGGGGCTATGACTATTTTGGTGACGTACGTACAGTAGATGTTACGGTTCGACGATTACGTGAGAAAATTGAAGACAATCCTAGCCATCCTAATTGGTTAGCAACACGCCGTGGCGTCGGATATTATTTACGCCCATCAGAAGAATAAATGAATGAAATTTAAGTTTACGCGTACATAATGAGGGGAAGAATGCTCGCCATTGAGCATAATGAAGATGACGTCAATTACTAAATTTTTCCAATCTATTCGTTTTCGCATCACACTTGTTTTTGTGCTGTTAATGATTATCGCACTCGAACTTTTGGGTGCTTTTTTCGTACGCCAAATGGAACGTCAGAACTTAAGGACATTCCAACAACAGATCACCTTACCTAAATATGTTACTGATCCAATTAACACTGCTTTACGTAATAGTAACTCTGATGAAGGAAATCATGAAATCCAAGACGTTTTGTCAGGATTAAACAATACCAACATTGAAGAAGTACAAGTTATTGATAAAACTGGAACAATTCGAGGAACGACTTCTGTATCAGGACAGCAAACGATTAGCCAAAAAACGACCGACATTAATGCACAAAAGGCGCTTGCTGGGGACCAGTCCTATGTTGCCACTCGAACGATCAATGAAAACGGCGAGCGTAAAGAAATCATGACGACGCCGCTAGGGGTGACTACGGGGAGATTAAAAGACGTCTCCGGTGTTATTGTTGTAAAAGCCAGTTTATTACCAGTATATAAGAATATTAACAGTGTCATGCGACTCTTTATTATTGCTGGCTTGATTGCACTAGTTGCCAGTGTGGCGCTGGCCCTATTTTTAGCAAGAACTCTAACAAGACCAATTGAACAAATCAGTGAACAGACAACTAAAATTGCTGAAGGTGATTACTCGATGGTGAATCACATTTATGGTTCTGATGAATTAAGCCAATTGGCATTATCGGTTAATGATTTGTCTACGCGTATTGAAGAGTCAACAGAAACAGTCAATGCGGAGCGTAATCGTTTGGATTCGGTTTTGACGCATATGGCGGATGGTGTTTTAGCCGCTAATCGCCGTGGCGAAGTCACCATTATTAATCAGGCTGCAGCAGATTTTGTAGGGGTTAACCGGGAAGAAGCCCTTGGACAAAATGTTGTTAGCCTCCTACGTTTAGAGGGCAAACGTACATTACGTGATATATTGGAAAATCTAAATGATTTTAGAGTAGATTTATCAGATGATAGTAAAGAACTGTTAGTCCAGACTTATGTTTCTTTGATTAAACGCCAATCTGGTTTTATTTCTGGATTAGTTGTGGTCCTACATGATATTACCGAGCAACAACGTATAGATTCTGAAAGACGTATGTTTGTTTCCAATGTTTCGCACGAATTAAGAACACCTTTGACTTCAGTTCGGTCTTATGTGGATGCTTTGGCAGAGGGCGCTATTGATGACCCAGAAATGGCCCAAAACTTTTTGGGCGTTGTTCAAGATGAAACGCAGCGTATGATTCGAATGATTAATGATTTGTTGGAGCTATCGCGTCTAGATCAAGGCACAATGGAGGTCAAACTAGAAGTTATTAATTTAAACAGTTTGTTTAACTTTGTTTTGAATCGTTTTGATATGATTTTGGAAAGTGACGCTAAAAACGAAAATACAATCACTAAAAATTATAATATTTTGCGTGAATTCACCAAGGAAGATGTTTGGGTTGAAGTTGATCCGGATAAGTTTACTCAGGTATTAGATAATATCATGAACAATGCGGTGAAATACTCACCAGACGGTGGCACTATAACAGCTCGACTGATTAAGACAAAAACACGTGCGATTTTAAGTATCTCTGATCAAGGACTAGGCATTCCAAGAAAAGACTTGGATAATATATTTAATCGTTTCTTCCGAGTTGATAAATCAAGATCCCGTGCACAGGGTGGAACAGGGCTAGGATTAGCTATTTCTAAGGAAGTGGTTGAAAAGTTTAATGGTCGTATTTGGGTAGATTCGGTTGAAAATAAGGGCTCTACCTTCTATATTTCGTTAGCTTATGTTGACGAAGAACCGGAGGACGATTGGGATGCAGAATAACCGATTAGTCCAAAGCATTGTGATTAGTATTTTATTGATGGTTGCTATTATTGTTTCTATTGTGCTAACCGCATTAATATTTATTTCGGCGGGCAGTCAAGAGGCCCCTACACAAACTGATCAACAATCGCAACCAGCTTCCGAATTGTTTAGACCTACGAACTATATTGTGAATGACAAAAGTGGCAAACAGCATATGGTTATGCACGCCACGAATGCGCAATATAAAAGTATTCATCAATATTTAGCAAATTCTAGAATGACGAATCCTACGCAAAGAAAAGCAACTAATAAGCAAATTAGTCAGTTACTGGATAAAACGCAAACAGCCTTGTATCACTATCCAGACGTTGTGCCAATTGAATATTTTAATTCTTATTATTCTCAGCGTGTATCAACGCATAAAAGTTTTAACTTTAACTATGTTGTTGTGCCACTTAGCCATTCTAAAAAAGCATATTTTGTTAATACGCAGGCTAAAACAATTACAACAGTTACGATTAGCAAAATTGATACAATTGAGGCGTGGAAGGTAGCCAGTCGGTTGCCCAAAGCTTTAACGGTAAACTTTAAAGCGGTTAATGGGCATGTAATGTTGAACTACCCGA
This sequence comes from Leuconostoc sp. JNUCC 76, assembly GCF_053667755.1. Lineage (NCBI taxonomy): Bacteria > Bacillati > Bacillota > Bacilli > Lactobacillales > Lactobacillaceae > Leuconostoc > Leuconostoc sp. JNUCC 76. The sequence goes on along the minus strand of NZ_CM132206.1, from coordinate 2,055,364 downwards.
AAAAGTTTAAATTGCCTGTATACTCTTATTTAGTGAATCATCGTGATCCAACGACTTATGTATCAGCACTTTTGGGTACTACAAATCAGTTAACCCAGGCCACTGAGAACAATAAAAAAACTTATACTAATAAATATAGTAATCAACAAATTATTTATGATCCAGATTTAGAAACAGTGACATTTACAGATAATCGAACGACTGGTACATTACAACGTAGCTATTACAATCGCTTGAATGTCGGTTTTTCGCAAATTAATTTGTTACAATTAGATCTCTCTGATACACGCTTTTACCAGAGCCGTGATAATGGGAAGGATATCACTTATCGGACGTTCGTTGAAGGGCTACCAGTTTATTACCAATCAAAGACTGGTGCTATTCACATGACGTTAGATAAATATGGTAATCTAACAAGCACCTATTCGTTAAATGAGTTAGGTGTGCCGGTTCCTAATACGCAAAAAGATGTAACTTTGCCAAAAGCAGCAGATGTTTTGGCTAAATTACAACAAGCTGGGGTCAAAAGTAGTGAATATTATTCTATTGCACCAGGGTATGAATGGTTGGCTAATAAAGAAAATAACGTTTCGGTCAACATGAATCCTACATGGATGATTGAAACGCCAACGGGTTGGATGAGCGTAGATACGTTTCTATCTAATCGAGAATAGTTTCCAATATGTGTATGATTCGGGGCGCCGAAAATTATGAAAGGAGGAATACGTTTCTATGCAGTTTAGACGACTAAAAATATTAATGACGATGTTATTCATCTTTTTGGACGTGTTTCTCTTTTTTTGGTGGCGCAGTAATCAGAGACTAAGTATTAAAGTGACCGATGCAAATGCGAATATCATTAGTGAGATTAAAAATCAAAAAATAAAAGTATCTAACTTTAGTACTTCGGTTACTTATGCTAGTTATTTAGCTGGTAAGCGATCAAATAGGTTGATGTCAACGATTGATAAGTTATCAAACTTCAATGCAAATATTAATAATCAAACACTCTACGTAACCTTCAATAAAACATCGCAACTGGGTAGGGGGAATACTAGTAGTGGTAAGAAAGCTGCGGCGGATGACGTTGAGGCATCAAAGATAGCACGTAATGCGGGATATCGATATAATCCTATTCTTTCTAAAGTTAATGTGAAAAATCGTGTAACCTACTCTCAATATATTGATAATTTGCCGGTCATCGCCAAACAAGGGCTGATGATTTTTAACAAAGATAAAGACCGTAAGGTAACTGATTTTACACAAACCAAAATAACTAAGGTTACAGTATTGCGTGATGAACGTGCGACAATTACAGAGGAAGCTGCAATTGTCGCTCTTTATAAATTCAATGAGCTAAATAGTGGTGATAAATTATCAAAAGGTGCTCTATCGTATGATACATCGGTAAAGGTTAATGGCTATGACATTTATTTGCCGGTGTGGGTATTTGTTGTAACACACGCAAATGGTAACACAGGGCTTTTGAAAATTAATGCTTTTACGGGTGATAACTTATCAGAATAGTTTAATTTTTGCTTAACTTCAAATTGATAAAATAAGATAAATATAGTTGAGAGGTGACTAATGGTACAATCAGCATTAACAAAAACGTTGTTAACTGGTGTCATTGCTGGTGTTGTTGGTGGAGGAGCAATTTTGTATGGGCAACAAGGTGTACAATTGTTACAAAATCAAAATCAAAAAGTAAGTACGACAGCAACAAGTACAAAAACGATTGCCAAGAATGCAACCGCTACATCTGCTTATAATAAGGTATCAGATGCAGTTGTATCTGTATTAAACTTTACTAAATCTAGTCAAAGTAGTTATCAAGAATCGTCAGAAGGTTCTGGCGTGATCTATAAAAAAACGGATGGATCGGCATTTATTGTAACGAATAATCACGTCATCACTGGAGCGGCTAAAATTCAAGTTATGCTGCATAGTGGGAAGAAAGTGACCGCTACACTGGTCGGAAAAGATGCGATGACTGACTTAGCTGTTCTGAAGATCGACGGCACAGACGTTACGACAACTGCACAATTTGGTGATTCAAGTAAAATAACTGTTGGTGAAAATGTCTTAGCAATTGGTTCGCCGCTGGGATCCGAGTATGCTTCGTCAGTGACGCAAGGTATCATTTCTGCCAAGAAAAGGTTAGTTGAGACGACATCTGAAAATGGTCAAAATTATGGTGGATCCACGGTTATTCAGACGGATGCTGCTATTAACCCTGGTAATTCAGGGGGACCATTAATTAATTTTGCAGGACAAGTTATTGGTATTAACTCCATGAAGTTATCAACGTCTTCCTCGGGAACGAGCGTTGAGGGGATGGGTTTTGCAATTCCTTCTGATCAAGTCGTTGACATTGTTAACAAATTAGTCAAAAATGGTAAGGTCACACGACCAGCAATCGGTATTAGTTTGATTAATTTGTCGGAAGTGACAGCTTCTGAGCAAAAATCAACATTGAAAATTCCAGATAGTGTTACTGGTGGTGTTGTAGTAATGAGTTTGACCAACAATGGCCCAGCAGATAAAGCTGGATTGAAGAAGTACGATGTTATCGTTGGCATTAATGGCAAGAAGGTAAGTTCACAGGCGGATCTGCGAGAAGAACTGTACAAGAATTCACTTGGGGACACAATAACATTGACTTATTATCATCAGGATACTAAGAAGACAGTCAAGGTTAAATTAACACAGAAATTAGCAAGCTAACAAAAATGTTAGCTTTTTCTTTACTCTTGTTTGACTTTTGTTAAAGAATATGTATTTTCTGTAAATGTTGAAAACAAGTTGAAAATGTTGACAATTTGTGGACTAAATACCAGGAAATGTGGAAAAGATGTTTAAATTGGTGGATAAGTGATTTATTTTTATAAGAAATAATAAATATTGGTAATTTTAGGCAATATTTAGTAATAAAAAGGTAGTTTTTAGACGGATAGCAGTAATGTTCGTGTATTGGAGTGATTAAAGAAAGAACACTTATGTAATCATATTTAGTATATATTTTCCGAACAATGTAAAGGAATTTTACTTTAAACATCAGTCGAACGCGTGTGCTTATCCACAATTGTGTATAACTTTGTGGATAACTGTGGATAACTTGCGAGAAAATATCTATAATTTGTCTAAATAAAAGTAAAATAACGTTTATAAAGTTATCCACATTTTTTTGAAATTAAAAAAAACAGTGGATAACTTAAAAAGCGAACAGCTAAAAGAGTTGGTATAAAAGCTTTTTTAGAAAAAAATATTTTTTTTGTTCGTGTGGATAACATCGGATATAATAAGTATAGATAACCAGTCAAAAATATTAAGAAATTGTAAAGAGTGGGTTTGAAATGAATATTAAATTAATCACGGTCGGGAAACTAAAGGAAAAGTATTTAAAGGAAGGCATTGCGGAGTATACAAAACGATTATCTCGCTTTTGTAAATTTCAAGTAGTTGAGTTGATTGATGAAAAGACGCCGGAAAATGCTAGTGAAGTACAGAATAATCAAATTATGGCTAAAGAAGGGGAGCGAATTCAGGCGAAAATTGGTTCGCGTGATTATGTTATTGTGCTAGCAATAGAAGGAAAACAGTTTCCTTCCGAGGAATTTTCTCAAAAACTTGAATTGATTGCGGTTAATGGCTATTCGGACATTACTTTTATTATTGGTGGTTCTCTTGGATTATCTAAGGAAATCAAGCAAAGGGCGAACTTAAAGATGAGCTTTGGTTTGCTGACCTTACCACATCAATTAATGCGTCTTGTGCTAATTGAACAAATTTATCGTGCCTTTATGATTCAACAAGGATCACCGTATCATAAGTAACATGTAAAAAAATGAAAACTATTGTTGCATTTTCATATTTCCGTGTCTATAATATATCCATAGATAAAAAATATACACGAAAGAGTGCGAAATATGAGGAAGTTTTTTGAGAATTCAGAATGGACCCGTGTTCGAAAAATTAGGGGGTTACCATTATTATTGGTTGGTATTACACTCATTCCGAGTTTATACGCAGTCATTTTTTTGTCGTCACTTTGGGATACTTATGGTAGAGTGGATCATCTTCCGGTTGCGATTGTTAATCAAGACAAGACCGCAAAGATTAATGGGAAATCACAGAATATAGGCGATGATTTAACGAAAAAATTGCTTGACAGCAAGCAATTAAAATTAACTAAGACTTCGGCTGAGAAAGCTGGAAAAGGACTTGCATCTGGAAAGTATTACATGACTATCACGATACCTAAGTCCTTTACGAAGAATTCAGGTACATTGTTGAATGCTAAGCCAGTCAAGCCTATGATTAAAGTTGCGCATAATACTGGGCAAGGATTCATTGCTGAAAAATTAACGGTTTCGGCAGCTGATAAAATACAGGCGAATGTTTCAAAATCACTGCAAAGTGTTTATAATAAAACAATTTTAAACGCAACAGCCTCTTCGAAAAAAGGTTTTCAATCAGGTTCTAAAGGAGCCACACAACTTGGGAGTGGATTATCACAATTACAAGATGGTACTAAAAAATTGCAAGATGGCACAACACAGCTCCAAACTGGTACTTCACAGTTGGCAACGGGCTTGTCACAGTACACAAATGGCGTGTCGTCTGCTAATACAGGTGCCCAGCAGTTAACTTCAGGTGCCCAACAACTTGCCACACAACTCCAAAAGGTTTCTGACGAGATTAATACAAAGCAAAGTGCCAACACGGCTGATTTAAAACAGCTTGATACAGGATTGACGCAACTTACACAGGGCTTACAAAAACTAAGTAAAGTTGAATCACCAACGGTAACTGTTGATTCAACAAAGCTTAACGAAGCGTCCGAAAAGCTGTCAGCTGGATTAACTGGTGCTGGGAAAGATGCGGCTGCTTTCAAAGCATTAGCTCAAGATGCTGATTTCCAAAAATTTTTACAAGAAAATCCTACTGTTGCTACTAAGTATCAAGCGGCATTAAGTGATTTAGGTGAAAATGTGCAATCAAGTGCTACAGCAGCCACTACAATTCAGAATCAATTGACCACATTAAAGGCTATGCTGCCACAATTACAAGCATTGCAGGCACAAATTCCGGAATTACAGAAACTCGGTCAACAAGGATCTGTTGCCACCCAAGGTGCGCAAACAGCTATTAAAACACTAAATGATAGCTTAACTACTGTCAGCCAAGGAATAGCTAACCAAGCAGTGCCAGGCGCTCAGCAACTAGCGCAAGGATCTTCACAATTAACTACAGGGCTTGGACAGTTAGCCGCCAAAAACGATACGCTTAATAGTGGTGTTTCGCAATTAAATGATGGCACGACACAGTTACTTACTGGTGAAAGTCAAGCTAGTGCGGCTTTGCAGCAGGCAGGTACTGGCGCAACCACTTTAGCGAATAAATTAGCTGATGGTGCTGTGAAATTGTCAGCTATACACAATAAGAAATCAAATGTGGTAGCATTATCACAGCCGGTCAAACAAAAATCATCTAATTTATCAAAGGTTCCTAACAACGGAACAGGAATGGCGCCATATATGATGTCTGTTGGGCTATTTGTTGGTATGATCACATTTACGACCATATTTGATTTCATGACGGTTTCTAAAAAGCCAAAAAATGGTTTCACATGGTGGGCTAATAAGCAGTTAATTAATGCGCCAGTTTTTATTGGACAAGCATTGATTATGACTGGTTTACTCTTCTTAGTAGATGGTATGGAAGCGCAGCGGCCAGCGATGACATTTGTTGTAGCCTTAGCAGCATCCTTTGGGTTCAACCAGTTTGTTGTCTTGTTTAATGTGCTAATTGGTAAACTAGGGTCAGGGATTATGCTGGTTTTGATGGTATTACAACTGAGTGCTAGTGCGGGATCTTATCCTATTGAGTTGTCAAACAGCTTTTTTGAGGCGATTCATCCATGGATGCCAATGAGTTACTCTGTCCATGCCTTCCGCGAAACAATTTCTATGGGTGGCAGTGTTGTATCAGACTTAACTGTATTGTTGTCATTAGGGGTGATATCAATGGTACTAACATGGTTTGTGTACCAAATGAAATTAAACCATAATCAGTTAACTTTTAAGCATTAATTTAAAAGCAGTCGGCAGACTGCGTACATAAAGAAATGAAGTTGGAAAAATAAATGAAAATGTCTAGTGCAGTTGAACAAAGTTTGGTCGTCTTGGTTATGCTAGCTTTGCAAAAAGATAGCCTACCTATTAAAAGTCATGTTTTAAGTGAACATTTAGAAGTTTCTGAATCATACTTAAAAAAAACAATGCGTAAATTAGTTGTTGCAAATTTAGTAAAAGCGATTGCTAGTAAGGAAGGTGGCTTCAAATTGGCTCGTCATACCAATGATATTACGTTATTGGATGTTTATGAGGCAATCGAAGGAGAAGATAGCTTTATTCATTCTACCCAATTAGCAGATCGCGTGTTTCCTGCCAAAACTGCTGTTGCTGAAGGAACAAAAGAAGTTCTATCTATTGTCTATGAGGCAGAAAAGGATTTTAAGAAACGGTTAAAACGTACATCAATTGCTGATTTGTTATTGTTTGCCAAAGAAGGAGAAGAAATTGTTGATTGGCGATGAAGTTACACATATTGACTAAAAAACAGTTTATTAATGCCTGGTTAGCATTAATAAACTGTTTTTTTTATATTGTGAAGTACTATATTTTATGCAACAGGTAGCGCCTCTTGTAAACTGAATTCAAAATCATCAGGAACAAGCATTCCGACATCTTTTAAAATAACATTCCCAGAAAGATAACAACCATTTTGTTGCGTTAAGCCAACCTTTGTGAAGCCAAAAGTGACTGTAGTGTGAGCTTTAAGAGCGGCTCCACGTATCTCTCCCGTCGTTGCATCAATACCAGTAGGAACATCAACAGCAATAACAGGTTTATCAATGTGGTTGGCCGCTTTAATCATTTTTTGTAAGCCTTCAGGTAGAACGTTGTTCAATCCAACCCCAAATATCGCATCAATAATTAAAGTTGCCTCATTAAAATCACTTTTTTCAGAACGAACTAAGCCATGCTTCTCAATGATTGCCAGTTGCCGTTTTACACTGTCTTTCGCACGGCTAACGTTTCCGACAAATTGTAATGAGACATTTACGCCTTGAGCGTACAAGAGACGAGCAATTGCTACGCCGTCAGCACCATTATTACCAAGACCAGCTAGTACCAATACATGACTTAAATCGAATCTACCGGCACCGATGACATCAAGCACTGCCATTGCGGCCCGTTCAATTAATACATCCTGTGGCATACCAATAGTCTCAATCGTGTAATTATCTATTTGCTGCATTTCTGTAGCTGTAACAAGTCGCGTCATAGTTCCCATCATTTCATAAGTTATTAAACTTATTATACGGTGATTTAGCAGTCTTATCAATCAAACAAGCGTAAAAATATTGAATTTGACAAATAAAAAAAATTAGAATACAATAATAACAATTTAAGAATCATAGAGGTTGCTGCTGACATTAGTCGCTTGCGGAGTGCTTACAGGCACAATGAAACAAGTTAAAGGGGATGTAGCCGAAGCATTGGTGCTGTGACACCAAGTAGCTGGGCCAATCGGTGAAAAATCGTTGGACTGTCGCGTAAGCGGGGTGCTATGTTATAGATTGCAATTAATTGGGATCCATGGCTGCTACTTGTGCGCTGTGGATTTTTTAATAGAGGAGGTATGCATTCATGGATATCTGTGAATGGGCTAACATATGGTAGAGGCAATAACACGTCCAACACGTCTTGAAGTTTCAAAGAGCGCTGTTGAACATAATATAATGACCGTTAAAAATGTATCAGGTGCGGACAAGGTTTTTTTGACCGTTAAGTCGAATGCTTATGGATTTGGTTTGATTCCTATGGCTCAAGCTGCTGTGGCAGGAGGTATTTATGGCTTAGGCGTAGCTGTTCTTGATGAAGCTATTGCACTACGACACGAGCGCATAACCGCACCAATTTTAATTTTAGGTATTTCACAGGTAAAGTATGTTGAACTAATGGCTGTCCAGCATATCATGGCAACTGTTGTTTCATTGGACTGGCTGGAGAAAGCAGAACAGCAGTTAACTGGTGAACAGCGATTACCTGTTACACTAGGTATCGATACTGGCATGGGTAGAATTGGATTTAGAGATCGTGAAACTTTAGCGAAAGCAATACAGTTTGTTTTGGATCATGCTGATAAGTTTGAATATGTTGGACTATCGACGCACTTTGCCGAATCTGATTCATCAGATACCCGGTACTTCCAAAAACAATTAACACGCTGGCATCAATTGACAGATGACTTGCCAAAACCAAAGTATTATCATGTTGCTAATTCGGGTGCTGCAATGTATCATGCACAAGAGGTTCCCCATGAAGTTGTCCGCGTAGGAACGGTGCTTTATGGGATTGAACCCTCTCGTGGTGAACTGGCGGATGGGCGCAACCTGAAGCCCGTCATGGCCCTGCGCAGCGAGGTTAATTTTGTTAAACGCTTACCTGCTGGTGAAGGCATTAGTTATTCACATAAATATACGACAACTCAAAACGAGTGGATAGGCACTGTTCCTATTGGTTATGGGGATGGTTGGCTACGCAAATTAATGGGGTTTAGGGTTATTATTGACGGTCAATACGCTCCTATTGTAGGCCAAGTAGCAATGGATCAGTTAATGATACGTTTGCCTCATGAATATCCAGAAGGTACAACAGTAACCTTTATTGGTCAAGATGGAGACTTAGAGAACACGATAGAGGACGTTGCACAGTTTGCAGGTTTGGCGCCGTGGGAAATCACAACAGGACTACAAGATAGAATACATCGTATTTTAGTAGATTAGGAGAAGATAATGACTAGAGAATATAGTGTTGCCATCCTTGGCGCAACAGGTGCTGTGGGCACACGACTTATTGAACAATTAGAGCAATCAACAATTCCCGTGAAGAACATAAAATTGCTTGCTTCGTCACGTTCAGCAGGTAAAACACTGCAATTTAAGGGTACAGATGTGGTTGTTGAGGAAGCAACTCCAGAAAGTTTTGATGGGGTTGATTTAGTTTTGGCTAGCGGTGGTGGTTCAGTTTCAGCTCGATTTGCACCCGAAGCTGTGAAACGCGGCGCTGTGGTTGTTGATAATTCAAGCCAATGGCGAATGAATGATGATGTCCCGTTAATTGTTCCTGAAGTTAATGAAGCAGATTTGAAACAACACCAAGGAATTATTGCCAACCCTAACTGTTCAACGATTCAAATGGTTGTTGCTCTGGCACCTATTAAAGCCAAGTATGGTTTGACACGTGTTATCGTTTCAACTTATCAAGCTGCTTCTGGTGCGGGACAATCTGCATGGCAAGAGCTAGTTTCAGAAACTGATGCCCACAATGCCGGTAAAGAGATGCATGCTGAGATTTTGCCGGTTAAAAGTGCTAAGCATCATTATCCCTTAGCTTATAATTTACTACCACAAATAGATGTTTTCGAAGAAGACGGTTACACTCATGAGGAATGGAAGATGATTCATGAGACTAAAAAAATTATGTTTGGTGATAAAAATTCTAAAGCAGTCAAAGTAACAGCGACTGCGGTCCGTGTACCTGTTCCTATTGGTCATGGCGAGACCGTTTATTTTGAAACGGATGCCGAATCAGGAGCGACAGCTGCTGATCTTCAAGCAATTTTGAGTGAGGCTCCAGGTGTTGTTTTGGAAGATAATCCAAAGGAACAGTTGTACCCACAGCCAATTAATGCCGAAGGGAAACGTGAAACATTCGTCGGCCGTGTGCGTCCTGATTTGGAAAATGATGATAGCTTCCATATGTGGGTTGTCTCAGATAACCTGCTTAAAGGTGCTGCTTGGAATACAGTACAAATTGCAGAGCGTCTTGTTGACTTAGACTTAGTCAGAGTCCCAGAAGACGCAGCAAATAAGTTTATCACAGAATAAATTTTTTTAAGAGCGTTCAGCGCTCTTTTTATATCTCCAAAAGCGACGACACAACTGTGTGTAAAAGCAACGTGTTACAATAGCCTTATGATAGCAATTCTAACAATTTTAACTTTAGCTATAAGTCTTTTTTCTTGGCTACTTTGGCATCAAATCAGGATCAGCCCAGCAAGTTTACGACTAGGATTTTATGTATTGATCATTATGATTTTTTTATTTATTGGTCTGCAGGTGATGCAGTTTCCAAGTATATCAGTTGTTCATATCATTAATGAAGCTAAGATGTTCGTTAAATGGGGTAATATTGCGGGTCTATTTTTGGTGATTACACTAGCCTATCACAGTTTTCAAAGTTGGCGTAAATGGCAACATAGCCTACATCAGTTAGTTTTCCCACTAGTGTTGCTTGTGTATGCTATTGCTGATATTGGCATTTGGCTTCTGAATGATGGGTTCTCAATATCTTTAAAACCCATTCTTGTTGTTATCCCATGGTTGTCAATGTACGTTCTTTGGCAATTTTTACAGTTTATTATCAGTAGTATCTTGTATGGATTGGTGGTTAAACGACCAATTCACGGTCCGATTGTTGTCTTAGGCGGTGGGTTAGTTGATGGACGGTATGTTGGTCGAATTGTTGGTAATCGTATTCAGGCAGCTGTTAAAGATGCGACCAAAATGTCAGAGTATCCAACGATCATTTTTTCGGGTGGTCAAGGGAAAGATGAATTAATTTCTGAAGCAGAAGCTATGAGAAACTTTGCTGTAAAAAGACTAAATGTTCCTTATGAGAATACAATATTGGAAGACCGTTCTAGAAATACATATGAAAATTTGAGGAATAGTGCTGAATTAACTAACAGTTCATTCACATTTTATACAAGCGAGTATCATGTTTTTCGTGGTGTTTTACTTGCAAAAAAACAAGGAGTTAATGCGCAAGGTCGAGGAGGTTACACGCAGTTTCCGTACCGTGGCATAGCGTTTTTGCGAGAGTTTGCTGGCGTGATGAATCTAAATCCAAAACAGCACATTATATATGGTGCTGTGTGTTTTGTTAGCAGTGCGATAGTAGTTTTAATTAATTTTATATGAATAAAATATAAAAAATCTTTTTAAATATGGTATATTATTTAGATAGATTTAATGAATTATGGAGATTTATACTGTCTGGGAGAATTTTATGACTATTTTTGGAAAATTAATGTGGTTCTTTAAGGAGCACAAACGACTATATATGTTGGGGCTCACTTTTTTGTTTCTGACAGAAGTATCACAAATGGTGTCCCCGGCGTTAATCGGTCGTTTCACTGATGTGATAGTGTCCCGACAAATGACAATGCATCAGCTATTTTTCTATGCTGGTGGTATTTTGCTTTTTTCTGTGTTGATGTACATATTTCGTTATACATGGATTACACATATTTTCCAAGGTTCGGCGCTATTAGAAAAAACATTACGGCAGCAATTGTTTGATCACTATTTGAAAATGGATACTACATTTTATCAGCGTCGACGTACGGGAGATTTAATGGCACATGCGACGAACGATTTGTCAGCAGTGCAGAGAGTGGCATCTGGTGGCGTACTGATGCTAGTTGATTCGGTTGTTATTATTTTTTTCACGGTCATTTCAATGACTCTTGTGGTTGATTGGCGTTTGACGTTGATTGGTGTTTTACCTTTACCATTATTGGCGGCCGGAGTTTGGTATTTATCACCTAAAATGCGACGTGCATTTACATCATCTCAAGAAGCCTTTTCACGATTATCAAACAAGTCTCAAGAATCTATAGCTGGAATTAAAGCTATTAAAACATTGGGGCAAGAAAAACAAGACGTTGATGCTTTTGATGAGGAAATACAAAAAACGATTCAAATCAATAAAAAGGTGGCCGCCATTGACTCCTTGTTTGGACCAATGGCTACGCTGGTGATGACAATTAGTTATGTTGTGATGATTACTTATGGTGGGTCGTTGGTATTAAATGATTCAATTTCAATCGGGCAGCTTGTCTCATTTTCAACTTATTTAGGATTACTTGTATGGCCAATGTTTGGTTTAGGGCAGTTGTTCAACGTATTGGAACGCGGTAATGCTTCATATATGCGTGTCCAAGAAATTCTATCTGAAAAATCATCAATTATTGAAGATGAGCAGGGCTACGATAGCATATCTCATGGTGATGTTGCTATTCGGGTTAATCAGTTTAAGTATCCAGATGATCAATCGGAAGTTTTGAAAGATATTTCATTGAATATTCGTGCTGGTGAAACTGTTGGTATTGTTGGGCGTGTTGGTTCTGGTAAAACAACCTTAATCAAGCTGTTGCTGCGCCAGTTTGATGGTTATACTGGCCAAATTAGTTTTGCTGGTAAGAACATCAAAGACTATAAGTTAAGCGCATATCACAGAGCGATTGGCTATGTTGCGCAGGAAAACTTTTTGTTTTCGACAACGGTGAGAGATAATATCCGCTTTGCTGATATCAATAAATCGCAAGAAGAAGTGGAAAAAGCTGCTAAAATGGCGGCCTTACATGAAGATATCCAGAACTTTCCGGAGGGATACGACACACAAGTTGGTGAGCATGGCGTAAGTTTATCGGGCGGTCAGAAGCAGCGATTGGCTATAGCTCGTGCCTTAATTATTGATCCAGAAATTTTAATTTTAGATGATGCTTTGTCGGCCGTAGATGCGCGGACAGAAAAACAAATATTGCATACTTTAAAAACTACTCGGCAAGAAAAAACAACGATTATTGTTGCTCATAGAATTAGTTCCGTGATGAATGCTAATGAAATTGTAGTCTTTGACCACGGTGAAATTGCTGAACGTGGTCGACATGAAGAACTGATTGCTCAACAAGGATGGTATGCCCAAATGTATGAGCAACAACAATTAGCAACAACGCTCCAACAAAATTTAGAAGGAGAGGGGGATGATTATGACAGAGAAAAATAATTCTGTTTGGGCAAAAAATATACCCGTTAGAGAACAACTGCATGTTATTTGGACCTTGATCAAAATGGCAAAACCGTTTCGGTCAATGTTTATCGTGGCACTTGTAATTGGCGCAGCTTTTGCACTACTTCAAGCTGCTGCACCACGAGTTATTGCTTACTATATGACGACTTATTTGCATCAAACAAGTAGTGTTCCACTAAAAATTACGATTAGCTTTGCTGTTTTGGTGGCCGTTATTCGCGTGTTGCAAGCTGTGACAGATGCTTTGAATGCCTACTACTTCACTGTGGCTGGTGAATATGCTTTAGAAGATATGCGTTTACGCGTATTTCAAAAGCTACACACATTAGGTATGAAATTTTTCGATGAAATGCCTGCGGGTTCACTAGTAACACGGGTTAATAATGATACAGCATCGTTGACAGATTTTTGGCGATTCTTTATGCAGCTTACTTTTGCTGTGATGAGTATGATTGGTGCCTATATTGGCATGTGGACAATTGATGTGCGTGCAACTCTCCTTATGATGATTGTTGTACCATTCATCGTGGTCAGTATTATCATTTATCAACGCTTTTCATCACGATTATTTCGCCATATGCGCGAACGTTTGTCGGCGTTGAATGCTAAAATTGCTGAAAGTGTTACCGGAATTGATATTATTCAAGAATTTTATCAAGAGGATCGCTTTAAAAAAGAATTCGGCAAAATTAATGGTGAATACTTTAATGCTCGTTTTAAAATGATTAAGGCTGATGCATTGTTATTAGAACCTATGATTGACATGTTGTTAGGTGGAGCGACGGTTTTAGTTTTATGGTATTTTGGTGAACTTTCCATACAAACAGTTGTCTCAGCAGGTGCTATTTATGCATTCACTACTTATTTAAACAATATTTTTGGCCCCTTGGAAAGTATTATGGATTTGTTCAGTCCTTTCCAAGAAGGTTTAGTATCAGGATATCGCATCCTTGGCATCCTCGGTAACGAAACTTATGCTCCGGCGCAAAACCCGAATGCTAAGGGGGATATCACTGATGGGAAAATTGAATTTAAGCATGTTAATTTTAGCTATGATGGTCGTCATCCAATCCTAAAAGATTTAACATTTACTGCTAACCCAGGTGATACGGTTGCCTTGGTAGGACATACTGGTTCTGGAAAAAGTTCTACCATTAATACATTAATGCGTTTTTATGACTTTCAATCAGGTGAAATTTTGATTGATGGTCAGGATATCCGTGATATTGCGATGGACAAATTACGCAGCAAAATGGGACTAGTGTTACAGGATCCATTCATGTTCTACGGCGATATTGCGTTTAACATTCGTATGTACAATGACAGTCTTACAGATGAACAAATTAAATTAGCAGCTGAATTTGTGGGTGCCGATGATTTCATAGAAAAGTTAGACGGCAGGTATCAAGCTAAAGTACAAGAAGGAGGAAGCAGTTTTTCTGCTGGTGAGAAACAATTGATCAGTTTCGCACGCACAATTGTAGCCAATCCTAAAATATTGATATTGGATGAAGCTACTGCGAATGTGGACACGGAAACAGAAACAAAAATTCAGAACTCACTGGTTAAAATGCGTCAAGATCGAACCACGATTGCAATTGCCCATAGACTTTCTACTATCAAAGATGCTAATTTAATTTTGGTGTTGGATCAAGGGGAGGTCGTTGAACGTGGAACCCATGATGAACTGCTTGCAGCACATGGAAGGTATTATGACCTTTATCGACTGCAAGGCGCACAAAGTGGGATAGCGGTATAGGTCAAATATCACAGTGAATAGCTATAACTTCTTGTTATAAAACTTCACGCACGACTTTGACTAAACAGACTAAGTATGCGTAAAATGGTAATTAGAAGAGACTAGTTTTAGGTTTTATGTTAGGCTAGTTTTTGCTACCGTGTGCACTTCGGTGTACACGCTCAGAAAAAGGAGAATTAAGTCATGTCAATGATTGAATTTAAAAACGTCGAGAAATATTATGGGAAGTTTCATGCTTTGAAGAACATTAATTTAAAAATTGATGAAGGTGAGACTGTTGTTCTTATCGGTCCTTCAGGGTCTGGAAAGTCAACTTTGATTCGTGCAATTAATGGACTAGAAGAAATACAAGAAGGTAAGCTTCTGGTCAATGGATTTGATTTACATGATCCTAAAACCGATATCAATCGTATCCGTAAAAACGTTGGCATGGTTTTTCAACATTTTAATTTGTACAATAATAAATCAACCTTGGAAAATGTGATGCTCGCACCACGTCTTGTTTTGAAGCGTAGTGAAGACGAAAATAAGAAAGTAGCAATGGCTTTATTGGACAAAGTTGGTTTGGCAGATAAGGCAGCTAATATGCCGTCTGAACTATCAGGTGGTCAAAAGCAACGTGCAGCTATTGCTCGTTCACTAGCGATGCAACCTAAGGCCTTGTTGTTCGACGAACCAACATCAGCTTTAGATCCTGAAATGGTTGGGGATGTGTTGGACGTTATGCGTGATATTGCTAAGGACTCCTCTATGACAATGCTTGTTGTTACCCATGAAATGAGTTTTGCTAAGGCTGTGGCTGATCGTGTTATCTTTATGGCTGACGGTGAAATTCTTGAAGATAGTACAACCGAAGAATTCTTTAATAATCCTAGAGAACCACGTGCTCAACAGTTCTTGAGCCAAGTTGATCACAAATAAAATTTAGATTTGGAGGAAACGCGTTTTTGGAAGTTTCAGTATCTTGTAATATGAAGTATTTGAAAATAAAAGCCATTAACGCTCTGTTACTATGGAAAAAGCTAAAAAAAGACAGTTTGGTATCATTGCCACAATCGTTTTAGCTGCTGTTATTGTCCTCGGTTTATTGTGGGCAACTACCGCTGCTAAGAAAAATGAAGAGCATCAAGATACATTACAACGTGTTGAAAAATTAGGGCGAATTATTTGGGGTGTAAAATCTGACACCAAATTATTTGGTTTAATGGACACAAAGACTGGTGTTTCTAAAGGGTTCGACGTTGATATTGCTAAAGCGTTAACAGTTCAGATATCAAAGCAAACTGGTGTTCCAATGTCTGCGGAATTTGTACCAGTGTCTTCATCTTCAAAAATACAATTATTGAAGAATACTAATATTGATGGCACGGTGTCAACAATGACAATCACACCTGAACGTGAAAAAATTATTGACTTTACGAATCAATATTTTGATGCCGGACAATCAATTCTGGTTAAAAAAGACTCAGGCATTAAGTCAATTAAAGATATGAATAATTCAAAGTATAAAATTATTGTTGTTGTTGGGACTACGGCTGCCGAAGAGACAAAGAAATTTGCACCAAAGGCCAAGTTGCTAGCTGTTCAAGATTATGCCACAGGTATGCAGGCCCTTAAGGCCGGTCAAGGTCAGGCAATGTCAACTGATAATGCGATTTTGTATGGATTTGCTACAGAAAACCCCGATTATCAAATTGTGGGTGGTACTTTTACCCATGGACCTTATGGTATTGCTTTTGATAATAATCAAGGCCCAATGGTTAGGGAGACGAACAAAGCACTTGCAACCATTAAGAAAAATGGTACTTATAATAAATTAATCAAGAAGTGGTTCAGCGATATACCAGGACTTGATTGGCATGAATTGGAGGCGAAATAATGACGTTATTACAAAATAATTTCCCAACGTTCTTGCAAGGATTCGGATATACTTTACTATCAAGTATTATTGCGCTAATCATTTCTATGATTTTGGGCACGTTCTTTGCTATTTTACAAATTTTGCCACAAAAATGGGCGCAAAAAATTGGTAATGTGTATGTGCAAGTATTTCGTAACATCCCATTATTGATTATCACCTTTTTCTTCTTCCTAGTAGTTGCTAAGGTTATCCCAATGAATGGGTTTGCTGCTGGGACCATCGCATTATCATTATATACATCAGCTTTTATTGCCGAAACTGTTCGTGCTGGTATCCTTTCCGTTGATAATGGACAAATGGAAGGAGCGCGTGCTAATGGATTATCATTTAATCAAAGTATGCGGTACATTGTACTGCCCCAAGCCTTTAAAATAGCACTACCATCACTTGGGAACCAATTCATTAATTTGGTTAAGAATTCATCAATCCTAGCCTTTGTCGGTGGATTGGATTTGATGTATCAAGGGAATATGGTTGCAGCTAGTACGTTTGACACTTTTAGCACCTATATCATTGTGGCACTTTTCTATTTGGTAATTACACTACCGTTGAGCTACTACATGCAAAATCTCGAACGTAAGCTAAAGCACGCAGCATAAGGAGGACAATATGGTTACATTAGGAATTTTTGACGCCTTTACACCGCAAAACGTCCAATATTTGTTGGGTGGATTAGGCATTACAGTTGGTGTATCAATTATCTCGGTTATTTTAAGTTTTATTGCTGGATCAATCATTGGAATTGTTCAATTTGAACGTATCCCATATTTTTCTAAGTTTGTCGGTACAATTAATAATATTATTCGTAATTTACCGTTACTATTAATTATTTTCTTCGTTTATTTTGCTTTACCAAAGATAGGCATTCATTTACCTATCTTTTGGGCAACTGTTGTTGCGATGAGCACCTTTGAATCTTCAATGCTCGCTGAAATCGTGCGTGGTGGACTAGAATCAATTGATGAAGGACAGTTTGAAGGCGCACGTGCTAATGGACTAACAAATATCCAGACAATGATTTACATTGTCCTGCCACAAGCATATAAGAAGATGATTCCACCAATCATTTCACAGTTGATATCATTGGTTAAGGACACAAGTCTTGCTATGGGTATTGTCTTAGCCGAGATGACTTATCGTGGTCAGATTATTTATGCACAGAACTCTACTTATATCATTCCGGTTCTGATTGCAATTACGTTAGTATACTTCTTGTTGAATTATGGCCTATCGTTAATTGCCAAATGGTTTGATCGTCGCTTAGCCTAATTACAACTTATAATTTTTAATAAAAGCATGGTTTTCTTCTAAAGGAATGGGTTTCATACGAAATGTGAAGCGTTTAATATATTTCTTTTGTGAAGTAAGAAAACGATGTTTTTTTTACTTTTATTCTAAGCATGCTGTAGCTTTGCTGTTGCAATGATTAAAAAAATTGTGGCAAATGAGGTGCTTTTAGCACAAAAAAACTTATTAATAGTATGATTTTGTTAGTATTCCTGACATTCTAGCGAAATGCAACAAAATATTAAAATCTAATATAAATGAGTTGCAAATGAGAATTTAACATGGTAAACTAAAATTCATCAATACAATATAGTATATCGGGAGGATATATCTTCATGGATACATGGAAAAAATGGGCAGTTGGCGCAGCCGTTGTGGTTGTCGCTGGCGCTGGAGCACGTGCCACCGGTCTTTGGGGTGGTTCAAGTGGATCATCAAGCAATACACTTAAATTTGCTTTTCCAACAGAAATTCAGACGTTAGATATTTCAAAAAATACGGATACCTATTCTGGAACAATCATTGGTAATACGGGTTCTAACTTATTGCGTGTTAATGCCAAGGGTAAGGCTGTTCCAGAATTAGCCAAGTCAGTCAAAGTATCGAAAGATGGATTGACTTATACTGCTACATTGCGCAGTGGCTTAAAGTGGTCAGATGGATCTAAGCTAACTGCTAAGGATTTCGTTTATTCATGGCAACGCATTGTCAATCCTAAGACTGCTTCGCAGTATGCATATTTGACATCAGGTGTTAAGAATGCTGACGACATTGTTGCTGGAAAAGCCAAAGTTAGCACTTTGGGTGTGACGTCTAAGGGAAATGTAATTACATTTAAGTTAGAACGCCCAATGCCACAATTTAAGTATTTGCTCACATTTGCAAACTTTATGCCTCAAAAGCAGAGCTTTGTTGAAAAGCAAGGTAAGAAGTATGGTACGACATCTGCAAAGCAATTGTATTCTGGTCCTTATAAGTTTGAAGGCTGGAACGGTACTAATAACAGCTTTAAGCTTGTTAAGAACGATAATTACTGGGATGCAAAGAGTGTTAAGACAAAGGAAATTGACTATTCCGTTGTTAAAAAAGCTGAAACTGCTGTGCAATTGTACAAGCAAGGCAAGTTAGACCGTGCATCAATATCAACACCAGAATTGTATGCTGCTAACAAGAGCAACAAGGCTACGGTAAAGGTTCCAGAAGCAACAACAGCCTATATCGAATATAACCAAACTGGTAAAAATAAGTATTTGTCTAACACAAAGATTCGTCAAGCTTTGAACTTAGCAACAAACCGTAAAGAATTGGTTGACCAAGTTACTTCTGGTGTATCAACTCCTGCTACTGGTTTAGCACCTGAAGGGCTAGCTAAGACTGCCTCTGGCGAAGACTTAGCAAAGTATGTTGCTCCCGGTTACAAGTATGACACTAAAGAAGCGGCTAAGTTATTTGCAGAAGGTTTGAAAGAAGTCGGTGAAACAAGCATGACTTTGACTATTACGTCTGATGCAGATAGTGCAACTGCGAAGACCACATTAGATTACCTACAAGGCTCATTACAAAAAGCATTGCCAGGTTTGAAGGTCGAAGAAAAGTTTGTACCATTCAAGCAACGTTTGCAAGATGCTCAAACACAAAACTTTGATGCGATTGTTTCACTCTGGGGTGGTGATTATCCAGAAGGTTCAACATTCTATGACTTGTTCAAGGATGGTGCCTCATACAATGATGGACAATTCAAGAACTCTGCATATACTGCAGCAGTTGAAAAAGCTGAAACTACAGATGCTTTGAATGACTCTGCACGTGATTCAGATTATAAGACAGCTGAAGCAGCATTGTATAAGGAAGCCAACTTTAATCCACTTTACTTCCGTTCAGGATATTCATTAGCTCGTTCAAACGTTAAGGGTGTTATTATCAATACAACAGGATTAAACATGGACCTGAAATACGCCTACCGTAAGTAAGAGATTTATGATAGAATTAAACTACATTTAATTAAAAATGAGAATTGACGTATGTCAATTCTTATTTATTAGGAAGACAAGACTATGGTGAAATACATTTTAAAGCGATTGGCGCTTCTGATTTTCACGTTATTCTTGGTGATTACTGCTACGTTTTTCTTGATGCAAATTATGCCAGGAACACCGTTCAATAATCCTAAATTAACGCCGCAAATGATTGCCCAATTGAACAAAGCATATGGTTTAGATTTGCCTTTATGGCAACAGTACTTGAACTATTTGGTAAATGCCTTTCGTGGCGATTTTGGAACTTCGTTCCAGTATCAAAATCAAAGTGTTAGCATGTTAATCGGACAGCGGTTACCTATCTCAGCCCAGTTAGGTG
The DNA here is from genome assembly GCF_053667755.1 of Leuconostoc sp. JNUCC 76. Taxonomy (NCBI): domain Bacteria; kingdom Bacillati; phylum Bacillota; class Bacilli; order Lactobacillales; family Lactobacillaceae; genus Leuconostoc; species Leuconostoc sp. JNUCC 76. Next base: position 2,035,092 of record NZ_CM132206.1, on the reverse strand, counting down.
CTGAAGCATTGGTTGTTGGTGTGGTAGCTGGTCTGTTTATGGGTGCAGCTTCAGCTCGAAACAAAAATAACAAAATTGATGGTGCATTAGGTGTAGTATCAACACTAGGTATTTCAGTTCCAAGTTTTATTTTGGGAATTATTTTATTATATCTTTTTGGATTCAAATGGCCATTGTTCCCAGTTTCTGGTTGGGGTGATTCTTTCTCGGAAACAGTACTACCAACCATCGCCTTAGCCGTTGGTCCTGCGGCTGTAGTCACTCGCTTTGTTCGGTCAGAAATGATTGAAGCTTTGAGTTCGGATTACGTACAATTGGCGCGTGCTAAAGGTCTAAGTGAAAAAGAAATTGTCAATAAGCATGCTTATCGTAATTCAATGATACCTGTTTTGACATTGATTGGTCCGACTGCAGCTGGCTTGCTGACGGGTTCCACTTTGATTGAAAATATTTTCTCAATTCCAGGTATTGGACAACAGTTTGTTTCATCTATTCCTACAAAAGATTTTCCAGTTATCATGGGGACTACAATTGTTTATGCCCTAATGTTGATGGTGATGATTTTGATTACGGATATTTTGACAGCTATCGTTGATCCACGTGTTCGTTTGCAATAAGGAGGCTCATGATGGCTGCAAATACTGAAGATTTTGTCATCGTTGGCGCGCAAAACTCTAATGCCAACGAACGTATTTCTAAACCAGCACTGTCATTTTGGCAAGATGCTTGGCGTCGTTTAAAATTAAATAAACTAGCGGTAATATCAATGTGGTTTTTGGTATTTATTCTAGGATTTGCTATTGCTTCAAATTTCTTTGTAACACAAAATGCTGCGAATTCATTTGATGCAGATAATGTTGGTAAGTATAAAAACTTACCACCCAAGTCTGGGTTACCAATCCCGGGCTGGAACGGAAAGATTAAAGCACCAGGTGCAACTGAATCAACAGATTCATATACTGACAATAATGTAAAAAAGAACTTTTTATTTGGTACAGATAACATTGGTCGTTCGCTTGGGAAACGTGTTATTGTAGGGATTCGTATCTCGCTTTTGGTAGCAATTTCTGCAACAGTCATTGATCTTTTTATTGGTGTGACCTATGGCGTAATTTCCGGATGGAAAGGCGGATGGATTGATGTTGTTATGCAACGTATCATTGAAATTTTGTCATCAGTACCTAACTTGATAGTGGTTACTATGTTTGGATTGCTACTTGGTAATGGTGTAACTTCTATTATTATTGCTATTGCTATTACTGGATGGCTAAGCATGGCTCGTCAAGTGCGTAACATGACTTTGTCATTAAAAGAACGTGATTATGTATTGGCTGCTAAGTCGCTAGGTGAAAGTTCAACTAAAATTGCTATCAAACATTTGATACCAAACATGGCTGGAACAATTATCGTCCAGATTATGATGACTGTGCCAAGTGCAATCATGTTTGAAGCTGTCTTGTCAGCAATTAACTTAGGTGTTAAGCCACCAACGGCATCGTTAGGATCATTGATTTCTGATGCACAAAGTATGTTGCAATTCTATCCTTATCAAGTTTTGATTCCTTCTGGTATGTTGGTGTTGATTTCGTTGGCGTTCATTCTATTGGGCGATGGACTGCGAGATGCATTTGACCCACGTGCAAGTGAAGATTAAGAGGTACATGTATAATGAGTAATCCAATTTTAAAAGTTGAAAATTTACACGTCAACTTTAATACCTATGCTGGTACCGTGCAGGCGATTCGTGATGTTTCATTTGATTTGAATGAAGGAGAGACACTTGCGATTGTTGGTGAATCTGGTTCAGGAAAGTCAGTAACTACAAAAACATTAATGGGATTAAATGCTAAAAATGCAGTTATTCCAGAAAATAGTCGGTTGTTATTTAAGGACAAAAACTTATTAGAGTTGACTGAAGAAGAATGGCAACATGTTCGTGGAAACGAAATTGCTATGATTTTTCAAGATCCAATGACAAGTTTGGATCCGACGATGAAAATTGGTCATCAAATTGCTGAGCCATTAGTTAAGCATCGAGATATGAACGAGAAAGAGGCATTGACTCGTGCATTAGAATTAATGAAGGGTGTTGGCATTCCTGATGCCGAAGAGCATATCAATGATTATCCTCACCAATGGTCGGGTGGTATGCGGCAACGTGCGGTTATTGCAATTGCTTTGGCAGCTGATCCTGAAATATTGATTGCAGATGAACCAACAACTGCCTTAGATGTAACCATTCAAGCGCAAATTTTGAACTTGATGAAAGAGCTACAGAAAGAATCAAATTCATCCATTATTTTCATCACGCATGATTTAGGTGTTGTTGCTGGCATGGCCAATCGAGTGGCTGTTATGTATGCTGGTAAAATTGTTGAGTATGGCACTGTCGATGAAATTTTCTTCAATCCACAACATCCATATACATGGGGATTGTTGAATTCAATGCCAACAACAGACACTGAAGAAGGCTCGTTACAGGCCATTCCAGGAACACCGCCTGATTTGTTGGAACCTCCTGTTGGGGATGCCTTTGCGGCACGTAATCAATATGCATTAGCAATTGATAGTCGCGAAGAGCCACCATTCTTCAAAGTTAGTGAGACACACTATGCGGCCACTTGGTTGTTGGATGAACGTGCGCCTAAGGTTACCCCACCAAGACAAATTTTGAATCGTTGGGCCCATTGGCAAGAATTACAAGGGCAGGAGGCTTAATCATGACCGAAGAAGCACCAAAGAAATTGGTTGAGTTGAAAGATTTACAGTTGTATTTTAACAAAGGTAAATCAAATGAAGTTCGTGCTATTGACCATGTAAGTTTTGATATTTATGAAGGTGAAGTATTTGGCCTTGTTGGTGAATCTGGATCTGGTAAAACAACAATTGGTCGTACAATTTTAAAATTATATGAACCAACGGCTGGTTCAATTACATTTGATGGGGAAGATGTCACTAAGTTAAAGGGAAAGCATCTTTCTGAATTTCGTAAAGACTCACAAATGATTTTCCAAGATCCTCAAGCTAGTTTGAATGGACGTATGAAAGTACGTGACATTATTGCTGAAGGTATCGACGTGAACCATTTAGCGAAGTCCAAAGAAGAGCGTAATGCTAAAGTTCAAGAGTTGTTGGACTTAGTTGGCTTAAACAAAGATCATGCCTCTCGTTATCCACATGAATTCTCCGGTGGACAACGTCAGCGTATTGGAATTGCGCGCGCACTTGCGGTTGACCCTAAGTTCATTATTGCTGATGAACCGATATCTGCGTTGGATGTTTCGATTCAGGCACAAGTTGTTAATTTGATGAAAGAATTACAAAAGAAACATTCATTAACTTACTTGTTCATTGCTCACGATTTGTCGATGGTAAAATATATTTCAGATCGTATCGGTGTCATGCATTGGGGAAAATTGCTTGAGATTGGAACGGCAGACGCCGTATATAATCACCCCTTGCATCCATATACGAAAAGTCTATTGTCAGCTATTCCGGTGCCCGATCCGGAAGTTGAGAATAATCGCCAACATATTGATTATGATCCTAGTATTGAAACAGACGGCAAAGAACGTACAATGGTGGAAGTTAATCCTGGGCACTTTGTTTTGGCAACTGAAGAAGAGGCTGCAACTTATAAAGTACAACAGAAGTAATATAAAAATCGAACATGTAATATTGTTCGATTTTTATATTTTAATGAAACTAGTATATAATGTTTGTTAACAAATTGAGTGTACTAAATGAGAAGGAGTGATTTAATGGTTCGAATCCAAGATGATTTTTATGAGGCAGTAAATGGAGAATGGGAAAAAACAGCGGTAATTCCATCTGATAAACCTCGAACTGGTGGATTTAGTGATTTAGCCGATGAAATTGAGCAGTGGTTACTGAAAACGACATCTGATTGGCAAAAAGGGCAAGATTTGCCTGATGATGCTATTTTGAATAATTTTGTTAAATATCATCGATTGGCATCTGATTTTGCAACACGTGACGAGCTTGGTTCGTCTCCAATACGACCATTTTTGAAGCAATACAAATCCTTTTCGTCTTTTGCTGACTTTACTTCACACATCGCTGATTTAGAAAAAGCAGGATTACCAAATGCGTTTCCATTTGGTGTGGAACCTGATTTCAAGGACGCACGTACCAACGTTTTGTGGGCGGGTGGTTTGGATATTCTTTTGCCAGACACAACATACTATGCTAAAGATCATCCACAGGCAAAAGTATTGCTTGCTAAGTTTCGTGAAGAACAAGAGGCTTTGTTGCCAAAGTTTGGCTTTTCAGAAAGTGAAACTAATGATTTGATTGACAAATATCTTGCATTTGATGCACGGATTGCGACCGTGGTATTGAGTCAAGAAGAAGGGCACGAGTATGCAAAACTATACCACCCATATAAGTGGGAAAAGTTTGTCCAATTATCGCCGGTGTTACCCTTAAACGATATTTTAAATGAATTGATTGGTCAGAGACCAGATATGGTTGTGGTTCCAGAAGAACGTTTTTGGCAAGCGGCTGATCAATTTTATTCAGAAGAAGCATGGCCGTTATTAAAAGCATATCTGCTTGTGACATTGGTGAATCAATTTACAGCTTATCTATCGGACGAAATTCGTATCTTGGGAGGAGTTTATCAACGAGCATTAAGTGGTCTGCCTGAAGCGATGAGTCAAGAAAAATCAGCCTTTTATCTTGCATCACGTCCGTTTAATCAAGCAATTGGCTTATATTATGCATCAGAGAAATTTTCTCCTGAAGCTAAAGCTGATGTTGAAAAAAAAGTTGCCTCAATGATTGATGTTTATAAGAATCGCTTGCAGTCGGTACAGTGGCTAAACACAGAAACGCGCAAGAAGGCAATTACTAAGTTAAATACCATTGTGCCGCACATCGGTTATCCAGAGAAGTTACCAGAACGCTTGAAGAAAAAAGTAGTTTCTAGCGATGCAACGTTGTTTGAAACAGCTTTGAAATTTCGAAAGATAGAAATTTCTTATGCTTGGAGTAAATGGCATCAACCAGTAGATCGTAGCGAATGGCACATGCCAGCTCATTTGGTGAACGCTTATTATGATCCACAGCAAAATCAGATTGTTTTTCCGGCGGCTATTTTGCAAGAACCATTTTATAGCTTGGCACAATCATCGTCGGCCAATTTTGGTGGCATCGGCGCAGTGATTGCTCATGAAATTTCTCATGCATTTGATACCAATGGCGCTTCATTTGATGAATTTGGCAGCCTGAATAATTGGTGGACAGACAAGGACTATGCGGCATTCAAAGTAAGGACGGATCAAATTGTTGAGCAATTTGATGGTTTAGACTCATACGGTGCCAAAGTCAATGGTCACTTAACTGTTTCCGAAAATGTAGCAGACTTAGGTGGTTTAGCAGCTGCATTAGAAGCAGCTAAACGTGATGATGACTTTTCTGCAACTGAATTCTTTGAAAATTGGGCTGCCATTTGGCGAATGAAGGCACGCCCAGAATATATGAAGTTACTAGCCGCATCAGATCCTCACGGTCCTGCCAAATTACGGGTCAATATACAAGTGAAAAATTTTGATGACTTCTTTGCGACATTTAACGTGAAGCAAGGAGACAAAATGTGGCTTGACCCCCAAGAACGTGTACAAATTTGGTGAACTTATTTTTAAATATATGTAACAGTTAAAAAAGCGCAAAATAGGCGCTTTTTTTGATACAATAAAAAAGATTAATTTTGAAGTGAGAGAAATATGTTTCCTGAAAATTTCATACTGTATAGTATACAAATACTACTTGTTATTGTGATGATTGTAATGATTATAGTTGTTATCAGATCTTACCTGCTCCATAGACAACCCATTTTTAAGCGCTTTGGTTTAGGCATGTTGATTGGATTTATAACAGATTTTGGAGACACACTGGGTATTGGTTCATTTGCGACAACAACCGCGGCATTCCGGATGACGCATTATATAGATGATGATCGCAAATTACCGGGAACCTTGAACGCGGTTCATGCGATACCAGTAATGTTTCAAGCTCTATTTTTTATTACGGCTGTTAAAGTTGAATTGACAACGTTATTACCTATGACGACAGCTGCAGTGATTGGGGCTTACATCGGGACCCATGTCACAAAAAAATGGCACGCACCTACAGTACAACGCGTGATGGCTGTAGCATTATTAATTGCTGTTATTATCATGGTAGTACGTATGATTACTACCCCAGGAAGTAATAATTCAATGGGTGTGCATGGGTTACATGGCTGGTGGTTGATTTTGGGAATCGTTTTCAACTTTGGCATTGGTGTGCTGATGACTATGGGTTTGGGTAATTATGCGCCAGAGCTAATATTCTTCTCTTTAATGGGTGTTAATCCCGCCGTCGCTTTCCCTGTAATGATGTTAGACGCAGCATTGATTATGCCTACTACGGCTTTAAATGTAATCAAAATGGATCGGGTATCATGGCGAGGGTTCGCTGGTGTGGCTATAGGTGGTGTTCTAGGTGTTATTGTTGCGGCTAAATTCTTTACTAGTATGGATGTCGATTTATTAAACAAGTTAATTGTTGTTGTAGCTCTGTGGACGATTTTTGGGTTGGTTCGTGATTCTATGAAGAAGAATGTTTAAAAAAATTATGAAAAGGTATTGTCAACAGCTTGATTTTCTGGTATTATAATATAGTTGTTTGAGATATGGGAGTGTAGCGAAGTCTGGCTAAACGCGACGGACTGTAACTCCGTTCCTTCGGGTTCGTAGGTTCGAATCCTACCGCTCCCATTGCCGATAAAAGCTAACGGCAAAATAAATTAGCTATTGCCCCTTCGCCAAGTGGTAAGGCATCGGTTTTTGGTACCGACATGCGCTGGTTCGAATCCAGCAGGGGCAATTAATATGAAAAGGAACTTGGGAGAGTTCCTTTTTTTGTATATAATTATCCGTAACAGATAAAATGTGAGGCGATGATTATGAACTTTTTTGTTAATAAGGCAATTGGGCAAAGTAATAGCGGCGTTGAACACGCACAGTTTTATCGTGCGCACTGTTTTCGTGAAAAAAAGATTGAATTTAAGTTTGTCTTCACTGACTTATTACCACAGTTACACCATCATATGCAATTGTGGTCCTTACCAGAAAATGAAGTTATCGGATTATATGATTTTTTGTTAAGTGATGATCCAAATCGATACGCCCAAACAGGTTTAACAGAAATTAATGAATATTCCACTAACTCTTTGTGGGATTTAACAAACACTCAGCGCACCATCGTGCACCAGACAACAGGTCAATATACTGAAACCATTTTTCGTTCTAAAAGTTATTCTGAAGCAAAAAAAATATTCTTGATAGATGATGATCGTGTTATTTTAAAAAATGGTACCCATGAAATAATGTGGCACTATCGAGACAGTGGTTCACGTGGAAAAATTGCTACAAATATTCATCTACATAATTTTCGTGGTAAAAACTATGTTTTTTCAACAAAAGAAGCATTAATTGATTTCTTTTTTATAGAAATACAACATATTTTTCAAAAAAATATTTATTTTTTAGATCGTGGGACAGCGTGTGAAGAATCATTAGTACGATTAAAGCGCATTGGATTACCTTTGAAAATTGTGGATATGATTCATGCTGAACATCTAGTAACCTATCAAGCTGGGCACCCTTTATGGAACAATTATTATCAATACATGTTTGATCATCTAGATGATATGGACTTAGTCGTAACAGCTACAGAATTGCAAGCTGAGACGATAAAAAAACAACTTACTCAAATGAACATGCGAGGTGCCGATAAAATTTGTGCAGTACCGGTCGGTGGGGTAGCTAAATTAGAAAATCCACGTCGCTGGCACGGCGGGACTGCACATTTCGTCACCGCCTCACGCTTACATCCAGAAAAAAATATAGTACAAATTATAAAAGCTGTTAAAAAATTACGCGACGAGGGGATGGATGTCACATTAGCCATCTACGGTTCAGGAAACGAAAAAGAAAATATACAAAGGACAATAGCGGAATTAGACTTGCAATTTAGTGTGCATTTAAAAGGTTTGAGCCAAGACATTATTCATGATTTTCAAAAATATGATGCATTTGTATCAGCCTCTTATTCTGAGGGGTTCGGATTGACGTATATTGAAGCCATTGGGAACGCTTTACCGATAGCTACCTATGCTAACTTATATGGTGCCCAAGAGCTTGTGTGTGAGGGAGTGAATGGGTGTTTAGCTGCTTTTGACAGAGACAAAGCGCAAGAGCGTGCTAACATTTCAAATCTTGCTGATGCAATGCGACGAATTTTTGATAATTATGATCATCTGTCTGTTGGCGCTCACCAAAAAGCACAGGAATATCAGACAAATAACATCGCTGATCAATGGCAAAAGATATGTGAGGTGCTAATATGAAGATAGAGATTATCAATTCCCTCACAGAAACCAATTTAAAGGGAGTTGCTTGGCAAATTGAGCAAGTAAAGTCCGGTAATAGTGATGAATTGTGGTTGGCTACACCACATGAAGATGCAGCGCATCTCATTAAAAAACTTGGTATAAATCCTCGTAGAGTGTTTGATATATATGCGCAGTCTTATTTAAGTGAGATTGATGAAACCAAAGGCATCTGGTGGGGTGAATTACCAGTGCCCAACGAGGCGCAATTGATTATTAACAAAGACTGGACTAAAAGTATAGTTAGTCGTGGGCAACAACTAGCAACTGTACGTTGGTTTGGTGATTCGAAACGAATCGTACAGGCAGTTGTTTGGCAGGATTCAGATGGTAAAATAGACTATAAAGATATTTATTTACGGGACGGACGTTTATTTGCAAAACAATATTTTAGCGAAGGAAAGTTATTAGAATCCGATTTTTATTTTGGTCATCCTGAAGTGGTGGTCAGCGATTACTATTTTGAAGGTAAACGAAACTTTGTTTATGTGGCTGGTCAAAAATATGCTAGTGCTGAAAAATATATGATGAACACGTTAAGTAAATATGCTGAAAATGATTATAATGTTACACAGTTGCAAAGCGAAATGAGCTACGTACCTAAGCGAACAACGTTAACAATTCTTGACGAATTATCAAACGAAAAAAAAGATATCTGGAGTCAATTAACCGTTATTTTAAAAGATAATCAACATGTAATAACGCAGATTTTGGTGGACCAAAAAAATTATTTGAAATTACGGATGACGGGATTGCCTATGAAAAAGGTTCATCGTCGAAATTAATCGTGCAGTTTCTCACACGCGAACAACACAAAGACAAAATTTTGTTTTATAATAGACTTGTAACTATAAAAATTTGGAGGCTATCATGGCTAAATTGACTGTTTCAGATTTGGAACTTTCAGGTAAGAAAGTATTGATGCGCGTTGATTTCAACGTGCCTATCAAGGCAGGCGTTATCGGAAACGATAACCGTATTGTGGCAGCTTTGCCAACAATCAAGTATGTTTTGGAAAACAATGGTCGCGCAATTTTGTTCTCTCATTTGGGACGTATTAAGTCTGAAGACGATAAGAAAGAATTGTCATTAGCACCAGTTGCCGCACGCTTGGGTGAATTGTTGGGTAAGGACGTTAAGTTCGTACCACAAACTCGTGGTGAAGAATTAGAATCAGCAATCAACGCTTTGCAAGATGGTGAAGTTTTGATGGTTGAAAACACACGTTTTGAAGACGTCGTTGATGGCGAAGTGGTCAAAAACGAATCAAAGAACAATCCTGAATTAGGTAAGTATTGGGCATCATTGGGTGATGACTTGTTCATCAACGATGCCTTTGGTACAGCTCACCGTGCCCACGCTTCAAACGTAGGTATTGCTTCAAATGTTTCACAAGCAGCTGCTGGCTTCTTGATGGAAAAAGAAATCAAGTTCTTGGGTGATGCTGTTGCGAACCCAGTTCGTCCTTTCGTTGCTATTATCGGTGGTGCAAAGGTTTCTGATAAAATTGAAATCGTAAAGTCATTGCTGAACAAGGCCGATAAGGTTATCGTTGGTGGTGGAATGGCCTATACATTCGATGCTGCTAAGGGTAACAAGATTGGTAATTCATTGTTTGAATCTGATAAAGTTGAATTGGCCAAGGAATTGATGGCAGAAGCTGGCGACAAGTTGGTTTTGCCAATCGATTCAATTGCTGCTGACGCATTTTCAAACGATGCAAAGACTGAAGTTGTTGATGCCGAAGCTGGTATTCCTGATGGCTACATGGGTCTAGATATTGGTCCTAAGTCTGTTAAGTTGTTGCAAGACACATTGTCTGATGCAAAGACTGTTGTTTGGAACGGACCTATGGGTGTCTTCGAAATGCCTAGTTTTGCTAAGGGTACTTTGGCAATTGGTGAAGAATTGGTTAAAGTTACTGAAAATGGTGGTACAACAATCGTTGGTGGTGGTGATTCAACTGCTGCGGTACAACAATTGGGTGTTGCTGACAAGTTGACACACATTTCAACTGGTGGTGGTGCTTCACTTGAGTATCTTGAAGGTAAGGAATTACCTGGTATTGCTTCAATTTCAGAAAAGTAATAACGAAAAGCGCGCGTGAGCGCTTTTTTTGTACAATAATTTAAAAATTGTTAAACGTTTGATTGATTAATTACTGTATATATGGTTTAATAATTAACGGACAAAATAACGTTTGCCAGTGAGCAGACATTTTGGAGGAAAATATTATATGACAGTTAGTCAGTCCGAGAACGTAGCGCAACAGGAATCAATATCTATGGGGAAGATGACCAGTGAACAAAAAGTTGTTCTTGGTTCAACAACTCTGGGATTCACCTTAGATCATATGGATGCAACATTTTTATCTTTTGCATTAGCTCCTATGATTGCTGAATTACATATTACCGGAGCACAAGGTGGTATTATCGCAGCGATGTCGAATTGGGGGGCACTATTAGGAAGCCTCTTGTTTGGTATTTTAGCAGATCGTATTGGTCGTGTTAAGGTTTTATCTTATACAATTATGTTGGTAACTTTTGCAACAGTGATTCTTGCATTTTTAGACAACACACATACGATTTATGCTGCCCGTTTCTTGTTAGGAATGGGAACCGGTGGTGAGTATGGTGTAAGTATGGCATTAATTGCAGAGAGTTTTAGAGCCAGCCGTGTCGGGCGTATGAGCTCTATTACTGCGATTGGCGGTCAAGTTGGTGCTATACTTGCTGCAATTTTAGCGACATTAATTATGCCGTCATTTGGATGGCGTGGATTGTTCATGCTAGGCTTTCTACCATTAATCGTTGTATATATTGTTCGCCGTCATTTAAAAGAAACACCTGAATTTGAACAGCTACAATCGGATTATAAGGCTGGTAAAAAGAAATTCAGTTTTGCAACGATTGCTAATAGCCCCAAGCGTGCTTACACATCGTTTGTATTGATTATCATGTTAACCATACAAACGTCTGGTTATTATGGATTAATGAACTGGTTACCAACAATTATGCGTAAGCAATTGGGTATTACAGAAACAATTACAGCAGGATACGTTAATCTTGGTATGATACCAATTATTATCGGTATGGCAGTCGGTATGCTGACTTTTGGTACGATTTTAGATACAATTGGTCCTCGACGTGCTTTTGCCATATTCTTAGTTGCATCAGCGCTTATGATTTATGTCTTTACATTTGCATATAATATGTGGACATTAATTATACTGGGTGCTTTAGTTGGATTTTTCTCTAACGGTATGTATGGTGGATTTGGAGCGGTTATCAGTCGTCTGTATCCATCAGAAATAAGAGCCACAGCTGCTAACACATTGATGGGATCTGGACGTGCCATTGGGGCATTTTCATCAGTCGTAATCGGTTGGATTATGGATAACTACAATGTTGCTACTGTTATGTTGAGCTTGTCATTCATGTACATGGTGAGCTTGATCTTTATGCTGACAATTCCCGGATTTAAAAAGCTAGGTCGTAATTAATAGTTTAATAAATTTTAAAAGAGCATTTATTAATAATGCTCTTTTTTAGGTTGATTTATGTGAATCGAGTCACTAACACTATACATTAAATAGCAACTTATACTTTACAAATCTACTAATTAGGGTTAAAATTAATTGTAAATAAGTTCACATATAAGAAAGAGGTTCAAAATGAAAGCAGCAGTTGTTCGTAACGTAAATGATGGTTATGTCGATTTAATCGATGATTGGCAACCACGTGCGTTGGCATTTGGGGATGCATTGGTCGATGTTGAATATGTTGGCCTATGTCACACTGATTTGCACTGTGCAAATGGCGATTTCGGTGATCCTAATAAAATTGGTGAACGTAATGGTGATTTTGGTCGTGTCATTGGGCACGAAGGTGTGGGACGTGTTTCAAAGTTAGGTGAAGGTGCCGACGCTTATCTTAAAGTTGGCGACCGTGTGTCAATCGCTTGGTTCTATGATTCATGTGGTGTTTGTGATTATTGTGTATCAGGAAATGAAACTTTCTGTCGTAAGGTACGTAATTCTGGTTATACAATTGATGGTGCAATGTCACAACAAGTTGTTGTGAATGCTCAGTATGCTGTCAAGGTCCCTGAAGGGTTAGATCCTGTAGAGGCTACTTCAATTACTTGTGCCGGCGTTACGATGTACAAGGCCTTGAAAGTTGGCGAAACTAAGCCTGGAGAATGGGTATCTGTTCATGGTGCTGGTGGGTTAGGTAACCTAGCTGTCCAATATGCACACAGTGTTTTTGGTGCACATGTTGCTGTTATTGATGGTAATGATGACAAGTTGGCAGCTGCAAAGGCTAACGGTGCGGAAGTTCTTGTTAACCGTAAAAAAGAAGACGTTGTAGCTAAAGTTAATGAGTTAACTGGTGGTGTACATAATGCTCAAGTGACGGCTGTTAATGATGCTGCGTTTTCACAAGCTGTTAATGTATTGCGTCCAATGGGTAAATTGGTGGCTGTTGCTTTGCCACAAGGTGACATGGCCTTGAACATTGCTAAAACAGTTCTTGATGGTATCGAGGTTCGTGGCTCTCTAGTTGGTACGCGAGCAGATTTGAAAGAAGCATTCCAATTTGGTGCTGAAGGGAAAGTGAAGCCAATCGTTGAAACTGTTGCTTTCCAAGATATGAACGATATTATTGATGAAATGAAAGCCGGTTCAATTACTGGTCGTAAGGTTATTGATTTTACAACACTTTAATAAATAAAAACCTAGATAACTATATAATAGTTATCTAGGTTTTTATTTGATGTTTAGGAATCAAATATTAGCTTCTAGTACGATTAGATTACCTTCTGAATCATGTATTGAAAAAGCAATTTTATTACCAAATCGCTCCTCCGGTTCCCCGACAATAGGGACAAAGTTATTACGAAGATGTTTTACTAATTCGCTCTGATGATCTCGAACTAGCATTTCAAGATTATTTGTAGGTGCCCCAGGAACAAAAATGATGTCTTCGCCATCTATAACTAGGTGGCGACCACTTTGATGGCCGGATTGTGGTAGGTCAAATACATCGCGCCAAAAACGGTAAGCCCGATTAACGTCAGTTGCGGGTATGGTTTTAATGTTTAGTTTACGTGGTTTCATAATAGTTATAGTATAGCTTATTTTTGACTTTTTTCAACTAATTCCATATCTTGTTTTCGAGTTAATATTGTATAAACAGTAATTGCTAGTGCAAATAGACCCATGAAAATCCAAGCAATATTTGGTGAATAAATATTCGCTACTCCAAGAAAAATGAGTTGACCCATAGGGGCTGTTGACATGGCAAATGTATTAATTAGACCAGAAACACTGGCTAATCGGGAATCATCAATTCGATTCATTATAATAGCCCCTAATTTTGGATTGATTTTTGCTTCAATATATGAAAATAAGAAAATAACTAGCATCCACAAAGAACCATTCGGATAAATATTAGGAACAGATGCAGTTAGAACAATACCTACACAAGAAATACCAACCAATTGCTTTGTGGTAAATTTTTTTAAAAAATCATTAGTAATTAAAGAACCGATTAGCATACCAATTGAACTTATTCCGCCAAAAATTGCCACAGTTGTACCGAAGTTATCAATAATTAATGAACTATTGTGTAGTAACGTGAGGTTAAAAATGCCATTAAAAGATGAGCCAACAAAATTAACAGCTGTAGCTAATAATATCATTTGAAAAAATAAATGATCCTTGTAGACATAGCTAAATGTTGATTTTAAATCTGATAAAAAAGATGTTTTCGTGGTTGAATTTAATGTAGATTCAATTTTTTCTTCCGCCTCTGTGAATTGTTTTTGATTTAGCGCCATAATTATCCACGCGATTATAAACAATGAAGCGTTAGTGAAACTAAAAATGGCATAATTTTGATGTAAGAGACCCAGAAATGCAACACCAGAAAAACCGCCAATCAGATTGACGGTAATACCGATAGCTTGTTCTAAGCTCATTGCTTCGTGCATATCGCTATCCGTTAGAATGAAACGTGACACGGGTTTCATTAGTAAATTACTATAAGAACCAATGACATCACTTGTAAAAACGAGTAATAATAGAATCAAAAAACTCCAAAATTGACCACCGAAAAAAATCAAGATTACAGTAATAGCTAAAAATATTAGAGTTTGTGTTATACGAGACATAGCCCAAGCACGTAAATGATTTTTAGTCTTGTCAGCTAAATTACCGGCAACAATAGATAATAATGACGGTAGTATTTCTGTAAAAGCTACTAGAGTTACTGCCCAATTTTTATTTGGTAAGGTCGCTGCATATACAAGAAAGACAATATTGAAAAAGCTGCTTCCCAAGTTATTAATAAGTTGGGAAATAATCATTACGCGAAAAGCTACGTTTTTTTTAGCAACATGCATACTAATTTCTCCTTATTACATGGTAAATTGAATAATTTAAGCATACATGTTAAAGTTCTTATAATAGCGAAAAGAGAATATATTCTCTTTTTTTGAATGAGGATATTGAAAATGGATTACGGTGCAACATTTAAACGTCTACGAGAAGACAAAGGATTAAAAATAGTTGATTTGGAGCAACCAAGTATTTCTCGCTCATTAATTGGAAAATTTGAAAAAGGAAAAACTCGCATATCGGCTGATCGTCTCGATAAATTACTAACTGATATGGGTGTGAGTCATGATGAGTTTCACTTTTTAGGTGGAGAAATCAATAATAATTATATCTACATGATGATTCATGAAATGGGTGTTCAGTCAGGTAAATCGCATGAAAAAAAACAACTTGAAGAAATGATTAACAGAGCGACAAATGATATGCGTCAAGGACGTGGGGGTATTAGTGCGAGGTTTATACGTGATTTTGGTTTGATGATAAAAGGTGCACTCACAGAAAAAAACAATGGTGAAATATATAACATTGATATTGTTAAAAATCATGTTAAACCGGCTGTTCACTTTTTGAAAAAAGCAGAGACGTGGGGGCAAATGGAATTAGATATTTTCACGTTATTTTATTTTGGAATGTCTCCATATGACCTGTTGACATTGGGACGTTTGGCAGTCAAACGTGCAGGTTTTTACACTCAACTACGCACAGAAAAAACACGGCTAATAGATATTGCTTATACTGCATTCAACGGATTGCTATTTGTTGATCTTGAGGGTGCAGCAGAAATGATGGCTATTTCAGAAAAGATATTGAGTAACTCCGATCAGTTCATGAAAGACTGGACTAGTGAAAGACTCCGTTTGAAGTTAGGGAAAGGGTTACTAACAATGCTACAAGGGAATGTCAAAGTAGGATATGAACTGGCTAATTCGGTTATTAATGTTTATGAGATTGCTGAACTGCATGATAACGCTAAATACTCAAAAGAGGTTATTAAAAAAACACGTGATGCAATTTTATCAGGAGAACCGCAAAAAATACCACGTACTTACTCAATGTTGCTATAAAGTATGGTAAACTTATTGTTATGGCATTATTAGAAATTTCAGGCCTTTCAATGGCCTACGCAGAAAAAACTTTATATGAAGATGCAGCGTTTGAGCTACAAGCTGGAGAACACATGGGAATTGTCGGCCAAAATGGTGCTGGTAAGTCAACACTTATCAAAATCATTACTGGTCAGGAACTTCCTCTTTCTGGTAAAATCGAATGGCAAAAAGGCTTAAAAGTTGGTTACTTAGACCAGTATGCAGAAATTCCTGAAGGAATGACGCTGGTCGATTTTTTGCATACAGCTTATCAAGACTTGTATGATAAGCAAGATCGTATCACCGAATTATACAATGAATATGCAGAGAGCCTATCTGAGAAATTGTTAGAACGAGCCGGTCGTATGCAAGAAGAGCTTGATGCCGCTGGTTTCTATGATGTGGATACTAAAATTGAGCGTGTGATTTCTGGACTGGGTTTGGAAGCTATCGGACGGACGAGAGAATTAGAATCAATGTCGGGTGGTCAACGTGCAAAAGTTATTTTGGCTAAGCTATTGTTAGAAAATGACGACGTTATTATCTTGGATGAACCAACAAACTATTTAGATGTGGCCCATATTGAATGGCTTGAAGATTTCCTACAGTCTTTTGAAGGCTCAGCGATGATTATTTCGCATGATTTTGACTTTTTGGATAAGGTAACAAATGCAATAATTGACTTATCTTTTGGCAAAATTACTAAGTTCCGTGGCTCATTCAAAAAGGCAATGCGCCAAAAAGATGAACGTGCTGAACAACAATTACGTCAATATGAAAAACAACAAGGCGAGATTGAGAAGGCTCAAAAGTTTATTGCTAAAAACAAAGCTCGTGCTTCAACATCAAAACAAGCTAAGTCTCGTGAAAAAATGTTGGCAAGAATGGATCGAGTTGATCCACCTTCAGAAGCATTACAGGCCAAGTTTAATTTTCCTTATGTTAATTCACAATCTGCAAATGCATTGACAGTGAATGAACTGTCAGTCGGTTATGTAACACCAGTGTTAGAACCAGTAACTTTTTCAATGACTTCGGGACAAAAAGTTGTTTTCAAAGGGTTCAACGGTGCTGGTAAATCGACATTAATCAAATCAGTTTTGGGTGTTATACCAGCACTTGGAGGTGAATCGGAATTTTCTCCATCTGCAATCGTGAATTATTTTGATCAGGATTTAGAATGGGATAATGATGAGAAAACCCCACTACAAGAAATGCAAGACCGTTTCCCTAAACTGGAGCCTAAAGCTTTACGAACACGGTTGGCTGCTGCTGGTATTAATGCTGAAAATGCACAAAAGCCATTAAAACAGTTATCCGGTGGTGAACAAACGAAAGTTAAATTGGCTATTATGGAAATGAAGCCAAGCAATTTCTTAATTTTAGATGAACCTACAAATCATTTAGATGAAGGAACTAAAAATGCGTTACGAAAAGCAATTGATAAATTCCCTGGGAATGTTATTATTGTTTCCCACGAAACTAGCTTCACTAAGGGGTTGGGAGACAAAGAATTAAACGTTGCTGCGTTAAGTTATAAGGAAGAAGCAGAATAAAAGGAGTGTGCGAACAGTCGCACAAATTTTATAATATGAATTTAATCACACAATCAAGTATGCCTAAACAAATTACAGTGATTGATGTGGTTGACTCAACAATGATAAAAGGCCGAGACATGCTCAATGCGGGTGTGTCTAGGCCTTTTGGCGTTGTTAGCAACCAACAGACGGCTGGTTATGGAAAGAAGGGGCGTTCATTTTTCTCACCTAAAGGAGCGGGTATATATCAAACATTTGTTTTTGATATTCAGAATGGATTCGATGCAGGTCTATTAACTACGGGGGTGGCTGTATCGGTTGCTCATGCAATTTTCAAAGTTAGTGGTATCCAAGTTGATCTTAAATGGGTAAATGATTTATACTTAAACGATCGCAAGATTGCAGGAATATTAGTAGAAGGTATTTTAACAAATAATGTCGTAACTCAGGTAGCTATTGGTATTGGTTTAAATATTTTGCCCACTGCTGTTCCACAAGAATTAAAACATATTGTTGGAACATTAGGAGTAGATGTTGATAAAAATTTGCTCGTACAAACTATTTTTTCTGAAATTGTAAGTGACTTTTCCGACTATAAAAGTGGTCTACATCTTGCCTATTATCGTAAGCATTCATATTTAAACAATAAACATGTTATTTTAAAAACAGGTAGTGCAGATGTTGAGGGAGATATTTGTGGTATTGGAAATCATGGAGAGTTACTTATAGAGCAAAATGGCCATATTTCAGCGTTTATTAGTGGGGATGTGATTAAAGTAGTTCTAAGAGAAGGAACAGGCAATGAGGACAAATAAAGAGCATGTAACGTACTAGCTCTTTTTTCTCATAAGACTCTTGATTTACTTTAAATAAAGGCCTTATGAATAATTTTGGGTATTGCTATCCGTTCTAAATTCTGGTATATTAGTTATTGTTATGGAGAAGTACTCAAGCGGCTGAAGAGGCGCCCTTGCTAAGGGTGTAGACGTGTTAAAGCGTGCGAGGGTTCGAATCCCTTCTTCTCCATTTAGCATTTCATGGCGTTGCATAAGGTTTCAAAAACCTTGATGTAGCGCCTTTTCTTATGAAAAACTTTGCACTGTATTTCATAGCATTTCACACAAAATGGAAAAAATTTTGGGAAACATTTTAAATACGCAAGTAAGCAGTGTAACGGCATTTAAGCCGTTTTTTTTTGACTAAATAACACATAAATCAGCATGTGGTACATATTACATAAATATACGCATAATAATGATCTAAGTTAAAATTAGACCGTCATTTTCGTTATCAATTTAATTGATAACGAGGTCTATCAGATTGACAGCGAACAAGTGTGGACACAACAACGGTTGTTTCGTCATAATTAATGGAATATTCTACACAAATGCGGAAATGGTGTAACGAATGGTTTTGCCACAACTGGCAGAAATTCTCCACGAGTGGGGGGAATAAGAACAGGTGTACTTTTGGGTACGCCTGTTACGGCAGCAATTCGAGGTACGACCGTTAATTACTGATTATCAAATCTTAGCAAGTATAGGTAAACCTACGGTTATCCAGTTTTGGACAATTTTGACTAAAACAAATTTTCTATCTGTGGAGAAACTAGTTCTCAGATAGTTGGGAACTAGAATAGGGTAGTGGTTATTCTAAAGTCGCAAAACACGACCTTTGCAAGTGGGGGTGAATTACGGATACTTAAGGTAACGATTTGTACTTTAGCATAACGACAATTTGTAATAAGTACATTGTTGGAGTAAAATTCTCACTAAAGGAAAACTTCAAATGTCAAAAAAAGAAAATTTGCTGGAATTATTGCAAAAACTAGATGTGAATAGGGATGAACAAGTTTATGTCAATAAAGCCATTCATCAACTAACAGATGAAAAGCAAAACGAACAGGCTGTTACTCGTAGTTTAGCGCAAGACTTTAGATCACTTGCCTTAAACCAGAAGTTATCCGAACAAGGATTAAAGCTTTTCACAGAGTTACAGAAACCTAATTTTGCAAAAGATGTTGTTCGTTTATCTGCAACAATATGGTTTTAAATTTATATTTAGTTCAAAAAAACCTGATTATTCGGAGGCTTTTTTCTTTCTAAAAATTAATATTTGGAAATATGGTTTGAATAAATGTCAAAAGATTTAATACGCTAACCAGTGTGTAAGCTGAAAAGGATGGCCATTTTTTATCACGAAAGCGGTCAATAGCATAAGTTCCAAGTAGCGTGGACAATAAGAATGATAAAGTAGCTCGTGCATATGTTCGCACATAACTATCATCTGGTTGAGTAAAACCAACGATTGCTATCATTATTGCAAGTACAGACAACAAAACTCTGAATTGAAACATCTTGCTATGTATATTTAAGTCTTCCATACATCCTATCTTTCTGTCTCTGGCTTATCGTCAGAGGCTTTTTTATTTTGATTTAATTCAATTTGTCGTAACTTTTTGATAGATAACATAAAATCAAGTTTATCATCTTCGTTCAGCTTATTCAATTTTTGCATCACAATGCAGTTGCGTTTGTAATATTCATGCCATCTATATACTTTTGTGGTTCTGAGATAGTGTAATTTATGCCACCTAGAAAATCCTCTCTCATAGTCTCAAAATTTTTTTTAGTAATGAAATCAGTTCTTTTTGTCGTACTTCTTCATTTTTTGTAGGTTTTGGAGTATTTTCATCAAGTATTTCATTATCAAGCCAGAATAATACACGGTTAAAAGCTCCTGACGTTTTTATTTGCAGAGCATATACAAAAACAGTACATAGAAGCATATTATCTTATTAATTGCATATTAACAGTTACTATACGCATAAATAGTTGTTATGATTGTATATATATATACAGTGAATAGATAGGAGCATATATGACGACCACATGGACTAATCGTGAAATATTAAAAAGCTATTTTCGAGGGATAATAGATTTAAAGATTGAGTACATGAACAATTATCCAGATATGAATAACGATTATAGACGTGAAAATGAAACTTGTATAAAGACAGTTAAAACAACTTTATACGCATAGCATAGTTCGTGGTCGTTGTGAACGACAAGAAAATCGCTATCACGCAATGTTATAGCGACATAAGAAGTAATATAATGGCAGATAGCACAGATATGTTGTTGCGTGATTACTTCTCTGGTAGATTGAAGCTCATGCAAAAGATTAATCCACAATGCAAACGAGATATTGCTGATATAACATTTTGCT
The DNA here is from genome assembly GCF_053667755.1 of Leuconostoc sp. JNUCC 76. Lineage (NCBI taxonomy): Bacteria > Bacillati > Bacillota > Bacilli > Lactobacillales > Lactobacillaceae > Leuconostoc > Leuconostoc sp. JNUCC 76. The sequence goes on along the minus strand of NZ_CM132206.1, from coordinate 2,014,383 downwards.
TATCAGTAATTAAACCAGAACATCAGCATGCAATTACTCAGTATTATAGTGATAAGTTCATTACATGGGATGAAGTATGCAATGAATCAGGTAAAAGTAATTCATCATTAAGAACATGGCGTAATGATTTCAAAAGATTACTACATGTGATCATGCGACATGGAGATGAATTTATTAAATTGAGACATGAAGCATTACATTCGTAGTGCTTTTTTTGTTTGTAATAAAAAAGTACCCCTGCCCGTATGTTGTGGGAGGGAGCGTCACAAGGTGATGTTCTGAAAAAGTTTAAATAACATATAAGGTAATAAATTGTGTTAAAGTCAGCAAAACCTTAGCTGTTTTTTGCTTTTAGTGCTTTATTTAGTTTACGCACTTGATGACGATAAGCAAGCCATAGTGACGTATAGACAACTAAGTAAATGACAAAAGATTCAGTGATTGGAACAATAATAAAATGAAACATAAAGCTATTTAATCCTACCTGGTTAATGTATAAGTTTTTCATTTGATCAAGTGGTTCACCTATTGGGTAAATTGAGAGCATTGCTAACAACGAGAAAATAGTAACATTCAAAAAAAAATTCAACATAATATGATACAATTTGTGATCTTTAACATCTTGAAACAACTCATTTGCAGAGAAAACTGTGATGCCGAAAGCCCAGTATATCAGGATAGCTACTGTTGCATTGTAAATTGGGTTCTCAAGTTGTACCGAAAATAGATGTAATAAATTGAAGCTACCTCGACCAAATAATAAATAAATAATAGCACTTAATGTTGTTCCAATACCAGTACTGACCATTGTAACAATAAAATATTTTTTTATTTTGCTCATATTCCAAAATACTCCTTTATTTTTTGTAAATAACCTCTACTCGAATAAGTGGCATCAGCTGACTTTAAAAAGATTTTAAGTTTACCACCAAATGTAAATTCAAATGAGGTTATCTTATTGGCATTAACAATTTCTGAGTTAGAAATTCTTAAAAAGTTATTGGGTAATTTTGCATATAATTCTTTAAGCGTTTCAGACAACAAAAAAGTTTCCGAAGTTTCTTTTAAAGCATATATTTTCTTATCGACAGAATGTATTTTGACGATTTCTTCATACTCTAAATAATATTTTTTATTATCTTTTATGCCAATTAATTTAAAAGAAGTATTTTGAAGTTGACTAATCAAACGTGAATATTCGGGAGTCATTTCTTTTATAGTCAGTATCATATTATCCTCTTCAATATGTTTATCAATTTTAATCTGTATATTCATCGTTATAGCATACCAACTTATCTTTCTCCTTTTGTTCCTATTAATTATCTAATTATTTTTTTATTTTGGGAATAGTAGTTTGACAAATAGTTTAATTTTGATGACAGATTGTGTTAAAAGTAGGATACTTGGCACAATTACCAAAAGATATAATATTTGTTTTTCGATATCAATATAATTGATATCGAGGTCAATCAGATTGACAGTGACATGATAGGTTCTATTTTGTAAATACTTGATACCATCAAAAATGATAGTTGCAAATAGGTAAACACTGTAATATAGACATTTATAGCAACTTAAAAACTAAACTGGTCTTTTTAAACCAGTTTAAACCAGTTTAAACCGGTCGATTTCGACCTGTTTTACATATGTGATATCCCTAATAAAAAGAATTAGACGAAGCATAAAAAGAGACTTAATTACCCAGATCATGACGACACATAAAAAGGAGTCGGTAAAATACAGATACCTGACGTAGCAAATTGCGACATCAGCTTAAACTAAATACATATGTTATTGAGTTGCATATCTTACTAACAAAATACAAGTGTAGGCAAAACTACGGTTGTTAATATTGAATCATAGTACATTTAACAAATTTCATCCCCGAACACGTCCGTATAGTATATTTGCTGATATTCAACGCACGTTAGGTTAAATATAGAGTTTAATATATGAACAAGTATATTTATACTAAAACAATTAATAACGCTTAAAATGGCTCTCACAGCGTTTAGTAGAAGTAAATTTTAATGTATACTGTATTATATAAAATTGTGAGTAAGGAAGTATTATGATGTTGAATATTATTTATTGGCTAGTTGTTGTAATATTAATTTTAGTTGGTGCTTTGTTGATCTATAAAAAACATAAGTATAGCAATGTAAAACTAGCTTGGTGGGATTACTTATTATATGTTTCTGTATTTATATTATGGCTCTTAGTTAAGAGAAATGTTGATACTACATATTTTGTTTCTTTAGTTACCACACTAGCTGTTATGTATCTACTGTTAGCCACGCACAACAAAAGTTAATGATGAAAAACCACGACCTATATTAAGCATAGAGCGTGGTTTTTAAATTACATACTTTGTATCTCCCAGATTTTTAAGAATAGTGTCGTATTGCTTACTTATCTCATCAGCATGTTTTTGTTTGTCAATATTTATTACACTATATAGCAACAGAGCCTTATTAATTAGTTGGTCAATATGCTCAATCTTGTTGTTATAAGTACTCCAGTACATGCCTTTTGGTTTGTTATGGAGTGATAAAGTGATTGGGTCACAACGCAAATAACTATAAAATGCCCATTCGAATTTAGGGTTCAGTTCTGTGCGAGCTTTAGACAATAGACGATCATAATACAAAAACTTTGAAATACTGTCACGTTGTACTGTATTTTCTTGCAGTGGGTAATGTGATTTGGCACAGATACGACAAGCCATTACTGAATTCACATCATATAAGGTGCCTTTACGTTTACCACATACAGGGCAGACAAACCAATAGCGCATACCATCATAATTAGGGGATGTAGTTGTGAGTTTTACTTTATGGCCATTGAATCTAACGTAATCCGTAACACTATGAATATTAGATACAATATTTTTTATATTTAGTTGTTTATAGTCTGTAACTGTACGCATATATTGTCTAAATCATTAAGCAAATTTTGTGACCTTTTGCAACCTTAATTGATTGTATAAGTCTATTGTACTTGATGTAGTAAGCGTTACAAACCTTGTCACAGTGTGTAACCTTGTTACAAAAAAGGTACATTTTAATGGTCACAAGGTCACATTTAGCGTTGCAAAAACATTGCATTTTGTTGCAAGATTTTGTGTACTGTTTGTTTCATGTTTCATCCCCAATTAATTTTAAGATATGTATGCACTCTATGAGCGCTTTTATTTAACTTAGAGCCAAGGATTTAGTATAAAATATAAACCCAACAATAAAAATAGACTACTTAGCCAAGTTAACTTACCATCTTTCTTAATATCTGCGACAATAGAAAAACCTATTAAAATACCAAAGAAAGATGTTCCTATTTTGGTATAAATATTATTGCCTGTTATTATTGTTGCCGTTAGTAATGCAATTATTATAGACAAGCTGATTACTGTGTTTAAAATGATCCATGTCTTTTGTTTCATGCTTAATCCCCAATTAATTCCTAATCAATTCTAGTTTCTCTTTTGTATTATCTGTAACAGGCGATAGAGTGTAGTCTGTGCTATCCGTGTTCATAGAATATGTATTAGCATAATCACCACTATTAATTTTTAAATGATCATTATTGTCTACACTATAAGTGCTTTTCGTAGTTTTGCCACCTTTTGTAATAGTTAGCGTATTCTTACTAAAATGAACAGTACCAAGTGTTTTATTATTAGATTTAGATTGTAGCTTCCAACTAAATTTTTGTAAAACTTGCTGTGTTGTCATGGAATGTGGTGCATTTACCACTTTCACTCCAATAAAAATTAAAATAACTACTACAGAAATGATACCTAAAAATTTTTTCATGAGTACTTCCCCCAATAATGCTTTTAACGTGGTTCTGCACGTATTATTTGCTGTTAGTTATCCCCGCCCATAGTTTGAATAGGGAAGTGAAACACAGAGTTGTCTCCCTTGTTAAAATAATGAGTTATTTTTCGTTTTAAGTCACTTACTGATAGTAGGTGGATTTTATTTATATACAAAATAAGTCAAGAGGCTAATAAAACTTGATACTAACATCAGTATTCCAGCCCACTGGTATTTTTTATTTTTTTCATCTTTACTTAACATTAAAAATGTTAGTCCACTTACGGCCATTGAAAAAGCTATTAATAAATTCATGAAGTTCCCCCAAGTTATATATTCTTTATAACAGCACTCTCGAGCGACATAGGTATATCGAAGTGCGCCATTAAGTCATAAATTTTGCTGTATCTTTCTGTTTTCTCGTCAAAGTAGAGGTCAACAGCAAGAATTTTTAATGCATAGGAATTGGTACTAATTTTAGCGTTGTGCTGGACAACATTTATTAGGGTTTTAATATAGGCCACTTGATACCTAGTCAAAATAGCCACGGAAAGGTAATGTGTTTCTTACTTTCAGTTTTAAATCTTATTCTTGATTCAGTTTAAAAGTTATTTTCCCTTTGTTAAGATTAGTATTTTGTTGGTAAATTAACTTTAGTTGATGATTTGTATTTGCTTGCCCCACAAGGTTTCCCGTTGTTGATTCACCTTTACGTAAGGTGCCGCTGTCTAAAGAATCAGTTACGTTATAAGAAGACTCCGTTGTAACTGTTTGTTTACCATTGTCATCAAGGTGAAAAAAGTATGAATCATAATCAAATTTTTTATTAGTATGATTGGTAATGGTCATATTGACAACAACAAATTGATTTCCAGCAGCTAATTTATCAATTTTTTGGTAACCATCTATGAAATTGAAGTCATTTACTTTAAACTGAATATCCTTATATTCTGCTGTCTCACCGACTTTAAAAATTGATTGCGGTTTTAAAGTGTTTTTGGATGAGGTTGTATCAACTTTTTTAACTGAATCACCAGAATACCTGGTATAAACTTGCCAAAAGCCAATAATGACTACAATTACTATTATTAGCGTGGTAATCCAAATACTTTGATAAAAACTTTTATTTTTGGAACGTGTTTTTATATTTTTTCTGCTCATATTTTTTTTTTCATTTTATATGCGCATTAAAGCAGCAAGTTATTTGTAATGGAACAGCAGCTATTTACCGGTTTTATTTTTATGCTTTGTTCCCATTAAGGCTTTTTTAATATGCGATGCTTGATGACTATTTAAAATGTCCGGTCTAGGTCTTGTGAATATAGCCCTAGCGCCTGAGCATATTGATATTGAATATAGGCATTAAACGGATATTTTGCATCTAATTCTTTTAAGATACGGTTGGACGCCTTAAATTCTTTTTCATGTCTCATTTTTAGTGCGGTTTTTAAAAGAATATTGTCTTGAGTGGTCATCATTTGATTTCAGTTCCAACCTTTAATCTCAACAGGTACAATTTTGCCATTCTCATCCATAAATCATTCTCCCAATTCTTTTAACGTGATTCATGCATGTTAACTTGTTTATGTATGCACTCAATGAGTGCTTTTATTTTTTATTATTGCCTTGCATACCAGTCTTCTTGGAAAATCGCATAATAGTCTATATCAATCCATTTTCCGTTGTAAAAAATTTCATTCTTGGCTGTACCTTCTTTGACGAATCCCGCTTTAGTGTAGGCTTTTACAGCGCCGATATTGAAGGGGTATACTGAGAGCTTAATTTTGTGCATGTTGAGATTATTAAAACCATAATCCAAGATTAAAGACAAGGCTTCAGTGCCATATCCCTTTGATCGGTCTTCCTTTTTGGGGAAGCCAATACCAAGTTCGCAGGAATGATTGCGTACACTGATATCAGATAGATCAACAAACCCAACTAAACTATCATCACTGACTTTTCGAATGGTAAATTCAACATTTTCATAGCTGTTGGAAGCATCCCTAAATATTTTTTCCCAGTCTTCCGCGGTGTAAGGGTGAATCATATCACTAGTTAACGGCGTTAAAAAATCTTCGTCCCATTGCCAACTAGCTAACTTTTTTCCATCTTCTTCGTGGTAATGCGATAGTTTTACATTTTTACCTATAAACATGATCTTCTCTTTTCTTTAATATGCATTAGTGAGTTTCCTGTAAACAATTAAAGAAATATGCAGCCTAATTCATCTTACTTGCAGTCATAATGCAACTCCGTTGATACATCTTTTATCGTGGATAAGTATTTGCACGTTAATATTGGGAACACTTTACTTTACTTTGCTTATATAGTATCAAATAGTGAAAGGACACGAATACTATTAGAAAAATCTTAAATAAATGTTAACATGATGAACCTTGTGGGGATAACAATAAAATCTGATGTTTCCTTACTAAGTCTGTATAATAAATACAATAGGAGTGAATCGCAATGAATAAAATTTTAAAAGATCAGTTCATGATTGATCAATTATCTGATAATCAGAAAGAAACCATTACAAGTATAAACAGTTATATCAACGAGAGCATTAAAGGGAATCAGCATGCTGTGGCAGTTATTCAAGGAGCTGCCGGTACTGGTAAATCAGTTGTTTTAATGAATTTAGTCACAAAATATATGACGGATAAACGCTATAAAACCGCGTTAGTTGTTAATCATCCCGAATTATTTAAAGCTTATCAAGATCTTGCCCATGATATTCCCGGTATGAAAGAAAAGGATATCTTGCGTCCCACAGCACTCATTAATCGTGCCCAGAAAAACAATTGGAAATATGATGTTATTTTCGTAGATGAGGCACATTTATTATATTCAAAACCAGAGCCTTATGCACACTATCGAGGTGAGAACCAACTCACAGATTTAATGAACTTAGCCAAAATTGTGGTGGTGGTCTATGATTTTGCACAAGTTTTTCAATCAAAAATGTACTGGTCACAAGATTTATTACGTCAGACCGTTGGCAGTCATCCATACCGACAATTTGATATGGATTTTCAATATCGTATGGTTGCTAGTTCAGAACAAGTACAATGGATGGATGACTTAACAGCACAAAAGCCATTAATGCCTTTTCCTTGTAATAGTGATTTTGACTTTAAAGTATTCTCAACAGCAGGGGACCTATATGAGGAAGTTAAAGCTAAAAATCGCGAAGTTGGGCTGAGTCGTGTTGTCGCAACTTCTGGATTTCCACGCATCGATGGGCGCCATAATGTTGAGATGGACACATTTTCTTTACCTTGGGATGAATGGGATCCACAACGTACACACTGGGCTAAACGTGAATCGTCTATTACACAAGTAGGCACAATTTATACCTTACAAGGATTTGATTTGAATTACGTGGGCATGATCATTGGTCCATCATTTGGCTATGACGACAAAACAGATAGCATGACTATTTTTCCAGAAAAATACTCACACAAAGAGATTTTTAAGAAGCGTAAGGATATCAAATTTACAAGCAAAGAATATCAAGATTTTATTGCTAATGTTTTGAATGTTTTAATTAAACGTGGCAAATATGGTATGTATTTAACAGCTTATGATGATCAACTAAGGCAACGGTTAGTTGATTTGTATCAAAATGAACGTTAAATTATAGTAAAAAAAGCCATGATAACAGTATATGTTATCATGGCTTTTTGTTTATTTAATCAATGCTAATTTTTTCCACTTACGAATCTTGGTTCTAAAAGTTTTAAAAGGTGCTACCGAGTTGATGTGAATCCATTTCCATACTGGCCATTGGGCTGGAGTAGTTGCCCACTTTCGCTTATTGGGTTCAAATAAAATGTCATCTGGTAAAGAATTTACAAGTTCACAAAGTTCATTAACACGTTTATTTAGCAAGTTAATCTTTTCTTCAAGAGAAAGGACAGCATAAGTATCATAAAATGATTGGTAGAGTCCGCCTAAATTATTCCATTTATAACCCTTTGCTGGCACAAAGACATCTTGACCAGCTATTTCATCTTTTTCCCAGTTCAATAAGGCGGTAATCCATCCTAACTGGTATGAAATGTTTTCGCTTGGTGTGCGATCAACATCTTGTATCCGTTTATTGCTAAGTGAATTTGGAATATTTGTAAATTCATCAATGTACTTTTTGTAACTGGTTTTAATGGCCTCGTTTAATGCGGCCTTGCTTTCATATGATTTCATTGGATAGGGTTCTTTCTATAAAGTATGATGGATTATTTGAGCGACCTAATTCAACGCTTGTTTTGATTACATGTATTTGAACAATTTTTTGCACAGCTTACAATTGTTCCAAAAACTGTTTTATCTGTTTTTTGTTTTTTAAGATAACAATATTTTTAGATTGATCTATCGTTTCAAACATGTTCATGATCATAACTTTTTGTTTATGGGGAAAGTGCCAAATCCACTTGAGAAAATCCAAATCTATTTTTTCCGGACAATTGTCTTGCATATCTGGACGTGAGGTGCCTCTATACTGCAGAAGACGTTTAAAAACTTGATAGATACATACAAATCGACTTCTATCTAGGAATATAATGGTATCGGCGGCAGCAACTCTAATATCTAGTGTGCCATTATAATTACCATCAATAATCCAGCTATCTTGACGAACTAAATTGTTAACAATGATGGCTTGTTCAGGTTTTGGCGTCATTTGCCAATTCGGTTTCCACAACAACTTATCTAAGTGAAAAACTGTAATGTTTAATAGTTTACTCATTTTGCGTGCTAACGTTGATTTTCCAGCACCGCCTGAGCCGATTAATAAAACTTTTTTCATGATTTTCCCTCACATTGCTTACTATTATAACTTTAAAACGATCAAATATAAATGACATTGTTAGGAGAAAGAATCGACTGTTATGAAAATTAGAGGTCATCAAAAGCGCGTAAAGAATTAGTGAAAAGTGGAGTTCGTTTTTTTATTAGCCACTGAAGTATAGGGAAATAAAAGTCTAATTATGCTGTTTGATAAACAGCAAATAATCGGCTTTGAATCAAAATTTTTGCTACATCACTTGGCGTTTCAGGATTAGCTTTTTGTAACCAATGGTCAATGATACTAACAAGGCTACTGCTTAATAACTCAATTGTGTAATCACTTGGTAAGGCTTGCAATATATGGTCACTAGTATTTTCGTATAGCTTTTTAAACAATTGGTCAAGTAGGCAGTTCATTTTGCAAATAAATTGTTTATCACCGTTTTCGGATAGCAAGGTTTGAAAGAAAAAGCGGTTATTATCTAGATAATTGAAAATATTAATCAAACTAAAATATGGCGAGGAGGGCGTAGATAGTATATCACCTGAGGGATTGTCTAGCCAAGCAACTGTTTTATTAATTGTTAAGGTGGAAAGCGTTTCAATGTGTTTTAATAAATTATTTTCCAATTTCTCCAAGAGATCATATTTATCAAGAAAATATACATAGAACGTACCACGGCTAAGGCCAGCTTGTTGAGTGATATCTGATATCCTTGTATTAGCAAAGCCTCTTTGATGGACTAAATTTATAAACACTGTGGTAATCTTTGTTCTGGTCAAGTTTTTCTTATCTTGTCTATTCATGCGTATATCCTTTTCAATAAGTGCCAAAAATCAAAAGTTTGTTGTAAGCAAGGTTAAGTATTTGCTACCTGAATAAAAACTATTTGATATATTACCTAAAGTAATCATAACACCTACATTAAAAGCATGCAAGTGAGTGCTTGCTTTTAATGTAGGTATTATCAGTACGCAGATAATAAATGATGAACGATGGAAAAATTGTTCAAAAAAGCAGATTATCAGTTGCATCACAACTAAAAAAGTTGGCGCTGAGATGTAATTAACGCTGAATTATCAATGAGATAGAAAAAACGCGGGATAACATTATGTTATTTCGCGTTTTTTAGCAATGATTATTATTGATACTCATTTTGGGAAGCATACCAGTCATTTTGGAAGATGGCGTAATGGTCAATATCGACCCATTTGCCATCATAGAAGACTTCGTTTTTAAAGGTACCTTCTTTGGTAAATCCATTCTTTTTGTAGGCTTTCACGGCTGGTGTGTTAAATGGATAGACGGTGAGCTTAATTTTATGCATATTCAAATTGTTAAAACCATAATCTAAGATTAAGCTCAAGGTTTCAGATCCATAACCTTTTAAACGATCTTCCTTTTTAGGAAAACCAATCGCTAATTCGCCAGTATGATTGCGTATGTTGAGGTCAAACAAGGCAACAAATCCGACCAATTCATTATTCTCTGTTTTTCTAACAGTAAATTCAACATTTTCTTTGCTTTTAGATGAACGTCTAAATATATTTTCCCAGTCCTCAGCGGTATGAGGATGAATCATATCATCTGATAACGGGTTATTGAACTCATCATCCCACTGCCATTCAGCAAATTTTTTACCGTCACCGTCATGATAGTGTGATAGTTTTACTTTTTTTCCTATAAACATGTCTGCTTTGATCTCTTTTCTTTAAATTGTCATGAGCTTTATGATCTGCACCAACAATTCAAATTTGATGCAGATTAGTTATTTTTATTTGCAATCATATGCGACTCCATATCGTCAACACCTTTTAACGTGAATAAGTTATTGCACGTTCTTATTTAATATATTTTAATGATATCAAATATAGCAACAGATTAAAATATATTAATTTAATATATTATTAACCTATCAATTGTTAAAAGATGTATTAATGAATAATGTGATTTATAATAAAAACAGATATAAGAAAATTATGAGTATGTGATGTTGCATTCGGTGTTAACAGAGCTTAGTCAGTTTTCTATCGTAAAACGTGTTGTGAAAGAGTCTTATCGCAGTACGAAATAGGTAGAGGAGGAATCAAAGTATGGTGTATAACGATTGTGCGGTTAGAAAAATTGGGAGCAAGTATCTTTTGAGCAGAATAATGTTCATTATGTTGTTTGTTAGTGGTGCATTATTTATCAATAGTGTGGTCGTTCATGCTGATGGCGTACCACAGGCGTCTCTCAAAATAAAAAATGGGGTTTTGTACGGTTTTTCGGATAATTCATCACAACATACAGGAGCAAAGGTTGTGATTCCAAATAATGTTACAAGTATTGCTAGCACTGCTTTTTACAATCAAGGCATTGCGAGTGTTGATTTTAGTTCAGCGACTAACCTAAAATCTATCGGAGATTTTGCTTTTGCTAAAAATCGTTTAACGACAGTGCAGTATCCCAATCTAAATGACAATAATTTAGGATGGTATATTTTCTATGACAATGCAATCAGCTCAGTCACGTTTGCTAACGGTGTGACACATATTAACGATGGTGCCTTTGCCAAAAATGCTAATTTGACATCGGTCACTTTTCCAGCAACAATTACATCAATTGGTGATTGGACATTTGCCGGTGATCGCTTAAAGACGGTTGATTTGACAACGATAAAAAATACGAATAGCTTAAGTGTTGGCTCCGGAGCCTTCTATGGAAATCAAGCTTCACATATTACGGTGTTGCCCAATAATGTATTAGATAGTAGTGGCAATCATCCGGTTCGCTGGTATGGTTATGAAACGTTTGGACAAAATACTGGGCAGGCGGATGCCGTTGCTAAGCAATATGCATTGAAGCATCAGTCTTATGGGAAAGGGGTATCTGGTAGCATAAGTAATCCACAAAGTTTTACTTATGATCACAATAATCCAACAGTAGTGACAGGTATTAAATCGGGTGTCACTACGCTGGGTAAAACTATTGTTATTCCTACGAATGTGACAAAGGTTGCTGCTAATGCATTTAAATCATTAGGCCTAACGGGCGTAGATTTCTCCAAAGCAACAAATCTGAAACAAATTGGTAACTTTGCTTTCTACGATAACCAAATTTCAAACACATTAACTTTACCTAACAGCCTAAACACTGATATATCAGGTATTGGCTGGTATGCATTTGCGTCAAATAATATAGCAAAAGTTAACTTACCAAATAATGGTCTGACAGCATTGAATGATTTTGTGTTTGCTAGTAATCAACTTACTAGTATCAACTTGCCAAACACTTTGAAAACAATGGGGGATGGTACATTCATTGATAATCAAATGACAAATATAATATTACCATCCAGTATTCAAAGGGTTGGTTCTGGATGTTTTGCTGGTAACTTAATTAGCAATACACGTGCAACAGAACTAACCGCCACAATTAGTGGTACAAATTCTGAAAAAAGTTTTTCAGCAGTATTGTATCCTTTTGGTGTAACTGATACCAATCAGTCGCAAGCAACTAGTGCAATTAAGAATCGCTTTGTAGAAATGAATGATGGGACTTGGAAGTACTTAGACAGCAATGGGGTACCTTTAACAGGTAAGCAGGTTATTGACGGACATACCTATTATTTTAAATCTGATGGCACACAGGTAAAGGGCTACTCTATCAAATTCAAGGACGGTAGTGTGCACTATTTTGATGCGAATAGCGGTGATATGTTGAACTAAAACGCAATCGTTTACTGTTGCGCTTTGATAAAAAATTAGTACTGTGGTTGATAACTCGGGAAGATTACTTGCGCAAACTAATGCCCAGTATGCCTACTATAATCACTAAAACACCCACGAGTTCCCAACTGAGTGAAAAAGGGTGATGGAGAAATATTGCGCTTAACACAATGGAAAAGACGAGCTCCATCGCTTGAGTAGCTTCAACCTTCGATAACGATTTGATTTCTCGAAAAACTAAGGAAGTTGCATGGAAAAATATAGCGGTCGCTATAATACCAGAAAATAGCGCCACTAAAAGGGTGGATACCATTGTTTTGGTGCTAGGAGCACCACTAATATAAAAACTAACAATAGCTAACAAAATCCATGTTGGGTAGGTACACAGTAGCATGCCCCACATTCTTTCGAGACCGGTAATTTTTGGCGCAGTCATCATAACTTTCCGGTTTCCAAGTGGATAACAAATAGCTGCAACCACTATCGCTAGTATTGATAGGTATATTTGGTTAGAGATTTGAATAGCACCCAAGTACTGGAGAATCGTTAGGAAGACACCGAAGAGAATAATAAGCATCCAAGGTAAACTTTGCCAAGGGAAAGGAATTTTTTTTGAAAGATTACCGATATTTAGTAGAGGCGTTGTTAGAACACCACAAACAATAGTTACCTGCCAAACACTGGCTATTAGCCAACCAGGTAGATAATTACTAGCTAGGCATAATGGAACATAAAATAGAACAAAACAGAAGTGGCTCCAGACCCACCAAGATAGAGGCTGTTTGCGTATTGATTGGTTAACTCGCCTAAAGGATCCTCCTAATGGAATGAATATCAAAGCAAGCATCGGCATCATCCATAAATATCGCAAGGAGGCAGACCAGAGCCAAAATCCATTTTTATTAGCAATAACTTCATTAAATATAAATGTAAGAGAGAAGAAGAAGGCAGATACTACGCCCAATATAATCGCTTGCATACTCTTTGATAACTTATTCATCATTCATTTATCCTCACTCTCTCAATGGACAATTTATAAGTATAAGGCTAACAGGAATCAAATAAGCATACAATAAAAAAATTGTATGCCATATAATTTTTATTGTGCATAGATTGATGTATACTGATTTTTAATGGACAGATATTTTAGTGGTTACAGATATTAATGTTGATAAATTTTACTTAGGAGGCTAGCGGGGTGAATAATTATGAATTATCATGGGTACCGAGCACGTTACCCCTTGAGAAACCTCTTTATAAAAGTATTTATCAATCCTTATATGATGATATTCTGACGGGTGTCCTTAAGCCACACGATCAGTTACCCTCGCAACGAGAGTTATCATATTTTTTGGATATTCACTTCACCACAGTGACACATGCCTATGATCTTGGTTTGAAAAATGGCTTATTATATACCGAAAAGGGGCGAGGTACTTTTATATCGCCTAATGGAATTTCTGATCATACTATTCAAGGAAAAGAAGGCGTAAATGATTTAGGTATTTTGAATGTAACTTCAGTTGAAAATAATTCAGCAGAATTTTATGTGAAAGAAGCTATTAAAAATATTCCCGTTAGAAAGTTACTACGCTATTTCACAAATGCATCCTTAGATGATAGTTATGCTAGGGCAACACAAAAGTGGTTTGAATATTTAAAAATAGATGTATCTGACGATATGGTCATTCTAATAACAAGTGGCGGTCAGAACGCACTCGCCATCATTTTAACTGCTCTATTTAAACCTTCAGATACCATAGTTGTGGATGACTTCACATATTCTAATTTTATTGAATTAGCTAAAACGTTGCATATTAAGTTAGTGTCAATTCCACAAGATGATGAGGGGATGAAGCTTGATCAGTTGGAAGATATGTTGACAACGCATACAGTTGCTGGTGTTTATGTCATGCCTTTTCGGTCGAACCCCACTAATGTTTCGATGTCCATTAGGCGGCGAGAGAAGTTAGCAGCGCTAAGCATTAGCCATAATTTTTTAATCATCGAAGATGATTATTTACGATACTTGGATGTTGAAAAACAGAAAGCCATGATTAACTTGTCACCGAATCATACAATCTATTTATCTAGTTTCTCTAAAATAGTTGCTCCAGGAATTCGCGTAGCGCTGGTATTGTTTGATAAAAAGTTTGAGCAGAAAATGAAGCATTCATTCACAAATCTCAATTTACAGGAGCCAACCTTAGATTTTGAAATTATTAAGTATTTAATTAACCATGACTTTGTTTTAAAGATAATTGATGGCCAAATTAAGCAGATAAAAACTAGTTTAACTTTATTTGAGGACGTCTTTGAAACAACGGTGCCATTGAGTCCATTTCAATGGATTAAGATAGATTCTGCAATTAATATTAAACAAGTGAAAGAACGTCTAGATAAGCTGGGAATACATGTATTGTACAGTCCGCAGTTTCAAGCAGGTGGTTGGAAATCAAATAACGACTATTTTATTAGAGTATCGATAACTGCCATTAATGATTTAGCAAAACTAGAGAAACTGTTGCTAACCATTAAACGTACGATTTCGTTGAGCTAAGCTTATAATCGGTGTCATTGATTTTGAAAATATAAATATAAAACAAAGAGAATATGTGACTAGCATATTCTCTTTGTTTTATTAATTGCGGTGCATTGCCACTTTAAGGGGGAATGACCGAGGCTAGATTTGTGTTACAAAAATTATTTTACCTGGTAAGCAGCCAGTATACGACTTCTAATCAAGATTTCGGCAATTTCAGCTGGAGATTCAGGGTCATCTTTTTGTAACCAATGACCAATAATGCTAATGAGCGAACTAATTAATAGATCATGTGTATAGTCACTAGGAATAACTTCATTACCATCTTTAAAAATATTTTTGTAATGTGAGTCAATTTGTTCATCAATCAAATGGCGTAATTTATAAACAAATTGTGAATCACCATTTTTGGAAAGGAGTGTCTTAAGCGTGAAACGGTTTTTATCGAGAAAATCAAAAGACTGAATGAAACTACGATACGGTGAATAGGTATCTAACTCAGCCGATAGTTTATTATTATCAACATCGTCTAGCCAAGATATTGTCTTATCTATATTATTTTGCATTAGCTTTTCCATATTAGTTAGTAAATAAGTCTCAATTTTTTCTAACACATCGTATTTATCAAGATAATAAATATAAAAAGTGCCACGACTTAGTTTTGCTGTTCGTGTGATGTTGGACACGGTTAGGTTGTTAAATCCTTTTTCGTTAACTAATTTCACGAAAGCGTCCATAATTCGTTGCTGTGTTAATTTATTTTTTTCCTGCCGATTCATACTATTCTCCTCATAAAATTAAACAAATCACTTAGTACTTGTACATTGATTTATATATAACCAATGCTAATATAAACTATAGCTACAAAAAAAGCAACACGTTGTTAAAAAAGGGGAGTAACATGCTCGGAATAGAATGGAAAAAAATATGGAAAAATAAATTTATGGTGGTTGTTCTAATCGCTATTGTGTTAATTCCGTCAATTTACGCGATTGGATTTCTTAAATCGATGTGGGATCCTTATGGCAAAATAAAAGATTTGCCCGTGGCAGTTATCAATGAAGACAAATCTGTGCATTACCAAGGAAATAAATTAGCAGTAGGAGCTAAGCTAAAAGATAATTTAGCGGATTCAGATGCGATGAAGTTTAGTTTTCCGTCGCAAAAAGAAGCCAAAAAAGGGTTGTCCAATGGCAAGTACTATATGGTCATGACAATCCCAAAGAACTTTTCTAAAAATGCGACGACATTACTAGACGCGCATCCCAAAAAGATGTTAATTCACTATACAACGAGTTCAGGACACAGTTTTATAGCTGGAAAGTTTTCAAAATCAGCGGCTGAAAGCATTACAAACACAATTTCAAAACAAGTAACAAAGACCTATGCTGAGACATTGTTTAAACAAATTAAAACGTTAGGCAATGGTATGGGCACAGCGGCTAACGGTAACAAAAAGTTAGTTGATGGAACTGAACAATTACAGTCTGGGAATCAGACGGTCACAACAAATCTACGAACACTTGCTTCAAGTGGTTTAACCTTTAGTAATGGTACGAATACACTGACAGACGGGTTATCACAATACTTTAGTGGCGTGAGTCAGCTTGATGCAGGAAGCTCAAAATTAACTGCTGGTTTGGGACAATTAGGTGAAAAAATGCCTACGCTAAGTAGTGGTGTTTCACAATTATCTACAGGATCATCAAGTTTAAACAGTGGTTTACAGCAATATACCGCAGGTGTGAGTCAACTAAACACGGGTGCCAATGCTCTTAACACTGGCGCACAAAAATTAGCTCATGGGAGTAGTAATTTAGCTACTGGGGTGAATAAATTAACTAGCGGATCGAGTTCTTTGACCAAAGGTGTTAGTGCATACACAACCGGAACAGACGAAGCGTATAAAGGAAGCCAAAAAGTTTCCGATGGCTTGGCACAAATGAATGAAGCTTTAAATAGTGACGACGCTAAAAACAAAATGACGCAGTTGCAAACAGGGCTGCAAAATTTTCAGACAGGCTTGAATCAGTTGAAGACATCGTTAGACAATAGTGATCAAAATACTGAGCAAATTACTCAATTAACAAGTAGTATGAGTAGTCTTGCAGCGAACGTTACTACGATTAGCAATTATATCAGTGGTACGCAAAGCAAAATCGAATCTGTTGCTAAGACACAAAAGCTAACTGACACGCAAGTCAGTGCATTAGAAACGGCATTATTACCAACAGATGACATTAATAATTCACTCAAATCAGCAACAACAAATCTAAGTGAATTACAGACTAACTTAACCGCATTAATTAAATCAAGTAACACAAGTGTGTCACAGTTAAAATCAGCTGTGAATACACTAAATACTAGTTATGGGACTAGTGACAATACAAAAACGTTGTATGGTGGGGTAAGTAGTTTGGTTGGTTCACTTAACAATGTCGGTGATTCAACTGCGCAATTAAGTACTGGGGCAACAAAATTAACCAGTGGGTTGTCACAATTGAGCGGGAATTCAGAACAGTTAGTTAGTGGTTCAGCACAATTACAAGAGGGGCTTGAACAACTTAATACGAATGTACCATCGCTCACTAGTGGTATTGAAAGCTTAGCTAATGGTAGTTCTAAGCTAAGTAGTGGTACTCAAAAGTTGTCACAAAATAGTGATAAGTTAAATGCTGGATCCCAAAAAATCAGCAGTGGCCTATCATCACTAAATGAAAAGATGCCTGCTTTAGGTTCAGCAACGTCAAAGTTATCGTCAGGAAGTAGTCAGCTAACGGCAGGGCTGGATAAATTGACTGCAAATAACAGTAAGTTATTAAGCGGGTCAACTCAATTAGCTAGTGGTGCCACAAAGATAGCAGATGGTAGTGCTAAGTTGGCTGATGGTTCAGCAAAACTTGGTGATGGTTTGACGAAAGTTAAAGACGGGAATGTAACGCTCGCTGACAAGCTAGGTCAAGCAAACAACAAAGTTAATAAAATTAACTCAAATAAGTTAACATATAATCAATTAGCTACTCCAGCAAGTACCAAGCATGTGGAAAAAGACAAAGTTCCTAATAATGGTACAGCTATGGCACCTTATATGTTGTCAGTGGCACTGTTCGTTGGTGCCGTTGCCTTTAACTTGATGTTTGATTTAGTAACACCTCTAAAGTATCCTAAAAAGGCTATTAGTTGGTGGGCAAGTAAAATGTCTGTGCTTTATCCGTTTGCATTTCTGCAAGCAGCAATTATGTACTTTGTTTCTATTAGTATGATTGGTATCAAACCAGTTCACTATGCTGCAACTTTTTGGGTGCTGATTCTTGTATCATTTACTTTTATTAATGTCGTAACATCCCTTAACTTGTGGTTTGGTAAAGTCGGTTCATTCCTAGCAATGATTTTGATGGTTATTCAATTAGGTGGTTCCGCAGGAACATATCCAATTCAATTGTCAAATGGTTTCTTTGAAGCCATACACCCATATTTACCAATGACTTATTCAGTTAATGCACTACGAGAAACGTTGATGATTGGTGGATCTGCTAAAAGCGATGTGATGGTTATGTTTGGTATATTTGTTGCCTTTACATTGATTATGATTGGTTTCTATATGTTAAAGCAATTAAAAATCAAGAAGATTAATTATAAACACAGTTAATATTTTAAGAAAGGAAATTATGAGTATACTTAGTGATGAAATAAATAACCGCATTCAAAATTGCCAAAGGCTCTTGCAAGAAAAAGAGTTAAGTGCATACGTAGTAACAGATGTAGAGGATATATGGTATTTGACCAATATTGATTATAGCCCTGAACAACGACCATTTTTCTTAATTATTTATCCAGATAAGAAACCTTTAATGTTGGTACCAAAATTAGAAGAATCACACATTGATGTTGACCTTTTTGATTACGAAATTCAAACGTATTTTGATGTTACGTCTGAAGTTGGTCAAAACTGGTACGAGGTGGTTACAAAAGATTTTGAAGGGTTGTATAAAATTGGTATCGAAAGTAATGCGCTTTTAGAAATAACTGCAAAGACGCCGACAGTAAATTGGCAGCCAAATGATATAATAAAAAAGTTACGCGAAATAAAAAGTGTATACGAAATTGACAAAATTTCAACGACTGCAAGAGTATGTAGTCGAGTGGTTCGTGCAACGTTAAGCCAAGTAAATAACGACTCCAAAGTGATAGACCTTTATAACCTCCCGTTTAAGGTAGTTGGTAAAGAAATCGCGGATAATTTTAGTCTCACAAATAGAGTAACAAACGGTGTATGGCCGTCAACTTATAGTTTCATGCCCCATAGTATTCCTGATATGGCGGCAACAGTTGATCATGGACCAAATGTTAACGTCGCTGTGTTTAGATTAGCGGGCTATGCTGCCGAATGTGAACGTACCTTCTTCATGGAGAAACCAACAAAAGAAGAAGAACTACACTTTAATCAGATGATGACGGCTAGAAATATAATGCTCGATATGCTGCGACCAGGTGTTAGGGCATCTGAAGTAGAGACAAAAGTGCGAGATTACCTTATTGATCAGCATCTTGCGGCTAACATTCTTCATCGACCTGGTCATGGCATCGGATTAAATAACCATGAAGAGCCAACCTTATCATTAGGTAATGACACAGTTTTGAAAGAAAATATGGTTGTATCGGTGGAACCAGCAATTTATTTTGAAGGTCAAGGCGGTTATCGACATTCAGACACAGTGTTGATAACTAAAGATGGCTATAAATTATTAACTGATGCGCCAGTTAGTTTGAAGGAATTGATAATAAAAAATTAGTGTAAAGGTTTAACTCATATTGAGTTAAACCTTTTTTTTGCGGTAAAGTATTGTTATATCAGCAATGTTAAAGAATACTTGCTCGATTTTCATACTACAATTTCGTATACTTAAATTTGTTACGAGGGGGGAAACACATGGAACTCGGTCAAAAATTGAAAGAGAAAAGAATTACTTTAGGTAAAACCCAACAACAAATGGCCACAGAATTGCATGTGACACGGCAAACGGTGTCACATTGGGAGAATAGTGATACATATCCGAGTTTAGATATGTTGGTTACGTTGAGTGATTATTTAGGTTTTTCTTTGGATACAACGTTAAAAGAAGAGGGGACAGATATGATTGATAGTATTAATAAGAGTTTAGAAGAAGGAAAGAAGTATAAAAAAATTGTTCGAATACTAGCTATTTGTCTAATTGTTTTTTTATGTTTTATTTCGATATTGACATATGGCAGAGCAACGCAGAATCAATTGATTGACCGATACAATCCTTTTTTAAAGGAAAGCTATGGTTATGCAGTGCTGCCTGAAAAAGTAACTATGAAAAAAATAAATGGTACTGAGCAAGTTACAGAAAAAAACGGTAAACATAAAACAAAAAAAATCATCATTAATATGCCACAGCCAGTAGACGCTTACGTGACAACTGACATTTTTGGTGGCGGGGAATGGTTGAAATTCAAAGTAGGTACTATTCCAAAAGGATATCATTATGCTATTGTGTTACATAAAGGCTCGTATGTTAAGAGAGCTAAATTAGTTACGAAAGATCAAGTGCCCTCGATGTATCAAAGTGTGATTGGGGATGAATATATGAAGTATATTGAAAATCCTGGTGGTCGTAATTCTTTTAATCCATTTTCAAATGGTGGTGTGTGATAGCAAGTGACAAAACGAATTTTTAATGACTATTCAATAACTTAGGCAAAAAGCTCTTTTAAGAGAGCTTTTTTGTTTCTATTTCTTATTTTTCAAGATAAAGGTATACTGTTAATATTCAATGTTTATCAGAAAGGTATCAGACAATGACTGAGAGCGAAAAAGTAGAATTCAAAACATTAACAAGTATTCTTAAGAAACTTGATATTAGTAAAGCTACGTATTATAGGAGGGCAAAGGCTTGGGAAATCAATCCTAGTCAGCGTGAATTTACACATGAAGAACTAAAAAATCTCGAGTCAATGCCTGAAAATATTGATAATAATCATTCTGATGCTGTTTCAGAAAGTGTCAAGACTTTGTCAGAACAACTCAAGACAAAAGATGAACAAATTAAACAACTTCATAAATTACTCGACCAGCAACAAACTCTATCTCTTGACTTACAACATAAAATTGACGTAAAAGAACAACAGTATCTTGAAGTTGCAGATACGTCTGAGTTTGTATCAGAAATCGACAGCTTAAAAAATGCATTACAAAAAGAGAAATCAAAAAGTTTTTGGGCAAAAATTATTAAAAAATAAACGCAACTTGACTAAATCTTGATATGAAAGCGAAAATTCCACCTTTCGCAATCTATATGTGCGCATTTTTCTGTTGCAGATTGCCATTTTCACTGATTTAATTGCTATCGTTTCACACGATTTTGTTGAATAATTAAGTTATAAAATATACTTAGGAGAATAAATCATGGAGATACAGTTTCCGATACAGTTAAAAAAATTACGCACGGGCTTGAGTATGTCTCAAGAGGATATTGCTGGCAAGCTGTACATTTCACGTCAAGCTGTTTCCCGTTGGGAGTCTGGGGACGCAACACCAGATATGAGTAATTTAATTAAATTAGCTGAAATATTTGATTGCTCACTAGATACGCTTGTACTTGGAATTGAACCAAAACAAGATAATATAGATGATAGAATAAATAAATGGTGGGTAGCGATACCAATATTAGTAATTCTCGGCGGTATAATTCCTGATATTATTCAGGCTTTTAAATAATTTTGCTAATCAAATATTAATGACTTTATATATATAGCTGTTATAGGAAACAAATAATTGCAAGTACAATTAAGGGTAACTTAATTGTGTTTGCTTTTTTTATGAGTACAGCTAATTTTGTTGTTTAATGTTATGAAATATAATAACTACACTACTAGCAAGAAAATAATGCCCGTTTTATTAATAGATACAGAATAATATGGGTAATAGCAAGCTGTTTCTATTAAGTTTTAAACTTTAAATAATACAAGATTGTTATAATTTTGATTAATTTAAGTACGTATGAAAATTAAAGAAGGGTGTGTTATTTTGACTAAATTAATTGATAAGTTAAATGAACATTGGAACGCAAAAGACAACCAGCCAATTTTAAAAGATGCACAAAATCGAGAATGGGTAACGGGAAGTCAAGCAAGACATCGAATTGATAAAATGAAAGATGAATTCAAAACAATTGGTATAACAACAGGTGCGGTTGTAACAATAAGCCTACCCAATGATATTAATTATCCACTGGTTACTCAAGCTTTATGGGAATTAGGTGCAATTGGCCATTTAGTTGCTCCCTCGACTGCTTTAATAGAAATAGAAAGAGAGGTGAATGAGTATGGATATTTTGGCGCTATAACTTTAGTAAATACTGCTACAACAAATATTACCAATGTTTGGCGTGAAACTATGATAGTAAACAAAAAATGGTCAATATTTATCAATCATAAACATATAAAAAATATGGTCATGTCAGGGACTGAATTTGATACTGCTTTGATTTTAAATACATCAGGAACAACTGGCAAACCAAAACGAGTAGCATTGAGTCACCAACAATTTCTAAAATCAGCGCAACACATTGTGACGAGTCAGAAATTAACATCACAAGAAACCACAATGGTAGTGATGCCGTTATTTCATATCAATGCCACGGTAATTTCAACTTTAGCAACTTTTATTTCTGGTGGTAATTTGGTCATTGCAAACAAATTTAGTGCTAGTAAGTTTTGGTCACAAATAGCAGAGCATCAGGTTACTTGGATTTCTCTTGTGCCAACCATTATTAGTATCTTGTTGTTAAATGAACAAGCTCGTAATGCACACGTGAAAGAAAAAAGTAAATTACAGTTACGTTATGTCCGTTCAGCTTCATTTTCATTACCTGAAGAACGTTGGCATGCTTTCGAGCAGATATTTGGGATTCCAGTAATTGAGGGATATGGTATGACTGAAGCTGCTAGCTTGATTACATTGAATCCATTTAATCATCCTAAAATTGGTTCCGTTGGTATCCCCATAGCAACCGAAGTTCAAATAATGGTTGATGGAAAGTTAACAAACGCACCAGGAATAACAGGTGAAATTGCTTTAAAGGGTGACCACGTGATAACCAGTTATTTAGATCCTGCTCCGCACGCATTTGCAGACAAGTGGCTATTAACGGGTGATATCGGTCGTTTCGATACGGAGGGCTATTTATATATTATTGGACGAATTAAAGAAATGATTAATCGCGGTGGTGAAAAAGTTTCGCCTTATGCCATTGAGTCAGTAGTTAGTGCGTTACCATTTATTGAGGAGGTTGTTGCTGTCGGGTTACCCCATGATCTGTACGGAGAAGAAGTGACTTTAGCAATTATCAGTCGTGATAAAGAAACTCCACATATCAAGCTGATAAATCAGATTGAAAACTATGCTACACAAAATTTATCTAAACCAGAGCGACCAACAAAGATATTCTTTGTTCAGGATATACCACGTAATCCTACAGGTAAAGTAAAGCGCTTTGAATTGGTCCAACAATTATTACAACAATCATAAAAAACAGCTTTCATAGTTAGAAATAAAATTTTTTAGCTAACTTATATTATGATAAGAGAATATTTGCAATGGGAAGAGATTGGAATTTGTTTATTGTAGATAATGTAAGCCATTTATTTAAACATAATTTCTTGTATATTAATTTTTTTCTAATCAATGGTATAATATATCAAGGAGTTAGACTAATACATGAAAAATAGAATACATAATTTTGTTGGATCTATCGGAGCGTTAATTGGAACAATGGTGTTTATAGCCTATATTCCACAGATAATAGCAAACCTATCTGGTGACAAAGGGCAACCCTGGCAGCCGATTGTAGCAGCTTTCTCTTGTTTGCTATGGGTTTTATTTATGGATTAACCAATGACCCTAAGAAGGATTATATATTGATTATTCCTAATACAGCAGGAGTTGTACTTGGTACTCTGACATTTATTACATCGTTTTAATTACTATATAGCTACTTAATCCTAAGTAAGTTGAATAAAAAGCACGCAATTTTTTATTAAGAATTGCGTGCTTTTTATTATTTTAATGCTTTTTCATAAGGAACAATTGGTGTTGTTAATCCGACATTACTTGCAAAAACGAAATTCAAATCATCTAGACTTTGCAGATTATCAGTTTTACCAGTGACAATAACACCACTGAATTTTGCGGCGTGTAAGTTTGACGATAGTTGTGATTTAATTGATGATATATAGCTTTTGTCAGAAATATGCGACTCTAACGGTAAAGATATTGCGTCAGTTAACGCTTTTTTCAATCCCTTGTAGCCAGTGTAAGTATTGTTTTTTGTGCTACCTTCTTGCAAAGAACCTTGCCCATCATCGCTAGCATTTAAACCGATATAATTGCCAGCTCTTGGTATTGTTGAAGTATTATTATTTCCAAATCCCAACCAATAGTAATTAATCATGACATTATCTGGGATCATTTTTTTAATTTCACCATAAGAATAAGGTTTGTCAAATGTTAAAGCTACTTCTGCTAATGTGTTTTTCATCGTAGACAATGTTTTTGCTTCATGTGTAGGTGGTGTATGTAAAGTGAATTTTTTTGAATTTTTATATATTGATGTAGCAGAAGGATTAAAAAATATAGGTTCTTTTTCTTGTGTTTTAGTGTTTTTAGCAATAATTGAGGGATTGGCATTATAAACATCAATGCTATCGTGAGAGAAATTTCGTGTTCCAGATAGACCGATTTGTACAGTTTTTTCAGGATAATAGATATGATAACCATCAATATTTTTAAAGCGAGTTTCAGTTGTTGTTAATTTTGTCCATGCGGTGGAAGTAGTATGTTGTTCAGTTGTGAAAATATTTGGTGAAAAGGCGATATTTTCGATATTTAGTTTTTGATTTTGTAATTTTAATTGTTTATTCATAGTATTGGCTACAAACAAATTTGCGCCGACAAGAATGATAAGAAGCACGATGATTGTAGATAACGCACTAATAAGTATACCTTTAAGGGTATTTCTTTTTTTGGTATTTTTGATTAATTTTTCAAATGCTTGATTATCATTCATTTTTATATTTCTCCAATAATTTTTTGAGGTGTGTTCTCGTTCTAAATAAATCTATTTTTATTTTAGCTTGGCTAAAATGCAGTTTGTTAGCTATGAATTTAATAGTTCGTTGTTCATCGTATTTTAAATAGATGAGCTGTAATTGGTAATGACTAAGTTGATTAAGCACTTCGTAAGGTAAGTTGGAATTGTTTAATTTTGTATGAAATAGGTTTGCTGTTTCCGAGGTATTGTAAAGTTCATATAAGATACTTTCATATCTTTTATTTCGTCTATACTTGTCATAAAATTTTGACAGGGCAACTTTGTAAAACCAAGGTCGCAACTTGATTTCTTCTAAAATAATATTTGCTTCAATTAGCTTAACCATTACATCTTGTGCAATATCTTCCGCATCTTGTCGCCTAGCGCCTTTTTTTATTAAAAATCGAACAACTTCTTGTGCGATATCAAGGACTATGTTTTCATATTGATTAATCTCCATTATTTTCTCCTGTTATATATATAACGAACAAGAAGACAAATGGTTACAAAAAATTGTTTCATTTCGTCTATTTTTGTGAAAAACATAAAAGCTCTTATATCAATATTAACTGCTCAAACAGTTCATATTGATATAAGAGCTTTTAAATTCTTGGTAATTTTATTTAGTATTTAAAACCAAACAGGTAGCATTACGGCAGAAGTGGCGATGCCATCATAGACAGTAGCCTGTTTTTTTACTTGATTATGTAACGTAATTGCTGCTTGAGGTAATTGTTTTTTCGTTTCCCAATAATATGATACAAGAGACTTAACTATTTTCGATGCCATTAAACGGGTGTCTTGTGTTTTATTGAGTTCTGTTGCAAGATTAAGAATTAATTCTCTTAATACTGGTTCTTGTTTTACTTCTGAATCAGAAAAAGCCACACTCATCTGATCTAACATGGTTTCGACTTTATTATTTTTTTGCATAATCACTAATTCTCACTCCAATATTTATAATAATTTGTTATTTAGCACATTCTCAAAGCATACGCTTAATTGTCGCACATCAGGTCGGTACTTTGCGAGTGCATCATCAATGTTGACAAATGAATGATTGCTAAACATATCGTTATTGATGCTAATTGATAAATTAATCGGCAATCTGTTCATATGAAGTCCCTGTAAGACAAGCGATAAGGCAATATCTGCTTGAAATCCACCGTGTGAGCCAAACACTATCGTACTAATCGGTTTTCCTTGCCATTCACTATACAATGAATCCAGTGCATTTTTTAAAATAGCAGGATAACCCCAATTATATTGAGGATACACAATAATGAAACCATCATATTGATTGACCAAATCACGCCATTTTTGAGTCGTTGCTAATGTGTAATGACCTTTAGCAGGGATTTCAGGTTCAGCTAGCCAGGGAAGATTAACTTTTGCTAGGTCTATTAAATTTGTTTGGAATTGACTGCTAATTAAATTCTTTTGAACCCAAGTGGCAATGTCAAATGAAATTCTATTAGGTCGATTACTGCCAATGATGATGCCAATGTTCTTCATAATATGAAATCCCCTGTTGTGATGCCACCCGATAGCTTTCTTAACAGTCATTATTACGCTAAATTATTTTTCTGTCAATAATTTTTTTTGATTCTTTTAAAATAGACACATTGTTGGATTTATGAGATAATTGAACGAGGAACGATGTATTATTGGTGTGTTTTAGAAATAAAAATATTGGAGAACAAAATTGATTATTAGAAGGGCAACACGAAAAGATTTAGATTTAATTACAGAACTAACTTATAATGCTTTTCAAAATTATCCTTTATTCAATGTTTCCACAAATAAAGAAAAGTTACACAAAACATTACATTTTTTACTGTATTTAAATACACTAGCTAACATCAATGATAATGATTGTTATGTATGTGTTGATGGTAAAGAACTGGTTGCTTCTTTTATTTTAAAAAAACCTGAACATCATCATATTAGTTTTGGAACCTATATTAAAATTGGCGGTTGGCAGTTACCTTTTAAATGTTCACCCAAGTTAGCAAGTAACATTATGAATAATTTGTCTAGGTCAGACGCTATTATGCCTGAAAAATTTAAAAATTACTGGTACTTGGATACTTTGGTTGTTTCACCAGATCATCAGGGTCAAAAAATAGGATCAAAAACTTTGCAAGAGGTAATAAAAATGGTCTTACAGCAAGGTGGTAAAAAGTTGTGTCTTATTACTAATACAGAAATTAACAGTATTTTTTACCAAAAAAATGGTTTTCAAGAGGTAACAAAGGAATCATTTAATTCATTTGGACAAATAAACGATACATGGGTGTTTGAGCAGGACATATAAAGGCTCGTTTGTATTTCATGTTCGAACAAAAAAGCCTATGATATCATAGGCTTTTTTAATGCTAAACTATTGCTAGTTTAATTTTGATTCAACAAAGTGTGCTGCTAGTAGGCGACTTGCTAAGAAGATAATTGAACCAACAATGAGACTTGAAACAGTCACATCGCTTAGCCAGTGTGCACCAATGCGTACACGACTAAGTCCAGTCAGAATGCCCATCGCAATACCGAAGATTGTCATTTTCTTTTGCAAACTAATATTTCCGCGAGGAACGAAGAAAGTTAAGTATAGGAATAACCAACCAGACATTGTGTGACCGGAAGGAAAAGAGTTATGACCAGTAACGCCATTTAAGTGATACCAAGGTGTAAATTCACTCATCGTTTTCCCCGAAACGGTTGTCATTTCGTATGGTCGGAAACGCCCCCATAGGGTTTTCATTTCACCAATTGTTGTTTGTGCGATGAAAACAACGGCAATACCAATCAAAGCAGCATTTAGTAGATAACTCATATCTGCGTCGTTTTTATCTTTAAGCCAGTTGAAAAATACAAATGATAGTAATATCGTTAAAATAAGTGCGGCACTCCAACGCAGTGGTTCCGGATAGTTTGCTACAGACGAAGTGTTATTTGCTACGCCCATGGGAATGCCTTTTGATAAATTATTGAGCATGGAGTACGTGTAACTCAGCATGTCCTGTAATATTGCTAACATTTGATTAAAAGCAAATACCAATGCACCACCAGTCATGATATATCTCAATGCTTCCCCTTGAATACGTCGCCAGATTGTCCAAGCGATGATCTCGAAGGCAGCGAACAAAACGATACCCGCTCCCTGATCAGCATAATTCTGGAAAATATTACCAAATATCGAATTTTGATTCATGACAGCCGAGGTCACATTTTTATCAAAAAAAGTTGCAACTAGTAAACTGGCAAAGCCAATAATCAATAGAATAGTGAAGGTCTTTTTTTCACCATCTGTTGTTTTAAATATATTCCTATCTTTATTTTGTGATTGCTCACTAAAATTTGTACTAGTCCACTGCATATTGTTTTTTCCTCCCAATTGATAGCTTCAGTATATTGGACGGATGTTGCGATAAGGTCAATTTTATGTAAAGGGCATTTAAATTTTAGTATAACGAAGTGAAGAAACATTGAGCAGCAACAAAAAAAGGACTATTTATAAAAAGTCCTTTAACTGCTACAGTACTAACTTTTTTCATTTTTTCCAACATTAGAATAAACAAAAACAATATTTATAAAAGCGAGTTTTTGCGAAAGATCATTCAAAATATTATTTTTATAGGTTGCTAATTTTTCTGTGTCAATCATATGTGTTTTGCTACTAATTGCTATGCAGGCTTTGAATGACATTCCGACTTTGTATACTTTACAATCATTGATCGCAAAATCGTTTGATATGTGGTTTCTAATCGATCCCTCAATGAATTTCTGGATGCCTTGATCTTGTGTTAGGCCGCCGCTAATTTCTATCAAGGCATTTTTCATGATACGCAATGGTACTTTAATAATGAACAAAACAATAATTACTGTAATGAATGAATCGCCTGTATACAATAGAAAGCTTAATGGTGAGTTCTTAGAGATGAATAGAATGAAAAATGCAGCGGCCCCAATTCCGGCTGACATTATGCCATCTATCATTGCACTTTTGGTTTCTGCAGATAATAAAGTACTTGTATTATGAATTTTTTTATTTTGATGTTTATAAAAATAGGAAAGAGTCAAGGATAGAATAACCATTATAATTTCGTAGGGTATCACAGGAGCGATATCTAAAAGATGCCCATGACTATATACAAAATATTGGTAAGCTTTTCCACCAACAGTTATTAATGAAACCATTAATAATATAATTGTAAGTAGTGACTGAAAAAATGCATACAATGGTTCCAAGACGAATAGACCGTTTGGAAAGCGTGTACTCACTCTAGTACTTATTTTTGATATGACGATTGATAACAAGGCAGTGGTTAATGTAATCAGTGTAAAATATGCATCAACAAACAATGCTTCTAAATGTGTTGCAAAGTAAGCGGTGAGAGCTGAGATGCCCATCAAAAAAAGCCACAAACATCCAATCATGAGACTGCGTTGTTCAATATTTTTTTGGTTCATATTTTTTCATTGATTTTAAACATTATTTTGTGGAGTACCTTTTGTTCTTCAGGTGAGAGTACTGAAATCGAGTCAAGAAAAACCTGATCAAATAGTTGATGGTTTTTTTCACAGTTTTCTTTGATTTCTTGGCTTAACTCTAGATAAGAGGTACGTTTATCGACCTTAGAAGGCCTTTTAACTAGGTACTTTTCATCAACGAAACGATGAACAATACGAGTAGCTGCTGGTTTAGATATTTTCGCTTTTTCGGCAAAGCTAGTTACAGTCGGGTTCTCTAATGTATATAAGAGATCGATATAATATTCGTCATTTGCCGACATGTTTGGAAAGTATTCACTGCTATCCGATTTTTGTTGGTATTGCAACAGTACTTTGTCATACAATTCTGAAAAAATGAGACTAATAGGTTTCATATACTTCCTCCGAGATATGATTAACAAAAGTAATTACTTTAATTAACTACCTGAATTAATCATATATTGAATAATTTGGTTTGTCAACTGATTATACTTTATTTTATTTACAAAAAGTTGGTTTAATGCTTTTCTTCTGAATAACAAAATTCTCCACCATTCATTTTGCTGTTCATTTGAAACGACTAAGCGTATAATTATTACATTGAAATCAAGAGAGTGAGATGCATTTTGAACGAAAAAATAAAACAAGTTGAAACGCAATATTTGAACAAAACCCTCAAGAAGATGAATCAATCTTTGATTGATACCGAAGCTGAAATAAAACGTACTAACAAGAATATTAGTGACGTCTCAAAAAGCTGGGGGGATGTACGCTTAAAGACAGATACATACTCTGGCATTGTTGAAACAGCCATGTCAGTACGTCAGCAGCAGCAGATGCTTGCTGAACGTGAAAACTCGAAGACACGAGCAGAAGTAAGGTTTGAAACGTTAACAAAACAAATTAAAAAACCATATTTTGCACGTATAGATTTTAGTGAATCAGTTAGTGATAGTGGTGAACCCGAGACAATTTATATTGGGCTTGGATCCTTTAGTGACGGTGATAATAACTACTATGTATATGATTGGCGTGCGCCAGTGGCTTCAATTTATTATGATGGCGGTATTGGGGATGTCGAGTATTTAACACCAGACGGGTCACAAAAAGCTCATGTAACCTTGAAACGACAATTCCAAATTGAAAATGGCGTTATTGTGACCTTATTTGATACGGAAGAAGCAATTGGTGATGCAATGTTGATGAATGCTTTAAATGGTGAATCATCAACAAAAATGAAATCAATTGTTACAACTATTCAAAAAGAACAGAATAAAATTATTCGTAATACCAGCGCTAATTTATTATTTGTTCAAGGAGCCGCTGGTTCAGGTAAAACAGCAGCAGTTTTGCAACGCATTGCATATTTGCTTTATCGTTACCGAGGAAAGTTGACTAGTGGACAAGTCATTCTGTTTAGTCCAAACCAACTGTTTAATGATTATATTGATCAAGTTTTGCCAGAGTTAGGCGAGCAAAATATGGTACAAATGACATTCTATCAGTATGCTTCACGTCGTCTGCCTAAAATTGCTGTTGAAACATTGCAGGAGCGTTTCGAGATTGATAAGGCAGATAGTAAATTGTCACTCATTAAGGGTAGTTTAATGATGTTTAAAGCTGTTGAGGCATATGCAAATAGCTTAAATAAACACGGAATGAAGCTCCGCAGTATTGTTTTCCGCAATGAACCACTCATACCGAAGGAACGCATCGCTGAAATTTATTACCAATATAATGAAAATTATAAGCTCAGTCAACGCCTAGAGGCAACTCGTGATACATTGATGCGTATATTAAGTAGTCGTTTAGGAACAGAAATGCGCAAAGATTGGGTTGATCTTGAGATTGAAAATTTATCTAAGCAAGAATATGATGAATTAGTTGGTGCAGGTCGTGTCAGAATGGGCGATAATGAAGAGGCGGATGCCGCAGCTGTTACACGTCGTACGCAACTTGGTCAAGGTGAGCAAGAACGTGAGTTCACTAGTGAAAAAGCTGAACGAAAGTTTTTGGCAAAACAAATTGTAACACGCGCTTTGAAACCGTTAGCTCAACAAATTCGGCGAGGGCGTTTTCTAAATATTAACGCACAATTTGTAGACTTTATGCGTGAAGCTCACAAGTACGTTGATTTATCTGCTTATGGTGTTTCAGATGAAGAGTGGCAGTTACATGTTGAACAAGTGATTAATAATTTAAAAAGTCATCAATTATCACTTGCTGACACAACAATTTATCTCTATCTCTATGATTTAATTACTGGCAAACATGGTGAGCGCGATATTCGTTTCTTGTTTATTGATGAAATTCAAGATTACACACCATTCCAATTAGCATTTTTGAAATTTAGTTTTCCATTGGCCAAATTCACTGTGTTGGGTGATTTGAATCAAGCCATTTTCACAAAAGACAATGCCACTCATCTAAAAGAAGATTTTGCAACACTATTTGCACCAGAACGTGTAGAAAATATTCAATTAACGCAAACTTATCGTTCAACACAACAAATAACAGACTTCACAAAAGAAATTCTAATTGATGGTCAAAATATTGATGCTTTTAACCGAAGTGGCGAAAAGCCGGTTGTTCATATTGGACAAAATGAAAGTGAATTACTTCAGTTATTAAGAGTACAGTTGCAAGATAATGTTAAAGAGCAAGAATCTACTGCAATTATTACTAAAACGTTAGCTGATGCAAAAGCTTTGTCACGAACTTTAAATGATAAAAATGTTACATTGATTCAATCAGAGAATCAACGGTTGGCTCCTGGAGCTATCATTGTGCCTTCTTATCTTGCTAAAGGCCTAGAGTTTGATGCAGTTATCATATGGCATGCGGATGAGACTAGATACAACGATAATAGTGAACGTCGTTTGCTGTATACGGTTGCTTCTCGTGCAATGCATCGATTGACGATACTTTCAGAAAAAAATGTGACACCATTATTGAATAATGTAGCGAAAGATCTTTACGAGGTTCGTTAATGATTGATTTGGTTAGTTTTATTGAAGGCAGATATGTTGGGCGATTTATGGTAATCGGCATAACTGGTTCTGTGGCTGTTGGTAAAAGTACGTTCGCTTGTAATTTAGCTGAGCGTCTCAACCAACGTGGCTTGAAGTCAACGGTTATTAGTACCGATGATTTTTTGTTGTCTAATCAAGAACTTCGGGAGCGAGATTTATTTGAACAAAAAGGTTTTCCACAAACCTATCATCTTGATCAGCTAGAACAAGTAGTCAAAGGATTTCAATCTGGGGAAAAGTCGATAAATATTCCCGTTTATACACAGGAAATCGCTGACATCCATCCAAATGAAACACAAACCGTTGAACTACCAAATATTCTTATTGTTGAAGGTGTAACTGCTTTACAGTTGTCGGCAAAACGGCTGGATTTAAAAATATATATAGACGCTAATCTGGCAGATATCAAAGATTGGTACTTAACACGTACACTAGAGGTAACGGCCTTAGCAAAAGACGACCCTTCAAGTTGGCGATACAGTTATGCTAAGATGCCTTTGGATGAACTTTCAAAATTAGTGATGCAGGTCTGGCAGACGACAAATCAAAAAAATCTTGATGAATATATTTTACCTACAAAAGAACTTGCTGATGTGATTGTTTATGTCGATAAAGAGCATAATATTGGCAATATCGACATAAAATAATATTTATTGTCAACTATGTTGACAATTTTTTTTTAAAGCGTAAAATAATCACTTGAAGTTAAATAGTAACAAAGTGTTTTCTGTAAAAAGCGGGAAACGAATGAAAGGATTTACACATGTCAGATACAATTACAGATACACATGGTAAAAGCGTCAATCGTTTAGCCATGATGCTTGTCTTATTGATTGGTGTGTTCTCTGTGATGTTAATGCAAACATCACTAGGGACTGCACAGCCAGCACTAATGAAGGCATTCGATGTTAATGCTTCCACTGTACAATGGCTTACAACGATATTCTTGATGGCTAATGGTATTATGGTCCCTGTTTCGGCCTTCTTGACCACAAGAATTCCAACAAAAACGCTTTATTTATCAGCATTAATTTTATTTACTGCTGGGACATTTTTGGCCTTTATGACGCCAACAAGTGCTTTTTGGTTGCTGATGGTTGCTCGCGTATTACAAGCGATGGCCGTTGGTGTTTTGATGCCATTAATGCAGGTTGTTTCATTAACGTTGTTTGATGCAGAGTCTCGTGGAAAAGCTATGGGCTTAGGTGGTTTAGTGGTAGGTATGGCACCTGCTATTGGGCCTACTTTGTCGGGTTGGATTTTGGAAAAAGACCATACTTTTCTAGGTTTTACCTTGCAAAACTCATGGCGTTCAATTTTCCTTATTGACCTACCTGTAGTAATCATTGTTATTATTGCATCATTCTTCGTCTTTCATGATGTGTTGCCAACAAGAAATATTTCTCTGAATGTGCGTTCATTAATTGAATCAACATTTGGCTTTGGATTAATTTTATTTGGCTTTGCAATGGTATCAACACATGGTTGGGGAGACTTTGGATGGGTTATTGCGCCATTAATTGCAGGGCTGGTAATTATCGTCGAGTTTATGTGGCATCAATCAAGAATGGAAAAACCTTTCTTAGATATGTCTGTATTTAAGAACAAGCAATTCACTATTACTACTATTTTGGTTTCTTTGGTTATGATGTCAATGATTGGTGTTGAGATGATTTTGCCAATTTTCCTACAAAATATTCGTGGAATGACACCATTACATTCTGGGTTAACTCTGTTACCTGGTGCATTGATGATGGGACTGATTTCGCCAGTAGCTGGAGCATTTTATGATCGACATGGAGCCAAGCGTCTAGCGATTACCGGTTTTGCAATTTTAATTATTGGTACTTTGCCATTGTTCTATATGACGGCTGACACACCTTCGATGTACATTACAGGATTGTATACACTGCGTATGTTTGGTATCGCAATGACTATGATGCCTTTAACAGCATCAGCCATGGGGGCTTTGTCTCCTGATACTGCAGCACAAGGAACGGCCGCTAACAATACAATGCGTCAGATTGCTTCATCATTAGGAACAGCAATCTTAGCATCAG
Source organism: Leuconostoc sp. JNUCC 76 (assembly GCF_053667755.1). Classification (NCBI taxonomy): domain Bacteria; kingdom Bacillati; phylum Bacillota; class Bacilli; order Lactobacillales; family Lactobacillaceae; genus Leuconostoc; species Leuconostoc sp. JNUCC 76. The sequence continues at coordinate 1,979,832 of NZ_CM132206.1, read as the reverse complement.
TGATGCAATCTGTTACAGATAGCAACAAACCATCTTCAGCATTAAAAGGTCAAGATCCATTAGCATGGGCTCAAAAAACAATTGATGCAACATTAAATGGTTTCCATGCCTCATTCCTCTTGGCTTCGTGTTTTGCAATTGTAGGTGTGCTTATTGCATTCACTTTGCATAGTGGCAAAGTGAACACACCATCAAAGATGGAGGCTTCAAAATGATTATTTTAATTATGGCTATATTTGCTATCCTAGCTTTCTTAGCTAATATGATGTTAGAGAACCGTAGTATTCGCTTAGTAAGTACATCTATTATGTTTATCGGTTTGATTATTTCAGTGGTTGCGATTGTCCTAAATATGCATGATCACTATGGAATGAAGCAAGTCACTACGACTGATAAGGAACAAATTTACACAGCCGGTAGTTCTAGTCAAGGTTTTGGTATGTTATTACATCAAGCTGTTGGTACTAATGGAAAAGAAAATGTTTACATTTATAAGACTAGTTCTGATGCCAAGAAAACACATGTGGCAAAGCCAGATTTAAAGACAACATCTAATCAGCAAAGTATATCTGGTAACAAAGCGTATAAAATTACCAAAACAACACGTTGGGTTTATAAAAACGATACCTATAAATTATTGTTTGGTATTGCTGACAATAACAAAACTTTAAAACATCGAAACACTACCTATCAAGTACCAAGTACATGGGTTTCATTAACTACAGTACAAGCAAAATCATTGTCTGCTAAAATGACACCCAAGACGGATGCGGAGAAAGTAGCTGCTGCTGAACAACAAAAACAGTTGGCAGCACTTGCGCAAACTGATCCTGATAAGGCAGCACAAATGCAAGTTAAAGCTGTTAAGACAGCATTAAACATTAAGTAAATTTACTGTTTGATTTTATTAATATTCAAATTGCTTGCTAATTTTTGTAGATGTGTTAAACTGTAAGAGTAATAAAAGTTTTTGATTTTGATTTGTTTTTCTCGGAAGGCGCTCAGTACCAATTATTTAAATTACGAACAATAAAACTTGGTGAGCACACCAAAGGAGAAACATATCATGGAAAAAGGCACAGTAAAGTGGTTTAACGGAGAAAAGGGTTACGGATTCATCACACGCGAAAGCGGCGAAGATGTATTTGCACATTTCTCAGCAATCCAAGGCGACGGCTTCAAGACTCTTGACGAAGGTCAAGCAGTTACATTTGACGTTGAAACTTCAGACCGCGGTTTGCAAGCAACAAACATCACAAAGGGTTAATTTCTTTTGGAACACACAGCTTATATAAGTTGTGTGTTTTTTTGTGTCACCAAAACGTGGTATAATATAGTCGTTAAATTAAACACAAACTAAGGAGTTTAGCACACATGGCTAAGTTAGTATTAATCCGTCACGGTCAAAGTGAATGGAATGCATTGAACTTGTTTAATGGTTGGATTGACACAAAGTTGTCTGAAAAGGGTATTGCCCAAGCTAAAGAAGCTGGTGATCTTTTGGCTGCTGAAGGTATTCAATTTGACCAAGCATATACGTCAGTTTTGACGCGTGCAATCCAAACATTGCATTTGGCTTTAGAAGAAGCAGGACAATTGTTTATTCCAGAAGCAAAGTCATGGCGTTTGAATGAACGTCATTATGGCGCATTGCAAGGTCAAAACAAAGCCGAAGCTGCTGAAAAGTGGGGTGACGAGCAAGTTCACATCTGGCGTCGTTCATACGATGTTTTGCCACCATTGTTGGACTCATATGATAAAACAATGACAGTACAAGGTAATACTTACCCAGCGTTTGATCGTCGTTACGCTGATGTACCTGAGGGTGAATTGCCATTGGGTGAAAACTTGAAGATCACATTAGAACGTGTATTGCCTTTCTGGGAATCAGACATTTCAAAAGATTTGAAAGCTGGTAAAAACGTGGTTATTGCTGCCCACGGTAACTCATTGCGTGCATTGGTTAAGCACTTGGAAAACATTTCTGATGATGATATTTTGAATGTTGAAATCGCTAATGGACAACCATTGGTATATGATTTGGCTGATGACTTGTCAGTTGTGTCAAAGAAGACATTAACTAAGTAATTTAATTCATAAAAGATATGCTGTTTCATAGATTGAGTAGTGTGTCTTTTTTTCTGCAATCTTTCGACATTATTTTGGAATTTTGTTTATAATAGAATGAGTATATTCTGCAGGAGAGACCCCCTTATGTCAAAAAATCAAAATAATGCGATTTATGATTTACATGATAAGCCACCCTTTTTTACATGGTTAGGTTTATCATTGCAACATCTGTTTTCTATGTTCGGCGCTACTGTTTTAGTGCCATTACTTGTTGGACTTAATCCTGGAGTAGCCTTGTTTACATCAGGAGTTGGTACACTGCTTCATTTACTGATTACACATGGTAAGGTACCAGCTTATATGGGATCGAGTTTTGCCTTCATTATTCCTATGACGTCGTTGCTGAAGACAGTTGGTTATCCAGCCGTAGCGCAAGGAATTATCTCTGTTGGGCTAGTATATTTAGTTGTCGCTTTCATTGTCACTTTTACTGGCACTGCTTGGATTGAGTATATTTTCCCAGCCGAGGTCGTGGGGCCTATCATCATGGTGATAGGATTGAGTCTAGCTGGTTCAGCTGCTTCCTCAGCAACTACCATGAATGGGCATTATGATATTCGTGTGTTTACGGTCGCATTGGTTACGTTGCTGGCAACGATTGCTTTTAATATGTTCTTAAGAGGATTTTTAGGACTATTGCCAGTGCTACTTGGAATTATCTTTGGTTATATTGTGGCCTTAATCACGGGTCTAGTAGATTTAAGCCCCGTTGTTTCCGCCCATTGGTTCCAATTACCTAATTTTGAGACGTTCATTGGTAAAGATGGTTTCGTCTTTTATCCAGCTGCTGTATTAAGCATGGCACCATTAGCTTTAGTTACACTGTCTGAACATCTAGGACATTTGATGGTTTTGTCAAAAATTACTGGGACTGATTTTTTTGAAAATCCAGGTTTGAAACGTACCTTAACGGGGGATGGTACGGCTTCTGTTGTGGCTGGACTGATTGGCGGACCAGCGGTAACATCTTACGGTGAAAACATCGGTGTCATGCAATTAAGCCGTGTTTATTCAGTTTGGGTCATTGGAGGAGCAGCCTTTTTCGCGGTCATCTTTAGTTTTATTGGCAAGTTATCGGCTTTGATTTCAACGATTCCTGGCGCTGTTACGGGTGGTGTTGGCTTTATGTTGTACGGTGTCATTGCGGCTGCAGGGTTGCAAGTTATCGTTGACAATAAGGTTGATTATAGTAAGAAACGTAATTTAATGATTGCAGCACCTATTATGGTTGTCGGTATTGGAAACTTTCATTTACAATTAAGCACACAAGTTGATTTTTCTGGTGTTGCCATAGCTACTATTTTGGGCATTGTATTGAATTTAGTTTTGCCAAAAGTGGCTGCAAGTGAAAAGTAAATCATAGAGAGCGGAATTTGTTAAAAATTCCGCTCTTTTTATTAATGATTAGACATTCAATAAGAATTGGTCTGAATTTTACTGTTTTGTAAAGATTTTAAATTTTGTGATACGAATAGACATTGTAAACGTATACATTTAAAACTATGTGAAAATACTGATAAACGTTATTATTCTTATATTTGGGTCGTAATAACTTAACTAACAACGTTTCTCTTAAAGAAAATAAAAAGTTTGTGAAAAACATCGCGGTAAATGGTTGAATTTCAAATTGAAAGGCGTATCATATATTTTATGTTATGACGAATAGCCGATTTCGACCATTTCGCCAAATTATATGAGAAAGGAGAAGGCGCATGGATGACCCAACGGCAACGTTTAAGTTTCTTGGTCTAACTTTTGATTGGACAACGATTATTTCAACGTTGCTGGCTATGGCAATTGTTGTCATTGTTTCAATTGTATTGACTCGCAAACTTAGTGTAAATCCTAACAAACGGCAAAATGCAATCGAATATTTGTTAGATTTCACCAACGGTATCGTGAATGGACAACTAACAAAGAAGCAAGCGCGCCAGTTTGGTTTGTTTGCATTTACATTGTTTTTCTTTGTGATTGTTTCAAATGAAATGGGCTTGCTAATACAATTTAAGCTTGGCGATGGTGTGACTTATATTAAGTCACCAACTGCCGATCCAATTGTAACAATGACGCTTGCAATTATGTCGTTAATGGTTGCTCATGGTATGGGTGTGCAAGAACTTGGTTTTAAAGGTTATATTAAAAATATGTTCTTCACCCCATATTCATGGATGCTTCCGTTGAATATTATTGAACAATTAGCCAATTTCTTGACGTTGTCACTGCGTTTGTTTGGTAACATCTTCGCTGGTGAAATGTTACTAACGCTCGTGGCTAACAGTTTGGCCTGGCCTGGGCACTTTAATGGGCTCTGGTCAGTGCTAGCATTGCCGATTGAAATGGTCTGGCAAGGCTTTTCACTCTTCATCGGTGGTATTCAGGCATATGTGTTTGTCATTTTGACAGGTGTATTCATCTCACAATTGTCTGGTAACGAGTAAGAGTGTTCTCGCAAATGAGATTTGTGTTACAGAAGCACTGTGTAAATGATGATTCTATAACACGAGTTGGTTTGCTCACAAAACGCGGGAGCGTATCATCTAAAATAGTATAAATGCGCACGCTTGAAATAGTTCTTGTGTGTGCGCTACGAATAAGGAGAAATCTAATGGATTTGCACAATCTTGGTGTAATCGCAGCAGGTCTTGCAGCTGCTGGAGCCGCCGTTGGTGGTGGTATTGGTAACGGTGTTTTGATTTCACAGTTCTTGGCAGGTATGAGCCGTCAACCAGAACTTGAAGGCCGTTTGTTGTCACGTATGTTTTTGGGTGTTGCGTTGGTCGAAGTTATGCCAATTTTGTCAATTGTCTTCGCCTTCATGTTGATGGGCAAGTAATCACACAATAGTAGCGGAGGAAAATTATGTTGGGAACAACAACATTAGCAGCACTTCCACTTGGAAATATGCTGTTTATTATCATTGCCTTCCTCTTGTTGATGCTCATTTTGAAGAAGGTGGCCTACGGACCATTGACAAAAGTTCTTGATGAACGTGCTGATAAAATTTCTTCTGATATTGACGGTGCTGAAGTAGCCCGTCAAGAGGCAGAGAAATTGGCGTCACAGCGTCAAGCAGAATTGGCAGAAACACGTCAAAATGCCACAAAAGTGGTTAATGACGCTAAAGCTAGTGCTCAGAAGCAAAGTGACTTAATTGTTGCAGCTGCTAATGATCGTGCTACTTCAGTTAGCCAACAAGCTCAGACAGATGCACAGAAGCTCAAGGAAGACGCAATTTCTGGTGCAAAGAACGATGTTGCAGCCCTTTCAGTGGCAATTGCTTCAAAGTTAATGCAAAAAGAATTATCGTTAAATGATCAACAAGCATTAATTGATGCTTACATTTCAGATTTAGAAACTAAATAAGGAGTATTGGGATGGCAAAAAATATTAAAGATATTGCTGACCAATACGCCAAAGCAATTTTTGAACTTGCTGGCGAACAGGATAACGTTAACGAAGTTTTAGAGGATTTACGGACAATTCAAACAGTACTTAATGAAAACAAAAATTTTGTTACTGTTGTATCATCATCAGATGTTGCAGTTTCGTCGCGTGATGATTTGTTAAAAACGTTAACAAATGACAGCACGGATTCTGTTAAGAATCTTGTCAAGTTGTTACAAGTCAATAATCGTTTAGATGTTTTGTTACTAGTGATTGATGAATTCATCAATCACTATAACGAAGCTAATGGTATTGTGGATGTAAAAGCAACTACGGCTGTTTCACTCGATGATGGACGTTTAAATAAATTGGCTTCTGTTTTCGCATCAAAGACAGGTGCAAAACAAGTTAATATTGAGAACGTTGTTGATGAAAGAATCCTTGGTGGTGTTATCTTGCAATCACAATCAACTTTGATTGATGGTAGCTTGCAAACAAAAATTGCCAAAATGAAGGCACAATTATTAGGTTAGTGAGGAAGAATAATGGCTATTCAAGCTGAAGAAATTTCTGCTTTAATTAAGCAACAGCTCGAAAAGTTCGACACAACGCTAACTGTAGAAGAAGTGGGAACTGTTACCTATGTCGGTGATGGTGTGGCCCGTGCAACTGGCTTGGCTAACGCCTTGGCTGGTGAACTTGTCGAATTTGCTAATGGCACATACGGCATGGCCCAAAACCTCGAATCGAGCGAAGTCGGAATCATCATTCTTGGTGGTTTTGATGACATTCGCGAAGGTGACACAGTAAAGCGTACTGGCCGCATTATGGAAGTGCCAGTTGGCGAACAATTAATTGGACGCGTTGTTAACGCCTTGGGTCAACCAATCGATGGATTGGGTGAAATCAAGACAGATAAAACACGCCCTGTAGAAGTAAAAGCACCTGGTGTTATGGAACGTAAATCAGTTTTCGAACCATTGCAAACAGGTATTAAAGCAATTGATGCCCTCGTTCCAATCGGACGTGGACAACGTGAATTAATTATCGGTGACCGTAAGACTGGTAAAACATCTTTGGCCATTGATACAATTTTGAATCAAAAAGATCAAAACATGATTGTTATCTATGTTGCCATTGGGCAAAAGAATTCAACTGTGCGTGCACAAGTTGAAACCTTGCGTCAAATGGGCGCTATGGATTATACAATCGTTGTTAATGCTGGCCCTTCAGAACCAGCACCAATGTTGTACTTAGCTCCTTATGTTGGTGCAGCCATGGGTGAAGAATTCATGTACAATGGCAAGCATGTTTTGATTGTATATGATGATTTGTCAAAGCAAGCTACGGCATATCGTGAGCTGTCATTGATTCTTCGTCGTCCGCCAGGACGTGAAGCTTATCCTGGTGACGTCTTCTACTTGCACTCACGTTTATTGGAACGTGCGGCTAAGTTGAGTGATGAACTTGGTGGTGGTTCGATGACTGCATTACCGTTCATTGAAACACAAGCAGGTGATGTTTCTGCTTATATTCCTACCAACGTAATTTCCATTACTGATGGTCAGGTGTTCTTAGATGCCGATCAATTCTATGCTGGTGTTCGTCCTGCTATCGATGCTGGAACATCTGTTTCACGTGTTGGTGGAGATGCACAGATTAAAGCTATGAAGAAAGTTGCTGGTACGTTACGTTTGGACTTAGCATCTTTCCGTGAGTTGGAAAGTTTCGCGCAATTTGGCTCAGACTTGGATTCGGCAACACAAGCAAAGCTTGCTCGTGGTCGTCGTACAGTTGAAATTCTAAAGCAACCATTGCATAAGCCAATGCCAGTTCAACATCAAGTTGTTGTATTGTACGCATTGACGCATGGTTACCTAGATGACGTAGCTGTTTCAGACATTGAACGTTTCCAAGATGAATTGATTGCTTACGTTGACGCAAATGCTTCTAATTTATTCAAGACAATTGTTGAAACAAAGAACTTACCTGAAGAGGCTGATTTGAATGCAGCAATCGAAGCCTTTAAGGCTGGATTTGCTGGATCTGAATCAGCGGAATAAAAGGAGGCGTTGTGATGGCTTCTTTGCAAGATATTCAGCGTCGTATTTCATCCACTAAAAAAACACGTCAAATTACGAGTGCCATGCAAATGGTCTCCACGGCAAAGTTAAGCCAAATTCAGAAGTACAGTGCAGGGTATGGTGATTATGCGGCACGTTTAGAGGCTGTTGTTGAACATTTAGTTTCAGCACATCTCTTTGATAACGCAGATGCTGATCATATTCCATTGATTGCACAACGACCAATCAAAAAAACAGGTATTTTGGTGGTAACATCAGATCGTGGCTTGGTTGGTTCGTACAATGCAAATGTCATCAAACAAACAAACGTATTGATGGAAAAGCTAAATTTGGATACAACTAACACAACAATTTTGGCTGTTGGTGGTAATGGTGCAGATTTTTATAAGAAGCGTGGTTTTGAGGTTATCTTAGAACACCGTGGTGTTTCAGATGTTCCAACATTTAATGAAATTCGTTCAGTAGTTAAAACGGTAACGAGCCTTTATGAAAATGAAGTGTTTGATGCGCTTCATGTTGTTTATAATCATTTCGTGAACCGTTTGACTAGTGAGTATAGAGATGTACAGTTGTTACCGTTGACTGGTGACACATTGAATGCAATGGGTGGAACAGAAGAACAAAAAGCTGAATTAGACGTTCAAGCTACTTATGAAATTGAACCAGATACAACAGCAGTATTAAATGTTATTTTGCCACAATTTGCGCAGAGTTTAGTGTATGAAGCAGTGCTTGATGCAAAAACAGCGGAACACGCGGCTTCATCTACAGCGATGAAGGGTGCAACTGATAATGCGAAAGATCTTATTGGTCGTTTGGAATTACAGTTTAACCGTGCACGTCAAGCAGCAATTACGACTGAAATTACTGAAATTACTGGTGGTATGGCAGCTTTGGAATAAGTTGACTATGCTATTCAATTATTAAAAATACGCACAATTATTTGTGTAGGAATGTATTTGGTATAGCATGATGAAATAACAATCGATGGTTGTTCTAACATTGATGTGTTCAGGTCATGCATTGCCTCATACTTAAAAACTGAAAGGAAACGACAATGAGTACTGGAAAAGTCGTACAAGTGATTGGTCCGGTCGTCGATATTGCATTTGAAGCAGGGCAAGAAGTTCCTGATATCAACAACGCCCTTGTAATTGATAAGGGTGATGGGCAATCATTGACAGTTGAAGTATCTTTGGCTTTGGGTGACGGCGTTGTCCGCACGATTGCCATGGACTCAACAGACGGGCTCCAACGAGGCATGGGAGTAGTTGACACTGGTAATCCTATTGAGGTACCAGTTGGTGAAGCTACACTTGGTCGTGTCTTCAACGTATTGGGTGAACCTGTAGATAATAACGGTGCAATTGATTCTGATGTTCGTCGTAGTTCAATTCATCGTGAAGCACCTAAATATGATGAGTTAACAAGCTCAACAGAAATATTGGAAACAGGTATTAAAGTTATTGATTTGCTTGCTCCATACGTTCGTGGTGGAAAAATTGGTTTGTTTGGTGGTGCTGGTGTTGGTAAAACAGTTCTTATTCAAGAATTGATTCACAATATTGCACAAGGCCACAATGGTATTTCAGTCTTTACCGGTGTCGGAGAACGTACCCGTGAAGGTAATGATATGTACCACGAAATGGAAGAATCAGGCGTTTTGAAGCAAACAGCTATGGTTTATGGTCAAATGAACGAACCACCAGGTGCACGTATGCGTGTTGCTTTGACAGGTTTGACAATGGCTGAAAACTTCCGTGATAATGAAGGTAAGGATGTGTTGTTGTTTATCGATAACATTTTCCGTTTCACTCAGGCTGGTTCAGAAGTGTCAGCTTTGTTGGGACGTATTCCATCAGCCGTTGGTTATCAGCCAACATTGGCAACAGAAATGGGACAATTGCAGGAACGAATTACTTCAACAAAGAAGGGTTCTGTTACTTCAATTCAAGCCGTTTATGTGCCTGCCGATGATTATACTGATCCAGCTCCTGCCACAACATTCGCGCATTTGGATGCAACAACTAACTTGGAACGTGCATTGACACAGCAAGGTATTTATCCAGCTGTTGATCCTCTAGCTTCAACCTCGTCTGCTTTGGATCCACAAATCGTTGGTCAAGAGCATTATGAAGTTGCAACTGAAGTACAACGTACTTTGCAACGTTATCGTGAATTGCAAGATATTATTTCGATTTTGGGTATGGATGAATTGTCAGACGAAGAGAAAACGACTGTTAATCGTGCACGTCGTATTCAATTCTTCTTGTCACAACCATTCTCAGTTGCCGAAACCTTCACTGGTATCAATGGTGAATATGTCCCAGTTGCTGAGACTGTACGTTCATTCAAGGAAATTTTGGATGGTAAGTATGATGACTTACCAGAAGATGCATTCCGTAACGTTGGTGCTATTGAGCAGGTTGTTGAAAAAGCCAAGACAATGGCCCAATAAGGGGGTATTGACATATGGCAGACGAAACAACTGCAACACATGGAATTACTGTTCAAATTGTGACACCCGCTGGTGAAGTTTATAATGAAGGCGGTATTGATATTGCTGTTGTAAACACACAGGGTGGTCAAGTTGGTATCATGGCTAAGCACGTACCTATGTTGGCAGCATTGACAATTGATGAATTAGTCGTTAAGCGCGGTAATGATCAAGAGTCTTTGGCCGTTAACGGTGGCATTGCCGAATTCTCAAATGATACATTAACAGTTGTGGCCGATAGTGCTGAAACTTCAGACGTGATTGATGTATCTCGTGCTGAAAGTGCCAAAGAGCGTGCGGAAGCACGTTTAGCACATGCGCAAGATGATAACAACGATGCTGAATTACGTCGGGCACGAATCGCTTTGATGCGTGCTGTGAACCGTATTCACGTTGCTGCTTTGAAATCAGGCCGTTAAATTTAAATTTTAAACCCTCGAAACAATTGTTTCGAGGGTTTTTATGATGGCATTATTCATTAGGGAAAACGTTTACAAAAGAAACGTTCGTTTTTTTTGTAAAAAACATAACGAATGTTCAGAACGTACCGTACTTTAATTTTAAAAATGAGGAAATACTTAATAATTATTTCGTTATGTTGATGTTTTTTTTGATAAAGTAGTATTTAGACAAACATTGAATTTTTCTTGACAAAAGTTTGACGAAAAATTGACAATGCTTGTGTAGAATATACTGGTAACGCAATAGTTACTAAAACGAGAGAGACCCATTAAGGTCACAGGAGAACTGAATCATGAAACAGACCGCTAAACAGATCATCCGTTTAAGTATGGTTTTTGCTGTTGCATTGATTGCTTTTGCAACATTGGGCGTGCAGAGCGCAAGTGCAGCAACTAAGACAATCAAGGAATTGAAAATTTATTTTGTTCCTTCAAAGCAACCTGACCAAATTGTAACGGCAACTAAGCCATTGAAAGGCTTGTTGAAAGCACAATTAAAAAAGCAAGGTTACAATGTTAAGAATGTTGATATTAAAGTAGGTACAAGTTATGAAGCTGCTGGAGAAGCGCTAACATCTGGAACTGCTGATGTTGGTTTCATTCCGGGTGGTACTTATGTGATGTATGAAGACGGTGTTCAAGTTTTGTTGACAGCAACGCGTGCTGGTTTAAATAAAGACTTCACTTCTGCTGCAAAGTGGAACGATGGTAAGGCAACTGAACCTACCCAAAAACAAGCAGCGACATACCGTTCACTGTTTATCGCTGGTCCTTCTGCTAAAGGACAAGAATTGGCTAAGAAAATCAACTCAGGCAAGAAGTTGACATGGGAAGATTTGAATTCTGCTAAGTGGGGATTGTCATCAACCACTTCGTCAGCTGGGTATATTTATCCATCATTGTGGTTGAACAAAAACTACAAGAAGACGGTAACTGATTTGTCGAATACAGTACAAGTTGATTCATACGGTTCAGGTATGGCACGTTTAGCTTCTGGACAAATTGATATTTTGCCAGTTTATGCAGATGCGCGTCGTGATTTTGCGGATGCATGGACCAAAGATTACAAGCAATCAAAGTCAATTTGGGATGAAACAAATGTTATTGGTGTTTCACAACCAATTTACAACGATACAATTTCAGTTTCAAAGAAGTCAAAGATTATGACTAAGGATTTTAAGTCAGCTTTGTCAAAGTCATTTATTAAATTGGCTAAGACAAAAGAAGGTAAAAAAGTGATTGCAATCTATTCACACGAAGGTTATGTTAAAGCAAAGTCATCTAACTATGACGGTGAACGTGCAGCACAAAAAGTGTTGAAAGAGTCAACTAAGTAAATCAACGACATTAATAAGCGGCTCCTGAGCTGCTTTTTATTGCGTTTGGTGTCTTAAATGGCGCCAATACATATTATAGTTTAGGAAGAAAAAATGATTAAATTTGAGCATGTTTCAAAAACCTATCCCAACGGTGTGAAGGGCTTGCAAGATATCAATTTAGAAATTGAAGATGGTGAATTTGTGGGCATTATCGGCATGTCTGGCGCTGGAAAGTCTACATTTATTCGAACCATTAATCGATTGAATAATATCACAGAGGGTAAATTGACGGTTGATGGCGTTGAAATTTCTAACTTAAAAGGCAAAGCATTACGCCGTTTTCGTCGAAAGGTTGGTATGATTTTTCAGTCATATAACTTGGTGCCTCGTATCACGGTTATTCGTAACGTCATGAGTTCATTGGTGCCTGATATGTCGTTATGGCGGGTCATTTTAGGACTATTTTCAAAGGATGATAAAATGCGTGCGCTAAAGGCCTTAGATCGTGTTTCGATGTTAGATAAGGCTTTTGTTAGAACTGATCAATTGTCTGGAGGACAACAGCAGCGCGTATCGTTGGCGAGAACCTTGGCACAAAATCCATCAGTGCTTTTGGCTGATGAACCAGTGGCGGCACTTGATCCTGTAACAGCACATGAAGTAATGGATGATTTTAAGCGCATTAATGATGACCTTGGTCAAACAGTTTTGATCAACATTCACCATGTGGACCTGGCACTTGACTATGCCAAACGCATTATTGGTATTCGTGCTGGTCGTGTGGTATACGACGGACCAGTTTCTGGTGTGACACAAGAAATTTTAGATAATATCTATTCAAAAGATGAGGCTGAATAATGTGGTGGTATGATAAATTATTTAAAGCTAAAAAGTACACGTTAGCCAACGGTAAAACAGTCAGCCAGAAGTTTACGAGAACTCCACTCATTTTGCTGATATTGTTAATTATTTTAATTATTTCAGTTGTTGTGACTGGTTTTAGTTTGCCAACCTTATTTGCTAATTTTCAGCAGTTTTGGGTCGTTTTTGGCGATTTATTTCCACCAAAGTGGTCTTATTTTCCATCAGTTTGGCAACCTTTAATTGATACGATTAAAATGTCACTCTTTGGATCTTTCTTTGGGGCAGTGGTGGCCTTGCCATTGGCAATATTGGCTGCTAACAATGTTACTAATAATCGTTTAGTTAATCTAATTGTGCGGTTTGTATTGACGGTGTTACGGACATTACCAACATTAGTTGCTGCCTTAATTGCGACTTATATTTTTGGATTGGGCACATTTGCTGGTACGGTTGCTATCTTTATGTTTAGTTTATCATTCGTTGGTAAACAACTGTTTGAGTATATTGAAACAGTGGATATGGGTGCGTATGAAGCCTTGATTGCCACAGGTGCAAATGCACCACGAGCTTTTGTTACCGCTATTATGCCACAAATTTTGCCGACTTATTTGTCGACATCGTTATTTGCTTTTGAAGGTAATGTTCGTTATGCTGCCATTTTAGGTTATGTAGGTGCTGGTGGTATTGGTATGATTTTGAACCAAAAAATTGGTTGGCGTGAATTTCAAAGTGTCGGTATGATCTTGGTATCGTTATTTGTTGCGGTGGTGCTGATTGAAACATTGAGTCAACAACTACGAAAATTCTTGAGTTGAGGAGAACAACATGAATAAAAAATTAGAAGCTGTTCTGCTGACACAACCTAAACGTGCGAAATACTATATCACCGCTGCTATCATTGTATTGATTGCCTTGGTTTGGTCATCATCTGCTTTAAATCAAATGACTTTAACCGATAAAGGTTGGCGAATCGGTTGGAATATCCTAGAAGGAATTGTGACACCAGACAAAGACCTATTATTTGGTGGTGGTGATAGTGGTGTTGCTTATTTGATTTTGCAAACAATCGCAATTGCTTTTCTTGGTACACTAGTTGGTGCAATTATTGCGGTGCCATTGTCATTTATTTCCGCCACAAATATAGTGCCGAAACCAGTTGTCGTGGTAACGCGATTTGTGATTATGGCGATTCGTACAGTACCATCATTGGTATATGGTTTGATGTTTATTCGAGTCACTGGACCAGGACCATTTGCCGGTGTGATGACACTGGCAGTTGTCTCTATCGGTATGATTTCAAAACTATTTATTGAGACAATTGAAGATTTGGATTCGGGCATATTGGAATCTTTAGATGCAGCAGGTAGTACATTTTTCCAAAAAATCCGTTATGGTGTTTTACCACAACTTAGTTCCGATTTTATCTCAATTCTTGCGTACCGATTTGACATGAATCTGCGTGAAGCCACTATTTTGGGATTAGTTGGCGCTGGTGGTATTGGTGCGCCAATGATTTTTGCGATGAGTGGGTATGAATGGCACAAAGTTGGTGCCATTCTAATTGGTCTGTTTATACTAATTTTTGTCATTGAGTACTTATCAGATAAATTACGTCAGCACTTACTACATGGTTAGAAGATGGTCGGCCTTGTTTTTGAAAGAAGGAATTTAATGAAGCATTTCAAGTTATATTACACTTCGGATGTTCACGGGTACTTATGGCCAACTGACTACATCCAAAGCGAATCACAACCACAAGGGCTCATAAATGTAGCTGCTAACTATCAAAAAGATAGCAATACCCTAGTGATTGATGGCGGTGACATGTATCAAGGATCTCCACTATTACAATATCTCAAGAAGCATGAAGACATTGATGCAGTGTCAGATATGATGAACATGGCTGGATATGACTATGTTACGCTTGGTAATCATGATTTCAATGCAGGTTATGACGAACTGAAGAAGCATTTGGTAAATTTAAATGCGACGGTTTTAGCCGAAAATGTTACAGATGAGAACGGGCAAACACTATATCCAGCAGAAATTAAGACATTAGCTGATGGCACAAAAGTTGGTTTAATTGGTTTGGTGACTGATTATATTAATATTTGGGAGAAACCTGAACATCTCGCGGGAATTAAAATTGAATCACCTTTGATCAAAGCCGCTCAAACTATTGCACGCCTGCGTCAATCAGCCGATGTTGTGATTGGTATTTATCATGGCGGTTATGAGCGTGACTTGGATTCAGGTAAGGTAATTAGTACGACCTCTGAAAATATTGCTTGGCAACTCACCGCAGAACTAGATTTGGATATCTTATTGACTGCGCATCAGCATGGGCAAGTACCAGCCCAGTTAATTAATGACACATTAACGCTACAATTACCAAATCAAGCTAAGTTTTTTGCGCAAATTGATGGCGAGTTAAGAGACGGAAAATGGTTATTCACCGCATCGACAAATTCTGCCGGTAAGATTAGCCAGCCTGACATGTTTAAGGCCTTACAACCACTTAATGATAAAGTTGAAGCATGGTTGGATCAGCCGATTGCGAATTTGACATCATCTGTTGCAGTTGAAGAACCGTTAATTTTGGCGCAATATGGTAATGAGGTTTTGCGCTGGGTAGCGGCGGTACAAATGGCTGCGACTGGTGCGCAAATCACATTGCAGGGCTTAAATAATAATCCGTCGAGTTTACCAAAAAAGTTGACACTCAGATCGATTCTGCAAAATTACCCATTTGATAATACGTTAGTCACAAAACGTATTTCTGGTGCTGATTTACGCGTTGGATTGGAGCATACAGCAAATTATTTTGTTATTGAAGATCAGAAGTTAGCTGTTAATTCTGATTGGTTGAAACCAAAAGTGGAACATTATAATTATGACTTGGCCTTTGGCATTGATTATGAAATTGATGTCCGTAAGCCAGTCGGACACCGTATTACAAAATTACAGTATCAAGGGGAAGATATTCAAGATACTGATTACTTTAGCGTTGCGATGAATAATTATCGCGCTGTCGGTGGCGGTGATTACCAAAGTTATGCGAATTCAGAGACAATTTATACTGGGGATAAGTCAATTCAAGATATGTTAGTTGCATATTTTGAGGATCATGATCAATTACCAAAGACCCCACAATTAATGTTGAAAGTGCTATATTAATTATTTATTGTAAATCTTAAGATTGTTATAAGACAATGTAGATGTTGAGTGTATACTAAATAATAGTATGTAATATTTTTGATATGTTACAGACGTTTGCCTATTATATTCAACGACTAAACTAATACTCGTAAGTTAATTACATGGATACGTCAATTCTGGTTTATCCATTCAGAACAGATAATTTAGGAGTACAATCACATATGTTTAATATTAAGAAGACTTTGACAATCGCTGCCGGTGTTGCTGGTGCCTTAGCGTTTGGAGGAGTTCATGCTAGCGCCGATACAGCAACATCAGATTACGTTGTACAATCAGGTGACACATTAAATAAAATCTCAGCAAAATACAATGTTTCAGTTGATACAATTGCCACTCAAAATAACATTTCAAATGTTAACTGGATCGTAGTCGGACAACATTTGAATTTTGCAACAAGCAACGCAACAACACAAGCAGCGTCAACAACTACAGCAGCTGCTACGACAACACAAGCAGCAGCATCAACAACTACAGCGACTGCTACTACAGAAACAACAACACAAGCAGCATCAACAACTACAACTGCATCAACATCATCATCAACAAATTCAGATGCATTGAATGCTTTGATTGCTCGCGAATCAAGTGGTAATGTTAATGCTACAAATGGTCAATATTATGGATTGGGTCAATTATCAGCACAAGCACGTGCTATTTACGGTGGTAACTCAACCGATTATAATGATCAATTAAATGCTATGAAGGCATATATTGCAGCACGTTATGGTACTGCTGAAAATGCTTTGGCACATTCAAATGCTACTGGTTGGTATTAAAATTTAGTTTTATAAATAAAAAACGCCCTTGTGGCGTTTTTTTCGTTATAATTAACTTATGCAGATAAATTATGATTTTTTAGATCCATATACATTTAAAAACAAGAAGATGACTGTTCGAAATCATGTTGTTATGGCACCGACAACTTTGAGAAGTTCATTGGAAGATGGCAGTGTTTCGGATAACGAAATAAAATATTATCAAATGCGTTCATCTGGACCAGGAATGATTATTGTTGAAGCAGCATACGTTAATGAACTCGGGAAAGGCTGGGAAGGTGGTCTTTCAGCTGCTGATGACGATAAGATTGTGGGACTGTCAAGGTTAGCTAGTGCAATTCATTCTGGTGGTGCTAAGGCTATTTTGCAGTTATTTGCAGCTGGTCGTCAATCAAACCAAACAATTTTGCGTGGTGAGCAAATTGTTTCAGCTTCTGCTCAGCCTTACCCTCACGGTAGCCATGAAACGCCTCGTGAGCTTAAACATGAGGAAATTTCGCAAATAATCGAGGATTTTGCAGCGGCAACAAAACGGGCCATCTTAGCTGGATTCGATGGTGTTGAGTTGCATGGTGCCAATTTGTATTTGTTACAGCAGTTTTTTTCACCAGAAAGTAATCGACGCCAAGATATTTGGGGTGGGACTTTAGAAAAAAGAATGCGTTTTGGGTTAGCGGTCACCGCAAAGGTCGCTGATACGATTGATAAGTATGCAGAGCGTCCATTTTTACTGGGCTATAGGCAGTCTCCAGAGGAATCAACTACCCCAGGAATTACATTGGCAGACTCATTGGCTTTTGTAGAAAGGTTGGTTTCCCTGCCGATAGATTATTTACATCTATCACTAAAGGATGCCTTTCAAAAGCCTTTTCGTGACGCAAAAGCTATCAAACAAGTAACGACTTATTATACGGAAGTTTTACCAGATAATGTGCCACTAATGGTGGCAGGACTCATTAAGCAACCTATGCAAGTCGAGTCATTACTCGATGAAGGGGTGACCTTTGCAGCCATGGGTAGAGCGCTGATTGCTGACCCAAATTGGGTTCAGAAAGTAAAATTAAATGATGAAAAGTCTATTAGGTACGCCGTTTCTCCAGCCGATTTTGATTTATTAGGAGTGCCCCAACCATTAAAAAAGTGGTTGTTAACTCGTTTTAAAAATGGGTTCCCAGTAACAACTGACATAGAATTCGATCCAAAGACACCTTGGAAATACTATAAAAGTACGCCAACTCAGCCCAGACAACAGATTGATCCAACAAAATTGATGACTTTGAAGAAAAGGGTTGACGGTAATTAGTATTCTTGATATACTAATATAGTTGTTTGATCGAAACAAATGACATATTGATCACGGCTCGTTGGTCAAGTGGTTAAGACGCCGCCCTTTCACGGCAGAATCGAGAGTTCGATTCTCTCACGAGCTATCAAAAGTCACAACTTCGGTTGTGGCTTTTTTTGTGCATAAAAAATGCAAATAAAAAGCGTTCTAAGAACGCTTAAGTATGTTTATGATTAACAGTAGCATCGATGGCTGAGTTCACAATAGCATCAAAATTATTTTGTTCAAAATCATCCAATCCAGCACGAGTGGATCCACCGGGTGAAGCAACGTTGTTCATTAATGTTACTGCATCGCTATTTGATTTTTGTAGGGTTTCAGTTGTACCGGCCACAGTTGAAGCAGCAATGGTGGCTGCACTCTCGCTATCTAATCCGTTGTTGATGCCAGCCTGAGTTAATGAATCGATAAATTTGAGGACAAATGCAGGACCTGAACCCGCGATTGCTGAAAAAATAGCAAAATATTGTTCATCAAGGACACTAGTAGTACCTAACAAGTGCCAATAATTTTGCACTACTTCAATTTGACTCTCACTTAAACGTTTTGAAAATGCTAAAGCGGTACTACCTTTACCGATTGCTGAGTTAATATTGGGTAATGAACGAACATTAAAAGCTGTTGGGAACACCTCATCAAGATCTGCAACCGTCACTTGCGCAAGTACTGAAATAACAATTTTACCGTCTAGGGTTAAAGAAGTACCCAGCGTACGTAGCTGGCTAGGCAAGAAAGCGATAGTGATAATATCACACTCTTTTGTGATTGTGTCTGAGTCAGCTGCTTGGATATGCAAATTTTCTGCCAATTTAGCCGCACTGTGTGGAGAAGAAACATAAATATTTTTACTAGCAATACCTGCGTGAATTAAGCCTTTAATCATCGCAGTAGCCATGTTACCAGCACCAATGAAACCATAATTCATAGTTGAGACCCCTTTGTATTTTATAGTTACATTATAGCAAACAATAGCTGTTTATTTTATGTGGTTCGTGTTTTAAGTTTTAGTAGGCTAGTTAAACTTGCTGCAACCAACATTAAGAATGCTGCAGTTAAAAAAGTTACTTGTACACCATGTAAATCAACTATTTCGGCACTGAGGTGTGTGTGTTTATGGCCATAGTTAAGTGCACTTTTTGTCATAATTGTTACCAAAGTGGCTGTACCAAATGATGCTGCAAGTTGTCTAATTGTAGTAAACATGGCAGATCCATCAGGAATAAGTATTAAAGGTAATGCATTGAAGGCCTCTGTTTGAATTGGCATTAGGACCAAGACTAGTCCAAGTTGACGGACAAACTGTCCAAGAACAGCGAGCCAAAGTGAAGTCGTTAATGTCAAAGAAGCTAAAATAAAAGTACCAAATGCTGTAATCATAATACCAACTAATGTTAAGTATTTAGCACCGTAGCGATCATATAAACGACCACTCCATGGTGATAAAAATGCGGTTACTAAGGCACCAGGAAACAACACTAGACCTGATTGAAAAGCTGTGGTACCACGCACATTTTGCATATAGAGGGGTAACATCAGGGCACCGCCATACATAGCAATCATCAAAACAACATTGATTAAAACAGCAACGTTAAATTGTCGATATTTAAATACGGACATATTCAACAATGGTGTTTTGGTTGTGTATTGGTGCCAAATGAATAAACTTGTAACAATAATACCTATCAATACAAATCCCCATACAGTAAACTCATTCCAAGGGGTTGCACCTGCGTTAGAAAATCCGTAAAGTAATGATCCGAGACCAATACTTGACAAAACAACGCCGATAAAATCGAATTTTAATCTCTTTTGTTGCCCAATATTTTGCAGTAAGAAATAAGCCAAGATGAAGTTCGCAATAATTAATGGTGCTACAAGATAAAATAGGAAGCGCCAACTTAAATTAGTAACGACTAAGCCCGACAAGCTAGGACCTAAAGCAGGGGCGAAGTTAAGCGCCAAACCGATTGTTCCCATTGCAGACCCGCGTTTATCGGGCGAAAACAAGTTCATGACAACGACGTTCATTAAAGGGCCGAATACACCGGCACCCATCGCTTGAATCATACGCCCAATAATGAGAATATCAAATGTTGGTGCAAATCCAGCAGTTACTGTTCCTACGGCAAACAGTCCAGCGGCGGTTAAGTATAGTGTACGTGTTGTTAGGCGTTGAATCAAAAAAGCTGTTAATGGAACCATTACGCCATTGACTAACATGTAGCCATTTGTCATCCATTGACCCAAGTCTGTGGAAATATGAAATTCATGCATGATATCTGGCAAGGCAACATTCATTAATGTTTGATTTAAAAAGCCCAAAAAGGTACCGATAACTAATATGATTAAGATTGTTCTTTGCTTTTGTGTTATATTCAACAGTATCCACTTTCCGTTTTTTTCGTCATAAAAATGCAAACAAAAAACCAGTATAAATACTGGTTTTAAGTAGTCAATAAAATTACTTTGTAGAAGGTAATTCTTCTGACTTACCTTTTGCCCATTGTTGCAATTTTGCAATAGCAGCTTGACGTTGTTTCTTAGCAGCGCTATGACTAACTTTGCGGGCACGTGCAAATGAGTTAAGTGGCTTCTTTAATACCATAATTGTGCTCCTTTTTATTCAATGATTTCATACAAATAATAATTATACGGCAAAATTCATATGAATACAAGTGTTACAATATATATTATGGAAACTTGGGATAAACAAACAATTAAAGAATTTCGTAAAACATTGCTCAATTGGTATGATAGAGAAGGGCGAGTGCACTTGCCATGGCGTGTCAATCATGATCCCTATCGTGTTTTAGTTTCAGAAATTATGCTGCAACAGACACGCGTAGATACAGTTATTCCGTATTTTGATCGCTTCATGACATCCTTACCAACAGTTGGTGATTTAGCGACCGCACCAGAAGATGTGGTGCTTAAATTATGGGAGGGTTTAGGCTACTACTCAAGGGCGCGAAACTTACAAAAAGCGGCACAATTTGTTGTCAATGAATTGCATGGACAATGGCCAGAGAGCAGTGATGATCTGCAAAGTTTGCCAGGAGTGGGCCCATATACAGCTGCAGCTATTGCGTCAATAAGTTTCAATGAGGTAGTCCCGGCTGTTGATGGCAACCAATATCGTGTTTTTAGTCGATTACTTAAAATTGACGCTGACATTGCTGATGCAAAATCACGTAAGATATTTTATGATATTATTGCGCCAATTGTTGATCCGGAAAGACCGGGGGACTTTAACCAAGCAATTATGGACTTGGGATCAAGTTATATGACAACTAAAAATCCCGATAGCTTATATTCACCGGTACGTGAATTTAATGCGGCTTTTCGAGATGGTGTGGAGGATCAATACCCTGTTAAAACCAAGAAACAACGGCCAGTAAAACAGTTGTTTATGGCTTCTGTTTTTGAAAAAGATGGTAAATTATTATTTGAAAAACGACCGGATAGCGGTTTGTTGGCTGGATTTTGGACATTCCCACTAACACAAATTGAAAGTATGGAATCAATTACGGGTCAACAGTTAAATATTAAGCCAGTGACACATATTTTTACACATCGTCGATGGGAAATTTGGTTAGTGAAGCAAGAAACAGCTATGTTGAATGATAATCAACAATATTTTAGTTCTGATGAATGGTCGGCATTAAGCTTGCCAAAGGTACAACATAAATTATTGGAGAAATTATATGATACCGAATTCTAAATACAAAAATATATTTTTTTGGACCATTGAATTATTAGCGCTATCGCTCTTAATTTTGATTGTTTCCCGATTTGATTTTCTTATGAAACCAATTTCAGTATTTATTTCCACGGTTTTTGTACCATTAATTGTAGCCGGATTCTTGTACTATGTTTTGAAACCTGTTTTGACACTTTTAAAAAAAATTACAGTTAAAGGGCATAAAATGCCGCATCAACTGGCTGTTATAATTACTTTTGTGTTGTTCCTAGCCGTGATAGCTGGTTCCTTGATTTTATTGATACCAACTCTAGTGGCGGAAATTACTAATTTAATTACTGCATTGCCTGATTTTGCACAAAATGTACAGCTCTTTGTAACAGATTTACTGCAAAGTAAGTGGTTATCAAATTTAAATTTGTCAATTGATGTAGATGAAGTAAAGGGTGCTGTTGGCAAGTACTCGGCTTCTTTTTTAACTATTACGGCAGGTACATTAGGCAGTGCTGTCTCGATGATTACATCTGTCACGATTAATGTCGTGACTATTCCAGTTGTCTTATTTTATATGCTAAGCGATGGTGATCGCTTGTTGCCGGCAATCCAGAAGCTTTTTCCAGCTCGTTTTGCCGATAATGTCAAAGAATTGACACTTAAAATGGATAAAACCATTGAAAGATATATATCAGGTCAAGCTATTGAAATGCTGTTTGTCGGGGTGACCATGGCTGTGGGTTATTTAATTATTGGTGAACCATATGCATGGTTACTGGGTGTGATTGCAGGTATTACCAACATAGTGCCATATATTGGCCCTTGGATTGGGGTTATACCAGCGTTGATTGTTGCAAGTACACAATCATGGAAACAAATGTTGTTAGTAATGATTGTGATGATGGTTGTTCAGCAATTGGATGGAAACTTTATTTATCCAAATGTTATTGGAAAGTCATTACAAATTCACCCATTAACAATTATGATTCTTTTGATGGTAGCTGGTAATCTTTGGGGTATTTTCGGCATGATATTGATTGTGCCAATGTATGCGGTTGCTCGAACTGTTGTTAAATTTGCCATTGAAATGCGTCAATTGACTAAGGAATCGTTAGAATAGCATTTTTTTAATATTTTTTGATTTAAGTTGTATTACCCTCTTGACTGATTTAGATTTTTCCAGTAGAATTAAAGGGTTGTGTGATACATGCGGGTGTGGCGGAATTGGCAGACGCGCTGGATTTAGGTTCCAGTGGAGTAATCCGTGCAGGTTCGATTCCTGTCACCCGTATAATATGGTCGCCGCCATATTATATATTGAGGTATCTGGTATTATTCACTTGTAGTACCTGAGTACTTTAATTTGCCGACCTAGCTCAGTTGATAGAGCACCTCACTAGTAATGAGGGGGTCGCCGGTTTGAGCCCGGCGGTCGGCATAATTATTTTCAATCAAAAAGCATGAATTCCTATGAATTCATGCTTTTTGATTTCGTGATATATTGTTGAAATAAGTTTCGCTCGACTTCAGATAACTCAATGGTTAGCCAACTACCAGTTTCGTCATATTGTTCTTCTATAAATTTATGTTTTGCAGCTAATTGGGCAACAATATTTCCTTTATCAAATGGTATATGCAAAGTTACGACTTCGCTATCGTTAAAAATATGTTTAACAATGAGATCGATCAATGCATCTTGAGAATTGGTATCTAATGCTGACAAAGTAATTACGTTATCGCCAGAGATGTCTGGATAGTGCAACTCAGTGCGATCAGCTTTATTATATACCGTAATAACGGGTTTACCAGTAACACCAATCTCAGTTAATGTTTTTTCAGTTGTTTCCATCATAGCTTTATAATGTTCGTCTGAAACATCCACCACGTGCAGTATTAAATCTGCATTTGCCGCTTCTTGTAACGTTGATTTGAAAGCAGCAACTAAGTTATGAGGCAGCTTTGACACGAAACCAACCGTATCACTTAATAAAAACTGTCTTTTATCAGGAAGAGTTAGTTGTCTAACTGTGGTATTTAGCGTAGCAAATAGCATATCTTTTTCAAACACTTGCTTACTATCATCATTGTCTGCACCAACACCAAAACGCATCAACAAACGATTCATCAAGGTAGACTTTCCAGCGTTTGTGTAGCCAACCAGTGCTACGTTGGGTAAGTTGTTAGCATGTCGTTGCATTGAACGCGTATTTTCACTTTTGTCTAAATCAGCCAGTTCTTGACGAACATGAACCATTTGAGACGTAATACGTTGGCGAGATTGTTCCAGCTTTGTTTCACCAGAACCACGTGAGGTGAAACCAGCGCCACCTGTACCTGTTTGTTGATCTAATGAAATCGACATGCTTGTACGTAAGCGTGGTAATTGGTATTGTAAACGCGCTAACTGGACTTGGAGTTTTGCAACTTTAGTCTGGGCTCGTTGTGCGAAAATTTCGAGAATTAAACCAGTACGATCAACAACAGTAGCATCGGTTGTTTTTTCTAGGTTACGAATTTGAGAAGGTGTCAATTCATCATTGACAACAATCATATCAACATCATAAGTTTTTACAGCTTCACCTAACTCTTCGACCTTGCCTTTACCAAAGTAAGTACTAGGATTTGGCCGTTCTAGATTTTGAGTAAAAGTTTCAACGGGTTCAAGATTATTTGCTTTTGCTAGATTCGCTAGTTCTTCTAATTCGTAGTCTAGGTTTCCCTGATTAGTTGTTAAGCCAACTAAAAATACTTTACGAGGGTTTTCTTGCATAAAAAATGCCTCCAATCAACTTGCGAGACTGGTGGCAGTTTACGTGTTTAGTACGAAAAAGGCAGACCAATCTCAAGAAAAGCGCATAAAAACAATCTATTGCTTTTATTCACCACATCTTAAAAATTGTTCAACAAGTTCTCGTACCTCTTTCTTCTTAATAGTGATAGTGTATAAGTTTTATAGGAAAATGTCAATAATAACGTACTTTGTTTTGTGATAATTTCTTCAACGCTGTTCCTGGATTTAACGTATAATAGAATAAGTTAACTAATTAATAGAAGGTTTTGAACATGTCAAAAGAAATTTATTTAACTGGTGATCGTCCCACTGGTAAACTACATATTGGTCATTATATTGGATCGTTAAAAAACCGTGTGAGCATGCAAAATTCTGGCGATTACTTGCCATTTGTTATGATTGCTGACACACAGGCATTTACAGATAATGCTCGTAATCCGGAAAAAATACGTCAATCATTAACTGAGGTAGCCTTGGACTATTTGGCGGTTGGCATTGACCCATCTAAGACAACTATTTTTGTACAATCACAAATCAAAGGATTATTCGAACTGACAGAATACTTTATGAACTTGGTTAGTGTTGCTCGGTTGCAAAGAAATCCAACAGTTAAGTCAGAAATTAAACAAAAAGGCTTCGATGAGGGAATCCCTGCAGGATTTTTGACATATCCAGTATCACAAGCGGCT
The DNA here is from genome assembly GCF_053667755.1 of Leuconostoc sp. JNUCC 76. Lineage (NCBI taxonomy): Bacteria > Bacillati > Bacillota > Bacilli > Lactobacillales > Lactobacillaceae > Leuconostoc > Leuconostoc sp. JNUCC 76. Next base: position 1,954,579 of record NZ_CM132206.1, on the reverse strand, counting down.
GATATCGCTATTTTCCGAGCAACAAAGGTGCCGGTAGGGGATGATCAAGAACCTATGCTTGAGCAGACACGTGAGTTAGTACGCTCGTTCAATAATGCCTATGAGTCTGATGTCCTAGTTGAACCAGTTGGTGTTTTCCCACCCAAGGGACAAGGGCGTTTACCAGGTTTAGATGGTAATGCAAAAATGTCCAAGTCATTAAATAACGGTATTTTCTTGAGTGATGATGCGGATACATTGGTGAAAAAGGTTAAGTCAATGTATACAGATCCCTTACATATCAATATTACTGATCCTGGTCATGTTGAAGGTAATGTGGTGTTTACCTACTTAGATATTTTTGATCCGGATAAAAAACGTGTTCAAGAACTAAAAGACCAGTATACTGCCGGTGGCTTAGGTGATATGAAAATAAAAAAGCATTTGATAGATGTCATGGAAGCTGAAATGGCACCTATTCGTCAAAGACGAGAAGAATTTGCTAAGGATATTCCAGCAGTTTTGGATATGCTACAAGAGGGATCAAATAAAGCTAATGCAGTAGCTGAAGAAACGATGAAAGATGTTCGTCATGTAATGGGACTGGATTATTTTGGTAAATAAAAGCTCGGACTTTCCGAACTTTTTTATTTGAATTAGTGAAGAGAGATGAACGATAAATATATAGAATATTTAATTTATTTGTCTTGGAGATATAATGGGAAATAATGATCAAAAATTAAATCGTGGATTTGGATTAACCGCTTCATTGGCGTTAGTTGTTGGAACAATTATTGGTTCTGGTATTTTTTTCAAGCAAGGTAGTGTTTTAGAATCGGCAGGTAGTACAACTGCGGCAATGCTGGCATGGATTGCTGGAGGAATCCTAACTTTGGCTTCAGGAATTAGTGTGGCTGAAATTGGTTCTCAAATGGATAAAACTGGTGGAATTTACATCTATATCGAAAAAATTTACGGTAAAGTTTGGGGATTTTTAGCGGGATGGATGCAAGTAATATTTTATGGTCCAGCAATGATGGGATCAATTGCTGCGTATTTTGGAATACTGTTTGTTGATTTGTTTGGGTTATCTAAAAGCTTAGCAATTCCTTCGGCAATTCTTGCGCTATCATTTGTTGGTATTATCAATTCGATTCCTAATCGTTTTAGTGCAAGTTTTCAAATAATAACAACCACAGTGAAAATGTTGCCTATAGTTGCACTAATTATTTTTGGAATCTTTTTTGGACAGCATAATGCGCTTGGACAAACTGTTGCTTATATTTCACAAAGCGGTCAAGGTGGATTTGGTGTGGCTGTCTTAGCAACGTTGTTTGCATATGATGGTTGGGTTACATTAGCCAATATTAGTGGAGAAATTAAAAATCCGCAAAAAGTCTTGCCTAGAGCGATAATCTTTGGAATTTTGATTGTGATAGTGGCGTATGTTGGGGTAAGTTTTGGTGTCTACCAAAGCTTACCAGCTAATAACATTGTTAAGTTAGGTCAAAACACAACACTATACATGGCTACTAATGCCTTCGGGGTTATTGGTGGGAGATTATTAAGTGTAGCGGTTTTAATTTCATTACTTGGAACCCTCAATGGTAAAATAGTCTCTTTTCCTCGTGTTCTTTTTGCAATGGCTAATGACGGTTTATTTCCATTTGCTAAACAGTTTTCAAAAATTAATATGCGATCACGTACGCCTAATAAATCGATTTGGTTTATGATCTTGCTAGGAATTCTAATGATAATTTTTACTAATCCTGATAGGTTAAGTGATATTGCGATTTTTACAACATTTCTGTTTTATATATTAGTATTTGTTGGCGTTTTTAAGTTACGTAAAAGAGATCCTTTGGGTGAGCAACGTAACTTTTCAATGCCACTTTATCCTTGGCTACCAATTCTAGCAATTTTGGGATCAGTGTATGTCGAAATTTCGGAAATTATGCATGATCTTTCTGGCGTGCTCATTTCAATTGCAATTGTTGCTTTAGGATATCCGGTTTATCTAGTTCTTTCTCGCCGTATAAATAACAAATAAAACATTTGCAAACATTCATCTAGTAGTGTAATATTAAGTTCATTAAATAAGTTAAGAGTACATTATGATTAAGAAAACAATGAATATAAAGACATCGTATGTATATCTTCTCAGTACCTTTATTTTTAAATAAGGTGACTGAGTCTTTTCAGTTGCTAATATTGCGACTGGAGGTAGCTGTCTTGAACAGAACGTATTCACATGACCTATCCGGTTTCGGATAGGTTTTTTTGTTCAAACGGCGATTAAAAAAGGAGAAATCACAATTTATTGCGATGATAAAATAATGATGTTATTTCTTATCTTAAAAATAACATTGTGAATTGATGGTAAATAACATGGAATTAGACAAAGTTGGTCAATTAATACTATCGAAAGATTTGGAAACAGCATTAATGGACGTCAAAATGGGTATAGAAGTTGAAATACACAGAGTGTTTAAAAATGGTAAGTTATCTAATCACGGATTTCCAGAAGAACTTGGTGAGCAAGAGAAAAATAGACGAATCAAAAAATAATTTTTTTAATATGCAAAGTGAAATTATAACGCCTACTGCTGCAAATGCGGCTGAAGCAATTCGCGATTTAACCACACTGAATTATTCATTACGGTCGGCATTAAAAGAAGATGAAGTACTTTGGCCCCTTTCATTACCACCAATATTACCTGAGAATTTAAATACATTAGAAATATCACATGCCAGTCCCCAAAAAGAAAAATACTGTCATGAGTAGTTATCTAAGCACGATATTCGACTTGCACTACCAACACAGGTGTACATGTTAATTTAAGCTTTGACAGTGCGCTGATTAATTCACTCTATGCTTATGTTAGAAATGATTATACAGATAAATCAGCGATACGTAATGCTTTATTTGAAAAGGTAACACATGGCTTTATTAAGTATAGTTGGTTGTTGACTTACTTGTTTGATGCTACGCCTATTTCTGAACAAAATTTTTATGTCGGCAGTGTTCCAGATTATCCTGTACGCTCACTAAGGGGATCACGATAATATGGCTTGTTTAGTAATTTTCGAGGAAATTATTCGAGTATCCATGACTATGAGAAGGCTATTTTAGTAGCTATTGTTTCAGAAGAAATTCAGTCTGAGTCAGAATTCCACGGACTCATTCGATTAAAGGCATTAAAAGGTCTAAAAGATATGGCACAAAACGGTGTTGATTATATGGAATTACGTATGTTGGATTTAGACTCAACTTCATCAATAGGTATTCGTAGTTCTACGGTTCGCTTTATTCGATTATTAGTAATGTATTTTGTGATGAATGAAGATGACTGGGTACCAAAATGAAGCCACCAATATGATGAATAACCTTCAAAATTTTGTCAAATCGATTGGCCTCTCTGTAAATATGCAACAAACACTAAACGAACTAAACCAACGTGTTATTAATTCTTCGATAACTTTATCAGCGCAATTGTGCAATGAAATTGAAGACAATTCATTAATAAAATATGCGATTTCATGAGCAGAAATGTATCAAAACGGAGCACTACAAGATCAAAGAAGAGTATATAAAAAGTCTCTTGATGGGCAAGATGTGACAGATGATGAATTACAAGAAATATTATTTGATCAGGATTGGCAACATATTGAATATCCTAAAAATATAAGCTGAACACTATATTTATTAGATTTTGGAAAAAGTATTGAAAATATAAAGAAAATAATGTAATATTAATTTCATCAAATATGTCGGGAGAACAACATGATGATTAAAATAAACATTCAAAAAAAGGCTGTACAATCACAACTACTTCTCAACGCCCTCATTCTCGAGTAAGGCGGTTGAGCATTTTCAGTCGCTAAAATATATGCGACTGGATTTGCTCTCCGTGAATAATGATACAATCACGAAACCAATCCAATATAGGATTGGTTTTTTATTTTATTTGTTAAACAAGTTTTAAGTCAAGAATATGAGGAAGAGATAAATGAACAAAAAAATACGTTGGGCGGCAGGTGCATTCGTCATCTGTGCTATAGCAGGCACTTGGTTTGTGAAACACATTAACGGATCAGAGAACAAGGTTAAAACTTTGCAAACTATGATGAAAGATGATGTCATGACGATGAACCCAATTATGACAACTGATATTTATTCAGGTCAGGCCCAAGATCAAGTTTATGAAGGGCTTTATCGTTATAAAGGTGATAAAGTTGTTGCCGGAATGTCAGATAAAGTTGTGAAGCCAACTCAAAATGGTACGGTTTATACATTTAAGATTCGGAACAATGCTAAATGGTCAAATGGAGATAAAGTTACTGCCCAAGACTTTGTGACAGCAATCCGTGCAATAGCAGATCCAAAAACAAAATCACAAAATTCAGCTGATGCCATATCAATCATGAAAAATTATGAAGATGTTCACTCAGGTAAAATATCACCGGACAAAATTGGTGTTAAGGCAATTAATAGTCATACGTTGCAAATCACATTAACACAAGCAACACCTTCTTTTGACAAATTAGCAACCTCTATTATTCCAGTTAATACTAAAGATTATGAAAAGTGGGGTACTAAATACGGTACGTCGTCAAAGTATATGGTGACGAATGGGGCCTATCAAATGGTTGGTTGGACTGGCACTAACTCTAGCTTTACTTTCACTAAAAATTCTAATTATTGGGCAGCGAAGAAGGTACAAATTAAAAAGGTTAAAGTGCGAGTTATTAAGACACCAATGACGGCAGCGAACGAATTTAAGAATAAACACTTAGACATTGCTCAGCTTTCTGATGACTATATTAAAACCTACAAAAACACAAAGTATTATCATGCAACCCCACAAGCAGTGGTGAGGGGAATATATTTTAATGAAACAAGCGAAAAGACTAACAATATACACTTAAGACAAGCATTTGGATACGTAATAAACCGTAATGAGATTACTTCTAACATAATGAATGATGGCTCAATGCCACAGTCAAATGCGGTGCCAAAAGGTATTATGACAAATCCGGAAACTGGTGCGGATTTTACCAAGGATGCCGGCACACAGTTTACAGTTGATAAGAAAAAAGCACAAACTGAATGGGCAGCCTATCTAAAGGATACCGGGAAAACTAGTGCAACATTCACAATGACATTTGATGACGATTCTACAAGTAGAAAAGTTGGTGCTTATATTCAATATACTGTGGAGCATGCATTCAAGGGCATCACTATTAATACGAAATACGTGCCACATTCACAAGCTGTTTCAGAAGTATTAAAACAGGATTTTGACATGGTGAATATGGGATTAAGCGTTACTGTACCAGATGCGTCTTACCCATTGGCGATTGGCAAGACAGGTTATGGGTTGAATTTTTCAAAAGTGAGCGATGCGACATACGATGGTTATTTAGCACAGGCAGTGAAAGAAGTAAACGATGCTAAAGCACGTTATGCAACGTTACAGAAAGCTAACCAGTATTTTACTAAAACAAAAGCATATATGGTACCGATTTATCAACCGGTAACGGCAAATGTTGTTACTGATAAAATTGGTGGATTTAAAGGAAATAGCTTTCATTCACCAGCATATCAAGATATGTACTGGAAATAACTTAATGAGTAAGGAGAGATTATCAAATGACAAAAACAAAATATTACAATTTTAATGGCTTTAATGCACAAACAGGTGAGTTTGATCCAAATAGGTACGTTATTGTTGATGAACAATCAGGACGCTATATTGATGTTGGAAAAGGTGATGGCCCTGATATCGAAAATGCTATCAATATGGCGGGAAAATACATTATGCCAGGATTAATTAATGCGCACATTCACATTGACTCTGATGTGAACCATGAATTTGGTAAGGAAAAATTTGGTGTCGATAGCGATGCAGAGCATGTTCGAGCGGTTATTGTGGCCGAAAATAATATGAAAAAAATGCTTCATTATGGTGTAACGGTTGTACGAAATGTTGGCACAGCACGTATGACTGATATTGAAATTGCACGTATGCAACGTGAAGGTAATATTCAAGGGCCGATGATGGTTGCTAGTGGTGCAGCCTTTTCAATGACAGGTGGCCATGGTAGCAATGGTGGTGGTATTGAAGTTGATGGTATTGATGAGGTTCGTAAGGCAGTACGTCAAGCAATGAAAAATGGTGCCCAAGTAATCAAGCTTATGGTGACTGGCGGTGTGAGTGCTGGAGATTTTGAGAACCCAGATCAGGTTCAATTAAATGAAGATGAAGTTCGAGCAGGTGTGATTGAAGCACATAAAAAAGGAATTAAAGTTGCGGCACATGCTCAAGGTGCCGAAGGAATAAAAATTGCCGTCCGAGCTGGAGTTGATTCTGTAGAACATGCTTTTCATATTGATGACGAATCGATAGAATTGATGAAAAACAAAGGAACATCTGTCGTACCAACAATGATTGCTATGAAGAGGATTATTGATCAACCAGATGAAGTGCCATCATGGATGATTGAACGAGCCATTACACACTGGGAGGCACATCAAAAAAGTATCGAGAAAGCAGCAGCGGCGGGAGTGAATATTGTAATGGGAACAGATTCTGGTACACCGTTCAATGGTTTTGGAAATGAAAGTGCTGTTGAAATGGATATGATGGTTGAATTTGGCCATATGACGCCTCAGCAAGTTCTGAAATCAGCAACTGTTAACGCAGCTAAAATGATGGGAATTAATGATAACTATGGTGCTATTGCGGTTGGTCAATATGCAGATTTTATGGTGATTCGGGAAAATCCAATTAATAATATGAAAGTTTTGCAGCAAGAACAGAAGCAAATTTTTCAACATGGTCGTGCTGTAATATAAGATAAAACACAAATAAAAAAAGACGTTATCACAACGTCTTTTTTAGTTCAGTTAATTTTTTTAGTTTGAAGAATCATCATCAGAATCTGTTGATTCATCATCTGCTGGTCGGAGAGAATCAGCTATTGTTTGCAGAGAACTTGGTATATCGCCGCCGTAGGCTGAACCAGTAGAAGCATGCTTCAAGCCAAGGGCGTTACGAGCTAAATTAGTAACACGTTGTTTTTCTTTTTGAGTAACAACTTCATATGAAACATTATTACCTTCGGAATCAGGATAGCTCGTACTAACACCTTGAATATGTTCTGTAACAATTTTCTTTGCGGCGTTAATATATTTGCTAGCAATTGTAGTTAAGTCACCAAATGATAAATCAGTTTGAACATTTGAACTCATTGTGTTCATAAACTTGGTATTTAATAAACTAGAAACATTAGCTGATTTTTTAATTAACGCTTCTAATACTAATCGTTGACGTTTTTGTCGCCCATAATCACCGTCTGGATCATCGTAACGCATGCGCGAGAATGCAAGGGCTGCATCACCGGTCATAACATGCTTGGTTGCTGACCAAGTTACCCCATTATCATCAGAATGTTCATAGCCTGTGCTTCCCTTGTGGAAACGGTACAGGTTTTCACCGTAATCATGAGCTGTCTCTTGACTATAAGTGAAATCAATTGGAGACTTAACAGAAATCCCTCCAACTTGAGTGACCATTTTTTCCAAACCTGACATATTGACTAAGGCATAAAAATCAATAGGAATGTTTAAGTAAGATTCTACAGTTTTAATAGCAGTTGCCGTTGAACCATAGGCGTAAGCTGCATTTATTTTTTGAGGGAAAGTACTTTCGTATCCCGGAATAGAAACCATTGCATCACGAGGAATAGAAATCATTGTTGTTTTTTTTGTCTTGGGGTTAACAAGAAGCAACATCATTGAATCGGTACGTCCTTTGTAGGTACGTCCTAATTCGCCGGTATCCGTTCCAAACAACAAAATAGACAAAGGCTTTCCACTTTGAACAACGCTTGAGACGTTTCGGGATTTAGTGACGCCACTGCTCTTGTATGTTTTATCAATTGCTGATTTAGTATTATGGATAGCCATCCAAGCAAATGTGCCCGACACGATAAGTAAGAGACCGACAACAAGTAAGATAATATTTCGTAGTTTGTGACTACTTTTTGAATAGCGAGCAATTCTGGACTTAACTGCAGTTTGTTTATTTTTTTTCATAACGGTCTCTCGATTGTTTTGGCCAATGAAATATGGCGGTTTGTAAGATAATAAAGACAGCTACCGAGTTGTATCGATATACTGCTATTTTTGGGGTAACAAAGGCAAAAGACTGGAAACTAACGATTAATCAAAAAATAGTAACTATTGTTCTCACCATATTTTGAGATTATTCATCTAGCAATAATTCATCTGCCATGTGATAGATATTTAAGAGCACGACTAAAAATATCGGCAAAAACCAACTGATAGTAATGATATCGGACCAAGTTAAAGTCAAGATTAAATTTTAACCATATCAGCTTTTTTTTATAATTATATCTCATATAATGCTACAATTATTAAGAGCTATAAGCAAATGAGTTTGTAGAAATTTAATATTTGGGAGAATGTGAGTAAGCGGTGTCAATTGAGTATTATTGTCGTCATAAAACTATGTTTGTGTCAGTTCAATTTGAATATGCTTATCTGTATCATCACAATTATAAATAATGTTAATTCCACCGGATAAACTAAGAAAAATTTTAATTATTACTTTTGGCATTATTTTTGTTTTTTTAGGTATTCAAGTTCGATTTCATATGATATTTATGCAAGTTCTGGACGCGACTACAGATTTTGCAGTAAACAATATTTTATCGTTGAAAATACCCCTATACTTAGGGTTAGGTAATCTTTTTTCCCATTATTGGGTCGTCATCCCATTGATAGCGGTCATGGTAGCATTTCTTTATTTCATAAATTATAAGATTGCTGCCTGGTGGTTTGCCATTACACAACTTGTTGCGATGTTGCTGACATGGGTTATTACAATTATTTTACGCATTCATTGGCAGGATGGCCCTAAAATAGGTGAAACTATACCTAACTTATTGTTGGTGTGGTGGTTGCAATTGCTCTTGCTGTTGGTCATTATTATGCCACATTTGGTCAAGTCGAGAAAAATTCAAGTGATGATCAATATTGTCATTGGTTTGTTTTGGTTATCAATTATGCTAGCCCGTATTCAGTCTCATCATATGGCATTGACTAGTGGGTTGGGAGCAATCACCTTTGGCTATTTTTGGTGGCAGTTTAGTGCACAACAATATTATAAACGGGCGCGACATTGGCAAAAGGTACTTGAAATTGACGGGCGCGTATAAGTGTGTTATTATTTTGATTGTGTCAAAGAGGTTGCAACCGACATGAGTCGCATGATGAAGTCCGCCAGGATGTTGAAATCATGTAAAAGGGAAGGTTGCCGAAAGAATTATCTGGCAAGATAATTCTTGGGCTAGTGATTAATAGTTGCTAGACTGTCGCAAAATTGCGGTGCGCTTTGAAAAGTGATTAATAATGACTTTTTAAACCTCTTCCGTTTGTTGTGAAGAGGTTTTTTATTTTGAGAAGGAGATATTATGTCTGAACATAATGGACACATACAGCGTAGATTGAAAACGCGACATGTGTCGATGATTGCATTAGGTGGTTCAATAGGAACGGGATTATTTGTAGCATCAGGAGCAACTGTTGCTCAAGCTGGACCACTAGGAGCTATTGTTGCTTATTTAGCTATTGGTGTAATGGTTTATTTTTTGATGACCTCACTGGGGGAAATGGCTACATATTCACCAACATCAGGTTCATTTTCTGATTATGCTGGAAAATATGTTGATCCCGCATTGGGATTTGCAATGGGTTGGAACTATTGGTTCAATTGGGCTATCACGCTTGCTGTTGATATTGTTGCTGTTGGTTTAGTAGCTGAGTTCTGGTTTCCACATACACCTGGATGGATATTTTCCGCAGTTGCGTTATTACTTATCTTTTTGATTAATATCTTTTCGGTTGGTACTTTTGGTGAAGCAGAGTTTTGGTTATCAATGATTAAGGTGATAACTATCATTGCTTTCCTAGTTGTTGGTCTGGCTACTATTTTTGGTGTAATTCATTCTGACATCAATGTCATGAAAAACTTGTCGGTCGGTAATCACGGATTTGTTGGTGGACCTCAAGCTGTTTTGTCAGTATTCGTTGTTGCCGGATTTTCTTTTCAAGGAACTGAGTTAATTGGTATTACTGCTGGAGAAGCTAAGGATCCTGATAAGTCAGTTCCTAAGGCGATAAATCAAGTGTTTTGGCGTATCTTACTGTTTTATATTCTGGCAATTTTTGTCATTTCCGCTTTGGTTTACTATAAAGATCCGCGCTTGTTGAGTTCTTCTACACAAAACATTGCTGTCTCACCATTTACTATTGTATTTAAAAATGCAGGAATTGCTTTTGCGGCTAGTTTAATGAATGCAGTTATTTTAACATCAATTGTTTCGTCAGCAAATTCAGGTTCATATGCTTCTACACGGATGTTGTACGCTATGGCGCGTAAAGGCGATGCCCCTAAAATTTTTGCCAAGCTTTCAAGTAGAGGGGTACCAGTTGCAGCCTTAGTATTAACTACTGCGATTGGCCTATTAGCATTTATTGCTAACACCAAAGGGGGATCAGTTGCTTATACTTGGCTGGTCAATGCCTCTGGGTTAACTGGATTCATCGCTTGGGTCGGCATTGCTATCTCTCATTATCGCTTCCGAAGAGCTTATGTGGCGCAAGGAAAGAGTCTGTCTGATTTGAAATACAAGGCTAAGTGGTTCCCATTTGGTCCACTATTTGCGCTAGTAATTTCTATTGGTGTTATTATTGGTCAGGATCCGGACAGTTTTGCCCATCTAAATTGGGAAAAAATATTTGTGACTTACTTATCAGTTCCTTTGTTTGTAATCTTATATTTTTGGTACAAAGTTTCTCACAAAACGAAGCTAATTGCTCTAAAAGATGTTGATCTAAAACAATATAAATAAAGGCATACAAAAAAAGACACTGCATCATTGTAGTGTCTTTTTTATGAGTAATAACTTAACCGCGAACTACTAGGACGTCCACTTTAGCAGATCTCGTTACGAATTCAGTAACAGAACCAATAACTAAACGTTCTACAGCGTTTAATCCAGTTGCACCAATAACAATCAAATCAGCATTGACTTCGTTAGGTACATCTTTAGCGATTAATGACTTGGGTGAACCATATTCGATTAGATAATCAACATTTTTAACACCAGCTTCAATTGCCTGTGTTTTATATTTTTCTAAGCTCTTACGCGTTTCATCTGACACTGCTTCGACCATTGTATCGTCGAAACTAGCCACATTTTGAAATGCACGGGTATCGATAACGTTTAAAATTGACAAGACGCCTTCATCACCAGCATCCAAGGTCAGTTCAACCGCACGCGTTAATGCAGCTTCAGATTCTTTTGATCCATCCATTGGTACTAAAATCCTATGATAATTTGCTGTCATAATAACATCCCTTCTTGCAATATGCAATGTGTTCTTCTTCTACACCTCTAGTATAGCGCTTTCATAATAAAATTAATAGTATGTTCTTTAACCTAATTAAACACGGGTTTTAATTTATACAAAAAGCGCCCACGAATGTGGACGCACGGGCTTAGCCCGGAACACTCAATTAATACCGTTAATCGCTACGCAGATTTTCCTCGAAATTATCGAGGTGGATGGTTCATCAAGATTGTCAGATTACCGAATGAAAGGGCATATCTTCTAAGTCATGAATTCCCAACCGAAAATAAAAGTTGTAAGGAAAAAGCTGATGATGTAGCAATGCGTATATCTGAGGAATTCATATAGTATTATAACGCGAAAACTCGCTAACTAAAAGACTTGACTTTTTAGTTTAGCCCGTTTTGTTGTCGCGATTTTAGTGTCTGATATACATCAAATAATTGTTGTTCAACTTTCGAATTACCTTTAGGGTGAAAGTACTGAATGTTTGTCATTTTATCTGGTAAGTATTGCTGAGCTACCCAATCATTATCATAGTCGTGCGGATATGTGTAATCTACACCGTGATTCAGCTCCGAAGAGCCCTTATAATGTGCGTCTTTTAAATGATTAGGTATATCGTAAGATTTGCCATGACGAACATCACTAATGGCCGAGTCAATTGCTTTATAGGCTGAATTAGATTTAGGAGAGAGAGAGAGCTCAATAATAGCATTGGCGAGCGGAATTCTGGCTTCTGGGAATCCTAGTGTTTGTGCGGCTTGAATAGCAGTGACTGCTCGCTGAGCTGCCGGTGGATTTGCCAACCCGACATCTTCGTAGGCAATAACGGTAAGTCGGCGTGCTAAAATCGGTAAATCACCGGATTCGATAATGCGGGCAGCGTAGTGTAACGCCGCATCGGTGTCGGATCCGCGAATTGACTTTTGCAGTGCTGAAATCACATCATAATGCGCATCCCCATCTTTATCTGCTGATAATGCTTTCCGTTGCACAGTCTCTTCGATGATTGGCAAACTGATATGAACGACACCCTTTTTATCTGCTTTTGTTGATAAAACTGCTAATTCTAAACCATTTAAAGCACTACGTAAATCTCCATTTGTTGCTCGCGATAATTGCAACATAGCGTTATCATCGAGAACGATATTGTATTGCCCAAGGCCTTTTTCTTTATCAGCAATGGCTCGTTTAACGGCGTTTGTGATATCTGTTTCACTTAGACTGTTAACTTCAAATATTTGCGTTCTGGAACGAATAGCTGGTGTGACATTAATATAAGGATTTTCTGTCGTCGCACCAATTAATATAATTGCTCCAGATTCCAAATGTGGTAGTAAAAAGTCTTGTTTGATTTTGTTTAAACGATGAATTTCGTCTAGTAATAAGACGACAGTCCCTGACATTTTTGCTTCTTCGACAACGATTTGCAAGTCTTTTTGGCTATCGGTAGCAGCGTTTAGCATGCGAAACGCATATTTTGATGAACCGGCGATGGCACTAGCTATTGATGTTTTACCAGTACCAGGCGGTCCGTATAAAATCATCGAACTCAGCCGATGAGCAGCGACCATGCGCCAGATGATTTTGCCTTCACCAACTAAATGTTGTTGGCCAACAATCTCTTCAATTTTTGTGGGGCGCATACGGTACGCTAGCGGTTCTTGTGTCATAAACGTTTATCCTAAGTAAATATTATCTACATTGACAGCAGTATTAGCGGCTAGTACCACTGCAATTGGATCCTCTTGATGTGCGGATTTTGTAGAGTCGGAAAGCAAGGTGAAAGTATGGTTGCTCTTCGTTGCTAAACCAACATACGTTGAAAAATAGTCGCCGGCAAGTTGCTGATCAATTAGAACCTTACCAATACTGTGTGATTTAAGTGATGCGGCAAATTGTGATTGGATGTTTGAATTGCCCAATTGAGATACCTTAATTGCGACAATGACACGTTCTCGGAACGTGCCAAGATAACGGTTTTGCTCATCAGGGTTAATTTTTGGGCTGCCATTACCGAGCTGTTCTTGTTGTAAGCGTTCATTGACGTCCATGATTTTCTCCATTAATATTTGATACTCCTATTATACGTTATCTTAGTCGTTAATTTATACCTAAACTCTCAGTCAATGGAGCACAATGATAAACCTACATGTTGTTTCGGCTATCTGGTATTAAATGTAGTGCCCAAAGAGTTAAGATAATCGCTCCTAAGCCCAGGGAAATAATTGTGGTAGCTATACCAAACGAACCAAGAAATGGTGCACCAATCAGCATTGATGATGCAATGACTTTTCCTAATTGAAAAATTGAACCATTAAAAGCAAGGTAGGCGCCACGTTTATTTTCTGGCATTAAATCGGCTAATTTTGATTGACGTGTTGGGACATACATCAATTCACCAAAAGATAATATGAAGCTTGACAAAATTAATAAGGGTAGCGTGTTGACGTATGCTTGCAGAGCGTAGCCTAACGTAAATAATGTAGTACCCATTACAAATATTTTTTTCGTATTGCGATTAGTTATCCAACGAGATATTGGTGCAGTAAACAAAACGATAATAGCTGTATTAATGCTTGTCAATAGGCTTAACATTTTTACACCATCAAATGATATACCCAACCATTTTGTATGGATAAAACTTTGTGCCAAATGAATGGCGATAAAGTTAGTGCGTTGAAATTCAACACTAAGTAATAAGATGCCACCTAATGTGAAGATAACAAAACGAACATCGTATAATACAATCTGGTAACTATGAAATACAGACTGAAACCCAACGTGCCTTTTTTTATTAATTGTTTGTTCATGGGTTTCAGTAATTAAATATTTGGTCAAAAGTAATGAATTAATATTTATGATAACTAGAATAGTAGTAAGTAATAAGAAATGTCGTTCAAATAACCAGCCACCAATGAGCATTCCAACCATCAATGCCAGGTTATTAGCCCAATAATTGATGGCATACATGAAAGCACGTGTTTTTTCAGTTGAGACGTCGATGAGCATGGCTTCACTAGCTGGGCTAATCAAGCCACTAGCAATATTTCCAAGAAACATCATCACGAAGGTAAGCCAAGGAAAATGATAAACAGGTAGATTAGCGCAGACAATACCAATAGAAGCCAATAGCTTAATGAACTCCCCAAAAATAAGTAAACGTCGTCGCCCAAATACATCCGTTAAATATCCACCATAAATGCCAGCTAGAAAAGAAATGACGATATTTATCATCATTAACACACCTGTGGTTTGTGCATTATAAGCATGAAAAAGGTAAATTGACATAAAAGGAAATATGAGAGAACTTCCGAGGCGACTTAAGAATTCAATTTGGATTCTTTTTCTGATGTTTGGATGTAAATTTTTCCACATATTGTTTATCCTACTTTCAAACGATATGTTAAGATTATAAAATAGACATCTAAATCTTAAAATGGACATTTATATAAAAAAATGTCCACTTTAAAAGGTGAGTGAAATTAATGGTTGACCAGACATACTTTGATTTACGAATGACATATCAACGATTTGGGCAAAAACTAACTATCAGTATTTCTGAATTAGCTAAGTTTTGGTCGATATCAACAAAGCAGGTTAAACGTCGTTTACGTGCTTATGAAGAGCAAAAACTTTTGCAGTATTACCCCGGACAGGGGCGTGGACATCTAACGCAAATCATTTTTCAAAGTAGCTTCAGAGATGAGGTGATTATGGGGATGAAGCAAGCAATTGTTACTGAGGACATAATAACGATTTTTTACTTGCTAAAATTATCAGTACCTGCCAGTTGGCTGGCATCTTTTCGGGGAAATCTCACTAATTTTTTAGGCATACAAACGTATAGTGAAAATAAACGTATTTTAAGATAGTTGGCGACGCGACCTATTACAACCTTGGATCCAGTTCAAGTGGCCATTCGACGTGAGTATCAATTAGTTTTGCAGTTGGGAGATACATTAGTTCAATTCGATGAAGGATTGAAAGCTGGATTGGCTCACCATTGGCAGTCAAATAACGATGCCACCGTTTGGACGTTTTATTTGCGCAAAGGGGTACGGTTTCATAATGGGAAAACGATGACAGCGGTTGATGTGAAACGAACGTTTGAACGAGTTCGAAATGAAGTGGGGGAATCGTACTGGCAACTTGTTAATTTAATGGATATCATCCTGCTAGCAGATGATATTGTCCAGTTCAAATTTTCAGCACCCGAGCCCTTATTCGTGAGATATGTTGTTGATGCAAAATATGTTATTGTTGATTGTGATGTTGAATTTGATGAAATTCATTGGGTAGGAACAGGTGCATTTCAGGTGACGGAAAGCACTGATACGATGTTCAAACTGGCGGCTTTTGATGATTATTACGGGTTGCGTCCGATGATAGATGAGGTAGTTTATTATTTAGTAGATGACTGGAAAGTTGTGTCAGGTCTCCTTAATCCAGCGGATTATGGCAATCATGATTATGTGAAAAAGAAGCATACATTTCCTGGCGCAGAGTTCATCATTTCCAACTTAAAACGCCCAACAATAATTCAAGAACCACTCGTTCGAGCAGCTTTATATCATGTTGTTGATACACGAGTTTACGATGGCATTGGCGGAATTCCTGCCAGTCATTATGATTCTCGTGATTCAGCAGTACGAAGGGATAAATCATTAGCGCAGGCTCAAAAAAAATTAAATCAAGCGAACTATCAAGGGGAGCCTATTGTTCTAGCTACGTTGTCACATTCGAAAGAAGCTGAAGAACTTTCAAAATGGATTCAAAGACGTGCTAAGAAAATAGGATTGAATATGGAAATAATTTACTATAATTTTGCTACAGATTACTATACCGAATTTTTAGAAAAAAATGCAGATTTGGTCATGTTGGCTGACATTCCGATGAACCCTGATGAATTTGCGTATATTGAATTTGTGAGTAGTCCGACATTGCTTGTACAAAGAATGCTAACACCGTTATTATTAGAACAACTACAGCATTTGATTTTTCTTTTCAAGCAAACTGAAAGTGAAAAAGACCGACATCTTATTTATTTGAAAATTGATAATTGGCTAATAGAACAAAATATCTTGTTCTACACGGCTCATGCTGTTCGAGAGATATACGTCCATCAGTTTTTAGTAAATGAAGGGGATCAATATGATTATAAAAATGCTTGGAAAATGCCAGAAATAAATAATTAAACGAATAAAAAAGTTCGCACAAAAAGGCAGCCTGATTTTAGGTTGCCTTTTTGCTCGTTACTAATAAAAATAAAAAACGTCACCATGTCTAGGTGACGTTTCAACCAACTAAGAATTAAAATATTAACCCAAGTGGTTGTAATATTCGACGATCAACGCTTCGTTGATATCAGCATCTAATTCTTCACGTTCTGGCAAACGAACGAGTGAACCTTCAAGCTTTTCAGTGTCTAATGATACGAATTGTGGGCGAGCCACAACTGATTCGATAGCAGCTTGAATAGGCAAGATGTTTTTTGACTTTTCGCGAACAGATACAACTTGTCCAGGTTGTACGTTGTATGAAGGAATATCAACGCGCTTACCATCTACTAAGATGTGACCATGATTAACAAGTTGACGTGCTTGTTGGCGTGTTGTTGCCAAACCGAGACGATAAACAACTGAATCTAAACGTTGTTCCAATGAGATCATGAAGTTAGTACCATGAGTACCCTTACGGATCTTACCAGCCTTGTTAAACAAAGCTTTGAATTGACGTTCAGTCAAACCATAAGTGAAACGCAACTTTTGCTTTTCGCGCAATTGCATTCCGTATTCAGAAATTTTAGCACGACGGCCGGCACCGTGATCACCAGGTGCGTAAGCACGACGTGACAATTCTTTACCAGTACCAGACAATGAAACACCTAAGCGACGTGAGATACGCCACTTTGGACCTGTATAACGTGACATGTATATGTCCTCCAAAATGTATTATGCTGTACATTTGAGGGTAAGTACCAGATGCGTGCAGCGCCTATCTTGACGTTTCTCAGAGCCAGTAGCTATGGCCTTACTAACGATTTGGGGCGTTGTTGACGCGCTTCTTTACTTACTGCTACTCAATTTAACAACTTATTATATGATATCAGAACCATTAAGGAATAGCAAATTGTTAAGAAAATTGTAAACGATTTGAGATTTGGCAAATCTCCTTTAATTGAATCGTATAAGTGCTAAGATGGAAAGTGAAAATTAAAAGGTTGGAAACTATCCATATGTTTAACTTTACAGTCTTAGCAATTATATTACTTTTGGTTGTCATCGCTTATTTAGCAATATTTGTGATGCAAAGAACTACGGTCAAAAAAGTCAGTGACCTCAGGGCAAGAAAAGATCAACTTGAATCTTTGAAAGTTCGCGAAGAGCTTGTCGAGGGACGAAAGTTACCTTTAACAGGTCAGTCTTTAAAGAACTATCAGACATTTGAGAGTTCTTTTAATGATGTTCAAAATAATAAGTTTTTGAAAATTGATCAACAAGCTAATTTAGTACTTTTTGAGGCTCGAGGCATCAACTTTATTAAAACGCGTAATGAATTAGAACGTTTGCAAGGTATGGTGGATGATACGGAAACTACCATTAAGGATGTGCGGGCTGGCCTGCTTGATTTAAAGAAAACTGATGAAGAGCATCGCGAGGCAATTAATGATCTTAAGAAGAAGTATGAGGGATTGCGTAAGCGTTTGCTTGCTGAAAACTTTAAGTTTGGACCAGCTAACCCTGCCCTAGATAAGTTTTTGAGCCAATTAGAAGCAGACTACGACGAGTTTACAAAGTTAACAGAGAATGGTGATCACGCTACGGCTTCTGATATCTATGAGCAATTAGCGATGGAAACAACTCAAATGGAAAAAATGATGGCTGATATTCCGGAGTTGTTTGATCAATTAAACATTAAGTATGTTGATCAATTAAATGAATTAGCCCAAGGGCATGCTAAGCTTGTAGAAGCCGGTTATGTTTTTCCAAACGATAGCGTGGAGCAAGAACTTCAAGCAATTGACTCACAACGTCAGCAAGTTTTGAATTTATTAGCAGATTTGAAGCTAAAGGAAGTAACTGAACAAACTGGATATATCGAACAGCGCATTGATGCAATGTACGAAACGATGGAAACGGAAGTAACCGCACGCAAGCACGTCACTAAAAATGCCGAGCGTCTATCTTCTGATTTGTTACGTCTACGTGAGCAGAATCAGACATTATCTATTGAGCTGGATAGATTAGGTCAAAGCTTCCAATTTAATCATAAAGAGTTGGAAACACGACGTACTTTACTTGAACAAATCAACATGGCAGAGGAGCAAATTAATCATAATGATGATTTGCTTGAATCCAAAGAAATATCATACAGTGAGTTGCGAATTCAGCAAGAAAAATTGCTGAAGCAGTTTGAAGAAATTGAGACGCAACAGGTTGACATTTGGGATAAAATTTCTGGTTTGGAAAAAGCTGATCGATCAGCTAGACAACTTGGTGGACAATATCAAAAAGAAGTGGAAGCAATTAAGAACGCCGTTGAACGGATGAACTTGCCTGGTTTACCAGTTGCTTATCTGGAATATTTTTATGCCGTATCAAATGAATTAAAGCGTCTTGCTAAGTCATTAAATACAAATTTAATTGATATGGATGAGGTACAACGTCAATTGAACATTGTATCAGCTGACATTGATACATTAAAAGAAAAGACAGAAGAAATTGTTGATCAGGCTGCACTCACTGAACAGCTATTACAATATGCCAATCGTTATCGTGCTTCGAATGAGCGTGTTGCTGCTGCGAGCGAGCAAGCACGGATGTTTTACGAGAGGGATTATAATTTCAAGCAGGCAATGGATATCCTTGGCTCAGCTCTTGACAGTGCTGAACCAGGTGTTTATGAAAGATTAGTTGATTCATACATGCGCCGAAAAACGCCATTAGTATAGTCAATATAAAAAGAACCACCTCTATTGAGCGGTGGTTCTTTTTTATATTAGATTATGATAATTTAGAATGCTTAATGCCATAGGAGAAGTACCAGATAATACCAAGTATTAACCAGAGGCCGAACATCTTGAGCGTCTCGGCAGATAGCTGCGTAATAAAGAACAAACTTATCATACCCGCAATAAACGGTACAATTGGATAGCCAGGCACTTTGAAGCCATCGTGAGCTAAATCTTTACGACGACGAAGGATTAGGATACCAAAATTAATAAAGGCGAATGCTGTTAAAGTACCCGCGTTAATTAGACTAGCCAATGTGCTGAGGGGGATAAGACCTGCGAAAATAACCTCAACAGCAACTGCCAAAATTAATGCATTTACTGGTAAATGCGATCCTGATGATATTTTACCTAGGCTGCGGGGGAGTAAACCGTCACGGCCGAAGGAATAAGTTAAACGGGATGAGGCATAGATCAGGGCTAATACAGCTGTGAACATACCGATTAACGCACCAATAGTAATGACGATAGAGAACTGTGTTTGATGGACAACTTGCAGCGCAAATGCTGCTGGGTCATCAACACCAAGCTTTTTATAATTGACAATTCCCGTTAACACTATAGAGAAGAGTGTATATAATAGGGCTGAAATAATAACCGTACCAACAATACCTTTGGCCATTGTCTTTTGTGGGTTCTTAACTTCAGCAGCGTGGGCGGCGATGGTATCAAAGCCTAGAAAAGCAAAAATAATGCTGGCGGTTGCGGCCCAAATTCCGTTCAAACCGCCCAATCCACTGTGAAATTCTTTAGGGTAAAATGGTACATAATTGCTTGTTTTAATAAAAAATGATCCGCCAACAATGAACAAGATTAAAATAGCGATTTTGATAACGACTGCGCCATTTTCAACCTTCTTTGAAGTATTTAATCCTCGTGACAGTATAGCAGCGACGAATAAGATAATTAATACTGCAAATAAATTGACAATGCCGCCTTCCATTGGGCCGGCAGATAAATATTTTGGGATATGAATGCCAAATATAGCTAATAAATTACCAAGGTAGGCTGAAAATCCGGTTGCAATTGCTGATACTGCTAAGAAATATTCGACAATTAATGACCAACCTAATAGCCAACCAATGATTTCTCCGTAAATAGCGCCCCCGTATGAGTAAGCTGAGCCAGCAACTGGCATGGCGGCTGAAAACTCAGCAAAAGCCATACCTGATAATCCAGAGAAAATTGCAGCAATTAGAAATGCAATAGCTACTGCTGGACCCGCATGATCAGCGGCTTCGTGGCCAGGCAAAATAAATATTCCTGTACCAATGACTGTGCCTACTCCTAGACTAATCAAGTCGCGCGTTGTTAAAACACGCGACATATGTGAATCTGCACTTAGGTAATTATCAACAGATTCCCGCTTAAAAGCTCGCGCAAGAAGTGACATAATAGTTCTCCCATTTTTAATAGTTTTGTACATCAGCTATTCTATCAATTTCAAGTATACTTGTCGAACTTTATAAATAGTTTTACGATACAATAATAACTAAGGAATTTGAATGATGAAAAATAACAAAGTTTTTGTAATTACTGGTGCCACAGGCGTCGGTAAGACAACAATTGCCCGCTATTTGCAAGACACATATCGGATGCCACGAGTTTTAACGCATACAACGCGCCCCCCGCGAGAGCGGGAAGAGGCCGGTATAGCCTATTATTTTGAAACTGATAATAGTTTTGAAAAGAATCATTATTTGGAACGGGTACAGTATGCTGGGTATAAGTATGGCTCATCATACGAGGCATTAGAGCGCGCTTGGGAAAAAAGTCCATATGCAACAATAGTCTTGGACACTGCGGGGGCTATTACGTATTCTCAGGAACTAGGTGAGCAAGCTGTGATTATTTTCGTTACAGTCACGCATCCTGATATGTTAATTGACCGTGTGCAGGTTCGGGGAGATGATCCATTAGTGGTTGAACAACGAATAGCCTCGCCGGAATTTTTACGCGATGTAACCTTGCCAAAAGAATTGAAAAATGTTGCCTACGAATTAGCGAACGATGATTGGGCAAAAACTAAAGTACGTCTCGATCTACTTGTCAATGATATTATGAGCGGCCGTAGCCTACCCCAAAAAGGTAAAATGTGATTTTCTTAATAAGAAACTTGACAAATGATTGAATTAATATTAAAATTAATCTCATAAAAAATAAAAAAGGTTTTAACACAATGTCGCATTTAATGAACAAAACTACAGCAAATTTTTACTTTAAGTATTTTGGCTAACTATCCAAGTACTTAAGGCATTTTGCGTAGGTATTCGGATTAAGTCTCTGAATGCCTAGTGAGTTCATCTATATTTGAGCAAACGCACATTCAGAATTTTTTCTGGATGTGCGTTTTGTGTTAAATTAGGGAGAAAATTATGCCAGAAGTAAAACCCTCGTTATTAAATAACCTGAATCAACATTTAAAACTTGTTGGTCCATCAGCTATTCGAGCATTTGATATTGAGGTCAGTGAGATTCCAGATATTATTAAGCTGACGCTGGGGGAACCAGATTTTAATGTACCTGATCACATCAAAAAAGCGGCAATTCGGTCGATTGAAGCAAATGATTCACACTATGCTGCATCAAATGGTACGATTCATTTACGTGAGGCTGCGAGTGGGTTCTTGGCAGACCGTTATGATATTGACTACGATCCTGCTAACGAAATTATTGTGACTATAGGAGCAACTGAAGCTATTTATGATACGCTCACAACTATATTAAATCCGGGGGATAAAATTATACTCCCTACACCGATTTTTCCATTATATATAGCAGTGGGGTTAGTAGACGGTGCTGAACCGGTATTTATCGATACTTCGTCAAATGATTTTGTATTAAGTCCAGAGATGCTAAAGGATGCAATTGCTAAGCATGGGGATGATATCAAAGCCGTTGTACTAAACTTCCCATCTAATCCAACTGGGGTTACTTACAATGATGAACAAATAAAAGCGATTGCAGATGTTTTGCGTGGTACTGACATTATTGTTATTTCCGATGAGATTTACTCTGAGCTATCATATGAAAATAGTCATGTATCAATGGCTAAATATTTGCCTGAACAAACCATTTTGCTGAATGGTGTTTCAAAATCACACGCAATGACGGGTTATCGCATTGGTATTTTGGCTGGTCCAGCACAATTGGTTCAAAAAATTGCGATGATTCACCAATTTGCAACAACAACTGCTTCTAATCCAGCTATGGCTGCAGCTGCAGAGGCTTTAGGAACAGAAGCAGGGCGACAAGATACGTTAGTCATGAAGGCTGAGTATCTTCAACGACGCGATTATGTTTATGACACAATGACACGACTTGGTTTTAAAGTTGCTAAACCAGATGGAGCATTCTACATTTTTGCTAAAATACCGGCTGGCTATATTCAGGATGATTTTGCTTTTGCTCGTGATTTAGCTCAAAAGAATGGTCTAGCTTTGATTCCAGGTTCGTCATTTGGTCCTGGAGGAGAAGGATATATTCGACTAAGCTATGCGGCATCAATTGAAACATTGCAAAAAGCCATGCATCGTTTGACTGCTTATATGGAAGAAAATGGTAAATGAATAAAATATTGATGACAAGTGTGCGTAGTGACGAAGAGCAGGCTATTCATCACTACGCTGAAAAGAATAATGTGGAAATAGTGATTTCTCGTGATGATTTCCATCCTGAAACACTACCTGACTTAACAGAAATTGACGGATTAGTCATACAACAAACTGCAAAAATTGGTGGAAATCAACAATTTTATGATCATATTGCTAAACAAATAACTCAAATAGCGACACGAACCGCCGGATATGACATGATTGAAGTTGATCTGGCTAAAAAGGCTGGTTTGAAAATAACCAATGTACCAGCCTATTCACCAAGATCAGTAGCCGAAATGGCACTTATGCAGATACTAAGATTATTGCGTCATACGCCAGAATTTGATAAACGGATTGCTAACAATGATTTTCGTTGGACAGGTCTACAAGCAAGAGAAATTCATTCTGTTACCATTGGCATTGTCGGTGTAGGGCGAATTGGTGGGACATTGGCAAAACTACTAAGTAATATTGGTGTCAACGTCTTAGGTTACGATACGAACCCTAATACTTCACTTTGTGATGTGATTACCTACGTTACAAAAGATGAGCTATTGGCACAAAGTGATGTAATTAGTATACATGTCGATTTAAATGAAACCTCAATTCATTTGCTCTCTGAGGCGGATTTCCTAAAAATGAAGAACGGTGTGTTGTTAATAAATGCTTCGCGTGGCCCAGTTATCAACACAAATGATTTAATTACTTTTTTAGAGAATGGGCAAGTGGGTGACGCGGCGTTAGATACGGTGGAAAACGAGTCCGGTGTCTTCAATCACGATTTACATGATCAGAGGGTGCAAGATGCACGCATCCAAAAACTATTATCAATGTCAAACGTAATTATTACGCCTCATGTTGGCTTCTTTACTAACATAGCCGTCAAGAACATGGTTGATATTTCGTTAGATGACACATTAATGATACTAAACGGTCAATCTTCACCACACGAAGTTTAAAATAAGCGCTTCGGCGCATACATAGGGAAAAAATATGAAATCAGTTAAACATAGTTCCGCGGCAACAATAAAAAAATTCATTATTGATATATTGAACGGTACGAGCTTGGGTATAGTTTTAACTTTGATTCCTAGTGCATTGGTCAGTCAATTACTGTTATTGTTTTCTGGTAACGAAATTGCTACCCAGATTGCGTTTATGACAACACTGATTCAAAGTACATTGCCAATAGTAGCGGGATTTGCTGTGGGTCAAATTTTAAAATTGACAGTAATTGATTCAGGCGCCATCGCGCTTGCGATGTTTGTTTCTGCTGGTGTTGTGAAAAACACAGCCAATGGCACAATCATTTCTGGTAGCGGTGTGATGCTCAATATTTTGTTTGTAGCGTTTTTGGCATCTATATTGGTAAAACTCACTGAGAAATCTTTTGGACATTTTAAAATATTATTACAGCCATTATTTGTAGCGGTTATTGCTGGCGGCATCGGGCTGATGACCTTGCAGCCAATCAGTATCTTGCAAACTTTGATAGGGGATGGCGTAGCTTATGCTACTGAACTAACACCACTAGTAATGGGCGCGGTCTTAGGAGTGATTTTTGCTTTTCTCATTGTTTCCCCGTTATCTTCGGTAGGTATTGCTATGGCTATTAGCTTAGCAGGGGTTGGATCAGGTGCTGCTAATGCAGGGATTACAGTGGCAAGTTTTACATTAGCGTTAATGGGCGCTAGTGTGAATCCCATTGGTGGCACATTGGCACATTTTGTTGGCTCACCAAAAATTCAAATGGCAAATATGTTAGTAAAACCCAAACTATTTATACCAACAAGTATTGGTGCGGCAATAATGGGTGCGGTAGCAACTATGTTGAATATCAAAGGAACGCCATTTTCCGCGGGGTTTGGATTCTCTGGATTAGTCGGTCCGTTGACAGCTTGGTCGGAATCAGACAAAAGCGTTGTATCTATATTCAGTATTCTACTGGTATTTGTCATACTTCCTATTATTATCGCCACAGTTTTAAAATGGTTATTCATGACTAAGTTGAAAATGATTAGCGCAGAGGATCTTAAGCTAACATTGCAGTAATTACTTAAGTAAAGGTAAAGGGAGAGGGAACAAAAAAGAGGAAAGGGATAAAGAAGGGGGGGATAAAGCGAATAAGGAATGGGAGAAAGGGGGTAAAAAGGGATAAAAAGCGAACGGGTAAAGGAAAGTAAAAAAGAAGTAAAAGAAGTAGTTGACGAGGGAGGATAAAGTTGGTATATTAGTATATGTTCCAACGGAGCGAAACGACGCAAAGCGTTGCGAAGCAAGGGGAGCGAGAGCGTGAAGGTAGTGAAGTCGAGAAAAACTTCTTAAAAGAAGTAGTTGACAAAGCTAAACGAGCGTGGTAAGATAATATAGTTGTCTCAGCGACAACGAGTAGCACATTGAAAACTGAACAAAACTTTGAACAAACGAATCTGTGGCTGTTACGTAAAGTAACAAAAACAAATTTGCGAAGTCAATTCGTAACAAACAATAAACGGATTACGTTATAGAGATATAGCGAAAGATAGTCAGTTTAATCGAAGAGCAATCTTCAAATTTTCAAATTGAGAGTTTGATCCTGGCTCAGGATGAACGCTGGCGGCGTGCCTAATACATGCAAGTCGAACGCACAGCGAAAGGTGCTTGCACCTTTCAAGTGAGTGGCGAACGGGTGAGTAACACGTGGACAACCTGCCTCAAGGCTGGGGATAACATTTGGAAACAGATGCTAATACCGAATAAAACTTAGTGTCGCATGACATAAAGTTAAAAGGCGCTTCGGCGTCACCTAGAGATGGATCCGCGGTGCATTAGTTAGTTGGTGGGGTAAAGGCCTACCAAGACAATGATGCATAGCCGAGTTGAGAGACTGATCGGCCACATTGGGACTGAGACACGGCCCAAACTCCTACGGGAGGCTGCAGTAGGGAATCTTCCACAATGGGCGAAAGCCTGATGGAGCAACGCCGCGTGTGTGATGAAGGCTTTCGGGTCGTAAAGCACTGTTGTATGGGAAGAACAGCTAGAATAGGAAATGATTTTAGTTTGACGGTACCATACCAGAAAGGGACGGCTAAATACGTGCCAGCAGCCGCGGTAATACGTATGTCCCGAGCGTTATCCGGATTTATTGGGCGTAAAGCGAGCGCAGACGGTTTATTAAGTCTGATGTGAAAGCCCGGAGCTCAACTCCGGAATGGCATTGGAAACTGGTTAACTTGAGTGCAGTAGAGGTAAGTGGAACTCCATGTGTAGCGGTGGAATGCGTAGATATATGGAAGAACACCAGTGGCGAAGGCGGCTTACTGGACTGCAACTGACGTTGAGGCTCGAAAGTGTGGGTAGCAAACAGGATTAGATACCCTGGTAGTCCACACCGTAAACGATGAACACTAGGTGTTAGGAGGTTTCCGCCTCTTAGTGCCGAAGCTAACGCATTAAGTGTTCCGCCTGGGGAGTACGACCGCAAGGTTGAAACTCAAAGGAATTGACGGGGACCCGCACAAGCGGTGGAGCATGTGGTTTAATTCGAAGCAACGCGAAGAACCTTACCAGGTCTTGACATCCTTTGAAGCTTTTAGAGATAGAAGTGTTCTCTTCGGAGACAAAGTGACAGGTGGTGCATGGTCGTCGTCAGCTCGTGTCGTGAGATGTTGGGTTAAGTCCCGCAACGAGCGCAACCCTTATTGTTAGTTGCCAGCATTCAGATGGGCACTCTAGCGAGACTGCCGGTGACAAACCGGAGGAAGGCGGGGACGACGTCAGATCATCATGCCCCTTATGACCTGGGCTACACACGTGCTACAATGGCGTATACAACGAGTTGCCAGCCCGCGAGGGTGAGCTAATCTCTTAAAGTACGTCTCAGTTCGGATTGTAGTCTGCAACTCGACTACATGAAGTCGGAATCGCTAGTAATCGCGGATCAGCACGCCGCGGTGAATACGTTCCCGGGTCTTGTACACACCGCCCGTCACACCATGGGAGTTTGTAATGCCCAAAGCCGGTGGCCTAACCTTTTAGGAAGGAGCCGTCTAAGGCAGGACAGATGACTGGGGTGAAGTCGTAACAAGGTAGCCGTAGGAGAACCTGCGGCTGGATCACCTCCTTTCTAAGGATAATCGGAAAGCGACAGGGACTTAAGTGTCAATTTGTTTGTTTCAAAGTTTTGTTTAGTTTTGAGTGTGATACTTTAATAGGTATCATGGTCTCAAAGTGATCCTATGGGGAATTAGCTCAGCTGGGAGAGCACCTGCTTTGCAAGCAGGGGGTCAGCGGTTCGATCCCGCTATTCTCCATAGCTAGTCGAAAGGCTAGCATGTTGTACATTGAAAACTGAATAGTAACAAATTCTTTTAAAAGCAATCGAAAGATTGTACTAAAATGAACCGAGAAACAACACAAAAAGTTCTTTAAAAAGAACGGTTTAATCGCAGGTCTGAAAAATGACCAACTCATAAACTTAAACCACAACTACGGTTGTATAGGTTAAGTTAATAAGGGCGCGTGGTGAATGCCTTGGCACTAGGAGCCGATGAAGGACGTGACTAACTACGATAAGCTTTGGTGAGCGGTAAGTACGCTATGACCCAAAGATTTCCGAATGGGGAAACCCAACTCGTAAGAGTTGTCTGTATCTGAATACATAGGATATTTGACGGAATACGCTGTGAACTGAAACATCTCATTAGCAGCAGGAGCAGAAAGAAAAATCGATTCCCTAAGTAGCGGCGAGCGAACGGGGAAGAGCCCAAACCAACGTGCTTGCATGTTGGGGTTGTAGGACTGATATATAAGAGTTACAAAAGTGTTTTATAGCAGAACAAGTTGGGAAACTTGGCTATAGAGGGTGATAGCCCCGTAAGCGAAATGAAGCACACTCTTTTCAGGATCCTGAGTACGGCCGGACACGTGAAATCCGGTCGGAATCTGCGGGGACCATCCCGTAAGGCTAAATACTCCCTAGTGACCGATAGTGAACCAGTACCGTGAGGGAAAGGTGAAAAGCACCCCGGAAGGGGAGTGAAATAGTTCCTGAAACCACGACGCCTACAAGAAGTCAGAGCCCGTTAATGGGTGATGGCGTGCCTTTTGTAGAATGAACCGGCGAGTTACGGTATCGTGCGAGGTTAAGGTGGAAAGACCGGAGCCGCAGCGAAAGCGAGTGTGAATAGCGCGAATAGTACGATGCTGTAGACCCGAAACCAGGTGACCTACCCATGGTCAGGATGAAGGTGAGGTAAAACTTACTGGAGGTCCGAACCGGTGCATGTTAAAAAATGCTCGGATGAACTGTGGGTAGCGGTGAAATTCCAAACGAACTTGGAGATAGCTGGTTCTCTCCGAAATAGCTTTAGGGCTAGCCTCATTATAAGCATACTGGAGGTAGAGCACTGTTAAGCCTAGGGGCCCATCTCGGGTTACCAAAGTTTGATAAACTCCGAATGCCAGATATGTATGAATGGGAGTCAGACGATGAGTGATAAGATCCACCGTCGAAAGGGGAACAGCCCAGATCGCCAGTTAAGGTCCCTAAATATATGTTAAGTGGAAAACGATGTGATAGTGCATAGACAACTAGGATGTTGGCTTAGAAGCAGCCACCATTTAAAGAGTGCGTAATAGCTCACTAGTCGAGTGCCATTGCGCGGAAAATGTACCGGGGCTAAACATATTACCGAAACTGCGGGTGCACGTAAGTGCGCGATAGGAGAGCGTTGTAAGGGCAATGAAGGTAGACCGTAAGGACTGCTGGAGCGCTTACAAGTGAGAATGCCGGTATGAGTAGCGAAAGACAGGTGAGAATCCTGTCCACCGAATGACTAAGGTTTCCTGGGGAAGGCTCGTCCACCCAGGGTTAGTCGGGACCTAAGGCGAGGCTGAGAAGCGTAGTCGATGGATAACAGGTTGAGATTCCTGTACCAGTTGTAATGCGTTATTACCGATGGAGGGACGCAGGAGGCTACCAGATGCGCACTGATGGATATGTGCGTGCAAGCAGTAAGTCTTGAAAAGAGTGAAATGCTTTTTTCTATAAGGACAAGCTGTGATGCGGATCGAAATAAAGTAGAGAAGTCTGAGACGTCACACTGCCGAGAAAAGCTTCTAGGAAGTATTACACTGCCCGTACCGCAAACCGACACAGGTAGTCGAGTGGAGAACACTAAGGTGAGCGAGAGAACCCTCGTTAAGGAACTCGGCAAAATGACCCCGTAACTTCGGGAGAAGGGGTGCTCATGGTAAAACATGAGCCGCAGTGAATAGGCCCAGGCGACTGTTTATCAAAAACACAGGTTTCTGCAAAATCGTAAGATGAAGTATAGGGGCTGACGCCTGCCCGGTGCTGGAAGGTTAAAAGGAGTGCTTAGCTTCGGCGAAGGTACGAATTGAAGCCCCAGTAAACGGCGGCCGTAACTATAACGGTCCTAAGGTAGCGAAATTCCTTGTCGGGTAAGTTCCGACCCGCACGAAAGGCGTAACGATCTGGGCACTGTCTCAACGAGGGACTCGGTGAAATTTAAATACCCGTGAAGATGCGGGTTACCCGCGACAGGACGGAAAGACCCCATGGAGCTTTACTGTAGCTTGATATTGAATGTTTGTGCTGCTTGTACAGAATAGGTAGGAGACGTTGAAGATTGGACGCTAGTCTAGTCGGAGTCGCACGGTGGGATACTACCCTCGTTGTATGAACATTCTAACACTGGTCACTCAACGTGATCGTGGACAGTGTCTGGCGGGCAGTTTGACTGGGGCGGTCGCCTCCTAAAAGGTAACGGAGGCGCTCAAAGGTTTGCTCAGAATGGTTGGAAATCATTCGTAGCGTGTAAAGGCATAAGCAAGCTTGACTGCGAGAGCTACAACTCGAGCAGGTACGAAAGTAGGACTTAGTGATCCGGTGGTTCCGCATGGAAGGGCCATCGCTCAACGGATAAAAGCTACCCTGGGGATAACAGGCTCATCTCCCCCAAGAGTCCACATCGACGGGGAGGTTTGGCACCTCGATGTCGGCTCATCGCATCCTGGGGCTGTAGTCGGTCCCAAGGGTTGGGCTGTTCGCCCATTAAAGCGGTACGCGAGCTGGGTTCAGAACGTCGTGAGACAGTTCGGTCCCTATCCGTCGCGGGCGCAGGAAATTTGAGAGGAGCTGTCCTTAGTACGAGAGGACCGGGATGGACATACCGCTGGTGTACCAGTTGTTCCGCCAGGAGCATTGCTGGGTAGCTATGTATGGATGAGATAAACGCTGAAAGCATCTAAGTGTGAAACTCGCCTCGAGATGAGATTTCCCATCTATTTAATAGAGTAAGACCCCTTAGAGATGATGAGGTAGATAGGCTAGAAGTGGAAGTTGAGTGATCAATGAAGCGGACTAGTACTAATAGGTCGAGGACTTAACCAAAGTCTAAAGAATAGAAATATTCGATAAGCAATTATGAGTGGTTTAGGATAGAAGAAGAATTTGTTACTATTTAGTTTTGAGTGGCTAACACTCAAGGTGTCGTGTCGATAGCATAGAGGACACACCTGTTCCCATACCGAACACAGAAGTTAAGCTCTATAGCGCCGAAAGTAGTTGGAGGATCGCTTCCTGCGAGGATAGGACGATGCGGTGCCGTACATATGAAAAGAAGTAGAGAGCAGTAGGAAGATAATCGGAGAGGTGTCCGAGTCTGGCCGAAGGAGCACGGTTGGAAACCGTGTAAGCAGGGGAACTTGCTTCGAGGGTTCGAATCCCTTCCTCTCCATCATGGACGCTTAGCTCAGCTGGGAGAGCACCTGCCTTACAAGCAGGGGGTCACAGGTTCGATCCCTGTAGCGTCCATTGGTCGCATGGTCTAGCTGGTTAGGACGCCTGCCTGTCACGCAGGAGATCGCGGGTTCGAGCCCCGCTGTGACCGCTATAAAGTACTACTGACAAACATGTACAAGCCAGTGTAATGTGGGGCGCAATTCCTCACCATGTTATTTCAGTCTGATGACTGAGCTTAAGGTTATAGGGATATAGTTAAACGGTAGAATAGCGGTCTCCAAAACCGTTGATGGGGGTTCGATTCCCTCTATCCCTGCCATGGCGGTAGTGGTGAAGTGGTTAACACACTGGTTTGTGGATCCAGCATGCGAGGGTTCGATCCCCTTCTACCGCCCTATAAGCTTTAGGGCTTTATATTATGCCGCTGTGGCGGAATTGGCAGACGCGCTGGACTCAAAATCCAGTGGTGGCAACACCGTGTGGGTTCGACTCCCACCGGCGGCATACACAAAGTAACCGTGTGGTTGCTTTTTTTTTTATTTTCTGTATAATTGACTATTGTAGTACTGTGAATAAATTTGGAAATTTGCGAAATATTGTCCGCAATCCCTTTATATTGAGGCAAACGTTCACTGCGGAAACAGCGGCGATTGCTTTTTTTGTGCCTATTGGCAAGCAAAATTAGTGGAATATCTTGTTTTGTAATTAAATTGTAATATCAAAACACAGTAAAAAACAAATGAGGTGATAAATGTGGTAGGACATTTAGTAAAATACGGTAAGCACCGTACTCGTCGTTCATATGCTAGCATCAAAGAAGTACTTGATGTGCCGAATTTGATTGAAATTCAAACGGCATCATATCAATGGTTTTTGAAAGATGGTATCAAGGAAATGTTTGGCGACATCATGCCAATTGATGATTTCCAAGGTACGTTATCTTTGGAATACGTTGATTATCAATTGATGGAACCCAAATATAATATTGACGAAGCACGTGAGCATGATGCAAACTATTCTGCACCATTACACGTTACATTGCGTTTAACGAACCACGAAACTGGTGAAATTAAGTCGCAAGACGTATTCTTCGGTGATTTCCCATTAATGACAGAACAAGGAACGTTCATTATTAATGGAGCGGAGCGTGTTATTGTTTCACAGCTTGTTCGGTCACCCGGTATTTATTATAACCAGACAACTGATAAAAATGGACGTCCGCATTTTGGAACGACTGTTATACCTAACCGTGGTGCATGGTTAGAGTATGAAACAGATGCCAAGGGCATCGCTAACGTACGTATTGATCGCACACGTAAGTTGCTAATGACTGAATTAGTGCGTGCACTTGGATTTGGTTCTGATTCAGACATTATTGATATTTTTTCAGATCAATATGATGCATTGAACATGACCCTTGAAAAAGATGTCCACAAGGATATGTCAGATTCTCGTGTTGAAGAAGCATTGAAGGACGTATACGAACGTTTGCGTCCGGGTGAACCAAAGACAGCTGATTCATCACGTGCGCTATTAGTTGCTCGTTTCTTTGATCCAAAGCGTTATGATTTAGCTTCTGTGGGCCGTTATAAGATTAATAAAAAACTGGCACTTAAGACACGTTTGTTAAACCAAACCTTAGCGGAAACATTGGCTGACCCTGATTCTGGTGAAATTCTTGCTGAAAAAGGTACGTTAGTTGATAAGGAAGTTATCTCTAAATTAACACCATATTTGGATCGTGAAGACTTTAAGACAACAACATATACTCCATCAGGTGATGCTGTTCTTGAAGAACCTGTAACCCTTCAAAAAATCAAAATCGAATCTCCCGAAAACCCAGAAAAGACATTATTGTTGATTGGGAATGGGCACATTGATGAAGATGATCGTACAGTACGTCCAGCTGATATCTTGGCAGGTATGAACTACTTCTTGAACTTGCAAGAAGGTGTTGGCCATGTTGATGATATTGACCACTTGGGTAACCGTCGTATTCGTTCTGTTGGTGAATTATTGCAAAACCAATTCCGTATCGGCTTAACACGTATGGAACGTGTTGTTCGTGAACGCATGTCAATTCAAGATGCCAACACGGTTACGCCACAACAGTTAATCAATATACGTCCTGTTGTAGCTGCTGTCAAAGAATTCTTTGGTTCTTCACAATTGTCGCAGTTTATGGATCAAACCAACCCATTGGGTGAAATGAACCATAAGCGCCGTTTGTCAGCTCTTGGACCGGGTGGTTTGACTCGTGACCGTGCCGGCGTTGAAGTTCGAGACGTTCACTATACACACTATGGTCGTATTGATCCGATTGAAACACCAGAAGGTCCTAACATTGGTTTGATTAACTCGTTGGCTACTTATGGCCGCATTAACAAGTATGGTTTTGTCGAAACACCATACCGCCGTGTTGATTGGACAACTCATAAGGTTACAGATAAGATTGATTATTTGACAGCCGATGAAGAAGATAACTATATTGTTGCCCAAGCCAACTCACCATTGAATGAAGATGGTAGCTTTGTGCACAGTACAGTTATGGCTCGTTTTGGTGAAGAAAACATTGAAACACCAATTGATCGTATTGACTACATGGACGTTTCGCCAAAGCAAGTTGTTTCTGTTGGAACAGCTGCTATTCCGTTTTTGGAAAACGATGATTCCAACCGTGCTTTGATGGGTGCCAACATGCAACGTCAGGCAGTGCCTTTGCTTGATCCACATTCACCATTAGTGGGAACAGGAATTGAATATAAAGCAGCTCACGATTCTGGTGTTGCGATGATTGCACGCGCATCTGGTGAAGTTGAGTATGTGGACGGTCGTCAAATCCGTGTTCGCCGTGAAGATGGTCAACTAGATACTTATGAATTGATGAAATTCCGTCGTTCAAACGGTGGTAAAAACTATAACCAAAAGCCAATTGTACATGTCGGTGAGCATATTGAAGCCGACGAGGTTTTGGCAGATGGTCCTTCAATGGAACAAGGTGAATTGGCCTTGGGACAAAATCCATTAATTGCTTTCATGACTTGGCAAGGATATAACTTCGAAGATGCCATTGTCCTAAATGAACGGTTGGTTCGTGAAGATGTTTATACTTCAATTCACATCGAAGAATACGATTCAGAAGCGCGAGACACAAAACTTGGACCGGAAGAAATGACCCGTGAAATTCCTAATACTGGTGAAGATCAGTTGAAGGATCTGGATGCGGACGGTATTATTCGTGTCGGTGCTGAAGTTCATGATGGTGACATCTTAGTTGGTAAGGTAACACCTAAGGGTGTTACTGAACTTTCTGCTGAAGAACGTCTGTTGCATGCTATTTTTGGCGAAAAAGCGCGTGAAGTACGTGATACATCATTACGTGTTCCTCATGGTGGCGGCGGTGTCGTTCAAAACGTTCGTATTTATACACCTGAAAATGGTGATGAATTAGCTCCAGGTGTCAACATGATGGTTCGTGTTTACATTGCACAAAAGCGTAAAATTCAAGTTGGTGATAAGATGGCTGGTCGTCATGGAAACAAGGGAACTGTTTCTGTTGTTGTGCCAGAAGAAGATATGCCATATATGCCTGATGGAACACCTATTGACATTCTATTGTCACCTATGGGTGTGCCGTCACGTATGAATATTGGGCAAGTACTTGAATTGCATTTAGGATTTGCTGCCAAAAAACTTGGTATTCATGTTGCTTCACCTGTTTTTGATGGTGCAAGTGATGATGAAATTGAAATGGCTTTGCGTGAAGCTGGATTACCTCAAGATGGAAAGTCAGTTGTATATGATGGCCGTACAGGTGAAGCTTTCGATAAGCGTGTAGGTGTTGGTGTCATGCATTATATGAAACTAGCGCACATGGTCGATGATAAGATTCACGCACGTTCAATCGGTCCTTACTCACTTGTTACGCAACAGCCTTTGGGTGGTAAAGCTCAGTTTGGTGGACAGCGTTTCGGTGAAATGGAAGTTTGGGCTTTGGAAGCTTATGGTGCTGCTTATACCTTGCAAGAAATCTTGACGTATAAGTCAGATGATGTTGCAGGTCGTGTCAAAGTGTATGAATCAATTATCAAGGGTGAACCAATTCCACGTCCTGGCGTACCAGAGTCTTTCCGTGTTTTAGTCAAAGAATTGCAAGCACTTGGTTTGGACATGCAAGTACTAGATGGTGCAGGTGATGAAGTTGAGTTACGTCAAATGGACGAAGATGATTCGATTTTGCCGGTTGATGCACTTGAAAAACTAGCCCGTACAAATCCTGATTTGTTAAACAAAGATGATGAAGAAGTTGCTGCAGCCTTCTCTAAGGTTGAAGAACAAAGTCAAACATTTGAGGAAAAATAATTTAGAAAGGTAACAGCAAATAGATGGCAATCGATGTTAATAAATTCGAAAGTATGCAAATCGCTTTGGCTTCCCCTGATAAGATTCGTTCATGGTCTTATGGTGAAGTAAAGAAGCCAGAAACGATTAACTATCGAACACTTAAGCCAGAAAAAGATGGTTTGTTCGATGAACGTATTTTCGGACCTACAAAAGACTATGAATGCGCCTGTGGTAAATACAAGCGAATCCGATATAAGGGTATTGTTTGTGACCGCTGTGGTGTTGAAGTAACATCATCAAAAGTTCGTCGTGAACGTATGGGTCACATCGAATTAGCTGCTCCTGTTACACATATTTGGTATTTCAAGGGAATTCCTTCACGTATGGGACTTGTTTTGGACATGTCCCCACGTTCACTTGAAGAAATTATCTATTTTGCTTCTTATGTTGTTATTGAACCAGGTGATGCACCTGTTGAAAAGAAGCAAATGATGACGGAACGTGAGTACCGTCAACTGAAAAAAGAATATGGTGCTGGCTTTAAGGCTGGCATGGGCGCAGAAGCAATTAAAGAATTACTTGCAAACGTAGATTTAGCTACGGAAGCTGATGAATTAAAGCGTGAATTGCAAGAAGCAACAGGACAAAAACGAGTACGTGCGGTACGTCGTTTGGACATTATTGAAGCCTTTCTCCAGTCAGATAACAAACCTGAATGGATGGTAATGGAAGTTATTCCAGTTATTCCACCTGATTTGCGTCCTATGGTTCAATTAGAAGGTGGCCGTTTTGCCACATCTGATTTGAATGATTTATATCGCCGTGTTATTAACCGTAATAATCGTTTGAAGCGATTGCTTGATTTGAATGCGCCAGGCATTATTGTGCAGAACGAAAAGCGTATGTTACAAGAAGCGGTTGATGCATTGATTGATAATGGTCGTCGTGGTCGTCCAGTTGCCGGTCCAGGTAATCGCCCATTGAAATCACTGTCACACATGTTGAAGGGTAAGCAAGGGCGTTTCCGTCAGAACTTACTTGGTAAGCGTGTTGATTATTCTGGTCGTTCGGTTATCGATGTTGGTCCTTTCTTGAAAATGAACCAAATGGGATTGCCTGTACCAATGGCTATTGAGCTATTCCGCCCATTTATCATGAAAGAACTAACAACGCGCAAGTTGGCTGGTAACGTTAAGTCTGCTAAGCGCAAGATTGATAAAGCTGATGGCGACGTGATGGATGTCTTGGAAGATGTTATCAAGGAACACCCTGTTCTTTTGAACCGAGCACCTACCTTGCACCGTCTGGGGATTCAAGCGTTTGAGCCAGTGTTAGTTTCAGGTAAAGCAATGCGTTTGCACCCATTGGTTACTGAAGCCTATAACGCCGATTTCGATGGTGACCAGATGGCCATCCACGTACCATTATCTGATGAAGCACAAGCTGAAGCACGTTTGTTAATGCTTGCTGCTGGGCATATCTTGGCACCTAAAGATGGAAAGCCTATTGTTGCACCATCACAGGATATGGTTATTGGAAACTACTATTTGACTACTGAAGAAGCTGGTCGTGAAGGCGAAGGAATGATTTTCTCTAGTGTTGATGAAGCACGAATTGCTTTTGCAAGCAAGGTTGTTCATTATCATACACGTGTAGGTATTCAAACTTCTTCATTCCCAACTGAAAAGCCATTTACTGATCAGCAACGTTCAAAAATTATGATTACTTCAGTGGGTAAGTTATTCTTTAATGAAATTTTGCCTTCAGATTTCCCATATATCAACGAACCATCAGAAGATAACTTTAAGCGAGTTGATGATAGTTTCTTTATTGATGCTGGTGAAAATATACATGATTACTTGGTAGATACACCAGTTGTTAATGCTTTCAAGAAGGGATTCTTGTCAGATATCATCGCTGAAGTTTACAAGCGTTATAAGGTAACAGAAACTTCATTGTTATTGGACCGTATGAAGGACTTAGGTTACGAAAAGTCTACTGAATCTGGGTTGACAGTTGCCATGACAGACGTTACTGATTTGAAAGAAAAGCCTGCTATTCTTGAGGATGCTCATAGTCAAGTTGCTACAGTAACAAAACAATTCCGTCGTGGATTGATAACAGATGCAGAACGTTACCAACGTGTAACCGAAATCTGGACGAAGGCAAAAGATATTATTCAAGATAAGTTGATTGAATCATTCGAACCAACGAACCCTATTTTCATGATGCAGGATTCAGGAGCTCGTGGTAATATTTCAAACTTCGTTCAATTAGCTGGTATGCGCGGATTGATGGCTGGACCTGGTGGTAAAATTATTGAATTGCCAGTTACTGCTAACTTCCGTGAAGGTCTGACAGTGATGGAAATGTTTATTTCTACTCACGGAGCCCGCAAGGGTATGTCAGATACTGCCTTAAAGACAGCTAACTCAGGTTACTTGACTCGTCGATTAGTCGATGTTGCGCAAGATGTAATTGTTCGTGAGTTTGATAATGACTCAGATCGTGGTGTGGCTGTTCATGCAATTATGGACGGTACATCTGTCGTTGAACCACTTTATGATCGTATTCTAGGTCGTTATGCAATGAAGTCTGTATTCAATCCTGAAACAGGTGAAAAGATTGTTTCGCGTAATGAAATGATTGATGAAGACATTGCTAAGAAGGTTGTCAATGCTGGCATCGAGGAAGTAACTATTCGTTCGGTCTTCACATCAACAACAGAACACGGTGTCTCAGTTCTTGATTATGGTCGAAACTTGGCATCTGGTGAAGAAGTTGAAGTTGGTGAAGCTGTTGGAACTGTTGCTGCACAATCAATCGGTGAGCCAGGTACACAATTGACTATGCGTAACTTCCACACGGGCGGAGTTGCCGGCGGTAATGATATTACGCAAGGTTTGCCTCGTGTTCAAGAAATTGTTGAGGCGCGTATTCCTAAGGGGCGTGCAGAAATTTCTGAAGTTACGGGTACAATTACTGTAATTGAAGAAAATCCTGCAGACCGTACAAAGTCAGTTACAATTGAAGGTGAAACTGATACAAGAACTTATACATTACCTTTGACAACACGTATGCGTTTTGGTGAAGGTGACGAAATTAAGCGTGGTGAGGCTATCAATGAAGGACCAATTGATCCTAAAGAATTGTTAGCTGTTACAGACACTTTGACAACAGAGTCATATATGTTAACAGAAATTCAAAAGGTTTACCGTTTGCAAGGTATTGAAGTTTCTGACAAACATATTGAAGTAATGATTCGTCAAATGTTACGTAAAATCCGTGTCATGGATCCAGGTCAAACAGACTTGTTGCCAGGAACATTAATGGATATCGCTGATTTCAAGCGCGCTAACGAACCAGCTTTGTTTGAAGGTTTAGTACCAGCGACTGCTCGTCCAGTTCTGCTGGGAATTACTAAGGCTGCACTTGAGACAAATTCATTCTTATCTGCCGCATCATTCCAAGAAACAACACGTGTTTTGACAGATGCCGCTATTCGTGGCAAAAATGATCCACTTGTTGGTTTGAAAGAGAACGTTATTATTGGTAAGATTATTCCTGCTGGAACTGGTATGGCTGAATATCGTAAGATCAAGAGTAAAGTTGTCGGGGATGTTATCGCCCAACCTGAATCTGAAAGCGAAGAAGCTTCAGATATTCCTAAGTTAGACGATGTTGCAAAAACATTTGACAACTAAAAGCATAGTATTTAAAAACATTTATCATATATGATAGGTGTTTTTTTTAATCATAAAAAAGGTATTTTTAAAATAAATGTGCTTATTATGCCAAAAATGATACCATTTATGCCAAAGAGCTTCTTATATTCAGTAAAAATAGGTAAACTTAAATAGTTCTGCAGAACATTTATTGAAATTTGTACGCAAGTCAACATAATTGCGTATAATTGAATTATGCATAATTTAAATTACAGACAAATGAACGGATTATCGCTGGCTTATATTGGCGATGCAATCTATGAACTAGAAGTACGACGGCACTTATTGTCTTTAGGCTTAACAAAAGTAAATGAACTACAAAGACGTAGTAAACATTATGTTTCCGCGAAAGCGCATGCTGCGTTATTTGAGCAAATGATGGTAACCAATATTCTAACCAAGGATGAATTAGATTATTTTAAACGCGGTCGCAATGCTAAGTCACATACAAAAGCAAAAAATACTGATGTCATTACGTATCGAATTTCAACAGGTGTTGAAGCATTATTTGGTTATTTGTATATGTCTGAACAACATGAACGCATCTTAGAACTAATGACATGGATTTTTGAACAGGTGGAGACAGGGAGTACAAACAAATGAAACTAACAGAATCAACAGAATTCGTTTACGGGCATCATGCCAGTGTTGAATCATTAAGAAGCACGCAAGAAATAAATAAGGTTTGGCTACAAACAGGGTTACAAGACAAAGTTCGTAACGAAATTACGCAATTGGCCAAGAAGAAGAAGTTGGTTATTCAGCAGGCACCAAAGTCAAAACTAGATGAGCTAACCGATGGTGGTAATCATCAAGGTGTTGTTCTAAGTGTGGCGGCCTTTGAATACGCGTCAATTGATGATTTATTTGATCAGGCTGACAAAAAAGGCGAAGCACCATTTTTTGTTATTTTAGACGGCATTGAAGATCCACACAACTTAGGGTCTATTTTGCGTACTGCTGATGCAGCTGGAGTTCACGGTATCATTATTCCAAAACGTCGGGCAGTTCAACTTACGGCGACCGTTGCTAAGACATCTACCGGTGCCATTGAACATGTTCCTGTTGCTCGAGTGACGAACTTAGTGAATGTAGTGGAAGAGCTTAAGAAGCGTAATGTTTGG
The DNA here is from genome assembly GCF_053667755.1 of Leuconostoc sp. JNUCC 76. Taxonomy (NCBI): domain Bacteria; kingdom Bacillati; phylum Bacillota; class Bacilli; order Lactobacillales; family Lactobacillaceae; genus Leuconostoc; species Leuconostoc sp. JNUCC 76. Next base: position 1,914,601 of record NZ_CM132206.1, on the reverse strand, counting down.
GTTTTTGGAACAGACATGGCTGGTGATGATTATCGCCGTTGGGATGCAAATGGCGCGGTAGCGTTGATTATTGGTAATGAAGGGAGAGGCATTTCGCCATTATTAAAGAAAAAAGTTGATGGTATGGTCACGATTCCAATGGTGGGGCATGTTCAGAGTTTGAATGCTAGTGTCGCTGCTAGTTTGTTGATTTATCAAGGATATAATTCACGAAATCCGTTATAAGTAGTTGATTAAACTACTAATATGGCGGGAGTATATAATTGGGGACAGATAGATTAATTGGAGCAGTTATCGCGGCTCAAAGGGGACACGAATTTGCGTATAATGTATTGATTAAACATTTGAAAGCAGCTATATTTGATGTGCATTCGCGAAAGATTAGTGGTCGAATGAAACAGGATGATTGGTATTCAGAGGGATTAGAAATCCTGATGAAGTGTGTACAGAAATATGATTGTAATCGACCACGGGCTAAATTTTCAACTTATTTTATTACGGCTTTATCAAATAGGGCTACTGATTTAGTCCGTCATCACTACACTGAAAAAGCGCAATTTAACCATAAAATGCTGGCTATGGATGATGATTTAACTACTATTAATGTGGGAACTGACACATATAATCCAGAGCATATTTTTGCATTGCGCGAATCACTTTCAAAAATAAATATGGCTGAATCCGTTGCTTTCAAAGAAGCACTATTACAAATCATAGGGGCACTTAAATATGATATTGAAGATAGTGAAAAAAGACGATTTGAGCAAATGCAATATCGTTTAAAAAAAATCATACAAGAGATTGCTATAAAATAAAAGCAGCCCATCTGGGCTGCTTTTATTGTGGTTTTCGAAAGTTATTATTAGTGTTGTCCTTAAGTATATGTTCTTGTATTAATTTCACAACTTCTGTATTTTCTGGGAGACTTGAATGTTGCGCATCATTTCCAGAAACGGTAATTTGAGTATAGGATTTGACATGTTTTTGGAAAATATACTTTCCAGCTAAAACACTTTGAACTGGAACTATGCCGTCATCTGTATAATCTTCTGTGCCAGCTATCGAATACATAATCAAATTAGAGGGTATTTTGGTGTTTTTTTCAATAAAGTCTTTTAACATGACTGTGCGCCGTTGTGATGAGGATTCAGAAAAGTTGAAGGGGGTACCTAGCGTCATTAGAGTTGCCATATTGAAACTATCAGAACTGTAGTAGTTTTCTAAATACCTAGTCCAAATGAGTCCACCGTTTGAGTGGCCAATTCCTTGGAAATTATGGAAATGATAACGATTTTGCAAATCAATAAGAGCAGTATTTAGCCATTTAGCCTGCTTTTTAATATTGTCGTAACCATCAGCATTATTTTGAAAACCAACGACAATAAATGGTTGCTCATCACTAGATCGAATTTTGCCACTATATACCAATTTACCATCTTTAGTGACCAAAACTTTTAAAATATCGTGTCGCTGGCTCTTAGTGTTGAGCTTCGTTAATAGACTGTCAAATCGATTGACTGAAGCACTTGAACCCGGAATTAGAATAATTGGTGACATACGTGATGTTTGTATCTTCGATTGTGTGGTACGAGTGTGGACAACCCAACTATGACTAAAAATACCAATTACTATTAATAATATGAAACTGGATAATATGATTAGTTTATTTCTCATTTTGTACCTCAGCATTATCAAGTTCGATAAATGGCTTGTAAATCAATACTGTCAACCCAAAGACTATTGCTACCACAATTAAGGAAGACAATTTACCGCTTCCTAAGAATGCAGTTAATAAATTAGGAGCATTGTTTGGTATCACTAAGGCAGCCGGTTTTATCAAATGTGTGGCAATTGCTACATAGCCAACCAAGGTGCCAGCTATGCTAGACAAAATCATAGGAACCAACAGCAGAGGTCTTAAGAATAGTGGTAATCCAAAATAAAGCAACTGATTATTATTGAATAAGCTAGGGAATACGGATAACATTCCTAAATTTTGCTTTCTTTTTGATGACATAAATAAAAGCAAAAAACTAATTGCTAGTGTATTGCCAATGCCGCCAAGTAATGAAAACGTACCATACACACTATAGAGATTTTCAGGATATGGCAATGTCGCGTGAGTATTTTTCAAAATTACATCTAAATTTTTAACGACAGCATTAATTGTTGTTTGGTTAGAAGTCAGCTCGTTTGGCAATGCAATGCCTAACCAATACAGAACTGGTGCACAAGCTCCTACTAGTAGGAGACCAAGAAATGTTATGAAGAAATTAGATGACAAAATGTTACTGATTAGTAACTGTAACGTAGTTTGTTGAACATACGGTTGAACCAAAAAATAGAGTCTAATGATAAAGGCAGACCAAACCAAAAATCTTGCCGAATAGGGTTGGAGGTCTTTACGAAAGAGTTTTTGGTATTGATAGTAGGATTCACTACTGAGCAAAGTTAATACGCTGACCACTAAATATTGTGAAACATTATGTGAAAAATTCTGTGTATTGACAGTGAAAAGAAGGTAGGTGGCCAAAAAATTGGTTAATATTGGTAATATGTTATTTTTTATGCCACGGTAAATCAAGTAGTTATTTGTCAAGGCAGCGGCAAAAATCATGAGTATAACGACGTCCAAAATAGAAAGGGTTATCTGCAAACCTGTTATTTTTAAATTGATATTAAAAATGACAGGAAATAAAGCATTTGGTGCTAAAAATAATATGAACAACAGACGCAAGTAAACGTCGATTGCCAAAACAGGAAGTGTTTGTCGCATCGCTGAGAATATTGCTTGGAAAATATGGTTCTTTAATACGATATTGTCTAGTTTAACAATAAGCGAGAAACATTTTTTAATCATAAGTAATTTATCGTTCCATTCTTTGATATATAAATTTAACATTCTGAAATATATATGTTATAATATAGTTCATTATATTATTGACGATACTTTAAAGTTAAATTTAATAACTTTTAAAGAGACAATTTATACGGGGGTTACTGCGAATGTTAAAGCATTTTTTCCAACATCCAGTTATTAATTTTGTTGGGCGCACTGTTTTTTATTTCTTAATCATTCTATCACTTTTGTACTTATACGGCTATTCTGGCGTTGGGGAAGGACATTTTCTTTATAATGAATTTTAAATGGGGGAGCACACATGATTGATAATGTGTTAAAACAGGTTGATCTCATCGCGACAACGCAGCCTAAAAAAGTTGCGTATGATGAATTGGGAGAAAAGCATACTTATGAACAGCTGAAAAAAGCATCTGATAATTTAGCTCATGCTTTAGATGAGCTAAATTTGCCGAAAAAAGCGCCAGTTATGGTATATGGTGGGCAGCAATTTGAAATGGTTGCAAGTTTCTTAGGTAGTGCTAAATCAGGACATGCCTATATTCCGGTTGATGTTAATTCAGCAGAGGAAAGATTGACAGATATTATTGAAATTGCTAAGCCTGCAGTGATATTAGCCATTGATGAGTTACCAACATCAATTTCAGATATTCTAATAATTGATAAAGAACATCTTGATCGTATACTTTCTACGAATGTTTCTTATGAATTGACACATTCTGTTAAAGACGATGATAATTTTTATATTATTTTCACTTCTGGGACAACAGGGCGTCCAAAGGGCGTTCAAATTTCACATCGTAATTTACTAAGTTTTACTAATTGGATGATTGGCGACACATTTGATTGGCAAGAAGGCAGCAATGTGTTATCACAGCCACCATATTCTTTTGATTTATCAGTGATGGATTGGGTCCCCACTATTGTTACGGGCGGGACTTTGAAAGCATTACCCAAATCAGTAGCTGAGGATTTTAAACTATTATTTGCTACTTTACCAAAGTTAGATCTAACTACATGGGTGTCGACACCATCATTTGCTGATGTTGCTCTCTTGGATCCAGAATTTAATCAAGCGAACAATCCAAATTTGAAGGCCTTTTTGTTTTGTGGCGAAGTATTAACACGAACGACAGCCGAGAAATTACTAGCGCGCTTTCCAAAGGTAAAAATATACAATACGTATGGGCCGACGGAAGCCACAGTTGCTGTTTCAAGTATACGCATTACTAAGAAAATCATCGAAAACTACGATAAAATGCCAATTGGTTACGTAAAGGAAGATACGGCAATTAGTATTCAAGATAGCGATGACCAAGAAGTTTCTTTAGGGGGAAAAGGTGAAATTATTATTTCAGGCCCTTCAGTTTCCAAAGGTTATTTGAACAACCCTGAAAAAACAAATGCCGCTTTCACGAAATTTAACGGTGAACAAGCGTATAAAACTGGTGATTTAGCAACAATTGATGAAAATGGTTTGTTGCATTATAAAGGACGTAGTGATTTTCAAATAAAATTACATGGATTCCGAATTGAATTGGAAGAAGTTGCGCAACAACTACAACAAAGTCAATGGATAGAACAAGTGGTCGCTGTGCCACGTTATGACGCTGATGGTAAAGTTAAGCAGTTATTGGCCGTTGTAGTGCCTAAAGAAAATGATTTTTCTAAACCTATGTTGTTAACAAATGCAATTAAAGATGACATGAAAGACATTATGATGCCTTATATGATGCCGAGTCGATTTATATATCGTGAGTCAATGCCATTGACACCGAATGGTAAAATTGATTTAAAAGGGTTGATTACTGAGGTGAACGGCAATGCTTAATCTACAACCTTATGCAGATCCGCAGTACTTCATTATTTTGTTGTTGGCACTAGTGCCTCTAGCCATCGGTTTATACTTTGGGAAGCGTCTAGCTTGGTATGAAGTATTGGTCTCACTTGTCTTTATTTTCTTGATGTTTGATGGTGAGAAATACCATGAAGGTATTGCATTAATTATCTACATGATTTGGCAATGGCTGCTTGTTTGGACCTATACTTTGTATCGTAAAAAGTACAACCAAACTTGGGTGTTTTATGTCACAACTATTTTAGCTATCTTGCCGCTAGTATTAATTAAGGTTGCGCCAGTTACTAATTGGTTGCAAGTGACAACCTTACTCGGATTCATGGGTATTTCGTATTTGACATTCCGTTCAGTTGGTATGGTGATGGAAATACGTGATGGTTCGATTCAAGAATTTAAGCCTTGGTTTTTCCTGCGCTTCATGCTGTTCATGCCAACAATTTCGTCAGGTCCTATTGATCGGTACCGTCGTTTTGTGAAAGATGTTGAGAAAGCACCGACACGTGATAAGTATCTAGAAATGCTTGGCAAAGCTGTCAAATATCTTTTCATTGGTTTTTTGTATAAATTCATCGTGTCTCATGTTTTGGGAACTGTATTAATGCCAAATGTTGAGCATATGGCGATTGTTTCTGCACATGCTCAAGGCGGATGGTCATGGTGGATTATAGCGTATATGTATATTTACGGTTTGAATTTGTTTTTTGACTTTGCAGGGTATTCCATGTTCGCTGTAGCAACTGGGTATGTGATGGGGATTGAAGTGCCAATGAACTTTAATTTACCATTTTTGTCCAGAAACTTAAAAGAATTTTGGAATCGTTGGCATATGACTTTATCATTTTGGTTCCGTGACTTTGTCTTTATGAGACTCGTGTTTCTGATGATGAAGAAAAAGTGGTTTAAAAGTCGAGTCACAACCTCAAACGTGGCTTATATCATTAATATGTTGATTATGGGATTTTGGCACGGATTGAAATGGTACTATATCGCTTATGGCTTGTTTCATGGTGTTGGTCTTGTTATTAATGATATGTGGTTACGATATAAGAAAAAACATCATGTACCGCATAATAAGTTTACGAATGCGTTAGCGATTGTGATAACATTCAACGTAGTAATGATTAGTTTCTTATTATTCAGTGGTTTGTTGGACAAAATCTGGTTCCAAGGTTAATGTAATGGAAACAAATGGAAAGTAATAGTTATTATATAAATAATAGTATTAGAAATCGAGGAAAAGAATAATGGACTTGAAAGAACAAATAGTAGAAATCTTAAACACAATTATTGGTGAAGACATTTCTGATCAAATGGACGATGATTTTTTTGAGAATGGGTTGCTAGATTCAATGGCGACGGTGGAATTGTTGCTTGATTTAGAAAGTAAGTTCAATATTCAAGCACCTGTTTCTGAATTTAATCGCGATGAATGGAATACACCAAACAAGGTAGTTGCCAAAGTTGAATCATTGATTGGATAAAAAAATGCTGAAAAAACGGGGGCTATGGTGGATATTTGGTCCAGTAATCTTGGCATTCGTCATGGTTACTGCACTATTTTTGGCACCATTTTCATTAAATTATTTATCAAATAAAGATATTCAAAAAGCGTCTGTGTCATTTTCTAAAAACGTTTTTAAAGGCGAAAGTGTCAAAATGGCGGCCTTCAGTAATTCAAAGACAAATTATGTGCCTTTCTTTGGGTCAAGCGAACTTCTCCGTTTGGATACAATGCATCCATCGGTGTTGGCGGCAAAGTATAAGCGTAATTATCAACCATTTTTGCTTGGTCAGGCTGGAACAGAATCTCTTTCGCATTACTTGGGGATGCAAGAAATGACACCGGCTTTGCATAAAAAACAGGCGGTATTTATTATTTCGCAACAGTGGTTTACCAAACGTGATAGTAAGTGGGCATTTCCACAGTTTTATTCACCGTTGCAGACTGTTAACTGGTTGCGAAACATTAAGACAATTAGTGCAACTGATCGATTTATTGCGAAACGATTATTGGAACAAAAACAAATTAGTGATAATAGCTTTTATGCTCGTCTCATTACGAAGATTAAAAATAATGAACCTTTGTCAGAAACTGATCAGAGCTTGTTAATGTTACGAAATAGAATGTTATTGCGCGAAGACCAACTATTCTCAAATTTTAAAGTATCTAATAATTGGGATAAGCAAGTTGAGCCAGCACTAAAGTCGTTACCAAAAACTGATAATATATCGTTGTTAGAGCGGGAAGCGATGAGAGTTGCGAAGAAGCAAACTGGTAATAATAAATTTGGCATAAAAAACTCATTTTTCAAAATGCGAGTCAAACCAAGTTTGAAGAAGCTGGAGAACTCTCAAAGTCATTTTGATTACCGACAGTCTGATGAGTATTCTGATTTTCAGGCTGTATTACAAGAGTTTGCAAAAGAGCATACTGACGTTTTGTTCATTATTCAGCCTGTTAATAAAAAATGGTCAAAGTATACTGGGCTGAGTACAAAAAGATATTATCAGAGTGTGGATAAAGTAAAAAAACAGTTACAGTCACAAGGCTTTAACCAAATTGCTGATTTTTCTCATGATGGTGGACATAAGTACTTTATGCAGGACACCATTCATATGGGATGGCGAGGCTGGGTAGCTGCTGATACGAAGATAAAGCCTTTTTTTGCACGAGGTTATCAAGAACCAACATATCATATCAATGATAATTATCTATCCAAAAAATGGCAAAATTTGATACCAACAGACACAAATCTTAAAAACTTTAAATAATAAGGGTCAAAAAGGTTAAGTGTAGGCAAAAAAACTTTGTCAACACTTGACCTTTTGTTACAATAGAACCATGATTATAGGAATTGGAAATGACACAGAAGCGATCAGTCGAGTTGCAGAAATAGTCGAGCGTCAGAAGAGTTTTATAACACTCATTTTAACGCCGGCAGAACGTGCTGCAGCGGCTGAGCGAAAAGGTAAGCATCAAAACGAATATATTGCCGGACGTTTCTCTGCCAAAGAGGCTTTTTCAAAAGCTACCGGCTATGGAATCGGTGAGAAAGTTCAGTGGCAAGATATTGAAATTTTAAATGAGCCAAATGGTCGACCTGTAATGAAAGTGAAAAACTTCCCCTATCACACCTATGTTGCAATCACACATAGCGGTGATCAAGTGAATACGGTTGTTGTTATTGAACGTTTGACGCTGCTGGAAAAAATGAGTATAAAGCTGTTTCCTAAACGAGGAGTATTATCATGACAGACAATGATATATTATGTTTACGGCCGACATGGCTAGATATTGATTTAAAGGCAATTCAAACAAATGCTAAATTAATTATGAAGCACGCGGGCGCACAGAGATTGATTGCTGTGGTTAAAGCCAATGCTTACGGACACGGTGCAAAACAAGTTGTGGGGGCGTTACTTGAGGTGGGTGTCTATGATTTTGCGGTAGCGACGATCGGTGAAGGTGTTGAACTACGTAAATATTATCCCCAAGCAAAAATAAATATTTTTCTGCTTGGTGTCCAAGATGTTGCCCAAACAGAAGTTATGGTGGAAAATCGTTTATCACCAGCTGTTGGAACGATTGAATGGCTCGATGAGGCAGTAAATTACATCAAAGACGGTCAGAAGCTAGATGTTCAATTGGCTGTTGATACTGGTATGGGGCGAATGGGTGCTCATTCAGCAAGTGCTGTTGAAGACATGTATCATCTGATTCAAAGTACTGAAAAGTTTCGATTGGCTGGTGTGTTTACTCATTTTGCCACAGCTGATGATAATAATCAAAACTATTATGATGAACAAGTTCAGCGTTTTTACCAATGGGTACAATCGGCTGGTATTCCTAAACAGTACTGGCATTTAGCAAATTCAGGGTCTGCGATTTGGCATCATGATGAAATTTATACGAATACGATCCGGGTAGGTTCTGTGCTTTATGGGTATAATCCGGGTGCCCCCGAAAAAGAAATGCCTTTACCCTTAGAACCAGCCCTACAATTGAAATCAAAGTTGGGTTCAGTACATCAGCTAAAAACTGGTGAATCAGTAAGTTACGGTGCAATGTATACGGCAGAGAAGCCACAATGGATAGCTACTTTGCCTATTGGTTACGCAGATGGCTATTTGCGTCGCATGAGTGGTATGAAAGTCTTGGTCGATGGACATATTGAACATGTAATTGGACGTGTCACAATGGACCAGATTGTGATAACATTAAATCAGAAATACCCTGTTGGGAAAACTGTTACTTTGGTTGGCTTTGAAGGTGAGAATCAAATATCGGTGGAAGAGGTTGCGGAATATGCTCAGACGATTCCGCATGAAATACTAACAAATTTTGGTGCTCGTTTGCCTAGAATTTATTAAAAAGCGTCTAACGGCGCGTACATAGAAGTGAGAATATTATGACAGAAGAACATCAAGCAGTTATGCGTGGTGACGTATTTTACGCCGATTTAAAGCAAGGAATAGGATCTGAGCAGGCTGGTGTACGGCCCGTTTTAATCATTCAAAATGATGTAGGAAATGCCAATTCACCTACAACTATTGTCGCTGCGATAACGTCTCAAATTTCTAAACCAAAATTGCCGACACATGTACTATTACCTGAACATATGAGCGGTATGAAAAGAGACTCCGTCATTTTAGCAGAGCAAGTGCGAACTATAGATAAACGCCGCTTACGTGACAAAATTGCACATATAAATGCTTCTTCAAATGAAATGCAACTTGTGGCACATGCTTTGCGGATTAGTGTGGGGTTGAAGTGAAGTTGTCAGTATATTTAACTTATTTTTAACCTACAATTTGTATAATAAATGTAATAAAACAGGTAAATAGGGATATAAAAATGTCAAAAGCAATTAAAATACTACTAATCGAAGATGATGTCAATCTAGCAGATAATGTTGTTGGTTTTTTGCAGGACTTTGCAGATATCAATGCTGTTACAGATGGACTTGATGGTGAATTTGAGGCGCAAGAAGTACCATATGACTTGATTATTTCTGACCTCATGCTACCTGGCGAAACTGGCTTAGAGTTGATCAAAAATTTGCGCGCTAATGATGTTGAAACGCCAGTTTTGATTTTAACAGCAAAAACTTCACTGGATGATAAAATAGAGGGTTTCAATGTTGGTGCTGATGATTATTTAACGAAACCCTTTCATCGAGAAGAATTACTTGTTCGTGTAAAAGCACTTTTGCGCCGTTCGGGAGTCTATTCTGAGGATAATACGCTAGCGGTTGGGGATGTGATGATTAACCTAGAAAATCGTGGTGTGCAAGTGCATGGTCAACCGGTTAAATTGGTTGGTAAAGAATTTGATATTTTAACTTATCTTGCACAAAATAAAAATATTATTGTCACTCGTGATCAAATTTTTGATCGCGTATGGGGTATTGATTCAGATACGACAATTAACGTTGTTAATATTTATTTAAATAACTTACGTCGAAAATTAGAAGCCGTTGGACAAAACAATTTAATTAAGACCTTACGTAATATAGGGTTTATTCTAGAGGTAGAGGATGCCGAACGCAATCAATAAAAAGCAACAAGTACGTGGATTTATCTGGCTACTCGCCAGCTTTTTTGTTATATTTTCAATTTTAGCTAGTGTCATTTTCGTATCATACACTCGAACGGTCTTTAACAGTGCGGATTCTGCAATCAATCAGACGCTTTCGATGTATGATAGTAATGGTTTACTTTCAACTTCTGACAAGGTCGTCAAGAAGCCACAACCTTTGTATAATAATACTAGTACGCGAACAGAAACATGGCTATTTGACAAAAATGGTAAATTGATAATTGATAGTAATACAGAGGAGACTCGTCAAGCAGCTTTGCAAAAAGCACTGCAGCAAGCTATCAAATTTGATAAAACAACAATGACGGTTAAACCCCATACTTATAAATTTTATGGTAATTATTACCGAATCATTGGTTTTCAGTTCAAGAAAAATGCCGCTAAAGGTTATAATCAAATTGCAGTCCATGGTATGGTGACGGTTAATGTTACAGACACTATGGATAACTTGAATAATTTTAAGAAAGTATTGTTCTGGTCCTTTGGTCTCTTTGGTATTTTGTTAGTGATAGTATCGTACTTAATTGCTCGGCGAAATATGAAACCAATATTAAAATCTTGGCAACAACAACAAGACTTCGTTAACAATGCGGCTCATGAATTACGGACACCTATGGCCGTCATTCAAGGTAAGCTAGAGACAATGCTGACAAAACCGGAATCAACAGTTCGTGAACAGTCGAATGCTATTATTTTATCGCTGTCTGAAGTGCGACGGTTAAATTCGTTAACAAATAATATGTTAACGTTAGCAAAAACGGGTTCTAATATGACGACCATTGAAAAAGAATCAACGGATATCAAGCAATTCTTAGAAAACATTATCACACCATACCAAGAAATGGCAGAGTTTGAAGAGAAAGCTGTAACACTCGAGGTTGATGTAAATCAAGCGATTTTTATAGATCAGAAACGAATTCATCAGTTATTAGTTTTGTTACTTGATAACGCATTGAAGTACTCAGATGCTGGTGCGACAATTGCTGTGAAAGCAGGTATTGAAAAGAAAAAATTTGTCCTCACCATTGCTGATACCGGTCGAGGAATTAGTGATGAAGCTAAAAAACATGTCTTCGATCGTTTCTATCGCGAAGATAAAACTGGTAATCGTCAAACTGGTGGTACCGGACTTGGATTATCGATTGCTGAGTGGGTAGTTCATGCTCACGGTGGTAAAATAACAGTTGCAGATAATCAGCCGCAAGGTACTGTTTTTAAAGTCAATTTACCCCTTTAATGTTTAATTTACTTTATGCTATTATTATGAACATAATAGGGTGTGGATTTTGTCAGAAAAGCAATAATGTACATGGATGAAAGGGCGAGTTATGAAAAAGCATTCTTTAATTATCGTTGCTATAGTTTCGGCATTGGTAGCAAGTTTTGTTGTCTATTCTGGATTACAACCAGATTCTTGGTTCCAGCAACGTACAAATACAACAAAAACAAGCAACTCAGTTGGCACAACAACTGTTGCCAAAACAGCTTACACAAGTAGTGACACGGCAACAACAGCTTATAATAAAGTGAAAAACGCTGTGGTTACTGTTCAGAATTTACAGAAAACATCATCAAGCAATAGTTGGTCATCATATTTCCAGCAAAATCAGCAAGATAGCAGTTCTGAATTGGAAACAGCATCAGAAGGTTCAGGTGTTATTTATAAAATTTCTGGTGGCTATGCGTATATTATTACTAATAATCACGTCGTAGCTGATTCTGATGAATTACAACTAATTACCGCTAGCGGTAAAAAAATTCAAGCCACTATCGTTGGCACAGATTCAAGCAAAGACTTGGCTCTATTAAAGGCAAAAACCACAGATATCAAAACATCAGCGTTCTTTGGCAATGCTAAAAAACTGCAGTCTGGTCAACAGGTCTTAGCAATCGGCTCTCCTTTGGGTTCTGATTATGCTACTTCTTTGACTAGCGGTATTGTTTCAGCCCCACGCCGTACACTTTCTGCTGAAGAAACGGGTTCTTCAGCAACTACTGCTATTCAGACAGATGCTGCTATCAATCCTGGTAATTCTGGTGGACCATTGATTAACCTAAAAGGTGAAGTAGTTGGTATTAACTCGTCAAAAATAGCTTCTTCTACGGATGGTACGAGTGTCGAAGGCATGGGATTTGCTATTCCAGCAGATATTGTTCAGACATTTATTAAGAATACCGAAAAGTAGTAACTAGTATATTAATGCAACATAAAAATAGCCCATAAATATCACAAGTTTAGTAATTTCTTGCGATGTTTGTGGGCTATTTTTGGCACTGAAACTAAAGTGTTGAATGATACCAATCTACAATTTCTTTTGGTGTTAGGCGTTCACCGTGTCCGATACGTGAAACTTCTTGTCCATTCTCAAACAAAACAAAAGATGGAATACCACGCATGTTATGTTTTGTTGCGACATCAATATTTTCGTCTCTATCAGCATCAAACCATTCAGCAGTTTGTGTAACTTCATCTTTGATAGTTTGAACAAAAGGCTTTATGGCTTTACAATCGCCACACCAATCTGCAGAAAGAAACATGACATGCCGACCTGGCTTGTTTATATGCTCTTCAACAGCTTCATTTGAGTTATGTGTTGGTTCGTACATAATTTATTCACCTCACTAAATTCTAGTAGAATTGTACCATAAAGTAGTTTCTAATGCTGAATATAAAACCGAGATGAAAGAAGGTATAAGAAAATACCATGAGAAATATTAAAAACTATTGACATATATCAAATTAAAAGTTATAGTAATAGTCAATATAAACGTTGAAAAGATAAGTACATCTTTGAGTCTTAGTTAGAGAGCTCGTGTTTGGTGAAAACGGGTAAGATAATTAGTTGGAAAATGGTCTTGGAGTTTTTCACGGATACGAGCAAGCGGACACTCATATGTGTTACGCGGTAAGTTGAAATCGGGCGTCCCCGTTACTGGACAACGTATAAACCAAAGCTTTCACAGATGTTCTCGACGAAAGTTTTTGGCGTACGTTTGGAGAAGTGTAAGCTGGGAATGTTTACATAAATACCGGGTGGTAACACGTCAATTAACGTCCCGTAGTATCTTTGGATACTACGGGACGTTTTTTATTTCTTAAGAATTTGGAGGGAACGTATGAGTGTTATATTAAATAACGGTTTGTTGAAGCGGGAAAGCTTTGTAATCGGTCGTTTTGAAATATTAGAACCGACTATTAATATACTCTTGGTCAACTTAATGCCCAATCGATTACAAACTGAAAAGCAGTTCACGAGATTATTGAGTCATTTATCTGTGAATGTGCGAGTAACATTTGCAGTACCAAGTCAGCATAAAATTCGCCACGACACGGATGCAATTATGACTAGCTATGTCACACTCAACGACATTTGGCACAAAAAATTCGATGGCATGATCGTTACAGGTGCGCCAGTGGATCGCATGAAATTTGAACAAATTGATTACTGGGATGAATTTCGTCATTTACTGGAATGGCGAAAGACACATGTAACGGAAAGTCTATTTGCATGTTGGGCAGCGTATGGCGCTGGTTATGCAGAGAGAAACTTTCCTGTCAAAGCCTTGTCAGAAAAAATTTCTGGTGTCTTTCAAGCTAGCCAAATTTTTAAACGTCATTCATTATTAAAAGATTTGGAAAACATTAGTATGCCACAATCTCGTTATTTTACGGTACCAAACTTTGGTGTGGCTCGGCGCTTGAAAGTTGCTGGCGATGATATTTTGGGCGCATTCATTTTGAGGGATGAACATGTAAATTCAACCTACATTACTGGCCATTTTGAATACGACACTGAGACCTTAGAGAACGAATATCTTCGTGATATAGCAATTGACCCAAACACAATTAAACCTAAGAACTATTTTTATAATAATAAACCAACCAATATATGGCAGACTTATGCTGAAAAATTTTTTGTAAATTGGGGGGAACTGTTGGTGGAAAAGATGACTTCATCAAGATCAGCAATATCAACATTAAATCAGGAGAGGAATAAGCTCGGTCTAGGGACCTCGCAATGTAAATACTTATGAGCGTTAAAATTGATACATTATTAGCACAGGGCGGTAACGGCAGTGATGACATTAAAACAGGGGCAGTAGTTAGTCCGCTATATTTTTCAACGGCCTATCGACATCCCAATTTGGGTGAATCATCTGGTTTTGACTATGCACGACTACAAACACCCACACGTCAAATATTGGAAGAGCAGTTAGCGGATTTGGAACAGGGCGTTCAGGCATTTGCTACCAGCTCTGGTATGGCAGCAATTGATCTTTTGTTCGTTTCATTGATTAAAAATGGTGATCATTTTGTTACCTCGGATGATCTATATGGTGGCACATATCGCTATTTTGATGCCATTGTTGAACAGAGTGGTGTGAACTATGATGTTTGGAATGGTGTGGATGACATTTCGAGCTTAATTAACGAAGCCACGCGACTTGTTTGGTTGGAAACCCCATCTAATCCAACGATGAAAGTGATTGATATTCAGCAGATAAGTGCAAAAGTAAAAGACATCAATCCCGATATTTTAATTGCTGTTGATAACACTTTCTTAACACCTATTTTTCAACAACCGCTAACACTTGGCGCAGATATTGTCGTTCATTCCGCCACAAAGTATCTTGGTGGACATAATGATATTTTGGCTGGAGCAGTAATTGTTAATAGTGATGTTTTAGCTGAAAAATTAGAAACATCATTAACAACACGTGGTCAAGTTTTAGATTCATTTAGTTCTTGGTTATTGTTACGCAGTCTGAAAACACTGCATCTACGGATGCAACGGCACAATGAAAATGGTCAATATTTGGCCAAAAAATTACCGTGTATTCCCGGTGTAGATAAAGTCTTATATGCTGGTGTTGGTGGAATGTTAAGCTTTTATTTGTCAAAAGATTATGATGTGGATGCCTTCTTGAAAGGATTACAAATCGGGTCTTTTGCAGAAAGCTTGGGTGGCCCAGAAACGCTAATTACGATTCCTGCGGTGCAAACACATCACGATATGAGTCAAGAGCAGCGTGATCACTTGGGTATTACCAACCAATTGGTGCGTGTGAGTGCCGGATTAGAAGATAAAGAGGACCTATTGGCAGATTTAAGACAAGCAGTTGAAGGAGCAAAGAGATGAGTGATTGGACAAATATTATTGATGCAGCAACAACAAATGATCCACTGTCAGGTGCAATTAATACACCGATTCAACTAAGTTCAACCTTTAGTCAAAAATCTTTTGATGAATTTGGAGAATATGACTACGCTCGTTCTGGAAATCCCACTCGTGATGCGGGTGAAAAAGCAGTTGCGCAGCTTGAACATGGAAAGTATGGGTACCTTTTTAGTACTGGAATGGCAGCAATTAGTAGTGTGTTGTTTACCTTATCAGCTGGCGATCATATTGTTGTTAGTAAACATGTTTATGGTGGCACATTTCGAGTTTTAGAAGATGTTTTGCCGCGCTGGGGTATCACACACGACTTTGTTGACTTTAGCGATTTGGCAGCAATCGAGAAGGCTATTAAACCAGAGACCAAAGCATTGTATATTGAAACACCCTCGAACCCAGTTTTGAACATTACTGATATTCGTGCGGTAGTTGGTATCGCCAAGAAACATCAGTTGTTTACTATTGCTGACAATACTTTTTTATCACCATTCTTGCAGAAGCCTTTGGATCTAGGTGTTGATATTGTGGTTCATTCGGCAACAAAGTTTTTGGCAGGACATTCTGATATTCTTGCTGGTGCTGTTGTAGTTAATGATGAAAAGTTAGCAGACCAAATTTATTTTGTTCAAAATGCGGTTGGGGCAACGCTGAGCGTTTTTGATACGTGGCTGTTGTTGCGTGGCATAAAGACACTTGGTGTTCGTATGACACATTCAAGTGAATCAGCGTATAAAATAGCTGAGCATTTAGCGGCACATGAAAAAGTATCAAATGTCCTATACCCAGGGTTAAAAACACATAAAGGCTATGAAATTCATGCTTCACAAGCTAAAAATGGTGGGGCGGTGTTGAGCTTTGATGTAGGAAGTCAAGAAAATGCTAAGAAAGTAGTGGAGTCCTTACATATCCCAGTATTTTCGGTTAGTTTAGGAGCAGTGGAAACAATCATTAGTTACCCGCCAAAAATGAGCCACGCAGAGTTAAATGTTGATGAGTTGGCTAAATGCGGTATTACTCCTGGTTTGTTACGCTTCTCGGTTGGATTAGAGGATGCAGATGATTTGATTGCAGATTTAGATAGTGCATTAGCCTTAATTTAGCTTGATAGATTACTTGTAGGTATTAAAATACCGGTGTTTAAGGAGAAAAACATGACGGCTACAGAAACAAAAAAATTAAATTATCATTTTGATCAAGTGGGATCTTACTTACGTCCAGAAAACCTGAAAAAAGCGCGTGAGCAATACGCACAAGGCGAAATTTCGCACGATGATTTACTAGAGGTTCAATATGATGAAATTAAAAATCTAGTTGATGAACAAGTCAAGGTTGGTCTATCAGCTGTCACTGATGGGGAATTTAACCGTTCATGGTGGCATTTAGACTTTTTAGGTCAACTTGGTGGATTTGAGTTTTATGATCAAAATGACTCGTACAAATTTCACGGTCAAAAAACGCGATCAACTAATGTTCGTTTAAATGGGAAAGTGCATGCTAATTTAGACCATCCATTCTTTAAGGATTTTGAATATTTGAAGTCAGTGACGCCTGAAGGGGTGGAGCCAAAACAAACGATTCCATCACCGAGCTTGATTATTAATCGCGATCACCGTTCTGATTTATGGTCAAAATATTATGATTCATGGTCAGACTTTTTAGACGATTTAGCTCAAGCTTATCATGATACACTGCAGAAGTTCTATGATCTAGGCGCGCGCTATGTACAAATTGATGATACAACTTGGGCATACTTGATAGCGCAATTGAACGCCAATGTTGGCAATCCCGAGGAGCGTGCAAAATTTGAAAAAACAGCAGCCGATGATGTTTATGTAATTAACAAGGCATTGGCTGGCTTACCAGAGGACTTGAAATTAGCAACACACATTTGTCGTGGTAACTTTAAGTCGACTTACTTGTTTGAAGGCGGTTATGAGCCAATTGCAAAATATCTAGGCCAACTTAACTATGATGCCTTTTTCTTAGAATATGATAATGATCGTTCGGGTGGATTTGAGCCTTTGAAAGAAATATACAATAATCGTCAAAATGTTGAAATTGTATTAGGACTGTTAACTTCTAAGTCAGCAGATTTGGAAGATGTTGATGAAGTCGTTGCCAGAATTGACGAGGCAGCCAACTATGTGCCTAAGTCTAACTTGGCTCTGTCAACACAATGTGGATTTTCTTCAACGGAAGAGGGAAATATCTTAACGATTCCTGATCAATGGAAAAAATTAGCGTTGATCAAACATATTGCTGATGAGGAACTTGCTTGAGAATGAACACATGTGTTAACAATCACACCTGTAAAATGTTAATATAATAATAACCGCGGCTAAAAATAAAGATCAAAAGACAGATAAAATGTTGGCAACGTTGTACCGCGCAAAAACGTTCCAACAGTATGTCACTAAGAAGCAGTATGGCATAAAGACGCAAGTCATTAAGCCACTATCTTATCTTGAAGGAGAAAAATAATGTCAGAAACAGTTGTTGAAAGTTTTACTTTGGATCATACAAAGGTTAAGGCACCGTATGTGCGTGTGATTGAAACACAAGCTGGTCCTAATGGCGGCAGCATTACAAACTACGACTTGCGTTTAACACAGCCTAATGAAACATCTATTGAAACGGGTGGATTACACACATTGGAACACTTATTTGCGGGTCTTGTTCGTGATGAAATTGATGGCATTATTGATATGTCACCGTTTGGATGCCGTACTGGATTCCATGTTATCTCATGGGTGAACTATGATTCGGAAACGTTAGCTAAAGTTTTCAAAAAAGTATTGGAAAAAATTGTCAGTGATGAAGTAACAGAGGTACCGGCAGCAGAAATCGAAAGTTGTGGTAACTATAAAGATCATAGCTTACATTCAGCTAAGGAATGGGCAAAAATCATCTTGGCACAAGGCATTTCCAGTGATGCGTTCGAACGTAAAATTGTTTAACGTTTAATGAAAAAAGTATTGACAAATTATTATAATATAGTATGATTATTTTAACAAAGAAAAGATAAGTAGTGTTGGAGCGTTAGAAAGAGAGTTTACGTTTGGTGAAAGTAGACATCGCGAACACATGAAAATGGTCTTGGAGTTACTGTTATTGCGAACGCACGCTGATTCATTTGTTGAAACGACGCAAGCGATAACCGGGAGAGCCCGATATAGCGACATCAATTCTCAATATTATGTACAGATGTTCTCGAAGCATAATAAAGATGATTGATATTGAGGTGTGTAGGCTTTTTGTCGACACATAAACACCGGGTGGTAACACGACGAGTCGTCCCGCAGTCTAAATTAATTAGACTGCGGGACTTTTTTGTTGTTTTGTAACCACTGCTAAAATGCGAAAAAGTACAAGGGGAAAAATTATGACAACACAGACACTAAAGGCATTAGGATTTCAACATGTTGGTTCATTTCTACGACCAGCTGAATTAAAACAAGCACGGCAAGATTTTGAAGCTGGTAAATTGACACAAGAAGAACTTGAAGGTGTTGAAAATTCAACGATTGCACATTTGGTTGACCAACAAGTGGCTGCTGGAATAGCAGTAGTAACAGATGGCGAATTCCGCCGTTCATATTGGCATTTGGATAATTTCTGGGGATTTGGTGGTGTTGAAAGATTAAGCTACGGAGAAGGCTACTTCTTTGCTCATGAGGAAACACGTGATGATTCAGCACGTTTAAATGGTAAATTGAGCTTTGATGCTAATGTACACCCATTTATTAAACATTTTAAGTTTCTCAAAGCACTTGCTGATGAAGCGGGCGTAGAGGCCAAAATTACAATTCCGGCGCCATCTCAATTTTATGCGGAACTAGTTCGTGGTACAAATGCTGATGTTGTATCGAACTTCTATGATTCTGACGAAGAATTTTTTGCAGATATTAAGCGTGTTTATCATGAAGAGATTCTTGCATTGTATGAAGCAGGTGCTAAAACAGTTCAATTAGATGACTGTACATGGGGTATGTTAGTAGATGCTGATTTCTGGGAAAAAATGGCTGGATCAGGCTTTGATGTTAAACAACTAAAGGCGCTGTATTTGGACTTGAACAATGGTGCAATTGCTAACTTGCCAGAAGATTTAACCATTAACACACATATTTGTCGTGGAAATTACCATTCAGATTGGGCAGCTTCTGGTGGTTATGAAGCTGTTGCTGATGAATTATTTGGTCAAGAAAATGTATCAAGTTACTTCCTAGAATATGATTCAGAACGAGCAGGTGGCTTTGAACCATTGGCTAAAGTATCAGGGGATAAAAAAGTTGTTCTCGGCTTGATTACAACTAAAACAGGTGAATTAGAAAAGAAGGAAGACGTTATTAAGCGAATCCATGAAGCGGAAACATATTTGCCATTGGATCGTTTATGGTTGTCAACACAATGCGGATTCGCTTCTACTGAAGAAGGTAATATTTTAACAGAAGAACAACAATGGGCTAAGTTAGCGCTCGTTAAAGAAATCCTCGATGAAGTTTGGGGATAGATGAATGCATCATATATGATGTGATATTTATAGGGAATAGAAAAATGCAAGCAACAGCGCCTAATCGATTTTTTGAGACAACACGAGCATTAAGTACACTTCTTGGTTGTGGTTTAGTGCAAACACGAATGTGGTATCAGTAATAATTTTATTAAATGTTGCATAAAAATAACTTACTTGAGGAAAATACTCTATGACTAATCCAGAAAAAAAATACGCATTTGAAACACTACAACTTCATGCTGGCCAAGAAGAGCCAGATTCAGCGACAGGTGCTCGTGCTGTACCAATTTATCAGACAACTTCTTTTGTCTTTAAGGATGCTAAACAAGCTGCTGGGCGATTTGCTTTAACGGATGCTGGCAATATTTATGGGCGTTTAACCAATCCAACAAATTCAGCTTTTGAAGCAAGAGTTGCAGCGCTCGAAGGTGGTACGGCGGCTATATCGCTAGCTTCTGGTGCAGCTGCAATTACTGCAGCAATATTGAATGTTGCTGGAGCTGGCGATCATATTGTTGCCGCATCAACGCTATATGGTGGCACAGTCGAGTTGTTTTCAGAAACATTGAAGAAATTATCTATTGATACAACATTTGTTGACCCAGATGATCCTGAAAATTTTGAAAAGGCCATTCAAGATAATACAAAAGTTATTTTTTTCGAAAGCTTAGGAAATCCGAAAATAAATATTGTTGATTTTGAAGCCGTTGCAGCAATTGCGAAAAAACATGGTATTATTTCTATTGTGGATTCTACTTTTGCAACACCATTTTTGACTCGTCCGCTGGAATATGGCATTGATGTAGTTGTTCATTCAGCTACTAAGTTTATTGGTGGACATGGTACAACGTTAGGTGGAGTAGTGATTGAAAAAGGAGATTTTGATTATGAGGCTTCAGGACGCTACCCTGATTTCACCACGCCAACACCTTCGTACAATGGTATTGTTTGGGCTGATCTAAAAGGAGGCGCATTTGTAACTAAAATTCGTGCAGAACATTTACGTGATACAGGTGCAACATTATCACCACAATCAGCGTTTTATCTGTTGCAAGGACTAGAGACATTATCTTTGCGTGTTGAGCGCCATGTAGAAAACACACGTAAAATTGTTTCTTACTTGAACAATAATGATAAAGTGGCTTGGGTCAGTTATCCAGAATTAGATGATTCTCCATACAAGCCACTCGCTGACAAATACTTTAAGAATGGTGTTGGATCGATTTTCACATTTGGCTTAAAAGCTGGCGAAGCTGGTGCAGAAACATTGATAAATAACTTAGATATCTTCTCGTTACTGGCTAATGTTGGGGATGCTAAGTCTTTGATTATTCATCCAAAATCAACAACACACGCCCAGTTAAATGATGAGCAGTTGCAAGCAGCAGGTATTACACCGGATTTGATACGTATTTCAATTGGTATTGAAAATGTAGATGATTTAATTAACGCTTTAGACGAAGCGTTATCATATGTTAAATAAGTAGCGTTTACTACTGTGGGAGAGATGTAACAGCATTTAATAGTGGTTATTGCTTTTATAAAGTCATAGGCATGTTAAAATGACACTATTAATGTATTTGGGAGCGAAAGAATATGAATAAAAAAATAGTCATTGGTGCTGTAGCTGTTATCGCAGTTGCTGGCATTTATGCTGCAACGCGTCCGTCAAAATCAGCGGAAGGTCATACGTTAAGAGTTGCTGTTCAAAACAACATCTCAACGTTGGATCCCAATCTAGCTGATCAAGTTGGTGCGAATTGGGCAGAAGTGCAAACACTTGAGGGGCTTTATACAACATCTGCTAATGGCAAAATTATTCCGGGGGTCGCTCAAAAAATAGTTCAACCAACCCAAGGTAATAAGGTTTATACAATTAAGCTCAAGAAGAATCAAAAGTGGTCTGATGGATCACAAGTAACGGCGTCTGATTTTGTTAATTCAGTTAAACGTCAAGTAAATCCAGCGACAAAATCTACTCGTGCTAACCATTTTAAGGATATCGCTGGGTATGATGCTGTATATAATAATAAAGAAAACGTTAATAAACTTGGTATTAGTGCACCAGACAAATACACGGTGAAAATCGAACTGTCCCATCCAGTCCCTTATTTTAATTTTATATTGGCTAATCAACTGTATCCAATTAATTCGGATAAATTAAAAGAATATGGTAGCAAGTATGGCCAAACAGCTAAGACGACTGTCTCAAATGGTGCTTATACGGTTAAAAAATGGAATCAATCATCAACGACTTGGGAATTTGTTAAAAATAAGTATTATGCTGATGCTAAAAATGTTCATTATGATACCATTAAGGCTACTCAAGTTACTGATGCAACGCTAGCTTCTAAACAATATCTAGCGAAGAAGGTCGATGAAGCAGAAATTTCTGGTGGTATTTTAACGGATTTGAAGAAGAGTCATGCTACTGATATTAAATCAACACAAAAGGGACGTGTGGCGTTTATTGTTTGGAATGCTGCTGATAAGACAGTCAGCAATACAAATCTCAAACGAGCTTTGAGTTTAGCAATAAACCGCAAGGAGTTAACAAAATCAGCGTTGGCTGATGGTTCAACACCTGCCAAATCAATTGTGCCAAGTGGTGAAGTAAAAGTAGACGGTAAAGATTTCAATGCGAACTTGTCACTACCTTATAACAAGGCATTGGCTCAAAAGTATTTGAAACAAGCGCAATCAGAATTAAATCAACAAAAAATTACAATTACACTTAATACAGCTGATACTGATGCTTATAAGGCATTAGGTGTTTACTTGAAACAGAGCATTGAAGCAACGTTGCCTGATGTTACAATTAACCTAAAGCAGTTGCCATTAAATGCTGAAATTTCCGCTTTTGAAAATCATGATTTTCAGGCTGGAACTTTAACATGGTCAACAGATTATAATGATCCCATTGATTTCTTGGATATAGCTTATTCGAAGGGCGCGATTAATTTTACAAATTGGACTAATTCGGAATATGAGAAGATTATCAACAAGGTTTCTGAGCAACATGAGGCCAATGACGCCCGTTATAAGTTGGAACAACAAGCAGCCAAGTTGAATAATGATTTAAATGGTGTTACGCCATTGTATCAAGTATCCAATGTTCATTTATTACGCTCATCGGTTAAAAACTTAGATTATCCCTTAATTGGTTATCAGAACTATAAGTATGCAAAGTGAGTGGAAAGATGAAAAAAATAGGTATACCAAGTAATAATCTTGTTCATGCGAATGCTCATTTTGGCACCAATTATGTCGACTACATCCAAAAAAATTATATTGATGGTATTAGCGGTGCGAATGCGCTACCTATTGTGTTCCCAATTGGTGATATAAAGTTGGCTAAGGCATATATCGATTCAGTTGATGCTTTGTTATTAGCAGGCGGTCAAGATGTTTCACCAGTGTATTTTGGTGAAGATCCACATATTAATTTACATGAAACTGATGATCGACGTGATGCTTTTGAAGTGGCGCTGGTAATCGAAGCGCTTAAACAAGAAAAACCAATTCTAGGTATTTGTCGTGGATTGCAAATTATTAATGTTACACTGGGTGGCACCTTGTACCAAGATTTAGGTAGTCAGTATGACGGCTTGTCAGTAAAGCATAATCAATATCCGACAAAATGGTATGTACCAACACACCATATAGTATTGCAACGTCAAAGTTGGTTGAGTGATATTTTTGATGAAAAATCACTGGTTAATTCTTTTCATCATCAAGCAGTGAAAAGATTGGCAGATGGGTTGAAACTGGACGTCACGAGTTCGGATAACGTTGTAGAGGCATTTTCGGATGAATCACGACGTATTTATGCAGTACAGTGGCATCCAGAAATGTTATTGATGGACAATCCAGATGCTCAAGAATTGTTTGATTCATTTGTGGAAAAGATTGAATAGTTTTATACGAAGAAAAGATAAGTAGTGATTGATGCATTGATAGAGAGCCTGTGTTTGGTGAAAACAGGTAATGCCATATCATGAAGATGGTCTTGGAGTTTTGCTTTAGTGAGCGTGCTATGATTTTTGAAATCAAAGCGACGTAAACTATGGCCGGGAAAGCCCGTTATAGCTGTTTTGGTTTTCTAATCCTGTATTGGAAGACTGAAGTTAAGGTGTGCAACAAAGCATACGAATAACGGGTGGTAACACGAGAAATCGTCCCGCAATCTGAATTTTTTCGGATTGCGGGACTTTTTATGTTTTAAGAGTAGGGAGTTTGCTAAGGTGAGTTTAATTAGCAAGGAGAGAAGATTGTGCGCGTAAATAATCAAACAATTTATTATTTACACACTGATAAAATGACGACAGCAGTTTATTTAAATGGCAGTGGGGCCGTTGATGCGGTTATATTAACTCAATTTTCATTGATTTGGTAGTAAAAATTGAGAGGATATCTATGACTAGAATTACGGACATTTATAAAAAGAAGTCAGCTCCGGTGCTGTCTTTTGAAATATTTCCGCCAAAAACAGAAAATGGACTACACGCTTTGTATAAAACTTTACAAGAAGTAGATCCAAAAGAAACTGGCGTTGATTATATTAGTGTGACATACGGTGCAGGCGGTGGTAGTAATCATAAAAGGACTAAAGAGATTGCGGAATATATCGAAAGGAATTGCGGTATAACAGCTTTACACAATCTCACTGGCATTAATCAAACACCAAGTAGTTTAAAGGATAATCTTGAAAAGATAAGCGTGGCGGGCATTGAAAATATATTTGCACTTCGCGGTGACACACCGACAAAAGATTATGTGAATGAATATTATCCGTTTGCAAAAGATATAATTAAAGAGATTAAAAAAGACGGACGGTTTGATATTGGTGCAGCAATTTATCCCGAAGGACATGTTGATAATCCAATTACAGGAATTAGTGTAACTGGGGTTAAAGAAAAAGTGATTAGTGGTACAGAATTTCTAATTTCTCAGCTATTTTTCGATAATGGCGTTTTCTATAACATGCAAGAGGCACTGAAGGAAAATTATATTAAGGTACCAGTATCTGCTGGTATTTTACCTATCATTAGTCGTGCGCAAGTCGAACGTATTACTTATATGATTGGTTCATCTTTACCGGCACGTTTGGCAAAAATTGTTCATAAATATGAAAATCAACCAGAAGCCTTGCAACAGGCTGGAATTGAATATGCATTGGAGCAAATTCATGATTTGTTAGATCATGGGGTTGACGGTATTCATTTGTATGCGATGAATCAACCAAATGTTTTGAAGACAATGTTGCCAGAAATTAATAAGCACATTCAATCAAAAATATTAACGCTTTGATGCAATAAACGAAAGAAGAAGCTCATGAAAGTAACATGTCGAAAAGTCTATTACTTGCATGCTAATAAAATTCTAACGGCTGTCTTTCTTACCGGTAGTGGTTCTGTTGATAGGTTTAGATGAAGTTATTTGTCAATTACCAACTTATTTAAAATTAGGAGAAAAACATGACAAATACAGTAAAATCATCAAACTTAGGTTACCCACGACTAGGCGAACACCGTGAGTGGAAAAAACTACTTGAATCTTATTGGCAAGGTAAAATAGATGAAGCGCAGTTTAATAAAACTGCTAAAAACCTACGTTTAATTAATTTAAAAAAACAAATTGAATTTGGTTTGGATATTGTTCCTGTCGCGGACAATTCAAACTACGACCATGTATTAGATACGATAGCTGCTTTTAACTTAATTCCTACTCGGTTTGGTAGTTATGATCGTCCCTTAACGTTAGATGAATATTTTGCAGTGGCTCGTGGGAACAAAGACAACGTGGCTGCCGATATGACAAAGTGGTTTAATATCAATTATCACTACACGGTTCCTGAATTTGATAATACAACCCCACGTTTGTTAGAAAATCGTTGGTTAAAGTATTGGCAGGAAGCTAAAGATGAATTAGGTATCAATGGTAAGCCTGTCATTGTTGGTCCTGTGACATTGATCAAGCTTGGTAAGTTGAGTGGTGAATATGTATCTGCTTCATCTGACATTAATCAATTATTAGAGCAAATTTTACCACTATATGGACAAGTATTTAAGGAACTACAAGCAGCTGGTGTGACATGGGTCCAACTAGATGAACCCACGCTAGTTAAAGTAGCGGATGAAGCTGAGGTGGCACCATATCGTCGTGCTACTGAGTATTTGAATGAGGTGGCACCGCAATTAAACATTGAATTGCAAACGTATTTTGATTCAATTGATCCTTATCAGGCAGTCACTAAATTGCCCGTACAAGCGATCGGATTAGATTTCGTTCATGGTAACGGTGAAAATTTCGATAATATTCGCAAGTTTGGATTTCCAGAAGATAAAATATTGGCAGCAGGCATAATTGATGGGCACAATGTTTGGACTGCTAATTTGCAAGAAAAAGCTAATTTTGCTGAAAAACTACGCACGCTAGCACCAAAACTATGGTTACAGCCTTCCAATACGTTGCTTCATGTACCCATTACTAAAAAGTATGAAACTAAGGCTAGTCCTGAACTATTTGGTGGGTTAGCATTTGCTGACGAAAAAGTGCAAGAGTTAGTTGCTTTAACTAAAAAGTTGAATGGCGATGACGTGAAAGCATTATTTGAACAGAATGCCGCTGCTCTGGATGCATTGAATAGTTCACAAGCCCGGAATAACAAAGTAGTGCAAGAAGCCATAAAACATTTATCACAAGAACGGTTCGAGCGTGATTCAAAGTATGCAGAACGTTCTAAGAAGCAACAAGCCAGCTTGCACCTGCCATTGTTGCCAACAACTACAATTGGATCATTCCCGCAATCAGCCGATGTACGAGCTAAGCGTGCAGCTTGGCGTAAGGGTGAACTGTCTGATGAGCAATACAATGATTTCATTGAATCAGAAACCAAGCGTTGGATACAGCTACAAGAAGATATTGATCTAGATGTTCTGGTCCATGGCGAATTTGAGCGTACTGATATGGTGGAATACTTTGGACAAAAACTGGCTGGATTCTTTGCCACACAAAATGGTTGGGTTCAATCTTACGGCTCACGTGGTGTTCGCCCACCAGTTATTTTTGGAGATGTTGATTATGTTGAGCCCATTACTGTGAAGGAGTCAGCCTTTGCACAAGCGCAAACTAATAAACCCGTAAAGGGGATGTTAACTGCGCCATTAACAATTATTAATTGGTCATTTGTGCGTGATGATATTCCACGCGCTACAGTTCAGAATCAGATTGCCTTATCTTTGCGTCAAGAAGTTATTAATTTGGAAAAGGCTGGTATTAAAATTATTCAAGTAGATGAACCAGCTTTGCGTGAAGGGCTACCATTGAAACAACGTAATTGGCAGGATTATTTGGACGAAGCAATTTATTCATTTAAAATTACCACAACCGGTGTGCGTGATGAGACGCAGATTCACACACACATGTGCTATTCAGATTTTGAGGATATTATCAGCACTATTTCCGGATTAGATGCTGATGTGATTTCCATTGAAACTTCTCGTTCACATGGTGAAATTATTTCAGCTTTTGAAGATGCACATTATGATAAGCAAATTGGGTTAGGTGTTTATGACATTCATTCACCTCGTATTCCTTCAGTTGCAGAAATTGCGGACAATATCCGTCGTGGCTTGAAAGTTATTGATCATAATCAGTTCTGGGTCAATCCAGATTGTGGTTTGAAAACACGTAATGAAAAGCAAACCCTTGAAGCATTGCAAAATCTGGAAGATGCGCGTAATCTAGTCTTTTCTGAGATATCTAGCAATGAGTAGAACAAAAAAAGATGAGCCTTGCGGTTCATCTTTTTTTAATGATTGAATTTTTGTATTTGGAAAAAATCAAGTAAGAAAGTCAAAATGGGTAATCCAATAATTAGACCCCAAACACCAAAAAAATGTTCCATGATAATTAAGTTTAATAAGATAATTAAAATTGGCATGTGTGTTTTCTGAGACATTAGGTGAGGATGTAGGAAGTAAGACTCGAACAGATGAATTAAAGCAACAGCAACTACAATGATGATCACGGTATCCCAATCACCAATGATAAAAGCAGTGATAGTCAAAGGCACCAATGAAATAACAACACCAAATACAGGAATCAATCCCAACACGAAAATTAAAATAGTAAATCCTAACAAATAGGGGAAATGCAATGATAATAGCACTAAGAACATCAGCGCTGTATTGATGGTACAAATGATGAGTTGGATTTCAAACAACTTACCCAAAATAATAATAAAACGGTGGACAATGATATAAAATTCACCAAAGAATTTTTTAAACGGACTATGTAAAAAATTCATACTCCATGATCGTAGTTTTGGATAAGTCATGCTAAATATGAAACTAAATAACAAAGCAAGTACTAGCTGATATAAAATATGTCCTATTTGACTTAATTGAGATAAACTTTCCGAAATTAAGTTATTACTATCGAAGAAAGAAGTATATTGGTTTACATTTTTATAAACATCTTGTAATACGCTGTTATCTTGCCAGTTCCAGTGCATAGCCAATGTAAGCATGCTTCTGATTTGTTGAATTAATGTTGAAGCACCGTGCTCAATTGCGAAGGAAACAACGCTAATAAAAATGATGTAAACTAGTGCAATGGATAAGGTTCGTGAAATTTTTAAAAATTTGGCTACAGGTTTAGCCACACTCATTGCTAAATAAGCAAAGATAATAGTTAACAGTAACAAAGGCATAAATTTTTTCAAGCCAAAAATTAGTAAAATGATGACCAACAAAACACCATATCGATAAGGTATTCGTTTTTGTATTGCTTCTAGTAGATTCATGTTGTTTCCCCCTGAATAATCGTATTATTCTATTATATAGGAATTTTATCAAAATGTTTTATGTTTATGATAATGATACACATTCTATAAAATGTGTTTATAATTAATAAAATTAGACTATTGACATTTATTGTTTTTCATGTCATAATGTTTTTATTAACTAAAAGGAAAAAATCTTATGAAAAGTCTAAGTTCAACTAACTTCACAAAAGTCATTAAGATCAACGTCGTCATTATTATTTGACTTCTCGGTTGGTCTACTTTTTGATGCCAGCCTTGAAGAAAGGCTGGCGTGGAGTTGTTGAATTTTTTCAACATACTTTAGGAAGCGCTAGTATATCTAGCGCTTCTTTTTTTTCTTATAGTTTTACCATAATCATTAGGTAACTTATGATGGAGAGCAAAATTTTTGTTGATAATACAGGAGGATAGGACTATGGATGCACCATTGTCTACAACACCGGCCAAAGAAGAGGCCAAAACAGTAAGCGATATGAAAGCAAAACCACGTAAGGTAAGCGAAGTCGTTTTCGATGTTTCACAAGGAATTTCAAATGCCATTTTGGCTGTTCTTGGTATGGGACTTTTGATGTCGTCAATTGGAAACATTTTTCATTACACACCATTAATTCAAGCCGGTTTAATGGGTCAAAAAATGTTGGCACCAGCTTTAGGAGTTGGTATTGCGATGATGATGCGGGCAAATATTCTGACAACAGGAGCGGCTTTAATTGCTGCAACAGTTGGCTCAAACGCTGTTTACTTTACTACAGCTGTTGCCCCAGCAACGCACACAGCTACTGGATGGGTTGCTGATCAGGCTGCCGGTTCATTGGTAATGACATCTGGACAACCTGTATCAGCTGTATTGGCAGCCTTGGCTGCAGTATTAGTTGGTAATTGGTTAACTGGGAAAACCCCGCTAGATATGATGTTAGTTCCTTTGGGAGCTGTATTAGTCGGAACATTCTTTGGTTTAGCTACTGCCTCTGTAACAACCCCTTTCTTGAATTGGGTTTCTGAAGAACTTGCTTCCACAATGAAAATCAACCCGTTCTTAGGTGCTTTCGTTGTTGCTGTTGTTTGGTTCTTATTCTTGATGACACCAGCATCATCTGCAGCTTTGGCAATTGCGGTTATGTTAGATCCATTGTCAGGTGGGGCAGCTCTTGTTGGTACAACTGCAGGATTTGTAATGTATACAGCTATGGGCTGGAAACAAAATGATTTGGGTGCTAACTTAGCACAAGTAATTGTCACACCAAAAGTGCAATTCCCTAATCTACTTAAAAGTCCATTATTGCTTTTTGGTCCTGCTTTCATTGCTGGTGTTTCAGCAGTCTTTGCTGTAGGTGTTTTCAGTTTTAAAGTACCTTATGCAATTGCTGGACTAGGTCTTAACGGATTCATTGCTCCTATTGCTTTGGCAACAACTGACCCACGTGGCTTTGCTCTTATGGTTATCTTTGGAGCAGTGATACCAACTGTTGCTGGATTGGTATTCTATTATGTCTTGAAAAAGTTTGGTAAGACTAAGAAAAATGACTTACATTTGGACGTAGTTTAAATATAAACATCATCTAGAAATAGGTCATCAATAGAAATGTCATAGAGTCGTCATATAGACGGCTTTTTTTACTTCAAGAAATGGCGTAGAATATGTTGAGTAATAAATAATTGTATTGAGAGAAACGTTATGTTTGAAAATATCAAACGAACCTTGATTGGAAAACCATTGAAAACACTTGATGAAGGTGGTCAATCGTTATCTAAAACAAAGGCGTTAGCACTTTTATCATCTGATGCTTTATCATCAGTGGCTTATGGTACTGAATCTATTACGACTGCTTTATTGACAGCCGGTGCGGTTGCTTTATGGTTACAAATTCCTATCGCATTACTTGTTTTAGTACTTTTAGCAGCTATTGTGATGAGTTACCGACAAATCATTCATGCTTATCCATCAGGTGGGGGAGCTTACGCTGTTGCCAGTGAAAACTGGGGAGCAAAGGCAGGGTTGGTCGCTGGCGGCTCCTTACTCGTCGACTACATGTTGACAGTGGCGGTCTCGGCATCAGCCGCAGCTGATGCCATTACTGCTGCATTTCCTGCTATTCTGCCGTTTACTGTGCCTTTGTCAATTATTATTGTTCTTTTATTAACGGGAATGAATTTACGGGGATTACGTGAAAGTGCCAATTTTTTGATGGTACCAGTGTATTTCTTTATTGTTGTATTAGTGATAATGATTGCTTGGGGTGTTTTTCAAGCAGCAACAGGTCAATTGCCTTATCATGCAGCCGCAAAAGTTGGTACAAGCTTTAGTGGCTTATCACTAGTTTTGTTTATGCGTGCATTTTCAAGTGGCTCATCATCATTAACTGGTGTTGAAGCAATTTCAAATGCTGTACCCAATTTTAAGAAACCAAAAGAAAAGCATGCAGCTGCAACGTTAGCTACTATGGCAGTCATTTTGGCAATATTTTTTGGTGGTATCACATTTTTGAGTTATTGGTTAGGAATCACACCCAATAGTAAATCAACTGTTTTGTCACAAATTGCTGCCATAACATTTGGTGGCTATAACATTGGCTTTTATATTGTACAATTCGCAACGGCAATGATTTTGGCTGTTGCAGCTAATACCGGATTTTCAGCTTTTCCAATGCTTGCCCTAAATTTAGCACGAGATAAGTACCTACCACATCTTTATATGGATAAAGGTGATCGTTTAGGATATTCTAATGGTATTTTATCACTAGCCTTTGGTGCGATTATTCTGTTAATGATTTTTCATGGTTCCACCGATGCTTTGATTCCATTGTATGCTGTTGGTGTATTTGTGCCCTTTACTTTGTCCCAGTCTGGCATGATTATTCACTGGTGGCGTAAGAAACCACAAAAATGGATTATTAAGGCGATTATTAACTTTGTTGGTGCATTTATTTCAGCAGTTTTAGTAATTACACTATTTGCAACGAGAATTGAACATGTGTGGCCTTATTTGCTGATTATGCCTATCGTGTTGTTTATGTTCTTAAAAATTAAGCATCATTATATGAGTATTGGAAAACAATTACGTTTACAATACCTCGAAAATGATAATGCTGAGCGTCATCATTATGATGGGGCAACAGTTATTGTTTTGGTATCAAATATTACGAAAGTAACTATGGAAGCTATTGATTATGCACAGTCTATCGGTGATTATGTTGTTGCTATGCACGTTAGTTTTGACGTCAATCCTAAAAAAGAATTAAAAACGTCAACTCAATTTAAAGTCGATTTTCCTGATGTACGTTATGTTGATATTCATTCATCTTATCGTTCAATTGTTAAGCCTTCTCTGAGTTTTGTGGATGCTGTAGTTAAACAAGCAAAAAAGCGCAATCATTCAGTGACAGTATTAATTCCACAATTTGTTCCAAAACAACCATGGCAAAATATTTTGCATAACCAAAATTCACTTCGTTTACGTGCTGCTTTCGCAGCTCGTGAGGATATTTCAGTATCAACCTATTATTACCATTTGTCAGAATAAATTAATGCAGCCCAATAAGGGTTGTGTACATAAAGTAATTAAAAAGGGGAAAAGTGCAGATTGAATAACATTCTGTATTAGCTACAACGATGTCACAAGATACAAAATTAATTTTATTTTTTATTTGGGTAGTCATTGCTATGTTGATTTCAACAGTAGGGTTAGTCATGATTATGCGTTGGTACCATAGAGAAGTTAATAAGGTTAAGAAACAACAAGCCGAAGATCGTAAAAAAGAATTGAATAATCGCTAAAATAAAAAACCACAACTCCGAAAGTAGTTGTGGTTTTTTATTAGAATGTTTCTGTTTCAACGGCCTTTAACTTATCTTGCCAATTAACCGTAGGATATTTTTTATTCAATATTGTTGCCAAAACACGTTTGGCTAAGTTGCCGTTGCGCGTGAAAATAGGTCCATGGAAATAAGAACCATACACGTTACGATAAATAACACCTTCTGTTTTGTCCAGACCGTTATTACCATTACCGGAAACAACAGTGCCTAATGCGCGCTCGCTTTCACCCAAAAAGGTACGTCCCTGATGATTTTCAAATCCATGATAAGTTTCACCAGTCTCATTATTTTTAATCACAATATTGCCAGTTAGTCGTTCGCCATTTAGAACGGTGATTTTTTTATCATGCATATTGGTAGTGTAATGATCCATCACGCCGATACCGTCAACTTTTGTACCATCAGCCATGAGCATATATTTACCTAATAATTGAAAACCACCGCAGACGGCTAATAATGCACCGTCATTCTCAATATAATCTTGTAATTGCTTTGCTTTAAACTTCAGATCATGGGCGACAATAGTCTCTTCATAATCTTGTCCACCACCAAATAATACAAAGTCATAAGAATCTGCATCAAATTCATCCCCAAGAGATACCAAATGGTAATCAACGGAAACACCGATTTGCTTAGCATAATAGGTTAAGGCGATTATGTTGCCATAATCACCATAGGTGTTCATTAGGTTACCATATAAATGAGCCACAGAAATATCATAATTAGTCATTAGAAACCTCCTTTGATGTAGCCCTTAGCGCTTAATTGTTCGCGCAATTGAAGCATTGCCGTATAAGTAGCAGCAATATAAACTTTTTTGGTTGGTAATGACTTGATAGCTGTCACGACTTCTGATAGATCTTCATAAACGGCTTGGTCTGTAAAACCAGCCATCTTTAAACGCACGCGTAAATCTTTATAACGTTCGCCGCCAGTGGCTACGGCTTGTATTTTTGTATCATGCAATTTCTCAAATTCAGCATCCCATATCCAACTAGTATCAATGCCATCTGCGTAATTTGCGTTTAGTAATGCTAAAAGAGAAAACTCATCTTTTTCAGTTAACATCATGTCAATGACTGAATTTGTGCCAACTGGGTTTTTAATCAACACAATAATTACATCTTTACCATCAACATTAATGGCTTCTTGACGTCCAAAAATTTGAGCATTTGATTCAAATGCTTTTTTAATTTGTTCAGGAGTCACGCCGAATTCTCGTCCGACTGAGAAAGCTGCTAGGGCATTGTAGATATTATATAAGCCACCAATTTCAATGCGCAATGGTGTGTTGTCAATGCTAAAAGTTGAATATCGTGGTGTTAATTCATCCACACTAGTGATGCGATAATTTAACTTGGGACGTAAAAACTCGTCTGTTGTACTAAAATATTTCCCTAAATTAGCATAAGTAATAAAATCATAGTGGAGTACAGAATTATCGGTCGGTGACAAAATACCATCAGTGTTAATTGGTGCAACGTCAGGATTGTAATCTGTTGGTGCAACGTGATCAAAACCAAAATAACGACGTGTGTTGGTGAAATTGCCGCGAGTAAATATAGGTGAGTCACCATTTGCTAAAACGAGCGCTTCAGGTGCATTCTTAATTCCAGTAACAATTTTTTCGTAAGTCGTGTAAATTTCGCCGTAGCGATCCATCTGATCACGGAAAATATTGGTCAGTACAAACATTTTTGGTTGGATTGCTGCCGTGATTTTCTCAACATTGGCTTCATCAACTTCGAGTACGGCTAGCGGCTTTTTACCGTTAGATGATTTTTTTACTTTGGTTGTCACTAAAGTTCCGGTAATACCTTGAATCATGTTTGACCCAGAAGGGTTAGTGATGACTTGATAGCCACCAGCTTGTAAGACACGAGTAATCAAGGCGGTTGTGAGTGTTTTTCCGTTGGTTCCAGTGACAATGATCAAATCAAAATCTTGTTGAATTGTTTTTAAAATGTCAGGATCAATCGAAACAGCTAGTTTACCGGGTAAACTGGTCCCACCACGATGCAAAACATTTCTTAAGAACCAATACGAAGATTTTGCTGTGGCGCGTGCAATTGAACTTTTAAGTGTCATAATATCCCCACTTTCATGATTATAATTTTACCATGAACAAGTCTGCGGTGGGGAATTTCATACAATGTTTGCATAGATACTTGTAAAGTTTCATTTTGAAGGAGGTTTTACAATAGGTTACCAACCTAACTAAAATGTCCCTTCTTAGTCATGGTAAAATTAAAATGAGCCAACAGACGGGAAATAAGCCATACTCTGCTGACTATAATAATATAGTAGTATGAATTTATTTTGGAAAGGTTTCATAATGAAAAAAATAGTAATTGCATCTAATAATTCAGCTAAAACACGGGAAATTCAACAAGTATTTGCTGAGTTTGGGGTCCAAGTGGTTAATTATCGCTCGATAATAAGTGAAAAAACTTTTCCAGAAGAAACTACTGATGATCAATATGAAAATGCTTTAGCTAAGGCACGTTTTATTAAGCAATTTTTGCCAAAAGAATGGATTTTAGCTGATGACACAGGTGCATATTTTGCTGCTTTCCCAGCCAGATTTGGATTAACTATTGCTCGCGAATTTAAAAGTTTGGGACTTAAATCTATTCAGGAAGAAGATGAATATTTATTAGGGTTGTATACATCAGATATGGATCGAAGTGCTTATTTAGAGGCTTTATTTGTCTTATTAACACCAGATGGTCAAGTGCAGCGCGCTATTGGGCGAGGAGGAACTAAGTTAGCTTCGGCAGAACGAGGTCGGTTTTCGGTAGGATTTGATACCTTGTTTGAAGCTGAAAATGGCCAGACTTTTGCAGAAATGCCAATTGACGTTCGCGTATTTTATTCACATCGTGGGCGGGCTGCAAAAAACTTATTGGCACAATTAAAATCTAGTGAATTGTCAAGTTTGGTTCATAAGTAATCAGTAACTTTCTAGGATTCAAAAATTATTTAATCTTATTATAAGATCCGTTTGTTAAACTAAAGACGAAGTTTAAGCTGCTTATTTATGAAGGAAACTAAGATAAATGAAATCAAGAAAGAAAGTATCAAGATCAAAAAAGCATGCACGGCGTACGCATTGGTGGTGGATTGTGGCAGTACCCATCATTATTGGTCTAGCCGGAACGTATGTGGTCAGAACAAACGTTATTGACCTACCAGATAATATAAAAGCATTGCCACAAAAAGTGTTGAAAGCAACGCCATTGAACAACGCATCACAAAAATTCACAACAATTGGTGGTGAAAAAGTTATTTTAAAGACGACTGTCTTAGGGAAAACATTTTTGATTTCAGATACAACTAAAAAGAAGTTGACGGGACTACAAACAATCGGCAAAAAAGAATATTATTTCTCACCTCAAACTGGTGAAATGGTGTATGGTTTGAAAAAGATTGACGGTTATTATTATTATTTTGATAAAAATGGCGTGAATAATTCTGTCACAGCATACCAAAAAATTGCGGCGTCTGTTAAAAGTGACAATGAAACCATTGAAAAAGTTATTTCAGGTGGTATGACTTTGGTCGGAAAGAGCCCCTACGCTTATGGTGGTGGTCGTACTGATAGTTCTATAGCTAAGAATGAATTTGATTGTTCATCATTCATTGCATGGTTTTATAGAAAAGCCGGATTACCATTAGTGGTGCAATCTGCTGCTTCTACAACTTTATTAGCACAAACAGGAACTGAGGTCGCATGGTCTGATATGCAACGAGGAGATATTCTTGTTACCCCAAACACTTACACTGAGGATCGTCTTCATACTGCCATTTACCTCGGGGATGGATTCATCTTACATGATTCATCGCCTACTAACGGTGTCGCAGTTAGTCGTTTAAATGAATTGGTTAACTATAAAACATCTAAGACATTAACGTGGGCTGATTTATTAAAGCCAGGAACAGTACGTCGTGAAGTAACGGAATAAAGATTTATTATAGCGCCACTTAATCGTGGCTTTTTTGTTGCTGTAAATATTGGTATAATATTATTAGCAGTGTCTGCATGTCTGTGTGGATAAATATTTTAGCAAAAATAGCATTCATTTATATATGGTACTCAGGCTTCATTCAAACTAATAAAAAGGGGAATAAGTGTTTATAATCTATGGATTAAACACAGTAAAGATATGGCACAATTATTTTTTGAATATGGCGCAATGAGTTCCGGAAAGTCTATTGAAATCCTCAAGGTCGCCCATAATTATGAATCACAAGGTCGGAAAGTGTTGTTGATGACACCTATTGTGGATTCCCGAAATGGTGTTGGTGTTGTTGCTAGTCGAATTGGTTTGTCACGTGAAGCAGTAACAGTTCAACCCAATCAAAATTTGTATCAGTTAATTAAAAAAATGAAAAATGATAATTTAGCAGTAGTGTTAATTGATGAAGCGCAATTTTTAGCCGCTGAACAGGTTGATCAACTAGCGTATGTTGTTGATAACCTGAATATTCCTGTTATGACTTTCGGCTTAAAACAAGACGCTTTTAACCATTTGTTTGAAGGTTCAAAACGCTTAATTGAATTAGCTGATAAATTAGAAGAAATGAAAACGATTTGTTCTTTTTGTGGCAAAAAGGCAACAACTCAGCTACGTATTGTTGATGGAAAGCCACAACGAGAAGGGGCGCAGGTTTTTATCGGTGGAGATGAAGCTTACATTCCAACGTGCCGCCACCATTGGTTTAATCCAGATTTAGATAAAATTGCTGAGATGTTTCCAACTGACCATGGTCAGTGAATCAAGGGGCCATTGACCCTGTACATAAAAAATAAAATTCTGTTAGTGTGTTAGCACTGGCAGCTTCTACTGGAGAATAAAATGGATCCAATATTTCAATCTTTACAAACCGTCGTTGATCACTATGATGAGCTAAATGAGCAATTGGCTGATCCTGAAGTAATGAATGATGGTCAACATTATATGAAGCTTTCTAAAGAAGCCGGTGAAATACGCCAAACCGTTGAGGTTTATACACGTTATAAGCAGGTAATTCAAGATATTCAAGATGCCGAAGAACTTTTAAATGATGCTGAAATGGCACCTTTAGCTAAAGAAGATCTCAATACATTGAGACCTGAAAAAGAGCAACTGGAAGAACAATTGAAAGTTTTGATGTTGCCAAAAGATCCTAATGACGACAAAAATATTATTATGGAAATACGTGGGGCAGCTGGTGGTGATGAATCATCACTTTTCGCTGCCGACTTGTTGGATATGTACCGCCGGTATGCTGAACGCCAAAGATGGTCATTAAGCATTATTGATGAAAGTAGTACTGAAGTCGGTGGTTATAAAGAAGTTGCTGTTATGATTACGGGTGACAATGTTTATTCTAAGCTAAAATTTGAATCTGGTGCTCATCGAGTGCAACGTGTTCCGGCTACTGAAACGCAAGGACGTGTTCATACTTCTACAGCAACGGTTGGTGTCATGCCAGAATTTGAAGAAATTGACTTTGAACTAAATGAATCAGATTTGGAAGAAGAATTTTTCCGCTCAGGTGGCGCTGGTGGACAAAACGTCAATAAGGTGTCAACAGCAGTTCGCTTAATTCACAAACCAACAGGTATTATGGTCAAGATGCAAGAAGAACGAACGCAAATTAAAAACCGTGATAAGGCCCGAAAGTTACTGGCAAGTCGTGTGTATGATTTTTATGCACAACAAAATGAATCTGAGTATGCAGCTCAGCGTAAATCGGCAGTGGGAACTGGTGATCGTTCGGAACGAATCAGAACCTACAATTATCCGCAAAACCGTGTGACAGATCACCGCATTGGTCTGACACTGAATAAGTTGGATCGTATTATGAATGGTGAACTTGGTGAGGTTATCGACGCATTGGTTATTGCAGATCAAACAGCAAAGTTGGCGGAACTAAACAAATGACTGGAAAGCATTTTGAAACGCCAGATCAGTTTAAAAAATCTAAATCAGATTCAAAAGTACTTTCGAGCAAATTAAACACACCAAAATGGTTTGAATGGGACGACATTCAAAAGCCAGTTAATTCAGCCACAGTAAAAATTTCATTGCTTGAGGCCAAAAAATGGGCTCTCTTGGAGTTAACCAATGTTGGTATGCCAGCAGAAGATGCTAAGGATAATATTGATTTTCTTCTTAGTGGAGCACTGAATGTTAATTATGGTATGCTACGAGCAAATATGTCACGACAAATGCCGGCATCATTAGCGGCACTTTGGCCCAGTTGGATAGCAGAATTAGTTAAAAATAAGCCGCCACAATATATTTTAGGTCATGCACCATTTTATGGCCGCGAATTTATGGTAGATGAACGTGTGTTGATTCCACGACCAGAAACCGAGCAACTGGTTGAATGGATTTTGAAAGATGCTGGTAATGCTAAACATCCGGTTTCTGTGTTAGATGTTGGCACAGGTAGTGGGGCTATTATCGAAACATTAATGCTTGAGAACGACCGAGTGAAAGGGTTTGCCGCAGATATTTCTCAAGATGCTTTGACGGTAGCTGAAATGAATGCGCAACGTTTTAATTTATCACATCTACATTTTGTTGAAAGCGATGTTTTTAGCGCATTAAGCGGATTGAAATTTGATCTTATTGTTAGTAATCCACCATATATTTCTAATAGTGATGAATATGAGATGGATGACAGTGTGGTAACTTTCGAACCGCATACAGCTTTATTTGCTGAAAATGATGGTTTAGCAATTTACGAAAAACTTGCGCGTGGATTAGATGCGCATTTAACTGAACATGGCCGTGCGTATTTTGAAATTGGTTATAAACAAGGAAAGGCAGTACAGCAGTTACTACAAGCGGCATTGCCCAAAGCGAAGATAACTTTGCGACAAGATTTTTCAGGTCTTGATCGCATGATTCGAGTAGAAAAATGAAAACAAAAATTTTTGAAACCACTAAAAATGATATTGAAGAAGCTAGTCGACTTATCCAAAACGGCGAAGTAGTTGCTTTTCCAACAGAAACAGTTTACGGCTTGGGAGCCGATGCAACGAATGAATCAGCAATTAAAAAGGTATTTGTCGCTAAGGGACGACCTGCTGATAATCCTTTGATTATGACCGTAGCAGATGCTACACAATTGGATGAATTTGTAACCATTTCTGATCAAGCTAGGAGGTTGATGAACCATTTTTGGCCGGGTTCATTAACTATTATCCTGCCTATTAAACCAGGGAAGGTGTCCATGTTGGTAACCGGTGGATTACAGACAGTTGCTTTTCGCTTACCTGCTAACGACGCGGCACGTACATTAATTCGTGCTGCTGGTGTACCAATTGTGGGACCAAGTGCAAATACATCAGGGAAGCCATCCCCAACAACAGCGCAGCATGTGTGGCATGATATGCAAAATAAAATTGCCGGTATTGTTGATGATGGACCAACACAAGTAGGTGTTGAGTCAACGGTTGTCGATATGTCAATATCGACACCAATTATTTTACGGCCAGGCGCAGTGACCCAACCACAACTTGAAGATGTTTTACAAATGAAAGTTATTGATGCAACTAGTACAGAATCTGTTGCGAGCAATGTAACACCTAAGGCACCTGGTATGAAATATCGCCACTATGCCCCAGACAAAAATGTCGTAATGTTTGACGAATTAGATGCCTTAGAATTAAAACAAGTACTTGCACCAAATGATGTTGTAATGGCCCAAGATGATATGATTGAAAAAATGGGATTAACGAACCGTCAGGCGTGGTCATTAGGCAACACCCTAGAAACGGCTACTGAACAGTTATTTGCTGGGTTACGTTTCTACGATGATGATAGTCAGATAACCACGATTTACGTTCAAAAGATGCCGCCCATTGGTATTGGTAAAGCCTTTAATAATCGTTTAGGAAAGTCAGCGGGAAATCAGGAATTTCAAAACTAAAAATAAAAAGAACTAAATTTGCTAAAAGGTTTAGTTCTTTTTTATTTATAATTAAGACAGTTTTCTAAATAATGATCAATGATGGCACATTTCTTCAAATGAAATGATAAAATAATTATTAACTAAAAATATTCTAATAGGAGTTGTATATGACGACGCAACATAATTTATTTGATTCAGTTAAAGAGCAGACTATTTTGACACAAATAGCTGCGCTTTCAGGTTGGGATGCTTTGACGGGGATGCCAAAGGATGCGGGGCATTTTCGTGCAGAGATGGACGCATATCTAGCTGAAAAATTATTTCAAGCTTCAACTGGAAATGCTCGAAAAAAAATATTAGAAGATTTGGAAGCTGACGATTCATCATTAGATAGTTTAGGTCATCTTGTGCTTCAAAAGGCACGTAAAGATTTTGATATGACAGGCAATATTCCTGAACAGGATTTTATTGCTTTTCAGAAAACACTTTCGGAAGCACAAGATTTTTGGGCAAGAGCGCGTGAGGCTAACGATTATAAAGTTTATCAGCCATATTTGGAACGAATTATTAGTTATTTGAAGCAATTCATTCCGCTATGGCAAAAAAATGAAAAAACACCATACGATGTTTTATTAAATCAATATGAACCAGGATTAACTGTCGAAAAATTGGATGCAGTATTCGACCAAGTTAAGAATGGTATCACAACATTGCGTCACAAATTGTCAGCCAATGATTCGATACCTAATGATGAATTTTTAAGCCGTAAGGTCACTAAGGTACAACAAAGTAAGTATGCTATGGCGGCTGCACAAAGATTGGGGTACAACCTAAATAAAGGTCGGCTAGACGATACAATCCATCCATTTATGGAAGCTCTGAATCGTGATGATGCTCGTATCACCACACGCTGGGACGAAAATAATTTTCAAATGGCGGTTCTAGGTATTCTCCACGAGGCAGGTCATGGACTCTTTGAACAAAATGTTGATGCTAAGTATGACGATGTACGTTCAGTTTTGCCAATCAGCATGAGTATTCATGAATCACAATCGTTGTTTAATGAAGTTATGGTTGGAAGATCAAAAGAATTTTGGGCAGTTGAATATCCAAAGTTACAAGCAACTGTAGCACCAACATTTGATGATATTAATTTTGATCAATTTTATCAAGCGTGGTTAAAAACTGAAGCCACATTGATTCGTACTGAAGCGGACCCGTTAACTTATCCATTGCACATCATTATTCGTTATGAAATTGAAAAAGCAATTTTTAACGATAACGTTGATATAAGTGATTTGCCAGCACTCTGGAATAAGAAATATAAAGAATATCTTGGTTTAGAAGTACCAGATGATTTGACTGGTATTTTACAGGACATTCACTGGGCAGGTGGATCATTTGGGTACTTCCCAAGTTATGCACTCGGTCATTTATATGCAGCTCAATTTAGAGCAACCATGACAAAGACGTTAGATTTTAAAGCTATCTTTGAATCGGGAGATTATTCACCAATTTTTGAATGGCGCAAGGAGCATGTTTGGCAATATGGTGGAGCCGTAGACCCTAATAAAGTATTGGAAGATGCTACGGGAGAACCTCTAAATCCACAGTACTGGCTAGATTTTGTTAATGGCCTGTATGAAAATTTTAATTGAAAAAAAACGTTGAACTGATGATGTTTAACGCTTTTTTTATTGTTGATATAAGTTGTTTCAAGTATGAACAATCTATTTTTCAGAAAAGAGGACGCATAATCAATGTAAACGTTTTCATTAAAAAAGCCGTTAAATAGGCATTTCTAGCTTTAGCGCTTGATATAACAATGATTTGTGCAATATTTTACTTGATATTTTGTAAGCGCTTTGATAAACTATATTCAGAAGCTGATTAACAGCACAAAGGAGAATTTTAAACATGGCACAATCAAAAGACTTTCATATCATCGCAGAAACAGGTATTCACGCACGTCCAGCAACTTTGTTAGTACAAGCAGCTTCAAAGTTCGCTTCAGATGTTACTTTGTCATATCAAGGTAAGGATGTTAACTTGAAGTCAATCATGGGTGTAATGTCATTGGGTGTTGGTCAAGGCGCCGATGTTACTATCAAGACCGAAGGTGCTGATGAAGAAGCAGCAATGACAACAATTGCTGAAGCAATGGCTACAGAAGGACTAGCAGAATAAAATGACGAAAAACTTCAAAGGAATCGCGGCAAGTAACGGCGTAGCAATTGCTAAAGCCTACTTGTTAGTTGATCCAGATTTGTCTTTTGAGAAGACAACAGTAACAAATGTGGCGGCTGAACAAGCACGTGTCGACGATGCTTTGAAGGCTTCTAGTGATGATGTTAAATTGATAAAGGCAAAGGCAACCGAAAGTTTAGGTGCTGCAGAGGCTGAAGTATTCGAAGCACACCTAATGGTTTTGGCTGATCCAGAAATGTCTGGTGCAATTAAACAAAAAATAGAAGATGACAAAGTTAACGCTGAGCAAGCTGTCAAAGAAGTCACAGATATGTACATCAGTATGTTTGATGCAATGACGGATAATGAATATATGCAAGAACGTGCAGCAGATATTCGCGACGTAACGAAGCGCATTTTGTCACATTTATTGAATATTTCTTTGCCTAATCCAGCATTAATTGATGAAGAAGTAATTCTTGTATCAAAGGATTTAACTCCTTCTGATACAGCGCAACTAGATCGTCAGTTCGTAAAAGGCATCTTAACTGACCTTGGTGGTCGAACAGCGCATGCATCAATTATGGCACGTACATTGGAAATTCCAGCGGTGGTTGGTTCTGAAAAAGCAACAGTTGAAGTTTCTAGTGGTGATGTGGTCATTGTTGATGGCTTGACAGGCGATGTAATTGTTAATCCTGATGCCGATACACTTGCTACTTATCAAAAAAAGGCAGCCGATTATTTCGCACAACGTGCAGAATGGGCTAAGTTGAAAGATGAGAAATCAGTGTCTGCTGATGGTAAAGAATTTATCGTTGGTGCTAACATTGGCGCACCAAAAGATATGCAAGCTGTTTTAGACAATGGTTCTGAAGGCGTTGGTTTGTATCGAACAGAATTCTTGTATATGGAATCTGATCATTTGCCAACTGAAGATGAACAGTTTGAGGCTTACAAAGCTGTTGTCGAACAAATGGGTGACAAGCCCGTTACAGTTCGTACGATGGACATTGGTGGGGATAAGCATCTTGATTATTGGAAATTACCTGAAGAAGAGAATCCGTTCTTAGGTTATCGTGCCATTCGTATTTCATTGGATCAGACTGATATTTTTCGCACGCAATTACGTGCATTAATACGGGCGTCTGCGTTTGGTAATTTATGGATTATGTTCCCAATGATTGCAACACTAAGCGAATTCCGTGCTGCGAAAAAGATTTACCTTGAAGAACGTGAAAAGCTTGAAAAAGCGGGCGTGGCTACGGGTGAAGTTAAGTTGGGCATTATGATAGAAATTCCAGCTGCAGCAATTTTAGCCGATAAATTTGCCAAAGAAGTTGATTTCTTCTCTATTGGTACAAATGATTTGATTGCCTATACAATGGCTGCAGATCGTGGAAATGATCGTGTGGCGTATTTGTATCAACCATATAATCCGTCTATCTTACGGTTAATTAATACTGTGATTTCAGCTGCGCACAAAGAGGGCAAGTTTGTCGCAATGTGTGGTGAAATGGCTGGTGATCCTGTGGCAGTACCACTATTAGTGGGTATGGGATTAGATGAGTTTTCAATGAGTGCGCCATCTGTTTTGCAAACTCGTTCCTTGATGAAAAAGCTC
The DNA here is from genome assembly GCF_053667755.1 of Leuconostoc sp. JNUCC 76. Classification (NCBI taxonomy): domain Bacteria; kingdom Bacillati; phylum Bacillota; class Bacilli; order Lactobacillales; family Lactobacillaceae; genus Leuconostoc; species Leuconostoc sp. JNUCC 76. Next base: position 1,870,226 of record NZ_CM132206.1, on the reverse strand, counting down.
AACACAGCTGACATGAAAGTGTTGGCTGAAAAAGCATTGGACGTTGAAACAAACGATGAAGTGATTGAGTTAGTTAAGCAAGCAACAAAGTAAGGTTTAGGAAAAGCGCCATTGGCGTTTTTTTGTGCTTTATAACCGTTTTTATGACTATTAATAAATATAACAATTCTCATTCAAGTTTTATTATTTGTGATAAAATTAAACTTATGAAGATTTTAGCATTTGATACAAGTAACCAACCACTAACAGTGAGCTTGGCAGAAAATAATAGCGTAAAAAACGTTTTCACTACCAATGTAGCACGTAATCATTCCATTCAGTTGCTACCGGCCATTCGAGATGTTGTGGCCTCTGAAAATTTGACACTACAAGATATTGATCGTGTTGTTGTGGCTCAAGGTCCAGGATCGTTTACGGGATTAAGAATTGGTGTCACGGTGGCAAAAGTTTTAGCCGATACCTTAGGTGCTGAATTATGTGGTGTATCTAGCTTAGCAATTTTAGCGGAACAAGTTAAAGCTGACGGGCTAGTGGTACCACTATTTAACGCCCGCAATAGAAACGTTTTTGCTGGTGTATATCAAAATGGCATGAGTATATTTGCTGAATCTCATCAGCCAATTACAAATCTATTTGCTTTTTTGGAATCAAAGGACGAACCAATTACTTTTTTGGGTGATACCTCAGAATTTAGTGATGAAATGCAAACGCTTTTTGGTGAACGCGCAAAAATTTTGTCACCAGAAGAGAGTTTACCGGATGGGGTGGGTATTGTAACACTTGGGTTGCAAGAAACACCTACAGAAAATATTCAGGATTTTAATCCAAATTATCTACGCAAAACGCAAGCAGAGCTGAACTGGATTGCTGCTCATCCTGGTGAGGATAAACCAGAAAACTATGTTTTTGAAATTTAGAAAATCAAAGCATTTATTAAATAGTTTGCCAAAATATACCGAAAAAGTTGTTGATGTCCAAGGGACAACATTTTTATTAAGGCGAGCTACGATGTCAGACATCGATATGCTAATAAAAATTGAAGAAGCAGTTTATAATGGTTCAGCGCCATGGCTTTTACGTGATTTTGTGAGTGAACTGTCACGTCCCCATGTCCGACTGTATTTGGTCATTGAACGACGTGGTCAAATTGTTGGTTTTGCAGGTGCTGCTTTACGCACTGAGATTCATGACATGCACATTACTAATATAGCTGTCCTACCCGTGTGGCAAAATAGCGGCTTAGGCACGATACTCATGCAAGAGCTGAAATTGTTTACCAAAAAAACCGGTGTGTCATCAATGACTTTGGAGGCCAGAGTGTCCAACCTGGGCGCACTGGCATTGTATGAACGACTAGGTTATAAGCAAACAGGTATTAAGAAAGGATATTACCTCGATAATCGCGAAGATGCGGTATCGATGGCATTACACTTTGATGATTCGACGAGCAACAACTGAAGATATTGACTTGATATGGCATATAGCCGATGCTGCTTTTGGATCATCTCCTTGGCCCAAAAGCGTTTTTGAACATGATTTAGCTAGTCCCAGGACAGCTTATTTTATCGGGGATGGTGGTTTTGTTGGTATTACGACAATACTTGATGAAGCTGAAATTGTTAGTGTTGCAGTACATCCTGATTATCAAAAGCAAGGTGTTGCACAGAACATTTTTAAACATATTTTTAATATGAAGCAAGTTACTCGATTTTTACTTGAAGTATCAGCACAAAATGGAAGTGCCCAAGCACTATATAGAAAGCTGGGATTTACAGAGTATTATCGTCGTGAAAAATATTATAGAAATGGTGATGATGCAATTATGATGGAGAAAAAAATTGACTAAAATAATTTCCTTTGAATCAAGTGCGGATGAAACAAGTGTCGCCATTGTTGAAGACGGTAACATTGTTCTAAGCAACAGTGTGGCTACCCAAATTAATTCACATCAACGCTTTGGTGGTATTGTTCCTGAAGTGGCCAGTAGACATCATATTGAATGGATTACCCGGGTATTAAACGATGCTTTAGACACCGCTCATGTCGAACCCAAAGCGCTTGACGCGGTTGCTGTAACATATGGCCCGGGACTAGTTGGATCTTTATTAGTCGGCTTAATGGGGGCGAAAACATTTGCTCTGGCGCATGGCTTGCCAGTTATTCCAGTTAATCACTTAGCAGGCCATATTGCAGCGGCAAATTTCAACAAACCAATTAAATATCCAGCCATGGCATTAATGGTATCTGGTGGACATACTGAACTTGTATTGATGCGTGAAGAAAACCAATTTGAAGTTATTGGTGAAACACGTGATGATGCGGCTGGAGAAAGTTTTGATAAAGTTGGGCGGCTATTAAATTTGCCGTATCCTGCTGGGAAGACAATTGATGAGATGGCTCATAGAGGCCAACCAACCATTAAATTTCCAACTGCCATGGCATATGAAGATAATTATGATTTTAGTTTTTCTGGTTTGAAGAGTGCGGTAATTAATTATGTGCATCACGCCAATCAAAAAGAGGAAACGATCAATCAGGATGATTTGGCGACTAGCTTTCAAAATGCTGTTGTTGATGCATTAATTGGTCGAACAAAACGAGCATTAGAAAATTTTCCCGTTAAAAGTTTTGTATTAGCTGGTGGTGTCGCCGCAAATTCTCAATTACGTGAAGAATTGACTATGCTATTAAACGATTTTCCAAAGACAGAATTTATCCCCGTTCCGATGCAGTATACAGGGGATAATGCGGCAATGATTGGTGCTGCAGGTTATTGGAATTACAAGAAAAATATTTTTGCTGATTTAGATTTAAACACGGATCCGGGATTAGATTTTGAATTGTTACAATCCTGACATCATTGTGAAAACATCACTATCTTTTGCTAAAACCTTTTTATATATGGTATACTAGTTATGCAAAAGTTCACAAGTTTAATTAATGGAGATAATTATGACTCAACAACCTAAAATACCGCGTGCAACTGCTAAGCGGCTACCTATATATTTTCGTTATCTAACATTTTTACATGATGCTGGTAAGGAACGGATTTCTTCCTCAGAGTTGAGTGAAGCTATTAAGTTCGACGCGGCAACAATTCGTCGAGATTTTTCATATTTTGGTGCGCTAGGTAAGCGTGGCTATGGTTATGACGTCAAAGCGCTTTTAGATTTTTTTGCTAATGTTTTAGACCAAGATAGTCTAATTAATGTGGCCTTAATTGGTGCAGGAAATCTTGGACAAGCGTTATTAAATTTCAACTTTCATCAATCGTCGAATATGCGTATTGCAGCAGCCTTTGATGCTGACGAAAAACGTGCTGGTACAATTTTATCAGGTGTGCCTATTTATTCTATGGAAGAATTACAAGAACAGATGACAGCACAACGCATTAATATTGCGATTCTAACTGTTCCTCAAGGTGTAGCACAAGAAATAACAGATCAATTAGTAGAAACGGGCGTTAAGGGCATTTTAAACTTTACACCGGTGCGTGTAACTGTTCCGGCAGGTGTTCGTGTACAAAACGTTGATTTAACAAATGAATTACAGACGTTAGTTTACTTCATTGAAAACTACGGCTCAATTACGACAGGACTATAATTTCACATGACTATTTTAAATTTAGATGATTCCAAAAAAGTAACTGATTATCAAAAATTTGTTCGTGAAAATCCACGCGGGCAAGTGACACAAGATCCATTGTGGGGGAAATTAAAATCTAATTGGGGACATCTTTATGTTTATCATGAGACAGATGGAAAAATTGATGCTGTGATGTCTATTTTGACTGTTGAAGCAGTTCCCGGGAAACTACTGGCTTATGTTGGGCGTGGCCCAGTGGCAGACGTTGAAAATATTGATTTAATTAAGTCAATGATTTCTGAGGCCTTAGCAGCTTTGCCAGATAATGTATTTTTGGTTCGTATGGATCCAGAAATTGCATATTCAGATGAATTAAATCAGAAATACCTTGATGCTGGTTTTCAAACCAGAAATAAACAAGTTCAACATATGCATGGTAATATTCAACCGCGTAAGAATGTGGTCTTATATTATGACGGTCGTGGTGAGGGAGCTGACCCCATTACTAATGAAGATGAATTAATGTTACATTTTAAGCCAAAGGTTAGAAATGATATTCGTCGTGCTTTTCGTGATGGTGTAACGATTACAAGTGGTGATAGTGAAGAAGATGTTCGAGCACTTTTTGACACTTATGTTTCAATGGCTAAAAATCATGGTATAACGCATCGACCAATTGACTATTTCTTGCGCATGCAAAAGTTATGGCGTGGAACAGGATTGTTCCGTGTTTATTTGGCTCATTTTGAAGGGCAAGTTATTGCCAGTGGTCTTGGATTTTCTTATGGTGATGAAATTTGGTATATGTATGCTGGTTCATATCGTGAATTTGGAAAGCATAATGCACCTGCAGCTATTCAATATGAGATGCTTAAGTGGGGACTTGAATTAGGCAAAGTCGAATATGATTTCGGTGGCATTGGCGAATTTGATAATTCGGATGGATTGTACAAATTCAAACATGAATTTGCCTATCATGATCCACATGCAGAATATATTGGTGAATTAGATTGGGTTGTTGATGAATCAGGGTACCAAGAATATCTTAAACAATTTGAATGAAATTAGCGCTTAACGGCGCTTTTTTGGTACAATTGAAAGATAGTATTTACAGGTAGGAGACAAGTAATGTCAATTAAATTAATTGCGTCAGACATGGACGGTACATTTTTGACTGCAAATGATGAATACAGTCAAGCTAGATTTGAGCGTGTTTTATCAGTCATGAATACACGTGAGATGCGTTTTGTGGCAGCATCAGGGCGCCAAGTTAAAAATCTACAACAATTGTTTGCCCCAACAATTAATAATGGCTTTGAAATGGATTTTGTTGGATCCAATGGTGCAGTTGTATCAACATTTGAACAACAATTATATTCGGTTCACTTATCAGCACAACAATTAGAAAAAGTAATTGAATGGAATGCAAAAAATCCAGACTCGGCAGAAAATATTATTATCATGACTGGTGATAAGGGGACTTATGTATCTAATCATGCCACTGGGCAAGTAGCAGAAATGGTATTTCAATTTTATCCCAATGTCAAGCAAGTTGAAAAATTAATGCAAGTTGATGATCATATCTTAGGTATTACTTTTGTGTGGCCAAATAATGAAGTGCAGCAACATGTGGCTGCACTTCGCAATATTTTCGGTGACGAGCTACATGCCACGGGATCTGGATTTGGTTCAGTTGATGTACTTGGAAAAGGTGTTGATAAGGCAGCAGGACTACAAGTTTTGCAAGATTACTACAATGTTTTAGATAGTGAAGTGATGGTATTTGGCGATAATGGTAATGATTTAGAGATGCTGACTAAATACGAAAATGGGTTCGTGATGCCTAATGCTGAGCCGTTTATGCAACAAAGAGTAACTAAAAAAGCCGTCGATGTGAACACAAACGATGGGGTTTTGAAGACTATTGAAAAATATTTAGGTATCTAAAAAAGCGACTTACGTCGCTTTTTTTGGTGACCAAAATCGATTAATTGCTATTGCCATGACAACACCAATAAATGTATCAACAATTCGATCAATGACGTAAATAATTGTTGCACCAGCAGGAATATTAAGTGAAATCATTAGTAAAGCGGCCATTGCACCAATGACGCCACTGTTGTAGTTGAAGCCATCTAATAAAACAATGACAACAATTACCAATACTGGTAACAAAATCATGGATACCCATGCTGCTTGATGTGTTTGCTGATGAACAATAAAGTAAAAAAGTGCAAAGGCACCGCCAACAGTGTTAGAAATCAAACGAACTTTCGCAAAATTTAGTGTTTTGTCCCAACTTTCACGCAAAGCAAAAACTGCTGCTAGACAAGCAACAAATGGTGGTCGATGAAAAAAATAAAAAGACGTAATAATTATCATAACGGCCAGGGCAGTCTTTAATGTACGTAATCCTAACCGGAATTTCCCGAATTGCATAAATTTCTCCAATGAATATTTTATTATTTTATCATAATTTTATGGTACTATCTAGGTATGAATATTATTTGGTTTCATGAAAGGATTTTACTATGTCTAACCCAACCTTAGATGTGCTTAATCAACATATGTCCATACGTTCCTTTACAGATGAAATGGTCTCTGATCAACAGGTTTCAGAAATTATTCGTGCTGCAACTGCAGGACCTAATATGAATAATTACCAACCAGTAACTTTTATAGAAATTACATCACAAGATATAAAGGCTGATATTACTACTAAAGTAGGCATGAAATATATTGAAACTGCAGCAAGATACTTTGTTGTAACGGTTGACTACAATAAAGATTTAATAGGCTTAAACGATGAGCAGCGCCGTCAGGCAGAAGAGAACATACAGAGCTATGCAGTACTTGAAGGTGGTATTGTGAGCGCCGGAATTGCTCTCGGACGGGCTCAAGTTGCTGCTGAATCACTGGGATTAGGCAGTGTGACTATGGCTGGTGCATTAGGAGCCTTAGAAATTTACGAAGAGCATCTCAACTTGCCACGTTATGTGAAAGCGGTGATGGGCTTCTCGGTTGGTCATCCGGCGGATAATCCTGGTATTAAGCCAAAACTTGGTGAAAGTGGCTTTTTGATGAAGGATCGCTATAATCAAGAACAGTTAGAAGAGGCAGTTACCGCGTATAATAAAGTGATGGTTGAATATTATGCGAATCGAGGTATTGAACGTTCTTGGACAGAAAACAATGCTCGAATGTTAACTCGTGAACAAAAAACAACACCATTATTGACGAAGTATGCTAAAGATAAAGGATTTAACTTAAAATAATTTTTTTAAATAAAAATGAAAGCGATTACATTATGACGATATTACATTTACAAGCAGAGCTACATGAAAAGATGTGGGGTGGAAGTGCCCTGAAAGCCTTTAATTATAAAATTCCGAGTGATCATACTGGGGAGGCTTGGACAATTGCTGCCCATAGTAATGGACAATCTACTGTAATTAACGGGAAATTAGCAGGTCAAGGATTGAGTCGAGTTTGGCAAGATCATCCAGAGTTGTTTGGTGGTCATGGACGTGATGAAGCATTTCCACTATTAGTGAAAATTTTGGACGCTCATGAAAATCTATCAATTCAGGTTCATCCGAATGATAAACAGTCTTACGAAAAATTTGGCAAAACAGAAAGTTGGTATATTTTAGAGGCAAAGCCAGGTTCTAAAATATATTATGGTCATCATGCGAAAACACGAGATGAATTAAAAAAGATGGTTGATCAAAAAGAATGGCACAAGTTATTGCGCACGATTCCAGTGCAGAAAGGAGATTTCTTTTATGTTGCTTCTGGTACATTTCACGCTTTAGGGGCTGGTATTATTGCTCTTGAGATACAGCAGAGTTCTGACACAACATATCGATTCTACGACTTTGATCGAATTGATGCCACCACAAAAGAAAAGCGCCCGCTCCAAATTGAAGAGGCCTTAGCAGTTACGACTGTGCCTCATGTAGATCCTACCTTAATTCAAGATACAACGATTGTTGATCAAACTGTCATTGAACGTTTGGTAGTAGCAACAAAATTTACCATAGATAAGTTGTTGGTTCGCGGCCCATCATTGTTTGAACAAACTCATCATTATGAACTGTTTACAGTGATTGAAGGGTCCGGTTTTATCGATGCCGATCAAATCAAAAAAGGTGATAGTTTTATCGTATTGAGTGATGCAAAAAACTACCGATTAGACGGTGATATGACACTCATACGCAGTTTTGTCACGCCTACAACAACAAATAAAGACGCATTTGTGAGATGAATTTAGAAGATGTCGCTAAATTGTAAGTTATTATTTCATTAGTTTTCATCACAATTTACTTTTAGAAAAAATTATTTTATGAAAAGAAAATACAAGCTATGTAAGAAAAGGTGAAAGCTTGTACTTTTTTGTAAACTAGGATTATAATTAAATATGTAAACGGTAACAAAAAACTTTACTGAAAGCGTTTACAAAACTGTTTTGTTCCGTTATAATCATATAGTAAGTATTTTAATGAGAAGGAGATAACCGGATGGTTAATCTAATTATTGCCAGTCACGGAGACTTTGCAAAAGGTATACTGATGTCGGGTTCAATGATTTTCGGTGAACAAGAAAATGTTGAAGTCGTTACATTTTTACCTAATGAAGGTCCAGATGACTTAGATAAACATTATCAAGAAGCATTGGCTAAGTTTAGCAATGACGATCAAGTTCTATTCTTAGTTGATTTGTGGGGTGGTTCACCATTTAATCGTGCTAGCCTTATTCAAAAGGAAAATCCAGAAAAGATGGCTATTGTTGCCGGATTGAATTTGCCAATGTTAATTGAAGCGTACGCTGGTCGTTTGAGTCAGGAAACTGCAGCAGGTTTGGCAACTTATTTGGTTCCTGTCGCTAAAGATGGCGTGAAGTCAGTTCCGGAAGCTGAGGAAGATACGTCTGCGGATAACACAACTAAAGCATCTACAGTAGGATTGAAAGAAGGGCACATTAATATTAAGTTAGCGAGATTGGATACTCGATTGCTTCATGGTCAAGTCGCCACTGCATGGACACCTGATTCAAAAGCGAATCGCATTATCGTGGTTTCAGATGCGGTTGCAAAAGACGAGTTGCGTAAAAGTTTGATTCAACAAGCTGCTCCTAATAATGTCCGTGCAAACATTGTGCCAATCAGCAAAATGATTGAGGTTGCAAAAGACGATCGTTTTGGTGGCGTTGATGCTTTCTTGTTGTTTGAGACTGTTGAGGATGTTTTGGCTGCTGTTGAAGGTGGTGTTCCAATCAAGACGTTGAATGTGGGATCGATGGCACACTCAGAAGGAAAGACAATGGTCAATAAGGTCTTATCAATGGATAAAACTGATGTCGCGGCCTTTGAAAAGTTGCGTGATTTAGGTGTTGAATTCGATGTTCGAAAGGTTCCTAATGATAGTAAGGCTAACTTGTTTGAATTGATTAAGAAAGCGAATGTTAAATAATTTTACATGAAAAATGTTTAATTAAGAAAGGTGTCTAATATGTCTGTTATTGCGATAGTGTTAGTCGTAATTATTGCCTTCTTTGCAGGTATGGAAGGTATTCTTGATGAATTTCAAATTCATCAACCACTAGTATCAGCTACACTGATCGGTTTAGTAACTGGTCATCTTACAGCTGGTATAATTCTAGGTGGTACGTTACAAATGATTGCCTTGGGTTGGGCTAATATTGGTGCTGCTGTTGCTCCTGATATTGCTTTGGCCTCAGTAGCCTCTTCGATTATTATGGTTAAGGGTGGCGATTTCTCAGGAACTGGTATTTCAGTGGCTGTTGCTTCTGCTATTCCATTGGCTGTTGCCGGTCTTTTCTTAACCATGATTGTTCGTACTATTGCGGTGGGTTTGACTCACGGTGCTGATGCTGCCGCTAAAGAAGGAAAAATAGGAACAATTGAACGATTGCACTTGTTTGCTCTGCTATTACAGGGACTACGAATTGCCATTCCGGCTGCAATATTAATTGCTGTTCCTGCAGCAGCTGTTCGAGCAGTATTAACATCAATGCCTGAATGGTTGACTGGTGGTATGACAATCGGTGGTGGTATGGTTGTTGCCGTAGGTTATGCCTTGGTTATCAATATGATGGCAACACGTGAAGTATGGCCATTCTTCGCCATTGGTTTTGCACTTGCAGCTGTTAGTGAACTGACATTAATTGCTTTAGGTGCAATCGGTCTTGCTCTTGCTTTGATTTATATTAATTTGTCAAAGATGGGTGGTAACAACAACGGCGGCGGTTCAAATGGTGGCGGCGATCCAGTCGGCGACATTTTGAATAAGTATTAGAAAGGGGCAAGATAATGGCTGAAACAAAAATTGAACTAACACGAAAAGATCGTATGTCAGTTGCATGGCGTTCACAATTCTTGCAAGGATCATGGAACTACGAACGTATGCAAAACGTTGGATGGGCTTATGCCATGATTCCGGCGATTAAAAAGTTATACAAGTCAAAAGAAGATCGTTCAGCTGCCTTGCAGCGACATCTAGAATTTTTTAACACTCATCCTTATGTTGCTTCACCTATTCTTGGTGTAACATTGGCCTTGGAAGAAGAACGTGCCAACGGTGCTCCGATTGATGATACTGCCATTCAAGGGGTTAAGATTGGTATGATGGGTCCGCTAGCTGGAATTGGTGATCCTGTCTTTTGGTTTACGATTCGACCAATTATAGGTGCATTAGGTGCATCCTTAGCAATGAGCGGTAATATTCTTGGCCCTATCCTATTCTTTGTTCTTTGGAATATTATCCGTATGGCCTTCTTATGGTATACACAAGAATTTGGTTATAAAGCTGGTAGCGCTATCACACAAGATTTATCAGGTGGCTTACTAAAAGATATTACCAAAGGTGCTTCGATTTTAGGAATGTTTATCTTAGCGGTCTTAGTTGAACGTTGGGTATCGATTAAATTTATTCTTGAGTTACCTGCAAAGAAGTTGTCCGAAGGGGCTTATATTAACTTCCCAAATGGCGCCGTTACAGGTGGACAATTACAAAAAATTTTAAGTGAACAGGCATCAGGGTTGTCTTTAACTAAGATGGCGCCTAATACTTTACAAAGTAACTTAGATAGCTTGATTCCTGGTTTGATGGGTCTTTTGTTGACATTCTTGGCAATGTGGTTGTTAAAGAAGAAGGTTTCTCCAATTGTTATGATTATTGGTATTTTCATCTTTGGTATCGCAATGCATGCTTTAAACATAATGTAATAAGATTTCTGATAAAAGTGCTTGTCGATGAGGCGAGCGCTTTTGTCAATACATAAGAAGTTAGGGGAAAGAAATCATGGTACAATCTTTGAATACGAAGGCAGAATTAGCAACACCGGGGATTTCTTATCTTGGTATTGGGGCTAAATATGGTAAGATTTTAGTAGGTGATAGGGCATTTGAGTTTTTCAATGATAATAACGTTGAAGATTATATTCAAATTCCATGGCAAAATGTGATGGCCGTATATGTACACGTTTCAGGAGAACGAGTAAGTCGTCGATTTAAAATTAAAACGGATAAGGTAGAACTGTATTTTTCTGCTAAGGAGTCAGGTAGCGTACTTAAAGTAATGCGCGAGCACCTTGGAAATGAAAAAATACTACGTATGCCTACTTTATGGGACACAGTCCGGGCACGTTTTAAACATAAATAAATTTTCAAATGCCACAAACAATGAGGATACTAAATGAAAATACTTAAGAATTATCAAGCACTACGCTATATTGTTATTGTAATGGCACTGGAAATCGTGGCAATTAGTATCAATTTTTTCTATGCACCCGCAAAAGTTGCTGCCGGTGGTGCTACGGGATTTGCTATTTTGATGAATGAATTGGTTGGATTTGATCGTGCAGCAACTGTTTTGGTTGTTAATTTGATTATGATTGTTTTGGCGGGTGTTTTTTTAGATCGCGGTACGACGGCTCGAATTGCATTTGGCAGTATTGTGTTACCTGTATTACTAAAAATAACACCAAGTTTTCAAGTACTACATGACCGAACATTTGCAGTTTTGGTGGGGGGCAGTATTTTTGCTGTTGGCGTGGCATTACTATATCGTATTGATGCTTCAAGTGGAGGTACTGCAGTCCCTCCAATGATTTTTAAAAAATATTTTCGTATTTCACCTGCATTGTCCTTGTTAGCAATTGATACTGTTGTTTCTTTGGGTAACTTGGCTACTGAGGGATTAGAAGCATTAATTTTGGCACTCTTTTCGTTAGTTATCACCGCTGTGGTTATGAATTACATTGAGACAGGATTAGATCGTCGTAAAATGGTTTATATCACAACAAATCATCGTATTGATGATTTAAAAAAATATTTAATTGATGGTGATAAAGGTTTTACTATTATGGATGTTCGGGGTGGTTATATGGGTGATGGTCGGGAAATGCTTATGGTCGTGCTTGATAATCATGAATATAATCATTTTTTGCGTGGTATTCATCAAGTTGATCCTGAAGCTTTCACAATTGCTTATGATATTTCTGAAGCCCATGGTGGTACATTTTTTTAAAGACATGGTGTCTATATCATGTCTTTTTTATTGACATTTAGTACGATAGTGATATACTTAAAGTTGTAATTAGCACTCATTATAAAAGAGTGCTAAAAAGAAAATCTCGGAGGTATGAATCCATGTTGAAGCCATTAGGTGATCGTGTGATTATTGAAGTAACGGAAGCTGCAGAAGAAACTGTCGGTGGGATTGTTTTGGCAAGTAATGCTAAGGACAAGCCTGTTACTGGTAAAGTTGTAGCTGCGGGTACGGGTTATGTCTTAAATGATGGCACAGTCCGTGATTTGACAGTTAAAGTCGGTGATGAAGTCTTGTTTGATAAGTATGCAGGACAAGAAGTGTCATTTGAGGGGCAAGACTATTTAGCTTTGCACGAAAAAGACATTGTTGCAGTCGTCGAATAATTATCAAATCAAAGGAGATATTTAAATCATGGCTAAAGAATTAAAGTTTTCAGAAGATGCACGCGCAAAGATGAAGGCGGGTGTTGATAAATTAGCTGATACAGTTAAAACAACAATTGGACCAAAGGGTCGTAACGTGGTTTTGGAACAATCATATGGTGCACCAACGATTACAAATGATGGTGTAACGATTGCCAAGGCAATTGAATTAGAAGATCATTTTGAAAATATGGGTGCTAAGCTTGTCGCTGAAGTTGCTTCAAAGACAAATGATATCGCAGGTGATGGTACAACAACCGCCACTGTTTTGACTCAAGCAATTGTTGGTGAGGGCTTGAAGAATGTGACTGCCGGTGCTAACCCTGTTGGTATTCGAACAGGAATTGAAAAAGCCACTGCTGCAGCCGTTGCAAAGTTGCATGAAATGTCACACACAGTTAATACTAAAGATGAAATTGCTCAAATTGCATCAATTTCAGCCGCCAATGAAGAAGTTGGTGAATTGATTGCTGAAGCGATGAATAAAGTTGGTAATGACGGTGTGATCACTATTGAAGAATCAAAGGGTATCGAAACAACACTTGACGTTGTTGAAGGTATGCAATTCGATCGTGGTTACATGTCACAATACATGGTGACCGACAATGACAAAATGGAAGCTAATCTAGATAATCCATACATCTTGATTACTGATAAGAAGATTGGTAACATTCAAGATATTTTGCCAGTATTGCAAAGTGTTGTTGAACAAGGACGTGCTTTGTTGATCATTGCTGATGATATCACCGGTGAAGCCTTGCCAACATTAGTTTTGAACAAGATGCGCGGTACATTCAACGTTGTTGCGGTTAAGGCACCAGGATTTGGTGATCGTCGTAAGGCACAATTGGAAGATATCGCTATCTTAACCGGTGGTACAGTAATCACTGAAGATCTCGGATTGAATTTGAAGGATGTTACGATTGAACAACTAGGTCAGGCTTCAAAGGTTAATATTACTAAGGACAACACAACAATTGTTGAAGGTTCAGGTGATAAGGGTGCTGTCGCATCTCGTGTTGACACAATCAAGCAACAAATTGCTGAAACAACTTCTGATTTTGATCGTGAAAAGTTGCAAGAACGTCTTGCAAAGTTGGCTGGTGGTGTTGCTGTTATTAACGTTGGTGCAGCCACAGAAACTGAATTGAAAGAACGTAAGTACCGCATTGAAGATGCTTTGAATGCAACGCGTGCTGCTGTTGAAGAAGGTTTCGTTGCCGGTGGTGGTACAGCATTGGTAAATGTTATTGCTGCTGTTTCAGCATTGTCAGAAGAAGGCGACGTTCAAACTGGTATCAATACTGTTATTAAAGCATTGGAATCACCTGTTCGTCAAATCGCTGAAAATGCTGGCTTAGAAGGATCAGTGATTGTTAACAAGTTGAAGGAACAAAAAGAAGGATTTGGTTACAACGCTGCTACTGATGAGTGGGTAGACATGATTGCCGCTGGTATTGTGGATCCTACTAAAGTAACACGTTCAGCATTGCAAAATGCTGCCTCTGTTTCAGCCTTATTGTTGACAACAGAAGCTGTTGTTGCTGAAGAGCCAAAAGATGACGCACCAGCTGCTATGCCACAAGGTGGTATGCCGGGCATGATGTAATCATACATCTAAAAGCGACCCAATTAAGGGTTGCTTTTTTTGTTTGCAAAATAACGCTTGACAATTATATCTAATAGATATAACATAATTAAATGAATATATCTATTAGATACACGGAGGGTGTTTTATGTATGAACTTTATATTTTAGGTCAATTATTATTCACGGATCGTTCGGCATATAAGTTGCGTTTTGTCTTGGAAAATATTTTGGGTGCCCATCGAAAAGTTAGTTTTGGTGTTTTGTATCCCTTATTGGAAAAGATGAAAACTGCTGGGACGATTGTGATGACAGATGATATTGATTGGCGAGGCAAGAAAAAAATACATATTACACCTGCTGGTAGAGCTCGTTTTGATGAATTGATGAGAGAACCAGTTCAGCAAAATGCGCACCTAGATGATGTTTATTTGTTCAAATTATCTGGCTTGGAATTGGTTGATGCGCAATTAGCACAACAAATTATTGATGATTTTCGTTCGGAAAAATTATCTCAGCGTGATGGTTATAAGAAACATTTGGCGGAATTAGAAGTACGTCACGCAGGGGCCACTTTTTTACCATCTGCGCGTAGGTTGAATCAGTTACAAATTGATTTAGCCAACACCTATTTAGATTATGTCGACAAAATTGAAAGTGAATTAGAATAATGCAAAATTTAGTACACGAAAAAACAAACTCTAAGCGTTGGTTAGCGTTAATTGCTATTTCACTCGGAGTGTTTATGGCGTTAATTGACACCACAGTTGTCAACGTCGCTTTACCTAGTATTCAAACCAGTTTGAATGCATCATATTCTGATTTACAATGGGTCATTTCTTCTTATACGATTGTTTTCTCAGTATTGTTGTTAATTTGGGCAAAACTAGGGGACTTATACGGTCGAAAATTGATGTTTATGATTGGATTGGTCATTTTTACGATTGGTTCAGGGTTAGATGCTGTGTCAACAACAATCAGTATGTTACATATTTTCCGTGCAGTTCAAGCTGTCGGTGGATCCGCTCTCATGTCATTATCGTTTGCTTTAATTGGCACAAGTTTTGATGGCAAAGAGCGTGGCATTGCCTTAGGTATTTTAAGTTCAATTATTGGTCTTTCAACTGCTTCGGGTCCGCTCTTAGGTGGCTGGTTGGTGGATGCCTTTTCATGGCAATCTATTTTCACAATTAATTTGCCAGTTGGTATCATAACAATAATTTTAGCATGGTTCTTCATTCCTAACAAACAAACCCATCGTGCCAGTGGTCGAGTAGATTTTTTGGGTATGATATTATCAGCTGGAACCATTTTTTCTTTGGTTCTTGGCTTGGTTCAAAAGGAAATGCACGCTAATTGGAGTTGGGGTGAGCTTCAAGTCGCTGGCTATTTAGGTATGGCCGTTGTCTTGTTTGCATTGTTCATCTGGCGTCAATGGACTACTAAAAACCCCATGATGGATTTGAGTATGTTCAAATCATCTTCCTTTACAGGAGCAGTCATTATCGCATTTTTCTTAGGCGCTGGTTTGTATGGATTTTTTGCTTACCTATCTACCTTTATGCAAAACTATGTCGGCTATACAGCTTGGCAAACAGGGCTACGGCAAGCAACCATATCAGGATTTTCGCTTATTTTAGGACCCATCGCTGGTATGTTAACAAACCGTTTGCGACATGGTTATATGCTGGCATTTTCAGCTTTCTTTATAGGCATCGGCTTGTTTACCTTGAGTGCATTAACGACGAAAACGGCAACGTTTGCTGATTTCTGGCCAGCCTTTATTATTATTGGTATTGGTGGTGGTTCGATAAATCCACCAATGACAACAGCAGCTATGTCATCTGTAGAACCTCGTCAAATGGGAATGGCTTCTGGAATGATATCTACGTTTATGCAGGTTGGTGTGAGTTTTGGTGTGGTATTTCAAGGATTACGTTTAGCTGATGGTTATCAAGCAGGACTGTCACAATATTTACCAAAAGTTACTGGTGCACCAACAGCTATGATTACTACATTACACCGTGTATTGGTTGAGGCTGGACCATTTTCTGGTCATGCAATTGTGACAAGCAAACGAATATTAGCAACATCTTTTGCACACGACTTACAGACAGCTATTCGTTTGTCATTTAATCGAGGATTTATTAGTATTATGCATTTAGATGCTGTTTTGTTAATTGTCGGCGGTATTATTGCAGCTATTTTAATTAAAACAGGTGGGAATGATAACAGTTCAAAATAAAAACAACAGTTAGATAATTGTCTGACTGTTGTTTTTTAGTATTTGCTTAAATATACTTGAACTGTTGGTAATTTTGTTTAATAGTTTTGTTGACTAAAGATGCTATTTTATTTGATTGGGGTTGAGCAATTAACATATTTGCCTGCAACTTAATTAAGAAAAGGGAGACATTACTATAAGCGTTAAATTCATTTTTATTGAGATGATTAAGTTGAACAAGCCAATTACAAATTTCATGTTCAGTTACTATTTTTTTTCGAAATAAATGTAAAATTGGCATAACTAATCTACCAGGCTCATCGGCAGTAAATGCAAAAGGATATTGTAAAATATTTTTGACAATATTCATTATTCTAATGGCATCATCATATGTAAAACAATTGAAATCAATTATTTCATCAATCAAATCAGCAACATGTGCAATGCCATGTGCCCACCCATGAACCGTTAAACCACGAAGGTCGTGCTCATTCTCAATATAAATCGTGCTTTGTTTGATAATTTGACGTTGCTGTTGTGAAGATAAAAAAGATACTCTATTATGCTTATATGATAAAACTGCTAGAAACAATGCCGTGAAACTACGAGTAAAGATGCTTTGTTTATCATCTTTGTTATCAATGTTTTTCAATAATAAACTGTGCATAATTAAAAAATCTGTCACTTGTTGTTCTTGAGTAAGTGATAGTTTATTGTTGATAACATACTGTGCAAAGGTGCTATAAATTAATTCATCTCGTAACTCGGAATCTAGATTACCGATATTATCAATCATTTTAAATAGTAGTTCATTAGGAATAAAAGGAGTAGGTTCGCTTTTTAGCTTAAGTAATCGTTCCTTTAAAGTCATATGTTAAGTAAATCTCCATTTATCATAATTAAGCTAGTGCACCCATAGGATCCCATGGGGCCAGAAGTGTGGGCGTGGTGTTTTCGTAAATATCAACTAGTTTTGAATCCAGATACTTTTTTTCAACGACAATTTGATAAGCATATTCACTCATCCATTCATCTGACATTGTGAAGTAGCCTTTTTTACCAACTTTTTCACCCCAAGAGTTTTCAACTTTCCACTTTTTGGGCTTTCCTGTTTCGTCAAGATCAACACCAGTCAATACCATGGCATGAGTCATCAAACTTTGACCATAGTCTAATCGTTGTGCTTTGGTCATGCTTGAATTAACGCTGAACAATTCATCTGTCGAGAAAATATTATTAGCCATTAGACCACTGTCACGGTCAACTTGAGGGCCCATATCTACACCAAACCAGACGCTCTGGCCATCTTTAAGCTGTTCAATAGCCAGATCTTTCATTTTGTTAACATCCACATTGAGATGTTTTACGTCACGACCACCAATGACATTGCCCAACATTTCAACATTATAGGTAGCATTATAGGGTTTATCTACAGTTGGTGCATTAATAATAGATACATATTCATCCAAATCCCAACCAACAAACTTTTTGTAATAGTTTTGGGGTGAAATCTGGTGTTCAACATGGAATTTATTTAATTCATCACGATATTCAAAATCAAACTTAACCGGTGGTTCGCCTAAAGTTAGAGACAAGACACGATAAACGTTGGCAAGCATACTATTACGCATGTCCGCGATATTTTTTTCTGTGGCCTGATTAGCTACTAGGTCACGGAGAACAGTTGCATCGTGGCGTAAAAGCGTATTCAGCGTACTATTAAGCTCTTTAGTGGCAGAAGAAGAATTTGACTCAGGATAGACTGCCTGTGGAACGACGCCGTATTTTGAAATGATTGAGACCATCATATCCCATTGGCCGCCATCTTGTTGCGGTGTGGTTAGCAAAAAAGAGACGCGACGTGAATCCAATGATTCAGTTGCCGTTTTTAGGATGTTTTCATAAAAATAATTCGCTTTTTCAAATTTATCCCAGAATAGTGTATAACTTTGTGAAAGTTGAAACTCATCACTAATATGAAATCTGTCTTTAATATCATGTCTCATAGTATTCAATGCGGCAAACATCCAGCAACGGCCGGACTGCTTTTGGTTTGCCACTTTACCTGTGTCTAAGTCAATGGAAAATATTGGCATATTAGCGTTTACAACCGATTGATTGAAACTTGCATTGTAAATGCCATTTTTAACAACAGCGCGACGAATGACATCATTTTGATGAGTTGATGTCTGTTCGCGCAACAATTTAATTTGTTGTTCTGTAATTTCTGTTTCCAAGATAAAAGCTCCTTTTTTTAAGTAAGTATAATACAAATAATATAGCGCTTTTTATGCATAGGTTCAAGCAAGGTCAATCATATCGCAATGTATTTTTCAGATATGGTATGATAATTAGCGAGGTAATTTTTAAGATGAACTTTTATTCTGTTGATTATTTAGTAAAACAAACTAATATAAACGATACTATTGGTAAATATCTGATGGTTGTTGTTTTTGTATTGATGGCAGTAGGAGCAGTTGCTTCAGTTAGAAATCGTTTGCAAACTCGTTATCGCGAATTGAGTATTATAGCGTTGTTGCTTTTTTTATTTCTAGCTGGGGCACGATATACAGACTATCAACAAGCTAAATCTCAAGATGATCAAAAAACGCAAATGGCTGCTTTTGTATCTAAGTTTGCCAAAACGCAAGGCGTTTCCAAAGATAAATTATATTTTAATTCGACAACAGTGAGTGATGGTATGTTGGTCAAAATGGAAAAAAAATATTATCGACTCACGATCAGCGCTGATCAACAATCTTATAGCCTGACACGTGCATACCTAATTAACTCGAAAGTGAAGGTGGTCAAATGAGTATTTATCTACCCATATTAACTAAGCTAGCAATTGGGTTGGTAGCTTTAATAATTCAGATTAATGTCATGGGCAAGGGTAATTTAGCACCAACAAACGCGTTAGATCAGGTTCAAAATTATGTTTTGGGTGGTATTATTGGCGCAGTTATATACTCAGACACCATCACAGTTTTTCAATTTACAATTGTATTGATTATTTGGACAATGTTAGTGATGACATTCAAGTTTTTAAAAGAACATAATCGTTACGTCAAACTATTAATTGATGGACAGCCTAAGGTTGTTATTGAACAAGGAAAAGTGAACATCAAAAACGTCCTGTCTTCTGGCTTATCAGCGAATGATTTAATGTTTAAATTGCGATCACAAAGTGTTTATGATTTGTCTCAAGTTAAAAGAGCTGTGCTTGAAATAAATGGACAACTGACAGTAATATTAGCCGGTGAGGAGAATATGAAATATCCTATTATTTTTGATGGACAAATCAATACAGATGTATTGGAGGTCATTGATCGTGATGAGTCATGGTTAACTGATACTGTACAGAATCAAGGTTATGAAAGTATTAATGACATATTTGTTGGCGAGTATATCGACGGTAAAATTCGCTTAACGCCATATGAGAGTAAGTGATAGTATGCACTAATTCAAAATTTAACATTTATTGTAACGACACGATGCAGTGTCGTTTTTTGTTTTCTGATACAATAAATGTCAGAGGATTTATAAAATGATGACATATAAGCAGTTTTTAGATTTGGTGGAGATTCGGGTTGTTGTACCGAGTATTGCACCACTATTAGTTGGTTTAGCATATAGCCAGTGGCAGTATGCTCGTGTTAATTGGTTGAATACATTATTGTTAATTATTGCAACGGTTGCGGTACATTTAGCCGTTAATACTTTCAATCGTTACGAGGATAATAAACGACAAAAAGAGAACTCGTTTTTGAGGGAGTCTGATGATGCTGAAACAATTACTGATAAACAAGTATTGCGTGTTGCAGAAGTTCTGGCATTGATTGCAGTGCTTGCAGGAGTTACTGTCGCTTTGCGAACAGATTATATAACTTGGATTATTGGAATTGTTAGTTTTTTAATTGGTTATTTTTATTCTGCCGGACCAAAACCGATTACAAATACACCATTTGGTGAAATTGTATCTGGAATAACAATGGGCTATTTTATTTTTGTGGCTCAAGTATATGTAAACACACGCATGGTGCCGACAGGTAATGTACTGTTTCAATGGTTTATTGTCAGTTTACCGTTGACCATTTTTATTGCAGAGATTATGTTTGCTAATAACATTGCTGATTATGATGAAGATCAAGCAAATGATCGACATACGTTAGTTCACTACATAGGCATTAAAAATGCGAAAAAAATATACGTCTTTTGGGCTATTTTAGCTTTTGTTGAAATTATACTCGTGACACTAGTTGGCTGGTTGCCAACAACTTCTTATACTTTATTAATTTTACTGCCGATTATTATCAAAAATGCACGTGCATTCGTGAATCATCCTGTCAAAAAGGACACATTCATTTTGGCCATTAAAAATTTAGTTGTCGTTTTTATGGGAATGCTTGTTACTTTATTAGTAGGCATATTATTATAGCTGGTGGAAAGTGCTTTAATTAGTGATTAAGGTAAAGAAAATGGAATGGGTTACATTTGTTTAACGACTGTCATTTGTAAGGGGTAAATTTTTTCTGAAATCTGTACATTATATGGGATTAATCACGTGCGTTAGCTCGTGAAATAGGGTACAATTATAGATGAAATAAAATTTTGGAGGATCTTATGAAGATTTTTGCTTACGGCATTCGTGATGATGAAAAGCCATCACTTGAAGAATGGAAAGCGGCTAACCCAGAGATTGAAGTGGACTACACACAAGAGTTATTGACACCTGAAACAGCTAATTTAGCTGAGGGATCAGATTCAGCTGTTGTTTATCAACAATTGGACTATACACGTGAAACATTGACAGCTTTAGCTAACGTTGGTGTTACTAACTTGTCATTGCGTAACGTTGGTACAGATAACATTGATTTTGATGCAGCACGTGAATTTAACTTTAACATTTCAAATGTTCCTGTTTATTCACCAAACGCTATTGCAGAACATTCAATGATTCAATTATCTCGTTTGCTACGTCGCACGAAAGCATTGGATGCCAAAATTGCTAAGCACGACTTGCGTTGGGCACCAACAATTGGACGTGAAATGCGTATGCAAACAGTTGGTGTTATTGGTACAGGTCATATTGGACGTGTTGCTATTAACATTTTGAAAGGCTTTGGGGCAAAGGTTATTGCTTATGACAAGTACCCAAATGCTGAGTTACAAGCAGAAGGTTTGTACGTTGACACATTAGACGAATTATATGCACAAGCTGATGCAATTTCATTGTATGTTCCGGGTGTTCCTGAAAACCATCATCTAATCAATGCAGAATCTATTGCTAAGATGAAGGATGGCGTGGTTATCATGAATGCTGCGCGTGGTAATTTGATGGACATTGATGCTATTATTGATGGTTTGAATTCTGGTAAAATTTCAGACTTCGGTATGGACGTTTATGAAAATGAAGTTGGCTTGTTCAATGAAGATTGGTCTGGTAAAGAATTCCCAGATGCTAAGATTGCTGACTTGATTGCACGCGAAAATGTATTGGTTACGCCACATACGGCTTTCTACACAACTAAAGCTGTTCTAGAAATGGTTCACCAATCATTTGATGCAGCAGTTGCTTTTGCCAAGGGTGAGAAGCCAACTATTGCTGTTGAATATTAATATAATGGAATTCCCAGATTCAATGTTTGGGAATTTTTTATCCGAGGGGTTTGTGAAAAAATAATCAAACAATTTTGATTATAATATCGTAAGTTTGGGAGAGAGTGTGGCGCAGTGAGGGGTGTGTCACAAATATGAATTGAAAAGAGGAAATGATAGTATGTCTATCAAAGCAGAAGGCGAGAAGTGGTCTGCCAAAGAATCGCAAGATTTGCGTAATGAAGAATATGCACGTAAAGCGAAAGAAAATGCCCCCGTTGAGTTTAGTGGTCAAACTGATTTACGCTTGAAGGATTTCTTTTTTAAGGTTTTGTCAGGTTCAGCGCAAGGTATTTTAATTGGAGTTTTGCCATCAGCTGTTATGAAGTACATCATTCAGTATTCAGGTCTGGGTACTACGGCATTTGGTGCTAACTTGAGTGCTATTTTAACGTTATTCACATCATTGATTCCATTTTTGATTGGTATGGCGGTTGCTTTACAGTTCAAAATGAAGAGCTTAGATGTTGGTGTTGTTGCGATAGCAACAGCCGTAGCTTCTGGATCAATCAAGTGGGCTGTTGCACCTAAGGGGTGGCTTAATCCAGTGACTGGCCTCAACTCCGTAGCACCTGCTAATGTTTATATAGCATCTGGTGCTGGTGATGTGATCAATGCAATGATCGTTTCCGCTATTGCGGTTTTCATTACTTGGCTTGTTGCTCGTTACCTAAAAGGATTTGGATCAGTTGCTATTATTTTAAGTCCTATTCTTGTCGGTGGTGGCGTTGGTTTGATCGGTAAAATGATTGCGCCCTATGTCGGGGATGTTACTACTTGGATTGGTCAATTAGTTGAAACATTTACTAAATTAGCCCCTGTACCTATGGCAATGTTAATTGCAATGGCTTTTGCTATTATTATTATTACACCAGTTTCAACTGTTGGAATTGCTTTGGCAATTAGTCTATCAGGAATTGGATCTGGTGCGGCTGCCATGGGTGTTGTTGCTACAACCATTGTGTTATTGATTAATTCATGGAAAGTCAATAAGCCAGGTGTAACAGTTGCTATTGCATTAGGTGCCATGAAAGGTATGATGCCATCAGTATTTGCAAAGCCGGTGACGATGCTATCATTCTTGTTAGCTGCCGCGATTTCTGGTATTCCAGTTGCGTTGTTTAATATCCAGGGTACACCAACAACAGCTGGATTTGGTTATATTGGATTGGTATCACCAATCCAATCAATGGTCAAAGATTCTACTGTACCTTCAACAGTTATGAATCACTTCATTAATCCAGCGATTGCAGTTCTGGCATGGTTGGTTATTCCTATCATTGCAGGATTCATTGCACAATTTGTGTTTAGCAAACTATTGAAACTTTATACACCAATGGATTTCCAACAAGATTTATAATAATTAGTTAATAAAAGATACATCTAAGAGTTTAACTTTTAGGCGTGTCTTTTTTTGTGTCTTCAAAAAAAGGACTTGGTGTTTGAGTAATTTTTAAAAACTTATCAAAATTTTCTAAAGTAATATTTTGATGTAGGTACGTAGCAATACTATAGGCGTGCCTAATTTTGTTATTATTATTCTCAAACACCCCAGTCCAAAATAGTAGCCACGTTTGAAACTTAAAGTCATCGGTGTTAAATTTATATTTTTTAATTTTATCTAATAGGTATCTAGTGAAGTCATCTTTTTTTTGTATAATACTTGTTTCCAAAGCATTAATCAATAGTTTGCTCACAGTTTCAACGGATGCCATTGGCATATTATTCGTAGCGTACTGTTTCAGTATGTCAGATATGTAAGGTGTGCTTCTTTCAACATGTATCATGTTAACTACATTCGCCAATAAACATAAGTCATAAAACTGCCAGTAACTAATATTAAAAAAGTAATCAATCAATTCATTCTGATCGTCGATTGATGCAACCAGGAAATCTAAGTGATACAAAGTAGATAGCGACATTAAATAATAATGACGCATGAATGGGTCGTTAGGATTCTTGATTGTATCATTTTGTAATACTTGTGTTAATTGATTCAATTTTTGACGATCATTGCCTTGATAATATTGATTTAAAACAGTTGTCAGGGTTTTTAAGTTGTTTTTTTTTTTCCAAAAACAGCCGAAAAATATTCTTCAAATGAAATGTTTAGGGCGTTACACAACAAAAGTACTGTGCGATCAGTTGGTTCTGTCTTATTATTCTCTATTCTAGATACCATTGATTGTGAGCCAATTAAAACACCCAACCGTTGTTGAGATATTCCTCGTATCTTCCTAATTTCTTTGATAACAGATCCTTTTTTATTATTCATATTCTTAGTAACCTATAATTATTTAACTTTTTATATTTTATTTAAAAACAGTGACTTATTATATATTAGAATAACCTTAATGATTTCTAATTATTCAATTCTGCATAATTTATTTTAAATATTTGTTTCATTATATATTAAAATAGTTAGTTTTAATGATTAACGTTTGTAAAAACAATTGCTGACAAAACATTCTTAGTCACAAATGTTTATGATCTCACAAACACAAATAACCGTTTTACTCAGAGAATAGTCATTTGTGTCAGGAAGGGAAAGAATGAAGGGAAGAAGTAAATGAGAAATAGAAATGTAACAAGCGTTTTCCGGAAAAAGATGTATAAATCTGGAAAAATGTTAGTCATTGCAGGGAGTGTTTCATTAATTGGTGTTACCAGTTTTATTCAACAAGCACAAGCTGATGTTTCACAAAACAATGGGGTAGTAGTAGCCACGGCAGTCGATCAATCGAATTCAGATGCGACTACGACTGACAAATCAATTACAACGAACGATAAGGCAGCCACGACAGCCAATACATCAACGAATGATAAGGCAGCCACGACAGCCAATACATCAACGAATGATAAGGCAGCCACAACAGCCAATACATCAACGAATGATAAGGCAGCCACGACAGCCGACACATCAACGAATGATAAGGCAGCCACAACAGCCGACACATCAACGAATGATAAGGCAGCCACAACAGCCGACACATCAACGAATGATAAGGCAGCCACGACAGCCAATACATCAACGAATGATAAGGCAGCCACAACAGCCGACACATCAACGAACGATAAGGCAGCCACAACAGCCGACACATCAACGAATGATAAGGCAGCCACGACAGCCAATACATCAACGAACGATAAGGTTGCCACAACAGTCGGCACATCTGATAATAATAATTCAGATGCGACAAGCGATAAAAATGTGAGTTCATCGGCACAAAAAAGTCAAACGATTGATAACAATTCGAAGACGACCGATACTACTGCAGCATTAGAAGCCAGTTCAAAGAACCTGAAAACGATTGATGGCAAAACATATTATTACGATGATGATGGTCAAGTTAAAAAGAACTTTGCTACCGTAATTGATGGTAAGGTACTTTATTTTGATAAAGAGACTGGCGCATTAGCTGATACAAATGACTATCAATTTTTAGAAGGATTGACTAGTGAGAATAATAATTATACGGAGCATAATGCCTCAGTTGGTACATCTTCTGATAGTTATACAAATGTTGACGGGTACCTAACAGCCGACAGTTGGTACAGGCCAAAGGACATACTTGTCAATGGCCAAAACTGGGAATCATCAAAGGATGATGATTTACGACCATTGTTAATGACTTGGTGGCCAGATAAGGCAACACAAGTAAATTATTTGAATGCGATGAAGTATTTAGATACCACTGAAACGGAAACTGTTTATACTTCAGATGACAGTCAAGAAGCCTTGAATAAAGCAGCACAAAACATTCAAGTGAAGATTGAAGAAAAAATTAGTCAAGAAGGCCAAACACAATGGCTCAAGGATGACATTTCAAAATTTGTTGATAGCCAATCAAATTGGAATATTGCTAGTGAATCAAAAGGAACTGATCATTTGCAAGGTGGTGCATTGTTGTATGTCAATAGTGATAAAACACCAGATGCAAATTCTGATTATCGATTACTTAATCGCACACCAACAAATCAAACAGGCACGCCTTTGTATACGACAGATCCAACTCAAGGTGGTTATGACTTCCTCTTGGCCAATGATGTGGATAATTCAAACCCAGTTGTTCAAGCAGAACAATTAAATTGGATGTATTATTTGTTAAATTTTGGATCAATTACTAATAATGATGCAGATGCTAACTTTGATAGTATTCGAGTAGATGCTGTTGATAACGTTGATGCTGACTTATTGCAAATTGCAGCTGATTATTTCAAGGCAGCATATGGTGTCGATAAGAGTGATACAATTTCGAATCAACATGTTTCCATTCTTGAAGACTGGAGTGACAATGATGCTGAATATGTGAAAGACAACGGCAATAATCAATTATCAATGGATAATAAATTGCGTTTGTCATTAAAATACTCACTCACTATGCCACCAGTGGATCAATACGGTAATAAAAGAAGTGGTTTAGAGCCATTCTTGACAAATAGTTTAGTTAATCGTACAAACGATTCGACAGAGAATACTGCACAACCAAATTATTCTTTTGTTCGTGCACATGATAGTGAAGTACAAACAGTTATTGCTGAAATTATTAAACAACGAATTGATCCGGATTCTGATGGCTTATCACCAACGATAGACCAATTAACAGAAGCATTTAAAATTTATAATGCTGATCAATTGAAAACGGATAAAGAATTCACACAATATAACATTCCAAGTACTTACGCCACAATACTAACGAATAAAGATACAGTGCCACGTGTGTACTATGGTGATATGTATACAGATGATGGTCAATACATGGCAACAAAGTCACTTTATTACGATGCAATTGATACTTTGCTGAAGTCTCGTATCAAGTATGTTTCTGGCGGACAAGCAATGTCTATGAAATATATGCAAGGTGATAGTAGTATGGCTGCTGATAGTTATCGAGGCATTTTGACATCAGTCCGTTATGGTAATGGTGCGATGACTGCTACCGATGCAGGGACAAATGAAACGCGTACGCAAGGTATCGCAGTAATTGAAAGTAATAACCCAGATTTGAAGTTAAGCAATACAGATCAAGTAGTTGTTGATATGGGTATAGCACATAAGAACCAAGCATATCGTCCTGCTTTGTTAACAACTAAAGATGGCATAGCTACTTATGTATCTGATAGTGATGTTTCACAAAACTTAATAAGATATACAAATAGTAATGGGCAACTTATTTTCAATAGTTCAGATATTGTGGGTACAGCAAATCCACAAGTTTCTGGATACTTGGCGGTCTGGGTACCGGTTGGTGCTTCAGATACTCAAGATGCGCGAACTGAAAGTAGTACAGCTACAACTACTGATGGGCAAACATTGCATTCAAATGCTGCGCTTGATTCTCAAGTTATTTATGAAAGTTTCTCTAACTTCCAATCTACACCAACCACAGAAGCTGAATATGCTAATGTACAAATTGCAAACAATACTGATTTATACAAGAGTTGGGGAATTACAAACTTCGAGTTTCCACCACAATATCGTTCAAGTACGGATAATAGTTTCTTAGATTCAATTATTCAAAATGGTTATGCATTTACTGATCGTTATGACCTTGGATTCAATACACCAACAAAGTATGGTACTGTAGATCAACTCCGTACAGCTATTAAAGCTTTGCATGCGACAGGTATCAAAGCAATGGCAGATTGGGTACCAGATCAGATTTATAATTTGACAGGTAAAGAAGTGGTTGCGGTACAACGTGTTAACAACTCGGGAATCTATAATCAAGATTCTGTAATTAATAAAACATTGTATGCTTCACAAACCGTTGGTGGCGGAGAATATCAGGCACTATATGGTGGAGAGTTCCTTGATGAAATCAAGAAATTGTACCCGGCTCTATTCGAAAAGAAACAAATTTCAACAGGTGTACCAATGGATCCTAGTGAAAAGATAAAAGAATGGTCCGCTAAGTACTTTAACGGTACTAACATTCAAGGTCGTGGGGCTTACTATGTCCTTAAGGACTGGGCCACAAATGAGTACTTCAAGGTAAGCACATCAAGCAATAGCAGTGTATTTTTACCAAAACAATTGACGAATGAAGAATCAAACACTGGATTTGTTTCAACTGATGGTGGGATGACATATTATTCTACAAGTGGATACCAGGCAAAAGATACATTTATTCAAGATGACAAATCTAATTGGTATTACTTTGACAAGAATGGTTATATGACATACGGTTTCCAAACGGTTAATGACAATACTTATTATTTCTTGCCCAATGGTATTGAATTACAAGATGCTATCTTAGAAGATAGTAAAGGAAATGTGTATTATTTCAATCAATATGGCAAACAAGCAATTGATGGGTACTATATGTTAGCTAATAAGACTTGGCGTTACTTTGACAAAAATGGTGTTATGGCTAATGCTGGCTTAACAACAGTAACTGTTGATGGGCAGAAGCATATCCAATACTTTGATAAGAACGGTATTCAGGTCAAAGGGACTTCCGTGAAAGATGCAAATGGAAAGCTACGCTATTTTGATACTGATTCTGGTGATATGGTGACGAACCGCTTTGGTGAAAATACAGATGGTACATGGTCATACTTTGGTGCTGACGGTATCGCTGTAACTGGTGCACAGACAATTAGTGGGCAAAAATTGTTCTTTGATGCTGACGGAAAACAGATTAAAGGTAAGGAAGCGACTGATAAAAAGGGAAAAGTTTATTACTATGATGCTAACTCTGGTGAAATGATCACTAATCGTTTTGAAAAGTTATCAAATGGATCATGGGCATACTTTAATAAAAAAGGTAACTTCGTAACCGGAGCACAAGTCATTAATGGTCAACATTTGTTCTTTGAAAGCAATGGTAACCAAGTTAAGGGTCGTGAATACACGGCTACTGATGGGAAGATGCATTACTACGATGCAGATTCTGGTGAAATGGTGACGAATCGCTTTGAACGTATATCAGATGGATCATGGGCATACTTTGGTGCTAATGGTGTTGCTGTAACTGGTGCACAGAATATAAATGGACAACAACTATATTTTGATGCCAATGGTCATCAAGTTAAGGGAGCCGCAGTAACACAAGCTGACGGTAGCCAAAAATATTATGACGCAAATTCTGGAGAGCTGATTAAAAGCTAACCTAATTTAGTTAATAACACAAAAAAGTGTCATCAATTAATTGGTGGCACTTTTTTTATGCTAATATTTTTTCAACAAGATGCGTTATTTGACCAAGACCAAAGGCTTCAATAAAGTGAAACCGCCGATCCCAACGTTCTTGTTTTAAGGGAATTTCTGAGAAATAAAAATCTACTAAAATTTGAATAGCATGTAGATTAGCTTCCGTTTCATCGGATAATTTTGAAAGCGGAGAAAACGCGTAAGTATCATTGCTTCTTGTATAAATTAAATGAGATATTTCATGCGAAATTCTAAAATAGTAGCTGAAATTTGTTTTGTAATTGTTGTTGATGATGATAGCTCTTTTGCGACCATTGGCCACATCTGGGTCAAGTTCTGTGCCATCAATATGTATTAATGTCAAACCATTTTTTTGTACGATTTGTTCAAGATAGTTTGAAATTCTATTATCTATGTACACTAAAAATTAATCCTTTTTTGTTTTTTCATCAGCATCTGGCAAGGTGCGGAGTATGGACAAAATTGCTTCGCGATATTCTGGGGATAAAGGTTTTCCTTCAAAAGACAAGAGTAAATCATCATCGGCAAATTGTTTGCCAAGATCTACACTGTTCGGGTGTTTAGGTGAAGTATGGGAAGTAATTCCGGCAATATGTAATATTTCATCTTTTGATATTCTCAATCCTTTAGCAATTCGATAAAGTGTTTCAACTTTGGGAATGTTTTTATTGCCATTTTCAATCTGGGATAAATAAGCAGATGAAAAATTACCTTGTAGGGCAGCTTGACGAACAGTATAATGCTTTTTTTCTCTAATATGTTTAATTTTTTGGCCGAACTGTTCTTTTGTTACCATATATGCAAACCCTCCTGTTAATTGTTTACTTTTATTATATACAAATGAAAAACAAACATAAACACAATGAGTTGCAAAACAGAATATAAAACGTTTGACAATGTGATACAACGCCTATATAATGACACTATGATAAAAAATGGGGAAGATAAATGTCACTAACACTACAATTTCGAGATGCTACTTCAATTAGAAAGGAAATCGCAATACGCGGGGAAAGCATTGCGATTTTTTCCAAAAGAATAGGTGTCAATTATTCATTAATGACAGAATATTTAAATAATAAGAAGCATCCATCGCCACCAACGGCTAAAAAAATTGCTAAAGGACTTGATAAAGAAATCAAGGATATTTTTTTTATTTAAGCGTTTGACAAAGTTATACAATTATTGTTTAACGTTTATCAAAATGATATAATGAACACTTACAATAATTACTCGGGGGAGCATATGGGAAATAGAAAAGATCGGTATAAATTATATAAGTCAGGAAAATTATGGATAACGGCAACTGTTGCTGTTACGTTGTTTAATGCAGCTATAACAGTTGTCAGTGCTGATGATGGAAATTCTACAGAGCAAAGCAGTTTGGTTCAAAATGATAAAGATGTCGCTCTTGTACCAGACAATCAGACATCTCTGGCGGTAGATGATACGGAAATCGTCAGTGCTGTTGAATCGGCTGAAAG
Source organism: Leuconostoc sp. JNUCC 76 (assembly GCF_053667755.1). Taxonomy (NCBI): domain Bacteria; kingdom Bacillati; phylum Bacillota; class Bacilli; order Lactobacillales; family Lactobacillaceae; genus Leuconostoc; species Leuconostoc sp. JNUCC 76. Next base: position 1,839,516 of record NZ_CM132206.1, on the reverse strand, counting down.
TGTGGGGGTTACTGTTACACAGGAACCTACCCGAAGTAATATAGTGAGCGATTCTGAGAATACGGAGGATATTGCTAAGGTCAAAAACGATATTGCAAGTGACTATGCACAGCAAATTTCTGAACTACAGAATGCTGAAAAGACACAACAGCAAAATAATCAACAATTTAATCAACATATTGAAGAATACGAATCAGCTTTACATAAGGGAAAACAGCAAAATAAGGATGGCAAAACACAGATTGCAACATCAGCTGCTAAACAGGCTTTGAATTTCGATACTTCAAAACCCGCAGATGAGAGCAACCCAACATCGAATATAGAACCCAGTGAAGTATACACGGGCATTGGTTCACATTCAAACCTCAGTGATAGTACAAAAGTATGGGAGTATACAGGACCACAGGTATTGAATGCAACAATCGAAAAAACGTGGTCCAGTTCTGGAAGTATCGAGGATGCTGATGGTAATAAGCGAAGTGTCGACTTTCACGAAATTTTCCATGATTTCCAATTACAAAATGGTAATTGGAATGACAGCAACAATTATAAGGAGTCTGGCATTCCGCATTTAGCTATCAGTAGCAATGCGGTTGATAACGTATGGGCAACGAATCTAAATTGGCAAACAACTTTCTGGTTTACTTATAGTGATAGTCATGAAGTTGTACCGATTTCTAAGGTTCCTGGTTCAAATGAGGAACCTAAAGTATATTTTTTGTCTGGATCCTTAAGTTCGACAAATTTCGCAGGCCCAGAGTGGGATAACTGGAATGGTAATCGCAAAGAGTATGTTCAAACGAATGATGCCAAAACAGCTATTATTAATGAGCAATCAACAATTGGCTTAGATTATATCAGCGCTGAGGGCATTGTAGACAATGCCCCTAATGGGCTTGCTTATGTAAATACAAGTGCTGATTTTCAATCTCCAAATTGGGATGAGGATACCAACCCGCAACACTATGCTATCGAAGAGGGTGTATCTTTTACAGATTTCACAACAGATAAACCAACATTATATATTGGTGCGGTTCCGATGAATAAAAATGCGCGTTGGTGGCATGAGAATCATAATATGAATTCTGATGAACTAGCATTTTTGAAAAAGCCGGAAAAGATGGATCCAGTTACTGTTGCTTATCATTTAAACACTATAACGTACGAAAAAAACAATAATATTCAACCGTTAGTAGCAGAAATTACTGATTCAAACGACGAAGTTTATCAGGGAAATGAAGTATTAAATGATATACCAACACCTGAAAATGGGCAGAAGGGGTATGGTGCAGCGGCAAGCCCAACTTTGATGGCATCAAGTGTAAAAAATCAATCCGAAGTCACAGTTCACTATGTTCTTAAGAGGATAAATGGTAAAGAATTACAGCCAACACAGATTATTAAAGGAACTAGTGGTCAATCTTATTACGATGAGGTCGGTAATTTCATTAGTAACAATTCAGACGGAGATATAGCAACATATGAGATTCCAGAAACACTTAATCAAGAAGTAGCAGGCATTACCGATTCTAATGACGGATTATTACACTATACTTATACTGCCGATGGTAATGGCGGTGTATTTGTTGAGCAAAAAAGTATTTCTAATCCAAAACAGAATGTTTGGGTGATTTATACTTATACTGTTGATGGCAAGAACGGTTCAGATGGCAAGAATGGTGTCGACGGCAAAGATGGCATTGATGGCAAAAATGGTTTAGACGGTAAAGATGGTGTGAATGGCATTGACGGCAAAAATGGCGTAAATGGCATTGATGGTAAAAATGGTTTAGACGGCAAAGATGGCGTAAATGGCATTGATGGTAAAAATGGTTTAGACGGCAAAGATGGTGTAAATGGCATTGATGGTAAAAATGGTTTAGACGGCAAAGATGGTGTAAATGGCATTGATGGTAAAAATGGTTTAGACGGCAAAGATGGTGTAAGTGGCCTTGATGGGAAAAATGGAGTCGACGGCAAAGATGGCGTAAATGGAATTGATGGCAAAAATGGTTTAGATGGTAAAGATGGTGTAAGTGGCCTTGATGGGAAAAATGGAGTCGACGGCAAAGATGGCGTGAATGGCCTTGATGGCAAAAATGGAGTTGACGGCAAAAATGGCGTAAATGGCCTTGATGGCAAAAATGGTTTAGACGGTAAAGATGGTGTAAGTGGCATTGATGGCAAAAATGGAGTTGACGGCAAAGATGGCGTGAATGGCCTTGATGGCAAAAATGGTTTAGACGGTAAAGATGGTGTAAGTGGCCTTGATGGCAAAAATGGAGTTGACGGCAAAGATGGCGTGAATGGCCTTGATGGCAAAAATGGAGTTGACGGCAAAGATGGCGTAAATGGCATTGACGGCAAAGATGGCGTAAATGGCATTGACGGCAAAGATGGCGTAAATGGCATTGATGGCAAAAATGGAGTTGACGGCAAAGATGGCGTAAATGGCATTGATGGCAAAAATGGTGTCGATGGCAAAAATGGAGTTGACGGCAAAGATAGCGTAAATGGCATTGATGGCAAAGATGGTGTCGACGGCAGAGATGGCGTAAATGGCCTTGATGGCAAAAATGGTTTAGACGGCAAAGATGGTGTAAATGGCATTGATGGCAAGAATGGTTTAGACGGTAAAGATGGCGTAAATGGTAAAGACGGACAAAATGGTTTAGACGGCAAAGATGGAATAAACGGAATCGATGGCAAGAACATTTTAGTAGATAATCAAGAGGTCTCAAATAGTATTGAGAGCAAAGATGTTACAGACAGTATTGATAATAAAAACGTGCGAGACAGTACGGAGAACTTTAAAGGTAATACCCTAAGCACTTTCAAAATAAGCGGTGATGCTATGGAGGAAATGATAGTTAAAGAAGAGTACTCTTCTATTAAAAATAGCAGTCAGGTTCAAGAAGAGCGGCTTTCAGATAACGTACCTAATCAAAAAATGGAGGATTATTATCAAGTTGATCACAGCACGTTTCCAGTTGGCCAATCAAATGGAAATAATTTATCCGCTAACATTGAAGAGAGAATAGACTCCCACAAAAGTGAGCAAAACCATAATGAGGGAAAAACTTCGCAGCTGAATAATTTAGTGGCAAAAGATAACTCTAGTGATGTTTCCTGCATAAACCAAACTACCGATACCGATGCTTTAGTTTCTCAAAACAATCTTGAAAAACAGAAAATGAATCAATTCAAAGATAATGGGTTACAGCTTCCTAAGACAAATGTGCACCGAGATTTTGCATCAGTAGTGGAATCCCTTATATTAGGTATGTTGCTTATAATGTATAAATTATATAAAAAATTAAAATATAATGTGATAAATAATAATAATGTTTGATTTTAATTGCTTTATATTTATTATTGAACACATGATGGATATATAAAATACTATTTTTATTAAATATTTTTTATATATCATTTATCTTATGAGTTTTTGTTTTATTTTTTTATTACTTTATAATCAATATAATCAATGAATGATTAATAATAATTAACATTGTTAACTTATCACCAGATAAGTTAATAATGTTTTTTTTTATAAAAAATTAATGTTTGTAATATTAATATAATTCTCTAATTGCTTGTTTTTACAATGTTTTTTTTAAATATGTCGATTATGTGTTGAAATTTTTACTGTTTTTACAAATAAATTAAGTTATAATTTTTCAATGTAATAGAAGAGAATATATAAGGAGAAAACTTATGCCATTTACAGAAAAAGTAATGCGGAAAAAACTTTATAAAGTTGGGAAAATTTGGGTAGTTGGTGGGGTTTGTACTTTTGCACTGACCGCGTCATTTGCTTTAGCAACACCAAGTGTTTTGGGAGACAGCAGTGTGCCTGAGGTGAGCGCTAATAACGTTCAATCTACTTCAAATAATGCAACGGATACTACTACAGTTACAGAAGAAAATGACAAAGTACAGCCTGCAGCTACCAGTGACGATGTAACAACAACAGCTGCAAACGACAAAACACAATCTGCTGATACCAATGTGACAGAAAAACAGGCAGATGATCATACGCTTGATAATGACAAAGTCGATAACAAACAAAATGAAGTCGCTCCAACCAATGATACTAACGAAAATTCCGGATCAGTAGCCGTTTCAACTAATAGTGGTTCTGCTGAAAAGACTACAGAAGAAGTACAGCAAGTTAGCGGCAAGTACGTTGAAAAAGACGGTAGTTGGTATTACTACTTTGATGATGGCAGAAATGCTAAAGGTTTATCAACAATAGACAACAATATTCAATATTTTGATGAGGATGGTAAACAAGTCAAAGGACAGTACGTCACAATTGATAATCAAACATATTATTTTGATAAGGATTCAGGTGATGAGTTAATTGGGCTGCAAAGTATTGATGGGAAGATAGTTGCTTTTAACAATGAAGGACAACAGATTTTTAATCAATATTATCAATCTGAAAATGGTACAACGTATTACTTTGATGATAAAGGACACGCTGCTACTGGTATTAAGAATATTGAGGGTAAAAATTATTATTTTGATAATCTTGGTCAACTAAAAAAAGGTTTCTCTGGTGTGATTGATGGTCAAATAATGACATTTGATCAGAACACGGGACAAGAAGTTTCTAACACAACTTCTGAAATAAAAGAAGGTTTGACGACACAAAACACGGATTATAGCGAACATAATGCAGCCCACGGTACGGATGCCGAGGACTTTGAGAATATTGATGGCTATTTAACAGCTAGTTCATGGTATCGTCCAACAGATATTTTACGTAACGGAACAGACTGGGAACCTTCTACAGATACTGATTTTAGGCCAATATTATCAGTGTGGTGGCCAGATAAGAAAACACAGGTCAATTATTTAAACTACATGGCCGATTTAGGATTCATTAGTAATGCGGACAGTTTTGAAACTGAGGATAGCCAAAGCTTATTAAATGAAGCCAGTAACTATGTTCAAAAATCAATTGAAATGAAGATTAGTGCGCAACAAAGTACAGAATGGCTAAAGGATGCAATGGCGGCTTTCATTGTTACGCAACCACAGTGGAATGAGACTAGTGAAGATATGAGTAATGATCATTTACAAAATGGCGCATTAACTTATGTTAACAGTCCGCTGACACCCGATGCTAACTCGAACTTTAGATTACTCAACCGCACACCTACAAACCAAACCGGTGAACAAGCCTATGATTTAGATAACTCAAAAGGCGGATTCGAATTATTACTAGCAAATGATGTCGACAACTCAAATCCCGTAGTACAAGCAGAACAATTAAACTGGTTATATTATTTAATGAATTTTGGTACGATTACAGCGAATGATGCCGATGCTAATTTCGACGGAATTCGTGTTGATGCGGTGGATAATGTCGATGCTGATTTGTTACAAATTGCTGCCGATTATTTCAAACTAGCTTACGGTGTTGATCAAAATGATGCTACTGCCAATCAACATCTTTCAATTTTGGAAGATTGGAGTCATAATGATCCGCTGTATGTAACGGATCAAGGCAGTGATCAATTAACAATGGATGATTATATGCACACTCAGTTGATTTGGTCATTGACAAAATCATCTGACATACGTGGTACAATGCAACGTTTTGTGGATTATTATATGGTTGATCGATCTAATGACAGTACAGAAAACGAAGCAATTCCTAACTATAGTTTTGTACGTGCCCACGATAGTGAAGTGCAAACAGTTATTGCACAAATTGTTTCAGATTTGTATCCAGATGTTGAAAATAGTCTAGCACCAACGACAGAACAATTGGCAGCAGCCTTTAAAGTTTATAATGAAGATGAAAAACTAGCAGATAAAAAATATACGCAATACAATATGGCTAGTGCTTATGCGATGTTATTAACGAATAAAGACACAGTGCCACGTGTGTACTATGGTGATTTGTACACAGACGATGGTCAATATATGGCAACGAAGTCACCATATTATGATGCGATTAACACTTTATTACAAGCAAGAATACAGTATGTTGCTGGTGGACAATCAATGTCAGTTGATAATAATGATGTCCTAACTAGCGTTCGTTATGGTAAAGATGCGATGACGGCCACTGATACTGGCACGGCAGAAACAAGAACTGAGGGTATTGGTGTTATTGTAAGCAACAATGCATCGTTACAGTTAGATGAAGGTGATACAGTTACCTTGCATATGGGTGCAGCTCATAAAAATCAAGCGTATCGTCCTTTACTAGCAACAACTGCCGATGGATTATCTTATTATGATACTGATGACAATGCACCGGTAGAATACACAGATGATAATGGTGATTTGATTTTTACTAGTGACTCAATTTATGGTGTACAAAATCCGCAAGTTTCTGGATATTTGGCTGTTTGGGTTCCGGTTGGGGCGCAACAGGATCAAGATGCACGAACAGCTTCTGACACAACAACGAACACGAGTGATAAAGTATTCCATTCAAACGCTGCTCTTGATTCTCAGGTCATCTACGAAGGTTTCTCAAACTTCCAGGCATTTGCTACGGAAAGCAGTGAATATACAAACGTAGTCATCGCTCAGAATGCGGATCAATTTAAGCAATGGGGTGTGACAAGTTTCCAGTTAGCACCACAATATCGTTCAAGTACAGATACAAGTTTCTTAGATTCAATCATTCAAAACGGGTATGCATTCACGGATCGTTATGACTTAGGTTATGGCACACCGACAAAGTATGGAACTGCTGATCAGTTGCGCGATGCTATTAAAGCTTTACATGCTAGCGGTATTCAAGCAATTGCTGATTGGGTGCCAGATCAAATTTATAATTTGCCAGAGCAAGAATTAGCTACTGTAACAAGGACAAACGCTTATGGGGATGACAATACAGATTCTGATATTGACAATGCCTTATATGTTGTTCAAAGTCGCGGTGGTGGTACTTACCAAACAATGTATGGTGGTGCTTTCTTAGAAGATTTACAGGCACTGTATCCATCCCTATTTGAAACGAATCAAATTTCAACTGGTGTGCCAATTGATGGCAGTGTAAAAATTACTGAGTGGGCCGCTAAGTACTTCAATGGTTCTAACATCCAAGGTAAAGGTGCTGGATACGTATTGAAAGATATGGGTTCTAATAAGTACTTTAAGGTCGTTTCAAACACTGAGGATGGTGACTACTTACCAAAACAGTTAACTAATGATTTGTCAGAAACTGGCTTTACACACGATGATAAGGGAATTATTTATTATACATTAAGTGGTTATCGTGCCCAAAATGCATTTATTCAAGATGACGATGATAACTATTACTATTTTGATAAAACAGGTCATCTAGTAACAGGTTTGCAAAATATTAATAATCATACTTACTTCTTTTTACCTAATGGTATCGAACTGGTTAATAGCTTCTTACAAAACGAGGATGGCACAATTGTTTATTTTGATAAGAAAGGTCATCAAGTCTTTGACCAATATATAACTGATCAAAATGGCAATGCGTATTACTTTGATGATGCTGGTGTAATGCTTAAATCAGGGTTTACAACGATTGATGGACATCAACAGTATTTTGATCAAAATGGTGTGCAGGTTAAGGATAAGTTTGTGGTTGGCACTGATGGTTATAAGTATTACTTTGAACCAGGTAGTGGTAACTTAGCTATCCTACGTTATGTGCAAAACAGTAAGAATCAATGGTTCTATTTTGACGGTAGTGGACATGCTGTTACTGGTTTCCAAACAATTAATGGTAAAAAACAATATTTCTATAATGATGGTCATCAAAGTAAAGGTGAATTCATTGATGCTAATGGTGATACCTTCTATACAAGTGTCGCTGATGGTCGCCTAGTAACTGGTGTTCAGAAGATTAACGGCATTACCTATGCTTTTGATAACACAGGAAATTTGATCACAAATCAGTATTATCAATTAGCAGATGGTAAATATATGTTGTTAGATGATAACGGTCGTGCGAAAACAGGATTTGTATTGGAAAATGGTGTACTAAGATACTTCGATCAAAACGGTGAACAAGTGAAAAATGCTATCGTTGTGGATCCAGATACTAACTTTAGTTATTATTTCAATGCAACACAAGGTGTCGCTGTAAAAAATGATTATTTCGAGTATCAAGGTAATTGGTATTTAACAGATGCTAATTACCAACTTATCAAAGGTTTTAAAGCAGTTGACGACAGTTTACAACATTTTGATGAAGTCACGGGTGTTCAAACAAAAGATAGTGCTTTAATAAGTGCTCAAGGAAAAGTTTACCAATTTGATAATAATGGGAATGCTGTGTCAGCATAAGCTTTCTGTATATATAGTGAAAAGTCAAAGGTCATATTGATCTTTGGCTTTTTGATTTAATTGTCTGTTTGAATTTCCTTGATGATATCGGCTAATTTAATTTTATTCATTTCTTTTTCGGCAGCTTCTTGCACTTGATTATAGTATTTATCCAAAGTTGTCTGAATGTGACTGCCAATATTACAATTCTGATTTGTTTTGGTGTCAATTTTGAGAAATGAGGTGTCTTCTTCCACAGCGCGATAAATATCTAATAAACTAATTGTGTCGGCTGGACGAGATAATTTTGGATCTGCACGGCCATTACTTGATAATAAACAACCGTCATTTTTGAGCTGTGACATAATTCGTCGAATAACCACAGGGTTAGAGTTGACACTCTTAGCAATTTGCGTGCTTGATAGGTCGGTACCTTGATTAATGACGATATAAGTTAGAATATGTATAGCATCGCTTAACTTAGTAGAGTATTTCATGGGTATGTTCACTTTCTAGTATCTTTTCGATATTTTTTTCTTGACAAATTTTCATTATCCATAGTATGATTTACCTGTAACAAATATTGTTACAGTCTATAAGTAAAAGTATACTACAAAATGAAAGAGGTGTCACACGTGGCTAATCAAGATTATATTGAAACAATTAAGAAAAGGCGATCGATTTATGCATTAGGCAAGAATGTATCTGATAATAATGAGGAGATTAGCGAATTAATTCAGTTAGCAATTAAAGAATCACCAAGTTCTTTTAACAACCAAACGGTCAGAGCCGCTATTTTATTTGGTGAATCATCTGACAAATTATGGGAAATAGTTGCTGAAAGATTAAAGTCAGAAGTTCCTGATGAAGAAAGTTACAAAGTAACTCGTCAAAAAGTTGATAGTTTCAAAGCTGGCGTTGGGACAATCCTGTTCTTCACGGATGATGATATTGTTCAGCAATATCAAGAACAGCTTTCTTTATATGCGGAAAACTTTCCAATTTGGGCTGATCAAGCAAATGGTATGGCCCAGATTAATGTTTGGCAAGCCTTGGCAGCAAATGAAATTGGTGCTAGCCTACAACACTATAATCCTTTGATAGATGACGACGTACATTCAGCATTTGATATACCTAAATCATGGAACTTACGTAGTCAGATGCCATTTGGATCAATTGAAGCACCAGCAGGTACTAAAGAATACATGACGGATGATGTACGCTTTAAAATCTTTAAATGATTAGTATTAAGAAAGAAGGCAAACATGGCAATTAAAATTGGCGTTATTGGCGCAACAGGTATGGCCGGTTCTGCAGTATATCAAGAGGCTGTCGATCAAGGATTTGATGTTACCGCAATTGTAAGATCTACCGCCAAAGCGCATAAAACACTTGGTCAGGATGCAAAAGTCTTTGAAAAAGATGCGTTTGCATTGACTAAAGAAGAATTGTTACAGTTTGATGTAATTATTAATGCATTTGCTACAGTTCCTGCGATGGCATATCGACATATTGACTTGGCAGCCCATCTTATTGGACTGCTTCGAGAAACAACTGTTCCACGTTTAATCTTTATTTTAGGCGCAGGTAGCTTGATAACTGGGGATGATAAACATCTACTATTAGAGGATTTAAAAAAATTACCAGATGCTGCCTCTTGGGTATCAATACCAGATAATCAGAAAAAAGAACTAGACTTTTTACGAAATATTGATAATGTCAATTGGACAGGTGTATCACCTGGTATTACTTTCCAAGCCGGCGAAACAACCCAATATAAGTTAGGAACAGACTATCTGCTTTTTAGTGAGGATAACGAATCTGTTACAAACAGTGGTACGATGGCCAAAGCGATCGTGTCAGAAATTATTAAACCAAGTGCGGAAAAAAAGCGTTTCACAGTGATTAATGCTTAATAGTTTGAACAAAAGAGCGACCTTCTTATGAGCGTTGCTCTTTTGTAATATAAAAATAACGTGTAGTATAAAAAGTGAATTATTTTAGTTCGTAAGGGAGAAATTTATGTTGAAATTTTTGTTGGCTGTCATTGTAATCGGAACGATTGCAGGGGTTATTTCTGGAATGGTTAAAATCGGCTGGGAAGCGATCTTGCCACCAAGAACACAAGAACGTGATGAAACTAATCCGCCACAGCGGTTGCTGCAACAAATGGGTATACCACGAAAATGGACGCATGCCTATTTTTATTATGCTACTGATCAAAAAGTGCACTATGTAGCACTAATCATGCACTTTTCTTTTTCGATTGCCTTTGGTGTATTGTTAGTTTTGCTTGATCAATATTTCCCTATTGTTACGTTTGGACAAGGTAGCGTGTACGGTATTGTGATTTGGATCATTTTCCATATTATTATTTTACCAGCTATGAAAACAATTCCATCCGCTTTAAAACAACCGTTTTCAGAACATTTCTCTGAATTTTTGGGTCACATTGTATGGGCTTGGTCAATGTATTTAATAATGGTTGCACTGGTTGTGATAACTAACTGGTTGCCAAATTACTAAATATTACACATCTAGTTAAACGTTTATCAAAGTTTTGTATATTAAGTATTTTTAGACCACGTTTTTATCATCATTTGTAATATTCATGTAATATTTTGACGGCACAATGGATTACATGATGAAGAGAATAATAATAATAAGTGCCCTATTAACTGGTTTATCTTTAGTTGTTTTGGGAACGCAACTTGAAACAGAAAACCAGCCTGCTGAAGCCGCCAGTATGAATCAAACCGTGAATGTCAAAGCAGTTAGTTCTGCCATTTCATCATTTACGGATGTTAAACTTACTAAAGTTGAAGCAGTACCTAAAAAAGTAGTAACTCCTAGTGAGAACAGTGAAGTTAAAGCGAATTCACAACCAAGTGAAGCACAAGAAAAGGCTGCAGATACAGCGCAAGTAACTAGTGTATCTTCTGCAACAACGACAGCCGAAGCATCAAAAGTAGCTGCTACAGTGAATGAGACGCAACCAACGCAGGTCGTTGCAGAAAGTAATCAACCAACACAAGTTACAGCCGTAACAGAAACACCGGTTGCATCATCAGACATACAATGGTTAATCCAACATGAAAGCGGCGGAAACGTCAATGCTCAAAACGGTGCATACTATGGTATTGGTCAGTTGTCTGAAAATTACTACGCGCAATATGTTCCAGGAAAAGATTATCATGGTAATTATGCAGTTCAGTTAGAAGCAATGCAGAAGTATATCTCTGCTCGCTATGGAACTGTTGCTAATGCTATTGCTCATTGGCAAGTTAATAATTGGTATTAGTCAAACACGTAACACGGTATACGTGTTTTTTTGTTATAATGGAAAAGAATAAAATAAACGGACGATGGGATATAATGCGCTTAGAACACTTTACACCAACATATATGGTTGAACGAATTTACGATTTAACTGTCGAAGATTTGAAGGCGCGTGGTATTAAAACCGTACTCGCGGATTTAGATAATACATTGTTAGCGTGGAACAACCCAGATGGAACACCTGAATTAAAGCAGTGGTTACAAGATTTACGGGATGGTGGTATTGAATTAATTGTGGTTTCTAATAACACTACGAAACGCGTCGAAAAAGCAGTTAAACCTTTGAATGTCAAGTTTGTTTCTTGGTCGTTAAAGCCAATGCCACGCGGCATTTTACATGTGTTACGTACGCACCATCTGAAGCGCGAAGAGGTCATTATGGTGGGAGACCAAATGTTGACTGATATTTGGGCAGCACACGGTGCGGGAGTACGTAGCGTACTTGTACAACGCCTCATTGAATCAGATATGTGGCAAACATGGTTAAACCGTAGAATTGAAAAGTATGTAAAAAAAATTGTGTTTCAAGCACATCCACACCTAAAATGGGAGAAAACATTACGTGACAACTGAAATTACTGACGAATACGTTCAAGAACAATTAAATGAAGGATTGCGCTGTATTGGTTGCGGAGCTTTGATGCAAGTTGAAGACAAAAACAAGGTTGGCTATTTGCCAATGAGTGCCCTCAAAAAATCTATTAGTAGTGAAGAATTATTTTGTCAACGTTGTTTTCGTTTACGTCACTATAACGAAATTCAGCCAGTAGAACTTACTGATGATGATTTTGCTAACTTGCTCCATCAAATCTCAGATACGAAGGCATTGATTGTTTATGTTATTGATGTGTTTGATGTAACTGGTTCAGCAATTTCTGGATTACCTCGCTTTGTTGGAAAGGATAATCCAATTTTAGTAGTAGCTAACAAGGTTGATTTATTACCTAAGCTATTAAATAAGAATCGTTTGAAAAATTGGCTACGCGCTGAATTGAAAGCACAGGGTATTCAACCTGTCGACGTCTTCTTGACATCTGCAACACGTCCCAAAAATTTAGACGACTTATTAGATACCATCGATAATTTGCGTGACGGACGTGATGTCTTTGTCGTTGGGGTTACCAATGTTGGTAAATCAACATTAATCAATCAAATTATCAAGTCTCGTACAGGCATTCAAAATTTGATTACTACATCTAGATTTCCAGGAACCACACTTGATCGAATTGAAATTCCATTGGAAGATGGTCAGCAACTAATTGACACGCCAGGAATTATTAAGCGCGATCAGATGGCTCATGTGCTAACTGATAAGGACTTAAAGTTTGCACTACCAAAAAATGAAATTAAGCCACGAACGTATCAATTAAATCCAGAACAAACAATTTTTATTGGCGGTCTGGCACGTTTTGATTTTATCAGTGGTGCGCGTAGTGCTATAACGGCTTATTTTGAAAATAACTTGAATTTACACCGCACAAAGCTTATTGGTGCGGATGAGTTTTATGAACGGCATGCAGGTGGGCTACTAGTACCAGCACCAAGTCAGTCACAAAATCTAATCAAACACGAATTCAGCATTACTGAAGACAGTGACATTGTCTTTTCAGGTTTAGGTTGGATTAGTGTACCGGCAGGTATAAAAGTAGCTGGTTGGGCACCAAAGGGCGTCAGCGTCCTCATTCGAAAGGTAATGATTTAATGCAATTAACAGGAAAACAAAAACGTTATTTACGTTCACAAGCAAACACGTTATCGCCAATTTTTTCAGTTGGGAAAAATGGATTGACTCAGAATTGGGTTGATGAAATTGTTCTGGCATTGGCTAAAAGAGAGCTAGTCAAAATTAGTTTGCAGCAAAGTGCTGACGAAACAGCAAAAGAAGTTGCTGATTTTATTGAAGCACATTCAGATATTACGGTTGCACAGACAATTGGTCGTACGATTGTCTTGTATTTACCAGCAAAAGAAGACAAATATAAGAAGATTTCATTAGATCTAGCAAAAATCTGAGGAGATGGCTATGATTGGAACATCAACAACAGCACTAAAACATCAATTAGAACTAGAACCAAGTGAGGCCAAACATCGTATTGGAATTTTTGGTGGTACCTTTAATCCACCGCACATTGGGCAGTTGGTTTTAGCAGAATGTGTTGGGAAACAGCTTGGACTTGAAAAAGTTTATTGGATGCCTAATGCACAGCCGGTTGATGCTACTCATGCTAGCGCAATTGAACCGTCTTATCGAATGCAATTGGTTCACATGGCGATTTTGGATAATCCTTTTTTTGAACTTGAATTATTAGAAATCCGTAATGGCGGTGAATCCCATACTTACCAATCAATGAAAGAGCTTGTGGATACGCATCCAGAAAATGAATATTATTTTATCATGGGTGCAAATACAGTTAGAAAGTTACCCACTTGGGATCACATTGATGAGTTAAGTCAAATTGTTACGTTTGCTGCAGGTGTCCATTCAGGGCAAGAGACAACGTCCGATTATCCAGTGCTATGGTTTGATGTTCCAAGCATTAGCGTCAGCGCCTCAGAAGTACGGACGCGAATCCGTATGAATCAGAGTATTAATTATTTGGTGCCAGAACGTGAAGCACTGTTTATTCGTGAGTACGATTTGTATAGAGGCTTATATGACTAAGTATTTTAATGGTACAATTACTGATTTAGAAACAAAAGTTTCCGAAAAATTATCTGATTATCGTTATCAGCATGTTTTGCGTGTACGAGACTATGCAGTGAAATTGGCCAAGGCCAATGATGTTGATGTTGACAAGGCAGAAGTTGCTGCTTTGGTGCACGATTATGCCAAAGAGCGATCAGATAATGATTTTATAAAGGTTATTAAAGCTCAGCATATGGATCCAGATTTAATCAATTGGGGAAATTATGTCTGGCATGGTATTGTTGGAGCGGAGATGATTCGTAACGAGCTAGGTATTGTTGATGAAGATATATTAACTGCTGTCAGTGAGCACACAACAGGTGCAGGCGCTAGTATGAATAAGTTGTCACAAGTTATATTTATGGCAGATTATTTAGAATTAGGTCGTGATTTCAAAGGGGTAGAGGAAGCCCGTACAATTACTGACCAAAGTTTAGCCCAGGGTGTTAAATATCAAATTGTTCATACTTTAGCACGCTTAATCCACAAAGAAACACCTATTTATCCAAAATCACTCGAAACATACAATTATTGGGTCAAGAAAGAAAAATAAAATATGACAATAACAGCATTAGATACACAAGAAACTTTAAACACGGCCGTGCAAGCGGTTGATAACAAGAAAGCAAATAATATTGTTGCACTTGATATGCGCGAAGTGAGCTTAATGGCAGATTACTTCGTGATTGCAGACGCTGCGTCTACACGACAGGTGCAAGCTATTGCTACAGAAGTTAAAGATAAAATACAAGAAGCGGGTGGATCAGTTCGCTTTATGGAAGGCTTCCAAGAAGGTGAATGGGTTCTTATGGACTTAGGGGATGTTATCGTGCACATATTTTCGACAGAAGGTCGCGATTTTTACAACCTAGAACGTTTGTGGAATGATGCCCCCTATGTTAATCTTGAAAATTTATTAACAGAAAATTAAGCAAAATCGAGGCTACTGTCTCGATTTTTTAGTTTGTAAGAACAATAATATAACCGTTCAGACCGACACCATGTTAAAATTAAAATTATGAATAATGAAATAAACAACAATTACTCCACATTTGCGGAAAAATATGACCAACTGTTTGATTCAGAATTGTATCAAGAGTGGGTTGATTTCGTGGCAAAAAATAGTAAAGCTACACCTATTATGGATTTAGGTGGAGGTGCTGGACGGTTAGCAGTTTTATTAGCACAGCTTGGCTACACTGTTGATGTGCTAGACTTGTCACCAGAGATGCTGTCATTGGCACAAAAGCATGCTAATGATGCAAACGTTGACTTAGCTTTGTTGCAGGCTGACATGCGTGATTTTTCTGATTGGAAAAAGGAATACCCTATCATTGTTAGTTTTGCAGACGCCTTAAATTATTTACCAAATTTATCTGATTTTAAATTAGCTATTCAACAAGTGTATGATCATTTAGTGGTGGGTGGACAGTTTTTATTTGATGTGATAACACCCTATCAAGTGAATGTATTGTACGATAATTATTACTACAATAATGATGACGACGATGAAAACATTTTTATGTGGACTAGTTATCCTGGTGAGCAAGAGAATAGTGTTGACCATGATTTAAAGTTTTTTGTGTATGATGAAGCAATTGACGCTTTTAAAATTATGCGCGAAATTCATCATGAGCAAACCTATGATTTGAAGACTTATCAAGAAACCTTAAGAAATGCTGGTTTTCATGATATTGAAGTTTTTGCAAACTTTGGACAAAATAATATTGATGAAAGCACAGAACGTTGGTTTTTCAGGGCGGTGAAATAATGCAAGCAGTCGGAATAATAACGGAATATAATCCATTTCATAATGGGCATATTTATCATATTCAACAAGCCAAGAAATTAACTGGCGCGGATGTAGTTGTAGCTGTTATGTCTGGTAACTTTGTGCAACGTGGTGAACCAGCCTTATTTGACAAATGGCATAGAACACAAATGGCTTTGGAAAATGGTGTGGATTTAGTCATTGAGTTACCCACTTTTTTTGCAGTGCAACCAAGTCATATTTTTGCTGATGGGGCGATTCAATTATTATCCGCTCTTGGTGTCGATAATATTGTATTTGGCAGTGAGCATCCAGAGGTTGATTTTCTATCCATAGCTAAACAAGCACCAACTATTGCAGAAGGCCAAGAATTTAAGAATCATACGCAAACTTTTGCTAGTGCGTATGCTAAACAATTAGAGGCTGAAACTAGCTTTAAACTGGAAGAGCCTAATGATATTCTAGCGCTTGGTTATGCTAGTGCTATTCTAAACCAACAGGCTAACATTGGCATTATACCTATTCAACGCGCAGAAGCAAATTATCATGATGCCAACTTTACAGACGAACAATCGATAGCCTCAGCATCATCTATTCGTTTGGCTTTACATAAAGGAAAAACTGAAAAAATCAAAAATGTGGTGCCTGAAGCGACCAAAGTAGCATTAGCTACCGCTGCTAATACAATTGATTTCGAAAGTAAATTTTGGTCAATGCTGAAGTATCGGTTAACAACAGATACAGTTGGTCAACTAGGCCAAATTTATCAAATGGCCGAGGGGTTGGAGCATCGTTTTGCTAAAACAGCTCTAAATGATTCTGGTCCACAAAGCTATCAAAGCTTTATTAAATCAACCAAATCTAAGCGTTATACGTTTACTCGAATACAGCGTACATTATTATATACTTTGCTTAATATTAAGGTAGACCAGATGCAAACAGCTATGCAGGACCCATACTTGCGTATTCTAGGATTTACTTCAACGGGACAGCAATACTTAAATGAAATTAAAAAACAAGTAACATTGCCCCTTATCAGTAAAGTTGATTCAAGTTTGGCTAAAAGTAATCTGCGCTTAGATTATAAAGCTGGTAAAGTGTGGCAATTACTGGCAAACGAAGGTGCGCCAACACAAGATATGACACGAATGCCATTATATTGGGAGAAATAGTATGAAATATGCAAAAAATCAATTATTAAAATATCGTCAAAGTCCGTTAATTATCGAAGAAACTTTAAATTTGGAGGAACAAGCTAAAAGTCGTTTTGCAGAAGCCATTTTAGCGTTATCGCCACTTGAAGTTACGGTAAGCATTAGCTATTTAGATAATGATGATATCACTCTAGACGTGAATGTTCTAGGAAATATCACAGTGCCGTCTTCACGGTCATTAGACCCTGTGGTTGTGCCAATTAATTTAGCATTTTCTGAATTATACATTGAGGATGAGAATCGTCTCAAGGATTTTGAAGAAACCGAGGCTGTTTTTGTACTTGAGAATGATTCCTTAAATGTAGATGATGCTATTTTGGATAATATTATAGCAACTTTGCCTTTACAGATTTTAACGCCTGAGGAAGAGACCGGTGATAAGTTACCATCCGGAAAAGATTGGCATGTTATCAGTCAAGAAGCTTATGAAAATGAGAAAATGATAGAAGATGAACCCAAAATTGACCCTCGATTGTCAAAATTAGACGATTTTTTCAAAGAATGAGAAAACACTTGCAAGAGTTAAACAAATGCTCTAAAATAAAGGGAAGTAATACAAATAGACTCGGCTTCTGCCGATTTAAAACATTGAGGACAAAAAATGAGTAAAGTATTGATTGTTGAAGATGAAGAAAACTTGGCAAAGTTTGTTGGTCTTGAGCTTAAACATGAAGGATATGAAGCTGAAACGGTGAATGATGGTCGTTCTGGGCTAGATTTAGCATTAGAAAATGATTATGATGTTATTTTGCTCGATTTGATGTTGCCTGAACTAAATGGTTTGGAAGTTGCACGTCGATTGCGTGAAGTTAAAAAAACACCAATCATCATGATGACTGCTCGTGATTCAGTGATTGATCGTGTTTCGGGATTGGATTATGGCGCTGATGATTACTTGGTAAAGCCATTTGCAATTGAAGAATTATTGGCTCGTATTCGTTCACTTTTGCGCCGTATTGCAATTGAGACAGAAACAAACGATAAGCATCGTTCAATTATTAACTTCAAAGACCTTCGTATTGAAAAGGAAAATCGTATTGCACGTCGCGATGATCAAATTATTAATTTGACAAAGCGTGAATACGACTTGCTATTAACATTAGTAGAAAATATTAATGTGGTTCAATCTCGTGAGCAATTATTGAAAGAAGTTTGGGGCTTTGATTCTGAAGTAGAAACGAATGTTGTTGATGTGTATATTCGTTATTTGCGTAATAAGATTGATGATCCTGAAAGTAAAGCATCATATATCCAAACAGTACGTGGTACTGGCTACGTGATGCGCAGCTAAATCTGATTAATTATGGACAATAATGAAAAAGAAACAACTAAAAAAGCTGTACGCCGATTCTCACTGCGCTGGCAGTTAGCACTTGGAATGGCGTCCGGCTTTTTTGTTATATTTATAGTATTTGCTTTATTGCTTTCTGGGTTGATCAAACATCACTATGGTGTGCTGCCGAATGAAGTTATTTTTTGGTTGTGGGTTATTATTGCTTTTGGCGGTTTGGCAATATTTATATTTGCACTTATCTTAACTAAAGTAATTTTAAGGCCAGTCCGATTAATTGAAACCACCATTGAGGCTTTTGAAGATGATCCGATGACAGAAGTACGTGCCAGTGAAGTTGGTGCAAATGATGAATTTTCTGATTTAACACGTATTTTAAATCGCACAATTGACCGTTTACAAGCATTAATCAGTGCGCAGCAGCAATTTGTTTCAGATGTGTCTCATGAACTCCGTACGCCGGTAACAATCGTTAAAGGCCACATGGAACTTCTGAATCGTTGGGGTAAAGATGATCCAGAAGTTTTGGAAGATTCAATCAAATCCTCGCTGGCAGAAGTACAACGAATGGAAACATTGATTAACGAAATGCTCAATTTAACACGTGCGGAGCAAATTCCGGTTGACAATGTGAAAGAAATTACTGATGTTGGCGGTACAATGAATCGTGTTTATGACAACTTTAAAATGATACATCCTGACTTTTCTTTTACCCTAGATGATGATTTATCAACAAAGGCAAGGGTCAAGATTCGTCAAGATCATATGGAACAAATTTTGATTATTCTAGCCGATAATGCTGTAAAGTATTCTCTAGATCGTCATGAAATTCATTTTGCCTTGTCACAGACAGCAAATCGTGTTGAAATTGGTGTGCAAGACTTTGGTGAAGGATTGACACCGGAAGATGCAAAACGTGTCTTTGATCGCTTTTATCGCGTTGATAAGGCGAGATCACGAGCTAAAGGTGGAACTGGGCTGGGGCTAAGTATTGCGCAACGTTTGGTAGAGGCTTATGGTGGTACAATTGCATTAGAAAGTGCAGAAGGATCAGGGTCAATTTTCACAGTGTATTTGCCTTTGTATGTTGAGGAAAAAAATGAAAGCAATTGAAGTTGATGTTTTTGGTTTAGTACAAGGTGTTGGTTTTCGGTGGTTTACACAACGAACTGCACAGCAACACAATATTGTTGGCTGGGTAAGTAACCAAACAGACGGTTCTGTTAAAATACAAGCTCAGGGTTCACACAGTGATTTAACAGTTTTTTTGTCAGTGCTCGAGAAAGGGCCTGGTTTTTATAGTCGTGTTGACAAAGTTATCACAACAAATATTCCATTGTTTGAGATAAATGACTTTGCTATTCGTGGGTGATTCTTGCTATAATAGTATCTTGTAATTGTGCGCAACTTTTTTAACATGATTTTCAAGGAGAAACCCTGATTATGAAACAATTAAAACGCGTTCTGACGTTTGCGTTTGTTATTTTTGATATTATTTTGCTTACTGGTGGTTATAATCAACACAGTAGAATGTATCGTTGGATTGGTCAGCCATTGGCTGAATTAATGACGAATATCGCTCATTTTATCGGCGGTGTTAACGGTATTGGGTGGGCAATTATCGTTATAACTGCAATTTTCCGCTTGATTCTGTTACCATTTTTCTTGAATCAACAAGTTAATACAACTATCAATCAAATTAAAATGCAAAAGTTGAAGCCGGAAATTGATAAATTACAAACTTTATCTCGTAAGGCAGCTACGACAGAAGAACAACAAAAAGCTAGTATGTCGATGATGTCATTATATCGAGAAAATGATGTCAGTGTTATTGGTGGCATTTCATTTTTGACAATGGCAATGCAATTGCCTATTTTCTCAGGATTATATTCTGCCATTTTGCATGCACCAGCTTTGCAGGGGGCATCTTTCTTAGGATTTGACCTTGGGAAACCGCAATTAATTTTTGCCATCGTTGCCGGTATTATTTATCTAATTCAGGCTTGGTTAATGATGCAACATATGCCTGAAGAACAACGTAAGACATCAGCTGCAATGATGTTTGTTAGTCCAGTAATGATTTTTGTTTTTGCTATGATTGCAAGTGGCGCTATTGGCCTATACTTCGTTATTGGCGGTATATTCGCTTTGATACAATCACTGATTCAACATATACAACGTCCAGGGCTAGAGAGACGAGTTGCAGCAGAATTTGAAATTAAAAAGACGGCTGACGATTTAATGGCTGAAGATATGCCGATGCCAAATGCTAAGGCAGTATCATCTGAATCTGCTGCTAAAGTAACAAAATCTGTAGAAAATCACAATAAGAAGAATCGCAATGCTGGGAAACAGCAACGATAAAAGTAAGTACGTCATTTTTTGACGTACTTTTGTCAGTTCTTAGAAAGAACAGAAAGAAATACACATGGAAAGAATTATTTCAAATCAAAATGCACGTGTGAAAGCATGGGCAAAACTTGCAACAAAGAAAGGTCGTCAAGAGAATCATACTTATTTGCTAGATGGCTTGCATTTAGTTGAAGAGGCGGTCAAGGCTGGTGCAAAATTCCATGCAATAATGGCTACAGAAAAGCAAATGGCTGACTATCTCCCAAATGTGCCTCATGGTGTTCCGGCTTTTGAAATCAGTGAAGAAGTTGCCAAACATATTGCTGGTACGAATACCCCACAAGGTATTTTTGCAGAAATTAGTTTACCTGAAAAGACATTTGATCCCAGCTATGTTCACGATGGCGCGTGGTTGTTGTTAGACAAAATTCAAGACCCTGGAAATGTTGGTACATTAGTGCGAACAGCAGACGCAGCAGGTTTTAAGGGTGTTGTTTTAGGTGCTGGCACAGCTGATGCATTTGCTCCCAAAGTTGTACGTGCTATGCAAGGGTCTCAATTCCATTTAGAAGTCTTGAACGGAGACTTAAGCGAATGGGTTGCTGCCTTGACAGCTAATAATCTTCCAGTTTATGGTTCACAATTAAATGAAAAAGCAAAATCATATCGCGATGTTGAACCAAGTACACAATTTGGTTTAGTTGTTGGTAATGAGGGACAAGGCATGTCAGCTGAGTTGGCAGAGAAAACAACAGCCAACTTATATATTCCTATTCAAGGACAGGCTGAAAGTTTGAATGTAGCTATTGCTGGTGGTATTCTGATGTTTAGTTTGGCATTGGGAAACTAATAACATTTTGCCAAAATTAGCGATTTAGCGTAAAATTTGCTATAATAAATGTTAACGATTTAATAGAGGATATAACTGTGGAAAAACTACTTACTATTGCTCTAATTGTTGTAGGCTTTTTGCTTATTATGACAGTTATGATGCAACCAAGTAAACAACAAGATGCATTATCAGCATTATCAGGTGGCGCAGGAGATTTGTTCGCAGAGCGTAAATCGCGTGGATTTGAAGCTGTTATGCGTCGTGCAACAGCAGTGCTTGGTACATTATGGTTTATCATTGGATTTGCCTTAATGTACATTTCAGCACATTAAAATAATCAGTTTACGCTTTTTTCGTAAACTGGTTTTTTTTATACCAATTTATAGTAAATACCATACATACTGTATGATATTAAATTAAACTAACAAGGAAAACATATGGAACTAGAACAATTAAAATCACAGCTTACTGGCTTCTTGAAAGCCAACCGTGAGCAAATATTTACCGCACAAAACTTAGCTGACGGCTTAAGAATGACAGATAGCAAAGAATACAAACAGGTTGTCAATGCTTTAAATGCTAGTGTACGTGACGGGGATGTTATCGACATCAAAAATGGTTATCAATATAATAAAAATGCTGGCTATACAATTGGCGAGTATCGTGCTAATGATAAGGGCTTTGGGTTTGTTAAATACGATGACGAGTTACCTGACTTTTTTATTAACCCAGAAAACACCCTACAAGCAATGCAGGGCGATACGGTACGTGTTTCAACATTAAAGCCGTCACCAACACCAGATCGCGGACCAGAAGGTAAAGTAGAAGAAATTCTTGAACATGCTTACGAGCGTATAGTAGGTACCTTTTCATTAGGTTCAGAAGCTCGCAATATGATCGGTGAATTACACCTTAGTGATAAGAAAACAATGAATTTTAAAGTGTTAGTTAGCGGTGACGGATTAACACCTAATGATGGTCAGGTAGTCGTAGCGGAAGTTACTCGTTTTCCTGATAAAATCCATCCACGAGAAATAATTGCCACGGTAACCGAAACACTTGGATATAAAGATGAACCAGGAATGGACATCTTACAAATCGTTTACAGTAAGAAAGTCCCAAATGAATTCCCGCAAGAGGTGTTAGATGATGCACTCGAAATCCCAAGTGAAGTTTCCGAATCTGAATGGGCTGGCCGAGAGGACATCACAGAGCAAACATTAGTTACAATTGATGGTGCTGACACGAAAGATATTGACGATGCTGTAGTTGCTTGGAAGTTAGACAATGGTAACTACCACCTTGGTGTGCACATTGCAGATGTTTCACACTATGTGACGGAAGGTTCTAGTATTGATGCTGAGGCTTATAATCGCGGTACATCTGTCTATCTGACTGATCGTGTTATTCCAATGCTGCCTAGAAATATATCTAACGGTATTGCTTCGTTAAATCCAAACGTTGTGCGTTTGGCGATGTCTGCAGAGATGGAAATTGATCCACAAGGAAATGTAGTGAATAATAGACTTCATACTTCAGTTATGAAATCTCATGCTCGTATGACTTACGATGCGGTCAATAAAATTTTGGAGGGTGATGTTTTCGTCCAAGATGAGTACGCAAAATTAGTCCCCATGTTTAAAGTGATGGGTGAGCTACATGAAATTCTGTATGATATGCGTAAAAAACGTGGCGCAATAGAATTTGATGCACCTGAGGCACAAATTATTGTCGATGAAGATGGTAAAGCCACTGATATTAAGTTGCGAGAACGTGGTACCGCAGAACGAATGATTGAATCCTTCATGCTAGCGGCCAATGAAACAGTTGCTGAGCATTTTGATAAACTTAAAGTACCGTTCTTGTACCGTATTCACGAGACACCCGATGCTGATCGTGCTAAGTCGTTTTTTGAATTTTCAAAAGCTTTAGGGCACCCAGTTGTTGGTGATCCAAGTAAAGTAACACCAATCATGTTACAAAAGTTAATGGAAGATGTTGCTGGTGATCCTGCTGAACAAATGATTTCTACGATGATGTTGCGCGCGATGAAACAAGCGAAATATTCACCGGATCCAGTTGGACACTTTGGTTTGGGTGCGGAATATTATACTCACTTTACTTCACCAATTCGACGTTACCCCGATTTGACAGTCCATCGATTGATTAAATGGTATGAGAAACATGGTCATGGTGTTCAAGCACAAGAAAAGTATGCTAGTCATCTTGGTAAAATTGGTGAAGATACAAGTTCACGTGAACGTCGAGCCATTGATACTGAACGTGATGTTGATGCTTTGAAGAAGGCTGAATACATGATGGATAAAGTTAACCTCGAATTTGATGGGGTAGTCAATTCGGCGTTAAAGTTTGGCTTGTTCATCAGTCTTGAGAATACAGTTGAAGGATTGGTTCATATTTCGAACTTGACTGATGATCATTATGAGTATGATGAGTCTCATGCTGCATTAATTGGCCGTTCGAAGCATCGTATTTTCCAAATTGGTCAAAAAGTACGAGTCAAGGTTTTGCGCGTTAATAAAGATGAGCGCGTAGTTGATTTTGTATTGGTTAATCCAGAAGATGCGCCAACAACAGATATTCGTGTAGCCTCAAAGGCACATGGTAAGTTTGGTAAAGGTCGCAATCGTGATGAGCGGCGTAAAAATGAGCGCCGTGGTAAATCAGAAGGACCACGTCCAAAGAGAGCACCCTTAGATAGTAAACAGGGGCATAAACGAGATAGCAAACGTAACTTTTAAGGTGGTTTGTCATGGCAAAAAAGAAACAAAATACTGAAAATTATCTCGCTCAAAATCGTAAAGCACGATTTAATTATGCCATTGCGGAAACTTTTGAAGCTGGCATCTCGTTAACGGGAACGGAAATTAAGTCAGTTCGGGCGGGTCAAATTACCATAGGTGATGGATTTGTAACGATACACAATGGTAGTGCTTTGCTAACCAACGTGCATATTTCCTCTTATGTGCAAGGAAATCAATTTAATGTTGACCCATTACGGACCAGACAACTACTGTTACACAAACGAGAAATTCGAGTTCTTGAGAAGGCAGCACAGGAACAAGGTGTAACAATTGTTCCTTTGAAGGTTTATTTAAAACATGGCTTTGCTAAAGTTTTAATTGGTATAGGTCGTGGAAAGAAAAAATATGATAAACGAGAAGATATTAAAAAACGTGATCAAGAGCGAGAACTAAGCCGTCGATTTAAAAATTAGGAGCTAAAACGCTCTTTTTTATTTTTGTAAAACAACTCACCGGTCTCTGGAATACTCTATTGACCCGTCATGAATTAACATATATACTTAATATATGTGAAATCTAATATTCACAAGCTGAAAGGATATACTAACATGGTAGTTACAATCATTTCAGTGTTTTTCGCAATTGTGATTGGTCTTGGTATTGGATACTATGTGCGCAAGTCACAAGACGCGCATAAAGTTATTTCTGCCGAGCAAATGGCAACTAACATTCTTGAACAAGCAAATAATGAAGCTAAGAGTTTGAAACGTGCAGCAGAAGTTGATGCTAAAGATTTGGCACAAACTTATCGAAATCAAGTTAATGATTCGTATAATGATCGTCAACAGCATCTGCAGCAACAAGAACAAAGGCTAGAAGACCGCATCAATAACCTCGATAAAAAAGATGCGGCCTTGAATCAACGTGATGCATCATTGATTCAAAAAGAAAATCAAGTACAGACACGCCTTGATGAAGCAGATAAAAAAGAAGTATTAGCACAGAAGTTGTTGACTACACAACAAGACAAGTTGGAAGAAATTGCTCAACTGTCTCCTGATGATGCTAAGAAACAAATTTTAAGTGAAACTAAAGCAAGTTTGACTCGTCAACGAGCAGCCTTGATTAAAGAATCGGAAGAAGAAGCAACTAGTGAAGCTGAGAAGCGTGCTCGTAATATTATTGTGCAAGCTATTCAACGTTCCTCAGCTGATTCTGTTGCTGACGTGACCGTCTCTGTTGTCAATTTGCCAAGTGAAGATATGAAAGGAAGAATTATTGGTCGTGAAGGCCGTAATATTCGTACTTTAGAATCACTAACTGGCATTGATTTAATCATTGATGATACACCAGAATCAGTCGTTTTGAGTGGATTTGATCCTGTCCGACGTGAAATCGCAAAAATGGCATTAGATGCCTTAGTTGCGGATGGTCGAATTAATCCGTCTCGTATTGAAGAAATGGTTGACAAATCACGACGTCAAATGGATGAAACGATTCGTGAAAAGGGTGAACAAGCTGTCTTTGAACTAGGATTACGAGGCATGCACCCAGACTTAATTAAGATGATAGGGCGTATGAACTATCGAACTTCATACGGTCAAAATGTGCTCCAGCATTCAATCGAGGTCGCAAAACTTGCGGGAATGATGGCAGCAGAGCTTAAAATGGATGTCGCGCTTGCGAAACGCGCTGGATTAATACACGATATTGGAAAAGCAGTTGATGCTGAGGTCGAAGGTTCCCATGTGGAATTAGGCGTCAGGTTAGCTGAGAAGTTTAATGAGAAGCCAATTGTAATCAATGCAATTGCTTCTCATCATGGCGATGTTGCAGCAACCTCGCCGATTGCTGAATTAGTAGCTGCGGCTGATGCTATTAGCGCTGCTCGTCCCGGGGCTCGTAGCGAGTCACTAGAAAATTATGTGCAACGTTTAAAGGATCTTGAAGCGATTGCAAATAATTATCAGGAGGTTCACACAGCATATGCTATTCAAGCAGGTCGAGAAGTGCGTGTGATTGTTGAGCCTACAAAGGTTACAGACTTGCAAGCTAAAGTATTGGCGCACGACATTAAGTCGGATGTCGAAGAAAAACTCGAATATCCCGGACATATTAAAGTTACGGTTATTCGAGAAACGCGTGCAATTGATTATGCACATTGAACCATGATAAATAACAGACCATTAAAAAGTCGTTCGTAGAGCGTCTTTTTTTGTTATAATTAATGCAAGTGAGAATATTTTAAACTTTTCATAAAAAGTTAGACAAAGTATAATCATAACTATGATATTTAGCGGAGGATTTTATGGAACCAGGACAATTAGCATTAATTATATTTGCCGTAGCCTTTTTAATTTTGGTGATTTTTATTGGCATATTCTTATTACGTCTAACACGTTCATTGAGTGTTATAACAATGGATGTCGACACGATTGCGCGTTCAAGTAATGAAATTTTGGGAAACGCTAATGTATTGCTAAATGATATCAATGGCAAAGTTAAAACCCTTGATCCAACGGTACAGGCAGTGGCTGATTTATCAGTAACTGTGTCAAAACTAAATAATTCAGCACAAAATGTTACTCACAAGTTTTCAGGTGTTAAGGCCGGTGCAACTGGTGTGGCGGCTGCTATGACTAAAAACGCTACAAAAGCAGCTATGGGTAGGTTTAGAAACAAAAAGAAGACGGAGGTCTAATTATGTCAAAGACAAAAGTATTTATTGCAGGTGTTTTAGCAACTACGGCAGCATACGTTGCTTATAAAGCATTGCCTAAAGATAAGCAGGATGAGTTGTCCGCCAAAGCACATAAAACGGGTGCATTACTACGTGATAAAGCTTATGATGCTGCTTACAATGCAGCGGATTTAGCGGCTGATGTGACAGAAAAGGCCAAAGAAAAAACTGCTGCCTTGAAGACGGATAGTCAAGAAAAATATGCTGACCAAATTGACGCTGCAACTGAAAAAATTAAGGATTTAACAGATCAAGCAGCGCCATATGTTGATAAAGCTAAAGATTTTGTTTCACCATACATTGAAAAAACACAAGATGCACTTACTGATTTACGAGATAAATTTGCTAGTGAGGATATTGAATTAACGCAAGATGATGTTGATTTGGAAGAAGCTTTGGCTGATTTAGCCGAAGATGAAAGTATAAAAAAAGATGAATCGAAATCGGTTGCAGACAAAATTACTTCAGAAACAACAAAACCAGAAGCATAAATAAAAAGCAGAAAGTCTATAATAGGCGTTCTGCTTTTTTAGTATTGGCAAAATGTAATTTAGCATAGTGTTTCAAATCAATACCGCGTCGTAATAATTCCGCAGCAACAGTATCAACTTCACGTCCTGCACCAATGGGCAGTTTGATACCAGCTTCAGTACTTAATTTAGACATGGTGTCTAATTCTACTACGCGAGCTAAGATGGAAGCAGCGGCGACACTCAAATGATATTGCTCGCCTTTAGTAGTGAAGTATACATTTTCATGAATTACTCGTTGTTGCTTGGCTTTTTTGAGATAATTGAAGTATGTGCTTTGTTGTGCAAATTGATCAATTAAAATGGCTTGGGGTATGGTTGGAAAAATTTTATCCAATACTTTACCTAAGGCAAAGTTATGAGAAATTGCTTTCATTTGGTTCACATTATGCAACGGTTGCAGTTGATTATATTTTTCAGGCATTAAATTAACAACATGATGAGGCAACTTAGCAATAATTTGGGGAGCAATTTTTTTCATTCTGTCGTCTGTTAAGGTTTTGGAGTCTGCAATTCCTAGTGCTCGCACCCATTCTAAGTTTTCTTCGGACACATAAACAGCGGCTGTTGTTAGTGGACCAAAATACGCACCAGCGCCTACCTCATCAGAACCTAGAACTGACCAGTTGGCAAAACCAGCAGGTAGATCAATAACTGTTTTTTCGGTCGTTTGAGATTTATGTGATGAATTTGTTTGCCACTTAGCAACCTCAGTATTAACTGACTTGCCTTGAAACATGATTTTCCCTGAATAATAGCCTGTTACAGTGACAGATCCAGTGGTGACCGAAAACAAGGCTCCAGCAGGTACCTTGTTAGAAGGAAATTGGTGATAATAATTTGCTATTTGCTCTAATTGTTCTCTATTAACTTGAATAACTGTTTGCATATTAGCAGTATATCAGTTTTTTGGACCCGTGTGTTTAGATAAAAAAGAATTGTTTGGTTTTCAGTAATGTTCATTGGCTCTTAGTGAAAATCTTCTTAAAAATAGTTGATAATATGTTAATATTGTATAATTACAAGGTTTTATTTAATGTAATGGGTATTATTGAATTACATTTAAAAGGGGAGAGAGAATAAAGTATGCTGAAAGCTAAATCACTATTAATAGGCCTTATAACAGTAGTCATTTTTGGTGGAATATCTTTTTTGTTGTGGAAAAGCATTGTTGGGGCAGATTACACAGTGGTTAATAAAAGAGACGAAAGAAAATTTTGCCAGGTTCTTCATAAAACTGATGTGTCTGATAAAATTCTTCGATTTAAGATAGATGATAAAGTTATTAAAGGGGATTCGATCTTATTACAGTTACCAAAAAATAAGAGTAAGAAAGTTAGTATTTTAGTTAAAAATAATCATATTGATAGAATATTTAAAGTTGGTGACATCATCACTGTTAAACTTAACCGCAGTATAAAAATTGACGATAATTTTTACATTGTGAGTGCTGATATTAAATAATTTTAGAAATCATACAATATCCTTTACCTCCTATAGAGGGTCTATCAATGAAGTTTATGGGGTTGGTAGTTTTCCCGCGCAATTATGGGATTTATTGTATAATTAATGTATGACAAAACAACAAAGAAGACAATACAAGGCAACTATTGCTGGTAAAACATATATTATTTCTGGGGAGGCGAGTCTGCCTCATTTTAAATCAACAGAGGAATTACTTAATAAACAAATTAAGCAAATTAAAGTTGTTGCTCCAAAGTTGTCACAATTGGATCAGGCGATTCTTTTGACATTCAATTCAATATCTGATCAGTTGTATAAACAAGCAGAAATTGATGAATTACGTGAAAAAGTAGCTGAAATGCAAGCAGAAATTAATTTGCTACAATCGCAAAAAGAAAGGCTGAAGCCTAAAAAAAGTGCCGTTTCAAGTATTATTGCAACAGCTAAGCAAGAGAGTCGCACGCGCGCATCAAACAAAATATTTAAGGAAACTGACAAATGATTTTATTAGGATTGGCAGTAATTTTTATTTTAATCACTATTAGAATGGGTTATCGCATGGGATTAGTCAATGCGGTACTGCGTTTTATATTGTGGGTAATTGTTTGGTATATTGCTATTAAATTTTCTAAGCCGTTTGGGCAACTATTAACCGATTTCGTTTCGGGACAATTTGTGCGAACGACAATACCACAGAATGTTGTTGGTGACGGATCGCAATTTTTAGCATCAGGATTAGTATTTACAATAATATTCATCTTGGGTGGCATTGTGAGTCACTGGATATTAAAATCTTTTAGTGTTGTTCGACACATTCCATTATTGGGGTGGCTTGACGCGGTCCTCGGTGCTCTGCTGTATGCTATCATGGGCGCTGTCATAGCATTTTTTGCCTTAGAACTATTGTCTGTAATGCCTAACGTCTGGATTCAAGACCAATTCTTAAAAACACCGCTATTAAACGATATATTAGACAACATGCCATTTTTTGCTAATCAAATATATAATTGGTGGCTATAAAATCTGACATAGAACAGAATCTAGTAACATTTTTGTTCTAGATATTTGGGAAAATAAAATGAATCAAAAAGTACTACAAACATTAGAATATGACAAAATCAAGTCACAACTGAGTGATTTTTTATCAACGCCCATTGGACGACAAGAAGCAGACACGCTGCAGCCAATTACTGATGTGCATACAATTAATTATTGGCTGCAAGAAACAGCAGATGCGACGATGATTGATCGTTTGAAAGGCGGCATCCCGCTAGCTAAATTAGCTGATATCACGCTGCATTTGAAAAGACTAAATATTCAAGCGAGCTTAAGTGCTACTGAATTAGCTGAAATAGGAAATGTTTTACGTAATACAAGTGCTATTTCTAATTTTTTCATACAGATGAAAGATGAGTCAATTGGTGAATCTTTAGAAGTGCTTGTTGAACAAGCTGAGCAACTAGAAACCTTGCCTGAGGTTACCAAATTAATTCAAACTGCTATTGACTCAACTGGTCGTATTAATGATGAAGCATCCTATGAGTTAAAATCAGTTCGAGGCAAAATAGTTGGTCACGAAAATGCCATTAAAAATAAGATGCAGGGATTTACTAAAGGCAAAACTGCACAATATTTGAGTGATCCGATTGTTACTATTCGAGGTGATCGGTATGTTTTACCAGTAAAAGCAGAGTATAGAAATCAATTTGGTGGTGTTGTTCATGATCAGAGTCAAACAGGATTGACACTTTATGTCGAACCACAAGCTGTTGTTGAATTGAGTAACAAACTAAGCGAGCTTCGCGTGAAAGAAAATGCAGAAGAACAGCGGGTGTTGCAGGAACTATCAGCAGAATTAGAGCCGCATACAAAAGAGATTCAACAAAACGTTCAAATTTTAGGGCATTTTGACTTTGTTAATGCCAAAGCTCGGTTAGCAGCCCGCTTAGATGCCATGCAACCAACTGTCAGCGTCGAGAACCACATTAACTTGCGACAAGCTTGGCATCCATTGCTGGATAAAAAAATTGCAGTAGCTAATGACATAAGCCTTGGGGATAGCTACAAAACTATCATTATTACTGGTCCTAATACTGGTGGTAAAACGATTACGATTAAGACGCTTGGGCTATTGCAATTAATGGCTCAATCTGGATTATTTATAACGACAAGGCAACCTTCTACGGTAGGTATTTTTGATGAAGTTTTTGCAGATATTGGTGATGAACAGTCAATTGAGCAAAACTTATCTACCTTCAGTTCGCACATGGCCAACATTGTGTCAATGCTTGACCACATTGATGATAAAACGTTAGTTATTTTCGACGAACTTGGCGCTGGAACTGACCCAGCAGAAGGAGCAGCACTGGCAATTGCTATATTAGACAAAGTTGCTAGTCTAGGGGCGTATACGATAGCTACGACACACTATCCTGAGTTGAAGTTATACGGTTATAATCGACCAGAAACTAAAAACGCTTCAATGGTGTTTGATGTGGAAACGTTACAACCAACTTATCAATTTTTGATGGGTGTGCCAGGACAATCTAATGCCTTAGCAATTGCGAAACGTTTAGGCTTTGGCGAAGATGTCATTGGTTCAGCGATGGCTTTGACTGATGAATCGGATCAAGACCTGAATAATATGATTGCTGATTTGGTTGCACAGCGAGATGAAGTCAAAAAAAATAATGATGAACTTAGGTCACAACTAAAGGCGACGGAAGAAAAGTCAGAGGCTTTAAGCGAAGAACAAAGTAAGTTAGAAAAAGAGCGCGCCCATGTTATTTTAGACGCTAAAAATGAAGCTAATCATATTGTCGCCGCAACCAAAAAGCAGGCAGAACAATTGATTAGTGAAATTCGTAAAGAGCGTTTAAGAGCAGGACAGCGTGGTGAGTTAACTGAGCAAGAACTGCAATCCAAAAAAGGAGAGCTAGATCAGTTACGTCAGAATGACGCTTTGGAAAAAAATAAAATTTTGCAAAAAGCCAAAAAGGTAAAAGAACTAGCCCCTGGGGATGAAATTACCGTTCGTTCTTACAACCAGCAAGGTACTTTAGTCAAAAAGCACAAGAATGGTCAATGGGAAGTGGAGATGGGCATTTTAAAAATGCTTGTTGATGAAGACGATATTGTTAAAACTGAAGCAACTGTGAAGGCTCAAAAAGGTAAAGCTAAGAAGAAGCAACAAAAAGTTATTCGAAAAACAACAAGCAATGGGTCAGCGCGGGCTTCTGTGAAATCATCATTGGATTTGCGTGGTGTACGTTATGAAGCTGCTTTAACCGAGTTAGATCGATATTTAGATACGGCGGTATTAGCAAACATTAGTCCTGTTGAAATTATACATGGAAAAGGCACAGGTGCGTTGCGTCAAGGTGTTACCGAGTTTTTGAGATCAGATCGTCGCGTGAAGTCGTATCATTTTGCTAGTGCAAATGCAGGTGGTGACGGTGCAACGATTGTAGAATTGAAGTAATTTAACTATTGTTTAAGAAGAAGGCTTTCGACGAGAAAGCCTTCTTCTTTCGTAAGAATGAGTATTAAATTGGGATTAATACGACGAATATTGATTGTGCAATTTGATTGTTTTTTTATAGTATACTTGTATTGAAACTATTTTAAGGAAAACACATGGCAAAAGAAAAATTTAACTCTCAAGAATTTTTATCATCATTATTTCACTATGCGCACGGATTTAATTTTAATCATATTATTTTTGATGCAAACAGATATAGGGTCTCAGTTAGTTTGATGCGCAGGTCAGCAACATATGGGAACGCAGAAATGTTTTATGTGTCTGCAGATCCAAAAGAGTTTGCCCCAGTGATGTCAGCTATTAATAGTGCGATTGAAATTGCCGAATTAGAGGGCAAACAGCAGGCAACCGTTGTCACGCCTAATTTAGAGCGTAACGAGCAAGTATTTCAGTTCAAGTTACGCGAGTTTGGTAGTGGGAAATACAATTTAGATTTGAGTATTTAAAAAGGAGGATGTGTTGAGTGTAGATCACGAATTATAAGTGGTCTAATTTGACACTTTTATGATATGAAACAAGGAAAATCAGCGCAAATAAAAAAAATGCGTCATATAAAATCAAAGCAGAAATTTACTTCAAAAAGTGTATTGCCAGAATTTAACTATAATGATTTTGCGGGCTTTTTACGTGCAC
Source organism: Leuconostoc sp. JNUCC 76 (assembly GCF_053667755.1). Taxonomy (NCBI): domain Bacteria; kingdom Bacillati; phylum Bacillota; class Bacilli; order Lactobacillales; family Lactobacillaceae; genus Leuconostoc; species Leuconostoc sp. JNUCC 76. The sequence continues at coordinate 1,806,084 of NZ_CM132206.1, read as the reverse complement.
GATATTATTTGACATACAATACCAAATATTCTACAGAAACATTTGAAGTAGCTTCTTTTTTCTTGGATGACGTGATCGCTACGATTGTGCAACAAAATTTTACGAAATTTACTAGCAACGAACGCGCCACTGTTAATTTAAACGAGGTTATGCAAGCAGCGTTAGTGAATAGCGATGATCGTGATTGGCGTTATTTTGTACTGTTGGTACCCGTCTTGTATGATATGCAACAATTCTTGGTAAAAGAAAGCAGTGTTAACAAGAGATTTATCGCCCACGCACCAAAGTTTGATATTAATTTTTGGCGTATGATTATACGTACGGTAATCGCGATTAATTTTTTCAAGTGGCAAGGTAAAGATGTTGCGGAAATGATGAAAACGTCAAACGCCATTGACGAATTACAATTTAAGTTTTTGTCGGAAAATGAAGATGATGATGATTTTAATCTTGAAATTATTAATGAAACATTCCGCGGACTATCACCTAAAATGAAGCCATTGAAGGATACTGATGATGTGCAAAAATTGCAACCATCGTTGTCACCAGATGAAATGCAAGCAGAGCTTGAATTTGCTGATAAAAACCTACAAAAGTTCCAAGAAGCTTCTGTCAAAGATGTGGTCAGTGAGAATGTCATTAATATGCTTCATGCGTTGCACGAGGGAATAGCACGTGAGTTTAATGTAACTCATAAATTATGGCGAGCAAATTTGTTAAATGCATTTGTTGAAAAATATCTGTTAGATTATTGGACACCACAGTGGCGTGATTTAGATGGCATTGGTGGTGAGGTTAAATCTTATTTAACTTTTTTGAGTAGTAAAAAAGCCCTCACAGGGTTAGGTGACCTTGTAGCAGGGACTCTTGATATTGATCGTTATATTGATGTAATTGCGATTAATTCTTTACTTGAAAAGTTAGATATGAAAGAAATAGAGAAACTTAGTTAAAGCACAACTATGATTGTGCTTTTTTACGTAAAAATATGGTCGGTTGACAGTCAATTAAATGAAATATGTCGAATCATTCCTGGTGTTATATTAGAGAATTTGTGAGTCTTATAGGATTGCATGAAAAGTTGGCCATGATTATTTTGATAAATGTATCCCGATAACTGCGTAATGCGTTCATTTAACAACGAATCATTGATCTGAACGGTTACAGGATTAGTTGTATTTAGCGCTAGTTCTAAGCGTACAATGATTTCCTGTGCGTTTAACTGGCGCTTTAAAGGGGTCGCTTTTTTTGAAGCAACGTATCTAATAAGTTTTTGAAGTAAATGATGTAATGGTGCTTGAAATTGATGTTGGACAATATAATTTTGCATACCAGTCTTCTCCACTCGTTATTGTATAAATTTATTATACGAACAAATGTTCAAATAAGCAAATCATAGAAAGTTTCTTAAACGTTTCTTGAATATTATTATGATAGTTATGTTGATAAATAGGCATATTTTGTTTATAAAGTCTATATTTGTCTATGCGAACAAATATTCACTACAGTGGCTGTGTTTATGTTACCATTGATATTATGGCTGTAAATTGGTATAATGTTCTTATTAGTTTATAAAGAGGAATATTATGACTCAGCGTGGTTTATTAATCGTACTTTCAGGACCCTCAGGTGTCGGAAAAGGCACTGTACGTAAAGCAATTTTTGAAGAAGAAAGCATTGATTTTCAATATTCGATCTCCGCTACAACGCGTCAGCCCCGTGCTGGAGAAGTAGACGGTGAAGATTATTTCTTTGTAACCCGTGAACAGTTTGAAGAAAAAATTAATAATGGAGACATGTTAGAGTATGCAAAATATGTCAGCAACTATTACGGAACGCCTAAGAGCTTTATAGACGAAACGTTGGCAAGCGGACGTGATGTTTTTTTGGAAATAGACGTACAAGGTGCCTTGCAAGTTAAATCAAAAATGCCAGAAGGTATTTACATATTTTTGACACTTCCGGATTTAGCAAATCTACGCGACCGTTTGGTCGGCCGTGGTACAGACTCTGCTGATGTGATTGAAAAACGAGTTGCAGCGGCGCGTGATGAACTTAAAATGATGATTAATTACGATTATGCTGTTGAAAACGATGTGGTTTCAAACGCAGTTGAACGAATCAAATCAATCATTACAGCAGAACGCTTACGCGTAACACGTGTATTTGATAAGATACAATAAGGAGAAAGACATGTTACTATATCCATCAGTTGATAAGCTATTAGAAAAAGTTGACTCACGTTATAAGCTAATTGCTTTAGGCGCAAAACGTGCTCGTGAATTGGATGCTGGTTTACCAGCAACTCAAGAAACGTTTGAATCGAATAAGTCTGTTGGGCAAGCGTTAGAAGAAATTGAAAATGGCGCTGTCATTATTGACCCCAAATTTGAAGACGAAGTATAAACGCCAACAGGCGTTTTTATAATTTTAGGAGAAAATTCATGGTAGATTATCCACAATTAGATGCTGCTAATTATAGTGGCCCTGTTGCAACTTTTAAAACAAATAAGGGTGATATTAGAATTAAATTGTTTTCTGACATTGCGCCAAAAACTGTCGAGAATTTCATTACACATGCAAAAAATGGATATTACAACAATGGCATTTTTCATCGTGTTATCAGTGACTTTATGATCCAAGGTGGCGATCCTGAAGGAACCGGCATGGGTGGTGAAAGTATTTGGGGTGGCAGCTTTGAAGATGAGTTTAGCAATCGTTTGTTTAATACTTATGGGGCTCTTTCGATGGCTAACGCCGGTCCTAATACGAATGGGTCGCAATTCTTTATTGTACAGGCATCTAATTTTCCATCACAAATGGTTTCGGCATTGCGTGATTTGCCGGCAGAGGTAGCTGATTTTTATCGACAAAAAGGTGGTACGCCATGGCTTGATGGCAAACACACTGTGTTTGGTCAAGTGATTGAAGGATTAAATACTGTTGATGAAATAGCACAAGTAAAAGTTGATATGGCGGATAAACCACGTGAAGACGTAGTTATCAATACGATTGAGATAGCAGGTGCATAACCTGCTTTTTTTATTGTTTAAAAGAACGAACAACTAAGAGACCATGATATAATGAATTATAGAGGCAAAAAAATGAAGTATTCTATAGGTCAAAAACTAAAGGGACATATAACAGGTATTCAACCTTATGGGGCATTCGTATCTTTAGATGATCATACACAAGGGTTGATCCATATTTCTGAGTGTAAATCTGGCATTGTCCGTGATTTGAATGGTGAATTAAAGGTAGGCAAAGAAGTCAATGTCGTAATTATGGACATCGAACAGTATAACGGTAAAATAAGTTTATCACTGCGTCAAGATGAAATGATAAACACTAACAAAAAAATGATGGGCAAAAACCACAATTTAAAAAAACGTTTTTGGACAAACTATCATTTAGAATACGGCTTTACATCTATTGCTAATAAACAAAATGAATGGATTGAAGAGACACTTGAGCGTCTCGGAAAGTGAGTAAATATGTCGTTAATAGCAGTTACAGCAATTGCAGTGAAGGATAATCTACCTTATTTTTTGGTACAAAAAAAAGAAAATGGCTACCAGTTCTTCACTACAAAGATGCATAAACACAATAATGATACATCTTTGGGAGCAGCACTACGCGGGTTAAAAGATTTGGGGCCAGTAAATTTTGATGATTGGCATCTTGGTGAATTGACTAGCGTGGAAATTGACGGTGATTTATTATCGATTTATTCCTTTGAAGTAAAAGATACTGAGAAGATTGAACAAGAATTAAATTTTAAACTTAAATTTATGCCAGCCAATAAGATTCATGAGCTCTTAAAAACCTTAAAAACCACATTGTTTGTCAGTTTTGAAGAAAATTGAAAAAAGGGTTGACTTTTTTAATAAAGCGAGTATAGTTATAGGAGTTGTTTCATACGAAGCAACAGCGCGAAGGTAGTGAAGTCGAGAAAAACTTCTTAAAAGAAGTAGTTGACAAAGCTAAACGAGCGTGGTAAGATAATATAGTTGTCTCAGCGACAACGAGTAGCACATTGAAAACTGAACAAAACTTTGAACAAACGAATCTGTGGCTGTTACGTAAAGTAACAAAAACAAATTTGCGAAGTCAATTCGTAACAAACAATAAACGGATTACGTTATAGAGATATAGCGAAAGATAGTCAGTTTAATCGAAGAGCAATCTTCAAATTTTCAAATTGAGAGTTTGATCCTGGCTCAGGATGAACGCTGGCGGCGTGCCTAATACATGCAAGTCGAACGCACAGCGAAAGGTGCTTGCACCTTTCAAGTGAGTGGCGAACGGGTGAGTAACACGTGGACAACCTGCCTCAAGGCTGGGGATAACATTTGGAAACAGATGCTAATACCGAATAAAACTTAGTGTCGCATGACATAAAGTTAAAAGGCGCTTCGGCGTCACCTAGAGATGGATCCGCGGTGCATTAGTTAGTTGGTGGGGTAAAGGCCTACCAAGACAATGATGCATAGCCGAGTTGAGAGACTGATCGGCCACATTGGGACTGAGACACGGCCCAAACTCCTACGGGAGGCTGCAGTAGGGAATCTTCCACAATGGGCGAAAGCCTGATGGAGCAACGCCGCGTGTGTGATGAAGGCTTTCGGGTCGTAAAGCACTGTTGTATGGGAAGAACAGCTAGAATAGGAAATGATTTTAGTTTGACGGTACCATACCAGAAAGGGACGGCTAAATACGTGCCAGCAGCCGCGGTAATACGTATGTCCCGAGCGTTATCCGGATTTATTGGGCGTAAAGCGAGCGCAGACGGTTTATTAAGTCTGATGTGAAAGCCCGGAGCTCAACTCCGGAATGGCATTGGAAACTGGTTAACTTGAGTGCAGTAGAGGTAAGTGGAACTCCATGTGTAGCGGTGGAATGCGTAGATATATGGAAGAACACCAGTGGCGAAGGCGGCTTACTGGACTGCAACTGACGTTGAGGCTCGAAAGTGTGGGTAGCAAACAGGATTAGATACCCTGGTAGTCCACACCGTAAACGATGAACACTAGGTGTTAGGAGGTTTCCGCCTCTTAGTGCCGAAGCTAACGCATTAAGTGTTCCGCCTGGGGAGTACGACCGCAAGGTTGAAACTCAAAGGAATTGACGGGGACCCGCACAAGCGGTGGAGCATGTGGTTTAATTCGAAGCAACGCGAAGAACCTTACCAGGTCTTGACATCCTTTGAAGCTTTTAGAGATAGAAGTGTTCTCTTCGGAGACAAAGTGACAGGTGGTGCATGGTCGTCGTCAGCTCGTGTCGTGAGATGTTGGGTTAAGTCCCGCAACGAGCGCAACCCTTATTGTTAGTTGCCAGCATTCAGATGGGCACTCTAGCGAGACTGCCGGTGACAAACCGGAGGAAGGCGGGGACGACGTCAGATCATCATGCCCCTTATGACCTGGGCTACACACGTGCTACAATGGCGTATACAACGAGTTGCCAGCCCGCGAGGGTGAGCTAATCTCTTAAAGTACGTCTCAGTTCGGATTGTAGTCTGCAACTCGACTACATGAAGTCGGAATCGCTAGTAATCGCGGATCAGCACGCCGCGGTGAATACGTTCCCGGGTCTTGTACACACCGCCCGTCACACCATGGGAGTTTGTAATGCCCAAAGCCGGTGGCCTAACCTTTTAGGAAGGAGCCGTCTAAGGCAGGACAGATGACTGGGGTGAAGTCGTAACAAGGTAGCCGTAGGAGAACCTGCGGCTGGATCACCTCCTTTCTAAGGATAATCGGAAAGCGACAGGGACTTAAGTGTCAATTTGTTTGTTTCAAAGTTTTGTTTAGTTTTGAGTGTGATACTTTAATAGGTATCATGGTCTCAAAGTGATCCTATGGGGAATTAGCTCAGCTGGGAGAGCACCTGCTTTGCAAGCAGGGGGTCAGCGGTTCGATCCCGCTATTCTCCATAGCTAGTCGAAAGGCTAGCATGTTGTACATTGAAAACTGAATAGTAACAAATTCTTTTAAAAGCAATCGAAAGATTGTACTAAAATGAACCGAGAAACAACACAAAAAGTTCTTTAAAAAGAACGGTTTAATCGCAGGTCTGAAAAATGACCAACTCATAAACTTAAACCACAACTACGGTTGTATAGGTTAAGTTAATAAGGGCGCGTGGTGAATGCCTTGGCACTAGGAGCCGATGAAGGACGTGACTAACTACGATAAGCTTTGGTGAGCGGTAAGTACGCTATGACCCAAAGATTTCCGAATGGGGAAACCCAACTCGTAAGAGTTGTCTGTATCTGAATACATAGGATATTTGACGGAATACGCTGTGAACTGAAACATCTCATTAGCAGCAGGAGCAGAAAGAAAAATCGATTCCCTAAGTAGCGGCGAGCGAACGGGGAAGAGCCCAAACCAACGTGCTTGCATGTTGGGGTTGTAGGACTGATATATAAGAGTTACAAAAGTGTTTTATAGCAGAACAAGTTGGGAAACTTGGCTATAGAGGGTGATAGCCCCGTAAGCGAAATGAAGCACACTCTTTTCAGGATCCTGAGTACGGCCGGACACGTGAAATCCGGTCGGAATCTGCGGGGACCATCCCGTAAGGCTAAATACTCCCTAGTGACCGATAGTGAACCAGTACCGTGAGGGAAAGGTGAAAAGCACCCCGGAAGGGGAGTGAAATAGTTCCTGAAACCACGACGCCTACAAGAAGTCAGAGCCCGTTAATGGGTGATGGCGTGCCTTTTGTAGAATGAACCGGCGAGTTACGGTATCGTGCGAGGTTAAGGTGGAAAGACCGGAGCCGCAGCGAAAGCGAGTGTGAATAGCGCGAATAGTACGATGCTGTAGACCCGAAACCAGGTGACCTACCCATGGTCAGGATGAAGGTGAGGTAAAACTTACTGGAGGTCCGAACCGGTGCATGTTAAAAAATGCTCGGATGAACTGTGGGTAGCGGTGAAATTCCAAACGAACTTGGAGATAGCTGGTTCTCTCCGAAATAGCTTTAGGGCTAGCCTCATTATAAGCATACTGGAGGTAGAGCACTGTTAAGCCTAGGGGCCCATCTCGGGTTACCAAAGTTTGATAAACTCCGAATGCCAGATATGTATGAATGGGAGTCAGACGATGAGTGATAAGATCCACCGTCGAAAGGGGAACAGCCCAGATCGCCAGTTAAGGTCCCTAAATATATGTTAAGTGGAAAACGATGTGATAGTGCATAGACAACTAGGATGTTGGCTTAGAAGCAGCCACCATTTAAAGAGTGCGTAATAGCTCACTAGTCGAGTGCCATTGCGCGGAAAATGTACCGGGGCTAAACATATTACCGAAACTGCGGGTGCACGTAAGTGCGCGATAGGAGAGCGTTGTAAGGGCAATGAAGGTAGACCGTAAGGACTGCTGGAGCGCTTACAAGTGAGAATGCCGGTATGAGTAGCGAAAGACAGGTGAGAATCCTGTCCACCGAATGACTAAGGTTTCCTGGGGAAGGCTCGTCCACCCAGGGTTAGTCGGGACCTAAGGCGAGGCTGAGAAGCGTAGTCGATGGATAACAGGTTGAGATTCCTGTACCAGTTGTAATGCGTTATTACCGATGGAGGGACGCAGGAGGCTACCAGATGCGCACTGATGGATATGTGCGTGCAAGCAGTAAGTCTTGAAAAGAGTGAAATGCTTTTTTCTATAAGGACAAGCTGTGATGCGGATCGAAATAAAGTAGAGAAGTCTGAGACGTCACACTGCCGAGAAAAGCTTCTAGGAAGTATTACACTGCCCGTACCGCAAACCGACACAGGTAGTCGAGTGGAGAACACTAAGGTGAGCGAGAGAACCCTCGTTAAGGAACTCGGCAAAATGACCCCGTAACTTCGGGAGAAGGGGTGCTCATGGTAAAACATGAGCCGCAGTGAATAGGCCCAGGCGACTGTTTATCAAAAACACAGGTTTCTGCAAAATCGTAAGATGAAGTATAGGGGCTGACGCCTGCCCGGTGCTGGAAGGTTAAAAGGAGTGCTTAGCTTCGGCGAAGGTACGAATTGAAGCCCCAGTAAACGGCGGCCGTAACTATAACGGTCCTAAGGTAGCGAAATTCCTTGTCGGGTAAGTTCCGACCCGCACGAAAGGCGTAACGATCTGGGCACTGTCTCAACGAGGGACTCGGTGAAATTTAAATACCCGTGAAGATGCGGGTTACCCGCGACAGGACGGAAAGACCCCATGGAGCTTTACTGTAGCTTGATATTGAATGTTTGTGCTGCTTGTACAGAATAGGTAGGAGACGTTGAAGATTGGACGCTAGTCTAGTCGGAGTCGCACGGTGGGATACTACCCTCGTTGTATGAACATTCTAACACTGGTCACTCAACGTGATCGTGGACAGTGTCTGGCGGGCAGTTTGACTGGGGCGGTCGCCTCCTAAAAGGTAACGGAGGCGCTCAAAGGTTTGCTCAGAATGGTTGGAAATCATTCGTAGCGTGTAAAGGCATAAGCAAGCTTGACTGCGAGAGCTACAACTCGAGCAGGTACGAAAGTAGGACTTAGTGATCCGGTGGTTCCGCATGGAAGGGCCATCGCTCAACGGATAAAAGCTACCCTGGGGATAACAGGCTCATCTCCCCCAAGAGTCCACATCGACGGGGAGGTTTGGCACCTCGATGTCGGCTCATCGCATCCTGGGGCTGTAGTCGGTCCCAAGGGTTGGGCTGTTCGCCCATTAAAGCGGTACGCGAGCTGGGTTCAGAACGTCGTGAGACAGTTCGGTCCCTATCCGTCGCGGGCGCAGGAAATTTGAGAGGAGCTGTCCTTAGTACGAGAGGACCGGGATGGACATACCGCTGGTGTACCAGTTGTTCCGCCAGGAGCATTGCTGGGTAGCTATGTATGGATGAGATAAACGCTGAAAGCATCTAAGTGTGAAACTCGCCTCGAGATGAGATTTCCCATCTATTTAATAGAGTAAGACCCCTTAGAGATGATGAGGTAGATAGGCTAGAAGTGGAAGTTGAGTGATCAATGAAGCGGACTAGTACTAATAGGTCGAGGACTTAACCAAAGTCTAAAGAATAGAAATATTCGATAAGCAATTATGAGTGGTTTAGGATAGAAGAAGAATTTGTTACTATTTAGTTTTGAGTGGCTAACACTCAAGGTGTCGTGTCGATAGCATAGAGGACACACCTGTTCCCATACCGAACACAGAAGTTAAGCTCTATAGCGCCGAAAGTAGTTGGAGGATCGCTTCCTGCGAGGATAGGACGATGCGGTGCCGTACATATGAAAAGAAGTATCTCTTTTGAGGTACTTCTTTTTTGTTAGTTGATTTTACTAGGTTCATGTACTTTGATCAGTAATTACGGTATAATATAATTACTAAGATTTTTGGGAGGTCAACATTCTTATGGTTACATTATTTTTATCACCGAGTTGTACCTCATGCAGAAAAGCGAAGCAGTGGTTGGAAGAACACAATATTTCCTACCTTGAAAGAAATTTAAGTAAAGAACCATTACGAGCAGAAGAAGTGAGTAAAATGTTGCGCTTAACTGAAGATGGTACGGACGAAATAATTTCTAGACGTTCAAAAGTTTTTGCAAATTTAGATATGTGCTTAGAAGATCTTACTATAAATGGGTTGATTAAGTTGATTGTGGAATATCCTTCATTACTTAAGCGACCAATAATTATTGACGATCGACGCATGCAAGTGGGTTACAATGAGGATGAAATTCGCCGTTTTCTGCCACGAACTGTTCGGCAGCGCGAATTAATCCGCGCAACATATAAGGCTGATTTTGAGGAAGAAGCGAAGAACTTAGTTGTTGAAGAAGTGTGAAATCTTTTTGAATGTAATACCAGCTCTGATCTATAAATTTTGAAAGGAATATTAATATGGAAAAGGAAAGAATTAATGAAAATACAATCCGTGTTATGATTGATAATTCTGATTTAAAAGATCGTGGAATTACTGTAATGGAATTATTAGGTAATCATGAAAAAATTGAATCTTTTTTTTATAATATTTTGTCTGAAGTAGATACTGAGCATGATTTTGAAGATGATGATCAAGTTTCGTTTCAAATTCTACCAAACCGTAATGGATTGGAATTATTCATTTCACGACTAGATGAAGAAAACAAAATTTCTGACATATTAGATAATATTACCAATTTTGCTAGTAAGCAACCGGCAAATATTGATAATATTTCTGACAAGAGACGTCAAGAATTACGCCAATCAGATAAAGGAGATATTGTGAAATCAAATGTATCTTCAATTGATCATAAAGATGGTTCTCAAGAGAACTTTGAAAATACGCAAATAATATTGGCACTATCAGATTTTGAGAATGGTATTGCTATTGCGAATAGCCTTAAAATCGAAAATTTAGTCTCTGACCTATATTTGTATGAAGGTGCATATTATTTAAATCTATTAGTTTCAGATCATTCTATCAGTCCAGAACAATTAAAAAATGAATTGGCAATAGCTTTGGAATTTTCTCGTATCAGCCATGTCACACATGAGGTTTTGCATGAACATGGACAACTTATATTGAAGCATGAGGCACTTGAAAAAATTAAAAGTTTATTTTCTTAAACGCTACAAAGCGTTTTTTTTTTTGGTACAATTAAATAAGATTATTTAAAAAGTTAAAGAGGAAAAATATGAATAACATATTATTATTGGTAGCGACAATTGTATTTGCATGGATTTTGTTTTCGTTTGCTGGTTGGCTTTGGGTGTTTGTCTCGGCAAAAATGCATGGTACATTGTTAAAGCCCATTGAATTTGCTGAAAAACTAGAAGTAAATAATGGTCAAATTATTGACGTACGTGAAAGTACATTGTATAAACGATCACACATTTTAGGATCTCGAAACATTGTTGCTATGAATTTTTTGCAGGGCAAATCTGGTTTGCGTAAAGATCGTGATATCTTTTTATACGATGACAACCTTCGTGATGCTGTTCGAGCTGCTAAATCATTAAGTAAACAAGGTTTTGAAAAAAGTAAGGTTTTCATATTACGAGGCGGTTTTAATCGTTATGAAGGTAAGAAGACAAAATAAAAGAACTGCATTATTGCGGTTCTTTTTCTTAGTATCGTGATTGATGTGCAGCAACGCTTCTTCTGATAGCTGCTTTAGATACTTCATTATACTCTTCTTCTGCCTTTTCAATTGGCTTGATAACTTTGTGACGATAAACTAAAGCACTTCCAGCAACTGCAGCAACTGTTCCAAAAGTTCCAACGATAATACCTAATTTAAATGATTTCATATTTTTTCCACTTTCTTAAGTTTCTTTAGATACTATTATCAACCATTTCAGCGCATTTGTAAATAACAATGATTGGGTAAAACATGACAGAAATAATAGCACACCGCGGATATCGAATAGTTGCTCCAGAGAACACACTACCCGCTTTTGAGGCAGCCTTGGCGTATGATATTGATATGCTTGAAACTGATGTACATCGTACTAAAGATGGGCATCTTGTAGTTATCCACGATGAAACAGTAGACCGAACAACCAATGGGACTGGTTTAGTAAAGGAACTAACTTTAGCAGAAATAAAGATGTTGGATGCAGGTAGTTATAAACAACCAATGATGAATAATGTTACGATCCCGACACTAGAAGAATTATTAATTTTTTTAAAAAATGAAGAATTTAGTAAAACACTCCTTTTAGAAATAAAAACAGATCATACTGACTATCCAGGTATTGAGCAAGAAGTTTTAAATTTAGTGAATCAGTTTGATCCGACATATGGTGTTATTTATCAAAGCTTCAATTTAAAATCATTAAAAATAATACGGAAGCTTCAATCTAATGCTGAAATTGCTGCACTAGTATTTTGGCCTTCGCCCAAAGTTTGGTGGCTAAAAATTATTGGTGTATTTAAATTTGTACATCCTGATTTTAGAATACTAAAAAGAAAGCCAAAATTATTTTGGCGTATAGGATTGCCAATCCGCCCCTGGACGGTTGACAAGGAAGAAGACATGTGTGCTGTATTCAAAGCAAAATTACCGGGAATCATCACAAATCAAGTAGCCTTGGCTTGTCGGATACGTAAGGAGATACAAAAAGTTAATGAATAAAATAGTAGTGTTGACTGGACCAACGGCCTCTGGGAAAAGCAGCTTATCTATTCAGATGGCACAACGTTTCAACGGTGAAATTGTATCAGCTGATTCAATGCAAATTTATCGCAATTTGGACGTTGGAACTGCCAAAGTGACTAAAGAGGAACAAAACATTGTTCCGCATCATTTAATTGACATTGTAGATTTAACAGCTAATTACTCTGTGGGTGATTTTATTGTCGCTGCAGATAAAGTGATTGCTGACATCATTTCACGAGGAAAATTACCAATTATTGTGGGTGGCACTGGGTTATACGTTAAAGCTTTGTTAGGCTTTCAAGAACTCGAATACGTAGCAAGCGATACGGAAGAGGTGCATAAATTAAATGCTTATGAACTAGACAAATTAGTTGTTGAATTAAAATCTTTAGATATTAATCGTGCTCAAAAAGTAGATTTAAAAAACAAGCAACGCGTTATTAGAGCAATTCAAATTGCAAAATACGGGAAAAAAGATGCGGAATTAACACAACGGCCAAAGTATGATGCGCTGGTTATAGGCCTTGATTGGCCACGTGAGCTACTTTATGAACGTATCAATAACCGTGTTACACAAATGGTTATTGATGGCGTATTGAAGGAGGCACAAACAATTCTGGACACTGGTGGGGAAGAACTACAATCAGGGAAGGCCATCGGTTATAAGGAGTTTTTTCCTTACTTACGCAATCAAGTAACCTTGGATCAAGCTATTAACCAGGTGCAACAAGATTCTAGGCGGTACGCAAAGCGACAATTAACCTATTTGCGTCATCAAATACCTGGATTAGTATGGCTAAAAGGACAGACAGCTGAAATTATGTTAACAGAGATGATTGAAGGCTGGTTATCATTGAAGGAATATTAGTATTTATAAGCAAAAAAAGAACACACCTGTGTTCTTTTTTAATGATATAACAATAACATTGAGAAAGCTTGTAATAAGATATAGCCCATATTTTGCCAATTACCCAACTTAGCCTTCATAAACTGTAGTACGAAAGCCGATAGGCTAAAAAGTACAACAAAGATGGTACTAACACCAACATGATGGCTGAACAATATAACCCAGAATAGACCGAGTGTCAAAATACTCAATTTTCTACCATCGGGGTTTGGCATTAAAATGGGATTAAAATAGAAAATAAAGCTAAAAAACATGGGTAATAATTGCAAAATAAATTTTTCGGTTACAAAATTATTTTGTAGATAAAAAATAGCGATAGGCACTGTGAATGTCGCTAGAACGGCCAGTAAAATTAATCCTAGAATATTTTGTAAACCAAGCCAAAGTTGTTGAACGATGACTAAGAAGACACATAAGAGTAATAATAGGACGAATATTTCATGTCTTGATTGAATTAACGAACTAAATGTGAACAAGCTACCAACAGCAAAAAAAATATAACTAATCAGACTACGGAAGTTCTGAGTCATCATAAGCGCCATACCCACTGCTATTGTTATTGTATAGCAAAATAATGGTGCAATTTGCCAAGTAATGGAACCCTGAAGGGATTGGGTATGCAGTAAGGGTAATCGCCACCAAATAATATTTAGAGAAATCACGATCACAGACAGCGGTATCCAAAAACGGCGATCACGAAAATGTATCGGATAAAAATTTTCAAAACTTCGTTTGTCTTGAGCATCATTGCTTAAGCGTCGAGGCATTGAACGGCCATCTGGCAAGCGATGGGCCATATTTGATTGTTGAAAATAATCTTGTTCCATGATTAATATTGTACCGTAAATTTGAATTGTAAAGTTGTCGTTTTGATAACGACATAGTTACAGATGAAATATTTTAAACGCTATTTGCTTTTTAATGGACCATTTGATATGATTGTCTATACAATTTAAAACAGCTATCAAGAGTAGGCGAGTGATACAGCACAATGACCCTGCACCAACCGGCAAAATAACGAAAATCAGCTATGAGAGTGTATTTTCATCAGTTTTGACATGGTGGTCCATCTGTACAGATAGTCGTCACGTTAGCGCGTTCGACTATGCTTGTCGAATGCGCTTTTTTATGCGACTCTTAGCTTTTTATTTTGATTTAAAGGTGACGACCAAACGTAGGAGAGTATTCATGGCAAAGTATTTCACATCGGAATCAGTTTCTGCTGGGCATCCAGATAAGATAGCTGATCAAATAGCTGACGCTATTTTGGATGCAGTTCTCGAACAGGATCCAAAGGCACGTTCAGCAGTTGAAGTGACTACATCAACTGGAGATGTATCAATTTTTGGTGAACTATCTACGAATGCTTATGTTAATATTCGCAAAATCGCGACGGATACAATTCGTGAAATTGGATATAATCATGCTGAACTAGGATTTACTGCCGATTCAGTCAATGTTTCTAATAAAATTGTTGAGCAATCAGGGGATATTGCACAAGCTGTCGATAATGCAGAAGATGATCCAGACCAACTTGGAGCTGGCGATCAAGGTATGGTATTTGGTTATGCTACTAACGAAACAGACAGTTATTTACCATTGACATTGGCTTTGTCGCATCGTCTAATGCGCAAGATCCGTGATGCACGTGAAAACGAAATTTTACCATATCTAAGACCAGATGCTAAAGGTGAGGTAACAGTTGAATTAGATAATAACGATAAAGTTAAGCGCATTGCTGCTGTGGTTATTTCAACACAACATGATGACGAGGTCACACTAGAACAATTGCGAGCTGATATTCGTAAACATGTTATTGATGAAGTGTTACCACAAGATTTGGTAGACGAAAATACGATTTATTATATTAATCCATCTGGAAGATTTGTTTTAGGTGGGCCACAAGCTGATTCAGGGTTAACAGGACGTAAAATTATTGTGGACACTTATGGTGGTGCTGCCCATCATGGTGGTGGTGCCTTTTCTGGTAAAGACGCTACAAAAGTGGATCGTTCTGCTGCTTATTATGCTCGCTATGTTGCCAAAAACATGGTTGCAGCTGGTGTCGCTGATAAATTGGAGCTGCAAGTATCATATGCAATTGGTGTTGCACGCCCTGTGTCATTGAATGTTGATTCATTTGGTACAGCCAAAGTTTCTGAAGAAAAAATCAATGAAATCATAACTAAGTTATTTGACTTCAGACCATTAGCTATTATTAACAACTTAAATTTGCGTCGCCCAATCTATAAGCAGACAGCTGCATTCGGACATTTCGGACGTACGGATATCGATCTTCCTTGGGAATCACTAGATAAGGTGAAAGAAATCAAAAACTTACTTTAATTCATGATAAAATGAAATATGGTTAAAAAAGGATCGACAATTCAATTTTTGTTGAAAGGAATGGCTGTAGGCGAAAGTATTGCCTATTTGCCAGTTCGTGAACAGGAAAAATTGTTACGAGGTGAGTCAGAGCATGAGCTGAGATGGGGTACCCAGACAAGCTTGGCACTGACAACAACTGCTAGTTTATCACGAGGGTATCAGTTAGCAGATGTAATGATTCATTTGCAAAACTGGTACAAAAAGCGCCAATATGCACCAATGGGAACAATTCAGGATGTGGATGTTGTGACCAGACAGGCGTTAGAAAATTATACTAAAAATAGAGATATATTGGCAGCAGGAGTTGGTACTGATGATGCTGATAGCGAAAATATACTGTCACGTATGCTGCCAGTCTCTCTCTATTTATATCATCAAGTAGGGGTTTCTTTTATTAATGATGAGCCAGCCATGCTGATGTTACACAGAATAGCTGGTTTAACGCACAATGACGAGGGAGCTCTGGTCAGTGTAGGGATGCTTAGCCTCATTGTCAGTCAAATATTAGACGGGCATTTGATATCTGATGCAGTAGAAAATGGATTAGCATTTGGATTTGAGTATTATTCTCGTCACCAAGTTTTTGTGAATGAACTGACTGCATTTTATGATCTCAATCTACCTGATTTTTCAAATATACCAGCTGATAAAATCGAATTGAATGGCAAAGCTTCGCCAACATTGGAGGCGGTTATTTGGAGCTTGTTGAATAGTGATAGTTACACGCAAGCAGTTGAAAAATCTTTGATTCATGGTCATGCTAACAGTATTGTACCTACTCTAGTTAGTGCAATTGCTGCAATATATTATAAAGATGATTTAGTATTGGGATTGGGACAAAATCTTGTTTCAAAACGTGTGATTACGACGGTAATTGGACAAGCTGAACGTTCATCAAGATTCAACTTAATAAACCCACTAACTTAGGTTAGTGGGTTTATTTTGCAATTTAAATCCAAAATGGGTAGAACTGTTGATCAACAGTAAATGAAAAACTACCGTTTCCCAGTAGTCCGCCATCAATATGTCCAGGTTGAATATCGTGAACATGAATAGCATCGCCAGGAGATAAGTTAACGTGATGTATGATGTTTGATCTTAAATCTTTATGATTAAAAATAATATCTGTGATAAATTGCATCATCTTCATTTTCCTGAGAACAGTAATTTCTATTGCAGCTTCTGCCAGGTTTTCAGTAGTAGTTGCCTTGTTTGTTAAGGTTAGCAGGAAAGAGTTTGGTAGTTGCAAATATTCCGAGCAAGAGTTAATTGTTACAGGAAAACTTTTCTGATTAAAGAAGGCTTTGGTAGTCAAAAAATGATTCTTTAATACTTTGAGATTGAATGGACTGATATCATTAATACTATTTTTCCTGTGTTCAGTTAGTGCAGTATCAAAACCAATGCCAACACTACTGATAAAATATTTAGTTTGATGTTTGGGTATATCGCCACAAATTTTGCCAATATTTAAAAATTTAGGATGATGAATTTGCTGCAACTGAGGTAAGGCGTTCGCTTTGTCTCTGAGACGGAGCGCGGGTTTAAAATCAGTGTAGAGATTCAAAGGTATATAACTAATAGGAAGTTGATGTTGGCGCTCGACACTAAGCAGTCCATTTAATACTGCATTCAAGGTGTTGTCGTTGCCAAGTACTAAAATAACATGATTTGATGATTCATCCGGTAGGTTTTTGGCCATTTTTTTTGCTATAAAAGTTATTTCTGCGTCAAATGTAGCGTCATGCCATGAAATAAACTTTAGTGAATTTTTCACGTGAGAGACAAAATCTGCAGATTGTATATCCTGGTGTTTATCTTGTACTATATTAATAATGTGGAAATCTGGCATATTTTGACTCTTACTTTCAAACAAATTAGTATCATTGTATCAAAATTTCAATGTTAAGGCGAACTGACAGCAAATAAAAAAAGCCTGTTCAGGCTTTTTATCCAAGGAAGTGTCGCAATTGTGCCATGCGGTTAATAAGGGCTGTAATGGCAACTGGAGCACCATCTTTAAATTGAACTACTTGAAGCGCTATTTCAGCATGTTGTTGTTCTTCGCGTGTTTGAGGACCAATTTCAAACTTGAAAATACGCTGCATGATGAGAATATCTTCTTCAACTTCGGCCCAAGCAGCATTTTGAGTTTTTAGAACTTGCAAAGCATCCATATTAACGAAGCGTGCTAATTCATTAAAGTCTTTGCTCATGCTAGGATATGAGCGAACGAATACACTTAAATGATCAGCATCTAAATGTTTCAATGCGCGTCCAAAGCCAATAAATTCTGGTGGTACACCGACTGAGTAGAATGAGCCAGTAAAATTAATGGCTCTTGGTAATTCAATACCGTCAACTGAACGTGAATAGCCAAGAACACCAACGTGTTGACGGCGGTCACGACGCTTTGGGAACGCCTTGAAAATCGCTTGCATGCTAGGAACCAAATTGTCTAGCGTATTAGAATAAAACTTAGCGGATTCCTCAGCTATTTCAGTTAAAATCTTCTGATCGTCAGGAGAAATTTTTAATGGTTCTGCAACAGGCAATTTTTCTTTTAATTCAGCGATGCCTTTTTGCACTTCTTCAATAGGAAAGTCGTAACGAAATGCTGATTGAACAGTTGCTGTACGTACCCCTGGAAATTCTGTTACGTAACGATCGATACGGTGAGGAGATAATCCACCACGGAAAATTGCTGATCCAGTTCCTGAAATTGGGAAGATTTCAATGTTTTCTTCTTCAGCAAACTCATGAAGTCGCGCAATTGCTAGTTTATTACCTGTAATTGAACTCATAAATCCAGCTGTTAAAGCAGAATCCGATCCAGCCAAGAATACACGCATATATTTTGGTCGGAAGCCAAAATGTTCTTCGTGGAGGTTTAAATACTCCTTTAAAATTTCAGGTGCATGTAATTGTGTTTCAAAATCCTCAAAAAGAGGAATCATTTCAATATAGGGTGTGTTTTTATCAGAACGAGTGAATTCTGCTGATTTGAAGTTTGCTAGTTTTTCAAACAAAACTTGCATTTTTAAAATTTGGTCTGCGCGCTGTGCCATTGGCAGAATAGCTTCAAATAATGGTCGAGAGAATCCAAGATCATGGGCAAAGTCTTCAGAACTTAAGAAGGCAGTCATTGCTTGCATTAAGTTGTAGCCCTTTTCTTCCCAAATATTAGGGAAACGGAAAGTTAAAAACTTGTCACGACCGATTTGATTATCTTTAAAGTAATCATATTCCGTGCTAAATAAGCGATCGATGACAGCAGCATCAGCATGTTTACCTTCCCAATCCCACATATACTCATCGACATTTAATTCATTAAAGTTTTCAAATGCTTCACCGGTTTCTCGATAGGCACTGATAAATGGTTGCTGAGAACTTTCCCAGAATGGCGCATTAGCATTATCTGGATGTTGCGTTCCCATGATTGAAGGGATTTTACGTGATGTCATGATAGCTCCTTAATTTGTACTGATGATATTGTAACATACTGACAAACGACAAGCAGAGATAATGTCAGCTTTTTTACGAATGATTATATTAAATAAACCATAATGTTCGAATATCAAGAAAATAAATTTTTGATACAATTTAATTATAGTATTTTTTGAGAAACGCTCATTTTGATAAGTAACCTAACATTTTTTAGAATAATTGTTGAAGTAGCGGCTATACTGAAAGGGTAATGTTTGTTCACAACATTACTCTCCCAGCAGACGATTGAAATTAAATTCCTCGATATAGTCCTGTCTGTTGGGATTTTTTTATTATTAAAATTATATTATAAAAGTACATGTTTTTTATGAAAAGTATGTTGACAACTAATAATTAATACATTATAATTTAATCATTGTTTATTTCATTGCTCCATAGTTCAGTGGTAGAATAACGCACTGTTAATGCGCAGGTCCTTGGTTCGAATCCAAGTGGAGCAGTTAGTAGAAGGGCAACTCACAATTCGTTGAGTTGCTTTTTTTGGACATTGAAATTAGGTTGTATACAAAAAAAATGTAAGCGTTTGCAATTCGAGAGTTTATATGCTATACTACATGTATAGATTAGGAGGAAGTCCTAATAACAATGCGAGTTGTTGAAGCTATCCTTAACGATAGCGGGAATGGGTTTCTTTCAATCCAGGAGTAGTTTACTCAGCGTTTAAGCTAGAAATGTTGATGGTGCCTGATAGCTCTATTTCAGCAGATGCTTAGATGAGAAAATAATAATTTACCCAGTGTAAGCTTTGGAAATTGTTGTTTGAGAGTAGGCTGCTTTTTATATTGTTAACATATTCTAGCTTGATTCTCTAAATTAACTTTTTTCAAAAAGAGTGTTATCATTGATGGGTGATGAGAGAAAAGGGGAAATCAAATGATTAATGCTTATCGTGAATTTTGGACAAAAATGTTTTCTTGGCATGCAACGGCAACAAGGACGCAGTACTGGGTACCATTAATCGTCAATTATTTTTTGGGTGGAATATTAGTTAGCATCTTGGAAAATATGCAAGGTCATTCAATTGAAGACATCTACACTGTTGGTGATTTGTCTACTAATTTGACAACAAGAATCGTCATGATAATTGTGTGGATTGCTACCTTTACTTTGAAAGCACGCCGTCTGCACGATACAAATCGAAGTGCTGGTTGGATATTTATTGACCTGATTCCGATTATCGGAAATATTTGGTTCTTTATTTTAATGATTTTACCAACGACGCCGGAATCACGTTGGACGTTGAATCAAAGTAATGTGAATTAGAAATAATTAGTGAAATAAAAAACACCTAGATTATTTTCTAGGTGTTTTTTATTTAAACCAAAATTAGCATTGGCATAATCATTGGTTTTCGAGCTGTTTCTTTGAATAGGAAACGAGATAAATCATCGATTACAGCTTGACGGATATCTGACTCACTATTATTTGAGCTGTTCATAACACGTCGCATGGTGCTGAAAATAACACGTCGACCTTCGTTAATTAGTTCACCTGACTCACGCATGTAGACAAAACCACGAGATAGGATATCTGGTCCAGATAGAATTTCTTTCTTTTTCAAATCGATTGTTGCTGTAACAACAACTAAGCCATCTTGTGACAGTTTTTGACGATCATGTAACACAACTGAACCGATATCACCGATTCCTGAGCCGTCAATGTATGTGTCATCGCCAGGGAAATGGCCAGCAACTCGTGCATTTTCACCATCAAGAGCTAAGACATCACCATTTTCTAAAATGAAAGTATGGTCTTCTGGCACTTCTAGTTCATGTGCTAATGAAGCGTGGACCTTTAACATACGATATTCACCGTGAACAGGCATGAAAAATTTAGGCTTCAACAAAGCAATCATTAACTTTTCTTCTTCTTGACCACCGTGTCCAGAAGTGTGGATGTTATTAACTTTACCATAGATGACATTAGCGCCACCTTCTTGTAATTTATTAATAACAGCGTTTACTGATGCTGTATTACCCGGAATTGGGGAAGAGGAGAAAATAACATTGTCTTTTGGCTTCAAACGAATTTGCTTATGTGTTCCTTCAGCAATTCGTGCCAAGGCAGCCATTGGCTCACCTTGAGAACCAGTTGATAGAATAAGTAATTCATCATCAGGAATATGTTTGATTTCTGATTGTTCGACCAGCATGTCATCAGGAATATTTAAATATCCTAGGGCACGTCCATTAGTAACAGCTGATTCCATTGAACGGCCGAATACAGCAATTTTACGTCCATGTGCAATAGCTGCATCTGTAGCCATGCGAACACGGTTCATATTAGAAGCAAACGTTGCAAATATAATACGTCCATGTTGAATTTTATCAAATATATGGTTAACAGATTTTGCTACCCATGCTTCTGACTTCGTCCATTCAGGGCGTTCAGCATTGGTTGAATCACTCATCATGAGTAAGACGCCATTTTCGCCAATACGGGCCATGGACCAAAGGTTAGGTGGCTGCTTAGTAGTTGGTGTCAGATCAAACTTAAAATCACCAGTTTCGACAATAGTCCCAACAGGTGTGTGTACAGCTACACCAAATACATCAGGTATAGAGTGGGTTGTACGGAAAAACTCGACACTTAACTGATCAAATTCCAGTACTGAGCCATCAGTAATTTCATGAAGTTCGACGCGATTAAGCATCTGTTTTTCTTCGAGTTTGTTCTTAATTAATGCCATTGCTAATGGACCAGCGTAAACTGGAACATTAACAGCTTGCAAAAAGTAGGCGATTGCACCGATATGGTCTTCGTGTCCGTGGGTGATAACCAGTGCTTTAACGCGATCGATATTATCAACTAAATAAGTATAGTCAGGAATAACGTAATCAATACCGAGCAATTCGTCTTCTGGGAACTTAATGCCCGCGTCGACGACGATAATTTCATTTTGGTACTCGATACCGTACGTGTTCTTACCAATCTCGCCTAAACCGCCTAGCGCATAAACTGCGACTTCGTTAGGTTTGATATCTACAGAATATGTCATTAGAATGTTGTAACTTCGAAGTTAGGATTGGCCTTTTCATAAGTTACAGCCTTATCAGATAATTCTTCGATAAACTCCACATTGTATTCTGTGTTTTCTTCAATAATTTCACGTGCTTGTGGCAAACTTTCGGCCTCAATGTACATTGAAATTGTTGTTTCACGCTTTGGATTGCGTTCAGGGTGTTCTTGGTAGTAAATTTTATAAATCATAAATGCCTCCATTAATATAGTATAGTAATTTGTCACGAACAAAACCTTATTTTCTAGTTTACCACATAAACTAAGATTTCAACCACTTGCTTGATTAATAAAGCAATAATTGATAAATTATTATTAGGGATAAATATATGAAAATTTCATCTATTGGCGTTTTTATGGGATCACAATCGGGTAATGACCCACAGTACATAGAGGCAGCAGAAGAACTTGGTAAAAGGATTGCTCTAAAAAAAATCAAGTTGGTTTTTGGTGCAGGGAAAGACGGCTTAATGGGTGCCACCGCTAGAAGCACCATGGAAGCCGGTGGTTCAGTTCTAGGGGTTTCACCTCGTAATCTTGCTGAGGAGGCAGTTGAGGCTTCAGAAATTACGCAGTTAATAGAAGTGAACACGATGACAGATCGTAAGCAACTATTAATGGATAATTCGGATGCTTTTATTGTGCTGCCAGGTGGCTTTGGAACCTTAGAGGAGATAGCGCAAGTTATCAGTTGGTCAAAAATTCATTTGCACGACAAACCGTTGGCACTTTTTAACGTTAACGGTTTCTATGATAAATTTTGGGCATGGTTAAATGAAGTTTACGAAGATGGTTTTGTAAGTGAGCATGATATGAAATGTATCCAAATGTTTGATTCAATTGATGGAATGTTTGAGTATTTAGAAAATTTTGAAGGTTAACGTCAGCAAAGTAATAAAGATGTTAGCAATGAACTAAGTACATAAGGATAAAAGCGTTTACCTAGTATTGGGTAAACGCTTTTTTATACTTTAAATTCAGTACCAGGCTTAATTACTTCCTGCTAAATTTTTAATAACTATTCCATTGGCGAGTAATGCTGATTTTATTTCTTTAGCCATTTGCACGGATCCAGCCGTGTCACCGTGTAGTAGAAGAGAACTGCCATTGACATCAATATCTTGTCCGGTTATGGAAGTAACTTTACCTTCCTTTACCATTCGAATAACACGTTTAGTGATAGTATCGGTGTCATGCAAGACAGCACCTTCATGATTTCGACTAACCAATGAACCATCATCATTGTAAGCACGATCCGCAAAAATTGTATAGGCAATCTGAAGTCCTTTTTTCTTGGCTGCTTCAGCGAGCTCACCAGGTAAAGTTACAACGATGAGGGAGTCATCAAATTTTGCAATTGCTTCGGCAACCGCATTAGCATATTTTGCATCTTCGACAACAAAATTGCCAAGCTTGCCATGTGGTGTAACATGCTGTAATTTGCCACCAAATGCCTTAGTAAATCCACTCAAAGCGCCAATTTGATAGAGCATGTCAGTTTCAACTTCTAATGCTGATAGGTCCATGCCACGTCGTCCAAAACCAACCCGATCAGGAAAACTAGGATGCGCACCAATTGCGACATTATTGAGGATGCATTTTTGAACAGTGCTAGCCATGGTTCGTGGATCACCTGCATGAAATCCACAAGCAATGTTTGCTGAAGAAACAATTTTCAATAAACTATCATCATCCGCGATTTGATAACTACCGAAACCTTCGCCTAAATCTGAAACAATATCTAAACTTTGTATCATATCCAACTCCCAATTTATAATTTAAATTTCTGGTGTATTTGCGTTAACTTTATTGGCAAATAATTCTTTAGCATCTTTTTTAGATAAAGCATCATAAGCAATTTCTTCAGCTGATTTATTACGTGTTTCAATACCAAGAGACGCTAATATAACAGCAACGACAAGCATTATCACCGCAATAGTTAGAAAAACAGATATTTCACCAAACTTTGATAGCAAAAATGCTACACCGTATGGTGTTAATATTGCAAATCCTCGTCCAATAGCTGTACAAAAACCTGCACCGCGTAAACGAATTTCTGTTGGCCATAATTCTGGTACATAGACAGCACTCGCGAAACATACATAAATATATAAAAATGAAATTAAAGCAAATCCGAAGATGACGATTGTTATTGGATTCGTTTGAATGGCATAGATTACAGAAAAGATAGCGATTAAAACGAGCATGATTGTTCCAAACCATTTTCGTGGGAATTTATCAATAATTTTTGTAGCGATAAAAACACCGACTGGGGCACCAAATAAAATTAAGGTAGTCATGAAAATCGAGGTCGTCACTGAAATACCACGTTTGACAAAAAGAGTAGGAATCCACGTCGTAATAGTGTACAAGGATATATTCATGCCAATTAGTACTGAAATTCCAACAATGGTGCGAAGCAGTAGTGGCTTTTTGAAAAGAGTTGAGAAAGGAATCTTAACCTGTTCTTCCTCCTCTTGATAAACATCATCAACAGGTGGTAATGAGAATTTCATTTCTGCTTCAATTTCGTGTTCAACGTCGGTGACAATTTTATGTGCTTCGTCAGTACGACCTTTTGTGGCCAACCAACGAGGAGATTCTGGCATGGCTTTACGTAAAAACCAAACAACGAAAGCTGCAATACCAGCGATTAAAAACATTGCTCGCCAGCCATATGTAGGTCCTAATGCCGGAATAACAATAAGTCCGATTAGTGTGGCTACCGGAGGAGCACTGTTACCAATCAGTGATAACATACTAACCCATTTACCGCGTGTTTTGGATGGTAAAAATTCAGTAAATGTTGAGAAACCAACTACAATTTCGGCACCCAAACCAATGCCGATAATTGCACGCATGCCAATTAGCATAATCATATTTACTGAAAAGGCTGCGATAATTGAGCCGACGCCAAATATTAGTAAATTAATTTGGTAAGTTGTTTTACGCCCAAATTTATCTCCCAGAAATCCGGCTAGTAAACTTCCTACAAATAATCCAGCCAACGTTGCGGAAGAGAATGCAGCGTTGTAATAGTCGTTTGACCAACCAATTTTAGTCAGTTGAGCCAAAATAACGCCACCAATGTAATTATCAAATCCATCAATAATGAGACCAAGCCCGATTAGCCATAATAACTTTCGATGCCACTTTGAGACTGGTAATCGATCCAGCCGGGCACCTATTTCGTAATTTTTAATAACCATGGAGAACCTCCTTTTATAACACTACTTTTTAGTGAAAGTGTAACTTGTATGCGTTTTATTCGTCGTACTTTAAAATAACTTTGATACCTTGCCGGCTTTTCATTAGTTCAAATCCTTCTTGCCAATCTGACAAAGGTAAAATATGCGTAATCATTGATGTTGCATCAAACATTTTCCGTTCTAATAGTGTCAATACATGTTTTAAGGAAACAGTATTGTAGGCCATATGACCGACAAGATCGATAGCTTTCATGGATAGATCATTAATTGAGAAGTTGAGTGGCAAGAAGCTCATACCTACACGAATAATTTGTCCATTTGTTCGTAATATGTTGAGTGATTGTTTTAAAACTGATGGGGATCCGGCGCAATCATAAACGATGGGGATGTTGTTTTCGCCAACTAACTCAAGGATTTTATCTTCAACACTTTCTTTATCGTAAGAAATACAATGTGTTGCACCAAATTTTTTGGCGACTGGGAAACGAACTGCTTCGTTAGCACTTGAGGCAACCACAATAATTTCAGCTGCTCCCATAATTTTTGCCATTTGTACACAACCAAGGCCTAGCGTACCGGCACCGAAGACAACAACATTGTCACCAGGTAGCAAATTAGAACGTTGTGCCACTGCCATATAGGCATTACCAATTGGATCCAACATAGAAGCTTCTTCAAATGAAACATTTTCTGGAATTTCAAAAAGGCAATTTTTGTAGAGATTCATAATATAACCGGGTACTTTGACGTATTTAGTGAAGCCACCATCAGTATTTGGGCTTAGCCCAAATGAACGTTTATAAGGACATACTAGAAAATTTCCAATTTCACAAGCGTGGCATTTTCCACAAGCGTAAGCAGTGTTTTCTGAAACAACGCGTTGACCAACATGCCAATCGGTAACATTTTTCCCTGCTTTGACAATAACGCCTGAAAATTCATGACCAGCGATTCGTTTATTATCAGTAGCACCATTTTCAATACCGTAGTGTTTGAAATCAGCACCACATATGCCGGCAGCCTTTACTTCAATTAAAATATCGTCATCTGTAATTTCAGGCTCAGGTAATCCTCTTTCAAATTTAAATCCACCAATTTCAGTACCGTATCGTGTTAAAGCATTCATGACAATATATCCTCCATAATTCTTGATGAAAATTTGTTTTAAATTATAAGAAACACATTCTTTTATAATTCATAGTTTATTTTTAACAAACTTTCTTATGAAATACACTACATCTTATTATTTAAAAAATAAAATTCAAACGACTAATAATAAAAATCAACAAAATTGATTTTTATTATTATGTTAGATTAATTAACAAATTAATAGAAAATTATTATTTTATCGTGTAATATTATTTTGAGTATACAAATTATGAATGATTTTTAGTGTTTATGCACAAATGGTGTTGAATGCAGAATTTTGAATTCAAATTTTTTGTAAATGAAAAAGAGGGATTTAATGAATTCAGTTGATATTGAGATATTCTTAGCAGTTGTTAACGCAGGTACATTAACGGATGCAGCCGATGCATTGTTTATTTCCCAGTCAACCTTAAGCTATCGAATTGCAAAGCTTGAAAAAGATGTTGGTATGGATTTAATTGAGCGAGGACGAGGCTTTAGAACTTTGAATCTAACGCCTGATGGACAAAAATTTTTAAATATTGCTCGACATTGGATGGACTTAGTGCATGAAACGAGAGCTATTAAATACAAGCAACAAAAAATCACATTATCAATTGGCGCAATTGATTCGGCACAGTCTTATATTTTGCCGCCTATTTACTCTATGATTAAGCATTTTAAGGAAACGATTGATATGCATATTATTACTGGGCAATCAACAGATCTTTATGCTGCTTTAAATAATCGAAAAATTGATATTGCTATTGGCCATTTTGAACAGCCTGATCCTGGAATGATTAATAGTAAATTTTCGGGAGAAAAAATGGTTGTTGTGTGTAAAGGGGAATTAAAAACGGTAAATAACAGATTAATTGATGCAGAGCTAGATACAAAGGAACAAGTATTTTTTGGGTTTAATGTTTTTTTTCAATCATGGTATGATCGCTGGATTGAGAATCGATCTTATCCAACCATACAGATTGATACAGCTAATCTATTGACTACATTTCTAGATGATGATAAAAAGTGGGCTATTGTGCCTTTTTCAATAGCTAATCACCTCCGAGAGTCTAATCAGTGTCACATTTATTATTTGCAAAATATGCCACCAAATCGTATTACCTATCAAATCCGTAAAAAGGATCCTACCAGTTCTGCTGCTGAAGGTTTGCAAATTTTTGATGCTTGTGTAGATTTTTTGCGTCGAGAACAAGTTAACAGAGAAATTTATGAATTATTTACAAATCATACTAACTAAGCAGCATAAAGCTAGAAGTTATTTGCAAAATTTTTGTAATTCATTGTGAGCAAAAAAAGCCCGTTTCTTATCAATTTGGTCAAGCAATTAATAAGAAACGGGTGTTACTACTAAAAAATTATGGCGTCTTTTCAGAAATTTCTGATTTGATTTTATCGGGCCTTTCTGGTGTAAACATTGATAATCCACCGTATATAAATAGCGCCGCATTTGTCCAAAAGACCGGTAAAGTACCCAAAGTTCCGCCTAAGGGTCCAGAAATAATTGGCACAGCTACTTGGGCAAATTTATTTACTGCCAAACGAAGACCCAATACTTCTCCGGTCCGGTTTTTAGGAGAAAAATGGTAGGCCATTGACATTGACAGTGGTTGACAACAACCTAGCCCTAGCCCCATAACAAACGATAACCCTGCCAGCATGTAAAAGTTTTTAACGAGTGGAATTAAAGCAAAGCCGATTGATGACATTAATAAACAAACACCTAGCAAATGCATTTCACTTAATTTTGCACTTAGTCGAGGCATTACTAACCTAATAATGAAATAAGCGGCAGTATTAGCACCCAAAATCAAACCAATTAGAGACGTTGAAAGATGAATACTACGTCCGTACACTGGAAAATAGAACGAGAATAGAAAAACACCTGTTAAGATAATTCCTGAAGTAATAAAAGTTTTGCGTAAATTTCGAGAAGCTAATAAATCAATGAATTTTTCTGATTGTACCTGCGTTTTTTTCTCGTATTTTGGTACTGTGATCAGATTAAATAGAAATATCAGTCCTGAAATAATAGCTAAACTTGCTAAAAAGACATACGTAAAACTGTAGCCAATATGATCAATGGCAAATCCAGTCATAACATTACCTAACAGTTCACCAATGGAAGTACCTTGTGATAAAATAGCGTAATTTTTGGAATAATTTTTGGAGTTACTTAAGGCACCTACCAAATTTTGAATAGTGACGATGGTGAAAATTTGAAATAAACCAAATAATGATTGAGAGACCAATAGTATCCATAGTTGGTTATGGACGATAAATGGTAAGAGGAGAGCAGATCCACAACCAATCATGCCTAATACTAAGGGAAGTTTAAACCCTATTCTGTCAGTGAATTTGCCAGAATATATTGCTAAAAGCATTGGAAATACAGCACTTAAGGCAACTATGACACCCAAAAATGCAGAGTGGGCGTGCAAATGCACTGCGTATAGTGTTGTTAAAACAATATTTCCTTGGTAAGCAGTTTGAAACAATAGAGCGAGTAAAACTACTAAGTATATTTGTTTGTTCTTTATCTTTATCACAAAATTGCCTTTCTTAAAAAAAGCCAAATCCACAGGAATTTAGCTCTTAGTTTATTACTGAAGGTCTTTAATTCCTTCATATAAGCGGTGAACCAATTCTTCCAAATGTTCTACATCTACGCGTGAAAACGCAATACGTAGATCTGTGTCACCTAGCGCGATTGTACCAACGTTATATTTTTGAAGTAAATGTATTCTGGCTTGATCAGCATTGACACCTTTTACTTTAATGGCAAAGAAGTAACCTGAATTAAAAGGATATAAATCCCATGCATCATCATATTTTCCTGAAGATAGTAACTCATCAATTTTATGAGCGCGCTTTTCCATAATTTCAAATTTATCGGCTTTTTGTCTTGCTAATTGTGGTGATTTGAGGGCATGTAAAATAAAAGTTTGTGATGGGGTTGGCCCGTTAGAAATCGATGTTCTAATGACACCCATCACTTTTTCTTCTAGATATTCATTCATGGCATCACTATTAATTCCAAAGGTTAAAAATCCGACACGAAATCCCCATGTGTATTCCTCCTTTGTTGCCCCATCAACCTTGATTGCTAAAACACGTGGATGAATGTTGGCTAAACGACCAAATAGTGATTCAGTAATTGAGTCTTTATAAAACAGACCAAAGTAGGCATCATCAGAGATAACGACCACGTTGACACCATATTCAGCAACTTCTTTGATTGCGGCTGCCAATTCGTCTGCTTCATGTGGTAGAGGTGTGTACCCCGTAGGATTGTTTGGAAAATTCAGGATAACGATGATTTTTTTCTTATTACGTTGCGATAGTAAAGTTTGCCTAAATGCCTCAGTATCGAAATGGAAATCTTTGTCATACATGGGATAAGTGACCATGTTAGCCTTCTTTGTTTCACTGAATATCATCTTATAGTTTTCCCATTGTTTGTCTGGCAAAATATAAGTGTCACCCTCGTTAACAAATAAGTTAGCAGCCAGATTCAATCCGTGGGTTAGGCCAATTGTTGCAATTGGGTTAGAGATTTTTTTACCGTGCAGACTAGGATTTTCCGTATACATTTTTTCTTGCCAAGTGGTACGCAACTCCGGAGACCCTAAAGTTGATGAGTAGAGGAAGATGTCGGCAGGGTCGTAGTCGGACAGGGTATCAGCCAATAGGGGTAAGTACATTGGTTTGCCGTGTTCGGTAGCAAAGCCTGATGTGGCATTGAATTCTTTGGAATATTTTTTAGCATCAGCAATTTGTTTAACGTTCCCGTCTTTTGAAAAGTAAACCTCGCGCCCATAATTTGAAAGCATTTCGTAAACGTAGGGATTTTCATTCTTTATACCCTCATTTATTTTGACAGCAACTGGATTAAGATTTTGTTGTTTTTTTGTTGTTTCAGTCATATTTTATGTCCTTTTAATCATCTACTTCGATTGTGAAAATGACGTCATTTTCATAAACGACATCGCCTTCTGATAGTTTTATGTCTTTGACAGTCCCAGAAAAAGGTGCTTCCACCGTAAATTCGGCTTTCATTGATTCCAAAACGATTGCCGTTTCCCCAGCGCTAATTTTTTGCCCAAGAGCGATTTCGACTTTCCAAATGGAGCCTGTAATTGGTGAAGTAACGTTGTTAATTGCCATATCTTTCTTCCTATATATTATTCTTTAAAAATTCTTTTACAAAGCTGGTATCTAGTTGCCCAAGTTGGTATTTTTCCGAATTTAAAACATCAATTAAAAATGGTATGTTCGTTTTTATGCCAGTAACCTCAAAGTTTTTCAATGCCGTTAATAGTTGTGTAATGGCTTCTTTTCTTGTTGATGCATGGGCAATTACTTTGGCCAACATTGGGTCGTAAAACGGAGAAATTGTTGTTCCTTGGGCAAAACCAGTCTCTACTCTAACACCATCGATTTTGGGTACCGAGAATGTTGTTAACTTGCCGGGTGAGGGGAAGAAAGTTTTAGGATCTTCAGCATAAATTCGTACCTCAATCGCATGCCCTTGATTTTTTATTGGTTTTTGAATGATTTGAGATAGCTCTTCACCAAATGCAGACCTAATTTGTGCTTCGACTAAATCAACACCAGTAATTTCTTCACTAACACCATGCTCAACCTGTAAGCGAGTATTCATTTCAAGAAAACTATAGTTGCCATGAGGGTCTCGCAACATTTCTACTGTACCGATGTTATCGTAACCAATATCAGCTAAAATCGTCGTGATTTTATGAGCTAACTGATTTAGTTCGTCACGTTCAATACCGATAGCTGGAGATTCTTCAATTAATTTTTGGTGGCGTCGTTGTATTGAACAATCACGTTCAAAAAAGTGTTGTACATGACCGTGCTGATCGGCCAAAACTTGAAATTCAATGTGTCTTGGGTTTTCAAAATATTTTTCTAAATATAATTCCCCATCGTCAAAAGCACGTTGCGCCATTGTTTTGGCCTCTTGAACAACCCTTACTAACTCTTCTTCATTGTAGGCGGGTAGCATGCCTATTCCACCACCGCCACCAGCGGGTTTAACTAATACGGGAAATCCTATTTTTTGTCCAGCTTGCTTAATTTTTTCTGGGTCATCAGGTAATGCGCCAGATCCCGCCCCAATTGGCAAGCCGTATTCCGCCATGATTGTGCGCGCAACATTTTTATTAGCCATTTTGGCTAACCATTTTGGTGAGGGACCGATAAATTTAGCGCCTGCGTCTTCAACTTTTTGGGCGAAATTGGCGTTTTCTGATAAAAATCCAAATCCAGGGTGAACTGCGTCAGCACCAGATTTTTTAAGAACATCTAACAAAATGTCTTGATTTAAATAACTTTTTTGAGCTGGTGATGGGCCTATAGGGTATGCCTCTGTAGCTTCTTTAATGTAAGGTAAATCTTGATCTGCTTCTGAGTACACTACTACGGAGGCGATGTTCATTTTTTTCAACGTTTGAAGAACACGATTTGCTGCGTCACCTCGATTAACAATTAATACTTTATTAAACATTTCTTGTCTCCTAATCATCTTCTGTATGGTAGTTTATTGAAACGTTTTTTATAAAGATTTCTAGCTTCCTCGATGCTAATATGTTCAAAATGTATTTCATCTCCAGGTCGAGCTTGACCAATCATATCCAAATCAATTAATGGCACAACCCCTATAATGGGATAACCTGCAGTTACCGTTCGACCACGATGTAAGACTACTGCTTGACCAGTTGGAAATATTTCAATTGAACCGACTCCAACACCACGAGATAATATTTCTGGGGTTTTAAAGTTTTCAACCGCCGGTCCGCTTAAGCGAATTCCTACATGGTTGCTAACAGGTGAAACACGATAGGTATTTTTGAAAAAATGTTCGGTGCTTTTGGCAAAAATCTCTGTATCAGGGCCATCACAAACTCTGATATGCCACGGTGAACCGTAGGAAGGTCGATCTTCTAAATAGGTTATTTTCATGTCGGTCTTTGCCGGGATATGCTTTAATTTTAGAGCCATGCCATCTGTTAATTGGGTCCCCAGGTCAAGTATGGTGTCTCGAGAAGTGCTCTCTAAAGTTGATTTCGCGTCAATGCCTCCTGCAAAGGCGACATAGGTGCGAAGACCTTTTTTCATCGTGCCAATCGTTAGCTCTTTTCCGGCTGGCAATATGATAGTTTGCCATGGTTTAACAATTCTGTGGTCAATTTTGATGTCTGCATCTGCACCAGTAATCGCGATAGGCACGTCAACAGTAGAAGTTAAAGATAAACCAAAAGCCGTAATTTCAATGGTTGGCTGGGTGGTATCATTACCGACCAGTTCATTTGCTTTTAGGTAAGCATACATATCAATAGCACCGTTCGCAGAGATACCATATTGTTCGAAGCCATAGCGTCCGCTGTCTTGAATGTTAGCTAGTTTAGCGGAGTTAATTGTAATTTGTGCTGTCGTCATTCTTTGACCTCCATATCACTAATCGTCTGTCCTTCGAACTTTGAGTAGTCGTCCTCGCCAATAGGATAGAAAGTCATCATATCGCCAGGCTTATAATAAACTGGTGGATTTTGTTCAAATTCCATTTTCATTTGAACGGGTGTTTGGCCAAAAATACGCCAACCCCCAGGAGATTTTTGAATCATAATAGAAATTTGCTCTCCAGCGGCTGTAATTGCTCCGGCGGGTACAGCAGTTCTAGGTGTTTCAAGACGGGCAACTTCTTTTTCAAAATTTGTGCCAAACATCGGACCGCGATTAACAACCATAATCTGTAATGGCTTTGAACAAAATTGTTCAATTAGTTTTTCGTTGGATAATTGTTGGCTTTCTGCAACATAATCTAAATCAGGACCATACTTGCCACCAAAAACAACTGGAATTTTGAAAATACGACCTTCAATTTTTAGATTTTTTTCGTTAATAGTTGCTATGTATTGCTCAACTATCTGTTGGAGTTTTTCTCGCTTTATGACGAGATAATCATAACTGATAAACAAAGTTGTATAAGTTGGAATGATTCCCAGAATTCCTGGAATATTTTCTTCAAGTAATTGGTTGGCGAGATGGTGCACTTTTTGCCATGCCTGCATTGAGAATAATTTTGAGAATTCAATTAGTACGCTAGCGTCGCCGTAATCACTGAACTTATAGTTTTTTTGGCTCATTAAGAGAACCTCCTGTGAGATTTTTATTAAAATTATTAAAGCTTATACTCATGTAACAGGCTTTGTTTTATTTTACTTCACTAAAAGATATCAATAAAATGCAAAAAATCGTTCTAAGATATTGAGAACTTAAATATTAAAATACGGGTTTAAATCGCTTTGGTTAGCAAAACTACCTAACTTGATGACTAAAAAGAATAATGATAAGATATGAGTTAATAGGATTCAATACTTGTTATTTCAACAGTTATTAATGAAAATGATTATAAAAATTAGGGTAATATCTTGGATAAACTTGATTGATAAACAAAATCAATATATCTATGATTTTTTCTGATATCCAACATAATTTTTGAACACTTAGAAAATATTAAAGGCTGATATATGCAAAACTCAGAATTATTGAACGAATCTATTAATGTATATATGTCAGCATTAAAGAATCTTGAAAAACTAATTTCGCAACCAACGAGCGAATATGGTGCCTCTTTTGAGCAGTGGCTTATTATAGCTGCTGTTGCGGATAGTGATGAGCCGCTTACGATGACCAAAATAGCTAAAGATCGTGGTGTAACCAAAGGAGCTGTTGCTCGCCAATTAAAACCATTATTTGATTGTGGCTACTTACAACATATGCCTGATGAAAAAGATCATCGCCGTGTGCTACTAGTTTTGACACCAGAAGGAAGGGCTGTTGAAAAACAGATGACGATGAAAGTGCAACAGCGTTTTCATAAATGGTTGGATATTTTTGGTGTTGAAGAAGGCAAATCCTTCCTTAAAACATTGAAACGCTTCCAAAGCTTAATTGTTCAACCGGAGTTAAACAAAAAAAATATTGAATCTAATCAGAATTTGTGATAAAATATTATCTTGTTTGAAGTCTGCATAAATTACGGATTTCTGTTATAATAAACTATATTATCGAATAAAGAGGATACTAATCATGGCAATCGGCATGAATGATTTAAAGACAGGTTTGACTATCGAATATTCAAACTCAATTTGGCGTGTTTTGGATTTCCAACACGTTAAGCCTGGTAAAGGCGGAGCGTTTGTTCGTTCAAAATTGAAGAATTTACGTACAGGTGCGGTTAATGAAGTAACATTCCGTCCTGGTGATAAGTTTGAACAAGCTGATATCACAACACGACCAATGTCTTATTTATATGCTGAAAACGATGGTCGTGTATTCATGGATGTTGAAAGCTATGAACAAATCAATATTCCAGATGATTATTTAAAAAATGCTTTGAAGTTTATGCTTGAAGGTATGGAAGTTAAAATTACGATGTTTGGCAATGAAGTTCTTGGTGCTGAATTGCCATCAACTGTTCAACTAAAGGTGACAGAAACACAACCTGGTATTAAGGGTGCAACTGCGACAGGTTCTGGTAAGCCAGCAACTGTTGAAACAGGAGCAACAATCACAGTTCCAGATTTCGTTAATGAAGGTGAAACTATTATTGTTAACTCTGAAGACGGTTCTTATAAGGGCCGTGCTTAATTAAGATGATTGCATGATTGTTACTTACTAAGTTAGAGTAGTATTACTAAAGTGGTAGTGAACGTGTTTATCATAAAAAGTTCCCCCGCGGAACTTTTTATTTTAGAAACTATTTTCGAGGAGCAAATATGGCCAAAGAAATTAAATACAATAAAGCGACTACTAAGAATTTGTTATTAATCACTGAGAGTGAAGTACCAGGAACTACACAGGTAACGCCAGAGGTGATTGAAGTTATTGCACAAATTGCGGCACAAGAAGTGACTGGCGTTTACTCAATGAGAGGTAAATTATCAGATCGATTTGCCAGTGTATTTGGATCAACTGCCCGCGGAAAGGGCGTTGAATTACAGCAAACAATTGATGGCTTAGTGATTGAAGCGTATGTTTTTTTGCAATATGGTGTTCCAGTACCAAAAATAGCTTTAAACATTCAAAATGCAATTAAATCTCAAGTTTCGTCAATGACAGATTTAGAGGTAGCGCGTGTTAATGTGCACGTTAGTGGAATTATACCGGAAAAGCCGGATCACACGATTGATCCTGATAATTTATTTGGTGAGAATGAGGTAGCTAATTAATGGCAAACTTAACGCGACATGAGTCACGACAAGCTGCATTTCAAGTTCTTTTTGCATTAGAAAAAGATCCACAGAGTAATAAAATTGATGATTTATACGAAATTGTGCTAAATGGTAAGGAATTTGATGATTATTTACCACGCTTAGTTAATGGTGTTTTAGGTTCCAAGGCAGATTTGGATGAAAAAATTTCATCACATTTAGCTGAAGGTTGGGCGATTAACCGCATTAACAAAGCTGATTTAGTTATTTTACGGTTAGCAATTTACGAATTAACTGCTGTCGAAGCAACCCCATACAAAGTTGCCATCGATGAAGCTATTGAATTAGCAAAAACTTTTGCTGATGAAGATGACCGTAAGTTTGTTAACGGTGTTTTAAAACATTTTGCACGTGATGAAAAAACCGCTTAAGTAGCGGTTTTTTCATTTTAAACGTGTGTATTATTAGTAATGCACTTATCATGATATACTAAACAAAGAATAATTTATTACTGGAGACTAAAATGGCGATATATGATCCAACTAAAACACCAACAGATAGTTATGATACGCATACACATTTGAATGATGACCAATTATTTCATGATGTACCAGCGTATATTGGACGAGCTAATGAGTTTCGTGTAATGGAAATGAATGTGGTAGGATACAATGCGCAAAGTAATGAGCGTGCATTAGAAATTTCAAACAAGCATGATAATATTTATGCAGTTCTTGGTTTTCAACCTGAGGATACAAAAAATTTTGATGATCAGGCGTTTATTACATTGGAACAGCAACTACAACAGCCAAAGGTTGTTGGGGTCGGTGAGACGGGGTTGGACTATTATTGGGAAACAACAACTCACGATGTCCAAATTGCAGCATTTAAAAAGCATCTTGGCTTAGCTAAAAAATTTGATTTACCTGTCATTATTCATAATCGCGATGCTTTTGAAGATGTTTATAAAATACTAAAAGACTCAGGTGTGAAAAAGGGTGTGATGCACAGTTTTTCTGGTACGCCAGAGCAGGCTAAGGCATTTATTGATTTAGGAATGCACATTTCTTTTAGTGGTGTTGTAAGTTTTAAAAAAGCCGAAGAAGTTCGTGAGGCAGCAAAAACAATTCCTCTAGATCGTCTCTTGGTTGAGACGGACGCTCCTTATTTGGCGCCTACACCTTACCGTGGCAAAACGAATGAGCCGGCGTTAGTTAAGTTTGTCATCGATAGCCTGGCTGAAACATTAGAGATGTCAGCTAAAGACTTATCAGATATAACACGTGGCAACGCACATCGTTTATTTTTAAATCATGAATGAGTTACCTAAAATTAACGAAATGATTGTTGTTGAAGGGCGATCAGATACGCAAAATCTTGCGCGTGCAGTTATTGCGAATACCATTGAAACTGGTGGTAGTGCGGTTAATGAAGATGCGATTGAGCGAGCTAAATTAGCAGCTAAAACGCGAGGAATAATTATCTTAACTGACCCAGACTTTAATGGTCAACGTATTCGTCATATAGTTACAGAAGCAGTACCAACAGCTAAACAAGCCTACTTGACGCAGGAAGAAGCACGTGCAACAAAAGATAATCTGCATAAATCATTGGGTGTTGAACACGCAACGCCAGATACATTGCGAAATGCGTTGGCAAATGTTATTACACCAGGCCACATAATTGGGGTAACTTCAGATATTGATCGTTCATTTCTTCTAGATTTAGGACTACTCAGCGGGCCAGAAGCGCGTGTTAAGCGGTCATTTGTTGGTGAGAAGTTGCATATTGGTTATGCAAACGGGAAACAATTGTTGAAACGATTGCAAGCATTTGGTATTCGACGTGCGCAAGTGGAAGATGTACTTAAAGGAAAATATTAAAATGGCACAGACAATTGACATAGCCAATCCAACGAGAACACAGGCTATTTTAAATGAATATGGTTTACGAGCTAAGAAAAAATTTGGTCAAAATTTTTTGACAGATTTAAATGTACTACATAACATTGTTGAAGCAGCCGAAATTACTGCAGAGGATTATGTTATTGAAATTGGTCCAGGAATTGGTGCTTTAACTGAGCAATTAGCTCGCTCAGCTAAAAAGGTGTTAGCTTTTGAAATTGATTCGCAAATGGTTGAAGTTTTAGCTGACACTTTGAAGCCTTATGATAATGTTAAGGTAATCGAAAATGATGTGTTAAAGGTCGATTTGGCAAAAGTTATTAGCGAAGAGTTCGGTGACAATGCTCATGTGAAAATTGTCGCCAATTTACCATATTATATTACCACACCCATTCTCATTCAGCTTCTCCGAGCTAATATCAATTGGGATAATATCGTAGTAATGATGCAACGCGAAGTAGCTGACCGATTAAATGCGGTAGTTGGAACGAAAAGTTATGGCGTACTAACGTTAACCATCCAATACTTTGCACAAGCAACATTAGCAATCAAAGTACCAGCTAGTTCTTTTAACCCATCACCTAATGTTGACAGTGCAGTGGTTAAATTAACTCCATTTAAACCAACCACTGTTGTCGATAATGTGGGTAAACTTTTTGGCGTGATTAAAGGAGGCTTTTCACATCGGCGCAAAAGTTTATGGAATAATATGTTACAAACATATGGTAAAGATGCGAGAACAAAAGAACAATTAACAGTTGCTTTGAAATCCGCGAAAATTGATCCAGCAATTCGTGCTGAACGACTGAATTTGGAACAATTTACGCAATTGTATTTGGCATTATGTGATCAAAATCTAACACAATAAACGAATAATTATTCGACAATATGTTTTAATATTCGCAGAAAATTGCAAACATTCCTTATTTGTGGTATAATTTAACTAGCTTTTACACGAAAGGTGGTATAAAAATGCCAAGTAGTTTGCAAGATATTAAAACAAAGATTGACGCTCATGTGGGTCAAGAAGTGACGATTATTGCCCAAGCTGGACGAAAGAAAATCACGGAGCGCTCAGGAATTCTTCGTTCAACGTTTCCTTCATTGTTCGTTGTCGAATTAGATGAGGATGCTAATTTTGAACACGCTTCATATAGTTATACAGATATTTTAACAAAGAATATTGACATTACATTCGCTGATGAGTTGCCCGCTTAAGGGCTTTTTTTATAGCGATTACAGATACTACTTTAGAAACGAATGACATGAATAAACAATCCGTTTATGCAATTTTAACGATTATGTTAATTCCTATTGGAATTCTTTTAGTGTGCGCTAAAATGGTTGGCGACACAACTGAAATACAGGATACTGCTGTGAAAATTACGACAGATAATCCAGCTTATCAACAAATTGCAAAAGCTATTGCCGGCAAAAAAGGGCGTGTCAGCCTTACGTCGGGCAATCTCAAAACAGCACGAGAGAAAACAAAATTTAAAAAGTCTGAACTACTTTTGACAGATGATCACACGAGTGCGCTGTTAACAGAAGCTCAAAAGTTACATAGTAGTCCTAAGTTAGTAATTGCAAGTGACTATATTCATACAGACTCGTCGACACAAAAATATTATTTAAGCCCAAATACAACAGTGGTAATGGCACAACAAATTGTGAATTATTTGAGTGACATGGACCCAAGAAATCGTGATACTTATGTTGAAAACAATAAGCAATTTGTGGAAAAAATAAGCGATTTGACTACGCTTTACGCATCCCTAAAAAAATTAAAAGATATTCGGTATGTCGCTACAAATAACTCACAGCATTTGCTTATGACACAATTGGGATACGTTGCCGAAACCGATGATGTATCTAAATTAACGGATACGCAAATGTCAGATCTTGAAAGTAAATTAGCTGATAAAAAAATTCAGTTTATTTTTACAACGTCACAGGACACAACTGAAAAGAAACAAAAACTTGTGACTATGGCAAAAAAAGATGACATTCCTATCGTCACATTTAGTCAATTTACGCCTGACAGCACGAAAATTTGGACTTGGCAATTAACGCAACTCAAAAAAATTCAAAAGGCATTAGATAAATGAATACAATCATTAGCACGAAAGATTTTATGGTTCGGTATGGGGAAAAAGTTATTTTATCGCATATCAACATTGAAGTACTGGCTGGACAGTTTCTGGCTGTTTTAGGAGAAAATGGTGCTGGTAAAACAAGTTTCATTAAAGCAATCACTGGACAAAATAAACAAACAGAAGGCACATTAACGGTAGCAACGAATCGTATTGGATATGTCCCACAATTCAGAGATATTTCTCGTGATTATCCTTTAAGTATAGCTGAATTTGTCGGACTTAATTTCAATAATGGTAGCCGCTTATGGTTTACTAAAGAGGAAAAACAGTTAATAACTCAAGCGTTAAAGCGTATGGACTTAAATCAAATGCGTGACCAACGATTAGGACTAGCATCGGGAGGACAAAAACAACGTGCTTTTGTAGCTCAGGCCTTAGTAAAAAATCCTGATTTGTTAATTCTAGATGAGTCCACTGCTAGTTTGGATCATGAACACAAAGTGCAATTATTGGAAAATGTCCGTACTTTACAACAAACAACAAATATGACAGTGTTATTTATTACACATGAAATTAAGCTGGTCACTGATTTTGCGGATGGCTATCTCTCTTTTGAAAATGGAAAAGTACAGCAAGGGGATGCTACCCAGCTACAAACACTGACGATGGATATGACGTCTAGGCACAAAGAAGATGAGGTGCGCCATGTTTAGTTATGATTTTATGCAAAATGCTTTCATAGCAGGTACGATTGTCAGCATTGTTGCTGGGGTTATTGGTACATTTGTTGTGGCGCGAAATTATGCGTTTTTAACGCACTCTTTGAGTGAAATAGGTTTTGCCGGTGCAGCTTTTGGTTTATGGATTGGTTGGCCGGCTTTATTGGGTATGATGATTGCAACTTCTGTTGCTTCAGTGGCTATTGGCGCCTTGGAATCAACATATACGAAGCATGATAATGTCACAAGTGCTGTATCTGCGTTGGCTATTGGTTTAGGAATATTATTTTTAGCACTAGGTCATACATCATCCAATGCTGCTACTGGCATTCTATTTGGTTCGGTTCTTGGAATTAGTCACCGCGATTTATACTTGCTCATAATTTTAGCCTTAATTGTATTAGTTACGCTACTGTTTAATTACCGCTCCTTGCGTCAATTAGCATTTGACGAAGCAGGTATTTTTCTCCAAACATGGAAACAAAAATCAGTTCGTTATACCTTTTTAATCATGATTGCATTATCGATTAGTATTTCATCACAATTGGTAGGATCCTTACTTATATTTGTGTTGGTAACATTACCTGCGGCGAGCGCAAAATATTATGCTAAAACGACGTTGCAGCTTATGGGGATGGCCATTGTCTTTGCTTTGTTCGGTACGTGGATTGGCTTGACAATTGCTTATTTAACGAATTTACCAACAAGTTTTTTTATAGCTATTATAGAAGTAATAATTTATCTTGTTTCAATATGGCAATTTAAACGAAATGCCTAGTTTCCGAACAATTAGAAAATAAAAATGGTATAATTAGTCGTAAATATTAATAAAAGTTTAGGAGGAAACGGACTGAAATATTTTTTTTGGTCCGTCACACATCATGAAAACACGTCGTTCTGACCGGTTAGTCGATATGGCGCGCTATATGCTTGAGCGCCCACGCAAGTTGATATCTTTATCTTATTTTTCCAAAAGGTATGAATCGGCTAAGTCATCAATTTCTGAGGATCTATCAATACTTAAGCGTACATTCCAAGAACGTGGTACAGGTCTATTGGAGACGGTGCCTGGTGCTGCTGGTGGGGCACGTTTTATTCCTTATATGACTGAGTCTGAAGCAGCAGAATTTATTGACGATATTTGCCGGTTAGTAAATGATGAGACGCGTGTATTGCCTGGGGGTTATGTCTATCTATCTGATTTGTTAGGTCGTCCTGATATTTTACGACAAGCTGGGCGCTTAATTGCAACACAATATATACGTGATGATATTGATGCTGTCATGACTGCAGCGACTAAAGGTGTTCCGTTGGCACAAGCTGTTGCTGATCAGTTAAATGTACCATTTGTAATTGTTCGCGATGATGCGAAAGTTACCGAAGGTCCGACTGTGTCTGTTAATTATTTGACAGGATCATCAAAGCGTGTCGAAAAAATGGAATTGTCTCGTCGTTCACTGCGCACAGGTTCACGTGTGTTGGTCGTAGATGACTTTATGAAAGCTGGCGGAACAATTCAAGGGATGCAAACCTTGGTAAGTGAATTTGATGGTACGGTGGTTGGTACTGCAGTATTTGCTGAAGGCCGTTCAACAACTAGATTACTTGATCACTTCACATCATTATTGCATGTCGACACAAACTTGAAAAATGGTGATCCGATTTTGGTTACGCCGGGTAATTACTTGAACGAAATATTTAAACATGAGGCTTAATTAAATATGAGCAATATAAACGTATTAATATTGGCAGCAGGAAATGGCTCAAGAATGAAGTCAACAACCCCAAAAGTGTTGCATAGTGTGGCTGGGCAAACGATGATTGACTGGGTACTAGACGCTGTCGAACCACTTAAGACGGAGAAGTTAATCACTGTTATCGGAGTTGGCGCTGAGCGTGTCCAAGAACATGTCGGTAATCGTAGTTCATTTGTACTGCAATCACAACAACTTGGTACTGGTCATGCTGTTCGTCAAGCTGAAGCAGAACTTAAAGACAGCGATGGTGTCACCCTAATTATGTCTGGTGACACGCCAATGTTTCGTTCAGAAACCTTACAAGGTTTCATTGCAGAGCATGAACGTTCAAATAATGCTGTGACTGTACTAACTGCCATTGCCGATGATCCTACTGGGTATGGCCGAATTGTTCGCGGAGAAGATGAGACAGTTCAAAAAATTATTGAACAGAAAGATGCTAGTATTACAGAACGTCGAATTAAAGAAATTAATACTGGCGTATATGTATTCAATAACCGTTTATTATTTGAATCACTAGCAAAAGTACAAAATAATAATGCGCAAGGCGAATACTATTTACCTGACACGCTTAACATTCTGCGACGCTCAGGAGAACAGATTGGTGCGCATACACTCCAAGACTTTACAGAGTCATTAGGAGTTAATGATCGAGTAGCATTGGCAACAGCTAACCGCGTCATGCACGAAAGAATTAATCATCAATTAATGGTTGATGGCGTTGAACTATTAGATCCAACGAATACATATATTGATTCAACAGTTAAAATAGGGCCTGATACTTTAATTGAGGGCGGTGTAACTATTTTAGGTAAGACAACCATCGGCGTAAATAATACCATTACACAAGGGTCACGAATCGTAAATAGTGTGCTTGGTGACAATAATGTGATTACATCATCGCACATTGAAGATGCTATCCTACAAAATGGCACGACAGTGGGTCCATACGCACATTTGCGACCGGCTGCTCATTTAGATGATAATGTTCATGTTGGTAACTTCGTTGAAGTCAAGAACGCCAAATTGGGCAAAAACACTAAATCAGGACATCTTACTTACATAGGGAATGCCACTATTGGTCAAGATGTTAATATTGGAGCGGGTACGATATTTGTTAATTACGATGGGGTTAATAAGTTTAACTCAACTGTCGGAGATCGCGCGTTTATTGGCTCAAATACCAAAATCGTTGCACCAGTTAACATTGCCCAAGAATCAATTACTGCTGCTGGGTCAACAATTACAAATGACATACCAGAACATGCAATGGGAATCGCTCGTACACGTCAGACCAATAAAGAAGATTTCTGGCATCACATGCCACATAAATTTTAAATAAAAAAGAGTTCAATTTGAGCTCTTTTTATTTTTGGTATTTGTTGTTAATTGTGTTTATAATAGAAAGAAACTTTGAGAAAAATTATTATTACAAAAATAAAAGGGGATTCTTGATGCAAATTACAGGTGAACGTGCATTAGCCAATATCGAAAATGAAACATTCTATACAGAAAGAATAGACGTAACTGATGGCGAAACAATACCGTTGGATGCACTTTTTTCAGAAATTGATTCACATATTGAAAATGAAAACTTTATACATATTGAGTTGCAGATTAATGGCGGGGTAGAATCCAAGGGGACGACATTAAGTGTTGAAACTAATGTCATTAACTTACCCTTGCGCTATCAAAACCAATTACGGAAATTGGTTTGGCAAGAAAAAGACGTGTTAGATGTCAATCTGTATATGGTTGCTGAAAATGAATTTGAGAGTCAGTCCCATTTGAAAATTTCATTAGCAAGCTCTGTTGCCACATACGTAGATGATTCTGAGAGTGTAAAGGCTAAAATTTCCACATGGTTTAATGAACAACTTGAACATATTGTTGATGAACAAAAACAAGCGGAAAAGGAAGATGTGGCTATCGAGGAATAAGCAACGGTCCTTAGTCTTCCTCAATATAACCAGTTACATGCAAGATCTTATTGTCATCTAGACAGGTAAAGTCTAAGATATGTTTTGAAACCGTGGTTTTGACATTATTGAGTTCCCCTAAGTCGTAGGTATCGATAGTATACTGAGCTAGTTTAGCCTTATTGTTTAAATCAGACATAGGAACAATTAAATCCTCTAAAGCTGTTTTAGTGGGGTTAGCAATGCGGTCAATGTAGTTTTTTTCAAGCTTCGTTAATTTTATCATGGTTATAATTATAACGATTTGGCTCGTGTGTGTAAACGAAACTACTTATTTGGTAATATTGAAATAATTAGAATAGTTTTTGACTATTTTATGATTTATTGATATAATTAAAGTATGCGATGAGTCGAAGCGCTTGAAAAATTAGCGCTGATTGCGGCCTACTGTGTTCAATCACAAGT
This sequence comes from Leuconostoc sp. JNUCC 76, assembly GCF_053667755.1. Lineage (NCBI taxonomy): Bacteria > Bacillati > Bacillota > Bacilli > Lactobacillales > Lactobacillaceae > Leuconostoc > Leuconostoc sp. JNUCC 76. The sequence goes on along the minus strand of NZ_CM132206.1, from coordinate 1,761,692 downwards.
CTCGTATAGATGTAGGTGATGAGTGTTGTTGTGGAACTCGCTCATCTCACTTGACTAACAGTGCTTGCACTGTGGTGACGCGACTTTGCTATTGATGTGACAATCAGTAGCCGCCAGCCAGAGCGAATCTGGCACGCCAAACTAACAACTAACTTAGGTTAGTTGTTTTTTTATGCAGATTTTAATGTATAATTGTAATAGAATTTACATGTTATTGAATTAAGTAGGCTTAAAGGAAAAAATGGAAAAAGAACAAAATCAGTACTTAACGGTCAGTGCATTGACTGCTTATTTAAAAAGAAAATTTGATGCTGATCCGTATTTAGCCAAAGTCTATGTTACCGGTGAAATTTCTAATATGGGTCGCCGTCGCGGGCCACATTTATATTTTTCTATTAAGGATAGTGAAAGCAATGCTGTGATTAATGCATCGATGTTTGGCTATGAACGTCGTATTAAATTTCAGCCCGAAGAGGGGATGAAGATTAATGCGATTGGGCGGGTGGAAATATATGAACCACGCGGTTCATATTCCATTATTCTGGAATCAATGACTCCTGACGGCGTTGGGGAACTATTTTTAGCTTATGAACAACTAAAACGTAAATTACAGGCCGAAGGGTTATTTGATTTGCCAAAAAAACAATTACCATTATTTCCTAAAAAAATAGCGGTAATTACTTCACCCACTGGGGCAGTTATTGAAGATATTGCTCGTACGGTGCAACGACGTTTCCCGAGTGCCCAGGTTATTTTATTTCCAGCAGTTGTGCAGGGCGAAAAGGCAGCGCCAACAATTATTCGGCAGCTCCAACGTATTGATAATATGGATTTTGACACGTTAATTGTTGGACGTGGTGGTGGTTCCATTGAAGATCTGTGGGCTTTTAATGATGAAAATTTGGCACGAACTGTTACTAGTATGCAGACACCGGTGATTAGTTCAGTTGGACATGAGACAGATAATACCTTAGTAGATTTTGTTTCTGATCGACGTGCGGCTACGCCGACGGCTGCAGCTGAACTAGCGACACCGGTAACATTACAACAATTGACCACTCGTTTGCAAGAATTACATTTACGGCAAATATCACGTATTAAACAGATGATTGACATGAGACAACAACGATTAAATCGTGTTGCAACGCATGTTATTTTTCAACAACCGGATCGTTTATACACGGGGTATAATCAACGAATAGATCAGTTATCGCATTCATTGCAACAGCTAACAAAACAAAAAGTAATTAATGAAGAACACAAATTAGCGGCAATATTGCAACGACAACAACAGTTACAACGTAGTTTATTGCAACCTGTACAAGAAAGATTACAATTATTAAGTACGAAATTAGACTTAGTAAGCCCTTTGAAAATATTATCCAGTGGTTATGCAATTGTTGAACATGACAATAAAGTAGTTCGTAGCACAACAAATATTACAATTAATGATGAAATCGACATGCGCTTTTCTGATGGGCATGCCACGGCAAAAATAACAGGAGTAAAGCATGAGTGAACAACCCACATTTGAAGATAAGTTACAAAAATTAGAAAGTATTGTGAGTCAGCTAGAAAAGGGTGATCGTCCCTTGGAAACAGCTTTGGCTGACTTTCAAACCGGTGTTGGTTTGGTTAAAGATTTACAAAAGACATTGAAGGATGCTGAGGATACATTGGCAAAAGTTATAGATAATGATGATGAATTATCAGATTTGGAATTAACTAATGATTGATTTAAAAAGTTTCCAAAAAGAATGGCTCCCAAAAATTAATCAACAATTGGAAGATGATTTATCAATGGCCTCCCTAGATTCCGATTTAGTTGCTATGATGAATTATGCAGTTTTGAATGGTGGTAAAAGGCTCCGTCCATTACTGACATTAGCAGTTGTTGCAAGTTTTGGAAAACCAATCACACCAAGTATATTGAAGGTAGCAACGGCAATCGAATGGGTTCATTCATATTCCCTTGTTCATGATGATTTGCCGGCAATGGATAATGATATGTTTCGGCGTGGCAAACCTAGCGTTCATGCGTTATATGGTGAGGCCAATGCTATTTTAGTCGGTGATGCGTTATTAACCGGTGCTTTTGAAGTCATTGCGACTGCCAATAGTTCATGCAGTGCTGGGGATTATCTTCCAACTGAAAAACTATTATTAATTACTCAAAACTTAGCTCGCGAAGCAGGTGGATCAGGAATGGTTTTAGGGCAACTCCATGATATGGATAATCATACTGAAGAACAGAATGCTAATACAAACTGGTTGTTAAATGATGTTTATAGCATGAAGACTGCCGCATTGATAAGATATACAACAACATTAGGCGCAATAGTGAGCCATCAAAATGTCAATGTTGAGGATAATCATTTTGATCCGCAGAAGGCAATGTATGATTTTGGTGAAAAATTCGGACTGGCTTTTCAAATGCAAGATGATTTAGATGATTATCAGCAAGATCAATTAGAAGATGTGAACTCATTGCCACATATAGTGGGTGTTAAAGAGGCACAAAGCATGCTTGATCAATATCTCTTCTTAACACAAGAAATATTAGCTAATACTGTTGAACAAGATCAACAATTTGATCGACGTTTGCTGGATGATTTTGTTAGTTTAATTGGAGATGAAAAATGAGTATTGAAAAAGAACGTGTTGATGTATTGTTGGTCCAACAAGGACTATTTCAGTCACGTGAGCAAGCAAAGCGTGCTGTGATGGCGGGTCAGATTCTTGGTAATAACGAAGAACGTTTAGATAAATCGGGTGAAAGAATTCCCGTGACAACGGAACTACATTTCAAAGGTGAACAGTTAAAATATGTATCCCGTGGGGGATTGAAGTTAGAAAAAGCATTGAATGATTTTGATATTACCGTTGAAAACAAAACGGTGTTAGACATTGGTTCTTCCACGGGCGGTTTTACTGATGTTTCACTTCAAAATGGTGCCAAACTGGTTTATGCGCTGGATGTGGGTACGAATCAACTAGTGTGGAAATTGCGAAATGATGATCGTGTGCAAGTTATGGAAAATACAAACTTTCGCTATTCAAAACTAGATGATTTTAAATATGGGCAACCAGAATTTGCTACAATTGATGTTTCATTTATTTCTTTGGGACTTATTTTACCAGCACTAGCTAACATTATTACTATGAATGGTAATGTTGTGGCTTTAATTAAACCACAGTTTGAAGCTGGACGTGAAAATGTTGGTAAGAACGGTATTATCAAAGATACAACTGTTCATAAACAAGTTTTACAAAAAGTAACACAAATGATGGTTAATGATGGTTTTAGCATTACAGATTTAACCTACTCGCCAATTAAGGGGGGACAAGGAAATATTGAGTTCTTAGCAGTATTGAAACGATCAAATCAAGCCGAAATCAGCGAACATATTAATATTGACAGGTTACTTGAACGCACTTATGAGCAACTCAATCATAAGGAGAATGATCATGAATAAAAAAGATCGCCAAAAATCCTTGTTGTTGCTCATTAAAGAGCATCCTGTGGGTCGTCAGGAAGATATTGTTGCGCATTTTGAAAAGATTGGCGAAAAGGTTACTCAAGCAACAATATCGCGTGATATTAATGAGTTGGGATTAATTAAAGTTCCAAATTCCCATGATGGATTTTTGTATCATTTACCAAAATCTGATGACAGGCCATACTTACAGCGATTACGTCGAGCGCTACAGCAATCATTTTTGAATTTGCGTGCGCAGCGTGGAATGATTATGATCAAAGTTCAACCTGGAAATGGTCAATTGGTATCAAACCTGATTGAGCAAGTGCAACTACCGGAAATATTTGCGACCATAAGCGATGATGGTTCGGTTCTCGTATTATTAAAAGATGGTATTCCTACGGCAAAAGTGATTAACATTATTCAAAAGTTACTTGAAAAATAACAACGTATAGCATGTACTACGTTGATGGAGTTACTTATGTTAGAAAATCTAATTATAGAAAATTTTGCGATTATTGAAAAAGTGGATCTTCAGTTTGAAGAAGGGATGAGCGTTTTAACCGGTGAAACAGGTGCTGGGAAATCAATTATTATTGATGCACTTTTCATGTTAACTGGCGGCCGTGCGAATTCTGAAATGGTTCGTCATGGCAGTAAAAAAGCTGTTCTACAGGCAGTTTTCAGTGTTCCGGATAATCAAAATCTAAGAGATCTAATTGCTCGAAGTGGTGTAGTAGGCGATGATAATGAGCTTATTATTTATCGTGAATTGAACCAAAATGGGCGGAGTATTATTCGAATCAATGGTGTTCTTGTCAATTTGAAAACTTTAGCGGCTATTGGTCGTTACTTAGTTGACATCCAAGGACAAAATGATGCACAACAATTACTGAATCCAGAGGAACATTTGCCATTATTGGATGCTTTTGGTGGTGAAAAAATTACGCAATTTAGAAATGATTACCAAGAACTTTTTCAAAAATTTCGTTCTATCACCACTCGCATTAGAAATATTCAAACATCACAACAAGAAATCACACAACGTTTAGATCTTTTGAAATTTCAACAAGAAGAACTGCAGGAAGCCAATTTGCAGCCAAATGAAGAAAATGATTTATTAGATGCACGTGATAAGTTACGTAATTTCAAAAAAATTGCTGATCGACTTCAGTTAACGCAGACGACACTAAGCGGTGAGCAAGGCGGCGCGATAGACTCCCTTGCTGAAGCAGTTCATCAACTACAAGATATTGCAGAGTATGATGATCAGTATGCTGAGCTAGCAAAAACGATTTCCGAAGCTTATTACACGGCCCAAGATGTTGGTCGTGATGTTGACGAACAATTGAGTGAGTTAACATATGATGAGACAGAACTAATTCGCATTGATGACCGTCTTCAGCTAATTCATTCATTAGAACGCAAGTACGGTACTACGGTCGCAGATGTTTTAGATTTTCAAGCCAAAATCGAAAAAGAACTTTCGCTTATAGATGATGATGAATATGATGTTGAACGACTGCAGGTCAAACAAAATGACATGCGCCAGTTATTAAGAAAAAAGGCGATTAAACTACGTGAGGCTCGACAAAAAGTAGCTCGAAATTTGGAAAAAAATGTTAATCAGCAACTGAACGATTTATTAATGAGTGGGGCCGAGTTTGCTGTACACTTTGATCCAGTTGAAGGCTATATCTCCTCAGGAATTGATAAAGTTGAATTTTATGTCCAAACTAACGTTGGAGAAGGAATGGCGCCCTTGGTCAAGATCGCATCAGGTGGAGAAGCTGCTCGCTTGATGTTAGCATTGAAAACTACATTTGCTAAGCAACAGCATATCATTTCAATTGTTTTTGATGAAGCGGATACAGGTGTTTCCGGTCGTGTGGCTCAGGCAATAGCAAAAAAAATGCTCACAATTTCAACCGATTCACAAGTTTTAGCAATTACACATTTACCACAAGTTGCAGCAGCTGCAACTCATCATTATTTGATATCAAAGTTAACTGAAAATGATCGTACACTCACCCAAGTGGCACCCCTAGATGAAGATGGTCGAGTTCAAGCAATTGCTATGATGTTATCTGGTGACAATATTACTGCAACTGCTCTTGCAAATGCTCGTGATTTACGTCAAAAATTTTAAATTAACAAAATAAAAAAGACGCGCAATTAAGCGACGTCTTTTTTGTGTTTCTAATGCGCAATGATCATTAAGAATGCAATGAACATAATCGCTAATACATACATCAGAGGATGTACTTTTTTAATACGACCGGTTGCAATCATTGTGATTGGATATAAGATGAAACCAAGCGCGATACCATCTGATATAGAATAGGTTAGGGGCATACCGATAACAATCAAAAATGCTGGCGCGGCGATAGCCAAATCTTCCCAATCAATTAAACGTAAGTTTTTGGCCATTAAGACGCCAACTACCACTAATGCTGGTGCTGTGACTTGTGAAGTAACAACAGATAGAAGCGGTGAAAAGAGCAGCGCAAACAAGAAAAATATCCCAGTGAACACGGAAGTTAATCCTGAACGACCACCAACTGCAATACCAGATGACGATTCAACGTAAGCAGAAGTAGGTGAAGTACCAATAACAGCACCTACTGTCATACCAACCGCATCAGCCATTAGGGCACGGCCAGCACGAGGCATTTCATTGTTTTTCATGAATCCAGCTTGTGTGGCTAAGCCAATCATTGTACCAGCTGTGTCAAAAAAAGTAACAATCAAAAAAGTAATAACCACTGTGACTAGCTGCAGCGAATTAATATCACCAATATGCATAACGCCAGCACCAAATGTAGGTGCAAGTGAGGGAGCAGGTGAAATAATGGCAGATGGTAATTTGATTAGACCAGTTAGAATACCAGCAAGGGATGTTAAAATCATACCAATAAATATGGCAGCCGGTGTTTTACGACTCATCAATATAAAAGTAACAATAATTCCAAAAATTGATAATAGTGATGTAGGTGATGATAGATGTCCCAAAGATACCATGGTGTCTTTGTTAGCTACAATCAGCCCTGCGTCATTTAATCCGATAAAAGCAATGAATAGCCCGATTCCTGAAGCAATAGCGAGCTTTAGATTTTGTGGGATAATATTGATGATTTTCTCACGAATTTTGAAAAATGTTAAAACTAAGAAAATCAATGCGGCTACAAAAACACCAGCCATAGCAGTTTCCCATTTTACGCCCATACCAATAACAACAGAATAAGCGAAAAAAGCATTTACGCCAAGCCCTGGGGCAATAGCAATAGGGTAGAGTGCAACAACACCCATGAAGATGGTTGCGACAGCTGAAGCAATTGCTGTGGCTGTGAAAACAGCGCCTTTGTCCATACCTGCTGCACCCAAAACGGTAGGGTTAACAAATAGGATGTAAGCCATCGACGCAAAAGTAGTTAAACCAGCAATAAACTCGGTTCGAACACTTGTGTTGAGTTCGTCAAGTTTGAAATAATGTGCAATCGTAGACATGATTGCCTCCCAAATATTTAGTTACGAATAACGTACAGTTTAATTTTAGCAGTTATTTGCTAATAATTAAATTAAAAATGAGAAAATACAAGATATTTTCGCGAATAATGGCCAAAAATATTAATTGGAAGCGCTTAATAAACGAACGAAACATTATAATTGTTCGGAATTTAATGAAATATGTTGTTCTTTTAACATTTTAACAGTTTTGAGATAAGCTGGAATCATGACTAGAACAGAACCTGTCCAAGCTAACATATTGGCCAGGCTAGCGCCGAAAAATCCAAAAGGTCCAACTAAAGTAATTGCTGCTGCTGTTCGCATGACTAATTCAGCAACACCAGCAAAGGTAGGTGTTCTGGAGTCATTAAGTCCTTGCAAAACATATCGTATGATAAACAAAGCGGATAGTATATAGTAAAAGGCACCATTAGCCCAGAAATACTGTTGCGCTAATGATAATACGCGATGTTGATCAGCGCCGACAAACATAGACACGGCAACATGGCCAAATGTAATTTCTAAAATACCCATAAACAGGCCAAATCCCATGCTCATAAATAGCGCATGTTTTACCCCGATTAAGATGCGTTGATATTGTTTGGCGCCATAGTTTTGTGCAGCGAAGGTTGCCATTGTTATACCAAATGACATCATAGGTAGTGTAGCCACTTGATCAATACGCTGTGCAGCCGTCGTTGCTGCAACTGCGTCTGTTCCTAATGTATTCAAAGCACCTTGTAAAACTAATGAACCAATTGCTATAATTGAACTCTGAAAGCCCATAGGTAGGCCAGCGTGTAAATGAGTGCGAATGTCTTTTGCGTCCCATTTTAAATCATCACGATCAACACGAAGCTGAGGCACAAATCTATAAATGTGCCAAAAGCTTAGAATCGCAGAGACCAATTGTGCAATAACAGTTGCAATAGCCGCTCCAGCAACACCAAAACCAAGACCTAAAATCAACCATAATTCGAGGCCAATGTTAACAAACATACCAACAACCAAATAAATTAACGGTGAGCGAGAATCACCCACCGCACGAAGGGCATTAGCGGTGACATTGTATCCCATCGTGGCAAAAATACCACCTAAGATGATACTAATAAATGTGAATGCTTGCTTCAAAATGTCTGGTGGGGTTTGCATGATTTTAAGTAGTGGATAGATTAAAAGAAAACTCACCAGGGTAACGATTATAGTGACTATTGCTGATACGATAATTGTTGATGCCATACTTTTGCGCACACCAGCAATATCACGGGCACCATAACGTTGCGCTGTAATAATTGATAGTCCAGAAGTAAATCCTTGTACGAATCCTATAACTAAAAACATGATTGAACCAGTTGCTCCAACAGCAGCAAGAGATTTCACACCAAGTGTTTGCCCAACAATCAGCGTATCGGAAAAATTATATAATTGTTGGAAAAGATTTCCAATTACGAGTGGAATTGTAAAAAATAAAATTTGTTTTGCGGGAGTTCCCTGAGTTAAATCACGCATAATCTCTCCAATATAGATAAAAATGTCTTGAACATATATTCTAAACGAATAGTGGTTGTTTGACTAGGGTTTTGTTCTAAAATTTATAAGAAAGACATCTGTTTGTAAAAAGCTGGATACACTAAGTTTTTGCCAAGAATTTTTTTCATGTCTTTTGAGTCAAATTAGGAAATAAATTAAAATGTCTTCGAGCTGACATCGCATATAATTGATGTTTTGAATAATGATATAATCATACTAATATTAAAAATGATCATTTATGAGCAATCCAATATTTGCTTACGTAGCTTTAAAATGATTGAAACGATATAATAGGAAGAGTATAAAAAAAAGGAGTTGTATATGGCTGCTAAACTTGTGTTAGTTCGCCACGGAGAGTCAACAGCAAACCGTGACAATGAATTTACCGGATGGACTGACGTTCCACTGACCTTAAAAGGGGTTAGACAAGCAAACCGTGTTGGTGAAGTTTTGAAGCGACATGGTTTGCAATTCGATGTATCATTCACTTCTTTTTTAAAGCGCGCAATAATAACTGACAATATTATATTAGAAGAAATTGAGCAGTTGTGGTTGCCACTTCATAAGGCATGGCAACTCAATGAACGGCATTATGGTGCATTACGTGGTTTGAACAAAGATTATGCTCGTCAACAATATGGTGCAAATAAAGTTGCCTTATGGCGACGCAGTTATACGGCTACGCCACCACTATTAGAACACGTTATTCCCGATAGACGCTACCCAGAAGGTTTAGAACCACGTGGTGAGAGCTTGAAAATGGCCAGCGATCGGCTTGTTCCTTATTGGCATTCAAAAATCTTACCTCAAATCCAGCAGGGTAAAAATGTCTTAATTGTCGCACATGGTAGCTCCTTACGTGCTTTAGTCAAATATATAGAACATATTAGCGATGAAGACATAGACGGTCTTGAGATTGACAATGGCGAACCAATTTTGTACGAGTATGAAGAAGGATTTAGTGAGAGGATTTATTTAGAATGAATGATAGAACATGGGCTCGTGTGAAAAAGTATACGGAACTACAAGGCACTTCTGGCCAAGAACATGCTATTCGTCAATCTTTCCGTTCTGATTTGGAACCATTGGTTGATACAATCCACCAAGAGGGACTTGGTGGTGTTTACGGTGTTAAAGAGGGACCAGGTCCACGTGTAATGTTTGCAGCGCATATGGATGAAGTTGGATTTATTGTGACAGATATTCTACCTAGTGGTGCACTGAAAGTGGCTGCTCTTGGGGGATGGAATCCAGCAGTAATTAGCTCGCAAAGATTTACTTTGTTCACAAGTAAAGGTAATTATCCTATTATTTCAAGTTCTGTGTCACCGCACTTATTACGCGGCAGCGCTCACGGCCCACAGATGCCAACCGTAGAAGATGTTCTATTTGATGGCGGATTTTTGGACAAGGATGAAGCGTGGTCATTTGGTGTCCGTCCTGGGGACTTTGTTGTGCCACAAGTATCAACCGTTATGACAGCGAATAAAAGGCGCGTAATATCTAAATCATGGGATAATCGATTTGGACTTGTGACAATATTAGACGCTTTGGAAGAACTCGAAAATGTTCAAACACCTAATACCTTGATAATGGGTGCCAATGTTCAAGAAGAAGTTGGGTTACGCGGTGCACATGGCGCCGTTAATTTACTGAAACCAGATATCTTTTTCGCAGTTGATTCTAGTGCTGCAGATGATACTTCAGGACAAATTGGACACCAAGGAATCCTAGATCAAGGAACGTTATTACGTGTTTTTGATCCAACTGTTGTTATGCCACTGCGCTTAAAAGAATTTTTGTTATCTGTGGCTGAAGATAACCATATCCCTTATCAGTACTTTGTTTCCAAGGGTGGAACTGATGCAGCAGCAGCTCAAACTGAGTTAACAGGTGTGCCAGCCGTTGCATTAGGTGTTGCTTCTCGTTACATCCACACCCACCAAACAGTTTGGTCAATTAAGGATTTTGAGGCATCTAAAGCATTTGTTGTGGCCATTGCCAAAAATTTGGATGATACAAATCTTAAAACTATTATGGGCGATTAATGTTTAAAAAAATCAGAAAATTAGATTATTGGATTGCGGTACCATTTGCTATACTCAGTTCGTTGGGTGTGGTAATGGTTTTTTCTGCGAGCTTAACGAATTCAGCAATGCTGAACTTTTACAAACAACTTCTTTTTGTTTTCATTGGTTGGATTGGTGCGTTTACTTTATTTCATTTTAATATTAACAATTGGCGCAATGAAAAATGGATAAAGGTGATGATGTTTGGTACAATTGGACTTTTGATTATTGCCAGAATAATGCCAGCAGTTAATGGTGCTCACGGTTGGATTCCTTTGGGAATTATTACTTTGCAGCCGGCTGAGTTTTTAAAATTAGTTTTGATATTATACTTTGCTGACTTTTTTGCTAAACATCCATGGCAACCACACGTTAAATTATTACAACAGCCAATTGGCCAACTCAATGCTTGGCTTTTACCTTTTTCATCTCTATTTTTGCTATTTATTATGCCAGATAACGGTAATATGATTATTGCTGCCCTCATTATGCTAACCATTGTACTTGCAGCTGGGGTGTCTAAAAAAGTTACCGTTACCTGGTTTGCTATTGCTGGCATTGGCTTTGGACTTTTACAGCCAATCATTAATTTGATTGATAAAGTATTTCATCTGACTGGTAGTACGCATTATGGTATTTTAAGATTAATTAATTTTGTTAATCCTTGGGCTGACCCAGATCAAAGTCGTCAATTACTATACGGTTATTACGCCATAGCTCATGGTGGCATGTTCGGTGTCGGTTTAGGAAATTCTCTCATAAAACCCTATCTACCTGAATCAAATACGGATTTTATTATGGCAGTAATGACAGAGGAACTAGGAGCAGTAGTGACCGTAATTGTGTTAATTTTACTATTAATAATCATTACACGACTTATTATTTTGGGTATTAGACAAAAACGGCAATACCAACGATTAGTCATGTATGGTGTAGCTACCTTATTATTTATCCAAGCCTTTGTTAATTTAGGTGGTGTTATTGGTGTGTTACCAATAACGGGTGTTGTTTTTCCATTTATTTCTGGTGGTGGATCATCATATATAGCCTTTAGTGCTGCCATTGGCCTAACGTTGAATATTGCTGCGCAACAGAAGAAAAAAACAGTCATTCATCCAAATGATACAGTAGCTAGAAAGGATTATCGATGACATTTCAAATACAACCACGCCGTGCAATTTACATATATATCAATAATATAAGGCATGTACAACAGCTTAAGAAGTTTGGTCAAATCACTTACATATCTCGCAAGATGATGTTTGTGGGTTTATATGTGAATGATGAAAATGTTGAACAATTAGTTGAAAAAATTAAGCAATACAAGTTTGTAAAAAAAGTCGTCATGTCGCCACGTCCGGAAATTAATCCTGATTTAGACAATTTGCATGATGATATTTTCTTTGAAAATTATGACGAAGGAGGAAATACAAACTAAGGGTTTGTATATCGTATAATCATGCGGGTAGTATCAGGAAGATTTCGAGGAACACGCCTTGAAGCAGTAAATGGCGACAAAACACGTCCGACGACGGATAAAGTGAAAGAAGCAATGTTTAGTATGTTAATGCCGTATTTAGACGGCGGGGATGCACTTGATCTATATGCAGGTACAGGAGGGTTAAGCATTGAAGCTGTTTCAAGAGGCATGACGCACGCTACGTTAGTAGATCGCCAATTCCAAGCAATTAAGGTCATTCAAGAAAATATTGAGAAGACACATCATGCTGATGAGTTTACAGTTCTAAAGTCGCCAGCGAAACAAGCTTTGCTTAATTTTGTAGCTAATTCCAAAAAATTTAATTTGATTTTTTTGGATCCACCATATGCTAAAGAAACCATTGCTGCAGATATGGCGTTTATGGCAGAGAATAGTTTATTAGACTCGGGTGCCATTATATTGGCTGAAAGCAACGATGAGGCAAATTTACCAAATAAAAGTGATGATTTCTCAATCATTCAACAGAAACATTATGGTATAACCGTAGTGACTATATATCAATATGAGGGTTAAATTATGAGTATAGCAGTATTTCCTGGCAGTTTTGATCCGTTAACCAACGGTCATTTAGACATTATTAAACGTGCTAGCGGTATATTTGAAAAAGTAATCGTAGGTGTTGGTAATAATACAAGCAAAGCAGCGTTGTTTACACCAAAAGAAAAAATGGTTCTGATTAGTAATGTGGTTCAAGATTTACCAAATGTTGAGGTGGCAATCATGAAGGGACTAACAGTTCAATTCATGAACGAGGTTGGTGCTAAGTATATTGTTCGAGGGCTTCGAAATGGTAAAGATTTCGAGTATGAACGTGATATTGCCGGAATGAACAGTGCTCTGGCAGATGTTGAGACCGTTTTACTACTAGCAAAACCGGAAAATCAAAATATTTCTAGTTCCATGGTCAAAGAAATTGGTAGCATGGGTGCTAATAATATGATAAAATTTGTCCCAAAGACCATTGTTGAAGCACTAAAGGAGAGGCTAAATGCGCAAAAAAAGTAAAATAATTCTTGCCATTGTATCTCTTTTGGTGATAACTGGAATCGTAGCTGGTGTTTGGCCATTGAGTGGATACATTGAGTCCCCCGGTGAAGCCGATGATTTATCGAAATTTGTTAAAATTGACGGTAAAAAAGACACTTCTAAAGGCCAGTATAGAATCACATCTGTTTATTTATCACAAGCCAATGGATTTAAATATTTAGAAACTAAAATTAATCCTCATTTGTCATATGCAACAGCGGAGGATGTTACAGGCGGTCAAAGTTCTGCTACTTTTAGTAAGGTTCAAGATTTTTATATGCAAAGTGCAATCGCCAATGCTGAGCAGGTTGCATTTAAAAAAGCTAATAAGCCTATTACGACAAAGTATCGTGGTATCTACGTATTGAGTGTCTCTTCTAAATCTCATTTCAAAAAGAGTATCAAGGTAGGGGACACAATTACTGCAATCGACGGTCATCACTACGAGAACTCAGATAACTTTATTAAGTATTTAGCCAATAAATCCAAGGGAACCAAGGTCACTGTTGACTACACTCGTGATGGTAAAAAAGGTCAAGCAACTGGTGATACAATTAAGCTTGCTGGTACCAAAACGACGGAATATCCAAATGGACGTGCTGGAATAGGTATCGTACTGACGGATAATGTGGCTGTTACAACGACGCCAAAAGTTAGCGTCAATGCTGGTCAAATTGGTGGACCTTCTGGTGGCTTAATGTTTACCATACAGATTTATGATCAATTGACTGGTGATTTATTAGCTAAAGGACGTAATATTTCTGGCACTGGTACAATGAGTGCTGATGGCTATGTGGGTGAAATTGGTGGTATTGATAAAAAGATTATGGCTGCTAAGGCAGCCGGATCAACAGTATTCTTTGCCCCATATGTAAAGCCAAGCAAAGAGTTACTAAAGTATGAAGAGCAACATAAAACTAACTATATGCTAGCTCGAGACACAGCTAAAAAATATGCACCTAAATTAAAGGTTATTCCTGTGCAAACATTTGATGATGTAATCAATTATTTGCAAACAGGGAAAGTAATTAAGACAACTGACAGTGTGAAATAAAGCTTATCTGCTATGGTAAGCTTTTTTATTTTGAAATTCGTACTATGGAAGTAGAGGAATTGAAATGTCAGATGTGTTAGAAATTGTAAAAGAAAAATACTATGAGTATAAAATTTGGATATTCATCATTTTATTTATTTTTGCTGCTATTATTTATTGTGCATATTCTCATCAGACCAAAGAAGTACAGCAGACATCATTGTCTTCTTCAATAGCCAGTACAAGTGTTGTAAAGAAATCTGAATCCGGCGACAAAGATAGATCAATCGTAATGGTTGATGTTAAGGGAGCTGTAAAAAATCCTGGAGTTTACAAAATTACTAGTTTTGCACGTGTACAAACAGCCATTACACAGGCTGGTGGAACCCTAGAAGAAGCAGATATGCAGCAAGTTAATTTAGCCCAAAAATTGACCGATGGACAAATTGTGTATGTACCGATGAGAGGAGAGACATCTTCTGCTCCTGTAAACAACGGTAGTACGTCATCAATGACTACGACAGATAATGAAGTTATTAATTTGAATACTGCTACGGTAGTGGAATTACAAAAATTAGATGGAATTGGTGTCAAGAAAGCGGAGCAAATCATTGCATATCGTGAAGAACATGGTGAATTTAAATCTATTGAGGAAATTAAACAGGTTTCCGGTATCGGTGAAAAAAGATTTGAAGCTTTGAAAGATAAAGTGACTGTTTAATATGGCGCGGGTTTTAATGTTTGCTAGTTTGTTGATAGCAAGTTTAACTGGCATTATCTATTATTCATGTGCAATTACTTGGTTCCTTTTTACTTTTATGGTCGTACTGTGTTTTTGGCAACGTGAAATTGATCTTTTGTTCAAAATTTTACTGTTGACACTACCTTTTATGGTTTATTTTATTTATAATTCGCATTGTTTACAGCAACAAATCAATCAAAAAAATGATAAGCAACATCATGTAGCAGGTATCATTTTTCCAGATGATATTCAAATTGATGGAGCAAATCTCAAGGCCACAGCTCAGTTAGATAACCATGAGAAAGTCAAATTGTATTGGATCTTTCCAGATGAAAAGATAAAAAACATCTGGCTTGAAAACAATAAAGTCATTTTTTTTCAAGCAGAAACTGAATTCACGCGTATACCTGAGCCAACTAATTTCAATCAATTTAACTCTCAAAAATTTTATTTAACAAAGTCAATCACGCATCAAATCAATATCAAATCATGGTATACGAAGGTAGCCAAACCGTCCACCTTACTACAAAAAATTAGATATCAACTCCATGAATGGCATAGTGTCGGTATCCATAATGCTGAGCGGCTTCCTTCTCCGCTTAGTGCATATGCAGAGGCTTTAATTCTTGGAACTACACCTCAGTCCTTATATGAAGATAATCCAGGAGTGCAAACGTTAGGGTTAATTCACTTATTCAGCGTGTCAGGATTTCACGTGACTTTTTTGATGACAATGCTGATGCAAATATCAAGAAGAATCTGGTTACCAAAAGAATATACTATATTGGTATTGAGTATCATACTGATTGCATATTTTATATTTGCAGGTGAACCCGATGTATTAATTCGTTCTATTGTTTCAGGAGAATTAATATTGTTAAAGGATTTAACAAATAAGAAGATAGAAGCACAGATTATCTGGGCGTTAAGCTTGTTGTTTAGTTTAGCTATTGTGCCACAAATTTTATTGACGTTAGGAGGACAACTGTCATTTGCCTTAACCTTTTGCTTGACATTTTCACAGAGACTAACATTTTGGCAAACTAATCTTTTGATGAGCTTAGTTAGTTTTCCGCTTATTATTCAACAACAATATACATGGCACGTTCTGCAAACGTTGATCAATTTTGCTGCAATTCCTATTTTTGGTACGGTAATTGTTCCTTTGGTTATGGTAGGTTTTTTTGGTCAATATATTCCATTTTTGACATATATAACCAATCTAGTCATCCGGTATTTTGCTTATATGGTAGATTTTTGTGCAACGTTACCAGGAAATTTTGTGGTTGGTAAAATGCCTAACGCACTAGCTGTAGTGCTTTTGTTTTTGTCTTTATGTATGTTTGCGCGTGAACTCAAGATAAAGCATGTCGCGAGAATATCGTGGATAGTTTCCTTTGGTGTAGCCATGATTTGCATACATTTCCCATATCATGGTGAATTTGCAACTTTTGATATAGGCCAAGGGGATGCAGCGGTTATTCGTGAACCGTACAACAAAACAATTACGTTAATAGATACTGGAGGAAAAGTAACGTTTGGCGAACAGCCAGCGTGGCAAAAACAGAAGTACGTCCGTACTAATGGCGAAACGGTAATTGTTAATTATTTACATAGCCGGGGGATTAGTAAGATTGACAACTTGGTCTTATCACATCATGATCAAGACCATATCGGTAATGCTAAAGTCATATTAACAAAAATGAATGTTAAAAATGTTATTATTCCAGCTGGTATGATGCAGCAATCGTCGTTTAAAAGCGAAATTAAACCATACCTTAGATCAGCAAAAGTAACAGAAGTTACCAATAATATTCAAGTATCAAAACTACCACTTCAAATAGTTCACCCGTTTAAAAGTGGTCAAGCAAAAAATGAGGATTGTATCGCGTTATTTGCCCATATTGGTGGGAAAAATATTTTCACTGCTGGTGATTTAGACCAATCAGGAGAAAAACAGATTGCAAATTTCTTTCCAGATATGCATGTTGACATCTTAAAGTTTGGTCACCATGGTTCAAAAACATCGACAAATCCTGAAGTTATCAACAAATGGCATCCTGAAATTGGCATTATATCTGCCGGACGAAACAATCGCTATAACCATCCAAATAAAGAAACACTTGAAACAGCCCAAAATAATAAAATGACTGTCTTTAGTACACAAATAAATGGTATGATGTGTTATGCTGCAGTTGATATGTACAAAATAAGCCAAAAAGCCTATTTTATGGGGCATAAATATTAAAAAATATACGTATTTTAAATATAAAGTTGGGGAAAAGTCGGGACTTTTTCGGAAGTTAGAACATATTGCTAATCTTGGACATGGCTTGCTTTTTTCCTTCATCAGTTCCATTATTATAAAATAGTGACATGTCTATTTTAGAGTGTCCTAATATATTAGCAATATCTCTAGGATTGAGTCCTTCAATTCCAAAAGCTATAGTTGAGAAAGCGTGACGCATCTTATGTGGCCAAACATGTATACCAGTTTCTTTGCTGATCAATTGAAAAATCTCTGTTAATTTACTATAGCGTATATGTCTTGCTAAGTGATTTACGAAGACAAAGGAATCGGGTGACATTATGATACTGTTTTTTCCATATGTCTCACGAGCTTCGTTTATAGTAAGCTTTAAGTATTTCTCAACTAATGGTGTCATAGGAACCCAACGCTCTGAGGTAGATGTTTTTGGGGATGTAACTTGACCATGCAAATTAAGAACTTCAAATATTCCAATCATGTTGTCTTTTACATATTTAAGTTTTAATCCGCTTATTTCTTCGTGTCTAAGTCCGAGCGTGGTTAAGAGAGCCATTGAGCGTTCTTGATTTTTCAGAAGCGGAGATGACTTAATAAAATCGAATACTTTATTAAACTCCGATCTAGTCATCGATGTATCTCGAGCTGCTGTGCCTGATACTTTAATTTTCTGGATCGGATTTTTTATGATGACATCATTTAACAAGGCATCTGCGAATACAGTAGCTATGGCACTATTAAATGTCTGTACGGTTTTCTTGGAGTAATTTTTCTCAATGGTCATTTTGGTTAACCAACGCTGATAGTCACCACGGTTAACCTTAGCCATTTTTATTTTTCCCCATTGTGGATAGAAAAGTTGTCTAAACAGCGAAGTCTGACGAGCAAATGTTGTGTAACGCCAGGATCCATTTTGAATCTTTTCTTCGCAATATTGCTCAAAATATTCTTGGACAGTGATATTTAATTTAGTAATATTCTTCTGAACATCATTAATGGCCTTGTTTTTACCAAGCTTAGCGGCATCAAAAGAAATAAAACCACTTCTTTCAATACTGTGTCGTTCACCGTTATAGGTCATGGAAAACTTAATACGCCAACGTTTTCCTTTACCAGTTTCATATGATTGTATTTGCGGATCTCTACGTTCTTTTTTATATGTGTACCTCATGAATTTATTTATTACCTTCCTTTTAATTAAACGATAGCAAGGTGTAATTAAGGAAGTAGGGCAGTTTAACGTCGTGACTTTGTGGACTATGTACGCCCGTAAGGGCATTTTTAATCACTCAAATGTTGAACAGCATAATCAGCTTCTTCTTGAGTAAACTTTTCTCCCGAATCAGAAGTTAACTGATCACGTATAGCCTCAGTAGACATATTCATATCTTTCTGATAAGTTTTTGCCTTTGATAATGCATTGGCGTTGTAATCTGCTTTTAGATTGTCAATAGCGTATTGTGCAGCATCAGCAGGGAACTTTTCACCAGATTCTGATGTTAACTGATCATATATTCCCGCTTTAGACATTTTCATAACACTAGAATATGTCTTTGCTTTGGCCAAAGCAGATGAAAACTCTGTTGACACTTTTGACGAACTAGATGCAGCATTAGTACTGCTTGTTGATTTAGTTGTTGAACTTCCACTAGATGATGTTGATTTATCATTGTTTGACATATTTACAGCAATGATAATTACAATGATAGCAATAAACCATACCCAAAAGCGCTTATAAAGTGGCTTCTTTTGAACATATGTCTTTCCATCATCTCCGACTATCTTTTTACTCATTATTCTCAATCTCCAGGCCTTTTTACGTGTATGCTCAGCACGTGAATCAGTCTATCAGACTTTGTAGTTTAAATTCTCTCTCAACGTGAGAGGTAAGCCATGTGGGAACTTTATAGTATTCCATAAAGCTAAATGGTGAAAATGGTTTTTCAATTTTCATTAGTAAGCGTATAGCATTTTTGTGAGCACAAAGTTCTTCTCCACGTTTAGCGTGTTCCGAGAAACCATAAATTTTGTGTGAATTGCCATCCCCATAAATAATGTGTGATAATTCATGAGCTAATCTAAAACAATAAGATACATTTGTGTTTAAATTAAGATTCATCAGTATTCCTTTAAATTCAACTAGAGATAAATCAGGTGTTGATGAATCTAAATCACTAACATTAGTTACATTAATTTTGTTTTTTTGGGCAAGTTTCAACAGTTCAGTTTTGACTTCGTCTCCAAATGAATCTCTCTTCATTCATTATCGCTCCGGTGCTTTAATTTTAAAAATTCAACATACTCAAGAATTTTCTTTTTATCTTCTTCAGGAATAGGCTTACCATCAAAGGCTAAGAGCAACTCTTCTTCAAAACGTCGATTGGTATCAGAATCTTCTGTTACTTTATCAGCTTCATCATATCCAGCAAGCGTCATTAGTTCATGATAATTTGTTTTAAGAGGGTATGCATCGGCAATTAATTTTAATTTTTCTGGTGTTGGCTTAATAGGTTGTTTAGTTCGTGTGTCACCATTAATTAAAGTATTAAAATAAGAGTGTGAGATATGTCCATGAGTTTTGGCCGACATTTCTCTGTAAGAATCTGTTCCTTTTAATTCTTTAATTTTTATTGCTAGATCATTATTTTCTAACATGCAATTTTCCACCTTTTGTAGTGCGTGTTTTACTTAATGTAAATTATACAATACAAATTGGTTATTTTTATGTAATTCATGCTTTACAATATGTAATTCCTGTGTTATATTATATACATACCAAAAAGAAGGATATACACATGGAAAATAACATATCTAAAATAATTGGATTTTATAATATTACAGTTGTGGATTTATCCAAAAAATCTGGATTATCTCGTTCTACCATTAGTAATATTATTAATGGTGGAAATGCTACTAAGGATACAATGACCAAAATTGCAGATGCAATAGGTCATGGGTTAACAGTTGATGATATTTTTTTTGCTCCGAATGTAATTCTTGTTGTACAGAATGTAAAACGAAACTGACGAGCAGAAAGGAGCTATACCAGAAATTAAAAAACATGATTGATTAAGTATATTCAAAACGATAGCAAGGTGTGAATATGGAAAAAATAAATACAAATGAAGTATTGGATAACGTATCTAAATTATTTCAAGCGCAACTTGAAGAAATTAACAAGTTGCGTGAGCAGAATGAAACATTAGTGTGGAAGAATAATGCAATAGCGGCCAAAGAAACAGGTCTGGGTAGTACTTACTTTGACCGTATAAGGCATAAACTTCCACATATTGATGTTTCGGATGAAGAGTCAGGAACAACATCTGTTGTGTATCCCAAAGCAGCCGTAAAAAAGTGGCTCGATGAACACACAGAATTTTATTGATATAAGGAGATTAATTATGTGGTTCTTACAAGTAATAATGGTGTTCATTATAGCCGCAATAATATTTGTTGGTGGTTTGATTCAAGGAGAGGCGCAAGAGCGCGATCGACAGAAAAGATTACGCCATATTAAACGTATGGGTGGCACAGATGGTAGCAACAAGTATTTGCGGGTTAAATAAGGAGAAAAGAAATGGAAAAAGAAGCAGTAGTGAAATTAGTAATTAAAAATATTGATGATTTTTATGAACTAATTAAAAAGGCTCAAGCACAAAGTGCCGAGCTGTCAGAAACTATTTCAAAAATTCAAGAGTTTATTCCAGAAATAAATCTTTCTAGAACGAAACAAGAGTGAATCTGTCTTCTGGACTAAACAAGAAATTATCTAACGAAATATCAGATTTCATAAAATGCACATCGCTAACCCAATAGTAATTTGGCAGTTCTTGAAATTCGTTAGTAATTTGATAAATCAGATTCATTAACTTATTTCTATCGTTGAGAAGCTGTATCAAACGATCCCGTGAAAATAGTTCATCCGAATATGTAGATAAGTAATTTGTTCTTATGTTAATAACCGAGTTACCGTCAACGTCAAAATCATCATCAATCCAATTAGCAGTGATTAATTCATCATTGTGCATAAAAACTAGTTTTTTAAAGGGAAATTCGATTTTATTGTGTTCGCAGTAATCTTTCAAATTGTTCATAAAAAATTGAACAGTACGTACTTGCTTAAGTGTTAACATCATTTTTCTTTCTGCATCAATTTTGATCATCGTATGCTATTAATTTTGCAAACGTTGGTTCGTATAAATAGTTTTATTAGCAACGCCTGTTCCTATTATTATAACTCAAATGAATAATGTAAAGGGGGGACTAAAAATGACCTTGACTTTGTCTGAAAAAATAAAAGGGAAACTTGATAGTACTGGAAAAACGACTTATTGGTTAGCAAAAAAAACAGGACTGGCTTTTGGAGCGTTGTATCCGATAGTATCTGGAAAAAGAAAGTATCCATCTTTTGAAACAATGGAAAAAATAGCTGATGCACTAGATGTTAGCTTAGATGAATTTAGAACAAACAAAAAATGAATTTCATAGGAAATGAAATTCATCGAATTAGATACGATTATGGATTGTGTGTTGTTTAGAGCTTTTTATGTGAACGAACACTTATAACAGCGTTCACTTCAGGATAAATGTCTGTGTGCACGAGGTTTAATTCTTCCTCAAGCGCATTAGCAGTATTAGCAACATCGACTTGGTTGAACTGTGATAAACAGAATCCTGTTTCACCCTGTTCAACTTTATCCTTAATCATAACGGCAATTTTTTTCTTAAAAGCCATATGAAAACCCCCTTGTTAGTTTACTTAGCTTGGTGAGCTAGTAATTTAACAATACCACTTTCTGAATTTTTAAACAAAAAAAAGCAATCACGAAGGGAAATAAGTGATTGCTCGTAAAACATAAAAATTATTCGAATAAATTTTATAAATTAAGTATATCAAACAGAACAGGAAAAGCAAATGAATGAATTAACTCAACCTCGAGTTGGTTTTAAAGACGGTCAAATACAATTCGAAAATGTTGATCAATTTAAAAAAGACTTTGAGCGAATTATAAAAAGACATAGTAATTTTATAGTAACTGAAGACACAATGAAAGGAGCTAGAGCATCGCGCGCTGATTTACGCAACGCAGCTAAAGAGTCAGTAGCATGGCGGAGCAAGGTTAAAACAGAATTATTGAAGCCGTTTGATGATGTTTCTGAAATTGCGACTGAATACGAAAAAAAAGTAAAAGATGCTGCTGATGAAATTGATAAGGATATTAAAGTTTTTGAAGAAGTAGAAAAACGGAAGCGCAGAGATGGACTAAATGAATTTATTGTACAACGTGCAGATGATTTAGATGTTAATCCTGATATTGAAATTAATGATAAGTGGTTTATCAAGGGGAACTTTAATGGAACAGTTCCTAAGAAAGCGTTTGTGGAAGAACACATTGAACCGCAATTCGACCTTCTTGTTAAAAATAAAGAACAGCGAATTGCTGACACGGTGGCCATTCGCAATTATGCAGAAGGTAAGTCATTTGATCCAGAAGGATACATTCATAATCTTGATTTCAAAAGTTTAGCCGAAATTATGAGTGACATTGATCATGATGTTGTAAAACGTCAAAAACGTGAAGAAGCTGCGAAAGCAGTTGCTGAGATGGAGGCAGAAAAAGGTCTAGAAAATCACATTGACGAAGTCACAGTAGACAATCGGGTAATAGATCAAAGTACTGGTGAGATAGTTAGCGAGGTTCCACAAATATCAGAATCCCCAGAAATTTATTCAAAGAACCAGCAAACTTTTACAAGATTACTTTATGTTACTGGAACTATTGAAGATCTAAATGCGGTGGCCACGTTTCTTAACGCTAATGGTATTGAGTTTAGAGGTGAGTCATGAGAATTTATGAACCAGGTCAAATTATGACAATGGGTAACATGTATTTCATTTATGGTGAAGGTGGAACTGGTAAAACAACTTTGGCCAAACAATTAAAGGGCAATAAATTGTTGCTTAGTTTTGATGGGTCAACAAATGCTTTGGTTGGAACTAACGATGTTCGAGTATTTGCATATGATCACACAGATGCTGCTACTCTGCAAAATCAAGTTTCGCTACATCTTAATGAAGCATTGATGAGTGGAGTGTATAACGCAGTTATTTTAGATAATATGACAGCTTTACAAAATTGGGTTCTCGAGAACATCGATAACGCCAGTAAAGATAATCGTCAAAATTATCAAAAGTTACAGTTATGGTTCCGTGATTTGGGAATGTACTTGAGAGCATCAGGTTTGACTATTTTGGCCACAGCACATCAAATAGACAATGGTTCAACTGGTTTAGTCGGTGGTGGCCGTTATGAAGCGGATATGAACGCCAAAACCTTTAATGCGTTTAGTGGGCCATTTGATGTCGTTGGACGCATATACAAGGAGAATGGACAACGCCTTATTGATTTGGATACAGAGAAGGGCAACCATGCTAAGAACAGAATTGATGATCGTCTGTTAATAAAAGCAAATGAATTAATTGAAGTAAAGAAAGAGGAAAAGTAAATGGCATTTGGATTTGTAGTAGATAGTAATAATGTTTTGGGACAAGTAATTGAAGAGTCAGGGAAATACAACGTACGAGTTTCTGACACATCAACTGTGACAATGTCAAAGACTAATAAGCAAATGGCTGTACTTGACTTTGAAGTTATTGATGGCGATTATGCTGGCGGAAAAATTCGCTTTGACAACGTTGTATGGGATGAAACATCATCTGAAGCTATTGAGCGTTCTAAGAAGAGTTTCAACACAGTATTGGTTGCTGCAGCAGTCCCTGATGGTGTGCAACTAACAGATATTAATCAGTTTGTTAATGGGTTAGTTGGTAAACAAATGAATGTATCTGTTGAATGGGAACAAAATAATAAAGGGCAATACAATTTGGTTGTAAAGTCACACAATAAGTTTGACACAACTGGTAGCAAGCCTAGTGGAGTTAAACGACCAGAAGGAGCTATGTTGCCTAATAAAAGTGCTAGTTCATCGTTTGGTGGTAGCAGTGCTTCATTTGGCTCACAGGCTCCACAAACGACAGCAACGAATAATAATAGCGCTAGCTTTGGTGGTGGGTTTGGTCAGAGTACACCGGCACCACAACAAGGTACGTTTACGCCAAATCAAATGTTCGGTCAAGGTTCACAAACGCCACCAGCTGGACCAGATCCATTTGCTAATAAAGGCCAAGCAATTGAAATTGATGACAAAGACTTACCATTCTAATCAGTTTGTAAACGATATGGCGTAACCATACAAGAGGGTGAGAAGCCCAATGGAGAATATTATGGCACAACATTTTATTGTCATTTATGATGACGTTTTAAAAGACAAAAATATCACCAATCTTCAAAAACTTTTATTTGGTGAACTACTTTCACTAGCAAATGCTAATGGTTATGCTCATCCATCTAATAAATATTTAGCTGAAAAATATGGTGCATCGTTAAGAACAATTGAAGACGGTGTTAAAAATCTCGAGGTAAATGGTTATATAAAACGTCAAACGGAACAGGCTGGAATGAAGAGAATTAGAAAAATCTATATTTCTATTAAACCAGTAAAATCAGAACCACAATTATCCGTGGCTGGGAACCACGAAAATCGACAAAAGGAACCACGGTCAGATGTGGCTGGGAACCACGGAAATGAGGGTTATAATAACCAAGCTATTAATAACCAATTAATAATACCCCCTACCCCCAAAGGGGAAAATAACGGTGAAGGTCAATCTTCGATTTCAAAACAAATCGATTCAGAAATACAAACCGAACCAAAGGGGAGCGAAGCGACACTTTTAGCCACCAGCGAAGCAAAAGAAGAAAAAAAGTTACGCGAGCAAAAAGAAGAAGTAACAGACTTGAATTTGAAAATGCTTTGTTATGCGCGTTTGGCATTTGGAAAATCTGCAATCGAAGTTCCTGATACAAGTAAAGGGATGTTTTCTGGCTTGATTAATCGCAATGTTGATTTTCAAAGTTTTATTGATGTGACAAATTATTTAGCAACCAAATGGACGCCAGAATTTGTGGCAACAAAACCAGTGATTAAATACTTGGTCAATATGTCTAAGTGGGACGAAAGAGAAAACGAAGCACGATCAGCTGGATTTATTAATTCAAAATCTGTTGTGGCTAAACAAGCAGAGAGTCAAGAAGCGCAGAGCAAGAGAAATAAAGAACACGAATTACAGCGTTTGGCCAATGAACGTTATCCAATCATCAAACGTTTGTATATTGAAAAGTACGGACGTGAAAAGATACCACTCCCAACGGTCCACATGCCAGCTTTTGATAATCTAGCAGCATGGGAAAAATTAGTAAATGGCGATGAGACAGCCTTAAAACATCTTCACAAAATTGTTGAAGCAGGTGATTAGAAATGTATGACACACAGATAGAACATCAGTTATTAGGCGCTATTATGGTATCCGATGATATCGGCGGAACTATGGCAGACATTAATGGCCACGTGATAGCAGAAGACTTTTATGATTCACAAGCAAAAGCTATGTTTGAACGGATTAAAGGCTTAATTGATGAAGGAAAACAAGTTAATCCGATGACTGTGGCCACGAAAGAAGTACCAGTGGATTTTGTTGCAGATATTTCTGTCTTAGGGATTACGTCACATATTGCGGTTGGGTTAGCGGACCAAGTAGCCAAACAGTCTGAAACACGTAATCTATATATTACGGCTCAACAAGTCATGAGTTATTTGGCCAACGGTGAAGATGTTGATCTAATTAAAACAAATTTAGTTGAATATCTTTCTGAAGGTCGTCGGGACACCCTAGACACAACCAAACATATCAGTGAGGCTGTGATGCCAACTCTGGAAAATATTGCTGAACAGCGGACTCAGGAAGGCGTTCCAGGAATTACGACAGGCTTCAAAACAATAGACAAAGAAATTGGTGGATTACTTGATGGCTCATTAACAATTGTGGGCGCTCGACCAGCCATGGGGAAGACAGCATTTGCATTAAACATGGCAGAAGGTGCTGCACGTTTGGCTGATAAACCAGTTTTGATAATCTCTCTTGAAATGAGTAACGATATGCTGGTTAAACGAATGTTATCGACACGGAGCCTTGTTGATGCTGAGAAAATACGTGACAGTAAATTAACAGATCAAGAGTTTAGCGATTTAAGTTATAATGCCGAAAAACTTGGCCAATTACCAATTTGGTTTGATGACACACCCATTCAAAGTTTTTCAGACATCCGTAGTCGTGTACTGAAACTGAAACGTCAACAAGGTGAACTCGGCATGGTGCTTATCGATTACCTTGGCTTGGTTGAAACGGGGAATGAAAAGAATAGTAGCCGAGTGAATGAAGTTTCAAAAATTAGTCGTGGACTTAAAGTTTTGAGTAAAGAAATTAAGGCACCCATCGTTGCCTTAGCTCAACTTAATCGTGGCGTGGAACAACGTACCGACAAACGACCAATGCTTTCTGATTTGCGTGATTCAGGTTCAATTGAACAAGATGCCGATAACGTCGCTTTCTTATATCGTGATGATTATTACCGTAATGAGGGCGAAGAAGAAGCAAACGATGACGAAATTTCACAGGTTGAATTTATCGTGGCTAAGAATCGTAATGGTAAGCGTGGTACGGTAACACTTTCCTTCGACAAGAAACATAACCTTATGACTGATTGGCGACCAACGTATCACTCACCTAATACTGATCAAGGATGGTAAACATGTATACAGGAGAAGAAACATTCGCAGAAGCCGATGCAAAATATACAGTGCAATTGATTAGCGAAGTGTCTCGAGAATATTGGACAGGCACACAGGGTGCTGATGTGACTATTGAAAAAATATTAGAAAAAATAAACAAACACAAGGAACGTGTACGAATGGAAGGGTGACTATGCCAAGAGAATACACCGGTGAAGTTATTGCATACGATGGCCAAAATTTAACAATTAATATTGGCCAAACAAATATTGATTGGCAAAAATTGTTACGTTACAACAATGGCCAAGTTCCTAAAGTTGATTTAGTATTCGACGACCAAGAACGACGATCGTTATTACAAAATAAACACATGCATGCGCTCATTGGTGATATTGCTTCTTGGCAAGGTGAGGACCCTGAAGAAGTAAAGCTATGGTTCAAATGGGCCTTTGCCAATGCCTTCGAACTGGAAAACATAAAGACCAGCAGAATGACGATGGAACAGGCTAGTAACTTTATCAGTATATTGATCACTTTTTCAGTAAAGCATGGTGTGCCACTCACAAAGTATCGCCCATTAGAAATGTTAGCTTTAGACGATATATTCAAATATGAATATCAATGCCTGATGAATAAACGGTGTGTCTTATGTGGGGCTAATCCAAGTGACATGCATCACTTAGACACAATCGGTGCTAATGGTGGGAATCGACAGAAAATAAATCACTTGAAATTAAGGGTAGTTCAGTTGTGTCGAGAACATCATCAAATGGCTGGCAATATGGGTGTTGAAACATTTTTAGATCAGTACCATTTGACTGGTATACGAGTGAACAACGAAATTGCTAAAATACATAGCTTAAATATTAAATAATTGGGAGACGAAAATGAATCAAGTAATTGGACTTAAAAGCAAAACAATTTATTTTGAAGGGGATGGCATTGCATGCCGTCGTTTTATAAATCAAAATTCGTTCACCAAAAAGAGTAAAAAGGGTGGCGAGACAAAATCAGCATTTGGATTTTCTGAAGCGCTTAGAATCATTGAGTGCGAATTGAATGTTTAAATTTGAGACAGAATTAACAGTTAATCCAGCACCTCACAACCAATCAAATTTTAATAAATTTGGAAAAGTTTACAAAAGCAAACAAGAAAAAGCGTACATTGCAGATTTGGCGATTAACTTGAAGTCTAAATTGAATCGTAGCAAATTTAAGAAATTTGGTTCACAACCAATTCGAGTGGATTATGTTTTTGGATTCATGCCACCGCGGTCGTGGAGCAAGAAGAAAAAGTTATCAGCGCTTAACCATGAGATATATCCAACATCAGCACAGCTAGGTGATTGGGATAACCTATGCAAGTCCACACAGGACAGGTTGAATGCACTGATTATTGAAGATGATCGTTTCATTGTAGATGGTCGAGGGCGGAAGATTTACACCGAAAAACCTTATGTGAAGATTGAAATAGAGGAGTTATAAGGTATGATGATATACAAAATAGTATCAGCATCAAAACATTTTATGGAGAAGTTCAATAGCTATTACGATTATGCCTATCAAGATGGGGAGTGTGTATTAGAAAATGACTATGGAAATTTGAAAGCGGAAGTTAGACATTTTAATATACATGTTGTACATGGTCCGGCGATTAAAATTGTAAAAAAATAAAGTTGAAATGTTTAAGAGGAGTTAATGTGGCGGACAAGATTGATGAACTATTATCAGACTATTTTTCTGGAAAAATAGAAATGCAGATTAAATTACGCAAAATAGATTTGCAAACACCTTTAGTACATGATCAGAACATTGGTGGAGGGAAAGCTCAGAATAAGCACGTAAGGACTGTAGATGATATGCTAATACGTGAAGATGAAGATACTGTTTTGCACGAACTGTATAAACTAAGAGACCAACAGCAGATGATTACAGACGTCTTATCTACATTCGACTCTGAATTAGTTCGAATGGCAAGCTTACGATATGACAGACGAAGGAGAAAAAATGAGTGGAAGCATATTGCTTTGATATTTAATGCAGATGAAAGTACTTGTCGAAAGAAAATACGTAAATTTAAAAAAGAATTCAGCAATAAATTTTGGAGATTTGATTAACTAATAATGGTCTATTATGTGTGTATATCGTAGCATATTCCTAACTTAAGGAGTATAATCATGCCATTGGAGGTTGATTGCGTGTTTATTAAATTTATCAAAAACAATAAAATATGGTTATTGATATTATTATTTTTTATTATTACTCCTATGTTAATACAACGTCACGCTTGGCCAATTTATGAAATATCACTTTTTTTAACTCCTGGATCACATGAAAGTTGGATGCAATTTTGGGGGAGTTATTTAGGGATTGTTCCTTCTGGGTTGATAGCCTATTTAGTTGCAAAAACACAGCTTGATGAACAAAAAAGAAGAGAAACAAAAGCTATTAGAGAACAAATGTATTTGGATGATCTACGTAAATTGTATTCTTATGTAGTGAAATGGCAAGATATGGATGAAACATTACGTTCATTTTCTACAATTAGACAAATTGCCGAGGAAGCAACGATGTCGAAAAAAGAATTGATTCCTCAGCTGCTCAAAACTTATGGTGATAGCTCTGAAAAAGAAATATTTATTGATAGTTATCGTATTCAATTAGAAACTTTTTCAAAGACATTGCCTGTACCTAATTCTGAAGAAATACGGAATATTACAAATGACATTTGCGAACAAACACTCAACTTAAGATTTAATTTCAACCTTTTGGAACGTTCCTTAATTAAAGATGATGTGTTCCAACTGGACATGGAAAAGCAGTGGGATGATTTTTTTAAATCTTGTGACAAAATAATAGATTTATACTCTGCATTGAATAACGAAATTGTTAAAGAAATTTCAAAATACAATAACATTCCTAGCAATTAATTTGTAAATTCATCATTTAAAAAATAAACTGTATATCAGAGATCTAGTGTTTTATTAGGTTTTAGTGTAATGTGGATAACTTTGTTGGTATAATTAATTCCCGTTTTGTGCCCGTTTTTGGCCAGAAAAATGTGTAATAATAGTATTATTGAAATAGTCAAGCCAACGTGCTTGATTATTTTTTATTGCAGTAAAAACTGTAATATTGTTGAGCTTGTTTAGCAAGCAATTTACATAAATATGGAGGATTATGGTAAAACTACTACAGGGTGAAACGTTGGAAGAAATGGCAAAGTTGCCTGACAAGAGTGTGGATATGATATTATGTGATCTACCTTATGGCACGACTGCTAATGATTGGGATAAAGTAATTCCATTCGATAAGTTGTGGGAGCACTACGAACGTCTAATTAAGGATAATGGCGCGATTATATTGTTTGGACAAGGATTATTCGCAAATGAATTAATTTCTTCAAACAAACGCTTGTATCGTTATAAATGGATATGGAAAAAGGCACGTGCCGTTGGGTTTTTGAATTCTCACAAGATGCCATTGCGAGTTGTGGAAGAGATATTGGTGTTCTATAAAAAATTACCAACTTACAATCCGCAGATGCGTAAAGGATTCAAACCTTACTTTAATCGTAAAAAGGCTAGCTTATCGCGCAATTATAAGGCACATGGTGGCGCAGAATCAAAAAGCAATGGCGAACGCTTTCCAATTGATATATTAGAATATGCACAACCTAGCGTAACTGGCAAAGGCGTGCATCCAACGCAGAAACCTGTAGATTTACTTGAGTACTTAATAAAAACATACACGAACCCAAGGGATGTTATTTTAGATAATACAATGGGATCTGGTAGCACAGGAGTTGCAGCTGTGAACTTAAATCGTGATTTTATCGGTATTGAGTTAGATAAGAATTATTATGAAGTAGCCAAAAAAAGAATTGTTAATGCTTAGTGATTGGATCAAGAAAAAAGTTAACAAGATTTGAAGTTATATTTATTAAACAGGGGTTATCGCACCAACCAAAAGCGACGTTACATAAGACTTCGGAAAAACTCACTGTGTATGTAAAAATACGATAGGTTGGAATATCTATCATTATGACAGGTGGCGGAATAGGTAGACGCTATATATGAGAGACACATTCGCGAGTTGGTTCGATTCCAACGTAGATGTTGGGGGATATAATGTGTACAAGCGCGAGGTTCGATTCCTCGTCCTGTCGTTGCGTTAACTTAAATGGTATTTTCATTCAGAATAATTCTTGTAAAACAATATTAAGTAAATCTATAAAAAGTTAAGTTATAAATAGCTGATTCATTTTATGTGAAATGAAAAAATACAATCATGTTGTTGTTTTTTTTAATTTAATGATAAAATTAAATAAAAAAATCTAATAGGTGATTATATGTCCGTTTCTGACAATGGCGGTGCCATAGCAATAAAAGGGTTTAACTTCCAAAAAGCAGTTGCTAT
Source organism: Leuconostoc sp. JNUCC 76 (assembly GCF_053667755.1). NCBI lineage: Bacteria > Bacillati > Bacillota > Bacilli > Lactobacillales > Lactobacillaceae > Leuconostoc > Leuconostoc sp. JNUCC 76. Next base: position 1,730,430 of record NZ_CM132206.1, on the reverse strand, counting down.
TTTAGTTATGTTGTATAATTTTGATAACGGAACTTTTATTTTGACTCCAGAATCGGAAGAAGATTTCGTAGTCAAGACTCGAAATTTGGTATATTACGTTCAAGTTAAAAGCATAAAATCTCTCTCGTTGGCAAAGATGCTGAATCAGCAGAAAGATAAGAAAAACAGTTCTATTACCGGTTCTTCAATAATTGAAAAAAATTTAGTGCCTGGGCAGACAGCCGACCACAGAAAAATTATTGTATCTGATCTAATAGAAAGCACCAAATCTAATTTGATAGAAGTAGCTTCTGGATTGTCTATTCGCCCCAGCTATACTTGGTCGAATAAGCAAAAACAAAAAATAAATAGTGAACTCAACTTAAATTCAGATCAAAATAAGCGTGTGAATAGTCAAGAAATTTTTAAATCCCCTTTTCCAGACGACATGACCTCGGCCATAATACATTTGACAGGGGTAATGACACATAATGATATAGAAGTTACCCATGAATCTGCAATAGCTACACTAGGGACATTGTGTTTGGAAATTGATATAAAAAGTGAATTAATCAGTCAGATTCAAAGTAAACAAATAACTGGTGAATTTCTAAAAAACCTTTTCGATAAAGCTCAAAAAAGTAAATTATTTGAGGATATACTTGATGACTTGAAATTAAGTAGTATAAAAAAGTTGAAAATAAAGAAAGAAAAAGTCAAAATCAAGCAAATTTATGTAAGCCTGTCCGCAGAATTGAAAAATAAGTTTAGTAACCCTTTGTTTCTAAACAGTGATAATACCAAAGAAATGGTTGACAAAATTAAGCAAGCCGTGTTGTCAATTGATTCATCTCTTAATGATAATTTAGCGTTAGCATTGAGTATTGATTGTTTATGTAATGTGATGGAGTAAAATTCTAATGAAAATTAATTCGCTTGAGATTGTTGATGTAAAAAATAAGGAAGGAAATAAATTTACATTCTCTGATAATACAAATTTGATTATGAGTAAAAGAAATGGTGGGGGAAAGTCTAGTTTAATAAAATCAATTTACTATGCATTAGGATTTGATATTCTGAATTTTCCAGAAAGCTGGAATGTTACGGATATGTATTTTACTATTGAGTTGAGTATTAAAGGTAAATCATATAAAGTAATAAGACAAAATAATTTATTTAAAGTAGAAGGTTGTGAACAATCTCTAGATGCTAAGCAATATTCAGAGTGGTTACAAAATAAATTAGGAGAAAATGTATACTTACCTAATAAGCGTACTGGGAATTTAGAAACAGCCTATGCTACTGCCTTTATATCACTTTTTTACATTGATCAAGATAGTTCTTGGCATAACAGTCTTTACAAAGGGGTTTCTAATACTTTAGGAATGTATAAAGATATTCCTAAAGTAGTCTTTGAGTCACTATTAGGATTGTCAGATGTTGAAATAACTAGACTTGAAAATGAAAAAATTGAGATTACAAAACAACAAACTAAACTAAAAAATTCCGTTGGTATACTAACAGATACATTCAAGGAATATGGAAATAAAAATGTTGTTCCTGAAGTGAATCAAGAATTATTAAATAAAGAAATTAAGCATTATTTAAAGATAATGAATGACCTTAGTGCTAAAATTTCACAATATAAAATTAAAATAATAAAAAAACAATCAGAACTTGATATTCAAAAGCAAGATTTATCAGAATTAAAAGAACTGACAAAACTAAACCATGATTCATACCAGCATATTAAATTAGAATGCTCCTATTGTCATTCGAAGTATACTGATGATATATCTTTACGAAGATTTGACTTAGAAAATAATCGTTTAGAAATCAATATGTATAAGGCTCAAACTGAAAAAAAGGTACAGGATCTACAAAAAGATATTGCTAACTTATTTCTGAACCAAGATGAACTTAAAGACCAGATAAAAAATGTGGAATATCAAATCTCTAAATCTAAAAGTCTAACGGATATAAACGAGTATGTTGATAATCTCGCTCAGGATAAGGCTTCTAAAGAATTAATTCGCATCTTAGAAATACAGACTAGTCAGCTCAGTGTTATAGAAAATAGTCTAAAAGAGCTCAAAAAAGAATTAAATCAATTAAAGAAATCAAAAAAAGAACGTAACGAAGCTCTTACTACTAGATTCAGTTCGCTAAAAAATGATGTTAAATTGACTTTAACTGATGTCGATTTGACTGAACGGAATTTTCTTCAATTCCAGCCTATGCCAGGCAGTGGGATGAATCATAACAAGAAACTTCTTGCTTATTATCTGGTTTATTTTAGATTGCTGAAAGAGTATAGTGCTATTGATATTCCATTCGGAATGGACTCGTTCATAAAAAATGAAAGTGAGGCAAGTACCTTAAAACCGATGTTTGAAGCAGTAGAAAAGTATTTTTTTGATTCGGAGAAGCAATCTTTTTTTTCACTAGTAGATCAGAATACACAATTTTTGGATAACGCAGAAAAGTACAACATCTTAAGAATTGAGGGTAGAATTCTTTCGCAAAAATATTATTCGAAAAATTACTAATTTTTTTGATTTTAATGCGAGATAAAAATATCAGTCCGACTTACATTGTAGGTTGGGCTTTTTTAATGGAGTAAAATATGGATTAACAAACAAAAAAGCGTTTGAGACATATCAGAGACGCTACAGAAGTGAATATGAAGCACAAGCGACTTGGCACGCAATAGTGTAGAACGTCATGAGCGAGCGCGTGTGCAGATTAAAAGTGAAGTTATGGAGAACAGGCAGATTGACTACAAGAGCCACATGAAGTGGTTAGAGAATTAACGACCTATAACGTACTATGATGTGAACAACATTTAGGAGAATAGATATGGCATTGGCAAGAGAAGAGAATAATTTAGATGATATTCAACATAAATCAGAAATGCTGAACGTGATCTCTCATTTGCTTGATATGCAGATTGAAATGGGCGACGAGATAGAGAAGCAAAAAGAAACTATCAGCAAGCTTGAAGATGATATTCGGCTTCTCAAAAAAGAGAAGAGATGGAATATGTTATGGCAGAATAGCTTAGAAGAAGATATTAATCATACCCAAATAGCATTGCTTGCTGTGGGAGTAATCAATGTTTTGTTTACGTTTTTCATGAGTAGATGAGCTAATAATTTAGTTACACATTCAGTCCTCCAGTAGTATAATCATTTTATTGGAGGATGGAAAATGAGTAAGTTAGAAGTAGTTATGCCGTGTGACTGGTCCGTCACCGAAAGCTGTTTTAGCGATGAAAATTGCAATATCTGTGAAAGTTCAAAAGAAGATGGTGATCGTTTTTTCTTAGAAGTGACTCAGCAAAGAGACATTAAAAAAAATAATACGATTGTGTTAATCATGATGAATCCTAGTGATGCTGGAAAGAAATTAAGTTCTTGTTTCCATAAAAACTGCGAGCATTATATTAGTGATTTTAGTATAAACCTATTCCTACAGGCGTTATCTGAAAAAAACCCGGATTATTATAAAAGAGTAGCTATTATTAATCTATATCCTCATATTGCATCAGATTCTAAAAAATTGACGAAAGACTATAAAACTAATTCAATTGTCACGAATAATATAAAGAATATAGTTTCGCATTTAAAAAAATATAACGGTAATTTTGATTTATATGAAGCCACAGGAAATGTTGATGCAAAAAAAAGATATACAAAATTCGTTGAATGTATACGTAAAAAACAAATTTCACAACAGCAAAAAACACTTGGCGTTAAGTTACCAAATAAAGAACTTTATGAGCATATCCATCAAAGAATAGATACTGCTGTACAAATAGATAAAATAAAAGAACAACTAAATATTTGATTATAAGCGCTATAAGCGCTTTTTATTTTGCAGTGAATGAGGAGAAAAGATGGACGAGTTATCATCAAAGTATTTAGTTCAAATGATTGAAAGAGATCATATATATTCAGTATTGGAACTAGCGGGTCATTTACCATACACACTTATGGACGTTATTAATGAGGCCAACAGGTTGGGATATTCGTTTGACAATCTTATGCAAGACTTTAACAAAGTAATGATTGTTAAGAAATAGGGAAAGAAAACTTATAGGAGGCAAATCAATGGTTAGTGCGGTATGGACGGGTGTTTTATTTATGGTCGGATTACTTATACTTTTGATATTGTTGGCAGCCTGCATTGTAATGATAAAAGCTACCTTTGACGAAATGAGAAATAAATAGATCTATAAACAGTATTGAAAGGAGGTGCCTTAAATGACATGAAAAAGTATGAAGAAGCCGAGCAAGATTATTTGTCTGGTTTGAAGTATAAAGATATTGCTGATAAGTACGGCGTTTCTTTGTCAACTGTTAAACAGTGGAAGAGACGATATTGGAAAACTGAAAATGTAACCATTGATAAAAAGGTTACAAAAAAAGTTACAAAGGTTACACGGCCAAATCCAACCGAAAAAGCTATTGACCAACTCAGTGATAGTGAACTAACAGACAAGCAAAAAGCCTTTGTATTGGAGTATCTTCGTATTTCTAATGCCACACAAGCGTACATAAACGTTTATGATGTTGATAGAAAAACAGCTTTGGCAAATGGACCAAGGTTGCTAGGAAATGCTAGGATTCAAAATGAAATAAAGCGTCTACGCAAAGCTAAATTAAAAGAGCTAGGCGTGGACGCTTTTGATTTGATGGAAGATATGGTTATTGAGGCACGAGCTGATATCGGTGACTATATAGACTTTGGAAGATATGACATGTTGCATGTTGATTCAGAAGGTGATGTGAAACTTGACACTGATGATAAACCTGAAATATTCCATAAGTCCTGGGCACAATTTAAAGATAAGGATAAAATTGATACTAAGCCAATTAAATCAATCAAAATGGGTAAAGATGGTCCAGTGGTTGAACTACACGATCGTAATAAAGCACGGGATAAGTTGTTGGAATTATTGAAGAGCGACAGCAGTAATACTAAAATTGAGATTACACAGTTTAGTGAGATAAATCATGACAACAATTAAATGGAATCTGCCTAAAATGGTTAGTAGCGCATATGCACCACTATTCAACACAAAGCACAGATATATTGTTTATAAGGGAAGTCGTGGGAGCGGTAAGAGTGAAGCTGAAGCCACCAAAGTTATATATGACATAATCACTAAGCCTTATGTTAATTGGCTTGTGTTGAGACGTTACGCAAACACAAACAGACAATCAACATTTACATTATTACAAAAGGTTGCTAATCGCATGGGCGTTGGCAACCTTTTTCAATTCAATAGTTCTTTACCTGAAATCACGTATAAGCCAACTGGGCAAAAAATATTGTTCCGTGGTGCTGATAAGCCATTGTCTATTACGTCTATATCAGTTGAAACGGGCAATTTGTGCAGGTTGTGGGTGGAAGAGGCCTATCAGTTAGAATCTGAGGAGGCATTTGATACGGTTGATGAATCTATGCGAGGAATCATTGATAATCCAAACGGATTTTATCAAACAGTACTAACCTTTAATCCTTGGAATGAGCGGCATTGGCTTAAAAAACGTTTCTTTGACAAAGATACACGAGTTGGCAACTCGTTAGCTCTCACAACGACATACAAGGATAATCCGTTTCTTGATGAAGATTACGTTAATCGTCTTTTAGAGATGAAGGATCGTAATCCAAGACGTGCTAGAGTTGCTGTTGACGGTGAGTGGGGGGTTGCTGAGGGTCTTATATACGAGAATACTATTGTTGAGAAATTTGATATTAGAGAAGTGCTCAAAGGTGCTCGTATTGTTCGTGGTATGGATTGGGGATATGGGCCTGACCCAACGGCATTTATAGAATATGCCATTAATGTCAGAACTAAAGATGTTTATATATTTAAAGAAATGTACAAACAGCATATGCTCACAGATGAAATATTCAAATGGTTATATGTAAACGGCTATCAGCAGGGTGATATTAGGGCTGATTATGCCAACGGTGGTGACCGCATGATTCAAGAATTAAAAAATAAGGGTATTAAGGGTATGAAACGTGCCCATAAGTACGAAATTATGTTTGGTGTAACTTATCTGCAAGATTATAAAATACATGTACTGCCTTCGCTTGAACATACAATCGAGGAACTTAACTCATACGTTTATGACACCGATAAAGAAGGCGGTTGGGTTGGCAAAGCTGTTGATAAAAATAACCATTTAATGGATGCAATGAGATATGCAGTAGAGCCGCTGATTATGACTAAAAAGAGCACAACTGATCGCATGGAAGCCTTTAAGCAATTAGGACTAGGTAGGTAATTATGACAATAGATTTTTTAAGTAAAACAAGATTTGGACCTGATTCAAATGAAGTATTTAAGATGTCAACCATTGACTTTAATAGCGTTGCAGATATGGGTTCAACCGAGTTTATTGAGACGTTAAATAAATATATCACAGCTTTTCAGACCAATCAGTTACCAAGATTGAAAGAGTTAAAACGATACTATCTTGCTGATAACAATATTAAATATCGTGAAACAGGTCGTGATGCCAACCGTGCTGATAATCGTATCGCGAGTGATTGGGCTAAGTATATTACTGTATTCATGCAAGGATATATGTTAGGTAATCCAATTGCATATGACAGTGACGATGAAGGTCTGATAGATAAAATTAATGATTTTTCAAAGCAAAACGGTGCTGACTATCATGATGGATTAATTGAAACTGATCTAAGTATATATGGACGTGCGTATGAGCTTGTGTATTCCAACGATGAAGCCCAGGAATGCATTACCAAATTGGAACCAGAGCAGACATTTGTTGTTTACGACGATACCATTGCTGCTAATTCATTGTTCGGTGTGCGTTTTTATCAAATCAAATATAGTTCGACTGAAATTAATAGTTTTGTTGAGGTCTACACAGCTAATAGTATTTATTATTACAAGTCGGATACCGCATCGTTTACCGGAATGACATTTGTTGACATGGCCGAGCACGCTTATGATGGAGTACCCATCAATGAGTATAAAAACAATGAGGAACGTTTGGGAGACTTTGAAAGTGTTCTAGATGGTATTGATGCCTATGACCTTTCGCAGTCTGAGTTGGCCAACTTTCAGCAAGATTTAAATGATGCATATCTTGTGATAAAAGGAAATCCAGTTACAGGAACAACTGAACCAGAATATCAAACGGATTCGGATGGCGAATTAATCATTGATGATAATGGGCACCCTATACCAACAGCTAATTCTAGTACTGATGCTTTCGACAAAATGAAAGCAGCGAGAATGCTAGTACTTGATAATAATAATGATCCAGACGGACCAACACCTGATGCATTCTATTTAACAAAGACATACGATGCCACAGGTGCCGAAGCATACAAGAAGCGCCTAGTTGATGATATTCTTAGGTTCACATTCACACCAGACACTAACGACCAAAACTTTGCTGGTACACAATCAGGTGAAGCCATGAAGTACAAGTTAATGGGGAATGATAATCTGCGTAAGACTAAAGAACGTTTAATGACACGTGGCATTATGCGACGTTTAAGATTGCTTGGTAACGTTTGGTCTATCAAGAATAGTGTGTCAACAACAGGCAGACGGGAGGGGCTGTATAACTTGATTAACGATGTACAGGTCAAGTTCATACCTAACGTGCCACAGAACGATGAAGAGCGTGTCTCACAGCTTAAACAGCTATACGGTGTTATCAGTGATGAAACATTGTTCTCACTGCTTGAAACATTTACAGGTGTTGACGCTGACACAGAGATGAAACGATTGGCTGATGAAAAACAACAAGATGTTGATAACTTTCAAGCGCAAACTGGTTACTCACAATTGAAACCTGATGATGGAGAAAATAATGAAACTTAAATTAGCCGACTATTCACTGTACTCAATTGAGTTTTTATTTGTTTTCTTTGTCGTTAAAAAATACGTATCCAACGTAGTTATTGCGATTGTAATTACATGGATTATTGTCGCTACCACTCTTTCATTAGATGAACTTAGAAATAAACGAAACGGTGGTGTAAATGGCTGATAATTATTGGGAAAAGCGCACAAAGGCAATAATGGACTTGCTAGATGTGAAAGATACAGAGTTAACTAGTGCCCTGTTGAAAGAATATCAAGTTGCTTCTGATAATATTGCACGAAAGATAGACGATTTTTATGAAAAGTATGCTGATAAGAATACCATTTCGTATGATGAGGCTAAAAAGCGTGTAAGAACTGTTGACCTTGATGACTATGTGAAACGTGCAAATGCTTATCGAAAATCAAATAAGGACAATCCAGAGCTATTAAAGCGATTAAATGTACAGTACATGACATCTAAGATTAGTCGGCTTGAATTATTAAAACTAGAAATTGATTTTAGGATATTGCAAGCAAGCAACGCGCAATCGGATACATTTACCGCATATCTAGCTAAAGAAAGTGCCTATATATTTAATGCTTTGACGGCTGGAAAAGTTATCAAGACATTAAATGAACTAGAAGTAAAATCTATTCTGCAAATGGAATGGAGCGGTGCCAATTACTCGCAACGTATTTGGCGTGATAATGATGTACTGGCTAATAAATTGAAAGATGAGTTAGTTAGAGCTGCGATTAATGGTACTAATCCACGTGTCACAGCTAAGAAGTTACGTGATACATTCCGTGGTACTAAACCAAACACAGAGCGACTGGTACGTACTGAATCAACTTATGTTGCTAATGCTTCAACAGCAAAAAGATATGACACTATGGGTGTTACTGAGTATGAATTCATGGCCGTTATGGATAACCGAACATCATCTATATGTCGTGAATTAAACGGTCAAACATTTCCAATCAGTGAATTTTTACCAGGAACAAATGCACCAGCAATGCATCCGAACTGTCGAAGTACAATTGTACCGGCAACAAGTGATCTAACTAAATACAACAAGTATCTCGATTCAGACACGGTAGATGATTTACCGGACATGGATTGGGATTTTTAATTACAATTTTTCGACCTGAACACGTCGTTAAATCTATTCAAATAAGCGTTTATGGGCTGTTACTGACGTTGTGTGTGGGCTTAATTGTGTGCACGGGACATTGAGATGGTAACAGTGTGTATGGGCTACAAAATAGGAGAACTTAATTATGGCTGATGAACCAAAAACACCGACAATGCAGGATAACATTAATGCCCAAAATGGATTAAAACCAGATATGACATTACCTGACGACAAAACAAATGATAATGCTGATGAGCAGCTAACATTCACACCTCAGGAATTTGATTCAGAAGTTGACAAGCGAATTGCTAAAGCTTTAGAAACAGCTAAATCAAAGTGGAACGAAGAAAAGCAAGATGAAATTAATCGAGCTGAGCAACTAGCTAAGATGTCTGCCGAAGAGCGTAAAGAAGCGGAGGATAAGGCTAAAGCTGAATCCTTAGAAAAGCGTGAAAAAGAGCTTAATATGCGTGAATATCGCTATGAAGCTAAACATCAATTAGAAGAAAATGGCTTACCTGATTCATTTGTTGACATGGTTTTATCAGATGATCCTGCGACCACCAAAAACAATATTACGGCTGTTAAATCTGAATTTGACAAAGCCATTGAAGTTGCCGTTACTGAGAGGTTGAAAGGTAAAACACCACAAGTTGGTGGTGGCACAAGTCAGTTAAACAAAAATTTGAATGATATGACTTTGTCCGAAATGACAGAAGCTTATCGAAATAACCCAAATTTATTGGGTTGAAAATTAGGAGAAAATAAATTATGGCAGTAACGAATTTAGCAAATACTATTATCCCAGTAGTGTTTGACAAGTATGTATTAAATACTATTTTAAAGACTAATCGTTTTATTCAATCAGGGATTATGGTTCCTGATGATAAGCTTGGCAATCAATTATTACAACCTGGGGATGAAATTACTATCCCGTTTATAAATGATTTGTCAGGTGATCCACAAGCATGGACAGATACCGATGATATCGACGTTGATAATCTTACAACCGGTTCACAACGTGCGATTAAGTTCCGTCAAGCAAAGGCTTTTGGTTCAACTGAAATTTCACGACTAGTTTCAGGAGCACCTATTGCCGAAACTATCGCGAGCCGTTTTGCAAACTATTGGAACAATGTTGATCAAGCTATTTTAAATTCAACATTACAAGGTGTCTTTTCAAATACTGAGGTTGCTAATACAAAGTTATTTGATCAAACTGTGGTGTCACCGTCGACACCAACATTTGGACCCAAAGGGTTCTTGGCAGCTATTGGACTACTCGGTGATTTGCAAGACCAAGCGTTCAAAAAGATTGCAGTTAACTCATCTACGTATTCACAGATGAAGTTCCAAGGCATGATTGAAACGATCCAACCTCAGAACTCTGTAACACCAATCAACTACTATAACAACATGGAAGTCATTGTTGACGATGATATTCCTTTGGAAAAAGGTGGTATTGCTACGGCTTACATCTACGGTTCAGGTGCGGTTTCGTATTCAACGGTTCCACATTCAACGGAGGTGGTTCACGAAGCATTGAAGCAAGGTGGACGTGATTCAGTTGTAAGTAAGCGTGTTTCAGCAACTCACGTTAACGGTACAACTTTGGCCAAGACATTTAAACCAGCAGGCCAAACAACTATCACGGAAGAATTGGCAAAGGGGACCACTTGGGATATTGCTGATGGCGTTGACCCACGCAATATTCGTGTTGTTGCTTACAAGTCTAAGCTTGATGAAGAATTTGTTCCTGCTGCTTTGAAAGGAACACCCAGCGGGGGCGAATAACTTGGCTGATGAAACGCCAGCTAAACCAACTGACGCTAATACGGTTGCTGAAATCAAGGCTTGGTTAGATACACACAGTGTTTCTTACCAATCAAATGTTGTAAAGGCTGACCTATTAGCATTGGTTAACGACACAGACGCTTAATCTGTTGAATGGGGTGCAAAACCCATTAAGGAGGAACTATGGTCGATAAGACTGACAATTTAACAAAAGTTAAACTGCTTGTTTCCATTGGCGACACCAAACAAGATGATCTATTAAACCTATTACTGGAAGATAATGAAGCGCGGTTGTTAAGTTACATCAATCAGGACGGAAACAATATCGCGACATATCCTACTGAAATATCATGGCTATTACGTGAAATTACGGTACGGCGTTTCAACCGAATTGGCGATGAGGGCAAAAAATCATCTAGTGAGAGTGATGTATCAGCTACCTGGTCTGATGATGATGTTTCTGACTATGCTGTTTATCTCAACAAGTATCGTACTAAAAGGGGTGGGAATGGGATAGCGAGGTTTATTTGATGAGATATAGTGACCGTGTGAAAATTATTGTTAATAAAAAATCTGGAAATGACGGCTGGGACGATGATATTACACCAGTCACTTCTGATTGGTTACCTTGTCGAATCACTGGCGTAAAACAGGAAATGAACATGAATGTTTTTGGTAAATATGATTCAAGCGCACTTGCTGTCCATTTTAAAAATGATGTGGGGCCAATAGATTATGTCTTATATAACGGAGTGAAGCGTAAACCACAAGCTATCCCAAATGCACGAAATAACACAGTAGTAATAATAGGATCGGTGTAACATGGCTAAATCAAAAATGACAATTACTTTTGACGGTGCTGATTCATTGATAGGTAAGTTTAATAAGCAACCAGCAATCATTCAACGTGAAGCAGGTGAAATTGTTCTTAACACAGCCAATCGCGTTGAAAAAAGAGCCAAAGGGTACGCCCCCGTTGACACAGGGTATTTGAGACAGCATATCATTTCGGAAAAAACAGGAATGCTTAGTGCGGATGTCACATCCAGTGCTGAATATTCTGTTTATCAGGAATTTGGTACGAGAAAAATGGCTGGAAAATCATTTATGCGTCCCGCCATGAAGCAAGAAGAAGTGTTCTTGTTCCAAAAGCTTCAAAACTTGTTGAAAGGTGGTCTCAGATGACATCCCCAATGACATTATTGCTTAATCGAATACGCGATAATCTGAAAATAAGCGATATTCCAATCAAATCAAGGCTTCCTGATGCTAGTATTCCAGAGCCATTTATTGTTATTGGTTCACACTTTGATGATGATGCACCATCTGGAAAAACTGGGTATGAGGTACTAACAACAGATTTACAAATTGATTTGTTTTACTCAATAGACAGTAGGACAGCGTTGGAAGACGAAATTTACAACGTGAAATCACTAATTAAACACGCCACACCACAAATCACACGAGTGACATCAAACACGATTACTGACGATTCAGTAGGAAGAGATGTCTATCATGTGATTTTTATTGTGTCGGCAATTATATAAAAGGAGAAAAATTATGGCAACAGATAATGGAATTGAAATTATGAACGGTTCACCACTCTTAGGTAAAAAGGTTGTCTACTTTTTGCAACCAACAACTGACCCAGTTGGGCACAGTGCAATCTTACCTGCATTACAGACAGGCGGGTCGATTAGTATTGGTGGCGATTCAATCGATGAGCAAACAAAGTTTGGACGTGTCGTATTGCCATCAACAAATGAAGATTCTATTGATTTAGAAACAGCCGTAGTATGGGGCGACCGTTCAATTGATGTTCTTAAAAATGCGAAACATGAAGGTAATCAAGTCAAGGTATGGCGAGTTGTTATTGACAAGAAGTTTTCTTGGACAGATGGTGATCAACAAGTTTTCCCAGCAATGTTTGGATACGGTGTAGTCGATAGCTTAGATATTGATGATGGCGATGATTTAGTTAAGGCAAGTTATACATTGAATATCGTTGGAATGCTACGTGATGGTTCTTTTGCAGTGAGTGATGATCAGTTAAATGCATTAACACAGCTTTATGACTTCGAACGACCTGGTGAAAAAAGCGGAAACTTTGGTTATTAATTTAGGGATTTATTCCCATTACATATTTAGAAAGAGATGGAAAACATGGAAGTAACAATTGGGAAAAAAGTAGTAGCGTTGAAATTTAACTTTAAAGCATTATTTAATGCTAATCGTGATTTCAGTAATGTCGATGACAAAGGAAATAATCTTGGTGACGGTGCCACGAATTTGTTTACTCGTATTTTGATGGGAGATACATCGGTTATTCCAGACGTTATTAAAGTTGCAGGAGATATCGGCAAGGCTTCAAATGACGATATTTTTGCTGCTGTTGATGAACTCACAGAGGATGGTGCAAAGATTGATGAAACGTTAGACACATTGAAAGATGAGTTGAAAAATAGCGGTTTTTTCAAGAAGTCAATCATGACGCAGAAGGGGAACATCGAAGAAGCACTTCCAAATCTGAAAAAGAAGGAACAAACGGCAGAGGCAAAACAACAGGTGGAGGCCGTCGAACGTATTCTGAAATTACTGAACGACAATCTTTGATTGAAACTTGTGCACGCTTTGGACTATTTGATATTCCTTGGGCGATGTCACTTTATAAATGGGAACTTGATGCGGTTATTAAGGGCGTGCTTATGTCACAAATTGATGAACGCGAGCGATTGGCGGTATTAGCAGCCAATATAGGTTATTTCAATAACTCAAAGAAACCAAAGTTTAACAAAGTATTTGACAGAGATAAAGAAGAGAAGAAATTAGAAGAAATCTATAAACCATCCGAATCTCAGGCTCATAAGCGTAAGCAACTAGAGCTATACAAGAATGTCATGAGTGCTTTTGGTGGAGAAAGGAGTGAGAATGGCGACATATAATGGTGGGACCGTAACTGCTCATATTGGAGCTGATATAGCAGACTATCAATCTGCAATGAAGACAGTTTCGAGTGTAACAAGCAGCGCAATGGCTACCGCTAATCAAGCCGTAGCTGACGTGGGTAAGACACTTGCTGTAACAGGTGCTGCAGTCACAGCACTAGGAGTTAAAGCGCTCAATAGTTTTGGTAGTTTTGAACAGTCGCTAAACCAAGCTGCAGTTATTGCTGGTGGCACTTCTAAAGATATTCAGGGACTAGCAGACGTTGCCAACAAAATGGGAGCTGATCTGCCTTTAAGTGCTAAGGACGCTGCTGATGCAATGGTGGCCATGGCTCGTGATGGCGCATCAATCAGCACAATTAAAGAAGAGTTCCCAGCTATCGCTCAAGCTGCGACAGCTGCTGGATCTGATTTACAACAGACAGCTTCAGTAGTTCAAAATGCTATGAACATATGGGGAGAGTCGATTGGGTCACCGGCACAGGCAGCATCTACTCTTGTTCAGGTAGCTAATTTATCAAACGCCTCTATTGAAGAAATGCAACATGCTTTGGCTACTGCTGGTGGTTCTGCTAGATTAGCTGGCATGAGTATGCAAGACACTTCTAGCGCAATAGGATTGCTCACCAACCAAGGATTTTCAGCAGCTGACGCTTCACAAGACTTAAATCACGCTATTCTACAAATGTTAGCTCCGTCTCAAGCTGCACAAGGAGCTATGAGTGATTTAGGTTTATCTTTCACCGATGCAAACGGGAACCTGAAACCGTTTAAACAAATTTTGCAAGAAACAGCAAAAGCGACTGATGGAATGGGAGCTGCAGATAAAGCCGCTGCGCTTAAGATTATTTTTCACAGTGCAGGAATGAAAGCCATGATTCCATTATTAAAAGCTGTTGAAGATGAGACAGGAAATACAACTACAAGTTGGGATGCATTTACAAAGGCAGTAGATGATGCATCATCATCTCAGGCTCAGGCAGAGAAGGTGTTAGAGAGTCAATCAACTGAAATGCAAAAAAACGTTGGTTCAAAGCTGGAGCAAGTTGGTGGTAACTGGGATAGTTTGTCTAACAAATCACAGGAAGCTGCTAAAGCGATAAATGGTGCATGGATTGATATGACGAACAATGTACTACAGTGGGCTACTACTTCAAATTCATCAATAGCAAAAGGAATAAGAGGCTTTCTTGGACTGGCTCCCATAATTGGAGCAGCAACTCTAGCCACAGGTTCATTTTTAACTGCAGCAACTAAAATAGGTAGTGTCATGAGTACCGTGGGAACAGCAATAGTTAGTCCTCTTGGAATTGCAGTCATTGGTATTTTGGCCGTAGTTGCTGCTTTCTCATATGCATATAATACGAGCGAACAGTTTAGAAAAACAATCCAAAATTTAGCAAGTTCATTTATGACTGCATTGGCACCGGCGTTTGAATTCATAAAGAATACAGTTATGTCATTTGTTGATACTACCGTTTCTGGATTTAAAAACTTTGCAGATAATGCAATTAATTCATTTTCAAAGGTAACGTCTGGACTAAATTTCAGTCAGCTTGCAGATACAGTTATTGTAGTTTTTAGTGCACTCATGGACATTGTTATATCATTTGGAAACATTGTTACTGAAGTTATATCTGTAATAAGCAATACATCGTCTATACAAGCGTCATGGGTATCTGTTAGTGGTGTCTTATCTACTGTTCAAGCGATCATCAGTGTTGCAAGAGATGCAGTAGTAGGATTAATTGAAGGCTTTTTATCAACAGTAGCTATTCAATCAGCATGGAACGCAATTATAGCAGTTGTTAAAGCAGTAATATCAATAGCCAAAGGACTTTGGTCCATTATTACTGGATTAATTAACTCGTTCGGAGGAATTAGCTCGATTAGCGATACTTTTAATCAAATGGGTCAATACATTGGCGGTGTTGTGGTGGTTATTAGTAACATCATTACGGCTATTGCGGATTTTATTAATGCGGCGATGAAGATTCAGGCTGTGAGAGATATTATACAGTCAATTGTTCTAGTTGTTGGAACCGCTGTGGTTGCTTTTAAAGCAATATCATTTGCAGTTACGGCGTTTCAAGCTGTTAAAAAAGCAATCATGCTTGCTAAAGGAGCAATGACTGCTTTTTCACTAGTTATGTCAGCAAACCCATTCACACTAATAGTCACTGCAATAGCATTGGTAGTTGCTGGGTTAGTTTATTTCTTTTCACAAACAAAAACAGGTCAAGCTGTATGGGCTTCCTTTGTTTCATTTTTATCATCATCATTAGCTAACCTAGTATCAATATTTCAAGATATATGGAATACAATCCTGATCGTTGTGCAAACAGTTATATTAGGCATACAAATGGCTTGGGTTGGGTTAGGTGTTTTACTTGGTGCACTATGGCAAGGAATTGTAGTTGTATTTAATGCGATATGGAATGGTTTGATTGCCGTAGTTACAGCTGTCGTTAACGGAATAGTGGCAACTTGGAACTTTCTAGCGCCTTATCTATCTGCTTTCTGGCAAGCAAACGTCATTTTGTTTACTACAATATGGAATGTGTTGGTAACAGTAATCACGACAATCGTTAATGCTATTGTGGCTGTTTGGAACGGTTTCACTGGAATTATAAGCGCAATATGGAACGGTATCGTGGGGGTTGCAACAGCAATATGGAATGCGATATTAAATGTTATTACAACTCTAGTTACAATAACTGTAAGTATTGTAACAACCATTTGGAACGGCATAATAAGTATTGTTTCCGGAATATGGAGCGCAGTATCATCTGTCGTTTCAAATGTTTGGAATACAATTGTCAGCATAGTAGGTAGCATGGCAAGCAACGCATTAAAAGTACTTCAATCTATCTGGTCTGCCATATCGGGAGTTGTTTCATCTATTTGGAACACTGCCAAAGGTATTATATCAGCAGTATGGAATGCTATTGTTTCCGTTGTTTCATCAATGGCTAGCAGTGCGTTTAGTGGATTGAAAAGTGCCTGGAGTGGCATAAGTGGATTTGTTAGCAGTTTATGGAACAGTGTGAAAAGTGTTATATCTGGGGTATGGAATGGCATTGTTTCCACGGTGACGTCACTTGCAAATTCTGCCATAAATGGTTTAAAAGGTGCTTGGTCTGGTATATCTGGTTGGGTTTCCGGAATATGGAATGGTGTCAGAAGTGCGGTTCAAAGTGCCCTTAATTTTGATTTAGGTGCAGCTGGTAGAGCAATTATGAACAGTTTCCTAGGCGGTTTAAAATCAGCCTTCGAGTCTGTCAAAAATTTTGTTGGTGGCATTGCAAGTTGGATTAAGGAACACAAAGGACCAATCAGTTATGATCGTAAACTGCTAATTCCTGCTGGTGCAGCGATAATGAGTGGATTTGGTAGTTCATTAAATGCTAATTTTGCTGATGTCAAAAAATCGGTATCATCGTATGCTGGACAAATTGCTGATGAATTTAGTGAACAAAAGTATGTTGCTAGTGCACAGTTAAAAACAAGCAGTTTAGGCGTTGCTGGACAAATTAATGGTGGACTTTCTGAATTAAGTGACGAAGTAGCTGAACAATCAGCTCAAGAACCAGTATTCGAAGTTCACAATGAAATTATAGGTGACAAAATTACTACTACTGTTAATAGTATGAATGCACGTCGACAAGCAACAACTAGACTGGTTACTGGAGGTATTTGATGGATTTATTAATTACGAATAACACTAGTAGTATTAAATTAAGCGAAAAAGATATTGTCACTACTCATTTTGAAGAAAGCACACCTAGCTTAGTAGCTAACACTTTATCGTTTAAGGGTCGTAATGGTAAGTTGAATTTTGGTGGCGAATACTCAGAAAAGAAGTTGAGTTACACCGCATATATGTACACCAATAGCCAGTCGGATTATGAATTTAAACGTAATTGGTTGTATCAATTACTTGGAAACTCGAATCCGTACTACATTACACCAATGTACAGTAACGAACCTATGTATAGTTATGAAAGTCCTGGTGAAACATCAGGAAATAAACTTGGCCAAAAAAATAATATCGAAAGTAATAAACGTTTTTTTGTAACACTTGAGGACACATTTGCACCAGAATTAGCTGGGAGTGTCGATAGTAAACAAATTTATAAAATAAATATTACTTTTGTGACTGCTGTTTTGCCTTTTGGGGAAAGTAAGGCTAAAAAGCTAACTATTGTTAGTGGCATACCGTATGCTGGGACAGTGGCTGCATCTCAGCTAGAAGTGCCATTCGTAGTAAACGTTTTAGCGAAACAAAATGCAAGTGGTATTGATCTAACAATTGGTAGTAGAACTTGGAAATATAGTGGGACAGTTACTTCAGGTGATACATTTGTTATTGGTGGTATGTACAACACTATGAACATGCTATCTATCAATGACGACACAAATGCTGAATACTTTGTGTTGGAGCCAACTGGAACGGGACATATCGACGTCACTTGTTCTATTGCTTCAGAAATAGTTATTGAAGACTACAAGGAGTTGTACTTGTGATTAAATTTAAAAATGTTAATGATGAGCAATTTTTTGCAGTTGGAACAATTGAACGTAAGCATACTTTGAATGGTGAAAAGTCGTTAAGTGGCACATTGTTCGAGGGAGACGATGTCTTGAACCATATCGACAAAGGTTGGTCGTTAGAGTTTGATAGTGAGCAGTATATTGTGAGTTACTACGAGCGTAATGACAATAATAACACTGTCATTTTTGACGCGATCCATAAGTTTTTCTGGAACATGGCCAAGAGTGTTTTGTACTCAGAAATAAGCGGTAGCCATACGATTAAATGGTATCTGGATAGTATTTTTTCTAATACACCATATACGTATAATTTGAATTTCAGTCCATCAGCTATTAGTAAAGAAAATTGGGGGATGAAAACAAAGCTTTCATTGTTCAATGACATTGTTTCAAGTATTGAAGGTGAGTTTAGAATTAATGGTAATTTGGTAACGATTTTTAAGCAAGTCGGTACTGATTTATCAACAATCGTACGTTATGGGTTTAACTTATCAGACATGACGCTAGAAAATAATATTTCTAGTTTTGTAACTTATGGTGAGGGGTTTGGAGCATATGCCGACCAGGACAATAGAACTGGTGACCGTGTGCATGTGACATATTCTAGTCCATTGGAAAAGACATATGGCCGTTTAGAAGCTGAACCAGTTGTAGATGAACGATATACTCAAAAAGAGAACTTGCTAGAAGTTGTGAAAGAGAAAATCGATAATAGTTTTAGTTTATCTTTAAAATTATCATTATATGATTTAAGGATTGCTGGTTATCCCTATAAGATGGCAACTGTGGGTGATTGGCTACTAGCGATTGATGAAAATCTTAATTTTAAGAAAAAAGTACGTATTATAAGCATTGATGATTCATTTGCTGCTGATGGACAAAGAATATCTTATACTGTAACCGCTGGTAATATTAGTGCTGCGGAACAATATCAGGATAGTACAGCATCATTAGCTGCCAAAGTTGATAGTTACATTGATACACTGAAAAATACATCAGAGGCAGTGGTACAAGCCATAGCAACAGCAAATGGTAAGAATACAACCTATTTTGTAAAAGGAATTGAAAATTTACCGACTACTGCTAACGAAGGTGATTTGGCTTGGGTAGAAACTGGTGACGGTGTTGCGCTTTATATTTGGACTAGACGAGAAGATGGTACGTATTATTGGAAAAAGATACTTGATGACAATACTGCAGCAGAAATAACAGATGCTGTTAATAAGACGGTAGATCAGGCTAAAGCAAGCGCTGCTGCATTAATTCAAGAAAATAATGACAAAATTAGGAAAGTCATTGAAGAAGTAGCTAGCGAAACTGCAGAGTTAACCATTGAAAGAAATAAATTTGACGAAAAGGCACAAGGCTATGCTGATAAAGCTTTGGCAGAGGCTAAAAGCAATATTGAAGAAGTAGCTAAGACTTTATCTGAGGAATCTAAAAATGCTTTGGAATCGGCTAAAACTGGTTTAACAGAGGGCATTAACCAAGAAATTGCTAATCGTGAAATGATGGTCGCTGAGGTTAATAGTAAAGCGCAAGGGTACGCTGATCAAGCCAAAGCTGATGCTTTAGAGGCATTAAAGACGGCCGATGGTATTATTCGTAAGAGTTTGACTGAGACCGAAGATAGTTTAACGTCTAGCATTAATCAAAACAAACTTGATACCGATGGCAAAATTATTGCTAATTCAAGTTCAATAAAACAAGCTTTAGATGAAATTTCTACTAAAGTTAGTAAGACTGAATACGATCAAACAACAGGTGATTTAAGTCTGCAGTTAAATAAAACAACTCAGACGGCCACACAGTCAACCCATGATATTGTTGATATTCGTAACACTGCAGAATTGCAGAGCGCTAAGATGAATAGTTTGGTTAGCACTACGGAAGAAACCAAGAGTACTATTAGTGATTTGCAAACTGTTCAAGGGGTTCAATCAGGAAGCATTAGTCAACTTATACAGCGAGCAGATGGTTTTGAAGCAACTGTAACTAAAGTTGGCTCATTAGATAATGCTGTGTCTAAAGCTCAATTAACTGCTGATAAAGCGATGTTAGACTTAAAGACATACTCAAAGGATAATGATGAGCGTATATCTAAAGCGGAATCTAGTATTATTGTCACTGCAAAGTCCATTGAACAAAAAGTTAGTCAAGATGATTACAATGCAAAAACTGGAGAGTTATCAACACAATTTTCTCAGTTAAAACAGACTGCTACTAGCCTGTCTCTTGATGTTGCTGATTATAAGCAAGATACTGACGGAAAAGTAGCTGCTTATGATTCTAAAATATTGTTGTTGAGTGACCAAATCGGGTTATCTGTTGCTAGTTCTGTCTATAATCAAGATAAAAATGATTATGATGTTAAAATTTCGAACCTGAAATTAACCGATGAGAGTATCACGCAAACCGTTTCGCTTAATAGTGAAAAAATTGCAACGCAACAGATTAAAATGGATTCGATTATCCAGATTGTTAGTGATCCAGATATTGGTCTGAATAAAAGAGTTCAAACTGCAGAGGGCACATTGTCTGAGGTTACTGATAATGTTTCAGGAATTATCTCCAAGCAAACTCAAATGGCTAATCAAATTATTAGCGAAATAAACGATCGTGAAAATGGTGATAGCAATGTTTTGTTGCAAGCTAAAGACTTTACAACATCAACAATAACTAGCACAGAATCCAGTTTAAAATCTATGATTTTGCAGAAAGCTGATGCTGTAATTGTTGGTGTCATGCATGAAGGTTTCAAGCAAATGATTACTGAAACGCAGTGGCTGACTTATGGTGATTTAAAAGACCTAAATACAATTAAGTATGCAGCCAATGTGTTTTTGACCAATGGAACATTAAACTCACCTATATCAGGAAATCAATATTTGCAAGTTGATGCCCCAGACTCTCAGCATATTACGCAAAAAGTTTGGTCTGACAAAAATGCTTCTTTGTATTATACGAGAAACTATGATGGCGATGTTTGGAGTGATTGGGTTCAACAGGCCAATACCGAGACATTGCTATCTATTTTTAATGATAGTTGGTCCATAGGAACCAATGCTATTCAAGCAGATGGCATAACTAAAAAAATAATTACTGGTATCAACGGTACCCCGGATGGAACCCTAGTCGTTTCTGGAAAAAGCATTGTGTTGGATAGCGATACTATTATCACTGGTGGCTTTACAGTGAAAAGAGCTAATATTGCTAACGCAGCTATTGGAACGGCTCAAATTGGTGACGCAGCTATTACTAGTGCCAAGATAGCTTATTTGGATGTCTACAAGTTGAGCGGTGATGTTTCAAACTTTATTCAGTCTAACTGGAATGGGACTTATGGAAGCACAGTGATTACATCTGCCGGAATGACAGTTAGTTCTGGAGAAGCTACTACTACTTTTGATTCAAATGGAATGTCATTAGTGATGTCCAAAGGTGAGATGTCTATTGGATCTGGGACCAAAAGTTCAGGAAGTATAGCGGGTGTCACTATTGATATGAGGAAAGGTGCTAACTTTACATCGTTTGGATTCAATGGAAATGATGAAATGATCATTACTAAGACCGGCTCTGATGCTGCGGGTCTTTATAATATTGGTGGTGGTGTAGCCTTCAATCACAATGTTTCGCTAATGGACAACGTCTACATGAAATATGGTAAAGGTTTCTATGGTAAGTGGGGTGATCCACAACAAGCAATATTTTTTCAAACAATTAACGGCGGAATACCAGCCATTATGCATATTTCAGGTGCCGGCATAGCTTTTGGGCATTCAGGAGATTTGTATTTGTTATCTCATGGAGGCTATCAAGACTTTAACAACCCTAATATTAAGGGGAATTATACGGTTGACCAACCGTGGATAACAGGTTAAAACAGGAGAAAATTATGAAAATCAAAAAAAGTATGTTAATATCAGTGTTCAATTTTTTAGCGGGGGCCTCATTAGTCGGACCCGCCTCAAGGGCTCGGACTAAATTAGTAAATGATATCAGTGAGCAAATTGATAGCTTACAAAATGATCAAAAAGATTTAGTTCAATCTAACGGTGGCAATATTGATGATGCGGGAAATATCAAGTTTTCAGAAACTGAATCTAAAATTGAATATGAAAAGCAAAAAGAAGAATTATTCCAAGAAAAGGTTTTATTTAATGAAAAGACCGAGGGCTATTTTGAACGACTAAGAGTAGGTCTAGACAAATATACCGAAAAATTAAGTGGCCAAGATGCGGTTGCGTATGATTATTTATTGGATAAACTAGAGGAATAATATGGTCGAATTTGATAAATTAATTACCGTACAAGAGATTGTTGGTGAGCCTGGTCCAGCTGGAAAAGATGGAACATTCAAAGTTTTGGATAAAGCACCAGATAATCCAAAGGTTGGCGATATATGGATGACAAGATAATAAACACAGTAAATGATGACGACTTGACAAGTCATGTCAGGCTAATCAAGCAGTGGATAGATCAGTATGATACCTTTTTAACACGTTATACAGGTGATGTTGATGGTAAGCACATTATGATTAATAAAACAGGCTTAACTTCTAACAGCTTTCACTATGAGACAGGAAGAGGTGGATATTTTTCTACTAATTCTGGTACTTCAGAAGGTCAAGAGCTAACTCTTAGAGGAAGTTTACTAGCATATCAAGCCACTGGGAAACGTACGTGGTTGGATAGAGCTAACAAATTAACTGAAGCGTTGCTGTCAATTTTGTATCAAAATAGACCGATACCTAATGAACCTGATGTTACTTGGGTACCACATTGGTTATTTAATGCTAAAAGTGATTTTAGATCGCAAGAATATTTTACTGACTTAAAAGTTAGTTTTGTTAATGGTAAAGCAACAATAACTAAAGAAAATATTTTTAAAGTCTTTTCTGTTCGGTCTAATAATGCCAACTTGGTTTGGGATTCACCATTTTCTGCCATTGATGGTACTAGTTACACTATAGACCAAGTGGAATATCCAGATGAGAATACTGCAGTAGTAGAATTATCAGAAAAGATATCTGCTGAATTGTTGGTAGTATTTGGCACTAATACGGGACCAATGATTTATAAGGATGAAGTATATGATGCTTATCCAATTTGGCGTAAGCTTGAAGAAAATGAAACGGTATGTGCTATAGACTCACTGGCGTGGGTGCTAGACTGTTTTAAGTTACTCTTAGAAATAACCGGACAAGCTAAGTGGCAAAAAGCTATAGACTCTACATCTGAATCTATTCGTGCAGCGTTTCATATTGATAACTCAATTGTTTATATTAAGCCACCAAAGTTGTTTGGTAATATTTTCGAAAATGGCATGTATCATTACACTAGTCGTGAGAATGCTGAAATTTATACACAAAATAAACGAATTGGTTTTATTGATGTTCATTATCCAGAAATCACATCTTTTGGTGATGGACAAATTGGCAAAGGTTCGGTTAATGCTTTGTTTGGCGCTAATAATTGGATAGAAGCAAAAATTGGTAGTAAAAATAATATGGTAGTTAACCTGTTCCTAGATGAGGACAATGTTTATGATGCAGATAAAAGGTGGACTGCACCACTTCATTTAGACGGCAGTGGCAAAATGCAAACTTTTAAATTATTTAAAGAAGATTTTTTCAAGACTTCTAATATTTTTTGGGGCCCAAACTATAAAAATGCTAATGGTACACTGATTAATGATAGTCGTTCCCAAGTAAATGCTGAAGTAATTATAGAAAATAACAACGTTGTTCAGCATGTTAATTTTCAAAAAGCAGATTCAGGTTGGGCCCAATTTTTATTTGGCATGTGGCCACTACCAACTTTTCCATTTGGTTTTAAATATCGAACCAATGATGATATTGATTTTGTTATTAGAGATGCTAATGATACACCTTGGCGCTGTAGGTTACCTAAGACAGATAAATATAAATTAATTAATCTAACTGCAAGTATGTTTGTGTCGGACAATGGCTTATCTAATTTCCCTGATGGTTCGTTTAGTAGTTTATTGGTTGATACAATTAGCAGTAATTCAGATATCTATGTTGATTATATTGGAACGCTTGATACGCTACCTGAGAATACAAAATATTCAACAGTAACGCTTTCTTACTCAGGATTGAACGAAGCAGATATGTTTATCGAGTCAGTTGTTCCGATGCCTTCAAAGCCGTTAAAATATGTACCATATGTGGCACCATTTGATTATCATCTATCTGATGGTAATGTGAACACATGGCGAGGGCCTGCCTATTCTGGTTACCAAACTCCCTATATATGGCAAGAATTGGCACCTTTTGTTGACGAATTTGGAAACAACAATGACCATGCACTAGCTGTCAATTTACAATTTATGAAAGATTCCCAGGAAGCCTATTATAAACGTAATAATATTTACGGTGGCTTTGCGCCATCATATTTTTGGGATAGATGGGATAGTATTCAATATCAATCAGCAGATTCATGGGGCTGGCTGCCGGCACCCGATCCAAATGTTGACTGGGGCGGTTTTCAATATAGAGCAGTTGATTCGGTGGCAAGGGTTTGCCGTAATAATTCTGAGAATAGTATGGCCAAACAAATTTGTATAGATTTTTTTAAGATGATTGATTTGTATTGGACAGAAGACTTTAATATGCCAACTGTATTTGGTGATTCTGAAGCACCTAAAAACACTTATGATGATACACATATGGCAGCATTACTTTTGCGAGCATTAGTAAACATTTATCTTACTGATTATGTTGAAGATGATCGTAAACTATTATTGAAGTTAATTAACAAAGTATTGAACTATCTCGATATATTTCATGTATCAATATCGTCAGAACCATTTTCTCGATACAACATTGAAGGTACGTTTAGTACAGAACTTGATAATGGCCAATGGTATGGATTTTGGGGTGGTGAAATATTAGATGCTTTAGCTGAAATTGTCATTAACACAAGAACGCATGCCACCTTATATTTAGGTGGTGCATTAGGAAATAACGAACAAGAACAAAAATTAGTTTTATACAATCAGAAATTACTAACAGAAGGGTTGGCAACATTGGATGATGAAGAATTACGGGTTTTTAGAAACGTAGATGTTCAATCAGACAATAAATCAGCAATTCAATATATGAATCATGATGGTGTTAAATCACTAGAGAAAGAGGAATACTAATGGAAATTAAGCAATCGGTTACAATGACAGCAACATCAGCTACAGACTCAGGGGAAGTAATAGCATACTTTAATGCTAGTATTTCTAATGCAAACTCAAACATTAGCATGAATATTCAAAATCAAACTTTGTATGATGCCAATAAAAAAATTGTACGTAATGACAAAGCAAAATTTGATGAAGCTGTTTATGCCGTTGAAGATAAACAAGTGTTAGGATCATAAGATGACGGAAATTTCAAAATTTTTATACGCTAATCTAAACGGGGCAACCGAAACGGTTGTCCTTTTTATGTTGGTGTCGTATGACACTATTTTGGGTGTCAAGTGGCGTAAAGCTAAGGGCGTCCCAATCACAAGTGAAGCAGGGTTGAAAGGGCTCAAGAGTAATTTGCCGTTGACTTTATTTCCCATTGGTTTTTGGTCGATTTCCGTGATTTTTTCTGTGTTACCCACCCATATTGGCAATCGCATCTTTGTGTTTGATACGCCAATCTTTGATGGGTTAGCCTTTGCTAGCTTTATCTTTATTGGGCAACATGTGCTTCGGTCACTCATTGTCAATGCGAGACTGTCAGGTTATGACTTACCGCAATGGCTGATTAAGTGGGCGGAAGATGAATATCACGTTAAGATACAAAAAATTGAAGATGAAGCATGAACCAGATGCAAAAGTAAGGATAAGGATAATTAAAATGGCGATAGACATTAATAAGGTAACTGGTTGGTTTGATGCTAAAAAGGGATACATTACGTATTCAATGACTGGATCACGAAATGGGTCAGATAGCACTGCAGACTGTTCAGGTTCGATTACACAAGCGATTTATGAAGCGGGAGGTAAAGCGTATGCTTATTTGTACTCGACTGTAACCTTGCCAGCCTATCTACAAGTAAACGGATTTCAGCGTATCTCAGTTAATGAGGACTGGGAGTCGAAACGTGGGGATATCATACTTGAAAGTTGGGGCAACGACATGTCTTTCAGTGGTGGTTCGGGCGGTCACGTTGGAGTGATGAAAAGTGATACTGTTTTCATCTCATGTGATTATTGGACAGGTGGGCAGTATGGTACAGCGATTTCTGAGCATAATTGGAATGACTATTATTCATACAATCCCGCATCATACATTGAAGTGTGGCGTTATGTTGGTGGTGAAGCAGTCACAGTACCAAGTGTTCCGATACAGCCAAACAACAGCAATATAGATCAAATTTTAAACAAGGGCGAGTATTTCAAAGCGCGTGTTGCCTACCGAGTTGATGAATTTGAATACGTTCATGGAGTGGAGCAGGTTATTAACTATGAACTAGCTGGTGGTAAAGACTTTAATTGGTATTGGAATGGTATCGGTATTGCTTCTATTGATAAAGTTGATAAGAACGGTAACATTACTTCTGATCAAAAGATTGATGTAGGTGATTACTTCCGTTTTCATTCGGATAGAATTAAGGTAGAGGATGCAAGCTATAACGGTGTGGCATTAGGAACAAGATACGGTTTGGTTTGGGTCAGTGCTGCTACATTAACCGAAGTTAAATAAACGTTTGACAATTAACAATTTTGATAGTATCATATTGTTGTTAATTGTTACATTGCTCCATAGTTCAGTGGTAGAATAACGCACTGTTAATGCGCAGGTCCTTGGTTCGAATCCAAGTGGAGCAGTAAAGTAAAAAACACTCAATCAGATTATTCTGATTGGGTGTTTTATTTGCATGTCTTGTGTTTATGTGTCAGAATATTATGTATGTAAAATATTGAGGGGATAATAATTATGACAGCATATAAAGAATTTTGGACAAAAATGTTTACGTGGAATGCAACCGCGACTAGGGCACAGTATTGGATTCCAACCATCATTAATTATTTAGTTGGTGGTATTTTAATGAATATTGTTGAAAAACTACAAGGCCATTCTATCGAGGATATCTACAATTTTGGAGACTTGACAACTAATACCGCCGCTAAATTAATTGCTTTATTAGTTTGGATTGCGACTTTAACTATTAAAGCACGTCGTTTGCATGATACTGATAGAAGCGCAGGATGGATTTTTATTCAGATTATACCTTTGATTGGTACAATCTGGTTCTTCATACTTATGGTCCTTCCCACAAGTTCTGAATCACGCTGGGTTGAGAATCAGTCAAAAAAATGAAACAATAAAATTACCATTATTTACAATAATTTTTTTATTTTTGGTATAGCATTAGGTTTTACAAAAAATGAAATTAATTAACTATAAATTGCCTGACAGAATTATCTTGAGGGCGATTTTTTATTTGCAAAAGCAAACGTATGTTCGTATAATGTCATAGAGGTGACATTATGAACTATGACGATAAATTAATTGAAGAAATCAAAAAGCGATTTACTAAAAATAAAAACACCCTATATTGGGTGCGCATCGCATATCAGAGATATTCCAAGCAGTTAAATGTGTTCTTCGAATATGCCAAAATAGGTATGGCCACACATTCAGAACAAATAGGCAGATATGCTGAATCAGAAAAAGATCGCATGCCTGAATTAGCGAGGCGTTTCAAGAAAGAGACAAACGTCAACGTGGAACTCGGTGATTTCGAATAAATAGCTATTATTACACACTTTTATAGCTAGTGTTTAAAACGCGATGGATTGTTACATATTTAACAATCTATCATGTATAATGAAATTATAGTCCGATAAGCATTCCTTTTTTACAGAATGACTTACTCCCTTAAGTGCTTTTGACTATCAGTTATGGAACTTGTCGGGCTTTTTTGTTTTCAAAGTTGAGAGTGTTGCTTATATTCATTCTATTATGTACAATGAATATGTAGTTAAATTGGAAAAAGTAATTACACGGCCTAGTAGGATTCCGAGAAATGATGTTACACCTGCTAGGTTTTTTATTTTTTTAAATATGAAAAAAACAAAATAATTTTTCTTTTTGGAATACTATATACTAAATATTAGTCCAACAGGCAACTACTACTCTTTATTATCTAGGCTGAACCCCAATTTAGCTGAATGTACTCTTCACGCCCGTCTGTTGGGCTTTTTACTTGCATAAACTAATATAAGCATAGTAGAATGAACTATACCCAGCAGGCATTCAAACTCCATGATAATATCCTCCAAGATTGTTATCGATTTATTACGAATCCTGCTAGGTTTTTATTTACAAAGAAAAGCGAAGGACTAGTAATGACTAACAACAAAAAATTAGCCGAAACAAAACAAACGGTAAAAAGGGTAGCAAAAGCTACTAAAGATAATACTAAAAAGGTTGTTAAAAATTCTGTCCATGATTTGAAACATGGTGCCTCTGGTATTGAACCTAAAAAATAGCACAAAATAGACGAAAGTGTCTGTTTTTTAATTTGCAGTTACTATTAATTGTATAGTACAATTTGGTCATACCTAGCAAGGCTAAATTATTTTTTGCAAACATCTTTACCCCCAATTTAGAATTATTTGTTTAAGTATGCCTTGTTAGGGTTTTTATTTGACATAATTATCCCGAAACTATATATTTTATCAATATTAGTTGTGCTATATTAGCACATAAGGGGAAATGAATTTTAAAATAGTTCATTAAATGAAACTTGTTAACAAGCCGGCTAGAAATCAATCTAGTCGGCTTTTGTTTATGTACACCTTGCTATCAATGTTATACTTGATTAGTAAAATATAAAGTCGGGGAAAAGTTGGGAACAACCCCCGTAAATGCCTTCATATCAACTACAGGTATGATGTGTTATGAATATTCAGGATTAAACGGACATTTTAAGGTAAAAATACCCAATGAACCTAAAACAACTACAACAGCAAATTGAAAATAATGCCATGGCAAACTTTTATGTCGTGACAGGGGAAGAAGAGACATTACTCAGTCATGTAAAATCAATGTTTAAGGAACTAGTTGACCAAGAAGATCGTGATATGAATTATTCCCAGATTGATTTAACCGAACAGACATTGGATGTAGTGATTAATGATGCTATGTCCGTTCCTTTTTTCGGTAATCGTCGTGTTATTGTGGTCAAAAATCCACAATTTTTGACTGCTACAGGAAAAGTTGGGGATCGTGATCAAGAATTATTATTAAGATTATTTGAGCAGCCAGTATTGCAAAATATTGTTGTTTTTTTTGCTAATGATTTAAAATTAGATAAGCGAAAAAAAGTAGTAAAGATCCTTCTGAAAACGGCTGAAAATATTTCTTTACCAGCTCTTAATGAGCGCCAGGCGCAACAGGCTATCGTCCAGCAACTAAATCAGCGCTCGTATGCCATAGAACCAGAGGCACTTCATGAATTAATGCAGCGTACTAATGCCCAGTACACAGACATGAGAAATGAATTGCCTAAGCTAATAACCTATGCGGAACAGACAAAAAAAATAACACTAGATGTAGTATCGGCATTAGTTCCCAAGACGCTGACAGCTAATGCGTTTGATTTGGTAGACGCAGTTATTAAACGACGACCTCAAGAAGCACTAACCCTTTATTATGACCTTTTACAGAGTGGCGAAGCCCCTTTGCGATTAAATGCTGTTTTAACTAATCAATTTAGATTACTTTTGCAGGTAGCAGGATTATCTGGAAATGACCAAGACATTGGAGCGCAACTCAAGGTGCACCCTTATCGAGTAAAATTAGCCAAAGAAGCATTAAGGTCTTATCCGCCACAGTTTGTACGAACAGGGTATTTAGGTATGATTGATATCGAAAAGCAATTAAAATCCACAGCTCAAGATCCTGAACTTTTATTTGAGCGGTTTATTTTTAAAAATTTTCAGTGATAATTTTTATTGAATAAGAACACTTGTTCCTGTGATAAAATTATAGTATGCCAGAATTTCTTATCACAGCAGACAATAGAAGAATTATTCACGTTGATCTAGATGCTTTTTATGCCCAAATTGAAATGCGTGATCATCCCGAATTGCGTAATCTGCCGTTGATCATTTCGCGTAACCCTACTGAATCAAACGGACGTGGTGTTGTTGCGACTGCTAATTACGCTGCCAGAAAGTTAGGAGTGCACTCAGCAATGAGTGCTGCTGAGGCCAAAAGATTAGCGCCTGATGCATTTTTCATGCGACCTGATTTTCAGAAATATAAGATGATATCTCAGCAAATTCATCATATTTTTCATCAGTATACTGATAAAATTGAACCCATTGCATTTGATGAGGCATACTTAGATCTAACAGATAGCGTACTTACGGGAGCGACATTAGCGGCAAAAATTCGTCACCAAATTCTAAAAGAAACGCAGTTGACCAGCTCAATTGGTGTTTCGTACAATAAATTGTTGGCGAAGTTAGCATCAGAATTCAATAAGCCAAATGGCGTTACTGTAATAACAAAAGATAATGCATTAGATTTTTTGGCAAGATTACCAATTTCCTCTTTTCGAGGAGTTGGAAAAAAAACACAAGAAAAATTTGCAGTTCTGGGTGTTGAGAATGGTGACCAATTGCGCATGATACCTCAAGAAACATTACGAGCTCAATTTGGAAAAATGGGTGAACATTTATTTTGGCAGGCTAGAGGGGTTCATTTTGGCGAAGTTCAATGGCATCGTCAAAGACAATCCGTAGGGAAAGAAGAAACCTTTGATCAATTTTTACAAACAAGAGATGAAGTTAATCTAGAATTCAAAAAATTGGCTGTGGAAATTGTTAAAATCATGAAAAATAAAAAGTTAGTAGGACGTACGCTAAATATAAAAATTCGTGATAGTGAATTTAATACTATCACACGTTCTGTAACTCAAAGTGTGCCTTTCAAATTAGAAGCCGGAAATATAGTATCCGTAGCGCAGACAATATTTGATGAAAATATGAATACCGATTTTTCTATTCGTTTATTGGGAATATCACTCAGCAACTTACAGTCTAGCGGATTTGAGGAAATGACGCTGTTTTAATGTTACAATAATAGAAAATAATAATTAGAAAGTATAAACATGTCAGTAATCGAAGAACAAATATTAGAACAGATCAAGCGTTACGAAACAATAATTATTCATCGACATCAACGACCTGACCCAGACGCTTTTGGTTCACAGTTGGGTTTGAAAGAGATATTAAAAGCAAGCTTTCCAGAAAAAAAGATATATGCTGTGGGCAAAGAAGTTCAAGGATTAGCATGGATGAATGAAGATGATAATTTCATGGATGTTATATCCGACGCTACTTACAACAAAGCTCTTGTCATTGTAACTGATACAGCCAATGCGCCGCGTGTAGATGACCAACGTTGGCCAGATGGTTTAGAAGTTATTAAAATAGATCATCATCCAAATGATGAACCATATGGGGATTGGCAGTGGGTGAAAGATGGTCACTCCGCCACAAGCACAATGATTTTTGAGTTTTATGAAAAACTTAAAGATCAAGGCTTGGTGATGACAAAAAAAGCGGCGCGTCTATTATATATTGGTATTATTGGAGACACGGGTCGATTTATGTATAGTATCGATTCAGAAACGTTCCGTGTGGTGTCAGAACTGTTCAAGTATGATTTTGACTATCAAGAAATTCATCATGCGATGGCTACCATTTCGGAAAACGCAGCAAAATTGTCAGGCTATGTTTTGCAAAATTTAAGCATATTGCCATCGGGATTTGCTTATGTTATTTTAACCAAAGAATTGTTAAAGCAATTTGACTTGAAAGACGCCGGAACAGCTTTTGTTGTACCATTGCCATCAAAGATAGATTGTGTGAAATCATGGGCTATTTTTGAAGAACAAGACGAAGGAAACTATCGTGTCAGACTGCGCTCACGAACAATTGCAATTAATAAGATTGCAAACCAATTTGAGGGTGGCGGTCATCCAATGGCTTCAGGAGCTTGGGCGCAAGATCAAGGTGATATAGATCGCTTAATCAATATAGTTGATAGTGCTCTTAGCGAGAAGCAAGACGCAGAAAAGGAAGATTGATGGCTGAAAAAGCAAACCAATTTGGACAATTTAATTTAAAAAAGGAAGTTATTGACGCATTAAGTGCTATTGGTTTTTATGAACCAACTGCTGTGCAAGCAAAACTAATTCCTGATGTTTTACAAGGACGAGATGTGGTCGGCCAATCGCAAACTGGTTCTGGAAAGACGCACACATTTTTGATTCCAATCTTGAATCAATTAGAGCAAGGTAACAAATACGTACAGGCAGTAATTACGACACCGTCACGTGAATTGGCAGCGCAAATTACCAAGGCAATGAAAGAATTTTCTAATCAGCTAAATACTGACATTTCCATTTCTGAGTTTGTAGGTGGAACAGACAAACAACGACAAATTAAACAATTAGAAAATCACCAACCACAAATTGTCATTGGGACACCGGGTCGAATTAAAGACTTAGTAGAGTCTGGATCATTGAAGTTACATGCAGTTCATACACTTGTTGTAGATGAAGCTGATATGACGTTAGATATGGGATTTTTAAATGAAGTCGATTATATTGCAGGTGCAATGCCTGAGGGACTTCAGACATTGGTGTTCAGTGCGACAATGCCAGAAAAGTTGAAGCCATTCTTGAAAAAATACTTAGATAACCCACATTTTGAAGCCATACCAGTGTCAACGGTCATTGCCGATACAATTGACAATTGGTTATTAGCTACTAAGTCAAAAGATAAGAATGACATTATTTATCAAGTATTAACTATTGGTAATCCATACTTAGCATTGGTTTTCGCTAATACCAAAGAGCGTGCGAAGGAAATTTCTAGTTTTTTGCGTGGACATGGTTTGAAAGTAGCCGAAATACATGGCGATATTGAACCACGTGAACGTCGACGTGTGATGAAAGCGATCCAAAACTTAGAATACCAATATGTCGTGGCAACAGACCTTGCTGCACGTGGTATTGATATTGAAGGTGTTTCGCATGTCATTAATGATGATATACCTGCCGAATTAGAATTCTTTGTTCATCGTGTGGGTCGGACGGGTCGTAATGGTTTGTCTGGATTAGCGATTACGTTGTATGGCCCAGATGAAGAAAATGAAGTTGCTGAATTAGAAGCTTTGGGTATCACCTTTAAGGCCAAGCAAATTAAGGGCAATGAAATTATTGATGTTAAGGACCGAAGGGCTCGTGTTCAGCGTGTAGCCACAACCAAAAAATTAGATTCAACTATGGTTGGTATGGTTAAGAAGAAAAAGAAAAATGTTAAACCAGGATACAAACGTCGAATTAAGAATGCAATTCAACGCAAGAATCAAATGGATCGTCGGATATCTCAACGACAAGAAATGAGAGCAACACGCAAAGCAAATAAGCAACGTGGAGAGCATTAAAAAAAGGACTTGGAAATTTTTCCAAGTCCTTTTAGTATTCAAGGAAGTAGGTTAATTACTTAACGTACTTAGCTAAACGTGACTTTTCACGTGAAGCTTTGTTCTTCTTAATCAAACCTTTTGAGTAGGCGTGATCAATAGCTGAAGAAGCAGCCTTGTATAATTCTGCTAAGTTGTCTGTACCAGCAGCTGCAGCTTTTTCAAACTTTTTTACAGCTGTACGGTAAGCGCTGAGTTGTGGTTCGTTACGGTCGTGTTGCTTCTTAGTAAGACGAACACGTTGAATTGCTGATTCAATAACAGGCATATGTCTTTTCTCCTTAAATTTGATACGAGGTTTTCAAGTAATCCTAAGATTAACGACGCAAACCTAAGCGTTGGATCAATTCACGATAACGTTGAATATCAGTATTGCGGAGGTAACGTAACAAGTTACGACGGCTACCAATCTTCTTCATTAATCCACGTTGTGAGTGGAAATCATGCTTGTGAGCTGCCATGTGTGTGTTCAACTCGTTAATATCAGCAGTTAAAACTGCGATTTGTACTTCAGCTGAACCTGTATCGCCTTCGTGGCGGGCGTATGCCTTGATGATTTCGTTCTTACGTTCTTGTGTAAGTGCCATATTTATATCCACCTTTCTAAAATGTCGCCAGAGACTGCGTAAAGCGATGGTGAGCCGCTCAACAAAGTTACTGGTCGTGTTGTTTGTACAACGTTCTTAATTATACAGGAATACCGTTGAAATGCAAGGCGAGAGATTGACAAATATGTGATAAAATGGACTAGTATATAAACACTGAAAGGAAGTGTGCTACAGAAATGTATGCACCCGCGGAATTTATGGCCGAAACAACAATCACACGTGACGAAGTTGCCCATGTTGCAGGGTTAGCCAAATTAGCTTTTAACGATGCTGATCTTGACCAATTTACAACACAATTGGGTGATATATTGAATATTTTTGATACGTTGAGCGAGGTAAATACTGATGATGTTATCCCAACATACTCAGTAACGGAAAATGTTAATCATTTGCGTGAAGATGTCGCAAATAATTGGAATCAAAAACAAGAACTTCTTAATAATGCACCACTTGAAGCTGCAGATTTAATTAAGGTTCCTGCAATTTTGAATGGTGAGGGGGAATAACATGACGATTAATTATTTTGAGCATGATTTAACTTCTTTGCACAATCAGTTGGTAAACAAAGAAGTAAGTGCTGTAGATTTGACACGTGCATCGCTTGATAACATTTCTAAAACTGATGATAAATTAAATGCATTTATTAGCACAAACCCAGACGAAGCTATAGCACAAGCTCAAAAAATTGATGAAAAATCTGATTTTTCGAATGTCTTGACGGGTCTCCCTTTGGGATTGAAAGATAATATGGCCACCAAGGGCATTCAAACAACGGGTGCTTCGCATATTTTGGAAGGTTTTAAGCCAATTTATAATGCGACAGTGGTAGAAAAACTGCAAAACCTAGGTGCAGTTTCTGTTGGAAAGACTAACATGGATGAATTTGCCATGGGTGGTTCAACAGAAACCTCATACTATAAACAAACATCAAATGCGTGGGATCATAGTAAGGTACCAGGCGGATCATCAGGTGGATCAGCTGCAGCAGTTGCCGCTGGACAAGTGCCATTTGCATTAGGGTCTGATACTGGTGGTTCAATTCGCCAGCCAGCTGCCTTCAATGGAATTGTTGGCTTAAAGCCTACTTATGGTCGTGTTTCACGTTGGGGTTTGTTTGCTATGGCTTCTTCACTTGATCAAATCGGGCCTTTCACAAGAACTGTGAAGGATAATGCAACAGTATTAAATGCTATTGCTGGTTTTGACGAGAAAGACTCAACTTCATCGCAGCGTGAAGTGCCTGATTTCACTGCAAAGTTAAGTGGCGATGTTAAGGGCTTAAAGATTGCTGTGCCAAAAGAATACTTTGGTGAAGGTATTGATCCAAAAGTTGCCAAGCAAGTCAAGGCTGCTATTGCACAATTAGAAGCATTAGGAGCAACTGTTGATGAAGTAAGTCTTCCACACACTAAATACGGTGTGGCTGCATACTACATTATCATGTCCTCAGAAGCATCATCTAACTTACAACGTTATGATGGTGTGAGATATGGTTTCCGTGCCGATGACGTTAAAAACTTGGAAGATTTATATGTCAAAACACGTTCAGAAGGTTTTGGCGACGAAGTCAAGCGTCGTATCATGTTAGGAACTTTCTCATTATCAGCTGGTGCGTATGATGCTTTCTTTAAGAAGGCCGCTAAAATTCGTACATTGTTGATTGAGGACTTTAATAAGGTTTTTGAAAACTATGATGTAATTGTTGGACCTACTGCACCAACAGCTGCATATGGTCTTGGTGAAGAGGTTGATGACCCTACAGCAATGTACCTGGCAGATGTTTTGACTATCCCAGTAAACTTAGCTGGTTTACCTGGTTTGTCAGTCAATGCTGGGTTTGTTGATGGGTTGCCTGTGGGATTGCAAATTATTGGTAAGCCATTTGATGAACAGACTGTTTATCAAGCAGGATATGCTTACGAACAAGCCAGTCGCTTGTTTGAACAACATCCTGACATTGCGAAAGAATATTAAAAAGGAGGGACACACATGGGAACTGGAAATTTTGAAACGACGATTGGACTTGAAGTCCACGTTGAAATGCAAACAAACTCAAAGCTGTTGTCACCTTCACCGGTTAATTATGGTGACAAACCAAATACTAATACAAACGTAATTGACTTTGGTTATCCTGGTGTTTTGCCGGTAGCAAACAAAGGCGCATTGGAATATGGTATGCGTGTTGCGCTGGCATTACACGCACAAATTTCGCCATTGATTCGTTGGGACCGCAAAAACTATTTTTATCCTGATAACCCAAAGGCTTATCAAACAACGCAATCACAAACACCAATCGGTACTAACGGTTACTTAGATGTCACATTAGCCGATGGTACGGTAAAGCGTGTCCATATTGCAGAAATGCACGTTGAAGAAGATGCGGGTAAAAATACACACGGATCTGATGGTTATTCTTATGTTGATTTAAACCGGCAAGGAACACCATTAATTGAGATTGTTTCAGAACCCGATATTGCTTCACCAGATGAAGCTTATGCTTACTTAGAGCAGTTACGCCAAGTTATTTTATTTACAGGTGTTTCTGAAGCTAAGATGCAAGAAGGTCAAATGCGTGCAGATGTCAACGTGTCGCTCAGACCATTTGGATCGGATCAGTATGGAACGAAAGTTGAAATGAAGAATATCAACTCATTCAACTACGTTCGTAATGCCTTGATTTTTGAAGAAAAGCGACAGGCAGAGGTTTTACGTTCTGGTGGTGTGATTCAACAAGAAACTCGACGCTATGATGAACCAACTAAATCAACAATCTTAATGCGTGTAAAGGAGGGAGCAGACGATTATCGCTACTTCCCAGAACCTGATTTGTCTCCGGTGGCCATTGATCAAAAATGGATTGATGAAGTTGCTGCAGACTTACCAAAATCAGCGAGTGAACGTCAAGAAGCCTATGTAAACGAACTGGGAATTGAGCCTTATGATGCAGAAGTTTTAACACAGACGCTTGCTATGTCTGATTTTTATGATGCTACTGTATCTTCAGGAGCTGATCCAAAACGTGCTGCTAACTATCTAATTGGTGATGTGAATGCTTATATGAATAAGAATCAAGTCGAGTTGCAAGACACGCGTTTGACTCCTGAGCATTTAGCAGGCATGATTAAGTTGATTGAAGACGGAACAATCTCAACAAAGCAGGCAAAGCAAGTCTTTGAAGCGATTATGGTTGGTGAAGAGCCAGAAGCTTTCGCTAAGAAGCATGGTCTGGTTCAATTAAGTGATCCGGATTTGTTATTAGGCTGGATTACTGAAGTATTGGACAATAATCCGCAATCTATTGAAGACTTCAAGGGCGGTAAAGACCGCGCCACTGGCTATCTTATTGGGCAACTTATGAAAATGTCTAAAGGACAAGCAAATCCAAGTGTGTTGAATAAGTTATTGTTGTCAGAATTAAAAAAACGATAAACTTTGAAAATGTAAACTAATCAATAAGCGAGATTTTTCTCGCGTACATAAGCTGAAAGGAAAAGTGTTTGCCGGCATGAAACGAGCAAGAATTATATATAATCCAACTTCGGGTCGAGAGGCTATCAAACGCGAGATGCTTGATATTCTCGCAGTTTATGAAAAAGCTGGGTATGAAACTTCGGCTTTTGCCACTACACCAGAACCACTGAGTGCGTCGAAAGAAGCAAGACGTGCTGCTGAGGCTGGTTTTGATCTTATTGTCGCAGCAGGTGGTGATGGAACAATTAACGAGGTTGTTAATGGATTATCCCCCTTAACGAAGCGTCCGATGATGGCAGTCATACCAGCTGGTACAACCAATGATTATGCACGTGCATTAAAATTACCTCGCGATGAACCATTAGAGGCAGCAAAAGTAATTTTGCAAAATGAAACCATTAAAATGGACATAGGCAAAATTGAAAAAAATAACGAAATTAAATATTTTATGAATATTGCCGCGCTAGGAACTATTAGTGAGGTGACGTATGCGGTGCCTTCGTTGATGAAATCATTATATGGCTATTTGGCTTATTTGGTTAAAGGGGCAGAGCTGATTACTCGAGTTAAAGCAGTTAATGCCAAGGTTACATTTGATGATGGTGAATATTCAGGGAAAACTTCGATGATTTTTTTGGCGTTGACTAATTCTGTTGGTGGCTTTGAGTCCATCGTCCCAGATGCAAAGTTGGATGATGGTCGTTTTACGCTCTTAATCATTAAAGAAGCTAACTTGGCGCAGATGCTACAGATGGTGGCGCAGCTGATTAATGGCGGTAAGCATATTGATAATCCTAAGTTAATTTATAAGAAAACCAACAAAGTAGAGATCTTGCCACTAGATAATGATCAAATGAAAGTGAATTTAGATGGCGAATATGGTGGTGATGCGCCAATGAAATTTACTGATTTACAACAACATATTGAATTTGTGGCCAATCGTTCTGGCATGTCAGAAAATTCTATAAGTGTTGCTAAACGTAAGTTTGTTGAAGAAGTCGAAAAACTAGATACAAAGTAACATCAGTAAGGCGCTAATTATGGCGCCTTATTCTCATTTTAAAGTGCGTGTCAAAAGGCGCAAGAAAGAAGCAAATAATTATGGCGAAAGCTAATCGAGTATATAAAACGAAAGCACCAGTAGTTAAAAATCAGGAAATTGAAGCAACCGTTATTGATATTACATATCAAGGCATGGGTGTTGTTAAGATTGATAATTTTCCGATATTTGTAGTTGATGCTATTCCGGGAGAAATTGTCCGCGTGAGTGTCACAAAAGTACTAAAAAGCTACGCATTTGGGCGTGTAACAAGACGTATTCAGGAATCCGAAAATCGTGTTCAAAATGCCAACAAAATAGCAATTACCACAGGCATTGCACCGCTGGCTAATTTGAAATATGAGGCACAACTGGCGTTTAAACAGCATCAAATTGAAGAATTATTTAAAAAGGTTAATGTAGATGTTGATGTGGCGCCGACTATTGGTATGGAAAATCCAACAGGGTACCGTAATAAGGCACAAGTACCTGTGCAAATGATAAATGGTAACTTAGAAACAGGTTTTTATCGTCGTGGGTCACATCGCTTGGTACCAATTGAAGATTTTTATATCCAAGATCCAAAGGTTGATGAAGCAGTTCGTATTACGCGAGATATTTTACGTGAATTGGGTGTTTCCGCTTATGAAGAAGAAACTAAAAAAGGCGTTATTCGTCATATTATGGTACGACGGGGCTATTATTCACATGAATTGATGGTTGTCATCATCACGAATACTAAAAAGCTGCCTAATAGCGACTTAATTGCCGAAAAACTCAGTGCAAAACTACCTGAATTAAAGAGTGTTGTCCACAATATCAATAATCACGATACCAATGTGATTATGGGACAATGGAATGAAACGATTTGGGGTGAAGATGATATTCACGATCAATTAATGGGTAAAGACTTTGTTATTGGGCCAAACTCTTTCTATCAGGTCAATCCTCAAACCACTTCGACCTTGTATGCGCTCGCAGCTGAGAAGGCTAATTTAAAACCGACTGATGTTGTTGTTGACGCTTATTCTGGTATCGGAACAATTACGTTATCTGTTGCGGATAAAGTGAAAAAAATATACGGTGTTGATGTTGTTGAAGGGGCAATTGAAGATGCTGAAAAAAACGCCAAAAATAATCAAATTACAAATGCCGAATTTGTACTGGCTGACGCACCAGAGCAAATGGCAAAATGGGCGGATGAAGGATTAAAGCCGAACGTTGTCTTTGTTGATCCACCACGCAAAGGATTGACACAAGAATTGATTGATGCAGTTAAAGCAATGAATCCTGAAACATTTGTATATATAAGTTGTAATCCAGCAACACTTGCGCGTGATGCTGTTCAAATTTTGGCTGCAGGATTTGAAATCGAAGGTGCAGTTCAGCCACTTGATCAATTCCCACAAACAACTCACGTTGAAAGCATTACAGTCTTCAAAAAAGCTGAAAATCAATAATTCAGATTCAAACAATATGCGGTACGCATCACTATGAGATTGTTCTTTCATAGCAGATGTGCGCTGCATTTTTCAGTGTGTCACAGAAATGTTTATTTGATATGTTAAAATGTAGTGTATAGAAAGAGGTATTCAACATGGCTAAAGTTGCTGAAACACCAATGATGGTGCAATATCATGAGATTAAAAGTCAATATCCTGACGCACTCGTGTTTTATCGTTTGGGTGATTTTTATGAGTTATTTGAAGATGATGCAGTGCTTGGCGCAAAATTGTTGGAGCTAACATTAACAGCACGTAATAAAAATTCTGAAAACCCGGTACCAATGGCTGGCATTCCACACCATGCTGCTCAGAATTATATTGATATTTTAGTTGATCAAGGACACAAAGTTGCTATTGTGGAGCAAATGGAAGATCCTGCCACTGCAAAGGGAATGGTGAAGCGAGATGTGGTGCAACTCATTACCCCGGGAACAAAGCTTAATAGTGGTATGGGCAATGATAAGCAAAATAATTATTTGGCTGCGGTGTTACCACGCGATAATCGTTATTTTTTGAGTTATATTGATTTATCAACGGGTGAATTAAAAACCACAACACTAAAGCGCTTTAGCGATGTAATTGATGAGCTCAGTTCACTTGAAGTTAAAGAAATTGTGTTATTAAAAGATGATGAAACAACAAAACTAGGGATAGCTAATAAGCTTGCTGAACGGGGATTGGTAATTTCTACTCAATCTGAGGTAAATGTTAATGCTACAGTTAGTTTTTTGACACAGCCTTTGGTACATGAAAATGAAGCACAAGTAACCACTATTTTATTAAACTATATATTTGACACTCAGCGTCGTAATTTGGATCATATTATTCCGGCTCAAAATTATGAACGATTGGCTTATTTGAAATTCAACCAAGATACAAGGACTAATTTGGATCTTGTAAAAAACGCAAGAACAAAAAAGAAAGCAGGTTCCTTACTCGGTCTAATTGATGAAACTAAAACCGCTATGGGAGGTCGGTTACTAAAACAATGGTTGCTGCGTCCACTTCGGGATACAGAAGACATCAATGAACGTTTAGATATGATTGAAGCATTTCAAAATGAATTTTTTGTACGTGGCGCGCTACAAGATCATTTGAAATCAGTATATGATTTGGAACGTTTAGCAGCTCGTGCTGCTATGGGGACGATGAACGCCCGAGAATTAGTACAATTAAAGCGGTCATTATCTGCAATTCCAGGTATGAAGTCTGTTCTGTCCTCAAGTCAGGGAATTTTAAATCATGCTAGTCAACGACTAGAAGATATGAGTGATTTAGCTGGATTGATTGATGAAGCCATTGTTGATGACCCTCCGATTAGCATCCGTGAGGGCGATATCATCAATGATGGATTCGATTCAAAAATCGATGAATATCGTAACGTTTTGAGTCAAAATCAGCAATGGCTGGCACAATTAGAATCTGATGAGCGTACCGCAACTGGCATTAATTCATTGAAAGTTAAGTACAATAAAAACTTTGGATTTTTCATTGAAGTGTCTCGTGCAAATGTTAGTAAGTTAGAAGAAGGGCGCTATGAACGTAAGCAGACCCTGACTAATGCTGAAAGGTTTGTTACACCTGAACTGAAGGAGCACGAGCGTTTAATTAACGAAGCGCAACTCAAAAGAACTGAGCGTGAATATGAGTTATTCATTACGATTCGTGAGCGTGTTAAAGCAAATATTTCTCGCTTACAAAAGTTGGCACGACAGGTTGCGCAATTAGACGTTCTAGCGAGCTTAGCAGATGTTGCTGACAATCATCGCTTTGTTCGTCCTACATTTATTGACAATAATATAATTAATATTAAGCAGGGGCGCCATCCAGTGGTTGAAGCAATATTAGAAGCCGGTGAGTTTGTTGCTAATGATGTGAATTTGGATCAAAATACAGCAATGCAATTGATCACGGGTCCTAATATGGCTGGAAAATCAACCTATATGCGGGAGTTAGCCTTGATTGTTATTTTGGGTCAAATGGGTAGTTTTGTTCCGGCCGAAAGTGCCGTATTACCAATATTTGATCAAATATTTACCCGTATTGGCGCCAATGATGATATGGCAATGGGGCAATCAACATTTATGGTCGAAATGGCGGAAGCCAACTTAGCATTGCAAGAAGCCAGTGCGCACTCATTAATATTATTTGATGAATTAGGTCGAGGCACGGCAACCTATGATGGTATGGCATTAGCTCAAGCCATCATTGAATATTTAGATGCTCATGTACATGCTAAAACATTATTTTCAACCCATTATCATGAGTTAACGGTATTGGCAGATAAACATGAAAATATCAAAAATGTTCATGTGGGCGCTGTTGAAGATGAGTCGGGTGAGTTACACTTCTTACATCAAATTCAACAAGGACCAGCTGATAAATCTTATGGCATTCACGTTGCTGCACTAGCCGGATTGCCTGACGAATTAATTGCAAATGCAACAACGATTTTATCAGGATTAGAAAATCAAGAAGCATTAGTACCTGAACCAAAAGCTTCAGGGTTGTCTGAGCAGGTGGCATTGTTCAATGTTTCGGATGTTGATCCTAAAACAGAAACATTATTTCAAAAATTAGATAGCATTAACATATCAACAATGACACCGCTAGAAGCATTAAATGTATTGGCAGAATTACAAAAATTAAGGAAGTAAGACAGTGCGCATACATGAATTATCAAATTTATTAGCTAACCAAATTGCTGCTGGTGAGGTCATCGAGCGGCCGGCCAGTGTTGTAAAAGAATTAGTTGAAAATGCTATTGATGCAGGGGCAACACAAGTTGATGTTATCGTAGAAGAAGCCGGTGAGTCATTAATTCGTGTTGTCGATAATGG
Source organism: Leuconostoc sp. JNUCC 76 (assembly GCF_053667755.1). NCBI lineage: Bacteria > Bacillati > Bacillota > Bacilli > Lactobacillales > Lactobacillaceae > Leuconostoc > Leuconostoc sp. JNUCC 76. Next base: position 1,687,177 of record NZ_CM132206.1, on the reverse strand, counting down.
TGAAGGAATTAATCCAGAAGATGTACCGTTAGCTTTTACTAGGCATGCTACTAGTAAAATTAGCAATCGACATGATTTGTTTAATATTATGTCTCTTGGCTTTCGTGGAGAAGCTTTGCCGTCGATAGCCGCTATTTCTGATGTAACTCTGAATACCACTACTCAAGATGCGCCAAGTGGAATCATGTATCATATTAAAGGTGGCAAGCAAGTTTCTGCAACGCCAGCCAATGGCCGGCGAGGAACGGTGGTTTCTGTTAGAGATCTATTTTACAATACTCCAGCTAGATTAAAATACTTGAAACGACCACAAACAGAGTTGTCTCGTATCGCCGATATTATGAATCGTATTGCGTTGTCGTATACGAATGTTGCTTTCACCGTAACTTCTGACGGACGTAATATTTTGCAAACAAATGGGGATGGTAATCAGCAACGTGTTATCGCTGCGATATATGGACGTGACGTTGCGCAAAAAATGCGTGCAATTGTTGGCGAAGATGATGATTTTAATATTACAGGGTTTGTGTCATTACCAGAGCTCACGCGTGGTTCGCGGGATTACTTAACGATATTGGTTAATGGCCGTTTTATCAAAAATTTTTCCGTCTCAAATGCAGTTATTCGTGGATATGGGTCAAAGCTGATGGTTGGTCGTTTTCCAATGGGTGTCATCAACATTAATACAGATCCTTTATTAGTTGATGTTAACGTACATCCGCAAAAAGCTGAAATTCGATTATCAAAAGAAGCCGAACTAACAGCATTAATTATTGATACTGTTAAATCTTGCTTTGCTGATGAAAATTTAATTCCAGATGCTTATGAAAATCTATATGGACAGGCCCAGACTAACAAAATTGAGCCACCAGCACCAAAGCAAGTAGCACCATGGGCTAAGCCAGATATGGAACAGACTATTGCGATCAATACAGGTATAGATAGCAATGAAGTGGTCATCAATCAAGAGGCAGATTTGATGAACGATGCAGTTAATGAATTTACTCAAAAATATGCTCACGAACCTAATTTGCCAATATTTGATGATGAAATAACTGTGCAAGTTTCTGAAGATATATCTAGCTATAATAAGCCAGAGATGCCAACTCAAGAAGAGTTAGATATTTCACCAAAGAAACCGAGCGGATTTCCCAACCTAGAGTATATTGGACAAATGCATGGTACGTTTTTATTTGCTCAAAGTAGTGAAGGGTTCTATTTGATAGACCAACATGCTGCACAAGAACGTGTGAAGTATGAATATTATCGAAAAGAAATTGGTCAGGTTGGCACGGATAAGCAACGAATGTTAGTGCCAATCACCATTAACTATTCTGTAGCTGATATGTTGAAGATTGCCGATAAGGAAGCCGAATTAGAGGCTATTGGCTTGACGCTAGAACCATTCGGGCCAACAACAGTGATTGTTCGTGAACACCCAACATGGTTTGAAAAGGGCCAAGAGACTGAAACGATTAAAGAAATGGTTGATTGGATATTACGAGACGGCAATTTGACAGTTGCCGAATTTCGTGAACGTACAGCAATCATGATGAGTTGTAAACGATCAGTCCGTGCCAATATGCATTTAAGTGACTTACAAGCTCGGACGTTGCTCGAATCACTTGCCTCGACTGATAACCCTTATAATTGTCCTCATGGTCGTCCAGTGGTGACATCATTTACACTAACTGAAATGGAAAAAATGTTTAAACGCATTCAAGATTCACATGAGGCATGGGAGGAGTACGATAACCATCCTTATTAATAGGTATCTATAGGCTTTTAGGAGGATTTTTATGATTGAGCGGATAATTAAACTTTCAAAAAAAGAGAACAAAACAAATGAGCAAATGCTTTTAAAGTTATCGGAAGAGGTTGGTGAAGCATCGCAAGCATATTTATCAATGGCACATGCTTCGGGCAGTGATTACAAAGATAAAAACGAAAAAGATTATCAAGAAGAATTAGTTGATAGTTTGATGGTGATTAGTACGTTACTTGTAAAATCAGGAATCTCCAAAGAAGAACTATTAAATTTGTTAGAGAAGAAGTGCAACAAATGGGAAAGTAAGCAAAATAATTAGTTATAGAGTTGTTAATCAAACATAAAAGAAAGACATGCACCTTTTTATTAATATACTTAGTATTTGGTAGGTCTAGAATTTTTCTACAGTATGTTTCTGGGGACCTTTGCAACAATTTCCAAAGCTACTAGCAAAACATATAATATGAGTTCAGAAGAATTAGCTAATAAGAATGTGCAAGTTCTGTTTTCCAATCTCTTATGAAAATATACTGTTTTCTCTATATTTTAATGGTGTTTTTCCCGTAAATACTGAAAACGTATGTATGAAGTAACTTTTAGTTGTAAATCCAAGTTGGTCAGCTATATCTTGGAGGGATAGATTTGTAGTTTTTAATAACTTTTTTTGCTGACTATAATTACATTTGTAATGAATAGATAATATGTAGAATCATATCTTTTTACAAGCGCTTACAGTTGCGTTATACTTGTCAAACAACATCGAATATCATTCAAGGAGGATGCTCATGTCATTTGAAGAAAAGTTTGATAATGCTAAAGATAAAATTGCCGGTAAGGCAAAAGAACTTGAAGGAAAAATTACCGGTGACAAAGTACGTGAAGTCGAAGGCAAGACCCAAAATGTTAAGGGCGAAGCCAAAGATGATGTACAAAAGGTTCGAGATGTTGCTCATGACGATGTCGATGCCGTAAAAGATGCTTTGAAAAATAAAAAAGATAATCCTGAAAAATAATAAGTTTACAATTGTATATTAAAAAGGCCGGCTAGGGAATTCTGATCGGCCTTTTTTGTATGGTATAATTAGACTTGCGTACACAACTGTCTTTTCTAAAAGATAGTTTGAAGAGAAAAATAAAAGGAAAATAATAGAGAAAAATAATTGACATTTGGACAATATATTTTCTATTTACTAGGTTCTACAACAATGGCTTTTAACAATAATGATATAATTATTCGTTTACGTTATGCACTCAACATAAAAAACGCTGATATGATCAAAATTTTTAAATTTGGGGGTGTAACATTAGATGAAGATCAATTACATAATCTATTGACAAAACAAGCAGAAGATACGAAACGTGATGAGAAGGTCACTACAAAAATACTTGAATCCTTTATGAATGGCTTGATTATTTCACAACGAGGTGAGAAAATTGGTCCCGATTTAAAGCCTGTACCACCAACATTTGATATGGTGAACGAGGCAGCAATAAACAATGTTGTTATCAAAAAATTAAAAATTGCGATGGCCTATACCAGTGATGATTTAATTGGTTTCTTAAAAACGGCAGGTATTCAAATTTCTAATAGTGAGTTAAGTGCAATATTGCGTCGACCGGATCATCGGAATTATAAACCGGCCGGTGATCGCTATCTACGTAATATTTTAAAAGGGATGGCCATGGAGTATCGTCCTGAGGATGTCAAACGCACAGCAAGAAAATAGTATTGTGAACGTTTTCATATATGTGTACAATTAAGTCAGAGACTTAATTGTAAGGAGGAAATATATGGTAGAACGTACTTTTATGATGATCAAACCGGATGGCGTTTCGCGTGGTAAAATTGGTGAGATTATTCAGCGAATTGAGCATAAAGGCTATGCGATTAAAGCGATAAAAATGGTACAACCTACTCCCGAATTACTGGCAAAGCATTATGCTGAACATGTGGGCAAATCATTTTATCCTTCGTTAGTGCAGTATATGACTTCGGGACCGGTTATTGCGATGATTGGAGAAGGAACTAACATTGTATCGGGCTGGCGAACAATTATGGGAACGACAAATCCAACACTAGCTGCACCGGGAACCATTCGTGGTGATTTAGGTCGTGAATGGGAAGGGGAGGCTGTTATGAATATCGTTCATGGCTCGGACAGTGTTGAAGCGGCCGAATATGAAATCAAATTATGGTTTGCGTAGCGCAGCGTAAGATGAATGATGTTTTTAATAGTTGAAGTGAATTGATTAAGCACTCACGGGAATTGATTTAGATTCACTTGGGCGCTTTTTTATTTTGTTTTGTCATTAATATATTAGCAATTTAACATAATTTTAAAGAATTACCTAAAGTTTGGTAAAATAGTACATATGGACTTGGAGACAAAATTTAATGCAATTAGAAAATATTGAAATACTAGAGAATCATTCGCTAGCGCCTTATGCTTATACGCAAGCTGGTGGATTGGTTGATTATTTAGCCATCCCAAAAAGTATTTATGAATTGAAAGTACTGGTTAACTGGGCTAAAGAATTAGATATGCCTGTGCAAGTTTTTGGCCGACTATCCAATTTAATCGTTCGTAATGGTGGCTTACGGGGACTATCTATTTTACTACATGACTTGCGAGACGTCGTTGTGGATCAAAATAAAATCGTAGCATCAGCTGGGGCTGATTTAATTTGGGTAACTGAGCAAGCGTTTGAGCATGGGCTGAGTGGTTTAGAGTGGGGCGCAGGAATTCCAGGGTCAGTTGGCGGAGCAGTATTCATGAATGCAGGCGCTTATGGGGGGCAAGTTGATATGGTTGTGTCATCTGTCACTGCATTAATGCCAGACGGCACTCTACAAATTTTTGGGAAAGATGTATTGGAATTTGGCTACCGTAAGTCTGTTTTCCAGAGCAACGGGGGGATTATAATTAGTGCGACTTTTGAATTGCAACCAGATAGTTGCGCTGCTATCAGGACACGAATGGATGAAAACAATTTTAAACGTGCTAATAAACAACCGCTAAATTATCCATCAAATGGCTCCGTTTTTAAGAGGCCAGAAGGTTACTTTGCAGGTAAATTGATTATGGATTCTAAACTGCAAGGTGTACGCCGTGGTGGTGTAGAGGTATCTAAAAAGCATGCAGGTTTTATGGTTAATATTGCTCATGGTACAGGTAATGATTATGAAGATTTAATTCATTATGTGCAAAAAACGGTTTATGAAAAGTTTGGTGTAAATTTAGAAACGGAAGTCAGAATAATGGGAGAGCGTTAAGGAATGGCAATATTAGAATTAATTGTAATATTAATTGTTGCGGTAACCATCTCTAACATTGTGTCGCATTTTATACCTGAGATACCTATCAGTTTATTTCAGATTGCGATTGGTCTCTTTCTAGCACTAGTATGTGGTATTTACGTTGAAGTTGATTCAGAGTGGTTTATGTTATTGTTTATAGCACCATTATTGTTTAACGATGCATGGCGTTTTCCAAAACATGAACTTTGGGAATTGCGTGGGCCAATTTTAGGTAATTCAATTATTTTGGTTATCTTAACAACGTTAGTCGGAGGCTTTTTAATGCACTTATTAATGCCTCAACTACCAAAATCAGTGGCTTTGGCTCTAGCAGCTGTGATATCACCAACTGATCCGGTGGCTGTGCAAGCCATTGCTCGGCGTGTGAAGCTTCCTGAAAATGTGATGCATATTGTTTCAGGAGAAAGCTTAATCAACGACGCGAGTGGGTTGGTTAGCTTTAATACGGCAATTAAAGCTACCCTCGCAGGTACTTTTCTAATTGGTGAAGCCATTGGAAACTTCTTTTGGATGACTATTGTTGGATTAGCAGTTGGGCTGATTCTAGGTAGTTTTGTTAGTTGGCTACGTGATTCTTTTGATCGTGCTGGCTTGAATGATGTGGTTTTCCATACGGTTGTCACTTTGTTAATGCCGTTTGTTATTTACTGGTTTGCTGAGGACATTTTTCACTCTTCTGGTGTAATTGCAGTTGTGGCTGGTGGCGTTTTATCGAAAATTTTGAGCGATCAGCATATGAACGCGCGTTCACCTGAAATAAATGTGGTCACAGTACGCACCTGGGAAGTATTTGTTTATTTACTAAATGGTACAATTTTCATCTTATTAGGCATTGAACTTCCTGCTGCCATGAAGGATATCGTGCGTAGTACGCAGGTTCATACAGGTATGGCCATTTTTTATGGTGTTGCCGTTTGGTTTATCATCTTTACTATTCGTACATTTTGGGCGTATGGCACGCAAATTACGTATCATTTAAAACATAAGGAACGCGCCATTTCTTTTAGAATGGCAATCATATCGGGCCTTACTGGTGTTCGTGGTGCGGTTACAATGGCAGCTGTTTTAACTGTTCCATCGACTATTGCAGACGGATCGGCCTTTCCACAACGTAATTTACTCGTTTTTGTGGCGGCAGTTGTAGTGATTATTAGTTTGTTGGTGGCTACAATTATGTTGCCAATTGTTACCAAACAACGAACCACGCATGATTTTACACAACCAGAAGTGGGCGAAGTTGAAACATCAAGTACCCATGAATCTAAAGTTGATTTAACTGAGGCACAAGCAAGAATATTTTCCATTCAAATTGGTATACAAGTTCTCCGTGAGCAACAAAATGATCATAATAGAATTATTGTTTATGAATTAATTGGCAGAAAACAACAAATTATCGACCAGATTTATAGACAATTAAATAAAAGTAATGATCATAAAGTCAATATTGAGGATGATCGAGAATTGCGACGCGTTGCATTGGAAGCGCAACGAAATTGTTTACGACAACTGCTTGCCGATGAAAAAATATCTATACTAACTTATTCTTCTCAAAATCGACGTTTAGATCGCCTAGAGAATATGATTGATTCTGATAAACACTATCATCTGTCTACCCAGTGGATTATTATATTGTGGCGACGTACGCTAAGAAGTATTCGGATTTGGATTTCGGATGAGTCAACTGACCAATTTCGTGAAGAAAGTTCAATGGCCACTAAAGAAATGGCCAAGGAAGCTATTCAGTCTTTGTCTGAGTATATGGAAAAGTATACAGGTGATACTGTTTCACATCGAATGGAACGCCAAGCGGCTTATAATTTGATTATATTTTATCGTAATCAAATTGAGAAAGAACGCCACCCCGATACACCAGAACAGCGTGAACTAGATGATAGATATCGAATGGAATTGGAAATCAAAGCATTAAATGTGGAACGTGAAACGATTCAGCAACTTTATGAACAGGGGCGTATTTCAAGACAAGCAGGTGTGAACATACGTCAGTTTATCAATTATGCTGAAACAGCTGCTCTAGCAGGAAGGGATGAGGAATAGCTAAGTATGAATATTCTACTATATTTTACATTTAATAATCTAATGCATGTCATTGACATCGCTATTATATGGTTTATTTTGTATAAGCTCATTCAATTTGTCGAGGGCACCCGCGCTTTGCAGATATTGTTTGGAGTAGGCTTCGTTATTTTGGTTAAGGTAGTGAGTTGGTACCTTGGTTTAGTAACCTTATCATGGATTATGGATCAAATAATTACATGGGCTCCAATAGCAGTGGTAGTTATTTTCCAACAAGAGATTCGACGGGGATTAGAAAGCTTGGGACGACGTTTGGTTATTCGACGTGCTCGTGTTGATAATTCCAAAGAACATCAACTAATTAAGAGTCTAGATGATGCTTTACAGTATATGTCTAAACGGCGAATAGGTGCATTAATTACGATAAAACGTGATGGTAGTTTAGATGAATATATTAAAACTGGCATAAAGTTAGATGCCTACATTACCGGTCAGTTATTAATTAATACGTTTATTCCTAACACACCTTTACATGATGGTGCCGTGATTATTGATGATGATCGCATTGCTGTTGCTGCAGCATACTTACCATTATCAGAAAGTACGCGAATACCAAAGGAACTGGGAACACGTCATCGGGCTGCTGTGGGTATTAGTGAAGCAAGTGATGCAATTACAGTGGTTGTTTCTGAAGAAACAGGAGAAATTTCGATTACCCAAGGGGGAGATTTACTTCGTAATATGGACCAAGATTCTTACATGAACTTTTTTGAACATCAATTTTTGGTACAAATTGACGAAGAAAATGTCAAACACTGGTGGCAAAAGATTGGAGGACGTTCAAAATGAAAAAAATAGGACAGTCTAAAATCGTTAATTTGGTGGTTTCCCTGGTCATCGCTATCTTACTTGCCACTTATGTTTCTAGTACGAAACAAGGTACTGCCACTAACAGTGGTGGATCAACAAATTTTTCAACGTTGATTCCAGAAAAAAGAGCTACCCTAAAGGTGCCTTTAAATTTACAAGTTGACTCAGATAAGTATGTTGTTATCGGTGCGCCGTCGACAGTTAAAGTTGGTATTGAAGGATCAGGGCCACTGGTGACAGCTGCACAAAGTCATAATGATATTCAAGCTAGTGTAGATTTACGTAGCTTAGGTGTTGGTAAACATAACGTTAAAGTGGCTTTACGAGGCGTTAACTCTTCCCTAACATCTACTGTGACGCCACAAACAGTCACGGTGACAATTTCTCAAAAGAAATCGACAAAACTACCAGTACAGGTTAGTTTCGATAAGAGTAAGATTGCGACCGGATATATGGTTGGAGATACAACATCAGATCCAAAAAATGTCACGATTTCAGGACCTAAGGCTAATGTCGAAGCTGTGAGTTATGTAGATGCCAAAGTGTCCCTTGATAGTGGCGTTAAACAGTCGGTATCACAATCTGTCAAACTTGTTGCACGAGATAAAGATGGTAATGCAGTTGAGGTTAATATCAGTGATCCAACTGCGAATGTCACGTTGGATATTGAACCTGAAGACAGTAAAAAAATGAATTTGAGTGCAACAATAAACAATAATAACAGTGATGACTATACGATTACATTTGATCCGAAAACGGTGACGGCATATGGTTCTTCTGATATACTTAAATCGGTGGACACTATTAATATACCGGTGGATGTTTCAAATATTAGTAGTAAAACAACTCGTACTATAGAGATTCCTACACAAACAGGTATTGTTGAATATAGTGTTTCAAAAGTAAAAGTAACTATTACGCCGTCAAACACCAGCTCAACAAGTAGTAGTTCGACGGGGAGCACTAGTAGCTCTAGTTCATCATCTTCATCTGAATCAACAAGCAGTACAAGTAGTAGTACTCAAAGTAGTGCAAGCACAACATCAGAAACTAAAGGACAGTAAAATATGTCAGAATTTAATCTTAAATATTTCGGAACCGATGGTGTAAGAGGTGTTGCAAATAAAACACTTACACCTGAGCTTGCTTTTCGCCTTGGTCGTACAGGCGGTGCAATATTAACCAGACATGCCAACGATGAAAACAAGAAACCAGTTGTTATTGTAGGTCGTGATACTCGAATTTCAGGCGAAATGTTGCAACAAGCCATTATTGCAGGATTTTTATCAGTTGGTATTGATGTGCTGAGATTAGGCGTTATTACTACGCCAGCTGTAGCTTTTCTGGTTCAAAATCTAGAGGCAGATGCTGGTGTGCAGATTACAGCTTCACATAATCCAGCAGTTGACAATGGCATAAAATTCTTTGGAAATGATGGTTTCAAATTATCTGACCAATTAGAATATGAAATTGAACAATTATTAGATGAGTCAGAAGATACATTACCTCGTCCAAGCGCTGATGGATTAGGTGTCGTTAATAATTATCCGGAAGGCGTTCAAAAGTACTTAGAATTTCTTCAAAAAACAATTCCAACAGATCTTAACGGTATGCGGATTGCTCTTGATGGCGCTAATGGCGCTACCAGCGGTTTATTAGCACGATTGTTTGCGGATTTGGGAACAGATTTCGTAACATTAGGAACAGAACCAAACGGGCTAAATATTAATGATGGCGTTGGATCTACCAATCCAGCGGCGCTTTCTGAACTTGTAAAAGAAAACGATGTACAGGCGGGTCTAGCATTTGACGGTGATGGGGATCGATTAATTGCTGTTGATGAAAATGGTGAGATTGTTGATGGTGATAAAATCATGTTTATCACTGGAAAATTCTTAAATGAACAAGGGCGTTTAAAGCATAATGCAGTCGTCTCAACAGTGATGAGTAATATTGGTTTCTATAAGGCGTTGGCAGAAAATGATATGACTAGCATCAAAACAGCAGTTGGTGATCGCTATGTTATGGAAGAAATGATTAAATCAGACCATAATCTTGGTGGTGAACAGTCTGGTCACATTATTTTTCGTGATTGGGCAACAACTGGAGATGGCTTATTAACGGCTCTACAATTATTATATGTAATGAAAGAGACTGGAAAGAAGCTATCTGAATTGGCAGCTCCTGTTCATATTTATCCACAAAAATTAGTGAATATAACTGTCGCTGATAAGGAAGAAATTCAGCATGATCCTGATGTTATTGCCAAAATTGCGGAGGTTGAAGCGCAGATGGCAGGGGATGGTCGAGTGTTAGTCCGACCTTCAGGAACAGAACCTTTACTACGTGTCATGGTGGAGGCACCAACGCAAGAGTTAGTGGAAAAGTATACTGAATCCATCGCAAATATTGTTCGTGAAAAATCTGGACTATAAAGCATATGATTACTCCTGTGATCTTTAGATTGAGTGGCTATAACTTTTCGAAAAGTATGGCCACTTTTTTGATATAATATACTATAGACTACGCTTTAAAAGGAAAATAACGTGTCACAAGACAGTTTTAAATCATACATTTTAAAAAAATTTAATATCTCATTTAATGACGAAAACCTATTAACAGAAGCTTTAACGCAACGTAACTATTTGAATGAACATCCGGACGAAAAAGGTCGCGACTATCAGCGCTTGGAGTTTCTAGGTGATTCTGTGATGCAAATGATTGTTGCTGAGTATTTGTTCAAGCGCTATCCTGACTGGCATGAAGGTCAATTAACCGAAATGCGTATTGCAATGGTTCAAACAAGATCGTTCGCACATTTTTCACGCATGGTTCATTTAAACGAAGGTATTCGTTTAGGAAAAGGTGAAGAGATGAGCGGAGCGCGGGATCGTGACTCATTGCTTGAAGATATTTGGGAAGCTTTTATTGGTGCATTGTATCTAGATCAAGGGGCAGATGATGTTAGGCAATTTTTAAATCAAACATTATTTGCAGCAATTGATACAGACTTTTTTGATCGTTTTATTGATTTTAAAAGTCGATTACAAGAGCGATTACAGACCAAAGGGTCTGTGGATATTGATTATCAGACTGAAAAAGAAGAACAATTATCAGATAATACCCAATTATTTGAAGCAAGTGTCTCCGCTAATGACAAAGAATTAGCGCGTGGTACTGGTAAATCCATCAAAGATGCTGAAAAAGCAGCTGCCAGAGCAGCACTAAAAATATTGGAAGATAATGTCAATTTATGAAACTAAAATCACTTGAAATTAGCGGATTTAAATCATTTGCTGATAAGACAATGATTGAACTAATGCCGGGTATGACCGGTATTATTGGACCTAACGGTTCAGGAAAATCAAACATCATTGAAGCGATTCAATGGGTAATGGGTGAACAATCTGCCAAAGATTTGCGTGGGACAAAAATGTCCGACGTTATTTTTGGTGGTACCGATAAACGTGGTGGATTGAATCGCGCTGAAGTGTCAATCACTTTTGATAATTCTGATCATTATGTACAATCTGATTTTAATGAAATTCGAATTACGCGAAAGTTGTATCGATCAGGTGAAAGTTCTTATTTAATTAATGGTGTTGAGAGTCGGTTGAGAGATATTCATGAATTGTTTATGGATACTGGCTTGGGCCGTGAAAGTTTTTCAATAATATCTCAAGGACGAGTTGAGAGTATTTTCAATGCCAAGCCCGAAGATCGACGTGGCATTATTGAAGAAGTTGCCGGCGTGTATAAGTACAAGCAAAATAAAGAAAAGGCGCAAAAAGAATTAACCCAAACAAGTGATAATTTATCACGTGTGGCGGATATTATTCATGAGATTGAAAGTCGAATTGATCCATTAGCGGAGCAGGCGGCAGAAGCAACAGATTATTTAGCTCAAAAAGAACGTTTTGATACATTAGACAAGGCGCGATTGGCATGGTCGATTCATGATCTCAATGGTCAAATCTTATCAACTACCAAACAAGTAGAAACACACGACAAACGTGTTAACCAGACGAAGTTAGCACTAGATGTTGTTAATAAAAAATTATTAGACAAACGTCAAGAACGTGTTAGTGCACAATTGTCACGGGATAGCTTACAGGCTACAATTCTAGAGTATACTCAAGAACGTGAACGTTTGATTGGCGCTAAAAACTTAGGAGCACAGCAAATCTCAACACTAAATAGAGATGTTGAAAGTGCCAAAAAACAAGAGTTTGATTTACAAAATCGTGTTCGAAAATTAGATGAACAAATTAGCCAAGTAGAAAAACAAAAAGATGATTTACAAAAACAACACCAACAATTAAAAATTAATCTTGGTCAATTTGATACAAGTGTGCAAGTCGAGCTACAACGTGAAATACAGAGTAAAATTGAAGTAAATCGACATCATTATATTCAAACGATGCAGGATATAGCGACACTTCATAACACGCAAAAAAATGACGAAAAGCTGTTACAGCAGCTAACCAGCCGTCAAAAAATATTGTTAGCACGTCTTGATAATGAAAATAAAGAGTTGGCAGTTATTCAAAAAACGTTTAACAAAAAGGTACCAAATATTGATCATGATGATGTGAATATTGCAGAACTTGAAAAAAATGTAGCAGGTTTAAAGCAAGACATTGATGATGCAGCAAAAATATATAAGTCCACAGAGCAAAATTGGTACAAGGTGTTAGATGAATTGAACAAGGTACGTAGTCATCGCGATGCACTCAATTCATTAGACGAGTATGCTGGCTTTTATCAGGGTGTTCGCGCGCTTATGAAGCCACAAACTTTAGAAAAATTTAGTGGCATTAAAGGTGTTATTGCTGAGTTAATGGCTGTTCCCAGTCGTTATGCTTTGGCAATTGAAACCGTATTAGGTGGTGTGTTACAACAGGTTGTAGTAGATAATACATCAACCGCCAAGCAGGTTATTTCTTATTTAACAAAAAATCGGGCGGGACGTGTTACAATTTTACCAATGGATACCATCAAATCACGTCACTTAAGCGGTCTGGAAGCAGTGCAACACATGGATGGTTTTATAGGAATTGCCGCGGATTTGATTGATATGCCTGAGGAAATGTCTGCTATTAAGACCAACATTTTAGGAACAACTGTTCTGGCGGAAAATTTAGATCAAGCAACTGAAATTGCCAAACGTGGACATTTTCGTTTTCGCGTGGTAAGTCTAAATGGTCAAGTTGTTAATGCTGGTGGCTCTATGACGGGTGGCGCAACGCAAAAACGTGGTGCAACCTTGTTGAGTCGCCAAGCTGATATTTCTGAATTAAGTAAACGTGCAGATAAATTATCTGTTCAAGCAAGAACATTAGAAGAAACACTGCAGTTGAAACGTTCAGCTGGTGAACAGTTACAAGAAAAACTGCTTTTGGCACAAGAATCGTTGCGAGCGGCTCAAAATGATACTAAAAAAATTGATTATGAGTTATCGCGGCAACAGGATGCTATAAAGCAACAAAAAAGAGCTGTGCAAGCTACTCAATATGAATTAAAAGAAGTAAGCGAACAACAATTAGAACTAAAAAATCGCATAGCAGAGTTTAGTACTAAAATTGAAAATATTGAACAACAAAAATTGGACCAAGAACAACTAACTGCGAAATTGACTCATGAGCTAGAAACAGCTTCAATAAAATCACAATCAACAAATGAAGAAAAAGTCACGTTGCAAACGCAGTTTGCAACAGTTGGTGCTCAGCTTGACAGCATTAATGGCCAGTTGAGTTTATTACAGAATCAACGTGATGAACTACAGAGAGCGAATAGTACTGTAGAAGAAAACTTAAAAAATCTGCAAAAACAATTGGCTATAGCGCAAGGTAATGTAGCTAACCAAAGTATAATTGATGATATATCACGTCAACTTGATAACACACAAGAAAAGTATGACAAGATTAACACACAAATCGTGACTTTGGCGAACAGCATCACTGATTTAGAAGAGCAATTTGCAACGCAACAGGAGACTTTGAGAACGCTTATTGGATCACAAAGTCAGTCTGCAGCGCACTTGGCTCGTTTGCAGACGCAGATAGAAAATCTGCAAACGCAATTACTGACACAGTACGATGTTGGCGATGTGGAAACTTTATACCAAAAAGTTGCTGACATGGATTTTCAAAATATTACCGAGCAGTTGCGCTTAGTTAAACGTAGTTTAGATGAAATTGGCAATGTTAACATTGGGGCTATTGAAGAATATGAGTCTGTAAAAACACGATTTGAATTTTTGACAAAACAACGCGATGATTTGAACTTAGCTAAAGAAACACTGCTACAAACAATTGATGAAATGGATAAGGAAGTACAAGTTCGTTTTAAAAAGACTTTTGATGCGGTTGCGGCACATTTTTCAGATATTTATGCCAAAATGTTTGGTGGTGGTCGTGCAGAAATTAGCTTAACAGATCCAGCCCATTTATTAACAACGGGCATTGATATAACAGCGCAGCCCCCTGGTAAAAAGTTCCAGCAAATGAGTTTATTGTCTGGTGGTGAAAAAGCATTGACTGCGATTACGCTGCTATTCGCTATTTTGCACGTTCGACCTGTTCCTTTTGTTGTACTTGATGAAGCTGAAGCAGCATTGGATGAAGCAAACGTGGCACGTTTTGCTAGATATTTACGTGAATTTGCTGGTGATACACAATTTATTGTTATTACGCACCGTAAAGGAACGATGGTGAATGCTAATTTGCTATATGGTGTGACGATGCAAGAAGCTGGCGTTTCTAAAATGGTCTCAGTTGACTTGGACAGAATGGAAGAAGCGGTATCGTAATTGTATAATTTGTTTAAGGGACAGCTAAATACTCAGAAGCGAGTGTTACTTGGATTAGGAGAAAAAATAAATGGGATTATTTGATATTTTCCGTAAAAAGAAAAATGAAACGGTTGAGCAGGAGGCTGTATCAGAATCCACTGAAATTTTGAGTGAATCTGAATCTAATAGTGATGCTTCTGAGGCTGAGCAAAGTACTGCTGTATCTGAAAGTACGTCCGCCGTGACGCAACCGATGATGGAACAAGTTGGCTTAGTTAACGAAGATGAAGCCAAAATTTGGCAAGATGCGCTTGACAAACAAAAAAACAGCACCCCACAATTAACAGAAACAGAAACAGAAACAGAAACAGAAACAGAAACAGAAACAGAAACAGAAACAGAAACAGAAACAGAAACAGAAACAGAAACAGAAACAGAAACAGAAACAGAAACAGAAACAGAAACAGAAACAGAAACAGAAACAGAAACAGAAACAGAAACAGAAACAGAAACAGAAACAGAAACAGAAACAGAAACAGAAACAGAAACAGAAACAGAAACAGAAACAGAAACAACTGAGCAACAAATTTACGATGCAGGATTGAAAAAGTCACGTACTGGCTTTGCAGATCGATTTAACCGATTTTTGGCTAATTTCCGTTCGGTGGATGAAGATTTCTTTGAAGACTTGGAAGAAACTTTAGTTGGTGCAGATGTTGGCTTTGATATGGCCATAAAGATTAGTGACGAACTTCGAGAAGAAGTGAAATTAAAAAATGCGAAGCGTAAAGAAGACGTTCGCGATGTCATCATTAAAAAAATGGTTGATTTGTATGAGGCTGACGGTATCAATGAAGATGCCACAATGAATTTTGCACCCAAAGGACAAACGACGGTTATTCTATTTGTAGGAGTGAATGGTGTTGGTAAAACAACAACAATCGGTAAACTGGCAAGTAAATATCAAAAAGCGGGTAAGTCGGTTTTGTTAGCCGCAGCGGACACATTTCGTGCTGGTGCTACCAAACAATTGCAAGAATGGGGTGAACGTGCACATGTACCCGTTGTTGCTGGTAAAGAAAAAGCGGATCCTGCTTCTGTTGTCTTTGCAGCAGTTGAAAAGGCTCGCGATGAAAATTATGATGTTTTATTTGTCGACACGGCAGGTAGATTACAAAATAATGTTAATCTAATGCAAGAACTAGAAAAAATGAAACGCATTATTCAGCGTGAAATTCCTGAAGCACCGCACGAAGTTTTGTTAGTTCTTGATGCAACAACTGGTCAGAATGCATTGCAACAGGCAAAATTGTTTAAAAATTCATCTGATGTCAGTGGTATTGTGTTGACAAAAATGGATGGTACAGCTAAGGGTGGTATCGTTTTTGCCATTCGTAATGAAATGCACTTACCAGTCAAATGGATTGGTTTTGGTGAAAAAGCTAGTGACTTACGTGAATTTAAGCCTGAAGAGTTTGTTTATGGGCTATTCAAAGAATTGGTTGAATCATGAATTTAGCAAAAAAGACTCACATCAACGAACTATTTGGTTTCTACGAAAAATTGTTGACGGATAAGCAACAAGCTTATTTACGTTACTACTTTGAAGATGATTACTCCATTGTTGAAATTGCTGAGGCGGAGACGGTTAGTCGCCAAGCAGTATCAGATAATATCAATCGAGCTATTGAACAACTTGAAAAATATGAAAGCATCCTTCATTTGCAAGTCGATTTTGCAAAACGACAGGCATTAGAAAAGGATGTTGAACAATATATCGAGACACATTATCCAGATGATAATGTGTTAAAATTATTGGTACAGAAGCTTTTAACGACGGAAATTGATAACTAGAAGGGAAATGTGCACAAAATAGTGTGTACAGTTTAATAACCTATGGCATTTGAAAATCTAACAGAACGCCTATCAAAGGCAATTAAAAATTTGACAGGACGTGGCCGTGTTAGTGAGGAGGATTTGCGCGCAACAATGCGTGAAATCCGGTTGGCTTTATTGGAGGCCGATGTTAACTATGACACAGTGAAAAAATTTGTGGCCAATGTTCGCGAAAAAGCAAATGGCACTGATATAATGGAGGGTTTGAACCCAGCGCAACAAATTGTTAAAATTGTTAACGATGAATTGACTGCAACGATGGGTGAAGAAGCGGTGCCGTTAAATAAGTCACCCAAAATACCAACAATCATTATGATGGCTGGTTTACAAGGTGCTGGTAAAACTACAACTGTTGCCAAACTTGCCTACAAACTCAAAAAAGAAAATAATGCTCGACCATTATTAATCGCTGCAGATATTTATCGTCCAGCTGCGATTGATCAATTAGAAATACTTGGTCGTGACTTAGATATTCCAGTTTTTTCAATGGGCACAGATGTCAATCCACGTGACATTGTTCGAGCTGGACTCGAGAAGGCTGCTGAGAATAAAAATGATTATGTATTCATCGATACAGCTGGACGTCTTCAAATTGATGAAGAATTAATGCAAGAATTAAAAGATATTGCAGAAATTGCTGATCCTGATGAAATATTATTGACAGTTGATGCCATGACTGGTCAAAATGCAGCTGAAACAGCCAAAGGTTTCTCTGCTTCACTTGATTTAACAGGTGTTGTTTTAACAAAGTTAGATGGTGATACGCGTGGCGGTGCGGCATTGTCCATTCGAGATGTCACTGGAAAACCAATTAAATTTGTTGGTCAAGGTGAAAAACCTACTGATTTAGATGTGTTCTATCCTGACCGTATGGCTTCACGTATTTTGGGCATGGGTGATGTCTTAACGTTGATTGAAAAAGCACAACGTGATTTTGACGAAGAAGAGCAAACTAAACAGCTCGAAAAAATGCGTCAAAATACCTTTGACTTTAATGACTTTGTTGCACAATTAAAACAAGTACAGAGCATGGGACCAATGGAAGATTTGTTAAAGATGATTCCGGGAATGGCAAATAATCCAGCTTTAGCTAATGTTAATCTTGATGCTAAACAATTCGCTCATTTAGAAGCAATAGTTGGCTCAATGACACCTGAAGAACGAGAGAATCCTGATTTAATCAATCCTTCTCGTCGTCGTCGTTTGGCGGCTGGGGCTGGTCGTCCAATTGTTGAGGTTAACCGTATGATCAAGCAATTTGATCAAATGCGTAAAATGATGAATCAAGCAACTAATGGGAACTTTGGTGGCATTGATAAAATGATGAGTGGTTCAGGCATGGATATGTCCTCAATGATGGGTGGCATGAATAGTGGAATGCCCAAAGGAAACTTAGGGCAGAAAATGCAAAACTTTGCTGTAAAGCAAGCTGCACGTCGGTTGCAAAAGGCGAAAAAGAAACGTGGACGTAAGTAATGAAAAGTTTGGAACGTATTTTACCAGTTTTTGTATTTGTCGTGTTACTTGGATCAAACTTGCTTAACATTTCTCATTTTTCATTTGTAACAGTTTTCTTTGCTGTTTTTTGGTCACTGTTGGCAGGCGTTTTTGTCTTCGGACTCATAAAACTATTGTGGTGGTGGGTTCAACGATAATATACTTTTATTTTCAATATATCTAATGTTTGTTCGTATTAGACCGTTTATGTATAAAGGAATCAATAATGACACTTAAACTTATAGCATCAGATCTAGACGCAACTTTTTTACGAGACGATAAAACAATTAATGAGCCACTCTTTCGAGAAGTGTTGCAAAAAATGAAAGCACAAAATATGCAGTTCATTGTGGCAACTGGCAATCATTTGCAAAAAGTTTTAGAGTACTTCAAAAATTTTGAAGGTGAGTATCAAATCATCGCCAATAATGGTGCTGAGGTGATGTTAGATGGTGAAGTACAAAATGTCAAATTTTTGCCCAAGGAAGCATTAAAAACTATTTTTTCTGTAACTGAAAAATATATCGATGATGTTGCGGTGGGATTGGCGTTTAATGGTCAATCAACTACATACATGTTAAAATCACAGGCAGCAATTGGTGACACTTTCAAAATTTCCTCAGAATATTTTGAAAACTTAACATTAGTTGATAGTATTGATGATGTGGTAGAACCGATTTTGAAGTCAACAATTGTTTTATTTCATAATGAAGTAGCTTATATGAACGATCTCAAATCCATTTTAGGTAAAGTTGTTCATGTCACCACTTCAGGGTATGGTGCGATTGATATTGTTGATTCTGATGTAAACAAAGCTAATGCATTAAAGTATATTGCTGATGCATTGCATGTTGATGCGAAAGATATTATGGCATTTGGCGATGGATTAAATGACATGGAGATGTTGGAATATGTTGGCCATCCGGTTGCGATGACTAATAGTGACCCAGAATTATTAAAGCACGATTTTGATGTGTCTGTAGCTGATAATCAAAATGATGGTGTTCTAAAAACTATATTAAAAAACATTTAACACACACATTGTGTGTTTTTTTGTTATAGTAAGAAATAAGGTGATTACAATGATTAAAAAAGACGGACACACACACACACAGTTTTCTCATCACGGAAGTAAAGAGCAACTTGATGAATACATTGAACGTGCTATAAAATTAGGTTTTACAGAGTACGTTGTTACAGAACACGCACCATTACCTAAAAAATTTTTAGAGACATTCGTTGGCCCTGATGATGCCCGTGATAATTCAGCAATGGCGGCTGATGAGTTATTACTATACAAATCAGAAGTTGAGCGGATTCAAGTTAAATATGGTGATCAAATAACAATTAAAGCTGGGTTTGAGATAGACTACCTTAAGAACTATGAAAGTGACATACGTAGGTTTTTGAAAGAACAAGCTAGTTGGATTGACGAAATTGTTTTATCTGTGCATTTTTTGCCTAATAATGATGGGATTATTGCACCTATTGATTATGACCCAGAGACTTTATCAGCATACTTTAGTGATGAACGACAAAACCCGCAAGTTCTGTTTCAACGTTACTATGATGCGGTGATGCAAAGCGTGAACTTTGAAACTGATCTAAAAATACCGGTTCGTGTTGGACATATTACTCTTATTCGTAAGTATCAAAAGTTGTTACAATTACCGCCATTTGATGAAGCAATCAATCAACAGATTACTGAACTACTACAGAAGATTAAGCAAAAAAATTATCAGTTAGATTTTAATGCTGCTGGTTTTAGTAAACCTTATAATGGTGAAAGCTATCCTACATTTGATATTGCTGAGCAAGCAGTGAAGATGGGGATTAAACTGATTTATGGATCTGATGCCCATAATGTTGATGCGTTAGGATTGTATTTTGATGAGATGAATCATTTTATTGAGAAGGTTACCAAAGAATGAATTTAGAGGATTGGTATAAGTATACAGATGAATCAAAGGATTAAATATATTTCACTATTTCTAGTGATTGTTTGTAGTGCTCTTTTAATTGTGGGGGGGATTATGAAAAGAACTAACCCAGTTTACAAATTATATCATTCATGGCAGTCACATTATGTTAAAAGTGTTAGTGAAGGAACTTTCGTCAATGGTAGTGATGAAAAAAATAATCAAGTGGCACTTTCAGAGTCTCAAGGCTATGGCATGCTAATAACGATTTTAGCTGCAAAAAAAAATTTGGCTACACAGGCTGATTTTGATAAGTTCGTCATATATTATCAGCAACACACTATTAGTAAGCAGAATCGTTTAATGGCTTGGAAACAAAACAAGTCAGGTAATAATATGCAGACGTTAACTAAAAATAATACTGATGCTACAGACGGTGATATGGATATCGCCTATGCCCTACTAATGGCTGATCAAAAGTGGCATTCGACTGGAAAATATAACTATAAAAAATTAGCTACTAACATTGTAAACGATTTGATTGAATATAATTACAATAATGAAAATGAGTTATTGCGCGTTGGAAACTGGGCAAAAAATGATGAAAAGTACAATAATTTGATTAGAACATCAGATTTGATACCAAGTTATTTTAAAACTTTTTACGAATTAACTGATGATAAGCGCTGGCAAAAAACTTATCTTAAATCTATTCGTATTTTAGAAAAACTAAGTGGCAGAAATAAAACTGGATTAATACCTGATTTTGTATTAGTTGCTGATAATAATGTATCAGATGTTGTCCCAAATACCTTTGAAAGCAAAAATGATAACAAATATGCTTGGAATGCTAATCGGGTGCCACTTAGATTAGCATTTGCAACGTCTAACCAGAAACTGAAAAACATTAATAAAAAACTATTAAAATTTTTTAACCAGCAAAACAGTATCAAAGCTGTTTATAATTTGGATGGTAGTTCTTCAAATGACTACAGTTCAATGGCATTCACTGCGCCGATTGCAGTTGCTGCTTATCAACAAAAATCTGAATTCCAGAATCTGTCAAAAACACTACGAAAACAGGTAAATGATGATACACTATCCAAAAACTATTACGCTGATACGTTAAAAGTATTGGCTGCATTAATGATTGATAACGAATTGAAGTAACCACCAGGAGAATCTATGAGTACATTAATTTTAAGTATTGAGGGGGCACTGCTACTCTTAACAATTATTTGTTTTGGCTTAGGCAGAAAGTATCATTTTTTAAAGCAAGTATTAATCATTATATACATTATAACTATGGCGATTTACTTAGGCTGGCGAATAGGTTGGACAATTCCAACGAACAATATTTTCAGTATAATACTTGGTGTTATTTTAATATTAGCGGAATTAGGTGGATTTTGTTTGTCTTTAGTTTTCTACAGAGTCTTTTACAAAAAATTCCATCGTCCGATTCAGAAGCTAGATGTTTATAAAGACGGCCATTATCCGAGTGTTGATGTTTTTATTGCGACCTACAATGAAGAAGTTGCCATTTTAAAGAGAAGTATAGTTGCTGCACTATTAATGAAATATCCTTCTCAAGAGTTAGTGAATATTTATGTTTGTGATGATGGTAGTCGTGATGAAGTAAATCAATTGTGTCAGGAATTGGGAGTTCACCATGTTGTTAGAACAACACATGAACATGCCAAGGCGGGCAATCTCAATCACGCACTAACGGTTTCTCAAGGCGAACTTGTTGTGACTATGGATGCGGATATGGTACCACGTACAGACTTTTTAGAAATGACAATAGGTTATTTCCATAATCCGAAAATGGGATTTATTCAAACGCCACAGACTTTTTTCAATGATGACCCTTATCAATTTAATCTATTTGCTACGAATAAAATTGGAAACGATCAAGACTTTTTTATGCGCGGAATTGAACAGCAAAAAGATGCTTTTAACGCTACAATGTATGTTGGATCGAATGCTATTTTTAAACGAAAGGCCTTAGACAGTATTGGTGGTTTCGCAACAGGAGTCATTACTGAAGACATGGCAACTGGTATGTTGCTACAGGCTAAAAAATGGGAAACCGGTTTTGTCAATGAAAACTTGGCAAGTGGGTTAGCCCCTGAAACCTTTGGGGACCTGATTAAGCAGCGTGATCGTTGGGCTCGTGGTAATATTCAAGTTGCAAAAAAATGGCACCCTTGGCGTATTAAAGGGCTCAATTTCATGCAACGAGTTATTTATACTGATGGTATTCATTATTGGTTTTCTGGTATATATAAGCTTGTATTTCTCATGGCACCAATCTTTTTCCTAGTATTTGGGCAATATAGTCTGCAGACAAGCTTTAGTCAAATATTAGTCTTTTGGTTACCATCATTTGTGGCGTCTCAATTAACGTTCAACTTAGTGAGTGAAAAAAAGCAAACAGTTATGTTAAGTAATATCTATGAGACAGCTACTGCTCCATTCATGGCATATGGTGTATTTAATGAGTTATTCTTAAAATCTAAACAAAAGTTTGCTGTGACACGTAAGGGTGTAAATAGTGAGGATAGCTTCTATAATTGGCGTACTGCTTGGCCAATTATTGTTTTGTTAGTTCTGTCTTTAATCGGTCTTGTTAGAGGAATTTTATTCATATTTGGTGTATGGGATAGTCCATTTCCAAAAGAAGGAATTTATATTAATATATTTTGGTTGTTCTATAATTCTTTTTCTTTGATTTTGGCAAGTTATCTCTCTAATGAACGTCCTAGACTGCGCAAATCAGAGCGTTTCACAGCAAATCAAACTGTGTTGATTAATTTTAATGAACAAAAGAATGTTCGAGGGAAAATACTTGATTGGAATGAAGATGGTGCTCGTATTGCTTTGATGACAGAAAATGTAAGTAAGTATACTCATGGCATATTTGAAATTAATGGTATTCGATTTAATTTTAAATGTGTTTGGCAACATCAAAGTAAAGACAGTCATATTATTGGTATTGTTTTTGAAAATCTTGACATATTAGCCTATGAATATATCATACAAAATACGTATGCTCAAGCATCGACGCAGTATGAAAATCCACAGTATTCAAACAGATTATGGCATATTGTTGTGAAGTGGTGGATAGATACACTTCGCAGACGAAAGGCACATTAAAAGTATTTAGATACTGAATAAACTAATTTGAAACCATCGGAGAGTAGCCATGACTGACTATCATGAACAATTAAAAGTAGTTGATGATTTATATTTTGTGATGCAGCCTGTTGTCAAAGTCACTGCTAAGCAACGAAAAGTAATTGAATTTTATGAAGTTTTGTTACGCTCAAGGAAAACCAAAAAATTTCCTGGAAACATATTTTTTGATTTGCTAAAAACTGCCTCAGGTAATGAAATGGTATTATCCTTTTTTGAAAGTCATTTAACAGAAATGCTTCGAAAAAATACGCGTACTATATTTTCAATTAATTTAGAAATTATACAATTTAAATTCCCAGAAACACTGCAATTTTTCGAAAATATGGGCAAATGGTCTTCAAGAATTATTGTTGAAATTACCGAAAGGCCTTATAACATAATCGAAGAAAATACTTTTTTTAATAATGTAAAAGAAATTCGAAGAATTGGGTACAGAATTTTTGTTGATGATATTGGTTGTGGAAGAAATACATTATCTTGCGTGCAGGACAATATAGACTTAATTGATGGTATAAAATATTCTTGGGGAAACTTTAAATATATACCGAGAAAAGTAGGTATTTCACTTTTAAAAGAATGGGCATATTTAGCTCAAACTAATAGTATAGTCTTTGTTTTTGAAGGTGTTGATAGTATTGACAGTTTAATATTTTTACAAAATATAGGAGTAATATATCAACAAGGATGGTATATTGGCAAACCAAAAGAGTATACAAATGAGGCATATAAATGATAACCTATTTATTTAGTTATATAATTTTAATGGTAATCATCATGAATTTAGCGATTTCCACGCTAATCAGTATGAAGTTTTTAGTGTATAGTGATTCTGGAAGCCGTTACGAACAGTGGATAAAACCTATCATTTATGTTGCTATGCTTTATACTGCAATGTCCGTTTCGTATCATTTTATCGGTGTTGTAGCTCATGAATATTTATTAGCACTTCTAATTTTTTATTTAGTAGATAAAAAGCAAGCTATTATATTAGTAATTATTACACCGTTTGTGAGAATGTTGTATATGTTATTTGTTGACGGCCATTTAACTGTGATAAATATTGCGGCTTCATTGGCAGCTGCGGTAATGGTTATTATTTACATGAAAGTGTTCGATAAGTTGATTGCTAATCAGAAACTTTCTATGATTATTTCTGAGGTACTTATTGTAGCAACAAATTTGTACCTTGCACCATATATTCCGCATGCTGTTATATATAGTATATTTAACCAACCGACAAACTGGATTATTCGCGCTAGTGTGGCTGTAATTACACTCCTAATTGTTCGCAGGGTTTATTTTCAAGTTACAACACTGCAAAATAACAATACTAAATTGCAAAAAGAAATAACATTCGACAAGTTGACTGGTTTTTTTAATTATAAAAAATTTGAACAAGATGTGTTAACAAATGCTGATGAAAATGTTGATGTTGGAATTGCCATTATTGATTTAGATTTTTTTAAAAATGTTAATGACACATATGGACATGAAGTTGGGAATCAAGTATTGAAGCAATTTTCAATTTTTTTAAGAGAAAATTTAGCCTATAAACTAAGTCCGACTGATTTGGGTATATATCGGTATGGTGGCGAAGAATTTGTATGGATGTTTAATCCTAGCATGTTTACTGATGTTAAACATTTTCTAAAAAATATTCAAAATGACTTTTTGGAAGTACCTTTAGGAGATAAAGAACATCATATGAGCTTTTCAGTAGGAATTAGTTTTTCAAGGCACCACAAGTATAATTTGAAATTGACGTTTGATGCCGCTGATGACTTATTATATCGATCCAAAAAGAATGGTAGAGGGCATGTAATAGTTGAAAACGATTACTAAAATAACAACTATTTACTGATTATTTATTTGATTCGATCGTAAAAGCGTACAATGAAAAAGATTATATTAAAATAAGTATTGACATATATAATAATTGTTGTAAAATGAAAATAACTTAATAAATTATTTAGCTGAAGTTGGAAAAGTAGTTAATAGCCATACTGTACAGGAAGTGTTCAAGCTAACGCATTGAGATGAACGCCAGTATTATTAATGAAAACACACCAACGAGCTGAGTGGTTACAAAGCCATTCCGGAAATTCCCGATACCGAATAAGCCTGTGTTAGCAGGCTATTGAGCTTTTTTACGTAAGTAAAATTGAAATCAAGGTGGGAACACGTGAAGACGTCCTTGCAAACTAAATTAATAGTTTGTGAGGGCGTCTTTTTATTGTATGGCATCTAGGAGATTAACATGAACGATAAGATATTAGCGGCCGGTTCGCGAGACGAATTTGGTGAAAAATTACAACAAAAACAGAAAATTTCACAGATGATAACTACTATCTTAAATGATGCTGGTTTTACGCCAATTAACACACCATTAATTGAACGTGAGAGTACATTTGAAAAATATCAAAATAAAAATGTTTTTCGTCTGTTTGATCAGGTTGGTGAAAACTTAGTTTTACGCCCAGATCTAACATTACCAATTGCTCGATTTTTATCAGCAAATCGCCAACAAAATAGTATGTCAAAGCTATATTACATTGGTGATGTGTTTAGGCGTACAGATAATTTATCAGGAGATTATAATCAAGAAACACAGGCTGGTGTTGAACTAATTGGTGATTCTAGCTTTGAAGCCGAAATACAGGCTTTGGATACGATGTTAAAGTTTGCACAAGAATTTGGCATTGTCGATGTTCAAGTTGTTCTTAGTGATGCGCGACTTATCGATGTTGTTTTAGAAAATTTGCAATTAGATCAAGATTTGCGTCAAAGTATGAAGCAAGCAATTGAGCAAAAAAATGTTTCCGTATTTGAAGAATTACGTGCAACAATTCCAGATTTCCCTGAAGGTTTAGCTGGATGGCCATTAGCATTTGGAGAAGATGGTGAAACAGTTATGTGGCAGCTTCAAGAGATACCCGCTGTTAATGACATCATAAGTGGTTGGTTAAAGCTTGCTGAATATACGCATACTCATTATCCGGCAGTTGCAGTAACAGTTGATTTGGCAGCAGCATCGCCACAACCATACTATACTGGAACAATTATTCGAGGTTTCGTACCTAGTTTGGGTCGATATTTATTCAGTGGTGGACGTTATGATCGTTTACTAGAAAATTTTCAGAATAAATCTTTACCTGCCATCGGTATGGGTCTTAATATTGAAACCATCTTAGCGGATTGGCGACGAAAACCTGAAGAAATGCAACCAAAAGAACCAATCGTAATGGTACTTGGTAAGGGACGTGTTGAAAAAGACGCCCGTCCATTATTAAAAAATGCTGGCATAGATACTTCATTACTAGACAATCCAGCACGTAAACTAATTTTTGATAGTGCAGACGGCAAATATCGATTTATTTTGGTAAAGCCAAGTGATGTGGTGAAATATCTTGACCGTGGAATTGGGGATGTTGGAATTGTTGGTTCCGATACGATTGCTGAACAAGTTCAAAATCATTATGATGTTCTTGATTTACAAACTGGGAAAGCAGAATTTGTCGTTGCTGCACCGGAAGGATTTGATCTTGATACGCCTCAACGTAAACGAATTGCAACAAAGTATCCTAAGGTGGCTACGGAGTATTTTAGTAAACGTGGCGAGGACGTTGAAATCATTAAACTGGAAGGTTCTGTCGAATTGGGGCCTTTAACTGGTTTATCAGATGCGATTATTGATATCACGCAAACAGGAAATACATTACGTGATAATCATCTGCAAGTTTATGATGCGGTTGGTCCTGTGGCTACACATATGTTAGTACGTGCAGGAGCCTTATTAAAGTACCAATATGAACTTACGAAAGTCATTAATAACCTTGTTAATATTTTGAAAGAAGAAGAAGAATGAACATTATTAAGAATGAAAAATTAGAAGAAATCAAAGCACGTATTCGTCAACAAACTGAAAAAACAGTAGACCCTCAAGTTGAAGCACGTGTTGCTGACATTATCAAAAATGTTCGTGCCAATGGGGATGCTGCTCTGAAAGAATATGGAGAGCAGTTTGATGGCGTTAGTCTGGATGAATTAAAAGTAACAAATGAACAAATACAAGAAGCATTTAATCAGGTTGATCCAGATGTTATTAAAGCATTAGAAAAAGCTGCTCGCAATATTCGAAGCTTTCACAAATTAGAAGTTGGTGAATCATTTGAGGATAGCCCTAGTAATGGTGTCATTCGAGGGACAAAAGTAACGCCTTTATCTGCTGTTGGTATTTATGTACCAGGAGGAACTGCTGCTTATCCCTCATCAGTTTTAATGAATGCTATTCCGGCTAAAATCGCGGGAGTTGAAAATATCATTATGGTGACACCACCGCAAAAGGATGGGTTAAATCAAGCAGTGTTAGCAGCCGCAAAAATAGCCGGCGTTGACCGTATTTATCAAGTTGGGGGAGCACAGGCGATTGCAGCACTAGCATATGGTACTGAATCAATTCCGCAAGTTGATAAAATTACTGGTCCGGGGAATGCTTATGTTGCTACTGCTAAACGTGATGTCTATGGACAAGTAGATATTGATATGATTGCAGGACCATCTGAGATTGGCATTTTAGCTGATGATTCAGCCAGAGCAAAAGATGTGGCAGCAGATTTGTTATCACAAGCAGAACATGATGTAAATGCACGAGCAATTTTGATTACGAATTCTGAAACACTAGCAAGCGAAGTTTCTGATGAGATTGAGGAGCAATTAAAAATTTTGCCTCGTGAAGCAATCGCTCGTAAGGCAATTGAAAACAATGGATTCATTTATTTGGTTGATACAGTAGACTTGATGATTGATTTGATGAATGCCGTAGCACCAGAACACTTGGAAATCCAGCTAGAAAATGCATATGACTATATTGCTAAGATTAAAAATGCTGGGTCGGTATTTTTGGGTAAATATGCTTCTGAGCCCCTCGGTGATTATTTAGCAGGCCCAAATCACATTTTACCAACAGGTGGTACCGCAAGATTCAGTTCACCACTCGGTGTTTGGGATT
The DNA here is from genome assembly GCF_053667755.1 of Leuconostoc sp. JNUCC 76. NCBI lineage: Bacteria > Bacillati > Bacillota > Bacilli > Lactobacillales > Lactobacillaceae > Leuconostoc > Leuconostoc sp. JNUCC 76. The sequence continues at coordinate 1,658,872 of NZ_CM132206.1, read as the reverse complement.
TCCAAAAACGTATACAATATTTGCAATATTCTGCTGAAGCATTAGCAGCTGATGCATTAGACGTTACTATTTTAGCGCGTGAAGAGGGCTTAGAAGCCCACGCCAGAGCAATTGAAAGTCGAGAAAAATAACATGTCAAGAACAGCAACTATTAAACGAGACACTTTTGAAACACAAATTGAATTGACATTAAATATTGATGAACAAACACCAATTAAGGTTAATACTGGCATTGGCTATATCGATCATATGCTAACTTTGTTTGCTAAACATGGACGCTTTGGATTACAGGTCGACGTGAAAGGTGATTTACAGGTTGATAGTCATCATACGACTGAAGATGTTGGCATCGTATTGGGGGAAGCTTTCACGCAAGCGCTCGGTGATAAAGTTGGTATCGAACGATATGGTGCACAATTTGTCCCTATGGATGAAACCTTAACAAGAGCTGTGGTTGATTTGTCTGGTAGATCATATTTAGTCTTGAAAGCTGAACTTGCTGCTCCGACATTAGGCACGTTTGAAACGGAAGTTGTTGAAGACTTCTGGCAAGGTTTTGCCGATCAGGCTAAGGCCAATGTGCATATTGAAGTTTTGTACGGACGAAATACACACCATAAAATTGAGAGTATGTTTAAAGCAGTCGGTCGTGCAATGCGTCAAGCAGTTACAGTCAATCCAGAAATTAAAGGGGTTAATTCCACTAAGGGGCAAATTTAAAATATTAGATGATTTTGTGAAGTTAAATCGTATAATACAAAGGAGAAATATATGGCGATTATTATCGTAGACTATGGCGCGGGTAATATTAGAAATGTCATGAAAGCAATTGAATATACAGGATTAAATGCTAAAGTTTCTCAAAATCCTGCCGATATTGCTTCTGCTGATGGTCTTGTAGTGCCAGGAGTTGGCGCTTTTGCTTCAGCAATGGATAATCTTCGAGAACGTAACTTGGTTGAACCAATAAAAGAGTTTTCAAATAGCGGTAAACCATTGTTGGGTGTTTGCTTAGGGATGCAGTTACTTTTTGACTCATCAACTGAATTTGGTGAAACGACAGGTCTTGGGCTAATTCCCGGGCAAGTAGTTGAATTACCTAAACAAGAGAATTACAAAGTACCGCAAATGGGCTGGAATCAGAACAAAGTGAGCCAAATCAACCAAATCACTCGAACAATGAATGATAAATATACTTACTTTGTACATAGTTATTATGCGGTAACGGACTCTAAATATATTGCGGCAACTGTTAATTATGGACAAGTTGATGTACCAAGTGTTGTGGTTAACAAAAATGTGATTGGTGCCCAATTCCATCCAGAAAAATCTGGACAAGATGGATTAGAAATTTGGCAAAACTTTAAGGAAATGGTAGAAAACGCATGATTTTTCCAGCAATTGATTTATTAAATGGTCAATCAGTTCGCCTTTATCAAGGGGATTATGAAAAAGAAACCACAATTAACTCAGATCCATTGAAGCAGGCAAAACAAATTGAAAGCGCTGGTTTAAAGCATTTACACTTGGTTGATTTAGATGGTGCCAAGGAAGGGAAACCAGTTAATCTAAATGTCATTCAATCTTTGCGAGAACAAACAAACTTGTTTATTGAACTTGGTGGCGGTATCAGGACTCTTGAACAGGTTAACCAATACTTAAATATAGGCATTAATCGTGTGATTATTGGATCAGCAGCGTTGACTCATCCGGAACTTGTGCGAACGGCGGTTGCAAAGTATGGATCCGATAAAATTGTCGTTGGTGTTGACGGCCGTGATGAAAAAGTTGCCACACAAGGTTGGCTCGAAAATTCTGATACGAGTTTTGATGATATTGTTGAAGCTATGTTATCAGTAGGTGTTTCGAATTTTGTTGTCACCGATATTGCCAGAGATGGAACTCTTTCAGGCCCTAACATTGAGCTACTATCACGTTTACAAAATAAATTTCCTAAAAGTAATATTATAGCTAGCGGGGGTATTGCCAATATTAAAAACGTTACAGATTTACAAACGAGCGGTATTCACGATATTATTGTTGGTCGAGCACTTTATGATGGCGATGTGACACTAGCTCAATTGAAGGAGGTGGATGGATGACTTTAGCCAAACGAATTGTTCCAGCATTAGACATTAAGAATGGTAGAGTAGTTAAAGGTGTTAATTTTGTCAATTTACGTGAAGTAGGTGATCCCGTTGAATCAGCGAAAGCATATCAGGCTGCTGGCGCTGATGAGCTAGTATTTTTAGACATTACAGCAACTTTGGAAGAGCGGGATACCATCATGTCAGTCGTCGATGCTGTTTCTAGAGAAGTATTCATCCCCTTGACCGTTGGCGGTGGTATTCGAACGACAGAGGACATGGCTCGTTTAATTAAAGCTGGAGCTGATAAAATATTTGTTAACTCCGAAGCAGTAAAGAACCCAGCGTTAATTACGGACGGGGCTAAAATATTTGGCTCCCAGGCCATCGTCGGCGCTATTGATGCTAAGTGGGATGAGTCGGCTGGCATTTATCGGGTCTATGTTTCTGGAGGATCTAAGCCTACAAGTCTTGATGCTATTGAATGGGCCTCTGAATTAGTCGCTCGTGGGGCTGGCGAATTGCTAGTAACAAGTATGGATGCCGATGGAACAAAAAAAGGGTACGATATTCAGCTTTATAATCAACTAGCAGATGCTGTGAATGTACCAGTAGTAGCCTCAGGTGGTGCTGGTTCAATACAAGATTTCATTAATTTATTTGAGAATACTAAAATTGACGCAGCACTAGCTGCTTCAGTGTTTCATTTTGGTGAAATTAAAATACCAAATTTGAAACGGACATTAAAAGATGATGGTGTGGAGATACGCATATGATTGGCACTGAACCGGATTTCAACAAGCAAAGTCAAAATGGTTTGATCCCTGCTGTTATTGTCGACGCGGAAACGAAGGCATTTTTGATGCTGGGTTATATGAACAAAGAAAGTTATTCATTAACCAAAAGTACTGGGCAAACTTGGTTTTGGTCTCGTGAACGACAAGAATTGTGGCATAAAGGGGAGACTTCGGGCAACATACAACAGGTTGTTAGCATGACATTAGATTGTGATTTAGATACCCTGCTTATTCATGTCAATCCTGCTGGACCAGCCTGTCATACTAATGCTTACTCATGCTTTTTTAACACGATAAAGGGTGAAAGTTTAGCAGATGCAAATCAAGCAGCAATTACAAATAAATGGACTGATGGTTATTTTCCAAAAGAGTAAATACCACACTAAAAAGGAGAAATGATGCCACAACAAACAATTGAAGAACTTTATGAACAAGCACTTGATCGCAAACAAAATCCTCAAACTGGATCCTATACTGATTATCTATATCAAAAAGGATTAGATAAAATCCTAAAAAAATTGGGAGAAGAAAGCACAGAAGTAATTCTCGGCGCCAAAAATAATAATGAAGAGTTAATTTATGAAACTTCAGATTTATTGTTTCATTTAATGGTCTTATTAGTTGAAAAGGGTGTCAGTTTAGATGATATTAAAGATGAATTAGGGTCACGTTTAGGGAAAAAATCATTATTGCATGAACGCGCTGATTGGCGAGGAGACAAGAAAAATGAAAAAGACAGTTAAAGATTTAGCAGCTTATCAAGCAGAATTACCAGTAGAAGCTGTAAAAGCAAAGTATGGCTTGCAACATTTAGCTCGCTTATCAGCCAACGAGTCTGTGTATGGTCCATCACCAAAAGTTGCTCAAGCTGTACGAGCTGTTTCAGATGATGTTTTAGGTTATTATCCAGATGGGCAAGCGACAGAACTACGTGCAGCAGTAGCTAAGTTAAATCACGTTGATCCACAACATTTGGTATTTGGTGCTGGCGCAGATGAATTGATTGAGCTGTTGACTCGTGTTGTGTTGGAACCAGAATCAAATATTATTATTCCCAATCCGACATTTGGTGAATATGCGATGCATGCACAAATCGAACAGTCTACAACAAAAAAAATACCCGTTAATGTTGATAATGGGCATGTTGATTTTGATGCGATTTTAGATGCTATTGATGATAAAACCGCTATGGTATGGATAGCTAATCCCAACAATCCAACAGGAGTATTCGAAACAATCGGCTCCATTAAGCGCTTTTTGGACAAGCTACCAGTAAATATTACATTAGTAGTAGACGAAGCCTACTATGATTTTGTAGATGAACCTGATGCTACTATGGCACCTTTGGTAGCTGAGTATACAAACTTGGTTGTGCTACGTACCTTATCAAAGGCATATGGTCTAGCTAATTTACGTGTTGGATATGGCATTATGCAAGATCCCCTTTATAGTGCGATGCAAGCAGTCCGTTTACCGTATAACTTATCAACCTATCAGATTGCTGGTGGCACGGCTGCTGTATTGGATCAAGAATACTTACAGAAAAATGCCCAACGTTTTCAAGTAGAGCGCCAAAAGTTCCAAGAATTTTTGATTCAAAACAAGTTTAAGTTTTATGAATCACAGGCTAATTTTATTTGGATAAAGGTTGGCGAGACGAAAAAGGTTGGTCAAAAATTATTAGAACAAGGTTTCCAAGTCAACGATCGACTTAATCCTGAGTGGATTCGTATTGCGTTAGGTACACCAGAAGACAATGCTGAATTAAAATTGGCTTTTTTGAAAGCTACAAACAAATAATTTTGTGTTATTAAATTTCACTTCTTTACAAAATGCTTGCCTGATTTAATACATCTTTGAAGCGCCAGTCTTCTTGGTGGTAGGCTTGTTCCCAGAACTGCCATTCTAATTCACAACTTTTAAGAAAAAACTGTTTTGCCTGTTGGCGTTGTTGAGTTGTTGCATTTTCTGCTAAGCGATCTATCCATTCAAAGATTTTATCGGATAGTGAAACTTCCGAATCATCATCTGTATTATCATAAAAATCAATCCAGCTTTTGAATGGGTTATCATTTGTGTTCGCTTTCTCTTGAACTTGTTTTTTTGCAATTTCATTATAGGTCCAAGGGCATGCCTGAAAAGCAGCTAGAATATTTAATAAGGAGCCGGTGTCAGCCGCGCGATACATATGTGATTCGTATAGGTATGCTTTAGGTGTTGGTGTGGCGTGTTGCAATTTTTCATATTCAACACCGGCAACCTCACAAAAAACATGATGGGGATGAATTTCGCTATTTAAAATGAAATCAATTGAATCAGCAAAAAATTTCATTTCATTACGATTAGTTAATTTGGTAATGGCATTGGCATAAATTTTGATGAATTCACTAAGATATTGGAAATCTTGTTCAACGTAAAAAATTAAAGCTTCTCGGGGAACGTGACCGTCCGCAATGCCACGAACAAATGCGTGACCATGAATGGCTGTCATAATTGGTGCAGCTTGGGTGCGTAATTCTTCTGAAAACATAATTTCTCCTAAAATGTTTACATGTCCAACAAAAAAACTCTCTCTTGACCAGGCAAAAAAGAGTATCTTTTGTAAAAAGAATACCACTTTCCTACGCTAGCATTGACTAGATCAGGTTCGAAGGGATTGATAAGTAATATCATCTCAGCCAAGAAGGCACCCCTAGTGGACAGCATATATTTTTTTAATGTGATTAGCATAGCACTGAAAAATTAAAATTGCAAATGGTTTTATAGCGCAGTTAATGGGCTAGAAATTTTTTTGCATTTAAAATTAGAATGGGTTATACTGATCCACGAAGTTAATATTTTATCTGGGGTACCGTAAGGTTGAGATAATACCCATTGAACCTGTCAGGTTAATACCTGCGAAGGAAGAATAAGTTAGATTAAGATGTCTTTTTGATGCCATCAATCACTAAATTCTTTTGTGGTTGGTGGCTTTTTGTATAGACACTTATAACTATAAAAGGTATTTTATCGAAACATACGACCTCGAAACAAGAGGAGAGATGTTTATGGAACAAGTAGAAACAGTAACAGCGGGATCAAAAGGGAAGTGGTCTTTGCGAGAAGTTATTTTAATGGCGTTGATTGGTATTGCCTTTGGTGTGATTTATTTTATTATGGATCCAGTGTACACAGCACTTGATGCTGTCTTAGTTCCGCTTGGGTTACACCAATATACCATCGCAATCACTATTGGGCCATGGATGATGGCAGCCCCATTGGCTAGTTATTTATTGAAACGTGTTGGTGCGGGATTAATAGGTGAATTGCTTGGCGCCACTGGAGAAGCCTTGTTGGGCGGCTATTGGGGTGTTGCAACACTAATTTCTGGATTTATTCAAGGTATCGGATCAGAACTTGGTTTTACCTTGACAGGATATAAAAGCTGGAAAATGGGTTTGATTTTATCAACATTTACCGGAACATGCGTGACATTCATCTGGTCATTATTCCACGACGGATATCTACAATTTGATTTTGGTATGCTAGTTGGGTTGTTTATTGTTCGCTGGATTTCAATTGCATTCTTTGCCGGTCTATTAGTTTACTGGATTGTCAACTTGCTAGAGAAGTCTAAATTATTAAAAACAAATCGATAAGGTCAATAAAAGTATGACAGAATTAAAGGCCAATCATTTGGATATTAAATTTGACGATGAAATTATCTTAGAAGATATTTCGCTGGAGATTAGACCAGAACAATTTATATTATTAGTTGGTTCATCTGGATGTGGCAAATCAACTTTGATGACTGCCTTAGCTGGATTATATCCTAAATATGGCGGCGAATTGTCACAGAAAGTGTCTTTGAATCATCAGTCAATTGCTCAAATCAAAGCGAACCATCGTGCTAAAAAAGTTGCCATGCTATTTCAGCATCCAGATCAACAATTTGCCATGGATCGTGTAGAAGATGAATTGATTTTTTCGTTAGAAAATTTATCTTTAACTACCGAGGAAATTGATAAGAGAATTAATTCTGCTTTATCAGAAGTAGGCATTGAATCGCTACGACACCGAGAACTTTCATACTTGTCAGGTGGCGAATTGCAAAAGGTTGCTTTGGCTGAAACATTAGCGATGGGCGCAGAAATTATTTTATTGGATGAACCTTTTGCGGCCGTTGATCCAGAACATCGACAGGAGTTACAAGTATTGCTAAAAAAATTAGTTGATCAGGGGCATGGCATTTTAGTTTCAGATCACGACACAAGTGGATATGAAAATCTTATAACAGATTTATATCGTATTGAAAATCGACATATAGCCTGTGTTAATTCTACAGTTTGGTCTTCTTTTTTTAAACAAGATGTAAATGATAGTATTGTTACTAATGATGACTTCAATGAGTCTGTGTTTAGTATGGCAAATGTGACGGTAAAAAACGATAAACAATCTATTTTGAAGAATAGCAGTTTTGAATGGGCAAAAGATAAAATCACCTTAATTACTGGACCCAACGGTATTGGGAAATCAAGCTTACTGCTTACTTTTGCAAGATTACACGATTATGAGGGTTCGTTGTTGTATCAAAGAAAGCTACTCGATAAACTTCGTAAAAAAATATATGCTAGGAAAGTTGGTTTAGTATTTCAAAATGCAGCTGACCAATTTTTAAACATTACCGTTTCTGAGGAAGTTGAACAGGCTAGAGCCCATAGCCATCACGCTGATTATTGGACGAATGAGAAGATTGACCAGTGCATCCAAAAGTTAAATTTAATAGGTCTTGGAAAGCATAGTGTTTACGAATTATCAGGTGGCGAACAAAAAAAGCTACAAATACTGATTATGTTAATTATTGCACCCGATACCTTGCTGTTAGATGAGCCATTATCTGGATTGGATACGAATTCTATTCAACATCTCATGCAAATCATTAAACAGTCGTCAAATGACCTTGAACAAAGTATTATCATGATTTCACACCAAACACACGGCATTATTCAATATATTGATTATCATGTTCGCTTTGATCAAAATGGTTTGAAATATGAAAGTGTAGTTAATTCATGAATGAAACACAAAAATTACTATTAGTGTTGCTTATTTCGATAGAAATTGCGTTCACAAAATCAGTTTATCTCAATCTGTTTTTAATTGTTGTTAGTATTTTGATTTTAATAGTGACTAAAAGCCATTTGAAAACTTTTGCTCGATTATTGATTGTATCAATTTTGCCGGCAGTCGGATCATTCACATCATTTTATTTTTTTGGTGCAGGAGACGAATCACAACGATTACATTTTGCACTAGTAATGACCACACGTGTAGGTGCTTATGTATTCATGGGTGCGGCATTTATGTCGACTATGGTTTTGTACGAATTATTACGTTCTCTTGAACAAAATGTCAAAATGTCCGCAACCTTTGTATATGGCATTCTGGGTGCATTGAGTTTTATTCCCCGAATTATAAATTCAGTTAAAACAATTCGGGCAGTGGGGCTGATGCGAGGCGAGAATTTGAGTTTTTGGTCGCCTAAACTTTATTTTAAAGCCATTAGTCAAGCATTAATATGGTCAAATAATTTAGCGATGGCTATGACCTCTCATGGCTTTGAAGAAGGTGAAAGCCGTAGTTACCACCGACTATTTCCAACAAAAGTTTCTGGGTGGCTAATTATTGGCGTCGTTATGCTACTCATTCAATACTGTTTATTTGTTATTAAGCTTTGGTAAATAAATGTGTTAAACTATGATTATGAAATTAAAACAAGCAGATTTACTTTTTGTAAAAAATGGACATAGCGATTTGGATGAAGGTATTGCAGAATCAACGGGAAACTTTGTTCATGTCGCGATATTAGCCGACGAAGAAACTGTCATTCATGCAACAGCTGATTCAGGCGTTTGTTTACAATCGCTTCAGTGCTTTTTAGAGAAAAATAAAAGTGTTGATGTTTACCGCACAAATGTTAAAAATACAAAGCAAATTATTATTAATGCTAAAAAGCATTTGGGTAAACCTTATAACTTTTCTTTTCAGCCAGGTACGGACAGCTTCTATTGTTCACAGTTGGTAGTGATAGCCTTTGAAGACTTTGTCAAATTTAGTGAGCAACCAATGTTTTTTGGAGACAGACGAAAACCAATTTCTGACTTTTGGGCTGCTTACTATAAGAAACTAAACGAACCTGTGCCAGTCAATGTTTTGGGAACAAATCCCAATGACATGTCTCACGATCCTCAGTTACATTACGTTGGAAAAATTGACTTATAATTTAAATTTGTAAATACTAAAAAAGCCACAATACATAATGATATTGTGGCTTTTTTAGTGGTTATACGGGGATATAACGATCAAATTTTAGAGTTAATAGAACCAAGTGTCATAAATAGTGATTGGTTCGTGACGCTTTTGTTGCGTTGTCAGATACATTTCTTCTATTCGTTCGGCATCAGTGCTTGCAACATCTTTGCCTTCCAAATAATCGTCAATGACATCGTATCTAACGCCCAGCGCAACTTCATCAGGTAACTGTGGGCGTTCATCCTCAAGATCTGCAGTAGGTACTTTGTCGTATAGATGCTTTGGGGCGTGTAATGCTTCCAGGAGCTGCCTTCCTTGTCGTTTATTTAGACGCCACAAAGGGTTAATGTCTGTTCCGCCGTCACCATACTTGGTGAAGAAACCAGCTACGGCTTCAGCTGCATGATCAGTTCCAATAACGGCACTATTATGCTCGCGAGCAACAGCATACTGGGCAATCATACGTACTTTTGGTTTAATTGAGCCGCGACTCATGTCATCAACGGTTAATCCACCAAGACGCAGTGAATCTACCAGAGCATTGGTTGCATCTTTGATATTTGTTGTTACTGTTAAATCAGGTTGGATAAAATCGAGTGCGTCTTGGGCATCCTTTTCATCTTGTTGTTCACCGTATGGTTGCCTAATAGCCACAAATTCGAATTTTTGATTCGTTTCAGCTCGTAGTTCAGCAATAGCAAGTTGGCCAATTTTACCAGCAAGTGTGGAGTCTTGACCACCACTTACTGCAATAGCTAAACCGGTGTAAGCACTGTGAGTGAGATATTGTTTCAGAAAATTCACAGAGCGCTTGATTTCAAGGTTTGGGTTAATAACAGGCTGAACGTGCAGATCAGCAATTATTTTAGATTGTAAAGGTCTCATTTGGTCATCTCCTGTATATTGTTTCGAATGTCATGAATTAAATTCATTTTAGCATCATATAGCTTTTGAGATAAGTCAACAGGATAGGTTTCAGGATTCAATATACGTTTATACTCATCCCATAGATCGTTTAATGAATGTTTGGCGTAGTTTTTAATTGTAATAATATCAGGCAAATCATAAACTAGGTTACCCTTAACAAAAATATCATGTAGCATCGGTTGTGCGTCGAAATTTTTAATGTTCTTAGAAATAACAGGATGATTGGGATCAAACATGTGCAAAGTTTCCAATTGGCTTGGATTTTCATTATCGAAAGTCAAATAATCACCTTCAGATTTGCCATCTTTACTATCTGTTATTCGCCAAACTTGCTTTTTTCCAGGGGTTGAAATTTTTTCAACGTTGTTTGACAATTTAATCGTGTCATCGCCGTCGATACTAACCATCTTGTACACCGCACCTAAGGCAGGTTGATCATATGCTGTGATTAATTTTGTGCCAATTCCCCAGACATCAATTTTTGCACCCTGAATTTTAAGATTTAAAATGGTGTTTTCATCTAAATCATTTGATGCATAGATTTTGGCATTTGTGAATCCTGCTTCATCTAACATGATACGAACTTTTTTAGATAGGTACGCCATATCACCTGAATCAATTCGAACTCCTTGAAAATTAATCTTATCTCCAAATTCACGGGCTACTTTGATGGCGTTTGGGACACCAGATTTTAGTGTATCAAATGTATCCACTAGAAAAACAACATTTTTATGTGTTGCTGCGTAGGCATGAAAAGCATCATAATCGTTATGGTAAGCTTGAACAAGCGCGTGAGCATGTGTGCCGGAAATAGGAATATTGAATAGTTTTCCTGCACGAACATTAGATGTAGCATCAAAGCCACCAATAAAAGCAGCACGGGTACCCCAAAGCGCAGCGTCCAGTTCCTGAGCGCGACGTGTACCAAACTCTAACAAGGGGTCACCATTTGTTACACTAGCAATACGAGCCGCTTTAGTAGCAATCAATGTTTGAAAGTTGATAATATTGAGCAGCAAGGTTTCCAACAATTGAGCATCGACCAGAGGCCCTTCAACTTGCAAAAGCGGTTCATTGTTGAACATCACTTCACCCTCATAAGCCGAACGTATTGTCGCAGTTAAATGCCAGTTTTTGAGGTATGTTAAAAATTTAGTGTCGTATAAGTCTAATGATTGCAAATAATCAATATCATCATCAGTAAATTTCAGTTGATTTAATATTTTGACAAGTCGTTCTAAACCACTAAAAATAACATAGCCATTATTGAAAGGCATTTTACGGAAATACGCTTCAAAAGTAACGGGTTTTTGATCAATACCTTGTTTCCAGTAAGTATAAATCATATTAATTTGGTACGCATCCGTATGGAGCACCAGAGAGTCATCAGAATACATGTTCAAGTCCTTTCCTTCCATTATAACAATATTTTTTAGTTGTTACTTAAATTAATAAGTATTAATTTAAGTAACAACTTGATTGAAGTGACATACTCAAATATTTAATTCTTGTAATAATTTTACGAGATGATTAAATTTTATAATGCCTTAATTCTTTTAGGACTATTGAACAGTGGATTTCTAAATTAAATTCCAAAACGGGACACTCTTTGTCCTATTCTAATTGAAAAAATAGTTGTAGTATTTAAGTTATAGCAATTCAAAAAAATAGCACTGGAGGAAATAGTTTAGTAATGAACAATACGATTAAACTTATGAAGTTACCTGATTTAACAGTAATCAAGCATAGCGGTGAGGGGACACAATTCTATGCTTATAAAATTAATTTCATTTTAGAGAAGCTCAATTTATCAGAAAATATTATCAACGATATCAACCGTGATTTATATCAAATGTTGGCGAACCAAGCGAGTATCACAACAATAGAAATTCGCAATTTGTTAATTTCCTTACTTAAAAAATATGAACAGTTGGATGCTGTGGATGCTTACAATTCATACTACGTAGCAGACCAACAAAAATTCTCCGATGCTTCTGATGTTCAAAAACGGATAGAGAAACTTTTTGCCCAAGATGAGAGTGTCGTCCATGAAAATGCCAATAAGGATAGTCGCGTATTCAATACGCAACGTGATTTGGAAGCGGGAGCAGCAAGTCGTGCGTTAGGATTACAAATGCTACCACCTTTGGTAGCCAAAGCACATTTACGTGGGGATATTCATTGGCATGATTTGGATTATTCACCAGTCACACCAGCTACCAATTGTTGTTTGATTGATTTTGAAAACTTGTTAACAAATGGCTATAAAATTGGAAATGCGTGGGTAGATTCACCACATTCTATTCAAACTGCTACTGCGCAAATGGCTCAAATTATTGCCAACGTTGCATCTTCACAGTATGGTGGTTGTTCAGCTAATCGGATTGATCAGTTACTTGCGCCTTATGCACAAATGAACTATGACAAGCACCTTGTTGACGCCAAAAAATGGATTGACGCTGACCGACAAGAAGAGTACGCCAAAGAAAAGACTTGCAAAGATATTTATGATGCGATGCAAGGACTGGAGTATGAAATCAATACGTTGTACTCTTCTCAGGGACAAACACCATTTACAACTGTTAATTTTGGATTGGGAACAAGTTGGTTAGAGCGGGAAATTCAGAAAGCTATTTTACAGATTCGTATTAAAGGACTAGGAAAAGAACGTCGCACGGCCATTTTTCCAAAACTAATCTTTACTTTGAAAAAGGGGTTGAATTTTAGTTCAGAAGATCCAAACTATGATATTAAGCAATTAGCTTTGGAATGTTCAACTAAGCGTATGTATCCTGATTTATTAATGTACGATAAAATTGTTGAATTGACAGGTAGTTTCAAAACACCGATGGGTTGTCGTTCATTCTTACAAGGCTGGGAAGATGAAACAGGCGTTGAAGTTAATTCTGGACGTATGAATTTGGGTGTTGTTTCCGTTAACTTACCACGTATTTCTCTGTTTGCTAAGGGCGATATGAATCTATTCTGGAAGATTTTTGATGAAAAAATGGCGTTATGCCATGATGCGCTAGCTTACCGGATTGAACGTACCAAAGAAGCTGTACCAGAAAACGCACCATTGCTGTATATGTACGGTGCCTTTGGCAAAAGATTGAAGGCTACTGATAGTGTTGATGAAGTGTTTAAAAACGGTCGCGCTACGATTTCATTAGGATATGTGGGCGTTTATGAAACATGCATTGCATTCTTTGGCCCAGACTGGGAAAAGAATCCTGAAGCACATCAATTTGCTGAAACAGTTGTTAAAAAAATGCATGATTATTGTCAAGAATGGGAAGCAGAGAGTGGTTATCACTATAGTTTGTATTCGACACCAGCCGAATCTTTGACCGATACGTTTTGCCATCTTGACCAAGAAAAATTTGGGGATGTGCCTGATATTACTGACAAGCAGTACTATACCAATAGCTTCCATTATGATGTTAGAAAGCATCCAACACCATTTGAAAAAATATCATTTGAAGAGACGTTTCCAAAATATGCATCGGGCGGTTTCATTCACTATTGTGAATATCCTAACTTAAAACAAAACCCGCAAGCATTAGAAGCTGTCTGGAATTGGGCCTACGATCATGTCGGCTATTTAGGAACCAACACATGCATCGACAAGTGTTTTAAGTGTGGTTTTGCTGGTGAATTCAAATCAACAGCGCGTGGCTTTATGTGTCCCGAGTGTGGTAACCATGATCCTGAATTGTGTGATGTGGTCAAAAGAACGTGTGGCTATCTAGGAAACCCTCAGCAACGACCAATGGTCCATGGTCGACATGTTGAAATAATTTCACGTCAAAAGAATTTAACTAAGGAGATGATTGAAAATGTCGCGACCTTTGCGAAAACCAAACAATCCGATGCCCAAAGAATGGACCGCGAAAAAGTATAGTCAAAATTATGTCGCTGACTATAAAGCCTTCAATTTTGTTGATGGCGAAGGGGTTCGTTGTAGTTTATATGTGAGTGGTTGCCTGTTTTTATGTCCCGGGTGCTACAACGTTGCCGCGCAAAATTTTCATTTTGGACAGCCCTACACACAGGAACTGGAAGACCAAATTATTGAAGATTTGAGTCAAGACTACGTCCAAGGGTTGACACTGTTAGGTGGGGAACCATTCTTAAATACAGATGTATGTCTACAGCTCTGCCGTCGGATTCGGAAAGAATTTGGCCATTCGAAAGATATTTGGTCGTGGACTGGTTATACATGGGAAGAGCTGGAACAAGAGACCTATGATAAGATGCGGCTATTATCCTTACTAGATATTCTGGTGGATGGTCGCTTCTTGGAAGAAGAAAAAGATTTAACATTACAGTTTAGAGGTAGTGCTAATCAAAGAATTATTGATGTACCTAAATCGTTGGCACAAAATGAAGTTGTGATTTGGGATAAGTTAGTACGCTGATTTTTTAATAGTAATTTTTTGGAGATGTGTATACTCGTTTTTATAAAACGAGTATACACATCTTTTTTATTGACTATTACTTACAAATGAAGTTCTTCATCAAAAAAGTGTTGGCGAAAATGATTAGGAGTTACTCCGGTTATTTCTTTGAAAGTTTTGACAAAATAGCTTGCAGTTGAAAAAGATAGTAAATTTGAAATTTCCAGTAATGTGAGGTTCGAAGCAATTAACAACTCTTTTGCCGTATCTATTTTGATTTGCCTAATGAATTGAGTAATCGTTATTTTATACTCCTTTTTGAACGCTGGATTCAACGTCTTTTTCGAAGCATTCAGTGCGGTAGCAATATCATCAAGTGTAATGTTTTCGCTAATATGCTCCTTTATATATTGTTTAATTCTTTGATGAAGTGGTAAGAAATTATGAACTCTATGGTTCTGAACAATTTTAAAATAATGCCAAGTAACTTCTCTAATAACTTGAAAAAAATTCAGAAACTGAGGAGATAGTTCAATTTCTTGCACAAGTTCATTGTGCAATTGAAATGCTGACTCGACAGGGTACCCCCACTGGATAATCGCTCGGTTTAAAACGGAAACATAGGAAATAAGCGTGTCTTTTTCGCCTCTAATCATGTTGTTAGAGGCGAAACGTTCACCGATTATTTTTAAACGTGACATCTTTTCAAGCGCTGTGATCAAATTGGCTTTACGTGAATAAACAATTGACTTGATAATATCGGTTTCTGTATTAAAAAAAATTTTTGGATTAAAGGATTCATTGCTCTCTTTTTTGATGTGAAGCTTATCTGAAAACTTTGTAATGTGGACCTCTTCTTCTGGCGCATCGTTAGAATTATATAAAGTATAAATGATTTGAGAAATGGATTTTAGATTTGAAAGAGAATGTAACATCATTAGCTCACTATTCGTTGATAGTGGGTCGTCGTATTTAAAAGAGAAGCAAACGATGCTTTCTTCATTGACATGGCAAGTTAAAATATGACCAGAATTATAGTCTAGCGATTGATAAATGTGATTTGTGAGCAGCTCAATATTATCAATTAATAAATTCACAACATTTTTATTGGAATTATTAGTAGATTCATCTAAGTAATTTACTTGTTTTGTGGCAATGTCAATCAAAATAACATCAGCATTTAAAATGTTTGCTAACTTTTTAATATCTTTCATTACTTCTCCCGGAAATTACATTTAGTCATTAAACGTGTTATTAAAATTTGTTCTTTCTTTATAAATGTATTTATTCATAATTGTATAAAACTATTAAGTAATAAATATAACATCAATAAATAAAATACCTTTTTTTGATATAAAATACCTTTTTTTATCATGAAAAAGAAGATTATTTGGGAGATAATTCTACTATCAATGGGGTATTTTCATAACTTTTAAGGAGAAAAGATGAAAAAAAGAAAAATAAATTATCAAGAAGCAGAACCAGTTACACATTTCAAAATGTATAAAGATGGTAAAAATTGGGTCACTTCTGGTATATCTAAGTTTTTAATGTGGACTCGTTTTTCTAACAAAGCTGATATATCAACACAATTAGAGGGTAGTCATCATGTTGAAGATACAGTAATAAAAGGATTAGCAGCATTCAGTGCATTATTAGGGGGCTCTGTAGTTGTAACTCAAGACGTGTCTGCCGACACAAATAATACGGCAACAGAAAAAAGTGTAGATAACACTGGGACTGTTGCTGATAAAGATGTTGTGACTATACAAGGTAGTGCTACATCTGAAGTAAATATGAATAGTACTAATAATGAATCAGTATCAACTTCCGAATCGATAAGCACGAGCAATTCATTTTCGACATCCGAATCAGTAAGTATGAGCGAGTCAGCCTCAACTTCCGAACTGAACATCGGAAGTGAATCAGCATATACTGCTGAATCGATGAGCACGAGCAATTCATTTTCGACATCTGAATCAGTAAGTGTGAGTGAGTCAGCCTCAACTTCTGGGTTGAACATCGATAGTGAATCATTTTCGACATCCGAATCAATAAGTATTAGTGAGACAATTTCGAAATCAATGTTGGAATCAACTACTGATTTGTTGAGTAGCAGTGAATCAAATTCAATTTCGACAAATAGTAACGCTAGTGCAACAGCTTCTCCTGCTACTACAAGGACTTTAGTCACAACTTTTGCAGCGGAAACAGACCCAAGTGGTTTTTCTGTTAATGATCCGAAATATCCAAGTGACATGCCACGAAATTCTGATAATGCGAATAAATATGATTTTGAATGGTTAACAGTTTATAGTGGCAGTACTAAGGCCGGAAACATCTCTATTTCAATTGATCGTAATGGTTCTGGTCAGCTATACGTTCAGGAAATAAAATCGAACGGCGCAACAAGTACGTTAACACTTAACCAAGGTGATCAGGCCATTGTTTCCTCATTTTCAGGAATTAGATACTACTATGATGGTATAGGTGGTAACTATTCGTTAGTTGTAAAATCAACCTCTACAGCTACTTATACCCTCCACAACAGCTACGTAAATTTTGTTGCTGCAGATAATAATTATGGTACAGTAACAAATTTTGTCCCTAAAAATGTTACGCAAACAACTAGCTATGTAGATGAGAGCGGTCAACCTATTAGTGGTGTCAATGATGTAACGCAACAAGGTTGGACAGGTCAAACTTATACAACATCTTCTGGTCAAGTAATTAATGGATACTATTCAGATGACGTCAATAATAACGGATCCGGAACTATGTCACAGTTTGGAACTATTGGTGCTCAGTATGAAAAAAATTATCATGATGGCACGAGTGTTGTTTATACGCAAACAGCTGAAGATGGAACGATGCAGGCTATTGTTTATAATAACGGTGTTCAAGCTGCAAGTTATACTCTTGCTCCAGGGCAAACAGCTGTTTATAATAACAGATACTACATTACAAATCCCTATATACAACAGACAAAGGATATACAATATCAATATAAAAAGCTAGGCAATCTTATCGTTCAGGATGAGGATGGTACTATTCTTGATGAAACTCAATATGTAAATGACGCAACAGATGCGACAAAAGCATATTATCCAACAAATACAGTTCCTGATAAATCAGGATATATAGTTACCGCGAAGGATAGTAACGGTAACACTGTTGATATTAATGCCATTAAAAATGGTACTATGCCAAATAACCTATCTGTTGATACAATAGTTACTTACGAAAAAGATCCTGTTTCTATGAGTACTAGTGAGTCAGTAAGTACGAGCGAGTCAATATCAAATTCTTCATCAGTAAGTACGAGCGAAGTAGTATCTGAATCAGTAAGTACAAGTGAATCAATATCCGGCTCTGAATCAGTAAGTACAAGTGAATCTGTATCTGGCTCTGAATCAGTAAGCACAAGCGAATCTGTATCCGGCTCTGAATCAGTAAGTACAAGTGAATCTGTATCCGGCTCTGAATCAGTAAGCACAAGTGAATCAATATCTGGTTCAGAATCAGTAAGTACAAGTGAATCTATATCTGGCTCTGAATCAGTAAGTATAAGTGAATCTGTATCCAGTTCAGAATCAGCAAGTACAAGTGAATCTGTATCCGGCTCTGAATCAGTAAGTACAAGTGAATCTATATCTGGCTCTGAATCAGTAAGTACAAGTGAATCTATTTCCGGCTCTGAATCAGTAAGCACAAGTGAATCTATATCTGGTTCAGAATCAGTAAGCACAAGTGAATCTGTATCCGGCTCTGAATCAGTAAGTACAAGCGAATCTATATCTGGTTCAGAATCAGTAAGCACAAGCGAATCTATATCTGGTTCAGAATCAGTAAGCACAAGTGAATCTGTATCCGGCTCTGAATCAGTAAGCACAAGTGAATCTGTATCCGGCTCTGAATCAGTAAGTACAAGTGAATCTGTATCCGGCTCTGAATCAGTAAGTACAAGTGAATCTGTATCCGGCTCTGAATCAGTAAGCACAAGTGAATCTATATCTGGTTCAGAATCAGTAAGTACAAGTGAATCTATATCTGGCTCTGAATCAGTAAGCACAAGTGAATCTGTATCCGGCTCTGAATCAGTAAGCACAAGCGAATCTGAATCAGTAAGTACAAGCGAATCTATATCTGGTTCAGAATCAGTAAGCACAAGCGAATCTGTATCCGGCTCTGAATCAGTAAGTACAAGTGAATCTGTATCCGGCTCTGAATCAGTAAGCACAAGTGAATCTATATCTGGTTCAGAATCAGTAAGTACAAGTGAATCTATATCTGGCTCTGAATCAGTAAGTATAAGTGAATCTGTATCCGGCTCTGAATCAGTAAGCACAAGTGAATCTGTATCCGGCTCTGAATCAGTAAGTACAAGCGAATCTATATCTGGTTCAGAATCAGTAAGCACAAGCGAATCTGTATCCGGCTCTGAATCAGTAAGTACAAGTGAATCTGTATCCGGCTCTGAATCAGTAAGCACAAGTGAATCTATATCTGGTTCAGAATCAGTAAGTACAAGTGAATCTATATCTGGCTCTGAATCAGTAAGTATAAGTGAATCTGTATCCAGTTCAGAATCAGCAAGTACAAGTGAATCTGTATCCGGCTCTGAATCAGTAAGTACAAGTGAATCTATATCTGGCTCTGAATCAGTAAGTACAAGCGAATCTGTATCCGGCTCTGAATCAGTAAGCACAAGTGAATCTGTATCCGGCTCTGAATCAGTAAGCACAAGCGAATCTGAATCAGTAAGTACAAGCGAATCTATATCTGGTTCAGAATCAGTAAGCACAAGCGAATCTGT
Source organism: Leuconostoc sp. JNUCC 76 (assembly GCF_053667755.1). NCBI lineage: Bacteria > Bacillati > Bacillota > Bacilli > Lactobacillales > Lactobacillaceae > Leuconostoc > Leuconostoc sp. JNUCC 76. The sequence continues at coordinate 1,639,554 of NZ_CM132206.1, read as the reverse complement.
ATCCGGCTCTGAATCAGTAAGTACAAGTGAATCTGTATCCGGCTCTGAATCAGTAAGCACAAGTGAATCTATATCTGGTTCAGAATCAGTAAGTACAAGTGAATCTATATCTGGCTCTGAATCAGTAAGCACAAGTGAATCTGTATCCGGCTCTGAATCAGTAAGCACAAGCGAATCTGAATCAGTAAGTACAAGCGAATCTATATCTGGTTCAGAATCAGTAAGCACAAGCGAATCTGTATCCGGCTCTGAATCAGTAAGTACAAGTGAATCTGTATCCGGCTCTGAATCAGTAAGCACAAGTGAATCTATATCTGGTTCAGAATCAGTAAGTACAAGTGAATCTATATCTGGCTCTGAATCAGTAAGTATAAGTGAATCTGTATCCAGTTCAGAATCAGCAAGTACAAGTGAATCTGTATCCGGCTCTGAATCAGTAAGTACAAGCGAATCTATATCTGGTTCAGAATCAGTAAGCACAAGCGAATCTGTATCCGGCTCTGAATCAGTAAGTACAAGTGAATCTGTATCCGGCTCTGAATCAGTAAGCACAAGTGAATCTATATCTGGTTCAGAATCAGTAAGTACAAGTGAATCTATATCTGGCTCTGAATCAGTAAGTATAAGTGAATCTGTATCCAGTTCAGAATCAGCAAGTACAAGTGAATCTGTATCCGGCTCTGAATCAGTAAGTACAAGTGAATCTATATCTGGCTCTGAATCAGTAAGTACAAGCGAATCTGTATCCGGCTCTGAATCAGTAAGCACAAGTGAATCTGTATCCGGCTCTGAATCAGTAAGCACAAGCGAATCTGAATCAGTAAGTACAAGCGAATCTATATCTGGTTCAGAATCAGTAAGCACAAGCGAATCTGTATCCGGCTCTGAATCAGTAAGTACAAGTGAATCTGTATCCGGCTCTGAATCAGTAAGCACAAGTGAATCTATATCTGGTTCAGAATCAGTAAGTACAAGTGAATCTATATCTGGCTCTGAATCAGTAAGCACAAGTGAATCTGTATCCGGCTCTGAATCAGTAAGCACAAGCGAATCTGAATCAGTAAGTACAAGCGAATCTATATCTGGTTCAGAATCAGTAAGCACAAGCGAATCTGTATCCGGCTCTGAATCAGTAAGTACAAGTGAATCTGTATCCGGCTCTGAATCAGTAAGCACAAGTGAATCTATATCTGGTTCAGAATCAGTAAGTACAAGTGAATCTATATCTGGCTCTGAATCAGTAAGTATAAGTGAATCTGTATCCAGTTCAGAATCAGCAAGTACAAGTGAATCTGTATCCGGCTCTGAATCAGTAAGTACAAGCGAATCTATATCTGGTTCAGAATCAGTAAGCACAAGCGAATCTGTATCCGGCTCTGAATCAGTAAGTACAAGTGAATCTGTATCCAGTTCAGAATCAGCAAGTACAAGTGAATCTGTATCCGGCTCTGAATCAGTAAGTACAAGTGAATCTATATCTGGCTCTGAATCAGTAAGTATAAGTGAATCTGTATCCAGTTCAGAATCAGCAAGTACAAGTGAATCTGTATCCGGCTCTGAATCAGTAAGTACAAGTGAATCTATATCTGGCTCTGAATCAGTAAGTACAAGCGAATCTGTATCCGGCTCTGAATCAGTAAGTACAAGTGAATCTATTTCCGGCTCTGAATCAGTAAGCACAAGTGAATCTGTATCCGGCTCTGAATCAGTAAGCACAAGTGAATCTGTATCCGGCTCTGAATCAGTAAGTATAAGTGAATCTGTATCCAGTTCAGAATCAGCAAGTACAAGTGAATCTATTTCCGGCTCTGAATCAGTAAGCACAAGTGAATCTATATCTGGTTCAGAATCAGTAAGCACAAGTGAATCTGTATCCGGCTCTGAATCAGTAAGTACAAGCGAATCTATATCTGGTTCAGAATCAGTAAGCACAAGCGAATCTGAATCAGTAAGTACAAGCGAATCTATATCTGGTTCAGAATCAGTAAGCACAAGCGAATCTGTATCCGGCTCTGAATCAGTAAGTACAAGTGAATCTGTATCCGGCTCTGAATCAGTAAGCACAAGTGAATCTATATCTGGTTCAGAATCAGTAAGTACAAGTGAATCTATATCTGGCTCTGAATCAGTAAGCACAAGTGAATCTGTATCCGGCTCTGAATCAGTAAGCACAAGCGAATCTGAATCAGTAAGTACAAGCGAATCTATATCTGGTTCAGAATCAGTAAGCACAAGCGAATCTGTATCCGGCTCTGAATCAGTAAGTACAAGTGAATCTGTATCCGGCTCTGAATCAGTAAGCACAAGTGAATCTATATCTGGTTCAGAATCAGTAAGTACAAGTGAATCTATATCTGGCTCTGAATCAGTAAGTATAAGTGAATCTGTATCCAGTTCAGAATCAGCAAGTACAAGTGAATCTGTATCCGGCTCTGAATCAGTAAGTACAAGTGAATCTGTATCCAGTTCAGAATCAGCAAGTACAAGTGAATCTGTATCCGGCTCTGAATCAGTAAGTACAAGTGAATCTGTATCCGGCTCTGAATCAGTAAGCACAAGTGAATCTATATCTGGTTCAGAATCAGTAAGTACAAGTGAATCTATATCTGGCTCTGAATCAGTAAGTATAAGTGAATCTGTATCCAGTTCAGAATCAGCAAGTATAAGTGAATCTGTATCCGGCTCTGAATCAGTAAGTACAAGTGAATCTATATCTGGCTCTGAATCAGTAAGTACAAGTGAATCTATTTCCGGCTCTGAATCAGTAAGCACAAGTGAATCTGTATCCGGCTCTGAATCAGTAAGCACAAGTGAATCTGTATCCGGCTCTGAATCAGTAAGCACAAGTGAATCTGTATCCGGCTCTGAATCAGTAAGCACAAGCGAATCTGTATCCGGCTCTGAATCAGTAAGTACAAGTGAATCTGTATCCGGCTCTGAATCAGTAAGTACAAGTGAATCTATATCTGGCTCTGAATCAGTAAGTACAAGCGAATCTATATCTGGTTCAGAATCAGTAAGCACAAGTGAATCTGTATCCGGCTCTGAATCAGTAAGCACAAGTGAATCTGTATCCGGCTCTGAATCAGTAAGTACAAGTGAATCTATATCTGGCTCTGAATCAGTAAGTATAAGTGAATCTGTATCCAGTTCAGAATCAGCAAGTACAAGTGAATCTGTATCCGGCTCTGAATCAGTAAGCACAAGTGAATCTGTATCCGGCTCTGAATCAGTAAGCACAAGCGAATCTATATCTGGCTCTGAATCAGTAAGCACAAGCGAATCTGTATCTGGTTCAGAATCAGTAAGCACAAGCGAATCTATATCCGGCTCTGAATCAGTAAGTACAAGTGAATCTGTATCTGGTTCAGAATCAGTAAGCACAAGCGAATCTGTATCCGGCTCTGAATCAGTAAGTACAAGTGAATCTATATCTGGCTCTGAATCAGTAAGCACAAGTGAATCTGTATCCGGCTCTGAAAATAAAAATCATCAACATCCTTCAGATCCCACATTACCCAATACGGGAACTGAAGATAACAATAATACCGCGATTATTGGGTTAGGATTATTAGCTACGGCCACTGTGGCAAAAAAGTCAAAGAAGAATAAACGTAAGAAGTAAAAGCTTTTAGAAATTTTGGCTCAAAAAAATGCCGAAAGAATTCTGCAATATGCAGTATTCTTTCGGCAGTACATATAATTAATAATTTATATTATTTAACTGAGGAGACTATCTTGAAGGGGAAGAATATCGACAATATTCATTTACTGCAAAAAAAAATTTCCTGGACTGCCTTGATTATTTTTATATTTTTAATTGGGAGAAATATATTAATTCCAGGAGTGAATGTAAAACAATTAGTAAACTTTTTTAATAATCAGTATTTGCTTCAAACTGTAAGCGGGGCAACGGGCGGCGATTTGAGTCGAATGTCTTTGTTTGCTTTGGGATTAGGTCCTTGGATGTCAGCATTAATTTTATGGCGTGTACTTGCATTAATAAGAGGATTTGATTTCAAAAAAATACCATCAGAACGCGCATTTCTTTACAAAATTATTTTGGCGATAGTTATTGGATTTATACAATCCATAGCAATAGTTAATAATGTCGAGATTAGTAAAAAAATAAGTGTCTTTGGGCATACGGAATTTGGTTCTATATTGACAATTAGTTTAATTATGGTAATTGGTGCTGTATTTTTAATTTGGTTGTCCACTATGAATGAAATTTTGGGTATTGGTGGGCCAACTATATTAATTTTAGCTAGTATGATAATCAATTGGCCTGAAAATATTAGCATGTACTTTATCGAGAATTTCCGTTCGGGTATTAATAATACTGCTGTGATTAAAACATTAGTAATTGCTATTGGTATATTATTTTTAGTTTTACTAACAGTTTCATTTCAACGAGCACAACGAAAAATTCCGATTCGAAAAATTATGATTAATAATGATTTTTATCATAAATCATATCTGCCGATTCAAATTAATCCAGCTGGAGGTATGCCACTGATGTATAGTATGACTTTACTTGTTTTACCACAGTATATTTTGCAGGCACTAAATTACTGGATGCCCAATAATGACATAGTCATGTATCTAATAATGAATACTACTGTTACACACCCTATTGGTGTGACACTTTATATTATTATTCTTTTTGTTTTATCGATTGGTTTTGCATTTATTAATATCAACCCGGATCAAATTTCTGAAGATTTACAGCAAAGTGGGGACTATATTGATAACGTTAAGCCAGGTGAAGAAACAAGAAGTTATCTTACAAAAATAGTGTTTAGATTGTCATCAGTTGGTGCTATATACATGATTGCTGTAGCTGGGTGCCCATTATACTTTGGTGGTATTGATCAACAATATACACAATACGCACTTACAGCGGGTTCTGTTGTGATATTGGTTAGTTTAATAGTTAATATTAATGATCAAATAACTGCATTGTTAACCAAAAATAACTATAGTTCGTTATTTTTTGAAGAATAATTTTAATTTTACAAATTCAGATAAATTTTGTTAGAAATGGGGTAACGAATATGTTTTATTTTGTGCCATATTGGGAAAAAATAAATGCGTCAACGGCTTTTGATGATACTGTTAATCAAATTAGAATGTTTGAAACTGTTCAGGAAGACACACAGACCATTATTCTTGATTATTCTCCACAAATGAGATGTTTTCTTCATCAACAAAACTTATCATCAGATAAATATTGGTCTATTTTTGATGAAATACAGAGCGTCAAAAATGTAAGGAATAAAATTCTAGATTTTACTGATTTTAGTTGGCCTAAAGAAGCTGAGTTTGTTTATACACCATTTAGAATTAACATTGTAATTGACCAAAAATTATATGCAAGTATCTCCTTTGGAATTGAAGGGCAATTATCAGAAATAAACTATTTTGACAACGAAAAGATTGAAAAAAAGCTTATTTTTGATGATCGTGGTTTTGTATCTAGTATCATTTATTTTAAAAATGGTGAAAAAGATTACCAAGATTATCTTGACTTAACCGGTATATGGCAAGTACGTATAAAATATTTGACTAATTCAGAATCAGTAATCGTAAATGCTCAGGTGAATAATGGATTCGAAAAAGAAAGCTATGTTAACTTGAACGAGTTAATACAAGAACTTCTCACAAAGCACTTTGAACAGGAAAATGGACTAAAAAATTCTGTATTAGTTATTGCAGCTAATACGAAATATAATCAATTATTACTCAATTTAAAACAACGCCCAAAAAAAATTGTGCTGTCTTTTTTTAAGGACAGATATATTTATCAAAATAGTCAGCAAAGATTATTAGATGAATTATCTGTTGTTGATTTGGCTGTTGTTGACACTCAGGAACAGATGGAAAACATAAAAAAATTGATTGTTTCATCAGAAATGTATGTAGCTGAAAATAAGTTACAACATTTATCACCATATGATACCAGATTTCAATTAGGAAATAGTCAACAACATAAGGAATTAAAAATATTTCTTCCAATACAGCCATCTTCGTATAATAATCTGGAATATGTCTTGAATACCATAATAAATTGTATGATAAAAAACAAATTAATTTATTTAGATATTGTTTGTGCAGAACAACAGAATATTAAGAAACTTGAGTATCATGTCGTGGAAGCGTTGGCAAAATATTTTCATCTGAATTATCATGTTGTTCTAAAATGTGTACAGATTGATGATGAGAGTGGTGAAAATAAAATAGACCAATATATTGGTAATGATGACAATATAATTGACCAACAGGGGGCAATTATTGAATTGTACAGGCGAATTAATGTAATTCAAACTCAAACAGAAATTGATATTATTCAAGCTTTTGAGTCGGCTCGTTTGATTATTGATATTAACCAGATACCTAATGTTTATATACAAATTGCTGGTATAAGTGCTGGTATTCCACAAATCAACTTAACAAAGTCACCCTACATTAATAATAAAAAAAACGGTTTGATCATTCAAGATTTATCAGAACTACACGAAGCAATTGAATATTATTTGGATGGCTTACGTCATTGGAATGAGTCATTAGTCTATTCCGTAAAACAAATAAGTCAATATACAAATGGTGCAATTGTCAAGCGGTGGAAAAGTGTGTTGGGTGAAAACGATGGATAAAAAAATCATTAAGGTTTTACAAGTTGGGACCAATAATTGGAGTAAAAAAAGTGAACTAGTAGACAAGCCAGTTGAATGGTCTTTTACGTCTAACGAAAACGTCTCTGTTTATATTAATAATCTGTTGAAAAATAAAGATAAAAATATAGATTTTGATGTGATTTTATTAACCGAGCTTGCTAGCCTGCGCGACTATGAGATGATTTTTAAAATAGCAAAGCCATACGCAGTTTTAATTGACGAAAGTCAAATAATTGAAGACCATCATTTGTCTGAATTACTTGATAAATTTAAGGCACAAAAAATTGCTATGGTTGACATGAATAAAGTTATATATGATCTTACTAAATATTTTTTTGTCGGACAGTACGGGGATAAACTTAACATTGAACATGTTCAAATATCACCAAGTTTTAGAGGGAAAATTCAATATAATGGTCATGTTAATCTAACTTTAATGGGAGATTTTGGATCATCACTAACGCCAATTTTATCATGGCAATATAATATTCCTGCTGATGCTGAATATAATCATGAATTATGGCTAGAATATGAAGCTAGTCCTAATGTTTTAATGGCACTTAGTGTGAAAATGATTCAACAGGGTAGTTCAAATATTCTGAAACAATGGACCGTCGAAGGAAAGGAATTAAGTTCTCCTTTACTCATTGAAAATCATGCAAAGTCAGCATATTATTTAGCTATTTCTTTAAAAGTTCAAGGTCAAGGTGAAATTAAAATAGGGAACCTTCATAATCGTCTTTCCAGAAAAAAATTTGGTCAATTTATTTTAGGAGGCGAACGTGTGGTTGATAATCAACATGAAGAGATAATGACTTATTTTCATCCGGGCGATATGAAACCACCACTTAACGTTTATTTTTCTGGTTACCGTTCGGCAGAAGGATTTGAAGGATACTGGATGATGAAAAAGTTGGGAGCTCCTTTTTTATTAATTACAGATCCACGATTAGAAGGAGGTGCATTTTACTTAGGTAGTAATCAAATTGAACAGAAAATTTCAACGATTATATTTCAAAAATTAAAAGAATTAGCTTTTACACATGAACAATTGATTTTGTCGGGTCTATCTATGGGTACATTTGGTGCATTATACTATGCTAGTATTTTGAAACCGTCGACTGTTATTGTTGGTAAACCATTAGTTAATTTGGGTAATGTTGCTTTAAATGAAAAACTAACCAGACCAAATGGCTTTCCAACGTCATTAGACCTATTACTTTCTGAAACAGGTGGTACATCATCAAATCATGCAGAAAAGTTGAATAGACGATTTTGGGATAAATTTAATGCTGCTAATTTTAATCAAACGATGTTTGCTATCGCCTATATGAAAAATGATGACTATGACACTAGCGCTTATCACGATTTACTGACAAATTTAAGTGATAGTCAGGCTGTTGTGATTAGTAAAGGTATTTCAGGGCGTCACAATGATGATTCACCTGCAATTAATAGTTGGTTTTTCTCTCAATATCAACGAATATTAATGGATTATTTTCAAAGAAAGTGACAACAAAGTATGATTGATCAAAATTTTATTATTTATTGGCAACAAAATATTGGAAAGACGTATATGTATGGATCCAGTATAAATTATTTAACAAAGAACCATGTTATTTTTGAAAATAATTTATTTCCTTCTGGTAGCTGTATTCATTCATGGACTTCTTTAGGTAACTATCAAACATATCGTTCTGCAAGCCAATTACCAATGCTTGAGAAGGGCTATAAGTATAATATAAAAATTGATGCAGCGACTACACCTCAAAATACTTTGTATATTCAATTTAAGTTTTATGATCGTTATGAGAATTTGATAGAAGTAGTGACAATAAAAGATAAACAAGGTTCTTTTGTCTATCCTAGTGATGCACATTACTATGAATTATCTCTAATTAACGGCGGTTTACAAGAAATTATTTTTCATAATTTAGTCATTACAAATGATGAATTTATTATTAAAAATAGATTTTTTGAATATGATGGACTATTTGTATCTAATATTTTAAATGAAAAATCCGAGTCACAAAGATTACAAATACTATTTGCTGAACCGGTAATTGGCAATACAGCAATAATTCCAAAACACATAATCGAGCAGTTTTCTGATGTGGTACTAGTGACGAGCAGCAAATTATATGCACACTTTTACATGAGTAATGAATATGAGAAAAAAATACTGGGAATGATTGCAAAATTACAGAAAAATTACGAAATTTCTAGTGTTCATTTTATTGGATATGGACCGATTTCTAGTACGGCTGCCGCGTATTATTCAAATAAAACCACTCGTGGAGAAGCCTACATTACCTCTGATTGTGGGCAATTAAGTTTGAGCAGAGACATGTTATATACAGACGGTTATCAAAAATTTGAGCAAGAAAAATTGAATTCAAGTAATACTTCAGTACATATTTATTCTCATGTGCCACCTTTGGAACCTAGTTTAGAACTTGTCAAAACTCTATTAAATCCCTCATCACGTTTGCAAGAATATCTTAATTTAGTCAATAATTGAAAGGAAAAATATGTTCAGTATCGATAGTATGCGCCTGAAAAAAGTAAAAAAAATTTTAAAGCAGGTGAATAAGTGGACAATGCCAATGTCTAATATGACCGATGTTGAACTCAAAAAACAAACTAGTTTACTTAAAAAACGGCTAAATGATGGGGCAAATTTGGATGATATATTGCCACAAGCATTTGCTACGATTCGAGAAGCAGATAAAAGAGTTCTTGGAAAGTTTCCTTATGATGTTCAGGTAATGGGAGGCATCGTGCTTCACCAAGGAAATATCGCAGAGATGAAGACAGGAGAGGGTAAAACATTAACAGCCACACTACCTATTTATCTAAATGCCTTAACAGGAAAAGGAATTATGCTAATTACCACAAATAGCTATTTAGCTATTCGTGATGCTAATGAACTTGGGAAAGTATACCAATGGTTGGGGCTTACTGTTGAGGTGGGTGTAAGCGAAGATGTCAATTACAAGTATACAGTTGAAGAAAAAAAGAAAATGTATCAGGCCGACATTCTATATACAACAAATGATGCTGTTGGATTCGACTACCTACAAGAAAACTTAGTTGATAACCAAGAAAAACAGTTTATGCGTCCATTTAATTTTGCTATTTTAGATGAGGTAGATGCAATTTTATTAGATTTTGCGCAAACACCACTGATTATTTCTGGACCTCCTCGTGTACAATCCAATCTTTTTAATATTGCCAACCAATTTGTCTCAACTCTTTCTGAAAACAAAGAATATAAATTAGACGAGGAACGTAAGCATGTTTGGTTAACAAGTCAAGGTATATATGAAGCACAGCGCTTTTTTGAAAAAAAGAAATTATTTTCATCAGAAAATTTCTTATTAGTTCGACATATTGAGTTGGCTTTACAAGCTAATGAGTTATTCAAAATTAATAAAGATTATGTAATCGATGACGGAGAGATTAAACTTTTAGATATTAAAAACGGTCGAATTATGGCTGGAACAAAATTACAGTCTGGTTTACATCAAGCAATTGAAGCTAAAGAGCACGTTGTCATTAGTCAACAAACGCGTTCAATGGCATCCATTACTTACCAAAATTTATTTAGAATGTTCAAAAAATTGGCAGGAATGACAGGAACTGGGAAAACCAACGAGGAAGAATTTATTGAAACATATAACATGTCTGTTGTTGTCATTCCGACACATAAACCCGTGATTAGGAAAGATTTACCAGACAAAATTTACGTTACATTACCCGAAAAGCTATATGCGTCATTGGATTTAGTCAAAAAATGTTACCAGAAGCGACAGCCAGTTCTATTGGCAACCGGTTCAGTAGAAATATCTGAAATTTATTCTCAAATGTTATTGCACGAGGGTATTCCACATAATGTTTTGAATGCACGAAATACGGCTAAAGAAGCTACAATTATTGCAGAAGCGGGACAATTAGGAGCAGTTACTATTGCAACGGCAATGGCCGGTAGAGGAACAGATATTAAATTAGGTCACGGTGTTGCTGAATTAGGCGGACTAGCTGTCATAGGAACAGAACGAATGACTAGTAAACGGATTGATTTACAGCTTCGAGGACGTTCAGGACGTCAAGGGGACCCAGGATTTAGTCAATTTTTTGTTAGTTTAGAAGATGATATTGTTATAAAGCGAGGATCTGAACGTATACATAGATATTATGAGCGGTTCGCAGATCAAATTAATTTAACAGCAACAGATTTACAACCACGAGAATTAACACAACATCGGTTTAAGGTGGTAGTAAACAAGGCGCAATTTTCAGAAGAAAGTCAAGGGCGTATTTCAAGATTAAATGCTCTTGAGTTTGATGAAAGTATGAGAATTCAACGCACATTAGTTTATCGTGAAAGAAATCGGTTGTTACGGATAAGCAATTCATTGGATAATGAAATTAAGGCAGCCACAATAAGGGCAATTGAACATTTTTTAAAAGAACAGGAAAAGTTAACACCAGATCTGCTCAAAAGATATATTTTAGACAATATCAACTACAATTTGAAAAGTGATGATCCAATTTTTGAAATAAAAAAATATGGTGACGTTAAGAAATATTTGGTACAAATGGTTCAAAAGGAATTACAAAATAAAAGAAAATCCATAGGTTCGACTACTCAAACATTAAATTTTCAAAGGGTATGTATTTTGAAAGCAATAGATTTCAGTTGGATTGAGCAAGTTGATAATTTACAACAATTACGTTTAGTAGTTATTGATAGAAAATTTTCACAACGAAATCCACTGTATGAATACCAAAAAGAGGCCATTTTATCCTATAAAAACATGCGTAATCAGATTGATCAATTGATTTTAAAAAATCTTATGTTGAGTTCAATAAAGCGAGAAAAAAATAGTGAACTCACAGTTTCTTTTCCTTAATTTTAGTGTAAAAAGCGCTTCTAATTTTAAGCAACAGAGATAAAAAAACAAGGCATTCATACTATATGTGTTGTAGTAATTTGAAAGAGAAAGGGTAAATATGACAGTATATAACCTTAATTTGGGTATTGGCTGGGCAAGTAGTGGAGTTGAATATGCACAACTTTACCGTGCAAAAATTTTCCGACAATTAGGACAACCAGCTAAATTCATTTTCATGGATTTAATTACAGGAGATAATATAGAACATCTTACAAATAACATTGGATTCTTGGATGAAGAAGTTATTTGGCTCTACCAATTCTTTTCGGACATAAAAATTGAACCAACTTCTTATTCTATAGAACAATTGGAAGATACATTTAGTATGAAATTCAACCGTTTAGAACGTCATGAAAACAATATTCGTTATTTCTTTGAAAGTCACGATATTATGGTGACAGCTTATTTGGCAAAAAAGAACAAATCAGTGGTGGAACGAGCTGAATTTGTTTCGCATGGTAAATTAATTCGTAAGGATTATTATACGCAAACTAAATTATTCTCAGAATATTATGCACCCAGAGATAATCAGGCTTATGTATATGAACGTCGCTTTTTTAATAGAGACGGCTCAATTGCTTTTGAGGAAATAGTTGATGGTCAAGACTCGCTATTTAGATTTGAAAGTCAGATTATTTATGACAAACAAGGGTTAATTGCACATATGTTGAAATGTCTACATTTAACAGATAACGATATTATTATTTTAGATCGTGCGACGAACATAGGAAATACAATATTACAACACAGCACACCAGCTAAGATAGGTGTTGTTGTTCATGCTGAACATTTCAATGAGAACCAAACAGATGCGCAAAATATTTTGTGGAATAATTTTTATGAATATCAATTTGATGAAGCTAATTATATTGACTTTTTTATTACTGCGACCTTATCACAAAAAAAATTATTAGCATATCATTTTGCTAAATATACATCGTATAAGCCTAAAATTTTTGATATTCCTGTGGGTAACTTAAAAGGATTGCATCGGCCGTTAGAAGAGAGAAAGAAACATGCACTCATAACGGCTTCACGTTTAGCAAATGAAAAAAATGTTGATTGGTTGGTAAAAGCAGTCATTAAAGCACAAAAGGTGGTTCCAGATCTCACTTTTGATATTTACGGAAAAGGTGGTGAGCAGGAAAATATTGTCAAAATTATTAAGGATAATGCTGCGCAAAACTTTATTCAATTAAGGGGGCATGCCAAGTTAGATACTATCTACCAAAAATATACCGCCTATATTTCAGCATCTACCAGTGAAGGATTTGGATTAACATTGATGGAAGCGGTTGGATCAGGGTTGCCAATGATTGGTTTTGATGTCCGTTACGGCAATCAAACTTTTATTCAAAATGAAAAAAATGGGTACTTGATTCCTTTCAATAAGAACGATAACATTGAAGAACTTATCGAAAATCTGAGTCGAAAAATTATTGCTTTGTTAACCAGTAGTAATTTGGTTAATTTAAGCAACTACTCTTATAAGATTGCAGAGCAATATTTAGAAGATAAAGTGCAACAAAAATGGCAAAAATTGATAAATGAGGTTTTAGATGATTAATTTATTTGACAATTACTCACAAGCAAGTTGTGATCTTCATGAGTCATTATTATCAGCTGGATATACACAACCAACTGTAGTTATTGAAGATGATGGTTTTTTACCTGATAATGTCACATCACCGTTCGCTTATTACACAAATATTTACAATCACTCGGGGCATCCAATATTTTTTAATCAAGTTGAATGTCCTAAATTTTGGGAAATTAGAGGTGACAATAACAATGCCGCTATTTATGAAGAAAATAAGCGAAGGGCTAATATTATTTATGTGCCCAATATAAATAATAAACGCTATGTTAAGCAAGTGGAATGGTTAGATTTAAATAATAATATACGCAGTGTTGATCATTATAGTAAAGGAGGAATAATTTTTGCAAAAACTAGTTATAATTTGATAAAACACCCAACAATAACTACTTATTATAACGCTAATCATAATGAGATTATTGTTGAAAACCATATTACCAAAGATATAATTTTAAATTTCAACAGGCAAATATGCATATTTAAATCACGTACTGAATTTGTGAGTTATTATTTGAAGCACGTATTCGGTGATATTAATCGTATCTTTTATAATTCCTTATCAGTTCCATTCCTTGTGTCATACAATTCGGTTCAACCCGGGAACGATTTATTATTTTGGCAGGAACCGTTATCTGAAGATGGAACATTACCTGGTAATATGCTTACGTTGTTACAAAATCAAGGCAGAACAAAAAAAGTAATATTTGAAAACAAAAATGATTACGAAAAAGTACAGATTAAGTATCCAGAATTCCAAAAGTATATTGCATGCTTAGGGTTGCTATATCCAGTTAGCGATAAACCTAGGAAACAGTTAGATGCGTTAATATTGACTAATTCTGATCGTATTGCAGAAATTGTGAAAATCATTGAAACGTTGCCAGACATAAATTTTCACATTGCTGCAATTACTGAGATGTCTTCTAAATTGATTAACTTATCCAAATATAAAAATGTTAACCTCTATCCGAATATCGAATACAATCAAATTAATGGTTTATTGCAGAATTGTGCCTTCTATTTAGATATTAATTATGGAAATGAAATTTCTTATGCAGTTCGGCAAGCATTTTTGAATAACTTGTTGATTCTATCCTTTGAAGATACGAAACATAATAGTCAATTTACATTACCAGAATATATATTCAAACAGAACAATGGGGATCAATTAATTAAGATTATAAATCAGTGTAAAAATAATCGCGAATATTTGTTGTCAGCGTTATATAGACAACAAAAACATGCTAATCAAAGCAGTATATCAGAATATCAGGATATTATTGGTTGATCAATGAGGAATATTCTATGAATAATAATGAAGATAAAATAGAACCGTATCAAGACCCTGTGCAATACTCAATAGATGAACGATTAAAAAAAGCACGCTATAAACTTCCTGCACGCAAAAAGAAACATTCCAAATACGAAAAATTACAAATGTTGACTGCTGTTGTTATGGCTTTAGGGATAGTAACAGGTTTAATAACGATTGTCATTCAATTTTTCATTAAATAAATTAGAGGCATGTCTTGCGATTAAAAAATTGTTAGTGTGTTCATTAGGGGGATATACGCATTATGAAAAAAGCCGTTTTTTACACATATAGTGGTCAATATGAATGGTTAGTAGCAGTATCAATACAATCCATAATTGAACACTATACTTCTGAAGAATCACTGGATATTTTAATTTTTACTGATAAAACGTTTAATAAGCAACAAGCAACTATAAGAGAATTGCCAATTTTAAATAGCAAACCGCAAATTAAAATTTCATTTTGGCGTTTTCCGTTATGGATTGAGCGCGTTAAAAATAATGTTTCCAAACGTTTTCCTGCAGTAACTTTTTTGCGTCTGGGCATTCCAATTGAATTTCAAGAATTTGATGTCATGCTATACTTAGATGCTGACACGTTAGTTTACACTGATATACACGAGGTGTTTAAGCAATTGGGAGATTCAACTATTGCGGGAGTTTTGGATATATTTCATTATTTAAATAGTTCAGATGAAAATATTTTAAAACGATATAATGAGTTATACAATATTTCTGATTCGTCAAAATATATAAATTCTGGTGTATTATTGTTTAATAATAAAAAATATCTCAGAAAGTGGACAATTCCTGACCTTGTAAATGATATTAATAAAACCAATTTCGTGAACTTTCCAGATCAGGAATTAATTAATAAAAAATTCAATCCAAATATTTTGGTGTTACCGCATGAATATAATTATCAAGAAAACATTGATTTTTTAAATCAGTGGCATGTTCCGCAAAGTTACAAAGAGGTACTTCTTACGGCGGCAACAAATATTAAAATTAAGCATTTTTTGCCATTGCCGAAGCCATCTGATCCTCTAATAGGTTTTCGTGATCAGTATGATATGGATTGGTGGAAAACAGCGTTTTCTTTGAAAAAAAGTTTGCCTTAACAACTCTTGAAAATATACTATTTCTCTCGTGCTATAATAAAACAATGAAAGAATTTTTAACAAACAATTTCGAGCAAACACAAAGTTTAGCTAGTAGAATAGCATCATTTGTTTATCCTGGTTTAGTGATCACGCTGAATGGTGATTTAGGAGCGGGAAAAACAACCTTTACCCAGGGATTTTCACGCGCTTTAGGTGTGAAGTCAAGGGTTAAGAGCCCGACATTTAATATTATGAATACTTATATGGCGCGTGATTTTCCCATTTATCATTTTGATGCTTATCGATTGGAAATGACAGGTGCTGCTAATCAAGGATTCGAGGATTTTATCGGTACGGATGGTGTAACGCTTATTGAGTGGCCGCAATATATGAATGATTTGTTACCAAATAATCGATTGGACATCACATTTACTCGAGGTGAGGATGATAACGAACGAACAATAAGTATCGCAGGTGTTGGTTCAGTTATTGAAATTGAGGAAAAACTATGACATTCGATATGAGCCAGCCGATTGCGTTCAGCTTAGAAGAAGCCAGCTTAGCTAGAGCTGCTGAATGGCAACAATTAATTCAAGATTTAATGGTGGAAACAGATACATTTTTGATTGCAAGTATGCGTGATGGGGATGAAATACCTGTAAAAAACAGCGCACCGGCGATTACTTTGCTGCTTATTGCTGAACAAGGTGAACAATCATTACCAGTTGGAATAGGATCTATCGAAAATGAAGAAATCGGTGTAGCTATTTTGAAACAATTTCACGGTGCTGGTCTTGGTCAGGATTTAATGCGAGCACTTCTGGATTGGGCCAAATTTAATGGGCTATCAAAGGTATGGCTAGATGTACAAATTGATAATGACATCGCCGTGCATATTTATCAGAAATACGGGTTCTTAAGTGTTGGTGAAAAAGAGCACTTTACGTTACCAAATGGGCGTGATACAGAGTTACAAAGAATGATCTTGGAGTTATAATTATGAATTTTGTAGCAATGGATTTTGAAACAGCAAACCGTGAAAAGCATTCGGCAGTTTCTATTGCCTTAGCGGTTGTGCGTGATAATCAAGTAGTTGATAAATTTTATTCATTAATCAAGCCGGAAACAACGTTTAGCTCGTATAACACAGCTATCCATGGTCTTCATCGACAAGATGTAGCTGACGCGCCAAAGTTTCCCGAAGTTTGGCAAACAATTTCACCTTTTTTCACAGAAAATAAATTAGTGGTGGCTCACAACGCATCATTTGATAATAGTATCTTGAAAGGAACATTGCAATATTACGATATTGATGAACCGCATTATTTGTTGTTGGATACAGTTCAAACCAGCCGCAAGTTATTTCCAAATTTCGAAAATCATAAGTTAAACACTGTTGCTGGTAATTTAGGGATTACGTTGGATCATCATCACAACGCGCTTGATGATGCAGTAGCTGCTGCCAATATCTTAATTTATGAATCTAATCATTTTGGAGCAGAAGTACTTAAGCCATATGTTAAAAATAAATAAAAAGCCCTGCAATTTATGCATGGCTTTTTATTTTATACATTAATTTCGAGAAGAATCGGTGCGTGGTCCTGACGTGCACCGGTATCTATTACGCAGGACTCTGTGACATTTTCAGCGATTCGATTACTAACCAAATAGTAATCAATTCGCCAACCAGAATTATTGATCTTACTTGTTTTACTGATTTGTGCCCACCAAGTATAAACACTTGGTGTGTCTGGATGCAATGATCGAAAAGTGTCTGTAAACCCAGCATTCAAAAGTGCTGAAAATTTTTCACGTTCTTGGTCAGTAAAGCCAGCAGAATGTCGATTTGTTTTTGGGTTTTTCAAATCAATTTCTTGGTGTGCGACGTTCATATCACCACTAAAAATTACTGGTTTGGTAGCGTCTAGACTTTTGATATATTCACGATATTTATCATCCCACTCACCACGTTCAGGTAGACGTATCAACGAGCTTCCTGAATTAGGTGTATAAACAGTTGATAGGAAAAAAGTTGGAAATTCTAAGGTAATAATGCGTCCCTCTAAATCCATTGGACCCGGCGCACCAATGGTAGGATATTCCACCTGAGTGGGTTCCACTTTTGAAAGTACCATCGTGCCAGAGTATCCGGAGCGCGCAGTACTAGAATTTACATACAAATGATATTCTGGGAAAAGTTCTGCAATGGCTGTTGCTTGTTTTTTAGTTAAGCCCGTTGATTTTAATTTTGTTTCTTGAATGGCAAAAACGTCAGGGCGTATGGTCGCAATTTCGTTTAATGTGCTCCAAGTCATTTCACCACGGACACTTTTGTGTTCAACTGCAGCATTGATGGAATCAATATTCCATGAGATAAATTTCAAATTTTCGTCCCCCTGAGAGTTATATAATTATTTTAACATACTGTTAGTTTTCATTTATTACCGAGCGTATCGATGCATAAATTCAGGTATTGAGGCACTAATTTCTGTGGGTAATGTGATGTAGCGGGTTTCAGCTAGTTCGTCAGCGATAGCAGAGTGGGCATAGACCGCCGCTAAAATTGCTTCGGAAAATGATAACATAAACTGTGCCGTAAATCCAGCAATCATTCCGGCGAGTGTGTCACCCATGCCCCCTGTGGCCTGATAAGGTCCACCAACAGGTATTTCAAAAGCGCAGTCATTGGTATAAATTTGAGTATGATGTTGTTTTAAAACTAAAATCGGTTCAACATTCATTCTTTGTTGCGCTAGCATATTAAACGCTTCAAAGGCTTGTTCATTGATTGTCACACCACTTAGGCGTTGCCACTCCATCTGATGTGGTGTTAAAACGAGTCGCGATTTTGGCCACTTTAGTTTATGTTCAGCAACTAGAGTTAAGGCAGAACCGTCAACGATGAGTATTTGACGTGGCAAAATAGCATAGAAGGTATGTTGTACTAAATCAATACGATCGCCTAAACCTGATCCGATTAAAACAACGTCTGACTTTTTAATATATTCGGTCAGATCCTCATTGAAATCAACAACCATTGCTTCTGGCAGGTGACTATGTAAAGCGGTAAAGTTTGATGGATCTGTGGCTACGGTTACTAGTCCGGCACCAGAATTAACTGCAGCCAATGCATTCATAATCACTGCACCACCAAATTGTGCCGTGCCGCCAATGATTAAAACACGGCCATAGGTTCCTTTGTGTGAGTCCTTAGCTCTTTTTTTAATAACTCGGTATAAAATATCTTCAGTTAATGTTTTCATAGTTTAATCCTTAACATTATTCTACACGATAGTTTTGTTTAATGCACAAAGAAGGTGATAGGAGTGCTCATCTAGCGTGACTTCTTATGCGACTCATTATGTAAATAGTGTACAATATGTTTATGGAAAAAAATAGTTTTATTCTCTCTGATGAGGAAAAATTGTCAACTGAACAAGCGCATTTGATTCAAAATGTGGTTGACTTTGCAAATCAGGGTTTGAAGCAAGAAAAAAAGAAAGTATTTATTATTGAAGGCGGCGCTGGTTCTGGAAAAAGTGTTGTACTGTTTGAAATATTTAAACAACTTCAACATGCTGTTTTAAACGATGAGTCATCAGCACTTTATAAAACCAATAACTACTTACTGGTCAATCATGCTGAAATTTGGAAAATATATCGTGATTTAGCAGGAAAAACTGAAGAATTAAAAAAGAAACAGTTCCTAAAACCCACAACTTTTATTCATCAAATGGATAAAGAACAACGCCGTGCAGATATCGTATTAATCGATGAAGCACATTTACTATTAACTGAACCTGATCGCTACAATAAATTTAATCAAACCAACCAACTGGTTGAGATTATCAAACGTGCCCAAGTCATCATTTTAGTTTTTGATAGCCATCAAGTCTTAAAATTCAAAAGTATGTGGACTAATCAAAGGTTGGAACAAATCGTTTCACAGTATGCACCAACGCGTTATCAATTAAGTAATCAGTATCGTATGCTAGGTAATAACGAGCATATTGTTCAATGGATTGACAATCTAACGCAAAATAAAGAAATTTCAACATTAGGCCTCGTTGACGGATTCGATTTTCAGATTTTTTCCAATGCTAATGATCTCTACAGAATGATTCAACAACAAAATAAGCGGGTAGGAATGTCACGCTTGTTAGCAACAACTGACTATCCGTATACCGTTAATCGCGGTACCTGGTATGTGACGGTTGATGATTTCAAATTACCTTGGGATCAGTTAGATACAGGTATAACACCATGGGCATTGAGGCCAGAAACAATTAATGAAGTAGGATCAGTGTATACGATTCAAGGTTTTGATTTGAACTATGCTGGTGTAATCATTGGGCCTAGTATCACATTTGATGAAGAAAAGAATAAAATCGTGGTTCATACCGAAAAATATGAGGATAACGCCGCTTTTCGACAAACAAAGGGTCATTCATTTAGTGAGCAAGAGAAAGAAGCTATTATGCTGAACGCGCTAAATGTGCTATTAAAGCGTGGCCGACAAGGTTTATATATTTGTGCTGCGGATCGTGCATTGCGTAGAAAGTTAGCCATGATTATTAAAAAATAGTGGTTATATCCCGACTGATTATATGGATAACTTGATTATTTAATCCGTGTTCCTGACATGAATATTAGAAAAAAATGCCATAACAGGGTATAATAACTCTATGAGTTACTAGAAAGGTTAAAAAAATATGACAGTCGATTGGAAACAAGAAACCGAGAAACGCAAAGCAGCCTACATTGAAGATTTGAAAGCTTTACTAGCTGTTGAATCTGTGCGTGATGATTCACAAGCGACACCTGATGCACCATTAGGTCCCGGACCAACAGCTGCATTAGTTAAAATGTTAGCTATCGCTGAGCGAGATGGTTTTACCACCAAAAATATTGATAACATTGTGGGATATATTGAAATTGGTCCCAAAGATGCTGATGAATATGTCGCTATTTTGTCTCATGTTGATGTGATGCCTGCAGGCGAGGGTTGGGATACCGAACCATTTGAACCTGTTGTAACGGATGATAAGATTATCGCCCGTGGTGCTTCAGACGATAAGGGGCCAGGAATGTCAGCCTACTATGCTTTCAAAATTTTGTCTGATTTGAATGTGCCATTGAAGCGTCGGGTTCGTCTGATTTTTGGAACTGATGAAGAAAATGATTGGACGGGGATGACTCGTTACTTTGAAGTTGAGCCAGAACCAGTATTCGGTTTCTCACCTGATGCCGAATATCCAATTATTAATGGTGAAAAGGGTAATGTTCAAGTAATCATCAAGGGCGAGGCCACGAACGGTGGTACTGTTAAGCTAGTTGATTTTGAGTCCGGATTACGAACTAATATGGTACCTGGTATTGCTCGTGCAACTGTTAAATCATCTCATGCAGAAAAAATTGTGACAGAGTTCCAAGAGTTTTTGGTAGAAAATCCGAAAATTTCTGGATCAACTGAAACAGATGGTGAAATCATCAAATTTGTTCTAAATGGTAAGCAAGTTCATGGGGCTATGCCTGAAACAGGAGAGAATGCTGGAACTTATTTAGCAAATTTCCTTCAAGATTTTGATTTTGGTGGCACAGCCAAATCATTTTTGACTTATTTAGGAACACCAGCTCATGATGACACTGTCGGCGAAAAGTTTGGTGTTAATTATACTGATGATGTGATGGGGCCACTGTCCATGAATGTCGGTATTCAGAAATTTGTTGATAATGGTGAGACCTTTATTAATTTTAATTTCCGTTATCCAAAGGGCATCACACCTGACGAAATTGTTGCCGGACTTTCTTCGAAATTAAATGGTTGGGATGTAACGCCCACTATCGGCGGACATGCTCAAGTGCCTCATTATGTTGCACCAAGTGACCCAATTGTAGAGACGCTTCTTCGTGTTTATCATGATCAAACAGGCCTACCAGCACACGATCAAGTCATTGGTGGTGGAACATACGGTCGCCTAATGAAACGTGGTGTCGCTTATGGCGCATTATTCCCTGATTCACCAGATACGATGCATCAAGTTAATGAATTTGCTCTACTTGATGATTTGTATCGCTCAATTTCGATTTATGCACAAGCAATTGCAGAAATTACTAATTTGGATTAAACAGCTTCGGCTGTTTTTTATTTTCGTTTAATTGATTTAAATTTAATATTGAAAGATTAGAATAATAAGCAATCAAGCAAAGGAGAAATGAGTATGACGCTATTAATTATTGCTGCAGTTGCTTTAATCGGTCTTTCATTGAAAAAGGTTTTACGTGTCGGACAACCTTTTCGTGTGAAAAATGACCGTTAAAAATATCGTTATTTAATGTATGTGTGAATAAGCTAATTCATTTAACGCCATTAAAAAAGTATATTATATATTAAAAAAATACATAACAATGTTAATTAAACTAACATTGTTATGTATTTTTGATGAGAAATATATTAAAATACTAATTAATATACTTTGCTAAATATAATAAGGAGAATGGCTGCTTATGTTAATTCAAGAATTTCTCACGGAACTAAAAAAGAAAAAATGGGTAGATTTATCACATGAGTTTGGCGAAAATTCCCCTCATTTTCCAGCTTTTAACGCAGCTTCCGCAAAAACAATTTTTACCAGTGATGATGATGGTTTCTTTGTTAAAGAGTACAATTTTGTCGGCCAATATGCTACGCACATTGATCCACCAATTCATTTTGGAGCCGAAAGTGGGGAATGGGTGTCTGATATTCCCTTAAAAGATTTGATAGCACCGCTAGTTGTTATAGATAAATCAAAAATTGCTCAGGAAAACCCAGATTATTCATTAACAGTTGATGATATTAAAGAATGGGAAAATGAAAATGGCAATATACCGGAAGGTTCATTTGTTGCTTTGCGGACAGATTGGTCTAAACGATGGCCCAATCAAAAATTAATGGAAAATCCAGATGATGAGGGACAAAATCACTATCCAGGATGGTCAGTTGAAGCAATAGAATATATTTATGAAACGCGACATGCAGTTGCTAATGGTCATGAAACTTACGATACGGACACTGCTGTGAATCAACCGAAAGGAGGATTTGCGGCTGAGGCATTGGCTTTGCAGTCAGGACACTATCAGGTTGAAATGTTGACTCATTTAGACGAGGTGCCCGCTACCGGCGCAATTATTTCTGTTATGACACCTAAGTTTGAGAAATCTCCAGGGTTTCCAACAAGGGTTATCGCTTATTTACCATAACTAATTACTAAAAGCATGGAGAATTGAGTATATGGAACAAAAAAATAATTCGTTAAAGCGTACATTAACAACCAAAGATTTAGTTATTTATGGCATCATATTTATGATTCCTGTGGCGCCCATGGCTTATTACGGATCTTTTCTGGCTCCTGCTCATGGGATGGTAGGACTTGCATATTTGATTGGTATGGTAGCCATGCTTTTTACAGGCTTTAGTTACGCTACTATGTCCGGAAAGTTTCCTTACGCTGGATCAGTTTACACTTATGTTCAAAAGGGGGCTAGTGCACCGCTTGGATTTATAGCAGGATGGGGAATTACGTTAGATTACATTTTGTTGCCAACAGTTTGTATGTTGGTTTCGGCTTCTTTTGGTACTTCACTTTTCCCAAATATACCCAATTATGTTTGGATTATTGGTTTAGTCATTATTAATACTGTTATTAATATGATTGGTGTTGATTTTGTCTCTAAAGTAAGTTGGATTCTTTTTGGATTACAGTTATTCGTATTGGTTGCATTCATTGTTGGTGCCATTAAATTGTTACTTGACGGTTCGATTGAATTTAATACAATTTCACTTTATAATCCCAAAGAGTTTCATATTTCTGGAGTATTATCCTCAACAAGTTTAGTTATTGTTTCTTATTTGGGATTTGATGCTATCTCAACATTAGCGGAAGAAACATCGGATCCGCAACGTTCAGTTGGTAGAGCGGTTATTCTATCCATTCTGTTAGTAGGCACGTTATTTGTTATAACAGCGCTTTTTGCAGGGTTTGTCATGCCAAATTATGCTTCTTTGAATCCTGACACAGCTTTCATTACGATACTTGATAAAGTAGGTGGCACTTGGTTAACGCAATTAGTTCAATGGACGATGATTGTCTCATTTGGTTTGGCCAGTGGACAAGAGTGTCAAACTGCTATTTCTCGAATTTTATTTGCTATGGGGCGTGATGGCATATTGCCTAAAGCGTTAGGACAATTGAAGCCTAAGTATCGTACACCCTGGACAGCTATTATTTTGGTTGGCGTTGTTTCCTTAGTATTATCATTATCGTTAGATTTGACAACCGTTGGAAACTTGGTTAGCTTTGGCGCACTATTTGGTTTTATGTGTTTAAATGGCGCAGTTATTTGGAAGTTTTTTATTAAAGATTTTACATTTTCTGCTGAGAAATTTATTAAGTATCTGATTTCACCGTTAATCGGCTTTGGTGTCAGCTTGTGGATTTTTGTCAGTTTGGATATGGCATCGAAATTTACTGGCATAGCATGGCTAATTATTGGTCTAGGTATACTTTTGTATAAAACGAAGTTTTTCAAATTAGCCACGCCACAATTCGATTTTGGGGAAAAATAGTAAAGGAATTACAATATGTTTACAACAAGAGAAAAATTTAAATCTTTTTACTATCAGGATGATGTTTTTCCAGAAATCAAAATAAATAATAGCACGACAGCACTACTAATTGTTGATATGCAGAACGAATTTGTTTTAAGGGACTTTGGTGAAGCACAGCAATTTAAAGAGGCTGGTGTTTGGGAAAGATGGATACCATTTCATGATCGATTAGATGAAATAGTGATTCCAAACAATGTGAAGTTGTTACAACATTTTCGAACTCGTGATATGACTGTGACCTATGGTCGTATTGCATCGTTGCGTGAAGATGGTGCAGACCGTTCAGCAGTTCAAAAATCAGATGGTTGGAATGGAATTAATTTACACGTTGATAGTTTTGCGGCGCAAATGATTGATGAGTTAAAACCACACAAAGATGAAATCGTTGTTAATAAGACAACAGACAGTGTGACCACAGGGACTAATTACTTGCAACTTTTGCGTAATATGGGCATGAAAACAGTGGTTGTAACAGGAATTGTGACGGACCAGTGTGTTGCTTCTACAGTAAGAGGCCTGGCTGATGATGGATTCCAAGTTATCTGTGTCGAGGATTGTTGTGCTGCTGGATCAATGACGTTGCACAATGTTGAATTAACTATCATGAATGGTGTATATTGTAACGTATTAAATACAGACGAAGTCTTAGAATTAATCGATAATAGCGCAGAATAATATATTTTAAATAAATAGCTGTATTTCTCACTACAAGTAAGAGAAATACAGCTATTTATTTAAAATAATTGTCGCAAATAGCTATTTTTAGTGAATAGTGATAGCCATATAAGCGACGGCATTGTGCATCAGGTATTTTAAGCGATAAAAATAGATAAAATGGTTGTGATATTCTTGAATTTAGTCTAAAATTATATAGTATTGAAAACTCGGAGGAAATAACATGTCTAAGTGGACACCAGCTGCGGATGAAAAAAACCAAGGCACATTAGAATTTGAAATCGCGCGTGCGCAAGTTGAAGAAGGTTTGGAACAAGCTTTCCAACGTAACAAGAACGAAGTTAGTATTCCTGGATTCCGTAAGGGTAAGGTAACTAAGCAACTCTTCTTCCAAAAGTTTGGCGAAGAGGCTTTGTACCAACAAGCAATGGATATTGTTTTGCCTGCTGCTTATGAAGCTGCAATTGATGAAGCTGGTATTACACCAGTTGGTCGTCCAAACATCGAACCCGTTTCAATGAATAAGGGTGAAGCTTGGACTTTAAAGGCTGTTGTCAAGACTGCTCCTGCTATTAAGTTGGGTGAATACTTGAATCTTGAAGTTGAAGCACAAGACGAAGAAGTTACTGACGCTGATGTAGATGCTGAAATCAAGCGTTTGCAAGATGGTCAAGCAGAATTAGTTTTGCAAGAAGAATCAGTTAAGGCCGAAAATGGCGATACTGTTGTGATTGATTTTGACGGTTCAGTTGATGGCGTTAAGTTTGATGGCGGACAAGGTAAGGACTTCTCACTAGGTTTGGGATCAGGTCAATTCATTCCTGGATTTGAAGAACAATTAGTTGGTCACACAGCTGGTGAAGATGTCAATGTTAACGTAACATTCCCTGAAGACTACCAAGCTGCTGATTTGGCAGGCAAGGAAGCCTTGTTTGAAGTGACAATTCACGAATTGAAGCGCAAGGAATTGCCTGAATTAGACGATGAATTTGCCAAGGATGTTGATGAAGAAGTTGAAACATTGGCTGAATTGAAGGAAAAGACATCTAAGAAGTTAGCTGATGAGAAGGCACAAGCTGCTAAGGCTGCTTTTGAAGACGCTGTTATTTCTAAGGCAGTTGATAATGCTTCAGTTGATGGCGATGAAATTCCAGCAGAAATGATTGATGAAGATGTACATCGTCAAATCGACCAATATATGGGACAACTTCAACAACAAGGTATCTCACGTGAAATGTTCTTCCAAATTTCAGGTCAAACTGAAGATGATTTGCACAAGCAATTTGCAGAAGGTGCCGAAACTCGTGTAAAGACTAGTTTGGTGTTGGAAGCAATTGTTGCAGCTGAAAAGATTGATCCTTCAGCAGAACAAGTTTCTGAAGAAGTTGCTAATTTGGCTTCACAATACAACATGGAAGAAGATAAAGTGCGTGCCGCTATCTCTGAATCAATGTTGAAGCATGACATTGCTATGCGCGAAGCTATTAAGAAAGTTACTGACTCTGCTAAAGCAGTTTAAGTAAATAAAAAAGCCGAAAGGCTTTTTTATTTTGGTTTAAATTAATTTATGGACACACATATTGCCATAATTTACTATTTCGTGCGTAGTAATAAACTGGTAGAATGGAGGAAGTAACTAAAAGTTTAGGATAATAATCATGGCGAATACACCAAATTTTGAAGAAGAAATACACTGCAGTTTTTGTGGAAAATCTGCAAGTGAAGTAAAAAAGATTGTTGCCGGGCCAAATGATGTTTACATTTGTAATGAGTGTGTCGCTTTGGCTGAAGGCATTATTGAAGAAGAATTAACTGTAGATCGTGCAGCAGAAGTGTTGTCACTGCCAACACCACACGAGATTGTTAATGAGTTAAATGATTATGTTATTGGGCAAGAGGATGCCAAAAAGACTCTGGCGGTAGCTGTATATAATCACTATAAACGTATTAATGAAAATGTGGCGCCCACATTAGATGTTGAGCTACAAAAATCAAATATTGCTTTGATGGGGCCAACTGGTTCGGGTAAAACTTATTTAGCACAAAGCTTGGCACGTATTTTGAACGTCCCATTCGCAATTGCTGATGCAACTACATTGACTGAAGCAGGTTATGTTGGTGAAGACGTTGAAAATATTATTTTGAAATTACTACAAGCAGCTGATTTTGATGTTGCAGCTGCTGAGCGTGGTATTATTTACGTTGATGAAATTGACAAAATTGCTAAAAAATCAGAGAATGTATCTATCACACGTGATGTTTCTGGTGAAGGAGTTCAGCAGGCACTATTGAAAATGCTTGAAGGGACAACTGCTAGCGTGCCACCTCAAGGAGGCCGTAAGCATCCACAGCAAGAGTTGATTCAAGTGAATACGACCAACATTTTGTTTATTGTTGGTGGTGCGTTTGCTGGAATTGACACAATCATTAAGGAACGACTGGGTGAACGAGTTATTGGTTTTGGTTCAGATGCAAATGAAAACGCTGAGGCCTTGAATGACGACAATATTTTGCATCATGTGCAACCAGAAGATATGACCAAATTTGGGCTCATCCCAGAATTTATTGGTCGTCTGCCCATTGTAACTGTGTTAGACGAGTTGACTATTTCTGACTTAACAAGAATTTTGACAGAGCCTAAAAACGCTTTAATTAAGCAATACACTGCTCTTTTGGGTCTAGATGATGTTGAACTTGAATTTCAACCGGATGCATTGGATGCAATGGCTAGCGTTGCGATTAAGCGACACACTGGCGCTCGAGGATTACGCTCAATCATTGAAAATGTGATGAAAGATGTCATGTTCGATATTCCCAGTCGTGATGATGTTTCTAAAGTTATTATTACCAAAGCCAGTGTTGAACAGGGTGAACAGCCAGAACTGCAATTAAAAAAGGTGAGTGAATAAATGGATGTACACAATGTCGAAATGGTGATGAGCGCTGTATCAGCGTCTCAGTATCCAACAGACGGAAAACCTGAAATAGCTTTGGTTGGCCGTTCAAATGTTGGTAAATCTTCTTTAACAAACACACTAATCCAACGGAAAAATTTTGCTCGCACATCTTCACAACCAGGTAAGACACAAACGTTAAACTTTTATGATGTTGAAGATAAATTATATTTCGTTGATGTTCCTGGGTATGGATATGCTAAAGTGTCAAAGGCCCAACGTGAAGCTTTCGGTGTAATGATTGAAGAATACATCACTAGTCGTAAACAGCTACGTGGTGTCATTAGTTTAGTAGATGCACGCCATGAGCCTAGTGAAGACGATATCTCAATGTACGAATGGCTGCATTACTACAACATTCCTATTTTAGTTGTAGCAACTAAGTCAGATAAAATTTCGCGTGGTAAATTTAATAAAGCTGAGTCAGTCATTAAAAAAGCATTAGGCTTTGATAATGAAGACAGTGATTTTCAATTTTTCTCATCGGAAACAAAATATGGTAAAGATGAAGTGTGGCATTGGATTGAAAAACACATCTAAAATGTTGGCAGAAATGCCGACATTTTTTTATTTTCGCCGCGAAGTTCT
Source organism: Leuconostoc sp. JNUCC 76 (assembly GCF_053667755.1). Taxonomy (NCBI): domain Bacteria; kingdom Bacillati; phylum Bacillota; class Bacilli; order Lactobacillales; family Lactobacillaceae; genus Leuconostoc; species Leuconostoc sp. JNUCC 76. Next base: position 1,611,038 of record NZ_CM132206.1, on the reverse strand, counting down.
ATTGGTTGACGTATCTTAAATCCAGCGTAAAATTAAAAAATAAAAAGAGGATTTTATGACAAAATATAACGATGAGGAATTGCGTGCCTGTTTGACACCGGAAGAATACGAGGTGACCCAACATGCGGCAACAGAGCGTCCGTTCACTGGTAAGTATGATCAATGGTGGGAGGATGGTATTTTCGTTGATGTTGTTAGTGGTGAACCATTGTTTAGTTCAACGGATAAGTACGATTCCGGCTGTGGTTGGCCATCATTTACAAAAGGGATCGATGACGACGAGCATTTACAAGAAAATACAGATCGTTCATTGGGAATGACAAGAACAGAAATCACTTCAAAAAAAGCGTCATCTCATTTAGGTCATGTGTTTAATGATGGATTACCTGACCGTGGTGGCTTAAGATATTGTATCAATTCAGCCAGCTTACGGTTCATTCCCAAAAAAGATTTAGAAAAAGATGGCTACGGCAAATATTTGAAATTGTTTAACAATTAGATTAATAGTTGGTTCTTGGACGGCGAAGTCTCTCTAAACTAATCGGTTTTTTAGGCTATTTACTGATATAATGAAATAAATAATTATTAGGGAGAATCTATAATGGTTGAGGAACCAGTCTGGCATCGCTTTTGGCGCTACTTTAACCCTGTGAACATTTTCAAAGAATTGTTATTCGGTTGGAAATGGGCTGAAGGGGTATTATTTTTAGTACTGATTTTACTTCAATTACTAGTTTGGACATTGGGTGTTGTTCACAATAGCACGCTCGATTGGTTTGGATTAGCAACGGGGATGATGAACATTATCACTGTTGTGTTGGTCGCCAAGGGTCGTATAACAAATTATTTTTGGGGCTTGATTTATTCTGTCATGTACATGCCATTGGCCTTTCAGTCACAGTTGTTTGGTGAGGTTGCTTTAAGTGCATTCTGGGTTGTCATGCAATTTGTTGGTATTGCAGCTTGGCTTGGTTTTATGAAACGCGATAATTTATCAGAAAAAGACAGTCAAGACGTGGTAGCGACTAAATATATGACCTTCAAACAATGGCTTCTAGTTATCCCAATCTTCTTAGTTATATTAATGATTGTCGGTATGATTTTACATCAGGCTGGGTCAAGACAACCATACATGGATGGATTGACAACAACCATATCAATGGGGGCTCAAATTCTGCAAACCGCGAAGTTTGCGGAATCATGGTATGCTTGGCTACTCTTTGATATAGTCGAAATTGTTTTGTGGGGACGTGCTTGGACGGGACATGCGGATCCTAGTGCGTTTGCTATGTTGGGTATGAACCTCGCCTTATCTGTCAATGCTATATACGGTATTGTTCAGTGGCGAAAGTTAACCAAAAAAGAATGAACATGCGCAATGTTCAAATTTTAATAGGATATAATTAATAAAGTCATGAGAACAATTGCAGGGAATTTATTCACAGATGATCTTCAAGGTGACAAAATTGGCGTTTTCTTTGGTACGTTAGCGCCAATGCACGTAGGACACCAAGCAGAAATTTATAAAGCGGCTGCCTTAAATGATGGTGTCGTTGTTATTGCTTCTGGTTACACAAACGATAGAGGGTATCAAATCGGATTATCCGTTGAGAAACGTTTTCGCTATTTGAGAGAAGCATTTAGTGACGAAACAGATATTAAAGTTGATTACATCAATGAAGACAATATCCCAATGATGCCTGATGGTTGGGATGAATGGACACGAATAATTGTTGAAACGGTTAAGCGTAATATTGTTAATAAAGATGCAACGATTACATTTTATACAGGTGAGAAAGATTACAAAAAGCAATTAGAAACAAGATTACCGAAGAACGGTCAGTTCAAAGTGAGCTTGATGGATCGCACTGTATTAAAAATATCAGCAACAGATATTCGAAAAGATCCTATTGGAAACTGGGATTACATTAATCGTGTTTTTCGACGCCATTTTGCAAAAAAAGTCACGGTGATGGGATCAGCTTCAACAGGTAAATCCACATTAGTACGTCGTTTGGCTCGAACAAGTAATTCACCATTTTCAGAAGAGTATGCTCGTGAGTATCAAGAAAAATCGAATGTTAGCGATGAAGAGTTAGTCGTTAAAGATTACATCCGATTAATTCAAGGACAATATGATGCGAACTCAAGAGAAATTAACTCTCCAGCTAACAATGGTCTAACGATTTTTGATACTGATGCAATGGTGACCAAAGTATACGCAGATATGTGGCTAAACGATGTTGATAATGCGCAGCTGAAGCCATTGTTTGATAATACAATTGGTGAGGAGTTGATTGACTTAATTCTTCTTATTCCACCGGTGACGCCTTATGTTGATGACGGCTTCCGAAATATGACAACTTCAGATAATGATTCGCGCTGGGCTTTTCACCGCCATTTGTTAGAAGTGATTGAAGAATATGGATTTACGGACAAACTAGTAATTCTTGATGCAAAAGGTGATAGTGATGATCCTTATGGATATTATGCACGCTACCTACAAGCACTAGATGCTATTCAAACTAGAACGGGATTTAATATTAAGCATATTTAGAGAAAAAACTGGTTTTATACCGGTTTTTTTTGAAAGGTAAAAATGATAGAATTACGACAATTCAAAACAGAAGATTTAGCACTATTTTGGGAAACAGCTTATAGTGATCCGCAAGCTGAGTGGACTAAATGGAACGGACCATATTTTAAAGATGTGCTGCCTAAAAAAGACGATTTTATCAATAATATTGGCCCTGAAAGATTCGTTAATAATATAAATCGGCGGGTTATTTTATACGATGGTCAAATTATTGGTAGTGTGAGTGCATATTTTGAGGATGGACAACTAAAATCTTGGCTTGAGGCAGGAATTGTTATTTATCAACAAGCAGCATGGCAACAAGGGATAGGAACCCGTGCATTAAGTATGTGGTTGGAAATATTATTTGGGCAATATGACAGTTTACCACATATTGGTTTAACCACTTGGTCTGGTAATAAGGCCATGATGCGCGTAAGCGAGAAACTGGGCTTAAAATTAGAGGGACAAATTCGACAAGTGAGATGGTGGCAAGGTCAGTATTGGGATAGCATGAAATATGGTGTTTTGCGAAATGAAATGACGCCTATAAATCCCTCTGGTAAAATAGAGTTATGACGAAACAATACGCACAAATCATTGTTGATGTGCCAACAATGCAAACTGATCAGCCTTATACATATGCCGTTCCGGAGAACATGATAAATTCGCTATTGTTGGGCATGCGTGTGACGGTGCCTTTTGGTCGCCGAAATGTGATGGGATTTGTTGTTGGTTTAACCGCTTCAACTGACTTACCAGAGGACCAAGTGCGCCCAATTCAGCAAATATTAGATTTAACACCGGTATTAAATACAGAACTACTAAATCTATCTGATTACTTAGCCAGTGAAACATTTGCTTTTCGAATTACAATTTTACAAACGATGCTGCCAAATGTGTTCAAAGCAAATTACGAGCGTACTTTAAGGATTATTGACGAAGTCGATGATGATGTACGTGATCGTTTATTTAAAGGACTTGATGAGATAGCTTTTAAAACAGGTGACTTTACTGAGTCAGATATGGCAACTTTGCTTAAGCTACGTCGTCAACATAAAATTGAAGTAGAAGTGGCAGTGCATGACAAGGCGAAGATAAAGACACAATTAGCTTATCAGTTCAGTGATGATGTTGAATTTTTGGAGGATGAGTTAAGAGGATTACGATCTTCAGCAAAGAAACAAGAAACATTGTTGCAGTTCATACTCGGTCATTTGGCTGAAACATGGGTGAAAAAGGATCTTCAGGAAGTTATTGATATTAGTGACGCCGCCTTAAACCAAGCTGTAACTAAAAAATGGTTAATGAAAACAAAGGTGGAGCTACTTCGTGATCCATTTCATGCTGAAGTTAAACAAACAGCGTTACTTGAGTTAAATGCGCAGCAACAAGAGGCCTATGAACGTATTTCTGGTACATTTGATGCACAAAGGTTCCAACCATTTTTACTTGAAGGCATTACTGGCTCAGGTAAAACTGAAGTGTACTTACAGGTGGCACAACATGTTTTTGAGCAGGGAAAGACGGTTCTGTTTTTGGTGCCTGAGATTGCCCTCACGCCACAAATGGTTAGAAGGGTCAAAGGTCGTTTTGGTGCCCAGACAGCAGTTTTGCATTCGGGATTAAGTGATGGTGAACGCTACGATGAGTGGCGTAGAATTGAGCGCGGTGATGTGAAAATTGTTGTTGGTGCACGTTCTGCTGTGTTTGCCCCACTGACAAATATCGGTTTAATTATTGTTGATGAAGAACATGAAACAACCTATAAACAGTCAGATAATCCGCGGTACGATGCCAGAAATATCGCACTCTGGCGTGGTCAATACTATCAAATACCGGTTATTTTGGGATCAGCGACACCTTCTTTGGAAAGTCGTGCGCGAGCACAACGCGGGGTTTATGAACTATTAACACTGACACAGCGCGCGGGAGGTGCAAAACTACCAAGCGTCAAGGTGATTGATATGAAAGAGACACTGTCACGAGGCCCAGAGACCAATTTTTCGGAAGAATTACGTATGAAATTAGCCGACCGTTTGGCGAAAGGTGAACAAAGTGTGTTGATGCTCAATCGCCGAGGGTTTTCAAGCTTTGTGATGTGTCGAGACTGTGGTTATGTTCCATGTGATCCAAATTGTAATTTAGCTATGACACTGCACATGGACACACATACACTGAAGTGCCACTACTGCGGTCATGAAGAAAAAATACCCACTGTATGCGCGCAATGTGGTTCTAAACGTATACGTTATTATGGGACTGGTACAGAAAAGGTTGAAGCTGAGTTACAAGAACTATTTCCTGATGCGCGGGTGCTTCGTATGGATCAAGATACGACACGCAAAAAGGGCAGTATGGATAAGATGCTTCAAAAATTCGGTAATCATGAAGCAGATATTTTATTAGGTACTCAGATGATCGCTAAAGGTCTCGACTTTCCTGATGTTACTTTAGTTGGTGTTTTGAATGCAGATACCTCTTTGGGATTGCCAGATTTCCATGCCAGTGAACGTACATTTCAATTGTTGACTCAAGTTAGTGGGCGTGCTGGTCGAGCTAAAAAGCCTGGTGAAGTGTTGGTGCAAACGTTCAATCCACAGCATTATGCAATTACCTATGCTCAAAATCATGATTATGAAGGCTTTTACAGACAAGAGATGGCCGTCCGGCACGCTGGAAATTACGCACCGTACTATTACACGGTTCAGATACAAGCCAGCCATTTAGATGAAAATCAAGCCGCCATTCAAATGCTGAAAGTTGCGCGCTGGCTACGTTCGCATGCTAAGAAAGATGTGATTATTTTAGGCCCTTCGCCAAAACCGATTGCTAAAATGCGCAAGCGCTATTACTTTCAAATTATTCTGAAGTTTAAAAAACGTAATGAAATGGATACGTTGCTACAGGAACTACAAAATCGCGCACAAAAGGCTAAAGGTGATTTGCAACTAAGCATTGATCGTGATCCTGTCTCATTTATGTGATGTGTTATAATAAATACTGATAACTGTCCGAGATTGCTCGGACATTTTTGTGTTATCGTGCGAATAAAAAATAAAACACCCTAACACAGCTGTTTGAGAGGTATAAAATGACATATTCAGTAGTATTAATGGGCACCCCAAGTTTTGCAGTACCGATATTAGAAGCGCTTCTTGAAAATAATAATTATGATGTGAAAGCTGTTGTGACACAACCCGATCGCCCACAGGGACGCAAGCATACTTTAACACCAAGTCCTGTTAAAGTTGCAGCACTGGCGCACGACGTGCCTGTTTTACAACCAGAAAAAATAAGTGGTTCTCCTGAGATGCAACAAGTCATTGATATTAATCCTGATTTCATCGTGACCGCAGCATTTGGACAATTTTTACCTACAAAATTATTAGACGCGGCCAAAATTGCTGCAGTTAACACGCATGCTTCATTATTACCAAAATATCGAGGTGGTGCACCAGTTCATTATGCCATTATGAATGGCGATAAAGAAACCGGTGTTTCAATTATGTACATGGTCAAAAAAATGGATGCCGGTGATGTTATTGATACGATAAAAGTTCCAATTACGAGCACCGATAATGTTGGCACGATGTTTGACAAGTTAAGCATTGCTGGACGTGATTTGCTATTAAAGACACTCCCTAAAATCGCTACCGGTGATATTGATCCAGTAGTACAAAATGAAGAAGAAGTTACTTTTTCACCAAATATACCGCACGACATGCAAAATCTTAATTTTGCGACAGAAACAGCCCAAGAACTAGACTGGCATATACGTGGTTTATATCCAACTCATCCAGCTTTTGTGCAGGTTTTGGATCAACGCGTGAAAATCACTGATGTGACACCCTTGTCTGAATTAACAACGCAAGAACCGGGTACCATTGTTGAGAAAAGCAAAAAACAATTAAAAGTGGCCTCCGCAAATGGTACGGTTGTTCAAATCAACCGACTACAGCCGGCAGGTAAATCAGAAATGGCGATTAGTGCCTATTTAAATGGTGCTGGAAAAGATCTTGAAGTAGGTCAGAAATGGGCAACAATTAATGAGCGATAAACGAGTTTACAGTGACAATCCACGTGTTTTAGCAGTTCAAACACTAGCCAAAATAAAAAATGGTGCATATTCTAATCTACAATTAAATCAAGTGATCAAGCAACACAAGCTTGGTGAAGCAGATACTCGTTTATTAACAACTTTGGTTTACGGTGTCATTCAACACCGCTTAACTTTTGAGTATTGGCTTGAACCCTTCGTAGGTAACAAAAAAATTGATCCGTGGGTTCGGGAGCTGCTATATACAGCTATTTTCCAAATGGAATACCTAGATAAGATACCACAGCATGCCATCTTTAATGAATCAATTGAAGTAGCTAAAATACTAGGGCATGTTGGAACAGGAAAATTTGTTACTGCCATTTTGCACAACATTAGTCGTAAAGGCCTTCGTAGTGTTGCTGACATTGGTGATGATATACAACGTCTTTCTATTGAAGCCAGTTTGCCGGTTTGGTTGGTTGAAGAGTTGATTAAGCAAAATGGGGATGAACGAGCACGCCAGATCATTGCCACAATCAATGATGCACCTAAGCAATCAATTCGTGTTAATACGATACTAGCTACCGATCAAGATGTTGTTACTGCGCTAGAATCAGAAAACTTCACTGTTACAGTATCTAGCGTTGCTGCACACGCGTTTGTGGTCAGCGGTGGGCATGTGGCCAGTTCTAAAGCGTATCATGATGGTTGGTTAACCTTGCAGGATGAGAGCGCAATGTTACCAGTAGAAAGTTTACATTTGACGCCTGAGGTTAAAAGTATTTTAGACGCAGCGGCGGCACCTGGTGGAAAAACCACGCAGCTTGCACAATACAGCGCTCCAGATACAGTGATTACGGCCTTAGATGTTCATGAGCATAAAATCAAGTTGATTAACAACAATGCTGAAAGATTACACGTAGCCGATAAAATTCACGCACGTGTCCTAGATGCAAGAAAAGTTCCTGAACAGATTGATAAAAAATTTGATCGAATTCTAGTTGATGCACCATGTTCAGGGTTTGGTTTATTGCGTCGAAAGCCTGAAATTAGATATGATAAAACCTTGGAAGATGTCGAAAGTTTAGCTCGTTTACAAACACAAATTTTGGATTCAGTTAGCCAAAACCTTGCAAAAAATGGTATCATGGTTTACAGTACTTGTACAATCTTGCGTCAAGAAAATGACGATGTTGTAACAAAGTTTTTGAAAGACCATCCAAATTTCGAATTGATTCCAACGGAAACAACGTATAAATTAAAGTTAGATCATGGCGAAAAAGCCTTACATGTGTATCCAAATGATTACCAGACAGATGGCTTTTTCGTTGCTACATTGAGGAAAAATGATTAATGGCAATTGCCTATCGTACGGATCCTGGATCCAAACGCCACGACAATGAAGATTATGTAGGTTCTTTTATAAATAAAGTTGGAAGGACAATGGTTATCGTTGCTGACGGCGTTACTTCGAATGAAGGCGGTGAAGTTGCGAGTGCAATGACTGTTGAGCACTTCGGACATGCTTGGGAAAGCAATGATTTGGAGACAATTGTTCCTACAATTGCGTGGTTAAAAAAACAAGCTAAAATTGAAAATGATGCTATTATAAAGGCCGGGCAACGCTTTCAAGAGCTATCACAGATGGCAACGACTGTTGTTTTGGCTGTATTGTTTGATGAAAAAGTTGTGATTGCTAATTTAGGCGATTCCAAAGCCTTTTTGTTGCATAATAATCAATTAACCCAACTGTCCAATGACCATATTTTAAAAAATGAAATCGTTCGTAGAGGAGCTATGGCCAGTGCGGATGCTAGTAACATGGTACACGCTAATAGTGTGACGCGATTTTTAGGTGTTGATGAACATGCAGATATTGAAATTTCTCAACACGATTTTGTGGCAGATGATATTTTATTTCTAACATCTGATGGTATTACAAAAGTGTTAGACTACAAGACAATTAAGCAAATAATGCGCTATGAAGAACAACTTGATATTAAAGTTTTTGATATGATTCAGCAAGCAAATGCAAAAGGCGCACCAGATAACGTGACGGCGGTACTCGTCACACATGAAAAGGATTAGAGATGTTACCAGATACACTAGTTGACAATCGATACCGTGTTATAAAATCGCTTGGCGATGGCGGTATGGCCAATGTTTATTTGGCGCACGATGAATTTCTTAATCGTGATGTAACGTTTAAAATGATGCGTCTTGATATGAAAAATGATGTAGATTTGGCAAAACGTTTTCAACGTGAGGCCTTATCAGTAACAGAACTGATTAATGACAATATTGTCCAAGTATATGACGTTGGTGAGTACCAAGGTTCGCAATATATTGTCATGGAATATGTTGACGGTACAAATCTTAAATCATACATTGGTGAACATTTTCCAATTGCGTATCAACAAGTTGTTGATATTATGATGCAAATATTAAATGCAGTGCAGGCTGCACATAATGCAGGTATTATTCATCGTGATTTAAAGCCACAAAATATTTTAATTGACAGAAACGATCAAGTGAAGATTACCGATTTCGGTATTGCAATTGCTAAGTCAGAGCAAGATTTGACGCAGACACATACCGTGATTGGTTCAGTTCATTATTTATCACCAGAACAAACTCGTGGGGGCATGGCATCAGCAAAGTCTGATATCTATGCACTTGGTGTTATGTTATATGAAATGCTAACTAAGCAAGTACCTTATGAAGGAGATACGCCGGTCGCAGTAGCACTAAAACATGCAACTGCTGATATGCCTTCAGTACGTGATTTTGATCCAAGAATTCCTCAGGCATTAGAAAATGTTATTTTAAAAGCCACAGCTAAGAACCCACAGGATCGTTATTTAGATGTCTCAGTTATGGCTGAAGATTTAAAAACAGTTCTATCGCCACGTCGTTCAAATGAACAACGATTTGCGCCAACTGCGGATATTGAAAACGAAACGCGTATTATTCCGATGGAACAAATTCAAGACCAGCTCAAGAATGGTGTTTCCTCTGTTAATGTTTTACCGGAGGAAGTTCCTGAAGAACCATCAGTAAAAGATCTAATCATTGAGTATGGTAAAAAAGGTTACGCTGTTAAAAATATCGCAAAAATTGTTGACCGGACACCTAATTATGTTAGAAGTGTGCTTCGAGGCAATGGCATCAAGTATCGTGAAAATAAATTACTCAAAGTTTTGGCTTTTTCAGCTCTTTTTATTGTTGCTATCATTGCTATTTTTGCGTTTATTCATATTCAGGCTAGTCAAATCACTGTGCCGAGTTTATCCAACTTAACAAGAGCCAAAGCCGAAAAGAAAATACAAGAAGCTGGATTGAATGTTGGTAGTGTGACTTCAACAACTTCGACAACTGTCAAAAAAGGCAGTGTTGTGCGTTCAACGCCTAAAGAAGGAACTGACGTAAAAAAAGGTGACAGTATCAACTTGGTTATTTCCTCTGGTAAGGCAAAAGTTCGTTTTGGAGATTATGTTGGGTCAGATTATGATGTAACAGCAGCACAGTTGCGCTCGCAAGGATACGAAATTCAAAAAGAACAACAAGCGTCAGATAGTGTAGCTGCAGGCATAATTATAGCTCAATCTATTAATGCCAATGGTAAGGTAGACCCTACAGCCACAGAGGTAACTTTCACTGTCTCAACAGGACCAGTTAAGATTACTGTTCCTGACTTCACTAAAAGTAGCACACAAAGCGATGTTCAAAATTGGGCATCACAAAATGATGTCACTGTTAATTTTAATACGACTTACTCTAATTCTGTTAAGAAGGACCATGTTATTAGTCAATCAATTCGTGGTGGATCAAAGATTACAAAAGATAACACCTTATTAATTACGATTTCACAGGGACCAGAACAATCAAGTTCAAGTAGCAGTAGTTCATCGTCTTCTAATTCTAGCAGTAGTTCCTCAAGCAGTTCAACAAATAGTGAAGATTCTAGTAGTACTACATCATCGAATAGTTCCACATCTGAAAGCTCTTCGAGTCAATAACAGCATGTCTAAAAGTCGATATTATCGGCTTTTTTTGGTATGATTAATGGTATGAAAACAGGACGAATTATTAGATCGCTCAGCGGTTATTACGATATACAGTTACCTAGTGGTGACATTCAACGAACGCGAGCTCGCGGTGAATTTCGGAAATCTAAGCAAAAACCGCTAGTTGGCGATTTTGTTGATTTTGAGAGTGAAAATGACGAGGGTTTTATTTGGGCAATCCATGAACGGGAAAACTTTTTAGTTCGCCCGCCAATAGCAAATATTGATATTGCTGTTATTGTGACAGCTGCCAAGGAACCTGATTTTGCACCAAATTTGTTAGATCGTCAATTGGTGGCCCTTGAAGCTGCAAACGTAAAACCATTGATATATTTTTCTAAAATGGATTTGCTGGAAAAATCTGAACACGAAAAAATAAATCACGTCGCTAATTATTATCAAAGTATTGGTTATGATGTTATTTTTTCAGATTCAAAAGGCGCTTTTAAAGCGCTTAAAATGATGTTAAAAGACCATGTTTCGGTTTTTATGGGGCAAACGGGAGCTGGGAAATCAACATTACTGAATCATTTATCGCCACAACTTGGGCTTGAAACGGGTGAAGTTTCTAAAGCATTGAGTCGAGGAAAACATACAACACGACAGGTAACGTTGATTGAGGTAGATGAGGCTTTGATTGCTGATACGCCAGGATTTTCTTCGTATGAGGTGTTTGATTTTCCTGTTGAAGAATTGGATGATTATTTTCCAGAGTTCGTTGAAAAGCGGCAGGATTGTCGTTTCCGTGGGTGTTTACATCTGAATGAACCAGGATGTGCCATCAAAGAGGCGGTAGCGGTTGGCACAATCACACAGTCAAGGTATAATAGTTATAAGGCGTTTTATGAGTTGATTAAAGCGCAAAAACCAAAATATAAAACAGACAATTAAAAAGAGGTATATCATGTCAGGAATCATTGCACCATCAATTTTGAGCGCAGATTACACAAATTTGGAACGTGACGTCAAGCTTGTTGAAGCTGCTGGTGCAGAGTATTTGCACATCGATGTTATGGATGGTACTTTTGTACCCGCTATATCTTATGGCCCAAATTGGGTCAAGCAATTGCGTCCGGAAACTGATTTAGTGTTAGACGTTCATTTAATGATTCAAAATCCAGAACGTTTTGTTGAAGAATTTGCGAATGCTGGTGCAGACATTATTGGTGTTCATGTTGAAGCAACACCACACATTCACCGTGTTTTACAAATGATTAAGAACAAAGGCGTCAAAGCAGAAGTTGTTATCAATCCAGGGACCCCAGTATCCGCAATTGAAGCAGTACTAGATATGGTTGATCAAGTACTAGTTATGACTGTAAACCCAGGATTTGGTGGACAAAAATTCCTACCATCAACACTGCAAAAAATTGAACAACTACAAACATTCCGTGAAGAACGTGGCTTTGACTTCGATATTGAAATTGATGGTGGCGTGAATAATGAGACAATTAAATCAGCATACGATGCTGGTGCAAACGTTTTTGTGGCTGGATCGTATGTGTACGATAAAGTAGATCCTGCTGCAAAAATCGGTATTTTGAAAGATTTGATTAAATAATGCAGATTAATATCTTAGCCGGTGGGCCAACAGAATTATGGCCCAAAAATTTATTTCAGGAACAAGGGATGTGGATTGGCGCTGACAGAGGTGCTTGGTATCTATACCAAGAAAATATACCAATGATCATGGCAGTTGGTGATTTTGATTCTCTAAATGATTTTGAAATGTGTACAATTCAAAATCATTTAGCTGCGCAAAAAATTGTTCATGTCAAGGCTGAAAAAGATGAAACAGACACAGAATTGGCCTTAATGTATGCTCGAGAAAAAGACCCAGATATTATTAAAATATTTGGTGCTACTGGTGCACGAATTGATCATATGTTGAGTAATTTGTGGTTAATGGCTGATGAAAAGTTTGAAAGTATTGTTGAAAAAACGATTTTTATTGATAATACAAACATAGTGAGCTATGTTACACCTGGCTTAAGTGAGATTGCAAAGTATCCTAACTCAAAGTATTTAGGGTTTATGCCGCTTAATGATGTTGAGAACTTTAAAATAATAGATGCCAAGTACCCATTGACACTAACAAAAAATAAGTATAAAATGTGGTCATCGAATGAATTTATGTCAAATTCAGTTCACGTGTCCTTTGATACAGGAATCATAATGATTACGCAGTCTGTAGATGGAGAAAAATAACATGGCAGTTAAAACAGTAGAAGATGCAACTTTTAATCAAGAAACAAACACGGGCGTTAGCATAACAGATTTTTGGGCAACTTGGTGTGGCCCATGTCGCATGCAATCACCTGTTTTGGATGTGCTATCTAATGAAGTAGACGATGTAAAGTTTGTTAAAATGGATGTGGATGCTAACCCTGAAACTCCTGCTGCATTTGGTATTCGTGCTATTCCAACACTTTTGATTAAAAAAGATGGAGAAGTTGTGGACCGCTTAACAGGATTCCATAATAAAGAACAATTAGCAAAGATTTTAGCTAAATATACAAATTAACTTGTCAAAGGGTTGAATTTCTGGTAAAATTTAATATTGTTGTAGAAAGAGCTTTTAAAAAATAAACAGCTCGAAGAAGGAGGGTTAAACATGGCAAAAGATGCTATTACTGGTGCGCGTACACGCTTTGGTAACCAACGTTCACACGCGTTGAACTCAAGTCGTCGTAGCTGGAAGCCAAACTTGCAAAAAGTTACGGTTAAAATTAATGGTGCTGCACCAAAGAAAGTTTACTTGACAGCACGTACTTTGAAGGCTGGATTGAAGAACGGTTCTATCGAACGCGTTTAAGCTAGTATTTCGTTAGCTTGCTGACGTCGTAAGACCACCATGGGGTGGTCTTTTTTATTAATAGATAGAACACCTCTCAATGCAACTCAATTTATGTATGGTAAAATATACTTAGTAAACTCTTTGTGAGGAGGAAATGCATTTATTGTTAAACTTTAGGATGTTGATAAAAGACATCTCAATATAACGATAAATGTTCTTAAATTTTATGGCAATTATAATTAAAACAAATAATGGCGATATTAGCCTTGAAAATGATGTTATTGCTACAATTGTTGGTGGGTCTGCAATTGAAAATCCTGGTGTTGTTGGGATGGCATCTAAAGCAACTTTTCGCGATGGCGTTAATCAGATTCTGAATCGAGAAAACTATGCTAAGGGCGTTGTAGTTCATCAAAAAGATAGTGGTGTTGCAGTTGATGTCTACTTAGTTGCACAGTACGGTACTAAATTGTCCGAGATTTCAAAATCTGTTCAAGGTAAAGTAAAGTATAATCTTGACGCATTTTTGGGTATTCATGTTTCTGAGGTTAACGTGGTTGTTCAGGGTGTTCGCGTCAGTGACTAGGAGAGATTATGTCAGTTAATTCACTAACAAAGATTACCAATGTTGAATTTGGTAAGATGATTAATGCTGCAGCGGCTGTACTTGCTGCTAATGCAGATAAAATTAATAAATTAAACGTATTTCCGGTTCCTGATGGCGATACAGGAACGAACATGAGCCTTTCAATGGCGAGTGGTGCCCAGTATGAGCGTGACTCACTAGAAACAGAAATTGGTGCCTTGGCCAAAGCTACTTCCAAGGGATTGCTGATGGGAGCACGTGGTAACTCAGGCGTGATATTATCACAAATTTTTCGTGGTTTTTCCAATAGTATGGCTGGAAAAGAAACACTAACAGCACGGGATCTAGCTGATGCATTAATGAGTGGTGCACAAGTGGCATATAAGTCAGTGATGAAACCTACTGAAGGAACAATCTTGACGGTTATTCGTGAGGCGGCAGCTAAAGCAAATAAGGTGGCTGACCAAACTGACGACATTGTTGAATTAATGGCTGCTGTTCAGGAAGCAGCACAAGTGGCTCTGGATTCAACGCCTGAATTGTTACCAGTCTTAAAAGAAGTGGGTGTTGTTGATTCTGGCGGACAAGGACTTGTTTTCGTATTGCAAGCTTTTTATCAAGTGATCAGTGGTGATTTTAATGAAGAAGATATTAAAGCGCCTGATAATGCTGAGCTTGATCAAATGGTCAAGGAACTTCATGCGGGGGCGCAAGCTAGTAGCAGTTTAGATCCAGCAGATATCAAGTATGGTTACTGTACTGAAATTATGGTTCAGATTGGTAAAGGCACAACATATGATCATGATTTTGATTACCAAAAATTTTACGATTATTTAGCAGAATTAGGCGATTCTTTATTAGTTATCAACGATGATGAAATTGTTAAAGTACACGTGCATACTGAGAATCCTGGTAAGGTGATTAGTTGGGGAACACATTTTGGTTCACTAGTTAAAGTTAAAGTTGACAATATGCGTGATCAACAGCAAACGGTTATTGATGCACAACGTGCAGAAGAAGCACGTGTGGAAAAAATAGCTGCAATGCAAGTCCCAGTATCTGACACAGCAGTAATTGCCATTGCCGCTGGTGATGGCATTGCGGAACTCTTCAAAAGTTTGGGTGTTCATACTGTGATTTCTGGTGGACAGACAATGAATCCGTCAACTGCTGATATTGTTAAAGTTATTGAGGATAGTGGCGCAAAAAGGGCTATTATTTTACCGAACAATAGTAATATTTTCATGGCAGCAGAGCAGGCAGTTACATTAGCAAAAATACCAGTAGAAGTTGTTAAAACACGTACAATTCAGCAAGGTTTAACAGCTATGATGGGCTATAATCCTGATGCTGATTTAGAACAAAATGCTGCAGAAATGTCTGAAATGATGGTTGATGTAAAGTCGGCGCAAATCACACAGGCAGTTCGCGAAACCAAATTCAATGGCCATGAAATTCATCATGGTGATTGGATGGGCATTATCGATGGTGACATTGAAGTCGTAGCTCATAATGTTGAATCAGCTGCGCAAGAAGCTATTCAAAAAATGATTGATGACGATTCTGAAATTGTGACAATCATTTTTGGTGAGGGAACAAAAGCTAAAGTTGCACAAAAGTTAAAAGCATTTGTGGAAGGATTAGATGACGGTCTAGAAGTCGAAGTTCACGATGGTGGACAACCATTGTACCCATTCTTCATATCAGTTGAATAACAAAAAGACGTAAATTCAGTTCTACACTGAATTTACGTCTTTTTTCTTATAGCCAGCCTAATGCGCTAATGGCTGCGTATATTACAGATCCAGCCATTAAGATAACCATAAACCATGACATAACTAACGTCATTTTTTCGAGACGTGTCCGTGGCTTTTTATCAATTTTTGGCACCTTGTGCTGGTTTAACTTTGATTCTATTTCGGTTTGTAATTTTGTGTTAACCGGTCGATGGTTTTGTTCGTCAGTCATTGATATCACCTCTAATATATTACTTTCTAGTCTAACATATCTTCTAAAATAATTGAAATTTCTACGCGAATTCGTTAAAGTTAAATACGAGGTAATTAAAATGCAATGGTGGATTTGGCCACTCGGTGGTTTTATTTTTTGGACAGTTGTCATTATATTTAAGGAATGGACAGCTTTAAAACAAGCATCCATCAAAACGTTAGACATTATTACAATTCCTAACTGGATTGTATTGCATCAAACAATGGGGTATCTATTTGGTATTAGCTTTGTTGCTTGGTTTTTACTCATATGGTTGGTTGTAGGTATGTTTTTAGCTTGGTTTTTACTGCAAAATAACTGGCGATGGCAAACATTTTGGCGAAGATACTGGCAATGGAGTGGGTTATTGGCCGCAATAATGGTCATTTTGATAACAATTATTGGGTTATTCCTCCACTAAACCCCACATTTTTGAAGCGTAGTTATTCTTGATAACTACGCTTTTTGTGTGCTGAAAATTTACTAGTTTGTGACAAAACGACAATTTGGGTGGAGTGAAGTGGGGAAATGTGGTAAATTAATAGTATAGAAATTTTAATGGAGGTGGCTCTATGTTCATGGGTGAATATTCACATACGCTTGATACAAAGAGTCGCTTAATTATTCCGGCAAAATTTCGTAATCAACTCGGTGATCAATTCATTATTACAAAATGGATGGAGAAATCACTTCGCGCCATGCCGATGGCAGTTTGGGAAAAATTGCAGGAGCAGTTAAATCAATTACCATTAGGCAAGAAAGATGCACGTGCTTTTAGACGTTTTGTTATGGCTGGTGCATTAGAAGCTGAGTTTGATAAGCAGGGACGAATTGTTGTTCCTAATAATTTAAGAGAATACGCGTCACTAGAAAAAAGTGTTGTAGTTACCGGTGTTGGTGATTCATTTGAAATATGGAGTGCAGAGAATTGGTCAGCATATACGGCTGAAACTGCGGATGATTTTGATAACATTGCTGAAGGTTTGGTAGACTTCGACCTTTGAACGAATTAATAATACAGTTTTAAGAAAGAGGGCTGCTATGCCATTTGAACATGTAACAGTACTCTTACATGAGGCTATTGCTCTATTAGATATTAAACCAGAAGGAACTTATGTCGATGCTACATTGGGTGGCGGTGGGCACACTGGAGAGATCTTAAAGCAACTCACAACCGGTACACTTTATAGTTTTGATCAAGATGATACAGCAATCCAATATAACGCTGAACAATACGCAGATGAAATCGCTGCTGGTAAATTAGTTATAATCCATAAAAATTTTCGGACATTAACCTCCGCATTAGCGAATTATGGTGTGACAGCAGTTGATGGTATTGTTTACGATTTGGGTGTTAGTTCTGTGCAATTTGATGATGGTCAACGAGGGTTCAGTTATAAATATGATGCTGAACTTGATATGCGCATGGATCAGCGCCAAGCATTAACAGCTAAAACAATTGTTAATGAATGGCCGTTTAATGAATTGATGCGTGTTTTGAGCCGTTATGGGGAAGATCGCTTTCCTAAGCAAATTGCGCGAAAGATTGAGCAGCATCGTGAAAACGCACCAATTAATACGACTTTTGAATTGGTAGACATCATTAAAGAAGCAATTCCAGCACCTGCTCGCCGAAAAGGTGGACATCCTGCAAAACGCTCATTCCAAGCATTTCGTATTGCTGTCAATGACGAATTAGGTGCCTTAGAAGATTCATTAACTCAAGCACTCGAGTTGTTAGCAACTGACGGCAAAATTAGTGTGATTACTTTTCAGTCATTAGAAGATCGCTTAGTAAAACAAA
Organism: Leuconostoc sp. JNUCC 76; assembly: GCF_053667755.1. NCBI lineage: Bacteria > Bacillati > Bacillota > Bacilli > Lactobacillales > Lactobacillaceae > Leuconostoc > Leuconostoc sp. JNUCC 76. The sequence goes on along the minus strand of NZ_CM132206.1, from coordinate 1,593,178 downwards.
TGTTTCGTGAAAAATCTTCTGCACCAGAATTACCTGCTGGTTTGCCGGTGTTACCGGGGCAGTTTGAAGCTGATTATGAGTTATTAACGCGTAAACCAATTTTACCTAGCACAGAAGAGATGGCTGTCAATCACCGTGCAGAGTCGGCGAAATTACGTGGCATAAGAAGAAAATAGACTAGATGCTGTGGTCTTACATAAGATCAGCAATGATAAATAAATTGGAGAATATTACATGGCACAAAATGCATATCAATATACACCTTTAGCACAGCAAGCACCTTTAACAGTATCTCAGCCGCGTACTCATAGTCGTACTAAATATAAAGCAGCCGCTTGGACAAAAAAAGAGCGAATAATGGTGGCTATTGTTGCTACTGTTGTTTTAGCATTGATGATTGGTGTTGTTTATACAAGCATGCAAACGACCAAGACAACAGCTAGTGTAAACACAGTTCAAACTAAAATTGATGAAACTAAGCAAAATAATGACGATTTACGTACACAGGTGCAAACAGCCATGAGTAAAAAAAATCTAGATAAGGTTGCAAAAAAATATGGCATGACACTGTCTGATAACAGTGTACGCAATATTAATCAATAATTATGAAAAATAAAGTGAGACGGATACCACAAAAAAAAATCACGAAAAATGCCAAAACCTTTGGCGTTCTGCTGCTTGTCGCAACGACCATCGTGATTTTAGGACTTGGTGTACGTCTTTTTATTATCGCGGGTAATAAATCGGTAGATGGTCATAACCTTACAAAAGCCACACGTGAAGCCTTTATGGGAAAACAAAATATTATTGCCTCTCGTGGCAAAATATTTGATTCGGACGGGCAGGTGTTGGCAGAAAACACCACAGTCTATAATATGTACGCAATATTGAATAAAAATCAAAAAGGCACTGACGGTAAGCCATTATATGTAACGGACAAAGCTAAAGTCGCTCGCGAGCTAAGCAAAGTAATCAATCTAAAAGAAAAAGAAATCTATAAACGCTTGTCCAGTAAACAATTTCAAGTTGAATTTGGTACTGCGGGTAAAAACTTGACAATTGCGCAACATAATAAAATTGAGAAAATGAAGCTTTCAGGTATCTCATTTACTTCCCATCAGGCTCGAACATATCCTAATGATCAGATGGCTTCTCATTTAATTGGAAATGTGAACATGGTTGAAAGTAGTAGTGGTCAGTCAACTATATCTGGCATAATGGGCATTGAAGCATCAGAAAATAAATTGCTATCAGGTAAAAACGGTATCAAGAGTTACCAGGGACAAAAAACTGATAGTAGTAAAAGTGTTAAAAATGGAGATGACGTTTATCTAACGTTAGATTCTTCGTTACAAACAACGTTGGAAACACGAATGGACACATTTGTGAAAGCCACTAAACCAACATCAGCGGTTGCTGTATTAATGGAAGCTAAAACAGGTCGTATTGTCGCAGCAACGCAACGGCCTAATTTTAATCCTAATGATAAATCAGATACTCCAACAGTTTGGTCCAATTTGTTAGATCAAGGTGCCTTTGAGCCAGGATCTACCATGAAAGGCATAACATTAGCTGCTGCTATTGATACTGGTAAGTGGCAGCCTAACGCAACCTTCCAGTCAGGAACTTATTTAATTGACGGGAAGGAAGTAACAGATTCTTTTGGTAATGATCAAGGCCAAATGACATATAGAGAAGGCTTTTGGCGTTCATCAAACGTCGCATTCGCAAAAACAGAACAAAAAATTGGTTCAAAAACATGGAAAAATTATTTAGAAAAATTTAAGTTTTTACAGTCCACCCAATCAGGGTTAAATGGCGAAGAAGCAGGATCATTTTCTTTTTCATATGCGATTGATCAAGCAAATACAGCGTTTGGTCAAGCAATTCGTGTTACACCCTTACAAATGATACAAGCTTACTCAGCAATTGCCAATAATGGTAAAGAAATTAGACCGTATTTTATTGATAAAATTGTTAATTCATCTACTGGAGAAATAGTTAAGCAAGGTAAAACAAAAACAGTCGGACATCCTATCAAAGCTAGTACGGCAAAGCAAGTCAGAAAATATATGATAGATGTCGTTAATAAGTCGGATGGAACTGCTAAAGAATTTGATCTTAGTGATTATGGCTATCAGATTGCTGCTAAAACAGGTACAGCTCAAATCAGTGAGAACGGTCAATATTCGCAGACTTATAAAGATGCTATCCATTCAGTGATGGTTCTCGCGCCAGAAAAAAATCCTAAATATATATTCTACATGGCTGTCAAGCAACCCTCAGAATTACCTGACGGTGATATTCAACCAACAATGAGTAAACTATTTAAGCCTTTAATGCTACAAGCTTTAAATGATAGTGATAGTGCGGTAAAATCAAAGACAACTAAACAAACAGTACCTAATGTAGTTGGTCAATCTATTTCAAGTGCAAAAGCTACAATGACAAAGGCTGGATTTAGAGTTGCAGTTGTGGGATCAAAAGGTAAAATTACCAATCAGTCATTGCTAGCTAATCAAAAGTCATTGACAAACCAATTAGTAATTTTGACTGCAAAAGGAAACACATATATGCCAAATATGATTGGTTGGAGTTTAGTTGATGCGCAAACATTTGCTAATAAAATAGGCTTCAAACTAACGTGGAAGGGCTCTGGATTTATTTCGGGCCAAAGTATAGCTGAAAACCAACTTATTGTAAAAAGTAGTGTTGTGTCAATTGCTTTAAAAGAGAAGGAGTAATGGGAGAAAATGACAGAGTATTTTTGGGCATTCACCCGTGCGTTTATTGTTACTGTAATATTCATGCCTGCGGTGATCAAATTTTTAAAACAATCTAAAGAACAGGCCGTAATTCGTAAACTAGGGCCTGACCATCAATCTAAAGCAGGGACACCAAGTATGGGTGGGGCATTGTTTATCGCAGCTGCATCGCTAAGTGCGCTGATTGGTAGTGTTGCCTATGCGGGTGAAATTGGATTTATAATGGTACTTATACCCATCTTGGCTGTAGTTGCTTATGCAATCATTGGTGGCATTGATGATGCGTTGAAAATGATTCATCATGCGGATGATGGTTTCCGCTTCATACCAAAACTTCTGGCGCAAACCTTATGTGCGGTTGTCATCATAATTATTATGTGGATCATGCACATACCACTCGTATTAAATATACCGTTTATTGGTTATTTTAACTTAGGAATCTTCTACTTCATTTTTCTATGGTTCTGGTTAGTTGGATGGTCCAATGCGACCAACCTAACAGATGGATTAGACGGGCTACTTGCAGGTACAAGCCTGATTGTTTATTTTGTCTATACGTGGATTGCTTTAGGAGTTCATAACCATATAATTGTGATTTTCAACGCCTCAATTATCGGTGCGTTAGTTGGCTTTTTGATATTTAACAAACCAAAAGCAAAAATTTTTATGGGCGATACTGGCTCTTTAGCTTTGGGCGCTGGGCTGGCAATCGAATCAATTGTACTAGGTATTCCTTTTTCACTTTTATGGTTTGGGTTGATTTTTGTTATCGAGACCCTATCAGTAGTTATTCAAACAATTGGCTATCATTTCTGGAAAAAAAGAATTTTCCCCATGGCGCCAATACATCACTCATTTGAGAAGTTTGGCTGGAATGAATGGCAAATTGATGCTTTGTTCTGGATTGTAACTGCAATCATAGGAATTATTGGCATTTTGTATATGAGTTAAAGCGGACATTGGCCGCGTACATATAATAGAAATCAGGTTAGTTATGCAAGCAACAGATTTTAAAAACAAAAAAGTAATGGTATTTGGTTGGGCACGCTCAGGAAAAGCGGCAGCACAACTATTAACAAAATTAGGTAGTAGGGTTACAGTGGTCAATGGCGATGAATTTGATGCGCAAGATGCCACTTATCGAGCCTTGTTAGCTGCTGATGTAGCATTGATTGGCACGGACAATTCTGAAACACTTGATAGCACATATGATTACCTGATTAAAAATCCTGGTATTAATTATGACCATCCTTTAGTGCAAAAAGCTGAAAAACTTAATATTCCTATATTGACAGAAGTTGAGGTTGCCTTGAGCACTTTCAAGGGTCGCTTGATAGCAGTAACTGGCTCGAACGGAAAAACAACAACTACATCATTAATTCGTGATATGTTGAAGGCTGACGGCCAAAATGTAATAACTGCGGGAAATATCGGTGTTCCAGTTAGTGAAGTGGTTTTTGATTTGACTCAAGAAGACACTTTATTATTGGAATTATCTAGCTTCCAATTATTAGGACTACCAGATATTCAACCAGACATCGCGTTGGTTACTAATATTTTTTCAAATCATTTAGATTACCATAAAACGCGCGCAAACTATGTTGCTGCTAAATTCCGCATTACGCGTAATCAAAATGCTAACCAATACTTGATTTTAAATGCTGAAGGGCAAGACACAGAAAAGTTTAAAAATGAAACTGAGGCTCAGGTTTTGGAATTTTCTAGAACCAAACAGCATTTTCCAGTTGCATTTTCGGATGATAATTTAATAATGAGAGATGAAATTGTGATGCCTACTAAAGATATTAAGTTAGTAGGACCACATAACCAGGAAAATATTTTAGCTGCTGTAACAGTAGCTAATTTAGCCGGTGTGTCTAAACCAGCTATTCGAGAGGTTTTAAAAACTTTTAGTGGTGTAGCATATCGTCTGCAATATCTGTTCACAGCTGATGATGTTAAATACTATAACGATTCTAAAGCAACAGATATTGAAGCCACTCAAACCGCTTTGGATAGTTTTGATTGTCCAACGATATGGATTGGAGGCGGTTTAGAGCGTGGTGATAATTTGGAACGCTTGTTACCAAATTTAAAAAATGTGAAGGCAGTTATTGCTGTTGGAGAAACGCAACAAAAAATTGTAACACTTGCTCGTGAGGCTGGAAAACCAGTGATTGCTGTGACTGATGTTGAGCATGCTGCGCCAGTAGCAGTTCAATTAGCCTCACCAGGAGATGTAGTGTTGCTTTCTCCGGCACAGGCAAGTTGGGATCAATATAGTAGTTTTGAAGAGCGCGGTGATAAATTTGTTGCATCACTGAAAGAAACATTGAATTCATGAGAGGACTAAAATGAAAATAATACTATCGGGTGGTGGTACTGGTGGTCACATTTACCCAGCATTGGCACTAGCTGAAGTTATTCGTAAACATGAGCCGGATACAGAATTTCTGTATGTTGGTTCAGAACGTGGTGTGGAATCAAACATTGTGCCGGCCACAGGCATGCCTTTTGAAAAATTAACTGTTCAAGGCTTTAAAAGATCTTTTTCATTAGAAAATATCAAGACAGTATCATTATTCTTAAAAGCGGTTAAAGAGGCTAAAAAAATTATTAAGGATTTTAATCCTGATGTTGTAGTTGGAACAGGCGGATATGTCAGTGGCGCTGTTGTCTATGCTGCCCAAAGGCTGCACATTCCAACTGTTATACATGAGCAAAATTCAGTGGCAGGCGTTACAAATAAGTTTTTGTCACGTGGCGCAACTAAGATAGGTGTTGCTTTTGATGTTGCGCTGTCACAATTTCCTAAAGATAAAGTATTTGTTGTAGGAAACCCTCGTGCTCAACAGGTGGCATCTATTAAGTCTAATTTTTCATGGCAACAAATTGGATTGAGTGATGAAAAGCCATCATTGTTGATATTTGGAGGCTCTCAAGGGGCTCCGCCAATCAATTTAGCTGTAATTGATGCTATGCAAGAGTTTAATAAAAGAAATTATCAAGTCGTTATTGTGACTGGGCCAAAGCGATATGAAAATGTTTTGGATAGGCTGACTACACAGCCAGCAGATAATGTTCGAATTTTACCTTACATTGAAAACATGCCAGAGGTATTAGCAAAAACATCGGCTATTGTATCTCGAGCTGGTGCAACGTCTATTGCCGAAATCACGGCACTGGGAATTCCATCGATTCTAGTGCCAAGCCCCTATGTTACTGGTGATCATCAAACAAAAAATGCACAAAGCCTAGTTGATGCAGGCGCAGCATTGATGATTACTGAACCAGCATTGTCAGGGAAAGCATTATTGCTAGCAGCGGATTCGTTGTTATTAAATGATTCTGTTAGTAAAACAATGACAGAACAAGCTAAAAATGTTGGCATCAGAGATGCTGGAGATCGTTTATACGCGTTAATATTGGATGCAATTGGTGAATAATGGAGAAAATTAAATCACAATTTATGAAGCGACGACCGTTACAACTTTGGATTAGTTTGGCGGCTTTTGTTGTTTTAATTGTCGGTTTAATTTTGAGTTTACAACCATGGCGTACGATTGGTTCAGTTAACATTGATTCGAATATGTTAACCAAACAACAAGTCCAAAAATATGTCGGCATTAACGATAAAACACCACGCTGGCGCGTTTTTGGACAGACGGCTTTCATCGCACACCAATTAATAAAAAAAGACAACAAAGTTTATTCTGCTGATATTAATTTGAACAGTAATGTTGTTTCAATCAAAGTTGTTGAAAATATTAGTGCAGGTTTTGTGAAAAAGAATGGTCAATGGTATTCACTTAACCGTCAAGGGAAATCAAAAAAAGTTGATAAGCCTAACGGAAATGCACCAATATACAGTAACTTCAAAAATAATGCGCAACTTACCAAGACGGCTAAAACTTTCTCACGTTTTGAATTATCATTAAGGCAAAACATAAGTCAAATCATATATTCACCAACCAAGGACAACAATAATCGTTTGAAGATCATTATGACGGATGGAAATACAGTTTTGGCTACGCTGAAGACATTTGGGGAAAAAATGGTTTATTATCCTGGCATTGCAGCTCAAATGCAAACCAAGGGAATAATTGATTTACAATATGGTGCATATTCCTACGGATATGGTTCTAAATAGAACGGCAAATGAGTGGTAAAACACCTCATTTGTATGGTACCATTAGTACTAGGTATATTTTAAAAAAATAATTTATAAAGGGGCACGACGCATGAATAATTCAGGCGTGACGGTTGGATTAGACATCGGAACTACTTCAATCAAGGTTGTCATTACACAAATGACTGGTAATCAGTTCAATGTAATTGGTGCAGGAAATGCCCCATCTCGGGGCTTGAGACGTGGTGTCATTGTTGATATTGACGCGACTGCAAGTGCAATTCGTGAAGCGATTGACCAAGCACAAGAAAAAGCAAATATTCAAATCAGTGAAGTCGTAGCTGGTGTTCCAGCTAATCAAATTAAAATTATTAATGTCGACGGTTTAGTGTCGATTGCTAATCAGAATAAAAGAATTACATATCAAGATGTACAAAATGTTGCAACACAGGCATTGTCACGTGGATTGCCAGCTGATCATGATGTAATAGAATTGGTTGCTGAGGAATTTGTAGTTGATGGTTTTGATGGGATCAAAGATCCACATGAAATGATTGGTGTTCGGTTAGAGATGCATGGAATTGCTTATGTTGGGCCGGAAAAAGTTTTAGATAACACACGGATGGCTATTCAAAAAGCTGGATTAACTTTACGAGAATTTGTATTGGCACCATTAGCCATGGGATCCATCATTTTAAATGATGGGCAGCAAGATTTTGGAACGGTTCTTATAGATCTTGGTGGCGGGCAAACTAGTACTTCAGTTATCCATGATCGAAAGCTCAAATTCACCTTTGTCGATATAGAAGGTGGAGACAATGTAACTAAAGATATATCAACTGTTTTAGGAACATCATATATTAACGCTGAGAAAATTAAGCGAGACTATGGATATGCAGATCCTTTGCAGACTGTGTCATCTAACGAATTTCCAGTAGAGGTTATCGGCGAAGAATTTACTAAGCAATTTGACGAACAGTATCTTTCAGAGATTATCGCTGCACGTTTGGAACAGATGTATACGAGACTATTTGAGCAATTAAAGCAAATTGGTGCGTTGAATCTGCCAGGTGGTTTTGTTCTAACTGGTGGCAACGCTGCCTTACCGAAAATGGTAGACTTTGCAAAGCGAGTTTTGGGTGATAATGTCCGCTTGTTTGTACCAGATCAAATTGGTTTGCGGCATCCGGCCTATTCACGTTCGCTATCCTATGCGATGTTTGCTTCTCGTGAAAGTATGACACAACAGGTGATTAAGCAAACCATTATGCAACGTCATGCAGTTGAACAACAAACTTCCATGTTACCAGAAGAGTATGGGGATGAAGTTGTGCAACAACCTGTAGAAAGTTTTCAATATGATGGTGAAATTGTAAATGATCCGCAACAAGGCTGGTTTGGTAAAATGCGCCAAAAACTCAGCAATTTATTTAATGAAGAATAATCGAACATTTAAGGAGACGACTCATGGATTTTTCAATTGATGACGCGCAACAAGCAGGCGCAATCATTAAGGTTATCGGTGTTGGAGGCGGTGGTTCCAATGCTGTTAATCATATGATAGAAGAAGGTGTTAGCGGTGTCGAATTTATCGTTGCCAACACTGATGTACAAGCACTAGACAAATCAAAAGCAGACACAAAAATTCAAATTGGTCCTAAATTGACCGGCGGATTAGGTGCCGGTTCTAATCCTGAAAGAGGAACTAAGGCCGCTGAAGAATCATCAGAGGCGATTGCTTCTGCCATGACAGGGGCTGATATGGTAGTTATTACAGCTGGAATGGGTGGCGGAACTGGTAATGGTGCTGCTCCAGTTGTAGCACGTATTGCCAAGGAGCAAGGAGCTCTAACCGTTGCTGTGGTTACTCGTCCATTTAAGTGGGAAGGTCCAAAGCGTGGTCGTTACGCTGCGGAAGGTCTTCAAGCACTCTCAGAATCTGTCGATTCTTTGATTGTTATTACAAACGAACGCTTGAAAGATCGTATTGATTTGCGCACGCCATTGTCAGAAGCTTTTAAGGTAGTTGATGAAGTCGTGGCACAAGGTGTTCGTGGTATTTCAGAATTAATTACAAACCCAGGCTTTATTAACTTGGATTTTGCTGACGTTAAAACAGTTATGCAAGATGCCGGACCTGCTTTGATGGGTGTTGGACAAGCCAGTGGTGAAACGCGTGCAGCTGATGCAACTAAGCAAGCGATTTCTTCTCCATTGTTGGAAGTTGACATGGCAGGAGCTGAAGATGTTTTGTTAAACATCACAGGTGGTTTGGACATGTCATTGTTTGAGGCGCAAACAGCCTCAGAAGTGATTAGCCAAGAAGCTGGTCACGATGTTAATGTTATTTTCGGTACTTCAATTGATGAAAACTTGGAAGATTCAATTCGAGTTACAGTGATTGCTACTGGATTACAAAATGTGACTGAAAAACCTAAAATGACTGAAAATACTGCTGCCTCAGCTGCAAATGTTTTTGGTTCTAACGTTAATACAAGTAGCACAACAAATGAAGCGCCAATAAACAATTCTGTATTTGAAAAGCCAGCACCTTCAAGTGCTGCGCCTAAGCCTACAATGGCACAAAATGATCCATTTGCAGACTGGAACATTACGAATGATACAAAAGATGTATTCTCTGAGGAAAAACGTTTTGACGATGTTCAAAAGCAATCTTTTGATGTGTTTAATACGCCAACTTCAAGTGCATCTGTTGATTTGTCAAATGATGATGATAATGATCAACCACCATTTTTCAAGAAGCGTTAAGGAGAACTTATGGCATTAGGTGAAACAATTAAGCGTCTTTTCAGCAATGAAGAAGATGACTATTACGAAGAAGATAGGTATGAACAAAGTCAGCAGCAAGAGCAGCAGGCAACACAACAAACTTCTTCACAACCACGATTTGTTAGACAAACTACCCAGTCACAAACTCCTGCAGGAATGAACAGCGCTAACAGTAAAATTGCTCTATTTGAGCCTAAAGTATATTCGGACTCTCGTTCAATTGCATCACAGATACTTGGCGGTGAGGCTGCAATCGTTAATTTTACTCAAATTGATGAAGCTCAAGCCAAGCGCATTTTAGATTTCCTAGGCGGTACGATATACGCTGTTAATGGGGAAATTGAGCGCATCGGACAATCAATTTTTTTGGTAACGCCGAATACATTTGAGATTTCTGGCACATTGACGGATAACCTTGAACCAAACAGTCGGTACTAGTACACATGATAATAGAAATTATTAGATGGATTTTTAACCTCATTCAATATTATGAATATGCCATTGTCGTTTATATCTTAATGTCTTGGCTTCCTGGCGCACGTGAATCTGGCTTAGGGCGGTTCCTTGGAAAAATTGTAGAACCTTACTTAGGTATGTTTCGCTTTATTCCGCCTATAGCAATGATTGATTTTTCACCAATTGTCGCCATAATTGCTTTGAACTTTGCTCGTAGTGGTTTATTACACTTGGTTAATTTGTTTCTATGACAAACAATCTATCAACAATTAGTCAACATTTTCGTTTAAATGAACAACCATTTGTAAGGCAAGTTGATGATTGGATTCAAAAATCTAGAAATGAATATCGTAGTATTTTAACGCAATTTCTCAATCCACGGGAACAGTACATTTTAAATGTTTTAGTAAACCATGCTGATGATTTAGCTGTTTACTTTAATGGTGGTGTTCAAGGTGCGGAGAGCCAACGTGCTATTCTTATACCCAAGGAATATCCTCAAGATGATTTGAAATTTGAGATATCACTGATAGAAATAAAGTATCCTACTAAATTTAATGATCTGCATCACTCAACTATTTTAGGATCAATGATGTATAGTGGAATTAGTAGAAATGTTATCGGTGATATTTTATATGATCAGATACACAGTCGATGGCAAATCATCATTGATTCAAAAATGCAACGTTACATTCAACAGATGGTTACCAAAATTGGTCATGTACAAGTGTCTCTAATAGAATGTGATCTTAATAACGTACTATCCCATATAAATGATTGGGAAGAAAATTTCTTGTTGTTATCTTCTTTACGACTTGATACAGTAATTTCAGCTGGATTTGACCTATCACGTTCTGCTGCTAAAAAGCTAATTGAAGAGAATCAAGTGCACGTGAATTGGAGCGAAATAGCTAAACCAGATGTAGAATTAGCGATTGACGATGTTATTTCAGTCAGAAAGCATGGTCGACTTCAGATTAAATTGCTTGACGGACTAAGTAAAAAAGGCAAGATTAAATCTATTGTCAATATTATCCGGAGATAGTGAGCAAGTATGAAATAACTGTAGTTGTGAACGCACAAAACATATTAAAGGAGAAAAATTATGGCATTAACACCTGATGAAATTTTGAATCATGAATTTACTAAAAAAGGAAGCAAAGCCTATGTTGCTACGGACGTTGATGCGTTTTTAGACCAAATCAACGGAGACTATGAGGCACTTATTGCTGAGCGTGATGAACTAAAGCGTCAAAATGAAGAGGCTCAAGCAAAAGTTAATGAACTTGAATCTAAGCGTGAGCAAGTTAATCAATCAATTTTTGTTGCCCAAGAAGCTGCAGATCGTTTGAAGCAAGATGCTGATGTTGAGGTCAAAAAGCAGTTGACTCATGCACAGGAATCAGCGACAAAAATTATTAATGATGCTCGCGCGAAAGCAGACGCTGATGCAGTTCGTTTGGCCCAAGAAAATGCTGATTTAACGAACGAGCAAAATCAATTACGTACTGAAGTTGAAGATTTTAAAAATTCATTCTTGCAATTATTGGAATCTCAGCGTAAACTATTAGAAAGCGATGAGTTAGCAGAAGCAGTTCATCGTTTACCAATGGGGCAAGTAACTGCTCATCGTATTGGCGAAATTGCTAAGGCTGAGCCAGTAACTGTTCCTGAACCTGATGAAGAACAGGACGATACAGAGTCAAGCGAGGAGCAAGGCCCCGTGGTAGTGTTTCCAGGATCGGAACAAAACGAAGACGATAAATAATTATAAAAAGCGTAACACAGCAAGGTTGGCATTCATACGTGCAGCGAGTCATGGTGGTTAGAGATGATCGTCCCTGATGTTGACCAGATCAGTTACTATTTTGTTTAGCTGAATATCAAGATTTAGTAAGCTAAGCCGGTGAGGATCGTTAAAACCCAGTTGAGGGCAGTTTTTTATGCTGCTAAACGTTGGGTGGTACCACGCTATTGCGTCCCTATGCTTTCGAGCATAGGGACTTTTTATATTTATTATGGTTTAATTAATTTGCTTAAAATGGCTAAAAAATGATAAAAAGGAGAATTTATTAATGAAATATAAAGATACATTAAATCTTGGGAAAACAGGATTTCCAATGCGTGGTTCGCTACCTAAAACTGAACCCGAGCGTCAAGCAAAATGGTATGCACAGGGTTTATACCAAAAAAGATTGTCCCAAAATCAATTGAAACCACATTTCAATTTGCACGATGGGCCACCATATGCGAACGGGAATATTCACATTGGTCATGCTCTGAATAAGATTACTAAGGATATTATTGTTCGCTATAAAAATATGGCAGGTTTCTATGCACCATATGTTCCAGGATGGGATACACATGGTCTACCAATTGAGCAACAATTGACAAAGCTGGGGCATGATCGCAAAAGTATGCCAAAGCATGAGTGGCGTAATTTGGCTAAAGATTTTGCTCTGAAGCAGGTTGATACACAACGTGCTGATTTTAAGCGACTTGGTGTGTTAGGTGATTGGGATAATCCATACATAACTTTACAGCCTGAGTTTGAAGCAGCGCAAATTCGAGTTTTTGGTACCATGGTTTCTAAAGGTTATATTTTTAAGGGTGCTAAGCCTGTTTACTGGTCATGGTCATCTGAATCTGCATTAGCTGAAGCTGAAATTGAATATCATGATATTGATTCAACATCTTTGTTTTATGCAAACAAAGTTAAAGATGGTCATGGTCTCTTGGATGAGGATACGTACTTTGTAGTTTGGACAACGACACCCTTTACAGTGACGGCTTCTCGTGGAATAACCTTAGGTCCTGATTTTGAATATTCGGTGGTGAAACCAGCTGGGGAAGACCGTAAATTCGTTGTAGCTACTGACTTACTTGAAACAGTAGCGCCTAAGTTTGGTTGGGAATCATGGGAAACTGTGGTTACTTACAAAGGACAAGAACTTGATAAGATTACTGCATATCATCCATGGGATAGTGAGCAAGAAGAACTAGTTATGAATGCTGATCACGTTACCCTAGATTCTGGAACTGGATTGGTCCATACAGCTCCTGGCTTTGGTGAAGATGATTATAATGTGGGTAAAAAATATGGTTTGCCTGCTGACGTCACTGTTGATGCCAAGGGATTCATGACTGCGAATGCTGGTCCTGACTTTGAAGGCAAGTTTTACGATGATGTTGTTGGTACAGTGATTAATAAGTTAACCGATGCACGCTTGTTCTTGGCAAAAGAGAAAATCACGCATTCATATCCATTTGACTGGCGTACAAAAAAGCCTATCATTTGGCGAGCTGTGCCACAATGGTTTGCATCTGTTGAAAAATTCCGTAGTGAAATTTTATCAGAATTAGATAAAGTTGCTTACTTCCCAGAGTGGGGTAAGGTACGTTTGCATAATATGATTCGTGATCGTGGCGATTGGGTCATCTCACGTCAACGTGTTTGGGGTGTACCATTACCGATATTCTATGCAGAGGATGGGACTGCTATTCTTGATGAAGAAGTAATTGGACATGTTGCTGATTTATTTGCAGAACATGGTTCAAATTATTGGTTTGAACATGAAGCTAAGGATTTGTTGCCCGAAGGCTATACTAATGAACATTCTCCAAACGGTGAATTTACCAAGGAAGAAGACATCATGGATGTGTGGTTTGATTCTGGGTCTTCATGGAATGGCGTATTGAATACACGGCCACAATTAGACTATCCAGCTGATATGTATCTGGAAGGATCTGATCAATATCGTGGGTGGTTTAATTCTTCATTAATCACCTCAGTTGCTGTCAACGGAATTGCACCTTACAAAGCAATTTTGTCACAAGGTTTCACTCTTGACGGTAAGGGCAATAAAATGTCAAAGTCACTTGGAAATACAATTTCTCCAATCGAAGTGGCTGATAAACTAGGTGTTGAAATTTTACGTTTGTGGACAATTTCTGTTGATACATCGCAGGACATGCCTGTGTCAAATGAAATTCTGAAGCAAGTTTCAGAAAATTATCGTAAGTTGCGTAACACATTGCGTTTCTTGATGGCTAATACAGCTGATTTTGATCCAACAAAAGATGCAATTGCATACAGCGACTTGTCTGCACATGATCAATATTTTTACGCTTTAGAAAATGAGTTTGTTGCAGATATTCGTAAAGACTATGATAAGTATCAATTAAACGATATTTTTAAGCGTGTTATTAATTTTGTCAACGTTGACTTATCAGCCTTTTATTTAGATATTGCTAAAGACGTCGTCTATGTTGAAGCCCCTACAAGTCATGCCCGACGCTCTATGCAAACCGTATTTTATAAAACGTTAACTGATCTTGCACGATTGCTATTGCCGGTATTACCACATACTGCTGAAGAAGTGTGGGAGTATTTGCCACATGAAACAGCTGAATTTGCTTACTTAACAGAGATGCCTGAAGTAGAAGATTTGGGTGACACGGCAGCATTGTTTGAGCATTGGGCAGTATTTATGAAGTTACGCGATGCAGTTAACAAAATATTAGAAGAAGCGCGTGAAGCAGATTTGATTGGTAAAAATGCTGAAGCAGCTTTGACAATGTATTTGACGGCTGAGCAACAAAACTGGTTAGCAGAATTGCATGCCGATGCTCGTTTGCTTCTAATGGTATCTCAATTGCATGTTCAAGATGTTCAAGATGCTGGGGATGCTAAAGATTATGATGGTTGGCGATTGGCGGTTGCTCACGCAACAGGCGGTGTTTCTCCACGAGATCGTATGTTCCATGAGGACTTAGGTGCTGATCCAGCTTTCCCAGAATTATCAAAACATGAAGCTGAAATCATACGTGAGTTTTATCCAGAAGCTGTAACAGAAGGCTTGGAGTAAATTAAAAACATTACACTTTTATTATGTGTAATGTTTTTTGTTTGGCAATTGAGTGTTTAGTGAAGGTGAGTCTTTAGTAATTGGTTTGTTATTTAGTTGTAATTTTGATAAAATAATGGGTAAAGTGTTTATAGGAGTAGGGCTTATGGGCGAAAATAATCAACTTAAAATTTGGCAAGATGAATTAGTAAAAATTATTAATGATTTAAACACACCACACACACTTGGTGGCATTACGAACCCAGCAAATCGTAAGCATGATTCAATGTTGGCACGTCGAGCACTAGATAATTTAATTATTTTGAGTGAAGAAATTAATTCAGCGCGTCATAGCAACGATGAATAATAACTCTGGAACAATGCTCTTCTGATTTTTAATATATATGTCAAGGTATTCTACTTGACATATATATTGGTATATGGCATAATTATATAGTAAATTAAAAGTGTAAAAAGCACAAAAGAAATTTGGAGGACTACCACAATGGCAGTTAAAATTCGTTTGAAGCGCATGGGTGCAAAGAAGCGTCCATTCTACCGTGTCGTTATTGCTGATTCACGTTCACCACGTGATGGCCGTTTTATCGAAACAGTTGGTACATATAACCCAATCTCACAACCAGCAGAAATCAAGTTGGATGAAGAAAAGATTTTGTCATGGTTGGGTAATGGTGCACAACCATCTGACACAGTTCGTAACTTGTTGAGCAATGCTGGCATTTTGGCAAAGTACAACGATTCAAAGTCAGGCAAGAAGCCAGCTAAGAAAGCAACAACTAAGGAAGCTTCAGCTAAGAAGCCTACAGATAAGAATACTGTTGCAGAAATCAAAGCATATTTGGATGCCCAAGGCACTACATATACTTCATCTGCTAAGAAAGCTGATTTATTAGCACTTGTTTAATATAACTGATGAAACAGTCGCTTCTATAGTTGGAAGCGACTGTTTTTATTTATCGAATATCGTGTGTCGATAATAACATTATTAATAAGGGAGAATTAATATGTTACTAAGTTTTGTAAATGTTACACTGGTATTTTTGATTGGAACATTGCTTGTTAATATCATTGCGGTGGCGTTGAATCGCAGAGTAAAATGGTTCGTCTTGAGCACCTTGATTGAATTTATTTTGGCTTATGTTGTGCTGTATATTCAGTTGCCGCCAAAGAATATGACAACACTGATCAATGTCAATATTTTATTTGCATTTGTTGCAGCAATTATTAACTTAATCGGCTATGCTGGACTAGCTTCTTTTGATAAAATTCGTGATTGGGGAAGCCAAAATTACGCCAAGAATGTGAGTGATCGTACAAAAACTTATTTCTTTCGTCGCTATATTTTTGTTGCAGTAGCACCACTCGTATTGTGGATAGCAGTAGGGGCCGTGTCTTTTGTCACAAAACTAACCAGTATTAACAATGTTTATAGTTCAATACCGGCTAAAACCAAAGAGTCTTCAGAGTTGTTGACGTCCGCTAAGGATATGCCAATTGCGTTGGCACCTGATACTGCCAAAAGGAAGATGCAACAAAAATTTAGTGTCATTCCTAATTCAAACATGTATGAATTGGACGGTATTACTGCTCAAGTAGTTAATGGTAAGTATGTTTATGTGGCCACAGTAGAGTTTAATGGATTTTTTAAATGGCTAAAAAATAAATCTGTTCCTGGATATTTTATTATTAGTGCAACAGATGTTAATGCACAACCAAAATTTGTTAAAGAGAAATTAAAATATAGTCCGTCAGCATATTTAAATAATGATGCGGCACGTAAAATTTATGCAGCAGCACCAACTTATGCAAGCATGGGAAGCATGAATTTAGAAATTGGTGAGAATGGTACACCATACTATATTCAGACACTATATCGAGAATATGGTGTTTCTGGACGTATGAAGTTCAACGAATTTAAAACTGCAGTGTTGAATGCACAAACTGGTGAAGTAAAAATTTATGCAGCCAATAAAGCACCGCAATTTATTGATGCGCCTATTACGAGTTCTGCGGCTAACAAAATGAATGAATTTTATGGACGTTATCAAAAAGGTTGGTGGAACCAAACCTCACTTGGTGCAAAGCGCGACGTAAAGGTTCCAACAGATAATGGTGTTTATGCTGCTGGTCAAATTACACCGTTAATTGATTCAAAAGGAAATTTGTTGTATTTTACTGATTTCACATCCGGTAACAATAATCAAGATTCTGCTCTTGGTTATTCATTAATTAATGCAAGGACTGGTGAGCTTACTTATTATCGAGACAAGCATACTGGATTGATGGATTCAGATGGAGCAATTAGTATTGCTGACAAAATTTATCCAGAAAAGAAGTGGATTGCTCAAATGCCAATATTATATAATATTGATGGCACACCAACTTGGGTTATATCATTATTAGATAGCAAAGGTATTTTTAAAAAATATGTTTATATTAATGCTGTTGATAATGACATTGTTGTTGATGGTGATACAGCGCAAGAAGCACTTGATGATTATCGAAATGATTTGGCTTCAAATAGCACGAATAATCATTCAACTAATAAAAAATATGATAAAAGTATCAGTGGCCGAGTAACACGTGTCGCATTAGTTAACGACGGAAAGAATACAATTGTTAATTTTATGGTTGAAGGACAGACGGCTGTCTTTAAAATTGATGCCAATAATGCACCGAAGGTTGTTTTCTTAAAAGAAGGTGATCAAGTAAGTTTTAAGGCTAATATGTTAGATGGTGCGAAAATTGCTACAATTGAAAAAATTTTAATTGAAGAATTGAAATAAATAAGAACTAAAATTTACAAAAAGCGTACGAACAATCGTGCGCTTTTTCTGTTAAAATAACATTAACAGCAAATGGAAAGAGGTTTGAAATGGCTTATTTAGAAGTTAATTATTACTCAGAAGTACTTGGTATGGATCGTATGATGAATGTAATTTTACCTGAATTATCAGACCATAATCCAACGTGGACAACTGATACATTGAAGGATATTCCTGTACTTTATCTGCTTCATGGCATGTCAGGTGATCATTCAATTTGGCAAAGGCGTACGTCTATCGAACGCTTGGTAAGGCAAACACCGATAGCAATTATAATGCCATCCACTGACTTGGCTTGGTATACGAATACGACTTATGGATTAAATTATTTTGATGCACTAGCATATGAGTTACCTAAAAAAGTGTCGAGTTTATTTCCGCAGTTATCAACAAAAAGAGAGAAAAACTTTGTTGCAGGTCTGTCAATGGGGGGGTATGGTGCTTTTAAACTAGCCTTAGGAACAAAGCAATTTAGTTATGCTGCTTCACTTTCCGGCGCACTAGTTGGTAAGCCAAGAGAAGAAGATTTTTTGAACATGGGCAAGCTAGATTACTGGCAAGGCATCTTTGGGAAATTTGAAAATTTTTCAGGATCTGAAAATGATATTCTGGCATTGGCAAATCAATGTGAAAACCGTCCAAAGCTATATGCATGGATTGGAGAACAAGACTTTTTGAAGCCAATTAACGATGCTGCTATCTCAAAATTGAAACAATTGAATTATGACATTACATACGAAACCGCACCAGGTAAACACGAGTGGTATTATTGGAACAAACAAATTGAACGTGTGTTAGAGTGGCTACCAATTAACTATGTTCAGGAAGAGAGATTGAGTTAATGTCACTCAATGTTGTAATGGGTAATGGGCAACATGACTTAAGATCCGAAATGTTGACAAAGATTCAACAGCAATTTCGTCAAAATGAGTTGCTGACAGTTTTTTATATTGTCCCTAATCATGTGAAATTCGATAGTGAAGTCAATGTACTGCAGCGTTTTTCAACAATGAATGGTAACGACGCCAGTGAGTTGTATGCGCAAAGTCGTCTGCAAGTCTACTCATTAACCCGTTTAGCTTGGGCATTAATGAAAAACACCCCAGATCGGCAACCAGATATTGTCGAACCAACGGGATTATTTATGATTGTTTCAAATATTTTACGTGAACAATCGGATAACTTACCAGTGTTCTCACGGATGCAAACAAAAAGTGGCTTTGTGTCTGCATTGGTGGCTCAGCTAGTAGAGTTACGCGCTAGTAACGTCACGCCGGAAAATTTATTAGAAATTCTTGAGAACTCTGCAGATAATATATTTCTGAGGCAAACACTTAATGCCAAGTTACATGATTTGGCAATCGTGGCTAATGATTTTAATGCTCGCATGGGTGAGCATCAAATTACAGGACAGGAAACATTGATAGCCTTTGCAAAACAGTTGGCTGATCTTAAACTATCCAACGTTGCATTTTATTTTGATGGCTTTAATGGGTTTACAAGTGCAGAAATGATTGTAGTCAATCAATTAATTACCACTTATCCAGTGACAATGGGTGTCCTCGGTGATCCTGAAAAAATTGGCCAACAACAAGAAGGTGATGTGTTCTTTAAACCAATGACAACGGTTGAACAATTATCCGTAACAGCACGTTCTGCCCAGCAAGAAGTGACGATTACTGCCGCTACAAAAATGAGACCACTATCAAGGACCGCACAACAGGTTTTAGGTGCTTGGGCGTGTTTAGGTGAGTATCGCAATTTTACTGGCTCACGAGATGAGGTACACTTGAATGTTTTTGCGGCCGAAAATCCGATTACTGAAATTAAAGAAGTAGCACGACGTATTAGGCGTTCACTAGTTGATGATCCAACATTACATTTACGCGATATTATTATTTTGTCGCGAGATTTAACACCATATCAAGCACATATAGAAGCAGTCATGTCGCAATTTGAATTACCATATTTTTTAGATATGGATGTGAATATGATGAATCATCCCTTGGTAGAGCTAATATTGAACTTGTTAGCACCTAATAAATTTCAGTATCAGACGATGTTAGCAATTTTAAAGACAGGATTGTTACGACCAACTTTTGAAAATAAAATTGTTTCACACGACGAATTTTTTGATATTGTTTCGCATATGGATAACTATCTATATGCTTATCGACCATATGAATCAAGGTGGCGTGATTTTTCACGACCATTTAAACTTTTTCAAGTGACGCGAGATGACGATGATACAGAAATTTCAGAAGACGAAAAAGTTAACAACCGTTTGGAATATCTACGACACTTTATTGTCGAAGCTTTTGATGAGTTGGATGACGGATTTGCAATGGCTAGAAATTTGCGTCAGTCGGTGACGCATCTCGTGTTATGGTTACAAAAATATCATGTAACCGATGCTCTTTTAGAACAGCGTGATGATTTTATTGCACAAAGGAATTTATCTCGTTCACAGCAGAGTGAAGAAGTTTGGCAAATGCTGACAAAAACTTTAGATGAGATGGTTGAAATTGATGGTGAGCGTAGTGTGTCACTCACTGATATAGTGACCACATTGCAAGCTGGTTTGTCTGGCGCAAAATTCTCTGGTATACCGAATAATTTGGACCAATTAATGATTTCAGAAGCAGGAATTGTTCAAAATACGCAGTATAAACAACTTTATTTTATTGGTGGCACACGTCAGAATTTGCCAGCACAAGCAAAAAATGCAGCGCTAATCAATGATGCTGAGCGATCAATTGTGCAACCTGCTTTGCAGTCAGGAACTAATCCGCGTTATTTGCAAAACACTGCACAACAGCAGATGGCAGAAGAAAACCTTCTTTTTTATGGCAGTTTGATGAGCTCCATCGGGTCAATAACACTTTCTTACCCAATTTTGGAGCCAAGTGGACAACTAGCAGAAATGTCACCGTTTTTCAAACGATTAGTAGATACATTTAATAGTGAAGTAGAGGTAATCGGTAGTATACCAAGTAGCGCGGCATCGCTATTAAAGCAATATGTTGGAACAGCAAGAGCAACTTTGTCCGATTTGGTTAAAATTTTACCTGTTTACGGCCAAACAGCAGCTTTTAAAGCCGTTCAAAATGTTATTTCCAATACAATGCAAGATAGACTTGAACGTGTTTTATCAGCACCAAATTATCAAAATAATACTACAAAATTAAAGCCAGAATTCATCTCGGCTTTGTTTGGTGAACGACTAAACGTCTCTATATCACAGTTGGAAAGTTATTATAGCAATCCATTTGCTTACTTTCTCCAGTACGGTTTGAGGTTGCAGGAGCGCGCAACGAATGAACTGAATGTGGCTCAAACTGGTACGCTTTATCATGCGATTTTTGAAAATGTGCTCCATGAATTAATTGTAAAAAATAAAAGTTTACGCGATATCACTGAGGATGAATTACGTGCCTTAGTGCGACAACATATGCAGAGTCAATTAGCATTACCAGCGTTTGAAATATTAAATGACTCTGGCAAAATGCGTGCAACTACAAACTATTTGACACGTGTCTGTGAAACGCTAGTACTGAATTTACAAGCTGCGGCACGAGAAAATACGAGCAAGCCAGAAGCAGTTGAGCAATTATTTGGTTTTTCAAAGGAATCATTACCGCCACTTTCTTTTGCACGTATGCAAGTGCGTGGTAAACTTGATCGTTTTGATAAGCAAGATGTAAATGGCGAATTCGGTACAATCATTGATTATAAATCAAATGGCAAAGCCTTTAATTGGGGGCAAGCTTACGATGGTTTGCAAATGCAATTGTTAACTTATTGGGACGCTGCCCAACAAAGCGCAGAAAAGCTTGGTGTTGTGGCTATTGGAGGTGCTTTTTTTGCCAAAATATCTCCAGAAAAAACCAAACTAACGGATCAAACAGATCTTAATGCGCTATTTACTGGCAAACTAATACCAGAAACTTTTAAATATCGTGGCCTTTTTATTTCTGAGCCAGCGTATGTTTCTGCGCTGACAACTTTAGAACCACAAGAAAAATCAGCTCACTATCCAGTAGTATTACTGAAAAACGGTGCGTTAGGAAAGATTGGTGTAGACGCAGTTGATCCAGATGAGTTTGCTTTATTACTACAGCGTAATCGTGAAAATATTGTTACTGCTGGAGATCTCATTTTGTCTGGGTATTTTCCAATTATGCCAGTTGAAGGTGGATTGACTTATTCTCCTTATCTTGATATTATCCGTTTTGATCGTGCTTTGGGTGATACTTATAAAGTGCAGTCGCCAGCTGATAAAAATTCAATCATTAAACTATTGAAAGGTGGTCAAGATTAATGGCAACCGAATTCACAAAAAATCAGCAACGTGCAATTGAAGAAAAGGATCATAATATTCTAGTTGCTGCGTCAGCTGGGTCAGGAAAGACGACTGTTTTAATTGAGCGCCTTATTCAAAAAATTTTAAGTGGTGTGAGTGTCGAAAGATTTTTAATTGTAACTTTTACAAACGCTGCTGCAAAAGAAATGCGGGAACGCTTAGAAGTCGCTATTGAAAAACGTTTAAAGTTAGCTGATGAAAATCAAAAACGCTTTTTACAAGAGCAACTTTTGATATTACCAGCAGCGAACATTTCAACCATAGATGCCTATGCTTTACGCATTATTGAGATGTATTACCATGTCATTGGGCTAGACCCACAATTTCGATTATTGTCAGATACGGCTGAACGTAAATTATTACAACAAGATGTGTTAACTGATGTTTTGGCTGATTTTTATGATGAAAGTAATATTCATCTTGAACAGTTTTTAACACTAGTAAATAATTTTGGTAATCCAAATCAAGATGACCAGTTACAAAAAATTATTTTAAGATTATCAGATTTTGCAGAAGCCCGCGCTGACGGGAATGAATGGTTAGAGAAGCTACGTGAACCTTATGAAGTGACAGGGAAACCGCTGACAGCAACAGCATTATATACACACAGCATTCGGCCAATTGTCCTAGAAATTATCAAGGATCTGATAAAAAAAGTTGAAGAAGTACAACTGACTATTACAGGAATTGATGAACTCAAAAAAACACAAGATGCTTTTCTTGAGATCCAAGATTATTTATTATTAATCCAAGACAAAGCGATGGTTGGGCCTTGGGATGAACTTCGGGAAGCTGTTTTAGACACACCGAGTGGTAAGATTAATTCTCAAACAAAGGCAATCAAAGAAGATCCGGATTTGTCAGCCATGCTTGAAATGGCTCGACAGATTAAAGGGCAGGTTGTTGGCGTCAAATCGCAAATGAATTCATTGATAACATCTTATTTTGCACTCGATGAAAAGTCATGGCAATTAGTGCAAGAAGAATCTTATAAACTAATTGATACACTAATTACCGTAACGCAAGCATTCCGAGAATCATTTAGAAAGACCAAGCGCGAGGGGAAATTACTTGATTTCCCTGATTTAGGAACTTTAGCGTTAGCAATACTATCAGATGATGTTACCAAACAAACAATCCAGGGGCAATTTGATGAAATTTTAGTTGATGAATATCAAGACATTAACCAATTACAGGAAACTCTGTTAACTAGTGTTTCGAACGGGCATAATATGTATATGGTTGGGGATGTGAAGCAAAGTATTTATGGCTTTCGTCAAGCAGAACCATCTCTGTTCACAAATAAGTATAAACAATTTGCAAAAAAAGAAAACGATGATATTCGTATTGATTTAGCGGATAATTTTAGATCGCAGAATAACGTCACCAATATTACAAATTTGATTTTCACGCAAATAATGGATGAAACACTTGGAGATATTGCCTACGCGGGTGAGGCAAAACTAGTTCCGAAAGCCGCTTATCCAGATGATGTACCTGCTGTATTTCATATGGATATTATTGTCGAAGATGCTGAAGAAGATTTGGAAACTGATACGGAAGTATTTGAGAAAAGGCAGGCCCAATATGCTTTGCTAGCCGAAAGAATACTGAAGCTACGTGAAACTTCAATATTTGATCGTAAAGCTGATCCAGCCGGTCTCCGCCCAGTGCAGTATAGTGATATTGCCATTTTGACACGAGCTAAGTCGGGCTATATTGACCTTGTGTCAACTTTACGTGCGGCGGGAATTCCCGTTCAAGTTGAAGGTGTCGGTAATTATTTTCAGACGATGGAAGTGTATCTGATGCTCGATATATTGCGTGTCATAGATAATCCACATCAGGATATTCCATTAGCCGCGGTGTTACGTTCCCCAGTTTTTAACTTTGATGAGAATGAGTTGGCGGCAATTCGTATTGCAGATAAAATGCATGATTACTGGACAGCTTTGCAAGCTTATGCGCAACAAGATCAAAAAGCGCAAAATTTCCTCAATTTAATTGAAAAGTGGCACGCCATTGCGACACAAAACGACTTAGTAGCATTAATCTGGGCTATCTATGATGATACGGCGTGGATTGATTACGTTGCTGGTATGCCGGGAGGTGCACAAAGACAAGCAAATTTGCATGCGCTATACGAATATGCGCGTACCTATCAAAATAATACACATAGCGGTTTGTTCCGTTTTATTAGATATATTGAACAGTTGCAGTCTGGTGACAGCGATTTAGGCGAAGCAGCACAAGAAACGGATGCTCAAGCTGTAAGGATTATGACCATCCATGCATCAAAAGGATTGGAATTTCCAATTGTATTTTTACCAGAATTTGATAAATCATTTAATACCCAAGATTTAAAGGGCGGCCTATTGATTCAAAAAAATGAAGGTATAGGGTTAGAGTATATTCAACCAGATGCCTTGGTTATGATACCTACATTACAAAAACTTGTAGTGCAGCAGGCATTAAAGCGACAGAGTTGGTCTGAAGAAATGCGCCTCCTATACGTTGCCCTGACGAGAGCTGAACAACAATTGTTTATCGTTGGTTCGGTAAAAGTCAAGGGAGAAGCAGGAAACCAATCCTTAAAATCTTTGTGGCAACAATCCAAGAACGCCAATGGACAATTTTTACCTGAATTTTTGCGCTTACAAGCCGATTCATATCTAAAATGGACTATTATGAGTTTAGCTCGTACAAAAAATAAAGTACTTGAAGATTGGCTTGGTGATGGTCAATTACCAAGGTTAGTGGGATCTGAAACACCATTAACAGGAAAAGTTGCTGTTACACTAACAAATCAAAACGAAATTCATGCGCCAATAGCCAGTGCTGAAGGTAGTGAATTAGTTGAGGATGAATCCTATTCGCCAATGGATTTTGATCGAGCTAAAACAATTTTGAACTATCAGTATGCTAACTTGCAAGCAACACAAACAGCAGCGTATCAATCTGTGAGTGAAATCAAACAAATCTTTGAGGACCCGGATCTTGCTCAGATGCAGACAGCCGTTATTACTGAAAATGGACAGTTACAACCTGCTAATGTTTTGAAGGTTGACGAGTTACCTTTACCAGATTTCATGAATGATGGTTCGCAAAAACCATCAAGCTCTGCCGTAGGAACGGCAACACATTTGATCTTACAGTTGATTGATTTTACCAAAATTAATACAGTACAGAGCATAGAAAAATTACGTGACGAATTGGTTGAAAATAAAAGAATTTTGTCCAGCGTGGCACCTCTAATTGAAATTGATGAGATTCTTGCATTTTTGCAATCCGACTTTGCCAAACAAATCATTGCTCACCAGAAGACGTTGCACAGAGAAGCTACTTTTGCTATGATTATGCCAGCCAATGATATTTATGACACACTAGAGGACTCTGCACCAGTGTTAATTCATGGTATTATTGATGGGTATTTTGTTGATGAAGCATCACGAACAATTACATTGTTTGATTATAAAACTGATTTTGTTCGGAATGCTCAAATAGATGAAGACTTGGCTAAATTGCAGGCACGATATAAGGGACAGCTTCATTTGTATCAACAAGCACTTCAACGGGAATATGTTGGTTATCAGGTTGGTAATCCACAATTAGTTGCTTTAAATGTTGGTCGAGTAATTAGTGTAAAATAGTCAATAAATATCACTTATTGGGTTTTTACACAAAAATGTCATGGTGAAGTAATGATAAAATATGAAACAATCTCTTTTTTAAACGGTAAACTAACATTATTTAAACAGAATGATCAAATTGTGTGCATCAGTCTAGCTGATGATGGTGTTAGTGAATTTTTAAATGACTTTCCAGAATATGAATTAGAACAGCAAGTATTGCCAGAAACAAGTCTTTTTCGAGCGTATGCTGCTGGTGAAAAGATTGATTTTTCGCGAATCAAGATTGGTTACCTTAAGTCCACCGCCTTTCAAAGAGAGGTATGGCAGGCTCTAAATACTTGTCATGAATTATTAACGTACGAGCAGTTCGCAAAAAAGATTAATCATCCCACTGCTGTTCGCGCTGTAGCGACAGCGATTGGTAAAAATCCTATTCCAATTATTAATGCTTGTCATCATATCTTGCCTAAGAGTGGTGGTGTGGGTAAGTATAGATACGGTACTGACATTAAAAGAAAATTATTAGTATTAGAAAACCTATTAGAGAAGTGAGAAACAGTACGTCAGTGAAATTTTATGACGTACTTTTTTTGTATTTCCGTTTGTAAAACCTGATACAATAGACTTATGACTAATGCAGAAAATTATTTTAAAGTTGGCACAATCGTAAACACACATGGTATTCGTGGTGAAGTGAAAATCATGGCGATTACTGATTTTGCTCAAGATCGCTTCAAAAAGGGAGCAGATCTATTTATTGATACAAAGCAGGGACGTATCCCTGTCAAAGTGCAATCATCACGACTACATAAAAACATGTGGTTGGTCTTATTTGTTGGGGTGACCAACATTAATGAAATTGAAAAATATAAAGGTGATGATGTTTATGTTGAAGGGATAGCTCGTCCAGAATTAGAAGACGATCAATACTATTACGATGAAATTATCGATAGCACCGTGGTTGATTTGGACGGTAACACAATCGGTGTTGTTAAGGAAATTATGGAAACAGGAGCGAATGATGTTTGGATAGTTCAACGTGACGGTCAATCAGATGCTTTGATTCCTATGATTGATGATGTTGTTAAATCAGTTGATGTTGACGCCAAATTAATTACAATTGACGCTTTAGAAGGGTTATTAGATTAATGAGAATAGATGTTTTAAGCCTATTTCCCGACATGTTTGCACCAATGCGCCAATCAATTATTGGTAAAGCGATTGATAAAGGGGCATTAGACTTTCAAGTGACGGATTTTCGAGATTTCACCGAAAATAAGCATAATAACGTAGATGATTATCCATTTGGTGGCGGTGCTGGTATGTTATTAACACCACAACCAATATTTGATGCGATGGCCTCTGTTGAAAAGCAAGCTGGTGGCAAAGGACGTGTAATCCTACTGGATCCAGCAGGTAGACAATTCAACCACGAAGTTGCTCAAGAATTAGCTACTTATGACCATTTGACTTTTGTTGCTGGTCACTACGAAGGGTATGATGAGCGCATTCGAGAATTAGTCGATGATGAAATTTCACTAGGTGATTATGTTTTGACAGGTGGAGAACTCGGCGCGATGGTTATTATTGATGCCACAGTACGTTTTCTACCCGAAATTTTAGGAAATGCGGCGAGTGCTGAGGGAGATTCTTTTGAAGATGGTTTGTTAGAATTTCCGCAGTACACACGACCAGCTGATTTTCGGGGACGAATGGTTCCTGAGGTCTTGACCAGTGGCAATCACGCCAAAATTGCTGAATGGCGATTAAAGGAGTCACTGCGTCGTACTTATTTGCGCCGACCTGATTTATTAGAAAAGAGGCAGTTAACGCAACAAGAGCGTGATTTGCTGGATGATATAAAGAGTGAAGAACAGTAAAAGGTTTTGTGCGAAAAAGTAACAAAACTAGTAAATAGATTATGGAGAAAATGCGTTTAGCTATTTCAGGTATTGTGAACAAATATCTGATTGCTCACGCTTCTAAAATTATGAAAATAGCAATAGCAGGATTTGGTGCTTTGGGCGCTCGAGTTGGTGTGATGTTACAACAAGCTGGCCATGAAGTGACAGGAATTGATGGCTGGGCTGCACATATTGCTGCCATAAGCACAGATGGATTAACAGTGCATCAAGATGATGGGACAACAAAAAAATATTATATTCCTGTTATGACAGCTAAAGAAATTGATGGTAAGTTTGACCTTATTATTTTGTTAACGAAAACCCCTCAATTAGATACGATGCTAACAGATATCAAGCACATTATTACTAAGAACACCAAGCTGTTGGTTCTCTCTAATGGTCTTGGTAATATTGAAGTCATGGGAAAACATGTTAATCGCGATCAGATTTTGGCTGGTGTGACTTTGTGGACATCAGAATTAATTAATCCTGGTGAAATTCGCGTGACGGGAACTGGGTCCATCAAATTACAGGCAATTGGTGAGGCTAACGCTAAACCAATTGTATCGGCTCTGAATAAGGCTGGTCTCAATGTGACATTATCTGAAAATGTTATTGAAGCAATTTGGCATAAAGCGGGGATTAACTCTGTCCTTAATCCGTTAACAGTTTTGTTAGATGCAAATATTGCAGAGTTCGGTATGGCTGGAAATGGTATGGATTTATCACTGAATATTCTGGATGAAATAAAAAAAGTTGGTGAGTTAGAAGGAATTAACGTCGATGTAAACGCGATTATGAAGGATTTAGCCTTACTCATACGACCTGAAAATGCTGGCAATCATTACCCATCAATGTATCAAGATATTAAAGCTGGTAAACATACAGAAATCGATTTTTTAAACGGTTATTTCGCTAAATTAGGATCTGAACATGATGTAGCTATGCCATTTAATGCTCTGGTAACAAGATTAATTCACGCTAAAGAAGATATTGAGCGAACAAAGCTAGCTAAAAAACAGGAAACTTTTGAAATTTAATCTTAATTAAAGTAAAATGAGGGTAACTGCTTTTACTTTTAATTTGTAAGGAGAAATAACATGGCAATAGAAACTGCAATATTTGCTGGCGGCTGTTTTTGGTGCATGGTGCAACCATTTGATTCATTAGATGGCATTGAAAAAGTTCGTTCAGGCTACACGGGTGGTCATGTCGAAAATCCAACTTATGAGCAAGTATCCTCACATACTACTGGCCATACAGAGGCCGTTAAAGTTTGGTTCGATTCTGATAAAATAAGTTATCGTGAACTAGTCGAAATATATTGGGAACAGACTGATCCAACTGATGCAATGGGACAATTCCAAGATCGCGGTGATAACTACCGTCCAGTGATTTTTGTAAATAGTCCTGAACAACGTGAAATTGCTGGAGAATCTAGAGCTGCATTAGTAGCCTCAAATCGTTTTGATGAACCCATCGTGACGAAAATTGAAGATGCCAAACCATTTTATGAAGCAGAAGAGTATCACCAGGATTTTTATAAGAAGGATCCAGAACGAGAAGCACTAGAAATGGCACAGCGCTTGCAATTTAAAGCTGATAAGTGGAATTGAATTTAACCGATATATTTTAAGATAAATTCAATCTAAATGATATGAAAGTGAGCGGAAACGCTCATTTTTTGTTATAATTGACTAGTTATGAACGTTATTAAGAAAGCGCTCAGTAGGTAAAATGAATGCAACTTGAATTTCTCGGGACTGGCTCTGGCCAACCATCTAAATTTAGAAATGTTACTAGTATTGCGCTTCGCCTTTTAGACGAACGCAATGCTGTGTGGCTCTTTGATGTTGGTGAAGCAACGCAACATCAAATTTTAAAAACCACTTTGCGACCACGTAAAGTTGAAAAAATATTTATTACACATTTGCATGGTGATCATATATTTGGATTGCCAGGATTCTTAAGCTCACGTTCCTTTCAAGGTGCTGATAAAAATGAACCTTTAACTATATACGGGCCTAAGGGTGTTAAAGAATTTGTTCAAACGGCACTACGAATTTCCGAAACACGTCTATCGTATCCAATTGAGTATGTTGACTTAACTGAAGGTGTTATCTTTGAAGATCATACTTTTCAAGTTGTTGCCGCACCAATGCGTCATCGTATTGAGACCTGGGGATTTCGTGTGATAGAGAAAGATCATCCAGGCGAACTATTAGTTGATAAACTCAAGCAGGAAAATATTCCTTCTGGACCAGTATATGGGCAACTCAAAGCAGGAAAAACAGTTACACTACTAGATGGGCGTATTGTTAATGGCAATGATTTTATTGGTAAATCCCAAAAAGGTCGTATAGTAACTTTCATTTTAGATACTCGTCCTAATGATAATGTAGAGTGGTTAGCAAAAAATGCTGATGTTTTGGTGCATGAGAGTACCTATGGCTCAAGTGAAGAAGAGGCGAAAATGGCCAAAGCCCATGCCCATTCAACAAGTGCAAATGCTGCAAGTGTGGCTCGTCGAGCACATGTAGATAAGTTAGTACTGACACATCTTTCAGCTCGCTATATTGGGCCGATGGTTAAAGAATTAATACACGATGTCCGTCGCAACTTTGCTAACACGTATGTGGCACGCGACTTTGACATTATTGATATTCCTTTTAAGAAAGATAGTAATGAATCAAAATAATTGGAACATTCTGCCGCAACCAAGTGAAAAGGTTGTTCGACAGTTAAGCGCACAACTAAATATTAGTCAATTTATGTCAACAATTGTTGCTCAAAGGGGTTATACAGATCCAGAATTAGCTTTTAAATATTTACAACCAAGTGTAGAACAATTGCACGATCCCATGTTACTTCATGATATGGATAGAACCATTGAGCGTCTGCAGGACGCAGCTTTTGGTGGCGAAAAGATTGTTGTGTACGGGGACTATGATATGGATGGTGTCACTAGTACAGCAATTATGGTTGAAGCCTTAGAAGTATTGGGTGCAGATGTAACACCCTACATACCTAATCGCTTTTCAGATGGCTATGGGCCAAATATTGATACGTATAAAAAACTTATTGCTGATGGTGCACACTTGATTGTGACAGTAGATAACGGTGTTAGTGGTCAAGAAGCTGTTGAATATGCGATGAGCCAAGGTATTGATGTCATTATTACCGATCATCACGAAATGCCCGCCACATTGCCAAACGCTTATGCCATCATCCATCCAAGGCATCCAGAAGGCCAGTATCCATTTGGTGATTTATCTGGCGCTGGTGTTGCTTTTAAAGTTGCTCAAGCATTATTAAATGAAGGCCAACCAATTGAGGATCAAACAGAGTTACCAACTGAGCTGCTGGATCTTGTTGCGTTAGGTGAAATTTCTGATATGGTTTCTTTGACTGACGAAAACAGGGTTCTAGTCTCATGGGGATTGAAACAAATTAATGTTTCGCCACGTCCAGGTCTAACTGCAGTTTTGAAAAATGCGGGTAAGAAAGATAATGAACCAGTCATTTCAGAAACTGTTTCATTTAAGATTGCTCCTCGTTTAAATGCTGTTGGTCGTTTAAGGGATGCTAGCTTATCTCTAAAACTTTTGCTAAGTCAAGATCCAGATGAATCAACTGCCATTGCTTCTGAAGTTGAGGCCATTAATGCGCAACGTCAGGAAATTGTTGAAGAAGTATTTGGATCTGCAAAACAAATGGCTTTGTCAGACGAATACAAAAATGATCGAGTCTTGGTTATTGCTGGTCAAGATTGGCATCAAGGTATTTTGGGTATTGTAGCTAGTCGATTGGTGGAACTATTACAAAAGCCGACAATTGTTTTAAGTTTAACGGATGGTGTTTATAAAGGATCTGGTCGAACTTTTGGTGATTTTGATCTCTATCAATTTATGAATACCTTTCACGATTTATATGATACGTTTGGTGGGCATGCCAGTGCATTAGGATTAGCTATTTTCCCAGAGCAACTAGATGTATTGAAAGAGCAAGTTCGTTTGAGCTCAGCTAAATTACAAATTCATGCCAAGCCAATTAGTATTAATACGACACTGTCGGTTAATGAAATCAGCACTGAAACGTATGAAGAACTACGCCTGCTTGAACCTTTCGGTACTGGAAATCAGCAACCAGTGTTTGGATTGCAGCAACCAAAAATTAATAAAGTAACAACCATGGGAAACTTAAAGCAACATATTAAGTTAGCCTTAGAAAATAATGTTGAAGCAGTTGGCTTTAACCATCCAGATTGGGTGCCTATGGTTGCTAATCCAGCAGGGCTATCATTTGCTGCGACTCTTGGCATTAATTATTTCCGTGGGCGCAAAACGATACAGCTTTTACTAACTGCTATTAATACATCAGAGGCAACTGATGAAAATGCTGCTCATAAAAAGTTTTTTGCTCAAGTATATAAATTCATTTACGCACATCAGGATTTAAATTTTGCGCAGAATTTGGATAAAATAGCGAAGCAGTTAAATATCAATAAGAACGATTTGAATATTATGATTCAAGTATTTATTGAATTAGGATTCGTGCATGTTACCAATGGATTTGTTACAATTATTTCGGGAGCAGCACAAAAACCCTTAACCACGTCAATAACATACCAAAAGTATTTGGCCAATCGTTAAAAAGAAAGTATGAGCGATAGCTCTGAGATTTAGAATGACAGTAGATTTACATGATTTTGTTGCAACAGTTGAAGATTACCCCGAACCAGGTGTTAGTTTTCGTGATATTTCACCATTAATGGGTGATGGTGTGGCCTATAAGCAAGCAGTAGATGCTATTGCTGATTTTGCTAAAAATTTAAACGTTGATTTAATTGCTGGTCCTGAGTCACGTGGATTTATTGTAGGTTCTCCACTGGCGTATGCGATGAATATCGGATTTGTTCCAGCTCGTAAAGGTGGCAAATTACCTCGTGAAGCTGTATCAGCATCATACACACTAGAGTATGGTGGTGTTAATGAGCTAGAAATTCATAAAGATGCTATTAAGCCAGGACAACGTGTGCTGATTGTTGATGACTTACTAGCGACAGGTGGCACTATTAATGCTACACGTGAAATTATTGAAAAACTTGGTGGCATCGTTGCTGGCGTAGCTTTTATTATAGAATTAGAAAGCTTGCAGGGCCGTGAAAAAATTATGAAAGCTGGCGAAGTGCCATTCTTAGCTTTAATGGAATATTAAGCATTTTTTAAGCTTAGTGTAATTGGCAGTATGCAGTAAAACACTTAGAACAGTAATATACATCATATTGAGGTGCTACTTATGAACAATAGTAACATTAAAGAGTGGTTTATACGCTTTTTCAAAGGGATATTCATTGCTCTAGGGTTTATTCTTCCTGGTGTATCTGGCGGCGTATTAGCAGCAATACTTGGTCTGTATGAACGAATGCTGAACTTCATGGCGCATTTGAGGCAGAATTTTAAGAAAGATTTTTGGTTTTTTCTACCAGTGGGATTGGGTGGTATCGCTGGCATTATTTTATTAAGCCGACCATTAGAATTTTTGCTTGTAGAATATAAAGCAATCATTTTGTGGGGGTTTGCTGGTGCCATTATTGGTACTTTACCAGCTTTGACAAAGGAAAGTGGCAAGCATGGTCGGAGCCTGAGTGACTGGATCTTATTCGTTGTCACAATAGTTGCTGGTGGATTATTCCTATATAATATGACGGTCATCTTTGGGACAATGCCGATTAATTTCTTTTCTTGGATGTTGGCGGGGGCACTAATTGCGTTAGGCGTTATTGTCCCGGGATTAAGTCCATCAAACTTGTTGTTATACTTAGGATTATTTGACCCAATGTTAGCCGGATTTAAACGTGCTGATATAAGCGTATTTTTGCCAATAGCACTTGGTGGTATGCTAACATTAATCCTTTTTTCAAAATTAATGAACTATCTTTTACATCACTATTATGCTAAGGTATACCATTTTATTTTAGGCATAGTTGTGGTATCAACGCTTTTAATTGTCATTCCACCAGTTGCTGATTATAGTGGCTTTAACATAATGAGCGGAATAATAAGTTTTATCTTATTCATTCTCGGTGTATGGGCTGGCCACTGGATGAGCAGTTTAGAAGAAAAGTACAAATAAAAAACGATCATGTGATAATTTCTATCGCCAGATCGTTTTTTTATTGCACTAACCAAACTTGATCACTAATAAAATCAAATGGTTGGTGATGTTGGTTTAATTTTTTGGGGCGTAATGTTTTTGCATTCTGCCAAAATAATTGTGAATTGGTTGCGCCATTTTTTTCACCAATGACAATAAAATCACCATTAAAGTGTTGCGCACGTAATCTTTTTAGAACCTGCCAGTCCGTTTCATCGGTATCAGGTGCCCAGCTTAGAATAACCACATCATAGGTCAGCGTTTTTATAGCCTCCAAAGCATCTAAACAGATAACTTTTGTCCATAAATCAAGATGCTGTATATCTTGACCGCGCCAGTCGAAGTTATCTGTTGCGATGACGTTATTGCCAAAAAGTCGCAATTGGCTAGAAATAACGCCATTTCCTGACATAATTTCTAAAACTCGTCGGCTATCAATAAATTGATTTAAATCCGATAACCAAAGCTTGTTTGGCAAATGCCAGACGCCAAAAGACTCAATAATTGTTTGTCGAAATTCAGAAAGTAAATCATCAAGAGGCATCAGTCGCAAATCGGATAGAATGTCTTGACTAGAAAAACTAAGCTGAGGTAGGGGGTGTTCGGGTAAAGTATGCTGAGCGAGAGACTGTAATGCCTTACGAGCGGCATTTATTTTAATCAATGTATCTGGGCTGTCAGAAAACTGCTGAGCATATTGCTCTAGTTTAATCTTCATCGTCATTTGTTACATCACGTCGATTGTTTACCTTGGTACCGTCCTTACTAATATGTATATTGAAATGTTTACCATTTCTAACAAACTCAAATTCGTTATCTTTGATATTTTTTCTGAAACGCCAAAATGTAACTAAGCCAATAATGCCAGCAACAGCAGCTATAATTAAGGCAACGAAGAGCGCAATGCCAATAATGCTAAGTACGACCGGAACCGCTACGCCAATAATTGTTAAAATGACAGGAATCAAAATTAACAGCCCAATAATCGCTGTAACCACGGCCCCAATAAATTGAAATATCTGTTTCATAATATTTTTCCTCCTTGTTTATTATACTATAGTTTTGGAGAGTTTTATTAGATTTATAAAAAAGTATTGACATATAAATATTATTAGGGTATATTATTACTCATAGAAACAGGCGAGTAATTCGCTCAAAAAATGGAGACGCATCATGGCTAAAAATGTTCAAGCACATCAAAATAACGCACTCCTCCTCAACCTCCTTCTCATTTGAGTCTAGTAGGTTGTTATTTGAGCAATAATCAGCTACTAGACTTTACTGAAAGAGTCAAAGTAGCTGGTTAGGTAGGAAACGTCCTAACGAGCAATCGTTGGGACGTTTTATATTTCTCAATGATTGTTAGTAGCTCATATTGGAATTAAGTTATTAAACAGGAGAAATAACATGGCACAAAACGCAATTACACCACAACGTCAGATTAATACAGATGCAATTAAAGAAAAGGCTGTTCAAGAAAAAGAATCAATTCGTGATACAGTTTATAAAGTTAGCGCCGCAGTTTCAAATGCCATTTTGGTTACTTTGGGCATGGGCTTGTTGTTACAAACAATTGCTGGATTCATCCATTGGGCACCAATGGTGCAAATGGGCGCAATTACAAAAATTATGTTACCAGCAGCATTTGGAGCAGCAATTGCTTCACAGATGAAAACCAATACCATGGTTATGTTTAGTGCCATGGCTGCTTCGGCGGTTGGTGCGAATGCTGTCTTCTTTACCGACAAGGCTGTGCAAGGCGTTACAGCAACAGGATATGCTGGTGCACAAGCTGCTGGTTCAGCTGTGATGACTACTGGACAACCAATATCAGCTGTTATTGCTGGTTTGATTGCCGTATTGTTCGGTAAGTGGTTGAGTGGTAAAACTCCCTTGGACATGGTCATTGTTCCTGCCGCTACAACAATTGTTGGTACTGTTTCAGGGTACTATTTGGCAGCAGTGACCACACCAGCTTTGGTTGCAGTTGGAAAATTCATTGCTTCTAGTGTCGCCGTCAATCCAATTATTGGTACCGCTATTGTGGCAATGGTCTTTGGTGCTATGACGATGACACCGGCTTCAGCAGCAGCATTGGCTGTTGCTATCGGTGCAACTGGAATTACGTCACCAGAAGCCGCTGGTGCGATTTTGATTGGAACAACCGCAGTATTCGTTGGATTTCCAGCAATGTCATTTCACGAAAATAAGATTGGTGCAACCATTGCACAAGGTATTGTTACACCAAAGATTCAATTTCCAAATTTGACTGAAAATCCTGCCTTGATTATTCCACCAATGATTGGCGCAGCAATTGCTGCACCAATCGCAACAATCGCGTTTAATGTTACTGCACCTTTCTCAATGGCTGGTATTGGATTTAACTCATTCATCGTGCCATTGGCATTGGCCGGTTCAAACCCTGCAGGATTTGCTGCCTATATGATTATTGGCGTTGGTGTACCGGTAATTGTATCATTTGTTGGTTATCGTTTCATGCGTAAGATGGGGTGGGCAAAACCACAACAATTACACTTGGAAATGATTTAATATAAAAAAGCATGGGTCGATGATTGAGACGTCATGCTTTTTTATTTTGTGTATGTTGAGCGATAGGACAAGTTATTTGGTCCTTTGAGCCAATTAAAGTGTTTTAGTGGATTTGATTTTACGCCCCAAATATCGAGTAACGCGGCAATTGCAATATGAACAGGAGCCTGAGCATCAAATGTGACATTCAATTGATTATATAGACCATCTGGTCGATTTTCCGGTTTCACACTAAGCAATTTTTTGGTATTGTGGTATATGAAGTATCGATTTGCAATGAAATTACCAGATATCAACCAGCTTAAATGTCGAATATAAACAAAGTCACTAATATGGCCTAGTGTAAAACTAATTGATCCGACGATATGTCCACGGTAGTTGATGGTAAATCTTGGTATAATACCATAAGATGTTTGGCGGATGCGCACCAAAACGCGTCCGGACATGTCTTGAACTTGAATTTCGTCAGATTTTTTGCCAGAACGACCTGACACTAAATAAGACGCTTTAAAATCTTGGTCGAAAACAATGTTGACACCATCATTAATACTATGTCGTTGACGTAAATAATATTTTGTCATTTGCAAACCTCGTATTCAATTACAAGTTTATCACGAAAGAAGAAAAAAATGCCATTATCACATACAACTTGGGCACCAGCTGTTAAGGCTAAGTTAAATCCTGAGTATTTAAAACAAGTTGCGCAGTTTATTCAATCAACCTACCGGGAAGACGCTCATATTTTTCCACAGCAAAAAAATATATTTGCTGCTCTTGAGAAGACACCTTTGCCTGAGACGAAAGTGGTTATCATGGGGCAAGATCCATATCACAATATTGGTCAGGCCCAAGGATTGAGCTTCTCAGTTCCTGAAAACGTTCCAGCACCACCTTCCTTACAGAATATTTTAAAAGAGCTTTCGACAGATGTTGGGTCTCGTCAATTTCATGATTTAACCAGCTGGTCCACACAAGGTGTATTGCTACTAAATGCTGTGTTAACAGTTCCAGAAGGGCAGGCTAATGCGCATCAAGGGAAAATTTGGGAGCCGTTGACGGATAGTTTGATTCAAATTGCTTCTGAAGATGATGCACCGAAAGTTTTTATTTTGTGGGGGAAATTTGCTCAATCGAAACGTCAATTTATTGATGAGTCTAAGCATCTCGTTTTAATGAGTGCACATCCAAGCCCACTATCAGCTTACCGTGGTTTTTTTGGAAGTCAACCATTCTCAAAAGCAAATCACTTTTTAGTTGCTAAGGGGCGACAACCTATTGATTGGTTGAAATGAGTGAATAAATTCACAAATATTACTAAATACACAGACTTTTGTGTAGTTGTCTGTTACAATTAAATTGTAAATAATTAATTCGTAGCAGCGAATTTGGAGGAATTTATGGAACTTTTTGAGCAATTAAAAAATAAAATTACCGGTCAAAATAAGACAATTGTATTTCCGGAAGGTGAAGATCCCCGTATCCAGGGCGCAGCTATCAGATTAGCAGCTGATAATTTGGTCGAACCAATATTATTGGGGGATGCACAGGAAATTTCAAAAACTGCCCAAGCCCATAACTTTGATTTGTCGAACATAGAGACGATTGATCCTGCTTCATATGATAAGAATGAATTGGCAAAATTAAATGCGACACTTGTTGAGAGACGCAAGGGAAAAACAGACGCTGAGACAGCTGCAAAATGGCTACAAAATGTTAACTATTTTGGGACAATGCTGGTTTATACAGGTAAAGCTGACGGCATGGTGTCAGGCGCAGTACATCCAACTGGTGATACAGTTCGTCCTGCGTTGCAGATTATTAAAACGGCGCCTGGCTCATCACGTATCTCTGGTGCATTCATTATGCAAAAAGGTGAAGAGCGTTATGTATTTGCGGACGCTGCCATTAACATTGACATTGATTCGAACACGATGGCTGAAATTGCAATACAATCAGCCCACACAGCTCAAGTGTTTGATATTGAACCGAAAGTTGCGATGCTTTCATTTTCAACTAAGGGCTCCGCGAAATCACCCTTGGTTGATAAGGTAGCAACGGCTACTGCGTTGGCTAAGAAGTTAGCACCTGAACTGGCGGACTCAATTGATGGAGAGTTACAGTTTGATGCTGCGTTTGTTGAATCTGTTGCTGCTGCAAAGGCGCCTGATTCAAAAGTTGCAGGTAAAGCGAATACATTTATCTTCCCAAGTTTAGAAGCAGGTAATATTGGCTATAAGATTGCACAACGCTTGGGTGGGTTTGAGGCGATTGGACCTATTTTACAAGGCTTAGCAAAGCCTGTTTCTGACTTATCGCGAGGAGCCAATGAAGAGGATGTTTATAAAGTAGCTATTATTACCGCTGCACAAGCATTATAAGTATACAAAAAAGACCTAACTGAAAAGTTAAGTCTTTTTTATGCGGATAACAGGAATCGAACCTGCACGGTGTTGCCACCATACCGACCTGAACGGTACGCGTCTGCCAGTTCCGCCATATCCGCAGTTCAACTTTTTTATTATACCTGAAAAAGTGAGGGTTGACAAATTTTTCTGGTATAGTACTATTAAATTATTCAAAGAAATAGGGATGTATCATGAACAAGTCAATCTTTAATCAAACATCGTCCTCCACCCGACCATTCATGTGATCGGGATTCTTTGCGTACAGATAACGTAGAAATGACGGACAACATGAGTTTATATACTTGTGTTGTCTTTTTGTATATTGAAAGGTATTTTAATGACAAACTACAATTTTTCTGCTGGTCCAGGTGTTCTACCAACGCCAGTTTTGACTAAAATTAAAAATGAATTCATCAAAAATGAATTCACGCACATGTCCATCATAGAGATCTCTCATCGATCCAGTCAATTTGAAGAAATTATTAACAGCGCCGAAGAACGTTTGCGTGATTTGATGAATATATCAGATGATTATGGTGTTGCATTTATTCAAGGTGGGGGATCTACGCAATTTGAAATGTTGCCATTAAATTTTGCTAATAATAAGAAAAAAATTGCTGTATTAGATTCTGGTAACTTTGCTGCCAAAGCCGCAAAGGCTGCCGTTGCGATTGGTAAGCAAGCAACAATTTTGGATAGCTCCAAAGTGGATCATTATCATCATTTACCTATGCTATCTACAGATTTCAACGCCGATGAGTATGATTATCTACATTTAACGACCAATAATACAATTGAGGGTGCTACCTACCACCAATCGATTTTGCCTAAAACCGTTGGTCGATTAACAGCGGATATGAGTTCAAATATTTTGGCAGAGCCATATGATGTCAATGATTTTGATGCAATTTTTGCGGGGGCGCAAAAGAACCTTGGGCCAGCTGGTGTTACGGTTGCTATAGTCAAAAAGGATTGGTTAAAAGAACAAAATATTGAAAATGTAGGTTCAATGTTGCGTTATCAAAACTATCTGGACAAACATTCAATGTATAATACACCGCCAGTATTTTCGATTTACGCACTGAACTTAGTACTTGAGTGGGTACAAGAGCAGGGTGGTGTTGACAGTATGTATGCGCAAAATATTGAGAAGTCTTCAAAATTGTATGATTACCTAGATAACTCTACGTTTTATCACGCATTGGTTGATGAATCGGCACGTTCACTGACAAATGTTGTCTTTACTACAGCAGACTTAGAACGAGATCAAGCAATAGCCAAAGACGCAACTAAAGAAGGTTTATTTAATTTAAGTGGCCATCGGTCGGTTGGCGGTTTCCGTGCTTCATTATACAATGCACAACCTATTGAAGCTGTTGATGCTTTAATTACATTTTTGAAGAAAGCAGAAAATAATTACAAATGACAAATATTAAAACTTATAACGCTATTAGTTCTAAAGGACTAGACTATTTGAAAAAACATCACTACGACATTAACGGTAATGATGCGCCAAAAGGCATCTTGTTGCGTTCACAAAATTTACATGATGAACCAATCGATGATAATGTTCGTGCCATTGTTCGTGCAGGTGCCGGCTTTAATAATATTCCTGTTGAGGAATTATCAAAACGTGGTATTGCTATTTTTAATACCCCTGGTGGGAACGCAAATGCCGTGAAAGAACTAACAATTGCATCGCTAGTTTTAGCAGCACGACCAGTAGTCGGTGCTATACGATTTGCTAATGATACACGAGGCGGGGATGTGTCTTTGCGCACAGAGTCAAATAAAGGTGGCTATCGTGGCACAGAACTAGCAGGAAAGAAACTGGGTGTTATTGGTTTAGGAAACGTTGGATCAAAGGTTGCTAATACAGCTTTAGCTCTTGATATGGATGTTATTGGCTATGATCCTGGGTTAAATGCCAATACAGCTTGGCGTGTCGATCGTCATATTGTTCATGCAAGAAGTGTTGAGGAAGTATTAGAACAAGCCGACTATGTGACTGTTCATATTCCATTAGAAGAGAAAAATCGTTATTTCATTGATGCTGATAAATTGCATCTGATGAAGCCAACGGCTGCATTGCTCAATTTGTCAAGAGGCGGTATTGTTGATGATGAAGCTGCAAAAGAAGCGTTGGATAATGATCAGTTACGTGTCTATATCACTGATTTTGCTGACAGTGTTTTGTTTGACAATCCTAAGGTTATTATTACGCCACATATTGGTGGATCAACTATTGAAGCAGAGGACACCAGCGCTTTGATGGCTGCACGTCAACTGGATGAGTATTTAACAACAGGAAATATTGTAAATTCAGTTAATTATCCAGATATTAATGAACCATTCACGACCAAGTATCGTGTTGGTATTATTCACGAAAACGTGCCGAATATGTTGGGACAAATTTCAAAGTTCTTTGGTGATCATAACATCAACATTGAACAGCTAAGTAATCGTGCTGTTGGGAATTATGCCTATACAATGGTGGCGATTAACGACTTTACTGAAGAACAGCAAGAGTTGGTGAAAACGGCTTTAGATGAAATTCCACACGTTATCTTAACTCGTCGCTATGTTAACCCAAGAATATAAAAAAGGACAAACCGAAATGACTAAAGAATTACAAGAATCAGCAATTGCAACGCTTGCACGTCGAGGTGTGACCACCGATGATATCGCCGAAGGCACACGTACATTTTTGAGTGACAAATACAAAGATACCATTAATGAAGAAGTATTGGCCAAATCTATTGCACATGTTCTTTACAAAGATGAAGTAGCTGATATTATTTTGACCGCGATATACCTTGATGAACAAGCAGAAGTTATGCCCGATGACCAACCCTTAAAAGCACGCCTGCAACGCGATGCCAATGGTCATAATGTCGATGAAATTTTGGCGATTGCGATAACACAACAATTTTCTGCTGCCGCAACTGTACATTATGGTTTGCTAGATGACTTAAAACCAGGGTTAATTGGTGAAATTAATGACAAAACAGACAGTATTAATGTTTATTTGGACGATATCTTGGCAGCTTTAATTGCTAGTTCAGCAATGTCGTATTTAGAATTATTGGGCGGAAATCAATACTAGGATTTCCTGAATTGTGACATACTGGTAAGAATGGCTATTTTTTGTTAAAATAGAATCGTTATTCATTAATTTCAAGGAGATGACACAATGTCAGGACACAGTAAATGGCATAACATTCAAGGTCGTAAAAACGCCCAAGATGCTAAGCGTGGAAAAATTTTTCAAAAGATAGCGCACGACTTATATGTTGCTGCAAAGGCTGGCGGTGCTGATCCAGATATGAACGCATCGTTACGTCTAGTTGTTGAAAAAGCCAAGGCTGCTAACATGCCAAAGGAAAATATTCAACGTGCTTTAGATAAAGCATCAGGTGCCAATGGTGCCAAATTCGAAGAAGTAACCTATGAGGGTTATGGTACTGCTGGCGTGGCTGTTCTAGTTGAGGCGTCTACAGACAATATCAATCGTACAGTATCGAGTGTTCGTAATTCATTTAAGCATGCTGGTGGTGCATTAGGAACCTCTGGTTCAGTTGCATTCCAATTTGATCGTCGGGGGTACTTGGCTATTGACCGTAGCGCATTCCCAGATTTGGATGAAGATACGGTATTAGAAGCTGCATTAGAAGCTGGTGCGGAAGACGTTCAAACATCTGATGATGTATTTGAAATTTATACGGAACCAGCTGATTTTCAATCAGTTGAATCGTCTTTGACTGAAGCTGGTTATGTGTTTGAAGAAGCAGAAGTGACAATGATTGCTCAAAATCCCATGGACATTTCTGAAGAAGACCGTGAAAAGCTTGATAAGTTAGTAGATGAACTAGAAGAAAACGAAGACGTTTTGGCAGTTTATACGACAGCGGACTAACGTCATTAAATACATCAGTTGATGTATTTTTTTATGTAAAATACTATTTAAAAAGGACAAATGATGTCCTTTTTATTTAAATGAAAAAGCAATAAACTAATCTATAATCAATAAATGTTAGAAAAAATTAGAAATATTCTTAAAATAAAATCTATAAATATGGTAAAATGGATAAGTAAAAAACGTTTAACGCATTTAATGTTCGTTTTTTACTAAAAAAACAATATTAATAGAGGGACACTCACAGATAGGTGCAAACAGATTAGTTATTATTTTTTAATAATGGCTGGTTTTCTCCGACAAGCCTATCCCGTCTGAAAGCAGCTATTGATGTTATAGGAGAAAATATATGTCTGGTGTAATTGTCGTTGGTTCGCAATGGGGTGATGAAGGAAAAGGTAAGATTGTTGACTTTTTCGCAGAGCATGCGGACGCAGTAGTGCGTTATCAAGGTGGTAATAACGCAGGACACACAATTTGGCATGGTGATACAAAATTTGAGTTATCGGCATTGCCATCAGGAATCGTTACGAAGGGTCAACTTGCAATCATCGGTAATGGTGTGGTTATTAATCCAGAAGCACTATTAGCTGAAATTAAAGAAGT
Source organism: Leuconostoc sp. JNUCC 76 (assembly GCF_053667755.1). Classification (NCBI taxonomy): domain Bacteria; kingdom Bacillati; phylum Bacillota; class Bacilli; order Lactobacillales; family Lactobacillaceae; genus Leuconostoc; species Leuconostoc sp. JNUCC 76. The sequence continues at coordinate 1,549,813 of NZ_CM132206.1, read as the reverse complement.
TGAGTCTCAAGGTGTTACAGTTGAAAATTTGATTATCTCAAATCGTGCGCATGTGATTATGCCTTATCATATCGCATTAGACAAAGCATCTGAAACAGCATCAAATAATCGTATTGGTACAACAAAAAAGGGTATCGGCCCAGCTTATACAGATAAAATTTCACGTGTTGGTATTCGTGTTGCTGATTTGATTGATCCAGAAATTTTCGGCAAGTTATTAAAAGAGTACTTACCATTTAAAAATGCACAACTGACCAAATTATATGGTGAAGAAGCGCTTGACTATAATGAAATATATGATAAATATGTTGAATATGGTCGTCAATTAGCACCATATGTCACTGACACATCTTACTTACTTGGTCAACAAATGAAAGAAAACAAACGTGTGGTTTTCGAAGGAGCCCAAGGGGTCATGTTAGACGTGGACCACGGCACATACCCATTTGTTACCAGTTCAAATCCCACTGCTGGTGGCGTTATGAATGGCGCGGGTGTGGGACCAAAGCAAATTCAAGATGTTGTGGGTGTTATTAAAGCTTATACATCACGCGTTGGTTCAGGACCATTCCCAACAGAATTGTTTAATGATACAGCAGACCATATTCGTGAAATTGGTCATGAATACGGTGTTGTAACAAAGCGTCCACGCCGAATTGGCTGGTTAGATGTTGTTGCATTGCGTCATGCAGTGCAAGTATCTGGCTTAACGAAACTGGCTATTAATTCATTAGATGTTTTATCTGGGTTAAAAGAAGTGAAGATTGCAACATCATATACTTATAAAGGTGAAGAAATTCATCATTTCCCAGCATCAGATACTTGGTTCCAAGGACTAGATGTTAATTTTGAGACATTGCCTGGTTGGGAAGAAGATATTACTGGTGTCACAAAGTTTGAAGACTTACCAGTTAATGCACAGAACTATTTGAATAGAATTTCTGAATTATTGGAAGTTGATCTATTAAGTTTCGCTGTTGGTCCTAAGCCAGAACAGACACATTTACTGCGCCCAGTTTGGGAATAAAAATTATAACTAAAAAAGCAGATAAGATGACTAAATTCATCTTATCTGCTTTATTTTATTAAATATACAATAAATTAGCATATATTCACTTTTATACTGTATATAAACGAAATATTATTGCATATTTAACCAAACGGAGTTAATATATAATCATCGAATAGCTAAAGAAAAATTGATGAGGGCAAAATTATGACAGACACATTAGTATTAGCATACTCCGGCGGTTTAGATACTTCAGTAGCCATTCCTTGGTTAAAGGATAAAGGGTACGATGTTATTGCAGTTGTTTTGGATGTTGGGCAACATGGCAAGAATTTAAATGAAATTCAAGCAAAAGCCTTAAAAGTTGGTGCTAAACAATCAATCGTTATTGATGCAAAAGCTGAATTTGCAGATAAATATGTTGCACCAGTTATTAAAGCTAACATGATGTATGAAGGCGAGTATCCAATGGTATCAGCCTTGTCTCGTCCATTAATCATCAAAAAGTTAGTTGATATCGCACATGAAAATGATGCCATTGCTATTGCGCATGGCTCAACGGGTCATGGTAACGATCAAGTACGTTTTGAAGCCGCGATTCATGCATTAGACCCTGACATGAAGATTGAAGCACCCATCCGTGATTTCCAGTGGTCACGTGAAGAAGAGATTCAATATGCACAAGAACACGATGTTCCGGTACCTATTGATTTAGATTCACCATACTCAATTGATGAGAACTTATGGGGACGTGCCAATGAAGCTGGTATCTTAGAAAATCCATGGAACCAAGCGCCGGAAGATGCTTTTGCATTAACCACTGCAATTGAAGATGCGCCGGATATACCGGAATTTATTGATGTTACTTTCGAAGCTGGTGTGCCAGTCGCACTTAATGGCGAAGTATTGTCATTAGAAAAGCTCATTGTGGCGGTTAATGAGCTTGCTGGAAAGCATGGTATTGGCCGTATCGATCATATTGAAAATCGTTTGGTTGGTATTAAGTCACGTGAAATTTATGAAGCACCAGCTGCAGCTGTACTGATGACAGCACATAAGGATTTGGAAGATTTGACACTAGAACGTGATGTTGCTCATTTCAAGCCAATTGTGGAACAACAGCTAGCTAATTTGGTTTATGAAGCGAAGTGGGTATCACCATTGTTTGATAGTTTAATGGCCTTTATTGATAGTACACAACAAAATGTCAATGGTGTGGTTAAGATGAAGTTGTTTAAGGGTAATGCCACTGCGGTTGCCCGTCAATCTGAACACAACTCACTATACGATGAAGATTTGGCAACATATACATCATCATCATCATTTGACCAAGCATCTGCGGTAGGCTTTATCAAATTGTGGACACTAAGTAATACGGTTTATGAACAAGTCAACCATGTCCATTCACAAGCAAAAAAGAACACAGTGAAATAAAAAATACGAGCCTAGCTCGTGTACATAGATAGCAATAAAGGGAGTAATGAATAATATGAGTGATAAATTATGGGGTGGTCGTTTTACTGCTAAAGCTGCAGAATGGGTAGATGAATTTGGTGCTTCAATTCACTTTGATCAAAAAATGGCAGCTGAAGATATTGAAGGTTCGATAGCACATGCGAAAATGCTTGGCAAACAAGGCATTATCAGTCCGGAAGAATCAGAAAAAATCGTTGCTGGTTTGAAAATCATCAATGAAGAACTTATCGCTGGAAAAATTGAGTTTGACGTTAAAAACGAAGATATTCATATGAATATCGAATCATTATTGACCGAAAAAATAGGCCCGGTGGCAGGAAAATTGCATACTGCTCGTTCTCGTAATGACCAAGTGGCCACTGATTTTCATTTATGGGTCAAGCATCGTTTGCCCCATGTGCTAGAATCTCTAACTGAATTGCAAGAGGAGTTGTTAACTTTGGCGACAACTCATGCAGGAACCATTATGTCTGGTTATACGCATTTGCAACATGCACAGCCAATAACTTATGGCCATTATCTTCTTGCTTACTTTGAAATGTTTCAACGTGACTATGAACGTTTCGAATTTAACCAAAAGCATACAGATATTTTGCCGTTAGGAGCAGCAGCATTAGCTGGGACAACTTTCCCGATTGACCGTGAATTTGTTGCTTCAGAACTAGGCTTTGACAGTATTTATCACAACTCATTAGATGCTGTGTCAGATCGTGATTTTGCTTTAGAATTCTTGTCAAACGCTGCTATATTAATGATGCATCTATCTAGAATGGCAGAAGAACTAATTTTGTGGTCAACTTACGAATTTAATTACATTGAACTATCAGATGATTTTTCAACCGGCTCGTCAATTATGCCACAAAAAAAGAATGCTGATTTTGCTGAATTAGTTCGTGGAAAAACAGGAAGAAGTTATGGGGCATTAATGGGTTTGTTGACAACGATGAAGTCATTACCACTGGCCTACAACAAAGATATGCAAGAGGATAAAGAGCAGGTCTTTGATATTATGGATACGGTTCTAGCCTCTGTTAAGGTGTTTACGGGTATGCTAAGTGGCTTGACGGTCCATGAAGAACGTATGCTGGCTACAACACAAGATGATTTTTCAAATGCGACTGAATTAGCGGATTACTTGGCCACTAAAGGTGTACCATTCCGTGAAGCTCACGCAATTGTGGGACAATTAGTTTTGACTGGTATTCAATCAAAAACGCCACTACAAAAAATGTCTCTGTCTGATTTACAAGCCGTAGCCCCACAAATAGAAGAAGACATTTATGACAAACTACAGTCTGAAACAGCAGTTAACCGACGCACTTCGTTGGGCGGTACAGCTGTTGAGAATGTTAAAAAAGAAATTGTAAGAAATAAAAAGATTTTGGAGGTAAGGTAATGCATTCACATTTTCAAGGGAAATCTTTTCTTAAAGAAATTGATTTTACAAAAAAAGAGTTAGAAACGCTCATTGATTTAGCAGCACATTTTAAATATTTGAAGCAAAATAATATCCCCCATAAGTATTTAGAGGGCAAAAATATTGCCTTGTTGTTTGAAAAAACTTCAACGCGTACGCGTTCTTCTTTTACCGTTGCTGCAAATGACTTAGGCGCTCATCCGGAGTTTCTAGGTAAAAACGATATTCAATTTGGCAAAAAAGAATCCCTAGAAGATACGGCAAAGGTCTTTGGGAGCATGTACGATGCAATTGAATATCGCGGATTTTCACAAGCTACAGTGGAAGGATTAGCCACTTACAGTGGCGTGCCAGTTTGGAATGGGCTGACAGATGATTGGCATCCAACGCAAATGTTAGCTGATTTTCTTACTATTAAGGAACAACTAGGCCACATAGCGGGTGTTACCTTAGCCTATATGGGTGATGGTCGAAATAACGTTGCTAATTCTCTGTTGGTAACAGGGGCAATATTAGGTGTTAATGTGCATATTGTTTCCCCAAAAAGTTTGCAACCAAGTGAAGAAATTCTAAATATAGCCAATCAGAAAGCTGATGAATCGGGCGCAAAATTGCTTGTTACAGATGACATTGATGCTGGCGTAGATGGTGTTGACGTTTTGTACACGGATGTGTGGGCTTCGATGGGGGAAGAAGATACGTTTGCAGAAAGAATAAAGTTATTATCACCTTATCAAATTAACGCAACATTAGTCGAAAAAACAAACAATGAACAGGTGATTGTGTTACATGATTTACCAGCATTTCATGATTTGAACACTAAGATGTCGCAAGATATTTATGATAAGTTTGGTATTAAAGAGATGGAAATTACTGATGAAGTCTTTCATGCTTCATATGCACATCAATTTGAGCAAGCAGAAAACCGTCTACATACAATTAAAGCTGTCATGGCAGCAACTTTAGGAAATATGTTTATTCCTGAACTGAATTAAAAATAGCAAAAGGGAAAAGGATTCTAAATAATTAGGATCCTTTTTGTATGTCGGTTTGATTCTCTAATGAAATAACAGAAATAGGTCACTTGAGTGATTGCCAGTGCCAATCTTCTACTTCGGGCAAGTCCAATTCCTTTGACCTAGTATACGCAACGTATTGGTCGATCTTATTGGTGATTCTTGTATGAGATTAGATTAATAGCAGTTTTAATTAAATTAAATTGATCAATTTTGTTAAGAACACGCCTATCAAATGTTGTTGTAATATTATCCATTTCTTGGTAACCATGAACTGCTGAGTGACAATTGTGTCGTTTGAAGAAAACAGACTCAATTATTGGTGTAACGTATATAAGTAATGTGATATTTGCGAAAATAAATTTTTCGTGAAAAGAAAAAAGACCAAAGCAGTTGTTTTGGTCTTTTTATTATTTTATTTTCAGCTTTGAAACTAAACCAGCATCGGGCGTAACATATAGTGTTTGCTGTCTTTCAAAAATAACAAAACCTGGCTTTGAACCATTCGGTTTGCGCAGTTTTCCGGCGGGTAAATAATCGACGGGAACATTGGCAGATTCACGAGCCTTGCTGAAGTAAGCAGCGAGCTTTGCTGCTTCAATAAGCGTTGTATCTGAAGGATTAGAATCATGAATAATAACGTGTGATCCTGGTATTTTTTGGACATGTAACCAAATATCTCGACGATCAGCTTGTTTTAATGAAAGTCTTTCGTTTTGCAAGTTGTTTTTACCAACTTCAATCAACGTACCATCGGAACTTTCAAATTTATCAGGTTTTGATACCTTTGGTTTTTGTTTATTTTTCTTATTGGCGCGAATGTATCCCTCAGCGGTTAATTCGAGACGGATATCTTCTACGTCCTTTGGAGATGCAACATCTAATTGTGCGACAATATTATTAAAATAGTCAATTTCTGCATCGGTCAACGCAATTTGCTCATTAACAAAATCTACGGCCGTACGTAATTTACGGTATTTGTTGAAATATTTTTCAGCATTTTTCAGACCGTTTAGTTTAGGATCTAGGGGAATTTCTAGTAAATTATTATTGTCATAATAATTTTCAATAGATACGCTTTTCATTCCTTTTTGAACGAGGTGAGGATAAGTAATTAGCAAATCGCCTTTGACTTTTAACTCATCAGCGTTTTCAGCGTCTTCAAGCGTTTTTAATAATTTTTTTCGCTTAGCCGTATTTTTTTTCAATTCGTTTTTAACAACTCGAACGAGGGTACCGGCTTGTTGGTTGACACGCTCTCGTTCAGCTTTTCCGATGTAATAGGCATCAAGCATGGTGCCTAACGTTGGAAATTCTTCCTGTGACATGCTGTCTTGCAACCAGTCAAAGGCAGAGTAGCTAAGAGAACCATCTTTTGAAGTGAAAAGTGTGGGGGTGAGATGGTCAAAATGAGCTAACCATTCACGCGCATGTGCTAATTGATCACCTGTCTGATTAATTGCTCGAGCCAATGCTTCCGCGGATTCTCTTCCAAATCCCTGATACGTTTTTTGAATGTATTTAGGCCATTCTTCGAAAGGGGTATCTAGAATCATTTGAGCTAAACCATCTAGCCCTGCAGTAAACGGATTCTTCAAATTCTGGGCAGGAGGCAAAACATAAGTTGCACCAGGAATCAAAGAACGGACACGATTTTGGTCGGCGGGAACATGTTTAATTAGTTCTAGGATACGGGCATCACTTTCACGAACTAAAAATAGGTTTGAGTGGCGTCCCATCATCTCTAAGGTTAACCGAATTTCTTGTATATCCCCTAATTCATTACGTGCATTAACGTAAAAATTAATGATACGATCATTTTCAACTTGCTCAATTTTTTGTAGTTTAGCGCCTTCTAAATAGCGTCGTAAAAACATGACGAAGTTTGGTGCAGTTTGCGGGTTTTCGTAGGGAATACGTGTGATTTGGGCTCGTGCGTAGCTGGGATGGGCACTCAACAGTAGCGGATAATTCTGCCCATTATTACGGACTACAAGTACAATTTCATTTGGATAAGGTTGGTGAACCTTGGTGATGCGGCCACCTGTAATTAAATCATTTAGTTCATGCACAATCGCGTGCGTAAATAGTCCATCTAAGGGCATTCTGTGTACTTCCTTTTATCATTTGCTGCATTCGAGAAAATATTTATATCATTGTTACAAACGTTTTATTTGTTTAATTTATCATTCTTTAATTGTATCACGTAATAATAGAGGAGTTGACTCACTTCTAATATTTGTATGCATAAAAAAAAGCAAACTACTTAACCTAGAGTAGTTTGCTTTTTTTATTTAAATCAGTGAACAGGCAACGGGTTGCTTGTCTCAATGGCGGAAACGATTTCTTCCAGTGATTGGCTACCAAAAATAATATTATCGCTATTTATTGATAATCATTGTAGGTACACCCATGATATGCTGTGATTCGCGTAGTTCAGGAAATAATTGCTGGTGAATCATTTTGGCACTTACATTATCATTATAAAATAAAAAGCAGAATTTATGGCGTATTTTACATAAAAATCACATAATGTTATAATGAAATCATTGTATTCACATATGAAAGGAACCCAATGAATTACGACAATTACGTCCCGAAAGAGTCAAAAAAAGAAGTTAGTCAAGAGAGAATTAGATTTCTGAAACTGTTAAGTAAGGTAGCGGTAGTATTTTGTTGTTTGATGTATATTTCTTATATTCCACAGATTACAGCTAATCTATCCGGAAATCCCGTATCTGTACTTCAACCTCTGTGCGCCACTGTCAATGCAACTTTGTGGGTGACTTATGGCTGGCTAAAAACTTACAAGGATTGGCCTGTGATTCTGGCTAATATACCAGGTGTAGTTTTCGGTGTAGTTACGGTAGTAACGGTCTATATTCATTAAAAAAATCATGTTATAGATAATAAAAAGCGTTTGACTAAATCATTTAGTCAAACGCTTTTTTAGTACTTATTTCATTTTTATATTTCGTTGTATTAGTGCGCTTTTTTTGCCATTTAAAATATTTTCAACTTCAATAGCAAAGGTTTTGCGACTTACTGGACGATATCGCTGTAAAAATTTTAATCCAGGGATGTGTTGTAGGGTTACAAGAATAATAGCGGGAATATAAGAATAAATTCTTGATTTATCATAGACAATACCAGGATAAACATTATAAGCTCGGTCGTTTAATAGAGATTTAGCCGAGTGTTCTACGGTTAATTTGGCCTGCAAATAGGCATTTAAAAAGAAAGGTGTTGCATTGGCGGAAATAAACAAAAATTTAGTTTGTTTCGTTGTCGCAAGAACATCCAAGAGTCTTTGTGCAGGCTGAACGCTACTATTTTGGTAATTAATATGTTTGGAAGGATTGGGCAGTAATATTCCTACAGCATCAATAACCCAATCCGCTGCTTTGAGTAAATCTTGCCATTCCCCAGGCTTATTTAAATCAGCAACGTGGTAAGTAACTTGGTCAGTTGCGTCAGTGGGGCTGAATTGATGCCGTGATAAACTATGTAATTCAAAGCCCTTGTTGTTCAAAGCTGATAAGATGCCTTGGCCAACAAAACCTGTTCCACCAACAACAATTATTTTTTTGTTATTCATCATAGCTCTCCTTGATTTTAAAATCGTGACGTGCTAAAAATTAAACAATTTGTGTGCCATGGACTTCATTAACGCCTAGAATATTAGCTATGGATTCAGCATTCATCTTTGTTACACCGCCACCAGGTAAAATGGTTAAATTTGCTGGGGCGCTGTTGACTAATGTTTGCAAATTGGTCAGTGACTGCATAATTGGTACTGACAGTGGACCACCATGAGTTAGTATCCGCTTGACACCATGGTCAGATAGCCAGTTCATCGCATTTTGTTGTTTATGGTTTGCGATTTGATCAAATGCCATATGCATGACAACTTGTAAATGCAATTTATGAGCGCAACCAATTAAAATGGACATGCTATCAAAGTCTAGGTCATCGGCGGAGAGAGCGCCGAAAGTGACTATCTCACCGCCAACATCAGCAATTATTTGCATGTTATCCAACATTTGTTCGACTTCACTGCTGCTATATTCAAAATCACCACCACGTGGGCGAACCATGATAACAACAGGGGATACATTAGCAATTGCTAATGTATCAATAATTTTTTTAGTATCAGGTGTAATGCCACCTAAATCAAGTCGTGAATTTAATTCAATACGATTGGCCCCACGTGATAACATGTCACGAGCGCCCTGCACGGAATCAACCGCGGCTTCTTTTATTTTAATCATAGGTAGTTAGTTTTTGCCTTTAAACAAAAAAACCCGTTCATTATGAACGAGTGTCATTGTTACTTTTTATCAATAACTTGCTTGCCGTTGTAAACACCAGAAGGTGAAACGCGGTGTGAAACGCGATATTCACCCGTTGTTTGATCCAAAACAATGTTAGGAACGTTCAAGCCGATGTGACCGCGACGATTACGCTTGTGAGACTTTGAATTCTTGTTTGATGGGGTAGCCATAAGAGCACCTCCTTTCGTTTCAATTTATCAACTAGTCAAGTTTACCGAAGTTTTAAATATTTGTCAAGTGCTACGGTTTATTAATGTCAAGGAAATTTACTTGACATGAGATTGGATAATTTCTTGAGTATACATCTTATGGTGGAACCATGAAGATTGAAAGACGCCAATCAAATCGTTACCGACATATAACATATAGGTTAAGAATAAGACCCAATTTGCATCGCCATGTACAGCAGTCAGCCCCCATAACAGTACTTGAGCAACTCCCTGAATAAGCCACATGGCAAAAGCTTCTGAAAAACGAAAAGTTGTTAACAGGGCACCAACGAGTCCAGTTGCCAAGACAGCTGAATCGGCAATAGGTCTTGGTGTGTGCAAAACTTGTGTTTCAAATAGATAAGCTGCAATGAAAGCGACAATTGCCGACCCAATCAGAACAGGATACCAAAAAGATTTGCCGTGCTTTTCACCACGAGCATCAGTTTCGTGTATGAAACGAATTCGCTTTTCAACATCTATTGCCCAACTTGGCATGATTAAAACGGGAATATCAAGCAATACAATATATACGGTTTGTAATACCGCATCAGCTGGGTTATTGGCTTGAAGTGCCATCGCGATATAAATTAAAGCAGAAAGTAAACCGAAAACGCCATTTAAGGGTCGTGCATTGGTGATGGCTAATGTTGTTGTAAATCCTAAAATTGCGGCGACAAATGTCCACCATGTCATATGATTAATGGGAGAGCCGGCAAAGAATGAGCTATAAGTAATGACTAGGTAGCCAAAAATTAATAGGATGTATGAAGTCCTTGTCCAGCCAGACATTTGATGAACGTACCACTTGAATGAAAATAAATCTTTAAATGTAATTTTTTGTGAAGACATAGCGTAACACTTGCAGTGATAGGTATCCGTTGGATAGCACTGCACCTTTCTGATTGAGATTAAAAATACATTATATTAGAATTCGTTTGATAAAATCACTACCAATCAGAATGAATAAATACAATGTTGCTTTCAATAACTCGTTTTTTATTTTGAATCATTTTTTCTCCTTTTTTTCTATTTAAATTGAGTGTACAACACAAAATTTGGCTTGTGTTGAAGTTTCAAACTAAAAGACAATTGTCGTCCATGTTACAATAATAGTGAGTGATTGTTAATTAACAATTTCGTATAAAATAGTTTATAAATTGTTTATAGAGGTTGGGTATATATGAAGAAACAAGACATAACAAGTGTTTTAGCGATTCATGTCATTGTATTATTATTTTTTGGGTTTGTTTTACTAACACCAACGCATTTTACTTTCTTGAATTGGAACATCTTTTTGGCGTTGTTGCCATTAGATTTTGCCATTATTGTAAATATTAGTAAACGTCGATCCATCCAAATTATTTTTAGCTTGTTGTGGCTATTATTTTATCCAAATACGATGTATATGATTACCGATTTTATTCATTTGCAATATGTTGGTATCGGACTTACTGTTCGTATGCAATACTTCAATTACGCGGTGTTAGCAGCAGGGGTCTTTATGGGTGTTGTTTTGGGGATGTTAAGTATTGAACTGATGCTAAAGCATTATTTCAATAGAAGGTATGAAATATTACAATTGGCTCTGATATTTGGTTTGTCATTAATTGCCAGTGTCGGTATTTATCTTGGTCGTTTCTTGCGTTTGAATTCTTGGGATGTTTTTACACAAACACATCGTGTGGCAAGATTGGTTGTGTCATCAACGAGCATGCACATGTTAGCATTTGTGATACTGTTTGCCGGTGTGCAGTTTGCCATTCTAGTCATCAGTCACTTTGGTATCAGCCTTATCCATAATGTAGTTGACAAAAATGAGGAAACAGAGTAAACTAATAGATGTTGAACAAGTAGAAGCACCCGCTTCTCGCCAAGTGACTATATTGCTTGGCAGATACAGTTGTACGAAAGTACTGCAAGTGTGGAAGTGGGTAAAGATTAAGTTCTTGGCCCACTTTTCTTCTTGATTCACAAAATAAATTTGGAGGTGCCTGACAATAGCACGTCAACCACGACAAGTTGATTTAGTCAACGAAAATATCCGCGCCCCACGTGTTTTGCTTATCCACGATGGTAAGCAAGAAGAAATGTCAACACGTGACGCACAACAGTTAGCGAATGATGCAGACATGGACTTGGTATTGGTGCAAGCTAATGCAGAAGTTCCAGTTGCCAAGATCATGGATTGGGGTAAAGCGAAGTTCGAAGCTCAAAAGAAGCAAAAAGAACAACGTAAAAACCAAAAAATTGTTCAAGTTAAAGAAGTTCGCATGTCACCAGTGATTGATTCTGGCGATTTCGAAACACGTAAGAAAGCAGCAATTAAGTTCCTGTCACAAGGGAACAAGGTTAAGCTTAACTTGCGTTTCCGTGGTCGTATGATTACTCACCAAGACATCGGTCGTGAGGTCTTAGACCGTATGGCTGAAGAACTTAATGACATCGCCAAGGTTGAACAACGTGCCAAAATGGACGGCCGCCAAATGTTTTTGGTCTTGGCACCACGCGATGCCAAGTAAGTAAGTGTTTAGTAGCTTGCTTTCGTAAGCACAAACAAAAATCGTAAAGTAGGAGAATTGGTCACATGCCAAAGATGAAGACACACCGCGCATCAGCAAAGCGCTTTAAGAAGACAGCCAATGGTGGATTGAAGTCAGCTTCAGCTTATACTTCACACCGTTTCCACGGTAAGACAAAGAAGCAACGTCGTCAATTGCGTGGTACACGCATGATGGATTCAACGACTGTAAAGACATACGCTAAGATGTTGAGCACGCTCTAATTTCAAGGTACGTCTAATTATTTAATTTCTAGGAGGAAATACCCATGCGAGTTAAGGGTGGTACAGTGTCACGCGCACGTCGTAAAAAGTTTGTTAAGTTGGCCAAGGGTTACCGTGGACAACGTCGTATTAATTATAAAGTTGCTAAGCAACAAGTTTACAAGTCTTACTTGTACGCTTACCGTGATCGTAAGAACACAAAGCGTAACTTCCGTAAGTTGTGGATTGCTCGTATCAACGCAGCAGCACGCATGAACGGTTTGTCATACTCAAAGTTGATGCACGGTTTGACATTGGCAGGTGTTGAATTGAACCGTAAGATGTTGGCTGAAATCGCTGTTTCTGACTTTGACACATTCTCAAAGTTGGCTGACCAAGCAAAAGAAGCATTGTCATCTGACAACGTTTTGGTTCAAGCACGTACAGCGGCTACAACTGATACAACTGTTTCAGTTGAACGTTAATCATTAAACTAAAAACGCTTATGGCGTTTTTTATTTTGATTAAAAGTTGACAAATTGGATAAAAATTGTTTTAATAATATTATCAATTAAATGAGAAAATAACATGACATACCAATCAGCAACAACTGAACAAATTATTATCAGCATTATTATCATTAGATAGTGATAAGTGCTGACATTTTTTAGTGCCTATCGCAACATAACGTGATAGGTAGCTGATTGATATTGTTTAAGAGACGAGCTACTAGATTCATAGTAGCTCGTCTTTTTATTTTCTTAATAAAATAGAGGAGAAAATGACAGTGTTGCCATTAAAAGTATAGCTTATTTAGCTATAGAAAATAAAACGTAAGATATAGGAGAATAATAATGGTTGAGAAAAAATTGACATGGAAACAATTAGTTTTAGTGGCATCACTCATATTTGGGATGTTTTTTGGGGCGGGAAATTTGATTTTTCCAATCCAATTGGGACAATTATCAGGCGGTAATTGGTTACCAGCGACAATCGGTTTCTTGATTACCGGAACGGTCGTGCCGTTTTTGGCAATGATGGCGGTGAGCTTAACAAACAGTCAAAGCGTTTATGATATTGCTAAACCAGTAGCACCTTGGTTTGGTACGGTTTTCTTGGTAGCTATTCATTTGACAATTGGTCCATTTTTTGGGACACCACGTACAGCAGCGACAGCTTTTTCAATGGGAATTGCACCCTTTGTACCACTTAAATATCAAGGTGTGGTGATGCTAGTATTTTCCGCTGTGTTCTTCGGCTTAGCCTACTTCCTAACTGTCAAGGAATCGGGGTTATTGAAATGGGTCGGAAAATATCTTAATCCACTTTTCTTAGGTTTGTTACTGGTGGTACTTGTTTTGTCGTTGGTTTTGCCAATGGGGAGTACACATCAAGCGGTGTCTGCTGCTTACCAAAGTAATGCAGCATTCCAAGGAATTCTGGACGGTTACAATACTATGGACGGTATTGCGCTGTTAGCTCTAGCAGTATCAGTTGTGTACGCAGTTAGAGGATTAGGCTTTCAAAAGCAACAAGTATCTAAGGTATTGGCAAAGGCTGGTTTGTTAAGTATCCTAGCTGAAGCTGTATTATATGCGGTATTGGTTTTGGTTGGTACTACTAGCTTAGGTTTGTTTAAAGCTTCTGATAATGGCGGTGCTGCGTTTGCTCAAATTGTTAGCCACTATATGGGCAACTTTGGGACGGCGTTGACAGGGGTAATCGTTACATTAGCTGTATTTACGACAGCAATGGGGCTGTTTGTATCATTTGCGCAAGACTTGCACCGTGTATTTCCAAAAGTGAGTTACCTGTGGTGGCTACGTGTTATTGCATTTGGATCATTCGTTACAGCTAATGCTGGGTTGACGAACATTGTTGCTTGGTCAGTGCCTGTATTGATGTTGCTGTACCCATTTGCCTTGGTCTTAATCCTATTATCGCTTTTTAGTAAGTATGTCAAAAAATCTTCAGTAGTATATCGCTTTGTGGTTGCTTCTGTTACTGTACCAGCATTCCTTGATGCCTTGGCTAGCTCACCATTGGCTACAACAAGCCACGTCCAAAGTTTAGTTAATGGTTATCACCACTTTGTACCGTTTGCGGCTCTTGGATTTGGTTGGGTTGTGCCGGCAATTGTTGGTGCGGTTCTTGGTGTGAGTGGCTATTTGTTAACAAATAGCAAACGAGTTACAGTACTGGACTAAAATTGATTTGTTATTAGTATCAGTTTAAATTATGAGAAAATTAGCCGTGGCGTCAATTTTTTTGGTATACTTTTATATAGCAAAATGAATTGGAAGGAAAGGTGTTCACGGCTTCACTAAAAACTAGTGAAGTGGTGTGCATTCGAAAATATCATGGGAAAATTTGTTGTAATGGATCATCCTTTGATCCAACATAAACTTACAATGATTCGTAATAAGAATGTTGGGACCAAAGATTTTCGTGCATTAGTTGATGAAATTGCGATGCTAATGACGTATGAAGCAAGTCGTGATCTTCAATTGGAAGACGTTGAAGTGGAGACACCAGTTACTAAGACGATCAAAAAACAACTGGCTGGTAAAAAACTTGCTGTTGTGCCAATCTTACGTGCCGGATTAGGTATGGTTGATGGTATCGTGCAACTGATTCCAGCGGCTAAAATTGGGCATATTGGTATGTATCGTGATGAAGAAACGCTTGAACCAGTTGAGTATTTTATCAAGTTACCAGAAGATATTGACCAACGTGATGTCTTGTTAGTTGATCCAATGTTGGCTACTGGTGGATCAGCAAAAGATGCCATTTCAGCATTAAAGAAGCGTGGTGCAAAGCACATTAAGTTGATTACACTTGTTTCAGCACCGGAAGGTGTTAAGGCAGTGCAAGAAGCCCATCCAGATGTCGACCTTTATACGGGTTCTCTTGATGAAGGCTTAAACGAACATGGCTATATCGTGCCGGGACTTGGCGATGCCGGTGATCGTTTGTTTGGTACAATGTAAGCCAATAGTGTCGTAGTCTGTCTGCAAAGACGGGCTTTTTTTATTGGTTTCGTGACGGAACCTAAGCAAATGGCAAGCTATTATGATACAATAAACAGCGATTATGTAACAAAGCTAAAAGGAGCATTTGATTATGAAACGACGGTCTCAGATTCGTCCTAAAAAGCATCATAGAGTGCGCAATACTATTCTGACAATTATCGGACTATTGTTAGTTGTTGGACTTGGTCTAGGTGCCTATGCATATACTAAAGTTAACCACACAATTACAAAGATGCAAAAGACGTCAACAACGACAAAGTCCGCTGATAAAATTACGAATAGTAAAAGGCCAGTTTCATATCTTCTTTTAGGGACTGATACAGGCGAGCTTGGTCGCTCGTATAAAGGGCGTACGGATACCATGATTGTTATGACAATCAATCCTAAAACCAAAACAACTACAATGACATCAATCCCGCGTGATACATTGGTAACAGTTAGCGGACAACAAATGAAAATTAATGCTGCCTATGCCTATGGATCAGCTGCTTCAGCAACACAGGCTGTTGAAGACTTGCTCAATATTGACATCAATGGTGGTTATATTTTGATTAACATGGGTGGCTTAGTTAAAATGGTCGACGCAGTTGGCGGTGTTGATGTCACATCACCACTCACATTCACGACTGAAGGTGATGACACGCAAGCTGACTCTAAGAACCAGTATTCATTCGTAGCGGGTAAAACGTATCATATGGATGGTGAAGAAGCCTTAGCCTTTGCACGTATGCGACACGAAGATCCTAATGGTGATTACGGTCGTCAAATGCGTCAACAATTGGTCATCAAAGCCATTTTGAAGAATTCAGCCCAAGTTGGTACCGTGTTCAACGATTCTTTCTTGACCACCGTCTCTAACAATGTGCAAACCGATGTTTCAACCAAGTCCATGAAAAACTTGGCGTTGAGCTATCGTGATGCATTTGGTACGGTTAAGCAGGATCAGTTAAAAGGCACCACGCAAAGTATTTCTGGATTAGGGTCAACAGAAGTTATGAGCCAAACAGAAATTGATCGTGTCCATCAGGCAATTACAACCCAAATGGCACAATAAAAGTTAAGTAAATTTTAGGATTGTCCTTGAAAACTCCTCGTAGTTTCCGAGGACTTTTTATTTGGTATTATTATATGTATAATGAAATAGAAATTGAAAATGAAAGAAGTAACTAATGATACAGTTAAAATCACCTAGAGAAATTGAAGCTATGCGGCAATCTGGTGCTATCATCGCTGGTATGCACCATATGTTGCGTGATCTCATTGAACCAGGTATTGATACATGGGAAATTGAAACAAAGTCGCGGGAGTATATTGAAAGCCATGGTGGTGTGCCTTTGCAGATTGGCTTTGAAGGATTCAAATATGCTACGACCATCAGCATAAATGATGAAGTGGCGCATGGTCTGCCACGTAAGGGACTAAAGCTGAAGAACGGTGATTTGGTGAAGGTTGACACAGTAGTTGGCTTGAATGGTGCCGTTTCTGATTCAGCATGGTCTTATGCTGTTGGCGAGGTAACACCAGAGGTACAAAAGCTCATGGATGTAACTAAAAAAGCCATGTATTTGGGTATTGATCAAGCGATTATTGGAAATCGTGTTGGTGATATTGGAAATGCCATTGAGCAGTACACTGAAGTTGAACATCATTACGGTGATGTGCGTGAGTATATTGGTCACGGTGTTGGACCAACAATGCATGAAGAACCAAATGTACCGCACTATGGTAAGCCAGGTCACGGTGTGCGTTTGCGTGAGGGGATGGTCATTACCATCGAGCCAATGATTAACTTAGGTGGCTGGAAGGTTGAAACTGACCATACAGAAGCCGATGGCTGGACAGTACGAACAGCAGATGGTTCATGGTCGGCACAATACGAACATACATTAGCAATTACAAAAGATGGTCCGAAGATTTTGACAAGTCAGGATCCAGAGTATGATAAACGTTACTCATAATTGTCATTTTTATGTAATGTTTTGTATGCTACAGTTGAATAATGGGGACAGGGGATTTTGCTCTTTTTTCGGGCAATCCCTTTTTTATTATGGGAGAGAAATATGCTGATAGATTTACATAGTCACTTATTACCAAACATAGATGATGGGTCCAAGTCTCTGCGGGCTTCGATGCGTATGGCCAAGGAAGCTGTAGATAGTGGGATTAAAGCTGCTTTAATGACGCCTCATCATATGAATGGTCATTACGTGAATCATAAAGATGATGTCATCAGACTAACATCAGAATTCCAAAAACACCTAGATAAGAATAATATTGGACTCCAAGTATTTCCTTCGCAGGAGGTACGTATCAATGGCGGCTTATTGCAGGCTTTGGATGATGATGATATTTTGTTTGCTGATGAAAGTAACCGCTATCTTCTACTGGAATTTCCAGATGATGATGTTCCTACATATAGCAAAGATATGATTTTTCAAATCATGCAGCGTGGTATCACTGTAGAAATTGCTCATCCTGAGCGAAATACTAAAATAATGTCTACACCAAGTATTTTGTTTGATTTGATTGAAGCAGGTGCGGTGGCGCAGGTGACAGCAAGTTCCTATGTAGGTACCTTTGGTAAAAAAGTCGAGAAGTTTACCGAAGAAATTATTAAGCATAACTTGGCTCATGTTTTTGTCTCTGATGCGCATGACTTGCCGAATCGTGATTATGAGATGGCTGAGGCCATGGCAAAATTAGAGAAACAACTGGGGCGGGACTATCAAGAATTGTTTGAGACTAACGCTGAAGCAATACTTGATGGTGATAATGTTACAAGCTTGGTTCCAGAACCAATTGTTAAACGTAAGTTTTTTAGTAAATTTTAAAGAATAGAGAGATTAATGAACTATGAATAATGTTCTTGAACTACGTCAATTATGGCAGATTATTCGAAAACACTTCTTTTCAATTGTTGTGATGGCAATCATTGGTGCAGCTGCTGGGTTTGGCATTGCTAAGTTTGTCATTGCACCTACCTACAGTGCATCAACAAGCATGTTGGTTAACCGGTCAGCTGATGACACGAGTACCGCTACTGCTAACTTGTCGGATCAACAGGCCGACGTACAGCTGATTAATACATATAAGAATTTGATTATTTCTAGCAATGTTCTAGGAGCAGTATCAAAAGAATTAAAAAATCCGGCACCAATTGTTGTACAAGAGGCAAAAGATGCTGTGTATGAAACCTTAGCTGATGGGACACGTCGATTGGTAACACCAGCTAAAAAAAGAATTACAAAGCCTTCAACGAAGACAAAATATAATCTAAGCGTCGAAGAACTAAAAAGTATGATTTCAATCAGTAACCAAACTAATTCACAAGTTTTCTCAATTAATGTCAAAGCCAAAAATCCTAAGCTAGCTGCTGATGTGGCTAATGAAGTTGCCGATGCGTTTAAAGATAAAATTGGTGGCTTTATGAAAATTAATAACGTCTCGATTGTCGATGCAGCGAAAGCTGATAAACAACCGGTTGCACCAAATGTTAAGTTGTTTACTTTGGCAGGATTGGTTGTGCTTGGTGGATTAACATTCTTGTATATGCTTGTTAAGGAATTATCTGATACAACCATTAAGTCACCTGATGAAATCTCGGAAGCATTTGGCATGACGAACCTTGGTATTATTGGTCATGTTAAGCCAATTAAGCATTTCAGTATGTCACCCAAGGTAGAGATTGCTAACTCAGAGAGTCATAAAACACCACGGTCACGTTTGAGCCGTTTGGATCGCGATTAAAGATTAGGAGAGCAGAATGAGTTTTTTTAATAAAGGACGAGCTGTTGGTAAAGATGGTCTGTCTGTTGAGACAATGACCAAAGGTGCTCGCTTAATTACCGCAGCAGAACCAAAAAATCCTGTGTCAGAACAATTCCGTACCTTACGTACGAATATCGAATTCGCTTCAGTGGCGAAAGGTGAGATCAAAACGCTATTGATTTCTTCGGCACTACCTTCAGAAGGTAAATCAACGGTAACTGCTAACCTAGCTGTTGCTTACGCGCAACAAGGTAAAAACGTCTTGCTAGTCGATGCCGACTTGCGCCGTCCTACGGTAGCTGTGACGTTTGGATTGAATAAAAATGCCAGTGGACTAACGAATTATCTTGGCGATTCAGAGAAAGAGGTTGGGTCAATTATTCACCGTACGTCCATGGATAACCTCAACGTCATGCCATCAGGGCCAATACCACCCAATCCTGCGGAGCTCCTGGGATCAGGCCGCATGACAAATTTAATTACCCAGCTAAAAACACACTACGATATGATTATTTTTGATGTACCGCCATTCTTGATGGTTACGGATGCACAAGTGTTGATGTCGAAAATGGATGGTGTGGCTATTGTTGTTAATGGTGGGAAAACAAATAAAGGTGCCATACAGCGAACACACGAAATTTTGAAGATTGCTGAAGCACCAGTACTTGGATTTATTTATAATGATCAGAGTCGTAAAAAGAAGGGCAGTGCTGGTTACGGCTATGGTTACGGCTATGGTTATGGGGAAACCAAGACTAAGTAACTTAAGTTAGTTATAGGGTGGAGGAGAGAATAGATTGAGAGTTCAAAATATATTAATTCGAATATTGGATATCATTGGGTCATTGCTTGGATTACTTGTTTCAGTAGTCCCTGTAATTTTGATTGCTGTTCAAGTTAAAAAGGATGGTGGCCCTATTTTTTTTAAGCAAGAACGAATTGGTAAATGTGGTAAATCATTCATGATGTGGAAAATCCGCTCAATGATCACTAATGCGGAGGAAATTCGTCAAAAGCTACTAGAACAAAGTGACGTGGATGGTATGTTTAAAATGAAGGAAGATCCACGAGTAACGAAGATAGGGAAATTCATTCGTAGACATTCGTTGGATGAATTACCTCAATTTTGGAACGTATTAAAAGGTGATATGTCTTTGGTCGGCCCACGTCCAGCACTTCGGGAAGAAGTTGAAAATTATCCCAAACGGGCAATGCTTAGGCTTAATGTTAAGCCAGGTATTACTGGGTTATGGCAGGTCAATGGTCGAAGCAATGTCGATTTTGATACGATGATTGACTTGGATTTAAAGTATATTGCTAATCGAAGTCTTTGGGGAGATATTGTGATTTTGTGTAAAACAGTTCTGTTGATATTCCCAAGCGAAAAGAATGGAGCTTATTAAAATGCAGCATATTTATATTATTGGTTCTAAAGGCATACCGGCGAGATACGGTGGCTATGAAACGTTTGTTGAGAAATTAACTGCGGGTCAAAAATCACCTGATATTAAGTATCATGTAGCTTCTCGCCGAGATAATACCGAACTAAGTCAAGAAAACGATGTTTTTGAATATAATGGTGCGGAAATTTTTTCAATTGATGTTCCTAACATTGGTCCAGCACAAGCGATAGCATACGATATAAAAGCGCTCCAGTGGGCAATTAAAAATGCTAAAGATATTGAAGCAAAGGCTCCAATATTTTACATTTTAGCGGCACGCATTGGACCTTTCATGGGGAAGTATGTCAAGCAAATTCATGCGCTTGGCGGTACATATTTAATTAATCCAGACGGGCACGAGTGGAAGCGCGCCAAATGGCCGTTACCAGTTAGAAAATACTGGAAAGTATCTGAAAAAGGCATGGTTAAACATGCTGACTTAGTGGTGTGTGATAATCCTGCTATTGAACGTTACATTCAAGAAGACTATAAACGGTTCGATCCTAAAACCACTTATTTAGCTTACGGCACAGATGTGCAAACTTCCCAACTACGGAGTGAAGATAAAATAGTGAAAGAATGGTATGGGTCAAAAAGTGTTCGTGAAAATGAATACTTTTTGGTAGTCGGTAGGTTTGTGCCAGAAAATAACTATGAAACTATGATTCGTGAATTTATGGCTTCCGATACAGAAAAAGATTTTGTTTTGATTACGAATGTTGAACATAATAAATTTTATAATTCTTTACTGAAGAAAACGCACTTTGATCAGGATAAACGTATTAAATTTGTTGGAACAGTTTATAATCAAGAATTACTAAAGTATATTCGTGAAAATGCATTTGCATATTTTCATGGACATGAGGTCGGCGGGACCAATCCAAGTTTGTTAGAAGCTATGGCCACCACAAAATTAAATCTATTAATTGATGTGGATTTCAATCGTGAGGTGGCGGATCAATCATCCTTGTATTGGACAAAAGAGGATGGTGCGTTGTGTGATACAATTCATACTGCATTAAATATGTCAGCTGAACGGATTGAGCAACAATCAATTATTGCTAAAGAAAGAGTTGGAAAATTATTCAGTTGGGAATTAATAACATCTGAATATGAAAAACTACTATTAGAAAAAAATGAATAGAAAAATTTCTACATTAGAAAAAATTAAACAAAAAGGGATTGTCAATCAATCTCGACAATTTATTGCATCCGGAATGATTATAAATACTTTTACCAATATATTGACTCTTGGAAAAAGTAAAACAGCTTTAGAACTTATCCAGATGAACAAAATGCTGAAAGTCAAAAATAAGTTGAGACGTAAATATTCGTCTGAACTAAAAAAGGATTTAGAAGTTCGAAGTGGTGTAGTTAATAATACTATTTGGATTATGTGGTTACAGGGTTTGGAGAACGCCCCTTGTCTCGTTAAAAAAGCTGTAAAAAGTGTTAAGCAATCCTTGCCTGAGCAAAGAGTGGTAATATTGGATGCTAGTAATTTTCAGGATTATGTTAGTGTTCCTTCTGATATTGTTAACAAGTGGAAATTGGGTGCAATCTCTAACCCTCATTTCTCTGATATTGTACGCATGGAACTTTTAATCCAAAATGGTGGCACGTGGTTTGACGCTACTATAATGTTGGACAAAAATTTTGATGCTTTACAAAATATTTTGGATAGTAATCAAACCTTTTTTTTTCAAAATTTGCGCCCGGGACAAATGGGTAACAGCATTTGGCTATCAAACTGGTTTATTCATACAAGATCAAACGAACCCACTCTACTTCGAGTACGAGAAATTCTCTATACTTACTGGAGGCATCATAATTTTGCCATTGATTACTTCTTGTTTCATATTATTTGGCATTTGGTTTATGAGTTTCATGGTGAGGAATTAAAAAAAATTAAGAAAATATCAAATTCAATACCACTTCAGTTGATGTACTTGCTTAATGAAAAAAATAGTGAGGCTTTAACTGAAGAAATATTACACGATTTTCCCCTTCAAAAATTAACATATAAGAACATATCAGACGATAAAGGAACGACATATTGGTATTTAATGAAACGGTGAATAATAAATGATTAAAGGAATTGAAAGAATTATTACTAAGTTAAAGGGAACACCATATGTTATTGATAATAATTTGACATTGTTTGCTTTTTTGGGTATCTTGTCGAAACGTACGAGCATGTTGTTGAGGGGAATTTTAACTCAGCCCTTTTTGCTAGAGTCGGGGCATCTATTTTTTAGAGGTAGAAAAGTTTCTTTGACTGGCAAGAGAAAAATTAAGATTGGGAAAGGTGTTACACTATCAGATTATAGTGGTATTAACGCTAATGTAAAAAAAATTGTAAGTATTGGGGATAATTTTTCTTTAGGCGAGCGATCGTTTATTGAAGGGTTTGGCGTTATGACTGACTTGGGTAATGAGATAACAATAGGAAATAATGTAGGCATTGCGGCAAATAGCCTGATTAGTGTTAGAGGAAACATTATTATTGGTGACGATGTCATTATAGGACCATATTTCTCGTTACATTCTGAAAATCATAATGTTAGTGATAGAGTGAATCCAATTAGAATGCAAGGCGTAACGAGGAAAAATGTGATTATCGAAGATGATGTTTGGATTGGAGCCAAGGTAACGGTGTTGGCTGGTGTTACTATTAAAAGAGGTTCAGTTATAGCTGCTGGTTCAGTTGTAACAAAAGATACCACTGAATTTGGGATTTATGGTGGTGTTCCCGCAAAATTTATTAAGGAAAGAAAGTAGATGAACAATAACTTATCGAAAATACAGCGACTTGAACTTGACGCCTTAAAAGAAATTAAAGCCATTGCAGAAAAAAATGATATTAAATTTTTCTTGCGTGGTGGCTCTGTAATGGGGGCAGTTAAATACAAGGGTTTTATTCCTTGGGATGATGATATGGACATTGCTGTTCCCAGAGGACAATTTGAAAAATTAATGGAAGCGCTAAAGGATGATTGGTCAGAACGGTTTTGGTTAGCAAATTATCGTAAAGGTGACGAGATACATGCATACTTTCCAAGAATTTTGGTAAAAGAGAATTATCGTAAGCAAGAGGCACTGCCTACAAATAATCACTTAGGTTTCTCTATTATTGATATATTACCTTTAGATGGCGTGCCGAATACCACTATAGGACGTAAGTGGTATAAATACCATGTCATGTTTTTGAGAGGCATGGGTGCGGTGTTCACAAGAGATGTAAAAGATACTATTGTGATACATTCTAAAAAAAAGCAATTCGCTATTGATTTACTAGGTAAATTAGGTGTTAAACATTTTTATACACAAAATAAGATATATGACAAACTAGACACTGTTTACAGAAAAAATAAATTAGACGGGGCAAAATGGGTAGGGACAATTACTGGATCGCTTTTTGATAAAGAGATGTTTCCAGAAAATTATTTTGGAAATGGTGTTTCTATCCCGTTTGAAGATACAGAATTTTTGGTACCAAATAGATATGACGAGTATTTAAAGCAATTATATGGAAAAAACTACGCTACTGAAGAGCCAAATCATAAGAAATCACATATAGAGGTGAAATAATATGTTTGTTTTTGTTATTTTACATTATCAATCTTTCGATGAAACTGCTGCAGAAACAATGCATATTATAAATGATCTTAGTGGGAAAAACAGGGTGGTCATTGTTGACAATGCTTCTCCAAATGGATCTGGAAAAAAGTTAGAAGAATTGTTCTTAAACAACAAAAATGTTGATGTGATATTAAGTAACAATAATACTGGTTATGCTAAAGGAAATAATTTAGGCATTAGATACGCGTTAGAAAAATATTCACCTGATTTTATTATTCTTGCTAACAATGATATTGAATTTAAACAAAATAATTTTTCAGAATTATTGCAAGAATCATTTCAAAAAAAGAATTTTGATATACTGGGTCCGGATATATTTGTTCCTGAAACTGGAATACACCAAAATCCTAAACAAAGCAATTCTTATACAATAGAACAAGTACAGAAAATTAATAACAACTCAAGAAGGTTATTAAACCAGAATAATTTGTTATTTAGTTTTCGAGCAAATTTAAAAAGAGTTAGTAGGCTACGAAAATTTGTTATACAAAAAAGGAAAGCAACTAGTATAAAAACAGATACTATTCAGCTGAATGTTGTTTTACATGGTTCATTGTTAGTTTTTTCTAAACAATTTTTTGGTAAAATGATGACTCCTTTTGATGAAAAAACTTTCTTTTATTTTGAAACGGAAATCCTTGATAGGAAAATGAAAGAGCTCAATATGATTGCTAAATATGACCCAAGTATGTTGGTTTATCATCATCAAAATACATCGACTAGACAGTCGTTTAAAAATGCTAAAGCACAACAAGAGTTTCAGTTAATAAATATGATTAAGTCAACACAGCGATTTATAGATTTGTTTAAATAATATAAAGGATAATAAAATGAATATTTCTATTATTATGCGTTTTCATGATGACACACCATCGGGAGGACGTAAAATTATATATGATTATGCAAACTATTTGATTTCAAAAGGCCATAATGTTGAAATTGTTTTTCTTGCTGATGTTCCATATAAGTTACGTAAACACAATGTAATAAAGAAGTTAGTACATTATATTGACTTCTTCAGAAAGTCTAAAAATCAACAGCGAGTTAGTTGGTTTGGCTTACATAGAAATATTGCGCTGAAGGCAAAATATAATTTTAATAAAAGTAGGTATCAAAATAGTGATGTTGTAATTGCTTTTGATTATGGGATTGCTTTACATATAGCGGAATCGAATTATAACTTAAATAAAGTTGTTTATATGATACAGCATGATGAAAAAGTATATAATGTTGAAAAAATTATTCGAGAAGCATGGTCTCTCCCAGTTCAAAAAATTGTTGTTGCTTCTTGGTTGTATGATTTGGTTACCGAATATGATAATAATGTTATTCTTGTGAAGAACTATGTGCGCACTGAAGATTTCTATGTTAGTAATCCAATCAGTAATAGAAAGCATGTAGTGAGTTTAATTAACCATCCCAATAAATATAAGGATACAAAAACGGGTTTAAAGGCACTAGAGTTAGTTCATAATGCTTTCCCAGATTTGCAAGTTCTAATGTTTGGAAATTTCCAAGAACCAAGTAATTTACCAAGCTATGTAAAGTATATCTTACGAGCTAATCAAGATACACTTAGAGAAAAAGTTTATAACCAATCATCCGTTTTTTTATTTACTAGTATATTAGAAGGATGGGGACTTGTTGCCACAGAAGCAATGGCTTGTGGAGCAGCGTTAGTTTCAACTAAAAATGGTGGAGTAAATGATTTTGGTATTGAAAATGAAACCGCACTTTTAAATAACGTTGGGGATTATAAAGAGCTAGCTAACAGTATTATTTATATGTTTCAAAATAATAAGGAAAGAATTATGCTTGCTGAGAACGGCAAAAATTTGGTTGAAAAATTAACATTTGATTCTAGTGCGTCTACTTTTGAGAGTGTATTACAAAAAGTAGCAAAGAAAGAGAGGTAAGATGGCTAAAACGTTTGCTCTCATAGTTACATATGGGGATCATAAAGTGCAATTAACTGAAGTTTTAAACAAAACTTTGAATAACAGTAAAATTGATTATGTGTTCATCGTTGATAATGGTAGTACATATGACCTAGGAAGAGAAATACCAGAGATATTCTCTACTAAAGTTTTCTTAATCACATTGAAAGAAAATACAGGTTCTGCTGGTGGATTTGGTAGAGGAATTAGGGAAGTTGTTAAATATTCAAAAAATGACGAAGATCGCTTACTCATTCTGGACGATGATAGCTATGCAGAGCTTGATGCCCTAGATAAAATAGATTATCTTGAAAACACATTTAATCACCAGCATGAACACATTTGGAGTCTGAATAGATTGCAAATTGATGAATTACCCGAGCCAGACAATAAATCTTTTGATTATTCAGTGAAGTATTATTATAATTCATTTTATAGGTTTTCTATAACCAATATTTTTGAGAAAAATCGATATCAAATTAAAAGAAATTATAAATGTATAAAAAATATGCCATTTGCTCCTTACTCGGGACTTTTAATCGGTTTATCTGTTATCAATACAGTGGGATTTCCAAATGAAGAGATGTATTTATATTCTGATGACATTGAGTATACATTTAGAATTGCAGAATCTGGAATTCACATATTACAAACTTTTGATGCTAATATAAGAGATATTGCTGGATCTTGGTATAATTCCAAAAAGAGTAACGTTCATGATGCTTTTTTTGAAGGCATGGAAGAAAATTATCGGGCTCTATACGCATACAGAAATGAAGCATATTTGGCAAAATATATTATGCAAAAAAATCGTTTCTTGAGTAACTTAAATTATTATGCATGGATTATTAATATACTAAGACGTATGCCCAAGAATAAAAAAGGAATTAAACAATTTAGTAAAATTATTAAAGTAGTCCACATGGGAAGAAAAAAACACTTGGGTCAATTTGAAATTGGTCGTTAACCAGTGGAATCTAAACAGAGGAATAAATAAGTTCATGAATTTAAAATCCGTAGGTTCATTCGTGTATAGCAGCTTAATAATGCTTTTTTTGGTTCCAGGAACCTTAGGGAGAATACTAAGTTCTTTACACATACCTGCATCATCCATGATTTCAAATATGTTAATGTTTACAATTGTTTTTATGACATTATTTTTGATAGTAGTTAATGTTGAAAAAACAGTTAATATTTTTTATTTGTTTATTGGTATATTGATATTGACTAGTTTTTATAAAATTTCCGTTATTTCTGGGCAACCTCTCATGTGGAGAATATCAGGATATATATTGCTTATTATTTTAATTCTATTATTGATTTTTAATAAAAGTAATTCTATGGTTTCTGATCAAGGAATATTCTGGGGAATAATTTGTTTTGCAACAATTAATGCTTTTGTTGGAATATTTCAGTATTTCTCACAAAATGTTCTTCTATCCAGTGCATCATCTTTATATGAATCAACCATCAGACTGAATTCGAACATGTGGATTTTTGGTTCAAGTGGCACTTTGCGAGGGTTTGGGTTCTTTAGTAGCGGAATGACGTTTGGAACAATAATGGTGTTGGGTTTTTCCGTTCTTTGGTATGAAAATTTAAAAATTAATAAATTATCAAGAGCATTGTTGTTATTATTGTTTACGCTTGCAACAGTAACAAGTTTAACGAAAAATGTATACATTCTTTATTTACTAGTTATTGCTTTGAAATACATTCCACAAGTAATAAAATTTTATATTTTTTTTGGTGGTATTTTTGCTCAATTCTTAAGCGGACTATTTGCTGTGTTGTTACAGAACAGCTCATATTTTCAATCGGATTTTTTTGCAACATTTAGAATTAGATACACCGGTTTAATCTATTTCCAAAATTATTATGTTAATGATTGGCAAGGAATTATTTTTGGACATGGTTTCCAATATGATTCTTCGTATAAAAACTTTACGGCTTTAGCTTTGGATAATCAGTTATGGGCATTGTTTTTTGAAGGTGGTATTTTGTTTATTTTTGTAGTTTACTTGCTTATATATAAATCTGCCTTTAACAAAAACACCGTTCACTCATCGCTTACCAATATACTAGTTTTATTTGGAATATTTGGAATTTCAAACAACTACATCACATTCTTTTTGGGCGTTGCAGTATTATCGAACCTATTATGTAACTCAAATAGAGGGTTTGGTTTATTGGAGGATATGAAAATTGTCAGTTGAAAATTCTAAAGTAAGTTTTATTGTGCCTATATTTAATGTTGATCCGTATTTGAAAGCATCCTTAGATTCAATAGCACATCAAACGTATCAAAATTTTGAAGTAATAATGATTGATGATGGATCAACTGATCGTTCTGAATTGATAGCAGAGTCCTATGCTAGAAAGGATTCTCGTTTTGAATACATTAAGACTAAAAATAATGGTCAATCACACGCTAGAAACATAGGCCTAAGTAAGGTGAAAGGTGAATTTATTTCGTTTGTTGATCCTGATGATAGTTTAGAGAAAAACTTTTTAAAAAATTTAATCAATGCTTTTGATGAGGATACTCTAATAGCTTCGTACTTATTTCCATCTACTAAATATAAAAAGCGTTCGATTTCCAAGAAAATTACTGTGGATGATTTTTTCTCTATGATGTTCTCTGGAATTATTGGAACTGTAGTATGGAATAAACTTTTTAGGGCAAATACATTAGAAAAAGTACGATTTCCTGAGGGACAAGTTCATGAAGAAATTGAATTTTTCAGACAAATACTACACGTTATAAATGATTATGAAGTAGTTGTTGTCAATGAAAAGCATCAATACAATTATCGTGAAATTCGGAAAGGAAATACTAAATCCACTTTTGATCCCAAACGAATAGTTGGAGCTAAGGATGAAATTAATTTGATAGTGGATTTAAAAACAATGCAGAAAAGTAAGTCTGTAGAGATAGTTAGTTTAGATACACTAGTTTTTTTAAAAAATTTTATTCAAAAGGTTGATGATATTGATTTTAAAAAAGAGGCAGCTACTATCTTTGATGAACTATATGCACACGTTAATAAGATCAAATTGCTTTTTATTAACCCAATTTGGCTGCTTAGTATAGTTAAATTTAAGTTGAGGCAGAAAAATGAATAATATGACAAGAACAAGAGCTGCCATCATGAATTCAAGTGTAGCCACAATAGCACAAGTAGTAAGTTTGATCTTAAATTTTGTATCTCGTACTTTCTTTATAAGAATACTAGGTGAACAATTTTTAGGCTTAAATGGTCTTTTTGTCAATTTATTAAATATTTTAGCTTTTTCAGAACTTGGAATAGGATCAGCAATAACTTTTGCATTGTATCGCCCTCTGGCTAGCCAGAATATATCCCAAATAAAAGCGTTGATGGGATTGTACAGAAAAGCATTTCACATTATAGCCATTATTATTGTAGTTGGTGGCCTGATAATAATGCCTTTTCTACTCAACATGATAGCGGGAAATTCGAATGTAGGCAATGTGTTTATTGCTTTTGCTTTGTATCTTTGTAATTCAGCATTGTCTTATTTATGGAGTTACAAGCGCTCTATTTTCATTGCTAGTCAGCTTGGCTATATTAACACATTGAATCAAATGGTGTTTAATGTATTAATGCAAGTATTACAAATTTTATTTTTGTTTTTAACACCATCGTATTATATTTATTTATGTGTTCAAATAGTGTTCACATTTTTAAGTAACTTTCAAATATCAAGGCTTGCTAATAAAAAATTTCCATACTTAATGGACAAAAATATAGATAAAGTCGATTCAAAAGTGCTTTCTTATTTAAAAAAGAATATTATCGGAATGATTTCTTCTAAAATTGGGGGCGTAGTGGTTTTTGGTACAGACAATGTTATCATTTCAGCTTTCATTGGTCTTGCAGCTGTTGGAAAATATTCTAATTATACTTTGGTACTGAATGGAGTTAACGCTGTTATTGGACAGCTTGTTAATGCGATTACGCCCTCAATAGGGAATTTTAAAATTGAAAAGAGTAAAAGAGAGCAATTGGAGCTTTTTTATAAATATACTCAAGTAAATGCATATATAGTATTTAGCATTTCGTTAATGTTAGCTATGTTATTTCCCAGCTTTATTCAATTATGGATTGGGGCTAAATATGAGCTCGGTTATTTTCTGACAATGTTAATTGTCTTAGGATTTTTTATAAGCGGTTTAAGAAATAGCAATTTAAACTTCATGAATGCATATGGTACTTTTTGGGAAATGAGATACAAGTCTTTGTGGGAAGCAGGAACCAACTTGATATTGTCATTGCTTTTGATAAAGTTTACAAGTTTAGGGATTGGTTCGGTGGTGTTAGGTACCATTGGTGCAAATTTACTGGTTAATGCGTGGTGGGAACCGTTTATTGTTTTGAAAAATGGCATCGGTGCATCAGAAAAAAAATATGTTGGTCTTTATATTAATATTTTGATTACAGGAAGCGTACTAATTGTTTTATCCCAAAAAATTGGGGATTATCTAGCAGAGTTGAATTTTTTCCTTTCAGTAATTGTGGCAGCAATCATAGCCATATTTGTTATGCTATTTTATCATTGTGTTCTGACCTTTTTTTATCCTAAAGATTACGAGCCTCTAAAGATTAAAAAAGTATTTAGTATGCTGAATACTTTTTTCTCTAAAATTTAAAAACTTATCAGTGATGTAGTAGGATGGCAAATAAATTATTGACAGTGCAATGTTATCGCGAATTTACGTGCACGTTGTATTAATATTATGTATGCAGTTAAGAATTTTAAATATGATCAATCTTACGAAATGAATAAGTAAAAATATTGATGGATTAATTTTTTTGACATTTTCTAAATCTTTTTAATAAAAGTAACTTGTAATCATTGTGTAACAGTTATATTAGTATACTTGTAATAATTAGACTAGTTTGAAAAAATCATTTTTTAATGTGTCTTCAGATGAAAGCAAGTGTGGATGCTATTGAGTGTAATAGTTTTTATTTTAGGCACAGCTTTATACAAGTAGGTTACCGATATGCATTAATAAAAAGTTCAAAAGTTTGGGAGAGACTGAGAATGAATCAAGATGAATTTAAAGTATCAGTTGTTATAGCACACTACAATGCTGGAAATTACATCAGAAAAGCACTCGATTCTCTGGTCAGACAGACAATGAACCAAGATGATTTTGAGGTAATTATTGTTGACGATAAGAGTACCAAGCCATTAGATGTTATTCAGGAGTATGAGTCTAAAATTAAGCATTTGCGAATAGTTGTCGAAGAGCAGAATCATGGTTATCCAAGTATCCCAAGAAATCATGGGATAGCAAAGGCTTGTGGGACATTCATCATGCTTATGGATCAAGATGATAATTTAGCAGACGATACATTGTTGACATTTTATAATTTTGCTGGTGATGATTCTGATGTAATTATTGGCAAATACGCTGAAGGCAAAATGTACAACGGCACACAGGTTCCCTTTAAGAATGGTGAGAACATTAAAGACGCAAGCATCATAACGGACCATGTTCTCAGTACATTGGCACCCCATAAGATGTATCGACGGGCAATGTTAAATCAATATGATGTTAGATTCCCTGACAGTAGTTACATTCCAGTCGAAGAGGATCAGGTTTTCAATATGAAAGCCTACTCTGTTTCGAGAAAGATTTCTATCTTAGCAAATAAAGATTACTATTATTGGAACCAACGAGAAGACTTTGGTAATTTGGGTAAGAGCTCAAGTTATACCTACAATGAACCTTGGAAATATCTCAACATCTTATCAGAAGTATTCAATATTATCGAGGCATCTCCTAAATGGTCTTTAGCACAGCAATCCAAGCTCAAGGCAATGTATATAGGTCGACTATTTAATAGCTCATATACAACTGTGATAGAAATTATTAAGCTTCAAAAAAATGAACAAGAGAAAGAGACGCTAATTGCTGGTTTGAGAAAAATTATCAATGAGCGTATGGATTCACAAAGTATTAGCGAAGTTCGCCAAGCATCGCGATGGATGGTTCTGGGAATTAAGTATGGTATGAACGATGAGGAATTATTGAGCTTAGAGACAGAATTGTTTTCAGGTGAGAAATCATTGGCGCAGGACACACAATGCATTAATGGTGAGACAGTGAAAAACTTGTCAATTCACGGACGAACATGCGCAATCCCAGTTGACTTTCTGAAGAAAGAAAAGACGCTTGGTTCGAACTAAGTTAATGGACACCATTTTTTGATGTAAAATGCGTTAGCATATATAAGGAGAGAAAAATGAAAGGCATTATCCTAGCCGGAGGTTCCGGCACGAGACTTTATCCAATCACCAAGGCAACAAGTAAGCAGTTGGTGCCAATTTATGACAAGCCAATGATTTATTATCCATTGTCTGTTTTGATGTTGGCTGGTATTAAGGATATTTTGCTAATTTCAACACCCGAATACGTTGGGCGCTTTGAAGAACTATTTGGTAATGGTCATGAAATTGGTTTAAATATCGAATATACGATTCAAGAAGAGCCTCGCGGTTTGGCCGATGCGTTCATTGTTGGTGCTGACTTTATCGGTGATGACGCTGTGGCTCTTGTGCTAGGTGACAATATTTTCTATGGCGCAGGGCTATCAGAGAAGTTACAACAAGCCGCTCTGAAAACATCTGGTGCCACAGTGTTTGGTTATCAAGTTAAGGATCCGGAACGTTTTGGTGTGGTTGAATTTGATAAGAAAGGCAAGGCTTTGTCCATTGTTGAGAAACCAGAACAGCCAAAATCCAATTACGCCGTAACTGGTCTTTATTTCTATGACAACGATGTCGTTGAAATCGCTGCCAATGTTAAACCATCAGAGCGTGGTGAAATTGAAATTTCTGATATTAACCAAGCTTACTTAGACCGTGGTGATTTGGATGTTCAAGTCATGGGACGTGGCTATGCTTGGCTTGACACTGGAACACACGATTCACTCCTCGAAGCTTCTTCCTTCATTGCAACGATTCAAAAACAACAGAACTTAAAAGTTGCTTCATTAGAAGAAATTGCTTACCGCATGGGGTATATCGACATTGCACAATTAGAAAAGTTGGCACAACCATTGAAAAAGAATGATTACGGTCAATACTTGCTCAGAATTGTTGATGAAGAAGGGGAATAAGGCGTTTACATGACTGAAGAATTTTTTGAAAAAAAATTGGCAGCACAACCAATTGCAGCTATTCCGGGGATGATTGCTTTCGATATTCCTGTTCACGGTGATAATCGTGGTTGGTTTAAGGAAAACTTCCAAAAAGAAAAGATGATACCGCTTGGTTTTCCAGAGTCTTTCTTTAAAGAGGACAAGTTGCAAAATAACGTGTCCTTATCACGAAAGGGTGTGCTACGTGGCCTGCATGCTGAACCATGGGATAAGTACATTTCTGTGGCTGATAATGGTCGTGTGTTAGGGTCTTGGGTTGACCTACGCGAAGGTGATTCGTTTGGACATGTTTACCAAACGGTTATTGATGCTAGTAAGGGCATTTATGTACCACGTGGTGTGGCTAATGGATTCCAAGTATTGAGTGAAACGGTATCATACTCATACTTAGTCAATGACTACTGGGCACTAGATTTGAAGCCAAAGTACGCCTTTGTGAATTACGCAGATCCTGCTTTGGGCATTGAATGGCATGATGTCGAAAATGCTGAAGTAAGTGAAGCAGACAAAAATCATCCTTTGCTAAAAGATGTTGTACCACTAACAAAAGAGCAATTGTAATAGGAGAACATTCATGACTGAATATAAGAATATTTTAGTAACGGGTGGTGCCGGCTTCATCGGGGCGAACTTTGTCCGTTACATTGTCGAAGAACATCCTGATGTTTTTGTGACAGTTTTAGATAAATTAACTTATGCTGGTAACAAGGAAAACTTAGCAGGTTTGCCAGAAGACCGTGTGAAATTAGTGGTTGGCGACATTGCTGATGCGCCATTGGTTGATCAATTGGTATCTGAAACCGATGCCGTGATCCACTATGCCGCTGAGAGTCATAACGATAATTCATTAAAAGACCCATCCCCATTTGTGCAGACAAACATTATTGGTACATATACTTTAATTGAAGCAGCACGCAAGTATAACAAGCGTTTCCACCATGTATCAACTGACGAAGTGTATGGCGACTTGCCATTGCGTGAAGATTTACCAGGACATGGTGAAGGTGCCGGTGAAAAGTTCACACCAGAATCACAATACCGTCCTTCAAGCCCTTATTCATCAACAAAGGCAAGTTCTGATTTGTTAGTTCGTGCTTGGGTACGTTCGTTTGGCTTGCAAGCTACTATCTCAAACACATCAAACAACTATGGTCCATACCAACACATTGAAAAGTTCATCCCTCGTCAGGTGACGAATATTATCAGCGGAATTAAGCCAAAGTTGTATGGAAACGGTAAAAACGTCCGTGACTGGATTCATACGTACGACCATGCGACTGCAGTTTGGGCAATTTTGACTAAGGGAAAAATTGGCGAAACATACTTGGTTGGTGCTGATGGTGAAAAAGATAACATCACAGTATTGCGCGCTATTTTGAAAGATATGGGTAAAGCTGAAGATGACTTCGACTTTGTCCAAGATCGTTCAGGACACGATTTGCGTTATGCAATTGATGCCACAAAAATTCGTGAAGAGTTGGGTTGGACACCAAAGTACACTGATTTTGAAACTGGCTTAGCCGACACTATCCAGTGGTACAAAGACAACCAATCTTGGTGGCAAGCTGAAAAAGATGAAGTTGAAGCCAAGTACGCACAGAATAATCAATAAAGTTAAAACTCACGCCATGTGAGTTTTTTGTCTATGAGGGAGAATTGGAATGAAATTTTTAATTACAGGCGCTAATGGTCAACTAGGGCAAGAATTACAAAAGTTATTGCGCGAGCGTGGACTAGATTTTGTCGCTTTTAATTCAAAACAGCTCGATATTACAAACAGCGTGGCTGTGTTATCGGCGTTTGAACAAGAGCAACCGGATGTTGTTCTGCATGCGGCGGCTTATACAAAAGTTGATTTAGCTGAAGATGACGGGCGCGAGTTAAACTGGCAGGTTAACGTTGATGGAACTAAAAATGTTGCTGATGCTGCTAAGTTATACGGGGCGAAGTTGGTTGCCGTTTCAACAGATTATGTTTTTGATGGCACAAACGAGGGTGAATACCTCGAGTCAGATGCGGTTAACCCTCAAAACGCCTACGGACGAGCTAAACTAGCCGGTGAATTAGCTGTTACTGAAAGTGGTGCAGATGCCTATATTGTTCGCACAAGTTGGGTGTTTGGCGAGTTTGGTAATAACTTCGTATACACCATGCAACGCTTGGCAGCCACGCACCCCAAGTTGACGGTTGTGGACGATCAACTGGGACGGCCAACTTGGACACGTACTTTGGCTGAGTTTATGCTTCATTTGGTAGATGCTAAGGCCGCCTATGGTATCTACCATTTGTCTAACGACGGCATTGCCACGTGGTTTGACTTTGCTCGGGAAATTTTGAAAGATACAGACGTTGAAGTTGCCCCAGTAACTAGCGCAGAATTTCCACAAAAAGCATACCGACCAAAGCATTCAGTGATGAGTTTGGAGAAGGCTAAGGCGACAGGATTTGAGGTTTTGAGTTGGCGCGAGGCGTTGCAATCATTTTTGAATAGTATAGTGTCTTAATGAAGCAAAAGATGTTTAGAAAAACCTTTTCTGATGTGAGGATTAGGTTTTTTTTATTTAAATTATGCGTTAATCTATTTGTGAAATAAATATTTAATAACATCTATTTTCTAATAAGTCAAGTGAAACGACTTGGATATCATTACATTAGAATAATTGTATGTTCTAATTTGATTATTAGATATTCTGTACAACCTGTGCAATTAATAGTAAATATACTAATTTAAATGATGTTGAGGTGGGAAAGTGGTTGTGTACACTTTCATCCCCTTAATTGTGAAATTTGGTACATGTAAAAAAAAAACATTTTTGTTATATTCATTTTAAATTGTAACTGATATAATGATAATCGTTTGCATTTGTCAGAAAGGAGGAAAATATGTTAAAAAAAAGACTGCTACTTATAGCTGGAATATTAATTTTGGCCGCCATTAGTTTATGCAACAATAATTATCCATCCCGGCAAATATCGTTATCAACTACATATCAACTCAAAAACACTTCAAATACATATCAATTACAAAAACTAGCTGATGAAACAAGCAATACAATTTTACCAGCAGCAGGTAGCTGGAAAAGTGATTTTTCAAGCGTTAATGATAGCAACGTTTTGGGGATTGCTGGACGGTTTAATTATTTTGCGAAAAATATTGACTCAATTTCTAATAACCTTAATGGTAATGTTGCAACACAAAATTTAAAAACAAGTGGGGGCAGTCAAACGGGCAATAGTGGCATATCTTATCTTCAGAAAAACATTGAATCAAGTGATAATGCTGCAGCTTTTAAGAGCGACACATTAATTCTTGGTTCATCTCTTGTTTATAAAGATAAGATAATTAATGACAGTAGGCCGAGTTTAAATGGTTATAAGTTAAACCAAAAACCTAACAACTTGAGACAAGATACCCAAGGTAGTGAGTATTTAAATTTTGATTCTGAATTTGCACGTTTAGAAAATAATTCCAAGGCAATTGCTAATAACTCGACAACAGTTTCCACGGGTGGAAATAACAATCTTAAAATTGATGCAAGTAATGTTAAAGTACAACAAGGCGTCAAGTATGTGACTATTAAGGCAACTGATTTTGGTAGTTGGGGCAGTTTAACTATCGGTGGTGTTGCAAATAATGAAAAGATAGTTATTACCATTGATACGAGTGGCGTAACTAACTTTTCTACTGGTTGGCTTAACTTAAATAATGGTGAAAATAAAAATATATTATTTAATTTTTATGATGTTGCACAGAACTCAAATTACACGGGGAACATAGAGTGGAAACCTTCGTCTAGTAATGCGATTAATGCAATCTTAGCACCAAAAGCTACGTTTACTTTAGTTTCTTCCAATTTTCAAGGTAATATTGTAGCTAGCAAAATAATTAATCGAACAAATACAAACACAGTGGCTTCTTATGGCGATGTGCCAGTACCATCCGAAACATCAATTACTCCGACGTCAAAAATAATATCTGTTCCAGATGTTGACTTTGGTTCTCACAAGTTAGGCAGTGAAACCAGTTTAGTGGGTGACTGGACAGGAAACTTTCAAGTGAGTGGTAAAAAGAACACACAAATAAAGATTAATGTCGCTTTGACTCAACAACTCACGTCTCAAAATGGTTCAGTTGCCAATGGAATCCATTGGCAATTAGTCAAAAATGACTACAGTTCAGGTAGTTTGATAACGACTTCACAGGATTTTACAAATATATCAGCAAGGATTAACTACTGGATATGGAAAGATGATGGTACTGGCAATTTATTATCTGACTGGAAATATAACAATGAAAAAAAGCAATATGGCTCTTACAATATGCAAATTTCTAATTTAGATACAGTGACAGAGGCTGGCGATTATACTGCAACACTGAACTGGACTTTGGTTGATGGTCCATGATATGGGAGGTATATATGAAACCAAAAAAGTTTTTACAGTGTGTCTTATCTGGCTTCGCAATTGCTGGTTCAATGACCATTTGCTCATTGAACGTATTGGGATCTGAAATTGAATCAAACGCGCAAGTAAGTTTTCAAATGCCAGATTATATACCTGTTAAGCAACAACCAACAGATCAAATAGACTTAAGTCAGGCTACCTTGGTAAATGCACCAATGTCTAATGGTGAATATGATCGTCAGTTTGGTTATGTTTCCACTCGAAAGGAGGTGATACCGGTCATTACACGACTACCAAGTGTAGGTGTAACACATATACAATCGTTGTCATACATATTATGCAGTGCTCTCATCATTATAATGATGACTATTT
Organism: Leuconostoc sp. JNUCC 76; assembly: GCF_053667755.1. Lineage (NCBI taxonomy): Bacteria > Bacillati > Bacillota > Bacilli > Lactobacillales > Lactobacillaceae > Leuconostoc > Leuconostoc sp. JNUCC 76. The sequence continues at coordinate 1,511,795 of NZ_CM132206.1, read as the reverse complement.
CAGAGAAAATGAGAAAAGAAAAAAGGGAAGAATTATGATTAACAAGAAAATTTTAGGTTTAGCAGGATTGGCAAGTTTTGGATTAGCAACAGCGCCACTTGCTGTAGTATATGCGGATGATTCATCAGCTGCTACACTTAACTCAAATGCACAAGTATCTTTTATAAAAGATGAAACTACAAAGTCAGTACTGAATCCTTCAAATCCAGTAAGTACAGATGGTAGCCAAAATTCTATTACACCAATCGACAATGTGACCAAGAAGGAACCAAACTCAGGCACATCAGGATTATTAACAATTGATTTTGCTTCATCATTTGACTTTGGTACGAATATTATTTCGTCAGCTAAGCAAACATATTACGCAAGTGCCCAATCATATTCTAATAAGGGAACAATGACGACCGGCCCAAATTTTGCGCAAGTTACTGATAATCGTGCGGGGAATGAACATACAGGCTGGAAGCTACAAGTAAAGCAAGATGACGATTTTACAGCCGTTAATGATGCAAACTCGAAGTTAACGGGTGCCACTATCAGTATCAGTAATGGGAAAGTAGTTAATTGTAATGGTTCAGACAGAGCTATTAATCCAGTAGATGCTAATAGCGTTGCAATAGGTAAAGAAAACACCACAGTCATGAGTGCTAATTCTGGAGAAGGAATTGGTACTTGGATCTATTCTATGGGAAGCCAAGACAATGCTGATAAAAGTGTCTCATTGACAGTTCCGGCATCTTCAAAAATCAATCAAGACACTTATAAAACAACTCTTACATGGACATTATCTGATACACCTTCATGATGTAATAGGAAGAATAATTCAAGAGGACATTAATATGATAGTTAAAAAAATTTACGGATTTTCATTGGCAGTATTCATAACAATGTTTTCTTTTTTTGTATTTAATAACACAGCAATTGCTGCGGAAATGAATTTTTCGGTAAACACCGTGATTCCTGATAATCAGATTGATAAGTCAAAGACATATTTCAATCTGAAAATGAATTCAGATCAACAGCAAGGCATTTCTGTTACGTTGAGAAATGATACAAAAAAGGATATTACTGTTGAAGTTGGTGTTAATACTGCTAAAACAAATTCCAATGGAGTTGTCGAATATGGTAAATCCAGTATAAAAAATGACAGCTCTTTGAAATATAATATTTCAGATATTGTTAAGGGACCGTCGAGTATTGTAATACCTGCCAGTTCGTCTAAAAATGTTGTTTTCCACGTTACTATGCCTAAAGAATCATTTGATGGTATATTACTCGGTGGTTTGACCTTTCAGCAAAAGTCAAGTGAAGTAAATCAAGACACTGCGAAAAAGGGCACAACAGTCCAAAATGAATATTCATATGCGGTGGCTGTTTTGTTAAAAGAAACGGAAAAAAATGTTAATCCCAATCTTAATTTGCTACAAGTCAAACCTGGACAAATTAACTATCGCAACGTTATTAATGCTGAACTTCAAAATGACCAATCAGTTTTGATGTCTAAAGTATCAGTTGATGCCAAAATTTATTCTAAAAATGGTAAAAAGCCAGTATACACATCGATTAAAAGTGATATGCAAATTGCGCCAAATAGTCATTTGACGTATCCTGTTTCATTAAATGGTACGTCAATGAAGGCTGGCGATTATACGCTGAAAATGAAAGTTACAGCTACAGCCAATAAACAAGTCAAAAAGTGGACATTCACAAAAGATTTCACCATTAAATCAAAACAAGCACGAGATTTAAACAAATCAGATGTTGATGTAAAAGCAAATACTAATAATAGTAATTGGTTGTACATTTTGATAGGTGCTATTTTACTAATCGTAATCATTATTTTGGTTGCTGTGATTATTTTACAACGTAAGAAAAATTCTAATCAGTAACACATCAAGCAGAAACGTCATTCGTTTCTGTTTTTTTTACACTTTTAATTAGAATATTTTATTGGTACTATATAAAAAAGAACACGATACAATTCGGCGACATTTAAAGAAATAGTGAGCGCAATGTTGAAACCAGCTAATTTAAGAAAAATTGCTTCAAATATAGAATCTGAAAGCATCAAACACTATCTAAAAGATTTAGGTGTGTTATCAATTCGTGAAAGAGAACTGCAAGGAATTGAGCGATTAATGCGCCATTTTATTGATGAAGAGGTATCCTTAAAGCTTTTTTATATTGGTTACAGTATGCCCAAAGTCAGTAAAGAATTCGATTTATTAGCCTTTGATCAAATGCACCGTGTAGTTAACATTGAGCTCAAGAGTCAAGCTGATTATGATGAAGAAAAAGTCAGAAAACAGTTAATCAACAATAAATACTACTTGTCACAAGTTGCTAAAGAAATTAAATTATTTACGTATAACTCAGATTCAGACATTATCTATACATTAACTGAACAAGATGAACTGGAAACGACAGATATCTCATCAACGCATTTATTTTTGGCATCAGAATTTCATCGGTTCTTGTCAACCTTTGATAGCATAGATGTGGGAAATTTAGATAGCTTATTTAAGGTCAATTTATATTTAGTTTCGCCGTTCCGAGAAATACAAGCCTTTTTAGAGGGGGACTATCTTCTGACTCAACAGCAACAAGTACTTCAAAATAATATTTTAACAATGAATGAGTCAGGCTTCTATGCTGTTAACGTACCATCTGGGAATGGAAGAGTACTAATGCTGTACGATACTGTTAAAAAACTAAGCAAGAATAATACTGTCTTAATTGTGCATGTTGGTAAATTAAATGCTGCTCAATCTAGCCTGAGACGAAATTATGACTGGAAAATCATCCCAATTCGGCAGTTTATGAAAAAAATAAAATCAAAGAAGTTACGAAATTTTGATTACATTTTTATTGATGAAGTGCAAAATTTATCTATTAAAAATATTAATACCTTGATTAATTATTTTGAAATGCGACCCACCATGTTATTTTTAATTGGTGTTACAAATTCAAAGACCAAAAAGTTTATTGATGATGGCTACAGTTTTTTGACAATTGGGTAACAGCTGCCGTCAATCTATTGTAAATTAACAGGTATTATGTCAAAATGAATACTTAAGGTTAGAACATTGCTAATTGTGTTTTACTTATGGGAGAGAAGTACTAATGAAAAAAATATTTGGTATCATTGTTGCCGTCATTGTTGTTATTGTGGGGATAATAGCCTTAGGACATCAAAATAATGATTCTTCGAAAACATCAAAATCGTCAACGACAGTTAAAGTATCGAAAAGTTCATCGAAGATTTCAAAAAGTAGTTCGGTTGAAAAATCATCTTCATCAGGTTCTTCATCTGTCAGTTCTGCCTCTGAACAAACGATATCATCTAGTCCATCAGAAAACTCGTCATCTTCAGATAGTTCATCATCTTCTAGTTCCGTAAGTTCTAATACAACGGATAGCCCAACCTATGATCCAAACAAAACCGTTCAAGGTGTTGAAGTCACATCAGAAATGATTGCTGAAACACGTAAAAAACTTATTGCGGCGGGATTACCAGCGGATCAGTGGGCACCAAGCGATATCAAAAAAATTATCACTGAAGCTTCTCAACAAAACATGTCAGTTGTTGATTACGCAAAGGCTAATTTTCATAATTAAAATAATTACTGACGTCGGTCAGTGTACATATGTGGGAGTGTGTAAATGAATAAAATAACTTTTTGGTCGAGCATTGTAGTGGCTGGTATTGCTGCTTCATTAATTGCTGTTAATCAGGTTCATGCTGATGATGGCGTTCCTGCCATCACAGCGGGAACTTCTGGTCTACCTAGAATGGACGTGGTGGATGTATCATCTAACAATGGTACTATCTCAGTTGCTGATTATAAGACGATGCAAAGCTATGGCGTTAAAGCTGTAATTGTTAAACTTTCAGAAGCTGATTCATACAAGAATCCATATGCTAAATCGCAGATTACTAATGCTAAAGAGGCTGGCCTACAAGTTGGTGCATATCATTATTCATGGTATGCATCGAAAGCGGATGCACAAGCTGAAGCAAAGTATTTCACTAATTACGCAGCCTCACTAGAACTACCAAAAGATACGTTGATGGTCGATGATTTGGAAGAATCATACACAAAAAACAGCAGTGTGACAGCAAATGCAACAGCCTTTAACGCACAAGTTAAAGCTGCTGGGTATTCAAATACTTCTACCTATACATACGTTTCTTATGTTAATGAAACGAACTTAAATTTTTCATATATCGGCAATAGTCGTGTCTGGATGGCACAATATCCATACCAGCCAAGCGCCAGTTCTTTATGGAATCAATCCTACGGCATGTGGCAATGGAATAGTAATACTAGTTTTCCTGGTATAAAGGGAACGTTTGATGTTTCGATTGATTATCAAAATTTAATTTCAATTAACGCCAATGGTTACAATAATGGCATTTTCTATCAAAATGGGAAGCCAGCTAGCGGATATATTTATTCGCCATCACAATCAACGGCCAATGGTGGTTATAACTGGTTTGAAAATGGCGAACCATACACCGGATTCCGATATTACATGGGCACTTATTACTGGTTTGTCAATGGGGTTCGTCAGAATGCTGGTTGGCGCGAAGCTTGGGGTATGAAATATTACACTGATGATAATGGTCGCGCCTTACAGGGTATTCAAATTATTGATGGGCAAGCCTATGACTTTGGTACAAATGGCACCTATAATTTGAAGGGGATGGCTAGTGGCTACTTGTACTCACCATCTTATTCAACAGCCAATGGTGGCTATAACTGGTTTGAAAATGGGAAACCATACACTGGATTCCGCTATTATATGGGTACTTACTATTGGTTTGTGAACGGCGTTCGTCAAAATGAGGGTTGGCGATATGCATGGGGTTACACATACTGGACAGATAGCACGGGTCGTGCTGTTCAGGGACATCAAAAAATTGATGGTAAAGACTATTACTTTGGTGATAATGGCACATACTACATGCGCTAATTCATGAGGGCGAAAGCCTTTTTTATTGCAAAAAATTAAAAAAATATTGAGAGTAAAAATATGAAGCGTTATTATTACATGGATGTTCTGACAATACTTGCTACGATTGCAGTTGTTTTTCTTCATACTTCTGAATATGCATTTTCAAACCATACTAGTGACCCGCATTGGATTATAGCGGTTATACTTCAAGTTACCTTTATTTGGGCAGTACCGATCTTTTTTATGATGTCTGGTGCCCATTTGCTAGATTATCGTGAAAGATATGATACGTCAGTTTTTTTCAAAAAAAGAATGGCAAAGGTTTTTGTACCGTTTATTTTTTGGTCATTGGTTTGGTATATCATAAACCCGTTTATATATCATAAAACAACTGATTATCATATTGGTCAATTTGTTGATGCGGTCATGCATGATACAATTCAACCTATATTTTGGTTCTTTTATTTTATTATCGGCTTTTATATTAGTGCCCCATTATTATCTAAAATTACGAATAAAAACGACAAAACACTATCTTTGTACTTACTAGCAGTGAATATGGTTTTTGTTAATCTCTTGAGTTATTACTACGAAATTCGTTCACAGACTGACAATTCATTTTTACATGGCGTACAAATAGGTGCAGCAGGGGGTATTGGCTTTTTCGTGGTCGGTTGGTATCTGAAAAATACTGTTTTACGTAAATGGCAAAAAAATATTCTATATGCTTCTGCTTTGGCCTCTATTGTTATTATGATTACGTTGACAATTTATCTTTCCATCAAGAGAGGAAAATTTGTGCGTGAAGTATATGATATCTGGGGATTATTTGGGTTTATGTTTTCTATTGGTGTGTTTGAATTTGTTAAAAATCATCTAGAGACATATCAACCAAGCCTTAAAGTCCAGTTTGTTTTGCAAAAAGTAGCAAGCACATCTCTTGGCGTGTATGTTATTCATGAATTCTTCATTTATTTTGCTGAAAGGAAACTACATATTGTCGATAGCTCATTAAAACACATGTTGATTTTGCCGGTCATTGTGTGGTTACTATCAACAGCTCTTGTACTAATTATTCATAAAATTCCATTACTAAAGAAAATTGTATAGTTTGAATATTAAAAGACGAGCGTTGCGTCTTTTTTTGTTTCTGATATGCGTTTAACAAACGAATGTAATACTAATGAAATGATAAACGTTTATACTTAATAAAGATATATTATAAGTAATATAAAGTGGAGAATTTATATGAGAAAAAAGTTATACAAGGCTGGAAAATTATGGGTAGCCGGAGCTACGGTTGCTGCTACTGTAATGATGTTGCCTAATGTAATCAGTGCCGACACGACAGCCATAAATGCAACGACAGATAAAGCAGCTGACACAACAACGACAGATAAAGCAGCTGACACAACAACGACAGATAAAGCAGCTGACACAACGACAGATAAAGCAGCTGACACAACAACGACAGATAAAGCAGCTGACACAACGACAGATAAAGCAGCTGACACAACAACGACAGATAAAGCAGCTGACACAACAACGACAGATAAAGCAGCTGACACAACAACGACAGATAAAGCAGCTGACACAACGACAGATAAAGCAGCTGACACAACGACAGATAAAGCAGCTGACACAACGACAGATAAAGCAGCTGACACAACAACGACAGATAAAGCAGCTGACACAACGACAGATAAAGCAGCTGACACAACGACAGATAAAGCAGCTGACACAACAATGGTCGACAAGACTATTGATTCCAAAAATTCACAAAACTATCAGTCAACAGATGTTGATAGTAGTATTTCTTCATCTTTGAAATCTAAAAAAATTATTATAAGAAATAATGCTGATGGCACATCAACAACTCAAATTACTTATGCTAATTTTCAGGATGTAGCAGATGACTCAAATAGTGATACTGATGTACCCTACTTTAATGCTGACGCGATTAAGAATATTCCAGCAGCAACGACTGCTGATGCTGAAACTGGAAACGTCACTGAATTAGACGTTTGGGATTCATGGGCATTACAAGATGCTAAGTCAGCAGATGTTTCAAACTATCACGGTTATAATGTTGTCTTTGCTTTGGCTGGTCAGCCTAACGCTGATGATATACATATCTATATGTTTTATAAAAAAGAAGAGAGCAATGCATTAAGTTCTTGGCAAACTTCAGGCCCTGTCATGGGAATGAATGCATCTTGGACTAGTCAACAATGGTCTGGATCGGCAACTGTTAATAATGATGATAGTATTCAATTGTTTTACACACAGGTCGACCAACCTGATACCCACCAGCATCTTGCTACTGCAAATTTAACTATGAACTATGGGGAAAATCAACTCAAAGTTGCTAGCGTTAATAATAAGCATGATATATTCTATGGTGATGGTTATCATTACAAAACTTTTGAGCAATATTGGGCCAATGGCTATTATAGTACTGGTGATAAGTTTGCTTTAAGAGATCCTCATGTTATTGAAGTTGAAGGGGAACGTTACCTAACATTTGAAGGAAGTACTGGGACTGAAAATTATCAAAGTGCAACTGCAGTTGATAATATGAATTATTATGGTGGAACTGATGATTTCAATCAACAAGCTGTAAATGATATAAAAAATGACGCCCATAAATTAGATGTATCTGCAAAAGCCAACGGGGCTATTGGTTTATTGAAATTATCAGCAGATCAAAACAACCCTACTGTGACAGATGTTTATTCACCCTTGTTGGCCAGTAATGGTGTTACAGATGAAATAGAGCGTGCTAATATTGTGCCATTAGATGGTAAATATTATCTGTTTACCACTGCGAGATTAGACCGTAGTCTTGTAAAACTAGAAAACAATGATACAGTTTCTATGATGGGTTATGTTTCGGATAGTTTAACAGGACCTTATTTACCACTTAATGGTAACGGGAATGTCCTAACTGGTACACAGTCATATGGGTCAAGAACTAATAGCTACTCTTACTACGCACTTCCAGTAAAGAATCATAGCGATTTACTTTTAATTACTTCTTATATGACTAATCGAGGAGCTGATACTTACCGATCAACGTTTGCGCCGTCGTTCTTAGTACAAATAAGTGCGGATGGCAAGACAACTAAAGTATTAGATACTGTGTTATCTCAGGGAGCATTATCTTATGATGATGGGGAAACAACAGTTACAGAACTTGTTGGAACGAAAGAAACTTCTAATATCACAGGGAAAAAGATAGGATGGATTGATAATCAATTCTATACTAATGGTGAGTTAGCGAATGGTTACCAATATGATTATATTAATGATGCCAATTACCTATTTAAGGATGGTATTCGTTTGAGTGGTGTCCAATCTTATGATGGTAGTTACTATTACTTTGATCCTGTAACTTATAAGCGTGTTGAAAATGAAATGCGCAAAGCAACTTGGGGATTAGAATATTACTTTGGTAACGATGGTCGAGTTAAGCAAGGGCAATTTGCAGTCAATGGTGTTGCTTATGACTTTGGTAACGATAAAACCTATTACGAACGAGGCTATGCATCAGGGTACTTGCAAGATTTGACAGACAATAATCAATGGTACTGGTTTGAAAATGGTCAAAAGTATACAGGATTCCGTTACTATATGGGCACATACTACTTCTTTGAAACAGGTAGTCGTCAAGAAAGTAAGTGGGAAACAGCCTGGGGCATGAAGTACTATGTTGGTACAGATGGACGAGCTGTGCAAGGTATCCAGATTATTGATGGACAAGCATATGATTTTGGAACAAATGGTACATTTAACCTAAAGGGTACAGCAAGTGGTTATTTGTATTCGCCATCATTGTCAACAGCTAATGGTGGGTATAATTGGTTTGAGAATGGTAAGCCATATACAGGTTTCCGTTATTATGAAGGTACTTATTACTGGTTTGTGAATGGTGTACGTCAAAATGCAGGCTGGCGTGAAGCTTGGGGTATGAAGTATTATACGGATGCAAGTGGTCGAGCATTGCAAGGTATTCAAATCATTGATGGACAAGCATATGACTTTGGAACAAATGGTACGTATAATTTGAAGAGTGCAGCCAGTGGATATTTGTATTCGCCTGAGTATTCAAAAGCGAATGGTGGGTATAATTGGTTTGAAGATGGCAAGCCATATACAGGTTTCCGATACTACATGGGTACTTATTATTGGTTCGTGAACGGTGTTCGCCAAAATGCAGGATGGCGTGAGGCTTGGGGTAAGAAGTATTATACGGATGCCAATGGCCGAGCATTGCAAGGGATTCAAAAAATAGATGGTAAGCAATATAATTTTGGAAACGATGGCACATATTACTTACGTTAAAGAAGAGGCGAAAGCCTTTTTTATTTGAAAATAATTAATATGATATATGGGCAACAAAGGAATGTAATATAATTGAAATGATAACCGTTTATACTTATTATTAGTATTAAAGTTAAAAATCTATATTGGAGAATCTCATGAGAATAAAGCTATATAAGTCAGGGAAAATATGGGTAGCAGCGGCAGCAGCCGCAGTGACTATAACTGCTATTCCCACATTGGTTAGTGCTGATACGACCATTCCAGATAGCACAACAGTAAGTAGCGACACAACAACAAAGACAGTTACAAAAACAGCAAATAGCGACACAGCCACAAAGACAGATAGCACAACAGCAAATAGCGACACAGCCACAAAGACAGATAGCACAACAGCAAATAGCGACACAGCCACAAAGACAGATAGCACAACAGCAAATAGCGACACAGCCACAAAGACAGATAGCACAACAGCAAATAGCGACACAGCCACAAAGACAGATAGCACAACAGCAAATAGCGACACAGCCACAAAGACAGATAGCACAACAGCAAATAGCGACACAGCCACAAAGACAGATAGCACAACAGCAAATAGCGACACAGCCACAAAGACAGATAGCACAACAGCAAATAGCGACACAGCCACAAAGACAGATAGCACAACAGCAAATAACGACACAGCCACAAAGACAGATAGCACAACAGCAAATAGCGACACAGCCACAAAGACAGATAGCACAACAGCAAATAGCGACACAGCTACAAAAACAGATAATACAACAGCAAATAGTGATACTGCATCTTCTACTAGTATTGCACCATTAAATTCTGATGCATCAACAGATTTAAATTCAAAAACAACAATAGTCACTAAAAATGATGATGGGACTTATACCACTAATATTACATACGCTAATTTAAAGGATGTAGCTGATAATATTGCAAGTTTAAACTCCAATACGTCAGTACCATACTTTAATGCTGATGCTATTAAAAATTTGCCGGCAATGACAACAGCGAATGCTCAAACGGGAATAATTCAAGATTTAGATGTTTGGGACTCTTGGGCATTACAAGATGCTATCACTGGTAACGTATCCAATTATCATGGATATAATATTGTATTTGCTTTAGCTGGTAATCCAAAAGAAGATGGGGATCAACATATTTATATGCTTTATACAAAATATGGTGATACTGCTTTAAATGATTGGAAAAATGCTGGCCCCGTATTTGGGTTTAATGCTACAACTAGTCAACAACAATGGTCTGGTTCTGCAACGGTCAATGCTGATGATAGTATTCAGTTGTATTATACAAAAGTGGATCAACCTATGACTGTGCAAAGGTTGGCGACAGCAAACTTATCAATGACATATGACGATTCTGAAGTTAGTGTTTCCAAGGTCAATAATGATCATGTTCTTTTTGAAGGAGATGGTCAAATGTATCAAACACTAAAACAATGGATAAGTGCTGGTGACTACAAAAGTGGAGATAACTTTACCTTACGTGATCCTCATGTTATTGAAGTGAACGGAGAGCGTTATTTAGCGTTTGAAGCTAATACAGGAACGAACAATTATCAAACAGATGATGCCGTTAATAATGATATCTACTATGGTGGAACGGAAGCGTTTAATCAACAAGCTAAAACTGATACGTTACAGAATCCTGATAAATTAGCTTTATCAACTAAGGCTAATGGGGCTATTGGACTAATTAAGCTTTCCAATGATCAAAATAATCCGAGTGTGGTTGAAGTGTATTCACCATTAATCGCAGCCAATGGTATTACTGATGAAATCGAACGTGCTAATATTGTGCCGTTGAATGGAAAGTACTACCTCTTTACAGATACGCGTTTGAGTAAAAGTGTTGTACCAACGGCTGATTTTAATATTAATGTTGGTATGATGGGGTATGTATCAGATAGTTTATTTGGACCTTATACACCATTAAATGGTAGTGGTAGTGTGATTACTGGCACGCAATTATTTACTTCTAGAACTGATACGTACTCATATTATGCAGTACCTGTTGAGGGCCACAGCGATTTATTATTAGTTACTTCATATATGAGTAATCGTAATGAAAAAGCGGGAACAGGAATGAATGCAACGTTTGCACCATCATTTTTGATTCAAATAAGTGCTGATGGTATGAGCACTAAAGTATTGGATACTATTTTAGCTCAAGGTACATGGACTTATGATGGTAAAAGTGGCAGCGTTGAGGAACTTGTAGGAAATAAAGCAACATCAGAATTAACTGATATGAAAATTGGTTGGGTTGATAATAAGTTTTATGTTGATAATGAATTAGCTAATGGCTATGTTTATGACTACACGAATACAAGCTATTATTTGTTTAAAAATGGTGTTCGCTTAAGTGGTGTACAGTCTTATGCCAATTCTTACTATTATTTTGATCCAGTAACTTTCAAAAGAGTCGATAACGAAATCCATCAAGATAATGCTGGGAAAAAATATTACTTTGGTAACGATGGTCGAGTTAAGCAAGGGCAATTTGCAGTCAATGGTGTTGCTTATGACTTTGGTAACGATAAAACCTATTACGAACGAGGCTATGCATCAGGGTACTTGCAAGATTTGACAGACAATAATCAATGGTACTGGTTTGAAAATGGTCAAAAGTATACAGGATTCCGTTACTATATGGGCACATACTACTTCTTTGAAACAGGTAGTCGTCAAGAAAGTAAGTGGGAAACAGCCTGGGGCATGAAGTACTATGTTGGTACAGATGGACGAGCTGTGCAAGGTATCCAGATTATTGATGGACAAGCATATGATTTTGGAACAAATGGTACATTTAACCTAAAGGGTACAGCAAGTGGTTATTTGTATTCGCCATCATTGTCAACAGCTAATGGTGGGTATAATTGGTTTGAGAATGGTAAGCCATATACAGGTTTCCGTTATTATGAAGGTACTTATTACTGGTTTGTGAATGGTGTACGTCAAAATGCAGGCTGGCGTGAAGCTTGGGGTATGAAGTATTATACGGATGCAAGTGGTCGAGCATTGCAAGGTATTCAAATCATTGATGGACAAGCATATGACTTTGGAACAAATGGTACGTATAATTTGAAGAGTGCAGCCAGTGGATATTTGTATTCGCCTGAGTATTCAAAAGCGAATGGTGGGTATAATTGGTTTGAAGATGGCAAGCCATATACAGGTTTCCGATACTACATGGGTACTTATTATTGGTTCGTGAACGGTGTTCGCCAAAATGCAGGATGGCGTGAGGCTTGGGGTAAGAAGTATTATACGGATGCCAATGGCCGAGCATTGCAAGGGATTCAAAAAATAGATGGTAAGCAATATAATTTTGGAAACGATGGCACATATTACTTACGTTAAAGAAGAGGCGAAAGCCTTTTTTATTTTGTTTTGAGACACGATCATTCTAATTTAGAAAGCACTGTAATCTATAGCTTAACTACATATTTTTACTTACTATAGTAGAATTATTTTAATAATTTATATAGTTCAATAAAACACATGAATTATTTTATTTTTTAATATTTTTAAAAAATTATGTACATTTAAAATATAAATGTTGATAATAGAACTGATAATAATATTAAAAGACTTATATTAATATAACTATTTTAATATTCGTTTAATTAAGTTTTGTTCAACTTTGAACTATGTCATACGTTTAACAACTTTCTGTAATAATTTTGAAATGATAAGCGTTTATACTTAACGTAGTTGCACGAGATGCAATAATTCTAAATTGGGAGTTCTTATCGATGAGAAAGAAGTTATACAAAGCGGGGAAGATATGGGTAGCTGGAGCAGCAACAGTAGCGGCTATTTCTATGGGCGTGAGTGCTGTTAGTGCAGACACGGTTGGTAATAATAATACAACAACTGACACAGAAACACTGAGCAAAACAACTGATGTGAATACTGAAACAACAGCTCCATCAGACGTTAATAAAGAAACAACAGTCAATTCAACGACTCCTGATGCAACAACAGCTGAAGCCAATCAAGTAAAGGCTACGGATAGTGCTACTAAGACAGTAGACACTAACAAAGAAACAATTGATGATAAAAAAGTGACTTCAGTTGATGATACTAAGAGTGCAACAACTGAAGCCACTACTGATGATAAAAAAGCGACAACTTCAGTTGTGACATTAGACAAAGGTGTGTCAAAAGATTTAAACTCTAAAACAACACTAGTTACTAAAAATGATGATGGTACCTCAACTACCAACATGACATATGCTAACTTAAAAGATGTTGCGGATAACATTGCTAATTTGAATTCAGATACTTCTGTACCTTATTTCAATGCCGATGCAATTAAAAATCTGCCGGCAATGAAGACAGCAGATGCACAAGATGGTGATGTACAAGACTTGGATGTTTGGGATTCTTGGGCACTACAAGACGCAAAAACTGGTATCACTGCAAACTATCATGGTTACAACATTGTCTTTGCTTTAGCAGGCTCTCCAAAAGAGGATAACGATCAACATATTTACATGCTTTACACTAAGAATGGTGATACAGCAATCAATAATTGGAAGAATGCTGGACCAGTGTTTGGTTTTAATGCACTGTGGGATAAGCAGCAGTGGTCTGGATCTGCAACGGTCAATGATGACGACAGTATCCAATTATTCTATACAAAAACTGACCAACCACGCACAGTACAACGTTTGTCGACGGCTAACTTGTCAATGGCATATACGGACACTGAGGTTCGTGTAACAAAAGTTAATAATGATCATGAACTCTTCACAGGAGATGAGGAGCATTACCAAACTTTGCAACAATGGATCGATGCAGGATACTATGATACGGGTGATAACTTTACCTTACGTGACCCGCACGTGATTGAGGTTGATGGAGAACGTTACCTGACTTTTGAATCCAACACAGGTACTGAAAATTATCAAAGTGATGATGCTGTCAATAACATGGATTACTATGGTGGAACTGATGAATTCAACCAAACCGCAAGAGAAACAACATTGGCAAATGCGGATAAGTTGAGATTCTCAAAGAAGGCCAATGGTGCTATTGGACTGGTGAAGCTTACAGGACAGCAAAATAATCCAACTATTGGACAAATTTATTCACCACTTCTAGCAGCTAATGGTATTACTGATGAAATCGAACGTGCTAATATTGTGCCGTTGAATGGAAAGTACTACCTCTTTACAGATACGCGTTTGAGTAAAAGTGTTGTACCAACAGTTGATTTTAATATTAATGTTGGTATGATGGGGTATGTATCAGATAGTTTATTTGGACCTTATACACCATTAAATGGTAGTGGTAGTGTGATCACAGGAACACAATTAGCTGAATCTAGAACAGATACTTATTCATACTATGCAGTTCCTGTTGAAGGACACAATGATTTGTTGTTAATTACATCATATATGAGTAACCGTGCTGAAAAAGCTGGTGTTGGACTTAATTCTACGGTAGCACCATCATTCCTAGTTCAAGTAGATGCCGATGGTAAAACAACAAAAGTACTAGATACTGTTTTAGCACAAGGAACGTGGACTTATAATGGTAAAGGCAGTGTTGCCGAACTAGTTGGCACAAAAGAGACGTCAAACCTAACTGGTAAAAAGATTGGTTGGATTGATAATAAGTTTTATGTCAATGATCAAGTAGCTAATGGCTACCAATATGATTATACGAATGACGCGAATTATTTGTTTAAAGATGGTGTTCGCCAAAGTGGAGTGCAAGCTTATGACAATACTTACTACTACTTTGACCCAGTAACGTACAGGCGAGTAGAAAATGATATTCGCAAAGCAACTTGGGGATTAGAATATTACTTTGGTAACGACGGTCGTATTATGCAAGGCCAGTTTGCGGTCAATGGTGTTGCTTATGACTTTGGTAATGACAAAACATACGCTAAGCGTGGTTTTGCATCAGGTTATTTACAAGATGTAACGGATAACAATCAGTGGTACTGGTTCGAAAATGGTTCAAAGTATACTGGCTTCCGTTATTATCAAAATACCTATTACTTCTTCGAGTCAGGACAACGCCAAGAAAGTAAGTGGGAAACAGCCTGGGGTATGAAGTACTATGTTGGTACAGATGGACGAGCTGTGCAAGGTATCCAGATTATTGATGGACAAGCATATGACTTTGGTACGAATGGTACATTTAACTTGAAGGGGACAGCAAGTGGTTACTTGTACTCACCATCATTGTCAACAGCGAACGGTGGTTATAACTGGTTTGAGAATGGCAAGCCATATACAGGTTTCCGTTATTATGAAGGGACTTATTACTGGTTTGTAAACGGTGTTCGTCAAAATGCAGGATGGCGTGAAGCTTGGGGCATGAAGTATTATACGGATGCTAGTGGTCGTGCATTGCAAGGTATCCAAATTATTGATGGACAAGCGTATGACTTTGGAACAAATGGTACGTATAATTTGAAGAGTGTAGCCAGTGGCTATTTGTACTCACCAAGCTATTCAAAAGCTAATGGCGGTTATAATTGGTTTGAAGATGGCAAACCATATACAGGTTTCCGATACTACATGGGTACTTATTATTGGTTCGTGAACGGTGTTCGCCAAAATGCAGGATGGCGTGAGGCTTGGGGTAAGAAGTATTATACGGATGCCAATGGTCGAGCATTGCAAGGTATTCAAAAAATAGATGGTAAGCAATATAATTTTGGAAATGATGGCACATATTACTTACGTTAAAAAATAATAAAATAAATAGCAATCCTGATTTTAAAGCAGGATTGCTATTTTTCATAATTTTACTATATTATTAACAGAGAGGAAACATCATGCAACGACACAGAGTGAGAAAATTATTATCAATCATAATGGCGGGAATAGTATTGTTTTCGATTAGTTGGTTAATATATTTGAACAACAACAACAACAGCAAAAATATGACACAACAACAATTACCTCAAAAATGGCATTTAAACGGTTTATCTAAAAATGGATTATCAAATGATACGCAAACTGTTTTAAAAAATGGTCAAAAATATGAACTGTTCTATTTGGTTGACACTGGTAAAGGATTGAAAGCTAATCAACAAAGAACTCGTTGGGCTCGTTCGGTAACTTCGGATTTAACAACATTCAAAGTAGAAGATAACGCCGATATCAAACCACTTTCCCAACAAGAATCAGTTGCCACAGGGTCCATTGTTAAGGACGTAGATAATTTATCTGGACATGGTAAAAATTCATTGCTGGCTTATGCGACAAAATACATTAATGGTAATCAATGGACCTATATGTGGTATTTGACTAATCAAGGTGAAAAATGGCGTGTTGCTAATAATGGCAAACCAGTAGCAAAACCATATAAAGAAGGAAAGGATTTTCGGGACCCTCATGTGATTTATGATGCTGAAGCAAAGCAGTTTGTTATGACTGTAGCTGAGGCGGATGATAATAATCATATGAAGATTGGATTTTATACTTCTAAAAACGGCACAACCTGGCAATACACCGATAGCTTTTATTCACCACGGGATCTGGGTACTTTAGAAGTTCCTGAAATACATCAAATTTATCAAAAAAGTAATAATCAAAAGCAATGGATTTTGTTTTTTGGTGCTAATGGTTTTGCTGATGATTTTCAAAAAAGTACCGGCTCGTACTATGTTGTTGGTCAATTGAAAAACGGCCAGTTTGAAGCTGAAACTAATCCAGAACGTGTTGATTTTGGTACAGATTATTATGCTGCACACAATTATCAGGAAAATAATGAACAATTACTTGGCTTTGGATGGATGGGTAACTGGGATTATATTAACCACGTTAGTGATGATATAAAGTATAAAGGTAATTATTCGGCTTTTAGAAAAATGTTTTTAAGTTCGGATAATAAACTAAAAACATCAAAAATCATTACCAATGGTCTGTTTGATACAAAGAAGGAAACGACTTTGGTGAAAGCACACAGTAAGGGTCAACTTAAAACCAGTAAAGCTGCTTACAAAATTAGTACTATAGTTAATGGACATCAAGATATAACTATCAAATCAGAGAATGGGGATAGCAATGTTTCCTTTCATTTTAATAATTTTGACCAAAAACTGATGGTACATCGCCAAAGCAATTATGTTACAAATGATTCTTATAACAAGGACTATAACATCAATTTGTGGGGGGATTGGTCAGAAAAGGTTGATTTTTATGTTGATCAATATAGTATCGAAGTATTCTGGCCAAATACTGGACAGGTAGCAACGTTTGCTAAGTACAGTAATGATAGTGGTGATAACGTTCTTTTCGATAATTTAGATAATAAAAGTTCAAGCCTAATCGTTCAGGAAATGAAGTAAACATAAATCTCATAATTTGATATAATTCTATGAAGAGGCTAATATTAAACTAACAGTTTATTGGCCATATGACTACATTAAGGACAACTTAACAACATGCAAGTTGCAAAAAACTATTTATACACTGCGGCATATCAGCTGCTTAACATTATTGCACCATTAATAACAATGCCATATTTAGCGCGAGTTCTTGGTCGAAATGGTGTCGGTGTTGCAAGCTGGACTAATTCATTTGTAACCTACTTTTTGTTGATTGCAAGTCTTGGAATTGTTACATATGGTAGTCGTGAAATTGCCTATGTAAAAGATAATGAACAAGCAAGACAGCAAAAATTTTGGGAAATCCAAATTATTCACACGATTGCCGGAATCTTTTCCTTAGCGCTATATTTTTTATTTTTGAAATATGGTGTGCAATTGAATGATAATATTGAAGATAATCAAATTTATCTAATCCTTCAAACTTGGGTCATTATTTCTGGTATTCTTGACATTTCTTGGTACTTTATGGGCATGGAGGATTTCAAGAAAACTGTACTACGAAATGCCCTCGTTAAAATTGCAATGACAGTGTTGATATTTGTTTTAGTGAAAACACCAAACGACATCGGCAATTATATTTTGTTACTCGGACTGTCACAAGTTTTCGGTAACTTATCAATGTGGTTTTATTTATTTAAAAAAATATCATTACCAAACTGGCAGCAACTTGATTTTAAAGAACACGTGAAACCAATATTTATGATGTTTTTACCAACCATTGCGACTCAAGTCTATTTACAGTTGAATAAAACAATGTTGCCGTTCTTTACTAATTCAACAGATTCGGCCGGATTCTATGATAATGCTGATCGAATTATAAAAGTCTCGCTGGCACTGGTTACATCTGTTGGAACTGTAATGCTACCTCGGATGTCTGCCCAGTTTGCCAAAGGTCAATTTGACAAAATGAAGCAGAATATTACACAATCAATGGATTTTGTATCTGCATTATCAGTTCCAATGGCTTTTGGTATGGCTGCTATTGCGCCTACAGCCATGATTTGGTTTCTAGGGGAGCAATTTAAAGTAGTTGGTCAGGTCATCGTTCTTTTATCCCCAATCATTATTTTCATTGGATGGAGTACGGTTATTGGCACGCAATATTTAGTGCCAACCAAGCGTTTGAATGAATTTACGTTGTCTGTCACTATTGGTGCATTAGCCAACGTGCTACTTAATTTCTGGTTAATTTATGTGGCAGGAGTGAATGGCGCTGCGGTGGCTACAACGATATCAGAATTCTTGGTGATTGGTTATCAGCTGTACGTTACGCGCAAAGATATGAATATCTGGCATCATTTTTCTGAAATGTGGCGTTATATCATTGCGGGATTAGGTATGTACGTTTCGGTTACGATGATTAGTAAATATCTAGAAATCAACATCAAAAGTACATCAATAGAACTAGTATTAGGTGTCTTTGTGTATGTCCTAATTCTCATTATTTTACGAGCACCAATTCTTAAAAAAATACCCTTACTAAATAAAATAGCAAAATGACGCTTTTTTTCTGGTATAATGGTAAAGTTATATCATGCGCATATGTGCACGAATGAGGTGGAAAATTGAAACGCAAACTAGGTTATTTAACCGCAAAACGGGGTTTAGATATTAGCGTATCTTTGGCGGCGATGTTTCTATTGTCACCAGTGTTTGCTATTATTGCCTTAATTATTATTAAAGATAAGAAAACAAGTAAAGTTATTTATGCACAAGAGCGAGTTGGTCAGTATGGAAAACGTTTTAAAATATATAAATTCCAATCAATGGTTGACAATGCTGACAAAATATTAAAACAAGACGCTGCTTTATATGCTAAGTTTGTTGCTAGTGGCTATAAGCTACCTACAGCGGAAGATCCTCGAATCACTAAATTTGGTGCATTCTTGCGTAAAACATCTTTAGATGAGTTGCCACAGTTTTGGAATACTTTGAATGGAACGATGAGTATTATAGGACCAAGACCAGTTGTGGAGGATGAGTTAGTCGAATATGGAGATGATATTGATAAGTTTTTATCAGTAAAACCTGGTGTATTTGGCTTGTGGCAGGCCAGTGGTCGCAGTAATATTGAGTATCCAGAAAGAGCACAAATGGAATTAGATTATGTTGATCGTGCTAATTTGCGATTTGATTTTTATATTTTGTTTAAAACAGTAATTGCAATATTTAAGCGCGATGGTGCATTTTAATTTTTAGGAGAGAAAAAATGAGTTTTTCGTTAATAGATTTAGTTAAGCGACTATTGAAAAATAGTTGGTGGATTATTATTTTGGGGATTGTTTTAGGAGCATCTCTCTATACATATGCAAAACATTCCGTGCTGACAGCATATACGGCTGAACGATATGTCATTGTTGCAAAAGACAACACAGGGGTTAAGGATCCAAATTCTCGTGTGCAAGCAGATCAAATATTAATTAACACTTATAAAAAGATTGCTAGCGACCCATCAGTAGTTAATCAAGCTAAAAAGCTATCCACAGTTTCTGTTACAAAAAAAGAAATTGTAAGCGCAATTACAGTTTCACAGCCAGATCAAACCCTTATGATGCGCTTTAGCGCTTCTGCCGCAACAGCTAAAAAGTCAGTTGCAATCGCGAATGCGTATGCTAAAGCATTTTCAATCGAAGGAAGCAAGTTATACCCTGACATGGCCAAGCCATTATTGTTATCCTCAGCGAAAAAGGCTGATGTATTATCCGGCACAGTTTATAGTCCTAAGAAATTGGCCGTATTTGGGTTTGCCTTTGGTATTACATTAGGCGCATTTATCGTATTGCTTACTGGTATTTTTCAAAACTATAAGCGAATGATGACTAAGACAACAAAGTGAGGCACCGCTGTGGCAGCTTTTTTACTACCAATCACATTTTTCTCTAAAACATATTCATATAGTTTTGCTGAAACAACAATGATGATTGCTTTTCCAGTATTTGCACTTCTAATATTGTTGCAGATATATCGCTTTCCATCTCGCATTGCAAAAATTATTCCTAGCGCGCAATCTTTTTTGCTAGCGGGATTTTTTTTGGTTATGCAATTTATCTCAATGTTTTTAAGTTATCAGCGTTCTGGTGATTCGATTCAAACAACTGGCATTATTCGTTCAATGATCTTTTTAGCTGGGTGGATTGTCACTGTTTATATGTCTTGGGCATTAATCGTCCTCACAGTTACTAATCATAAAGAGGAGCGATTATTTATTAAAAGTGGACTGATTAGTTTGCTGATATATATGGTAATCGTTTTGGTACCACAGTTGTTAGTGACGCTCAACAACTTTTCAGTACGACCGTACGTTAATGCCATTGCACATTTGTTCGAGCGACATTGGATGGGACGTGATTTCTATGCAGCAGGCAGCTATGCAGTTACTAATTATCGATTAAATGGTTTTGAACCTGAAGCTGCATTTTTAGCTAACCTATTAGGTGTTGTTTATTTACCAATTATTTTAGGTATAGTGATCACAAAACAAAATTTTTGGAATTTTAAAAAACATGTTGCACTAGAAAAATGGTTTAACTGGGCCTTTATTGGCTCAATTTTAATGTTTTTGGTACTTGCTCGAACAACAACAGGATTAATCACATTGGTCGTTGCTGCTGTACTTTGGTTCTTATGGAGCAAACGCGATGATAAAATTATTTTAATTATTTTTGGTATAATTGCTATTGTTGGTATTGCATTAGGATATTTCTTCGTGCAGCCAATACATGATATTTTCTATAATTTCTTATTCAACAAACAAGGGACTTCTAATCGACTAGGTGGCACCATTGCCTTAGTACTTACATTTCTATCACATCCATTCTTTGGTGTTGGTTATGGTTTCACGGGGTATTTCATTATGGATTACGTGCCAAAGTCTACGACACATAATCCAGAGTTTCAGCAGGTGTACAAACACATTGGTTACCCTGTGCTCAGTGATGGAATTGGTTGGTTCGCGACATATGGTTTGGTTATCATGATACCAGCATTGTGGATGCTAGCTCGTTTAATTATACGTTCGTTGGTAGTACAACACGAGCTTAACATACGCCAACCAGAAAATTGGCAATGGCATTTAGGCACTCAAATTAGCTTTATGATTATGATTATTTTAGTCGCTGTATCGTCGTTGTTTGTTATTCAAATTTTCTTATGGCCATATTTGTTGATGTTTTTCTTTTATCGACAAATGCTAATTAATCAAGAAAAGGAGTTAGCATTGTGACTTTATACATTGCAACACATAAGCCGTATATCATGCCAGAAGATAGCGACTATCAACCAATTTTTGTGGGTGCGGCCCAACATGATAATGTACCGGATGGCTATCAATCTGATGCTGTTGGACACAATATTTCGACTAAAAATCCTAACTTTAATGAACTAACTGCAATTTATTGGATCCGGCACAACACTGACACACCAGTCGTGGGGCTACTTCATTATCGCCGTTATTTGGGTAAAAAAAAGAGCCATAACTTATCGGGAATCCTAACTGAGTCGCAAACTCAGGAACTATTGAAAAAAGCTGATATTATTTTGCCTCAAAAGCGAAATTACTATATTGAAAATCAACGTGATCATTATTTACACGCACACACGGCTGAACCTTATAATATAATGAAGGAAATTATTGCTGCGGATTATCCAGAGTATTTACCTTCTTTTGAGAAAATGGAACAGTCGACATCGGCACATCTTTTTAACATGTTTATAATGCCACGTAGGTATTTCAATGAGTACACAGATTTTATTTTTGAAGTGCTTGGTAAAGTAGAAGAAAAAGTAGATGTGGACAAGCTCGAAGGTCAAGAAAAACGGGTGTATGGTTTTCTAAGTGAACGATTAATGGATACTTGGGTTAATACGAAAAAACTCACTGTAGCAGAGTGCCCAGTAATAGAATTAGAGGGCACAAACTGGTTAGATAAAGGGTATAATTTCCTTAAAAGAAAGTTTTTCCCAAATACAAATAAAAAGGTACATTTCTAATGACAAATCAATTTAATACAAAAAATTATGACTATTTAATCGTTGGTGCAGGGCCATTTGGCATGATTTTTGCACACGAGGCTGCTAAACGTGGGAAGCGCTCACTTGTAGTTGAAAAACGTCCTTATATTGGTGGAAATACGCATACGCACACGGAGCACGGTATTACTGTTCATGACTTTGGTGCCCATATATTCCACACTGATAATAAAGAGGTGTGGGACTATATTCGTAAATTTGCGGAATTTAATGGTTATCAAAACCAAGTGGTTGCCAACTATAAAGGTACGCTTTACAATTTGCCATTTAATATGAATACTTTCTATCAGATGTGGGGCACAAAAACACCTGATGAAGCACATGCAAAGATTGAAGAACAAAAGCAAATTGCACTAAAAGATCTTGGGGATCGCCAACCACGTAACTTAGAAGAACAAGCAATCTCATTGATTGGAACAGATATATATAACAAACTTATTAAAGGTTATACGGAAAAGCAATGGGGTCGGAAGGCTACTGAATTACCAGCCTTTATTATTAAGCGATTGCCAGTTAGATTTATTTATGATAACAATTATTTCAATCATCGTTACCAAGGTATTCCTGTAGGCGGTTATACTCAGATTTTTGAAAATATGGTCGCAGAATCCAATGGATTAGTTGATGTTTTGACAGATACAGATTTCTTTGATTACAAGGAAACGTTGCTATCAGAATTTCCACGTATTTTGTATACGGGCATGATTGATCAATTCTTTGATTATAAGTTTGGTGAATTAGAATACCGTTCACTACGTTTTGAGCATGAGGTTATTGATTCAAACAACTATCAAGGTAATGCCGTAATTAATTACACAGATTCCGAAACACCATACACGCGTGTAATGGAGTGGAAGCATTTGGATGGCCTCGCTGATGAAGGTAAAACAATTATCACAAAGGAATATCCACAGGAATGGGATCGATCAAAAGAAGCCTATTATCCTGTCAATAATGACAAGAATACACAAATATACAAATCCTACGCCACAGAAGCCCGTAAGAGCCATCCAGAAATTATTTTTGGCGGTCGTTTAGGAAAGTATCGTTACTTTGATATGGATCAAGTCTTCAATGATGCATTCAATACTGTGCGTCAAGAGTTTGGTATTGATCAAGAATTTAATTTTGCTCACGATCAAGTAAAATAATTTAAGCCCATTTGGGGGCGTACATAAAGTATGAGGGGAATCATAATGGAAAGTACAGTCCAACGACGCTTAAGGAAAAATATATTATCGCTAGTTGTTCCTGTTCATAATGAAGAGGCAACAATCAATATTTTCTATAATACTATTGAGAAGCTCAAGCCTAATTTGACTGCTGATGTTCATTATCATTTTATTGATGATGGCTCGACAGACAGTACACTATCGATTTTGCGAGATTTATCTAAAATTAATGATAATGTTCATTATATTAGTTTTTCTCGTAATTTTGGCAAGGAAGCAGGCCTTTATGCTGGGTTACAGCAAGCGGATGGTGACTATATAGCTGTTATGGATGTTGATTTGCAAGATCCACCTGAACTTTTGCCAGAAATGCTGAGAGAGGTTCAAAACGGTGAATATGATGCAGTTGGAACCCGTAGAGCCAATCGTAACGGCGAGGCAAAGATTCGGTCATGGTTTTCCGAGCAATTTTATACTTGGATGAACAAGATTAGTCAAACGCACCTTGTTGATGGCGCACGAGATTACCGTGTCATGACCCGGCAGATGGTAGATGCTATTTTGTCACTAAGTGAAAATCAACGTTTTAGTAAGGGAATCTTTACTTGGGTTGGTTTTAACACGAAATACATACCATTTGAAAATCGTGAGCGTGTTGCGGGTAACACGTCATGGTCATTTTGGTCATTAACAAAATATGCTATTGAAGGAGTAGTTTCATTTTCAACGGTGCCTTTAACTGTGATAACTGTGCTAGGCCTATTATCCTTCGCTTTGTCACTATTAAGCGCAGCTTTTATAGTTATTAGGGCGCTGGTTAATAATAATAGTGTGGCTGGGTGGCCATCAATGGTTACTATTATATTATTTATTGGCGGTATTCAATTACTCAGTTTGGGTGTCATAGGTCGGTATATGGCCGCTATTTTCTTAGAAACGAAGAAGCGACCTATTTTTATTAAGAAAGAGGAAAATTAGGACAGAAGTATGGATAAACTTGCGATATTAATACCGGCTTACAACGAAAGCCAAACAATTGTTAAAGTAGTGAATGACGTATTAAAAGTAACGGAAAGCATCTCAGGATCCGTTGTTTACGTTT
This sequence comes from Leuconostoc sp. JNUCC 76, assembly GCF_053667755.1. Classification (NCBI taxonomy): domain Bacteria; kingdom Bacillati; phylum Bacillota; class Bacilli; order Lactobacillales; family Lactobacillaceae; genus Leuconostoc; species Leuconostoc sp. JNUCC 76. Next base: position 1,486,817 of record NZ_CM132206.1, on the reverse strand, counting down.
ACGATAATAATTCAAAAGATAATACAGCTGAATTAGCAGCTTCAGCCGGTGCAGTTGTTCGCCATGAATATGCACAAGGTAAAGGGGCTGTTATTAGAAGAATGTTCCGAGAAATTGATGCTGAAGCATATATAATGATCGATGCCGATGATACATATCCTGTACAAGCGATTCCGGACATGTATCGAAAAGTAGTTGATAAGAAAGTTGATATGGTTGTGGGTGATAGACTTTCCTCAACGTACTTCGAAGAAAATACACGTCCGTTTCATAATATCGGAAATACCTTGGTACGTGGTCTCATAAACACTTTGTTTAAGACAAATATTAAAGATATTCTCACAGGATATCGCGCATTTAGTTATCAATTTGTCAAAACATTCCCAGTATTGTCTAGAGGATTTGAGATTGAAACAGAAATGTCGATTCATGCCACTGAATTTAAGATGTTGGTTGAAAATCAAGTTATTGAATATCGAGATCGACCTGAAGGGTCTGAGTCCAAACTTGATACGTATGGGGATGGATTACGAGTACTAAAAACTGTCGTCAATTTATATCGCATCTATCATCCTTTTGCGTTTTTCGGTATATCTGCTGGGATTGTGTCGCTTATATCACTGCTATTGTTTGCTTTTCGTGTTTTTGTTCCATACTATAATACGGGGAGAGTTGATAATATGCCAACGCTAGTCGTCACGATGATTCTATTCAGTGTAGCTGTCACTGCTTTTTTTGCTGGAGCCATTTTGAATGCTATTCAATCAAGCAACAAGCGAAATTTTGAGTTAAATTTGATAAATGCAAATGAAAAAATTAAAAAGTATTCAAATGAATAAAAAAGTTATAAATTACGCGTTTTGTTTCATCAGTTATTTAGCGTTGGGTATCGCTTATCCTTCAACTAGCTTTGAGACTTTATCAAGTAGGATACACGCACGTTTTTCTGTTTCGGCCTATGAAAGTTTACTAGCTATAATAATTATTGTTTTGCTGGTTTTATTTCAGCATAAAATTAAACTGGACATATTCAAAAAATCATATTGGTCCTATTGGCTTTTAGGATCAATCTTATCTATTTTTTATGTGATAACCATGTCAGTGTATCAGGCTCCCTCTGATAACGTTACCTATATACCAAGTTTAATGGGCAAAACAAACCTGCTCATCACTTTGGTAGCTTTATGTGGTTTCGCCTTTATTTTTACTAATTTTGGTATTTTTTTAGGGCAAGTCATTAGTAAAGTAAAGGTATCTCAGTTTTACATAAACTATTGGTATATCGTTATAGGGTTGGGGTTGATTTGGATAATTCAAATTTTTCCTTTATTCCCCGGTATGGTTTCTTGGGACGGTTACCGCCAGTTCCTTGAGTTCTTTCATACACACGTTGCTGAACTGGATTTTACTTATTATCCTACAAATCATCATCCATGGTTCTCAACACTGGTCTTTGGTAGCTTATTTTCAATAGGAAAAAAGATTGCTGGTCCAAACTTTGGACTCTTTTTAATTGTATTGGTGCAAATAATTGTTTCATCATTAGTGTATGCTAAAGTCGTTCGTTTTATTGGTGATTGCTGGGGAAAGAAAGCTGCCGTGGTTACTTTTATTTTTTACGCCTCGCCATTTGTCGCTTTCTGGCAAGTTACTATAGAGAAGACACCACTTTTCTTGGCATTTACCACAATGTTTGTATTATGCTATGCTAAAATTTTAGTGGCGAATTTAAAAATTGAGTTACCAGTAATTTTATATGTGCAGCTAATTCTTTCTGGCATACTAATGTCACTATTTAGAAATGACGGCAGTTATGTTGTTATTTTGTCATTATTTGTGTTGTTGATTGTACAAGTTATTCGAAACAAAAGAATACCTCGTCAACTCATCATCGGTTTGGCAGTATTTTTGTCAGTATACATTGGTTGGAACAAAGTTGCCTTGCCAGCGATGAATGTTGTTTCAGGATCAACAGCTGAAGTTATTAGTTTACCGATGCGTCAGTTATCAGCAGTAGTTATCAACCATCCAGAATCATTAAGCAAAAAGGACTTGGCTACAATCAATAAAATTACTCCAGTTAAGGAAATTAAAAATCACTTTAATGTTAATAATGCGGACGATTTAAAATCCCTTTACCCAGTTGATTCTTTTTTACGTAGTTCTTATGAAATAAAGCAACTAAAATTAGGTCATCTTAAGAAAGAGGCCACACCTAAAATTAAGAAACAAACTGGACAATATTTGATGGTTTGGTTTAAGCAATTATTGAAACATCCTAAGACTTACATTGTTACTTTCTTTGCGGCCGACAGTTCTTTCTTAAATCCAGTACTCGATAGTAATCCTGATTCACGAGGAATCATGTATGGCAATGAGTATATGAAATATAATACATTCTTGCAGCCAAGTTGGTATCCAGAGATCCATCATTGGTTCTCTGATGCTACGAGAAAATATATTAAGTGGCCAAACACAGTATTCGCATTACCTATTATTAGAACAATGCTTCAACCGGCATTTGCCTTGTGGGCAGTTCTTTTCAGTTTTGCCTACTGCCTTTATAAAAAAAGCTATTCAGCACTCATCTTTATTCCAATTGGCTTATTGGCAGTCGTACCATTATTGTCTCCCGTGAATGGTATGGAACGTTATATGCTCCCAGCTATTTATACATTACCTTTATTATTAGCAGTAATTGTTAATGTGAATAAGGAGAGTAAAAAAAATGAAGAAAGCATATAGAGATTTGGTAGCAGTTGTTGGTATAGCAGTCACAACTGCTATTTTGTTTAACGCGATATTCTTTGTGCCAATTCGTTTACCTTGGGATGCTTATTACCATGTATCGCGCATTGAAAACTTGAGACAATCAGGATTGGCGTTTTTGTATCCACAGAATTTTACTACGTTAGGACAGTATGGCTTAGCTACGAATATTTTTTACCCAGCATTAACATTGCAAATTGTTCAAACTGTTTTTTTCTTTACGCATTCAGCAATACAAGCATTCAAAATAAGTATGATTTTCACTACTTTTCTGTCAGGAACATCGGCTTATATTATTTTGCGTTATCATGGTAAATTGGGACGCAAAATAGCATTTTTTTGCAGTATTCTATGGTTGAGCACTATTGGTATTACAGCATTAGCACCAGGGAACATAGCGGAATCTACTGCATATATTGGCATTCCTTGGCTAGCCTATGGCCTTTATGCCTGTTCAAAAGAAACAAAAGGGCAATTAAAGAAAATCATTGCACACATTGCTGTGGGGTTAAGCATTGCCGCTTACTCACATATTATGACCTTTTTTATATTAGCTTTGTTTACTGCGGTTTATTTATTTATTTTGTTCATTAAAAGCAATAATAAAATAAAAATTGTTTGGGTAATGACTTTAGGCGGCATAGCAACATTACTATCAACAGCTGCTGCTATAGGGCCTATATTAATTGTCCAACTGCTTAACAATGTTAAAAAGCCTGTGGTCAATACTATTGTGTTTGCAAATAATGTAAAGGATCTCAGTCATTTATTTTTAAATCCAAGTGATAGTCCTGACATATGGTTACCGTTGTTTTTCATCATCATTTGTATTATTATTGGATCTCGTAAACCATCATTAGGTGTTGTTCTAGGATTAATTGTAATGTTGTTAGGCACTAACTTTATACCGTGGGCGTACTATCTAAGAAATAGTCCAGTAACTTTTATACAGTTCGCTACGAGATTTATCAAACCAGGAATAGCCTTAGCGTTAATGTTTACACTGCTAGATTTGAAAGCTAACCAAAAAATACATGAAAGTACTAAATGGTTCCACAGCGGGTTAATCACTTATGGATTGGTTTCAGTCATTATCATGGCTGGTGTGATGAAAAATAATTGGTTTCCAAATAGTAACTCACAATTATGGACGGCACAACAATTAAGAGAATATACTACTTTTTATGATGGTACACATGATGGCTATGGGTACTCATCAGATATGACCTTTAGCAATCAAATAAGCAACAACGAGAGATTTTGGTACTTGAAGAACTACACGGACTACATTCCAAAATCTGCTTTGTCAAATCCTAACGATAAAAGTACTTTCATTGGGGCAGATAAATCTGGTATCTTACTAACAAAGCATCAAATTATAGATGGACATGGTCAAACATACAATACAAATAATTATGAGCCCACTTTAAAATCGATTAATATGAATGTTCAAAAAACGATTCCATCAAATTCAATTATTGAGTTACCTATAGTGTCTTACAAAGGCTTACGTTTAAATACAACTATTGATGGTAAGGAACAAAAGTCCTTTATTAAACATGGCAAAATTGCCTTAAAATTACAAAATGTATTAGCTGCTAATTCTAAAATAAAAATCACACAACAGGTACCAAATTGGTTAATTGTGTTAAACTTAGTATCTGCGGTAACCTTGGTTACATTACTTAGTTTTCATAAAAGACCCCAAAGAGCAGATCGTTTAACTTAGTGTCACAAAATTTGTTTGTTTTACGGTATAATAGACTTTATATTAATTGGGGGAGAGTGCATAGCACTGTTCCTTTTTTAGAATGGAAAATAAAATGAAGATAAAGTATAAAATATTTAAATTTTTACGACTTAATTTTTTGTTCCTGTGGTTATCCATAGTATCACTTTACATTATTCAGATTGGCGTTATGCTGACAGATCCGACCTATGGCACCGGTGATTGGGGGCGTAGCGCTTGGACAAATGGCATACAATTTGTCATTAATCAAACGACGTCGGCCGGTATAAATGTATTGATTCTAATGATATTGATGTGGATTATTACTCTTATCAGTAATCGGATACCGGTAACAATTATCGTGATGTCTGTCTTAACAGCCATTGTAACGGTTGCTGAATACCAATTGATTAACGTTAGGCAAGAAGCGATAACCGAGGCAAGCCTACAAGAAGTGACGGCCTTTGGTAATTTGATAGGGATGTTAGATATCAAATTAGTGATAGCTTTTGTGGTAGTTCTAATTGTTATGGCTGTGTTACTTTTCATTATTTACCGTCGCAGTAAGTGGATCGTCTTTAGATCAATTCGCTTGCGTGCACTACTAATGATTATTTCTATTTTGGCGTTAGTGCCTTTCTTCCAAATAAACTCTGATCAAAACAAAGAAACTTTTATTAAGCTCGGGGATGATCCTAAAGTATGGGATTCACTTTACGATGCTGTTTCTAATGGCGGGATCGTCGCGTTGTTAAATTCGCGAACGACAGATGCGATGGTAGAACCGAAGAGTTATAGCCAGGTCACAATGAAGAAGCTTGTAAAAAAATACCAAGACGAAGCAAAAAGTATCAATGCAACACGAAAAAATACGAATTTTAAAAATCAAACAGTCATTTATACGCTCAGTGAATCTTTGACAAAACCAAGTTATGTACCGGGATTGACAATTAGTGATAATCCCTTAAAAAAACTCAATAATATTATGAATACTACAAGTTCCGGTCATATGGTTTCCTCAGGTTATGGCGGTGGTACTGCCGGAATTGAATATTCGACATTGACAGGATTTAATATTACAGCTTACAAGCCAACAATTACTATGCCGTATTCACAATTAACAAGCAGCATTAATGAAAAATCAACGGTCACTGGACAATTTGATAAAAAAATTGTCGTCCATCCATATGTGGGTTCATTTTACAATCGACGTGCTGTGTACAAAAATATGGGTATTAATTATTTCTATACAACTGATAGTGACATACCAGTCAAATATACAGCTTCAGTTGGTGGCGGCAATCATGCTAGTGACACTTCAGCATATAAAAATGTGCTTTCTAAAATTAGTAGTGGCAATGACAGCCAATTCATTCAATTATTAACAATGCAAAATCATACACCTTGGACATTTTCCGGACGTGATTACAATGTTATTGAGCCCACTGATTCAAATGCTGATTTGGATACGATAGAATCTTATTTGCAGGGACTTCATTACACGGATAATGCTACACAAGCATTTCTTGATAAATTAAACAAATTAAAGCGGCCAGTCACACTGGTCTGGTATGGTGATCATTGGCCAGGAATATTTAGCTTCGTAAATACATCTACAGATGCTTTATCAGCGCATTCAACACCCTATTTTATTTGGCAAAATGATGCAGCCAAAAAAGCTAATGGTACAGTTGATGTTTCAGAAAACTATGCAGACCCATCTGATTTCACTGCAATGGTGCTTAAAATGAACAATATGAAAGTCGATCCGTATTGGGCATTGAAGACGGAATTACTTGAGAAAGTCCCAACAATTAACAACTATAAACGTGATGAGAATGGTAAACTGTCATTTATTGATAAAAACGGAAAAAATATTGATGAAAAATCTTTGACGATAGAACAACAAAAGCTTGTGAAAGATTTTAAACTCGTGCAATATGATATTACGACAGGTAAAAACTATCTACTAAAAACAAAATTTTTCCAGAAGGTGAAATAATATGACAAAAAAATATTTAAACGCCTTCTTAACGGTTATCATTGCTTTAATTGGCGTTGTGTATTTAACAAAAGTTGCAGGTGATTTACATGATTTTCATGGATTAGGTAAGCTGGTGAGTTACTTTTCTTGGCCCTTACTACTGGTTGGCATTGCGCGATTGGCATTATTGGAAAATCGTAAGCCAGGTGACATCTTTGATTGTTATTTGTTGGTTTCAACCATATTAGCAGTAATTGGTTTTTTTATCACATTACAGGTGATTCCTGTGCACACACCATTTCAATTTGCTATGGGAAACTGGTGGGATGCTATCTCTGCTGGTGCACTTGGTAACGAGGGGAATTTGAATACGCCCTTGGGGGAAGTCTGGACGAAATACCCAATCGGTTGGTTTTTAATGATGACACCCATTGCGATGAAATTAGCCCATTATATGCATCAAAAAATTTCCGATAAACGCTTACTCATCGTTTCTGCAATAGTTTTGATGATTGCGCCCCAATATATTGGTGAAATAATTGATCTACCATTCAGTTTAAATGCAGCATTGCTTGGAACAGGCTTGCTCGTTATTAATGATAGCATTATTGTTAAATCCACTAAAATGCGAGCTATTTGGATTGTGATAGGGAGCATTGTTACCATAATTGCTGCTAAAATCAGTGGTGTGTACTTTAGTTATGGTCGAGCGGATAATATATTTGTTTCGATTTTTGGTTTGATTGCTGCAATAAAACTCATTGAATTCTTATTAGATTTTGTGACGATTCATGTAAAATGGAATATGTCTAAAAAAATTTTTTTCTATACGACTGTTGGTTTTTTGTTTATACTAACATTAGTTGTAAATTTAACAATATTCTTGAATTAAGGAAAACAATATGTCTCAGAATGTCAGTGCAGTGATTGTCACATTTAACCGTCTTGCTCTTCTAAAAGAAGTAATTGAAAGTTTGCAGACGCAAGATACCAAACTTTCACACATTATTGTGGTTGATAATAATAGTAAGTCAGATACGCAAGAGTATCTAACGTCACTTGGCAACCAAATTGAATATGTACGTTTGCCAGAAAATATTGGTGGTGCCGGCGGTTTTAATAAAGGTGTACGCTACTTTATGGAGCATACAACCGATGATTTTGTTTGGTTGATGGATGACGATACTGTTGTGCATCCAGATACGTTAACTGAGTTATTGAAGTTTGCTGATAAACAAGATCAATTCGGTTTCTTATCTAGTGATGTTCGTTGGACTGATGGGCATCGTGCGCTAATGAATCAACCAGCACCAATGAATCGTTTGAAAGTAATTCCAGAGGATCAAGTGGAACCTGTGCAACTACAAAATGCAACGTTCGTTTCATTATTAATGAAACGTGAAGTAGTTAAAAAGATTGGGTTGCCTATCACGGAATTCTTTATTTGGGGCGATGATATTGAATATACTGAACGCGCTGGTCGTGTTGCACCTGGATATTTTGTTCCAAGCGCAAAAGTGACCCACAAGATGGCAGAAAATGTGGGTAGTAGTCTACTTAATGATAATGAAAACCGAACACCACGCTACTTTTATTCTTACCGAAATAAAAGATATTATGCAAAAAAACGTGATTTCTATCGTCGTAATCGTGCGTTATTACGTATGTGGGCTGAATATTTCCAGATTAAGTTTTCTAATACTGAACGAAAGCAAGAAAAGCTTGATATCTTTAAAAAGGGATTTCGGGCTGGTAAAACATTCAATCCAATAATTGAATTTGCAGATGATTTAAAGGAAAAATGAAATAGTGCCTAATTAGGGGCTATTTCATTTTTAGGAGAAATTCATGGAAAAAATAAAGTTATTGCTGACTCAGTACCAAGAAGCTATTTTGTATATCGTATTTGGCGGCTTAACAATGTTGGTTAACATCATTGCCTTTTGGTTAGCCTTTCAAGTATGGCATATGAATTCTTCTATATCTTATCTTTTTGCTTGGTTTTGGTCTATCTTTTTTGCTTATCTTACAAACCGAACTTGGGTGTTTCACTCGACAGCTCATGACTTCAATACGGTAATGAGTGAGATATTTCAGTTTTTGTTAGCAAGAATTGCTACTGCCGTAATTGGCTTTGTTATTTTTTATTTTGGGGTTAACTTGTTAAAGCAAGATGCTCAAATCTGGAATATCATACAAAATATTTTTGTAATCATTTCTAACTTTGCGTTAAGTAAATTAGTTATATTTAAAAAGAAGGCTTAAAAGCCTTCTTTTTATTTGTTACTTTTAGCTGCAGCAATTAAATCTTGTGCAAATTTTTGTAGTGTCGGGATATCGTTTGCTTGTGGGTTTAAATTAATTTTGATACCTGTTGCACCTTTAGTTGCGTTGGTAAGCGAAAATTGCTTTTCGAATTTTGGTACCGCTAAGCAATAATCATCTAAATAGTAGGTATCTCCTGATCCCGCAACACCGTATACGACACCCTCAAGATCTGCATCAGCTAAATCATCATAAAAATCTAATCCTTCATCTGGCAGTGAGCCCTGATCATATGTATAGGGGACAACCACGGCAATATCGACATCTTCTAATTCATCGACCTCGGTTTGACTAATTTCAGATTTTTTCACCGTAACATCAGCATTTTCAAGCGCTTTAATAATAATATCTGCTACATCTTCATTGTTCCCAGTAAGCGTTGCATAGATAACTTGTGCTTTCATTTTATAGTCCTCTTTATTTTAATTATCAAAAGTAATTATAGCATTTTATTAAACTATTAAAAGCTACGATTTGACGAAATATCTGGAAATATGACGGTTTGTTGACAAAGTCATAAAAAGCCTTTACAGTATGGCCCTGAGGCCTTAATATGGTTAGGTGACTGTAATTTAAAAATTCACATGCAGATTTTCAACCCCTTAGGAGATTAAAAATGATACATCAATTGTTGGCTGAATTTATGGGCACTGCGCTCATGATTGTTTTCGGAGTTGGCGTTCACGCTGATGAAGTGTTGAATCGTACAAAATACCACGGTTCAGGTCATCTGTTTTCGATTACAACTTGGGGATTTGGAATAGCAATTGTCTTGTTTATCTTTGGGGAAGTTTATATTAACCCTGCGATGGCGATGGTCCAACTTATTTTAGGAAATATTCATTTTGGGTATTTCTTAATTGTTAGTTTAGTAGAAGTATTGGGTGGTGTTTTCGGCTCAATTATTGTCTATATTATGTATGCTGATCAATTTAAGTTATCTGAAAAAGATATTGATCCAGTAATCGTTCGTAATATTTTTTCAACAGCACCAGCAATTCGCAACTTACCACGTAATTTTTTTGTTGAAATGTTTGCGACATTCGTTTTTTTGACAGGTATATTAGCTATTTCTGCAAAAGCGGGGGATGTGCCTGGTATGGTTCCGCTAGCCGTGGCTTTCTTAGTTTGGGCTGTTGGTATGGGTCTAGGTGGTACCACTGGGTTTGCAATGAACCTTGCTCGAGATATGGGGCCACGCATTGCATATACAATTATTCCTTGGAAAAGGCGAGCCTCCAGCGATTTTCAATACGGTATTCTTGTGCCCGGAATAGCACCATTTGTTGGTGCAATTTTCGCTGCATTATTTTCAAAGTTTTATTTAGGTCTGTGAACGCTTACAATCCAAACGTTCGCTTAAAATTATAAAAAGTACTGTTTCGTTCGGGTAAACCGAACTTTTTTTATTTTTGTGAGAAAATACTAATTTAATTACGAACGCAACCAGTAAAATAACTGGTAAAATAATTGAGTAGAGAAAATTAAATAAAGTTATTCTGGAGATGAATATGCACACAAATGATGAAATGCAAGCATTGCTGGTTGATACCGTTCGACGAAAAGTTGGCTATCCCGTCAGAAAAAAAGTAACGCTTGGGATAATGGGTGGTGTTGCTATTTCTTTGGGATTTTTAGCAGCAATACGTGCAATGGCACCACTAACTGCTCTCCAATCTCCTATTGTTTCCTTGGTCGGTGCGTCTTTATTTCCGGTTGGACTAATTATGATTGTGTTCACTGGACAGGAGCTCGCTACTGGAAATATGTTTATTCTTGGTTACGGCGCTTTAAACCATAATTTGGGTTGGTTGCGTTATTTTTTTGAAGTAACACTGATAACTTTGCTCAATGGACTTGGTGCGATTTTATTAGCCTATATTTTTGGATATTACTTAGGGCTGACTAAGGTGGATATTTATGGCAAACAAGTTGCTGCAATGGCAATGGCTAAAGTAACCCCAAGTATGCCGATGATCTTCTTTTCGGCAATCGGTGCGAATTGGTTAGTGGCGATGGGTGTATACTTAGGTATGGTCGCCAAGGATGCCATTGGGAAAATAGTAGGTATGTGGTTTCCAGTCATGATCTTTGTGTTAATTGGATTCAATCATGTTATTGCTAACTTTTTCTTGCTGCCAGCTGCTTATTTTAATGGTACGATTACATTGGTACAAATGTTGCATAATCTTGTGCCGGCATTTTTAGGTAACACGTTTGGTGGCTTATTACTCGCTGTTTCATTTTATTTCACAAAGGACAAAAATAATGCTTGAACGATATTCACGAGAACAACTCCGCGACATTTGGTCGCTGAAAAATCAATATCAAACATGGTTAGATGTTGAAATTGCTGTTGATGCTGGTTGGGTCGCTGAAGGCCATATTCCAGCCGAGGATCTTGCAAAAATACGTGCCAATGCAAAATTTGATGTAGATCGAATAGCAGAGATAGAATTATCTACACGACACGATGTAGTTGCATTTACACGTAACGTATCTGAATCTTTGGGTGATGAGCGGAAGTGGATTCATTATGGTCTAACTTCAACGGATGTTGTTGATACAGCACAAGCTTTACGTTTGCGCCAAGCCAATGATATGATAAAAAAAGATTTGCAAGACTGGCGTGAAGCAATTAAAAGATTAGCCTTGCAATATAAAGATACAGTTATGATGGGGCGTACGCATGGTGTGCATGCTGAGCCAACAACTTTTGGTTTGAAGATGGCACGTTTTTATGCTTCAGCAACACGCGCTATAGAACGTTTTGATCGTGTTGCTGCTGAAGTTGAAACAGGTAAGCTTTCAGGTGCCGTTGGTACATTTGCTAACGTGCCACCACGTGTTGAAGAAGTTGCTATGAAAGAACTTGGGCTAACTCCTCAACCAGTTGGTTCGCAAGTACTACCACGTGATTTACACGCAGATTATATCCAGACAATTGCCTTGATTGGCACGCAAATGGAAGAGCTAGCCACTGAAATTCGTTCCTTACAGCGCTCTGAAATACATGAAGTTGAAGAAGGCTTTGCTAAAGGACAAAAGGGCTCATCGGCCATGCCACATAAGCGAAACCCAATCGGTGATGAAAACATTACTGGATTGGCACGTGTGCTACGTGGTTATGCAGTAACTGCTTTGGAAAACGTTACTTTATGGCATGAGCGTGATATTTCGCATTCATCTGCAGAGCGTGTCATACTTGCGGATGCAACCGCATTACTTGATTACATGTTAAACCGCCATACTGGCATTCTAAATAATTTGGGTGTGTTCCCAGAAACAATGAAAAAGAATATGGACCGTACGTATGGTTTAATATATTCACAGCGTTTACTGTTAAGTTTGATTGATGCAGGATTGTCACGTGAGCAAGCATATGACACTGTGCAACCGTTGACAGCTCGTTCGTGGGATGAACAATTGATGTTCCGCAACCTAGTAGATGCAGACCCAACTATCCAAGCAAACTTAACAAAAAAACAGGTTGATGATGCATTTGATTATCATTATCATTTACGACATGTTGATGAAATTTTTAAGAGAGTAGGTTTAGCATGAAACCTTTAATCACACACCCAGCTATTAAAGGGGTGTTGGCAACAGAAACAGATATTCAAGCACAAGTTCAACGCGTGGCAAATGAATTGACTACAAAGTTTGAAGGAAATAAAGAGCGACCTATTTTCATTGCCGTATTAAAGGGTGGTGTTATCTTTGCAACTGATTTACTTCGAAAGATGCCATTAGATGTTGATTTTGATTTTGTAGACGTTAAAAGCTATTCAGGTGCAGCATCAACCGGTCAAGTCAAGGTGGTTCATGATGTTAGCATGGATTTAACTAATCGAGATGTTGTTATTGTTGATGAGATTATTGATTCAGGAAGAACAATGCAGTGGCTGCACAATTATTTTGAATTAAAGGGTGCATCAAGTGTCACCACAGTGGCGTTAGCTGATAAAAAAGAGGCTAGAGTAGTTGATTTTGAAGTTGATTATTTTGGTTTAGATGTACCAGACGAATTTTTGGTTGGTTATGGTATGGATTATAACAACTTCTTCAGAAATTTACCGGTAATTGCTATTGTTGACTTTGATAAAGTTGACTTAATAAAATAATTAAATGAAAAAGCATCTCATTGAGATGCTTTTTGTTGTGCAATAAAACTTTGTAGGCTAGGGCTGTATATTAATGGTTTATGTTGCAACTCCGTTATATTTTGGGCACCAAGTAAAGTAAATAGGCGTGGTAACGCTACTTGCCATGCATTAATTTCTTCGAGTAATGATTTTTGACCTTTTTCCATTAGGGTTGTGAGAATAAAACCAGCACTAGAAGTTAAAGATGCGCCCAGCATGAGACTAGTTATAACATGATTCACACTTTGAATGCCTCCTGTTGCAATTAGGGGCAAATAATTGTTAGCCATTTTTGCTTCCAGCAAACTTTCAACGGTTGATAATCCGTAATTATCTAAATTGATAGCTTCAGAAAGTCGATTACGCCTTTGTTCAATAAAAGAAAAATTTGTTCCGTTTGCTCCGCCAACGTTGATAGCAGCAGGGTTTAAATCGGCAATTTGTTTGAAAGTAGACTGACTCATGCCAAAGCCAACTTCCTTAATTATCACCGGAACAGGTGACTTTGCAATGATCTCAGCAAGATTTTCTAGCCAATAGAATTTGCGATCACCTTCAGCCATGACAAGTTCTTGGGCAGCATTAACATGAAGTTCGATAGCATTAGCGTCAATCATATCAATGGCAGTACGCACATTTGAAATAGGATGATCGGCCCCTAAATTGGCAAATAGAAAGCCATCAGGATTTTTCTTGCGAACAATTGTGAATGTTTCACGTGTTTCAGGTTCTTTTAGTGCAATTGATTGTGAGCCAACTGCCATAGCAATATTTGACTCAGCAGCTACCTCAGCAAGTTCCATATTGATGCGACCAGTTAAAACTGATCCCCCTGTCATGGCTTCGATGTAAAAGGGCCATTTAAAATGGTGATCAAACAAATTGGTTGAAGTATCAACTTCTGACACACTCATTTCGGGAAAAGTGTTGGGCAACCAACGTACATCATCAAAAGTCGCACCAATGACAGGCATTGTATTTTGACGCCAGAGTTTGACACCAAGTGATAGATGTTCATCTTTACGATGGGATTGAGCAGATTCAGTCATTTTAACCTCGATTCTGTGGGGCAACTTGGACGTAATGTGGCTCAATTTCAGCTGCAAGCCACTTTTCTGGTAAATCTGTAGGTTCATTAACAACAGCAAACCCATTGTCACCAAATCCAGCACCACTGATTTTTCCTGCGGTATCGCCAAGTGTCTGCAGTAGAGTTGCTAGTTTTGGCGTAACGTATTTCTGGGATAATGTGTGCCGTAAGATGGTTTGATTTAATTTTAAACCTTTTGAAAATTGCTCGTAGTCTTTTTTAATAACCGATTGAACGACATCGTTAGCGATATATTGACTTTCTTCGAAAAAAGAAGTTGGCAATGTTTTTGAGGAGAGTGCTTTATGTGTATCGGCGCTTTCATGTGTGGCGCCTAAGAGGATTTGCCAGTCCTGCGGCCAACTGAGGGGAACAATGCTTAGTTTTTTCCAAGGGACATCAACAATTTCAGGCTGAAGCCAATTTTTATCTGCTGTTTGATATTGAGATAAATCGGGGCTTTGGTATGAAATAGCACCGCCATATGTTATTGCAGCAACATCACCTAATGAACCATTTTTTTGCACGTGCAAGTGTGCGAGCGCAGCAATTTTAAATTGAGTCAGTAACGTTAGGTTGAGTTTGAAATGATTGTTAAAAGCCGATATGATGCCTACAACTACGGCCGCAGACGAACCAAGACCAATTTTACCTGTATGATGATTCATATTACTTTTGATATCAATATTTACTTCTTGTAATTTTGGACTTAATTTTTTCGTGTGAACATAATGGGTCATCAGATTCACAGCCGCGCGAACAAAACGCCAGTCATCAGTTTGCTCTGGCGTTTCTTGGTTGATATTGAAAGTTAGATCATTTCTGATGATATTAGAAGTAATAGTGGAAACTTCACGGGCTGTGGTAATTTCTATTGTTAACCCTGTAGTAATGGCAACAATTAGCGCGGTATTACCAGGATTAGTAATTGCATATTCACCAGCCAAAAAGAGTTTACCAGGGATCAATATTTTAGTCATAAGAAATTCCAGGCCCGCTTTGAGCAATTTCAAGTTTCAGAGATGGTATGGCATGATTTAGTATAGTCACAATTTTGGACGCTTCTTGCATTGTTGTGATAATTTTAACGTTTGGCCCTGCATCAATCGTTGCATAGGCTAATATACCTTGATGGCGCATATCTTGTATCAAAGATAAAATTAATTGTGTTTTGTCTGTAAAATAAGTGAATGGGCTTTTTGTAGCTGTTAAATTTAAAGCATGCATACCCAAGGCATTATCTTCAGCCAAGGCACCAATTTTGTCAATATCTTGATCTAGGATGGCATGTTGCATATCAATGAATTGATTAGCAGACTTTGATATCCAGCGATCATAATTTGGTGAGGTAACTGCACGTTTCATCCCCTCAGTTGAAGTTATCTTTTTAGGCGCATCACAAACTTCAGCAACAACCAAGGCAATGGGTAATTCAGGAGCGTTAAGGCTCTCGGCAAAAGAAGATGCGTCGTCAATACCTTTATGCCACATGGCGAAGTTACCAAAAAAAGAGCGACTAGCTGAACCGGAACCACGACGGGCTAAGCGGGATAATTCTTCCTTGGATAGGTCCATTCCTAGCTCGTGTGTAACAGCTCCCGTTAATGCAGCAAAAGCTGAAGCAGAGGAGGCTAATCCAGCACTTGTGGGCACGTGATTTTCAGAAACAACCTGCAACGGTGTAAAGTCTCCTAACTGCTGTCGTAGAATATCCAAAAAGTTATGAACACGGGTGGCGTCCACGACTTGATTATTCAAAATAAAACAATCATGCTTGGCAGGTTCCACAGAAGTTGTTGTGTAAAACTTGTCTAGTGTTAATGAAAGTGAGCTAGTTGTCGGTAAGTTCAGTTCCGTATTTTTTTTCCCCCAGTATTTTATGAGGGCGATATTTGTATGGGCAGTAACTTTCATAAGGGTTGAATCCATGTATTCTGTGCGCCAGCTTTATTGAGAGCATTGGCAATTGCGATTGCGTCATTGTTATTTCTAGCTAAAGCAAACATAGCACCACCAATGCCAGCTCCAGTGAGTTTTGCACCTAAAGCACCAGCATGTGTAGCAGCGTTTACTAATTTGTCTAGTTTAGGATGTGAAATTCCCAATGATTGTAATTCGTGGTGGGCTGCTGTAAACATCAAGCCTAAATGCTCAGGATTATTTTCAGAAATATCAATCCGTATTTTTTCAGCAATTTGTCCGAGATGACTAATTGTTGACCAAGCGCGTTCTTGATCGTTACTCAAAAATTCTTTGACTATACTGACAGCGTGAACGGTTTGACCATGGATACCTGTATCGGCTAATACCAACGTGCCTGATAAGTTCATTTCAAATTTTTCCATTGTTTCGTTCTTGATAAACCAAATAGGGTTGCTCGAATTAACGGTGGTGGCATCTAGTCCAGAAGGCGATCCATGAGAGATGACTTCTTCAACGTTTGTGAAGTAGTTCAGTTCCGTATTACTTAAAGTTGTGTTAAAGTAATCAAAAAATGCTCTTGTAATCGCAGTTGCTAGAGCAGCTGAAGCACCAAATCCTCGCTCTTGAGGAACATTTGATTCAATAGAAAGAAGGAATGGCACATTAGTCATTTTGAATTTATTGATTAGGCGCAATAATAGCTGGCGGATACCTTCAACGTTTGCACCAAGTTCACTTAAATCACCATGAAATTCAGCACCATCAATTGTTTGACCACGAAATGCTGGTCTCAATGTAGCAGTGACCGTCATATTTGGTAGAGGAATTGCAATGGCAGGTTCGCCATAAACAACGGCGTGTTCGCCGATTAATATTGCTTTTGCGTGGGATTGACCTACGCCATTCATTTGACTTAACATAAATTTCTCCAGATGTACTTTACTATTGTACCGCACAGTAGTATTTAGTGTAAAATATAAAAGAGAATTGCGTTGTTTAGTGCGCATAATGATTGTGTAGTAAACAGCGTAATTCTCACATAAAAAGTGCTAGCACGCACGTTTAGAAAGGTGCTTTATATGAACGCCAACGATACATTCGTGGTTGTCGATCTTGAGACCACAGGACATAGCGTAAAAAAAGGTGGACGAATTATTCAAATTGGTATGACATTTATAAAGAAACGTCAAATTATTGATCATTTTGAATCTTTCGTCAATCCAGGCCAATTAATTGATCGTCAGATTCAACAGCTCACGCATATATCACAAAATGATGTGCAGAACGCACCGTATTTCGAAGAAATTGCACCATTATTGCAAAACTTACTTCAAGATGCAGTGATTATTGCGCATAATGTTAATTTTGACTATCCCTATTTAAATGATGAGTTCGAAAGAACTGGTTTTCCACTCTTAAAATCCGCCGCTATCGACACAGTACAGCTTGCTCAAATATTGTTTCCAACAGCGCCAGGATATCGTTTATTAGATTTAACGACCTATTTAAATATCACGCTCAAAAATGCACATCGTGCCAATGCGGATGCACATGCCACGGCTTTGCTGTTTTTGAAATTTTGGAAAAAACTTGAAGAATTACCAGACATTACATTAAAACAATTGCAACAAGGTGATTGGCCGTTACTGCGTCAAACACAGCAATTTTTAAAGCTTGTTCATTCAAAAAACAAGCAAAATTTTGGTACTGTTGAGCAAGTCGCTTTGTTAACCCCTACAGCAGAACAATCAATTCATACTTCTAAATCTGTGCAAGTTGATTATCCAGAAACAAGTGGCGAAAAGACAAAGTTATTTGGGCAGTGGTTAACGACAAATGTTGCACAGAACAGTTTAATGGATCGTGCCAATCAATTCTTAAATAAACGTACCGATGGCTTGCTGACCATTTTGACCGGTCCGAGAGTTGGAAAGACATTGGCCTATTTAGTTCCAGTTATTCTAAGTGGAAAAACAGCGGTTTTATTGACTAATGATGAGAGTTTACAAGCTCAGCAAGTAGATATTATTACTAATCTTACAAAACTATTTAGCCGACCAATACAAAGTGCTATTTTGTATAAGCCTTCAGAATATATAGATGTTGAAAAGTTTGCTCAAACTTTAAAAGAAAAAAATACACTGCAAATTCAATTTTTTAAAGCTCGTGTTTTGGTTTGGCTGACGCAAACAAAAACTGGTTTACTTCGAGAAATTTCGGTAGGTGTTCAAAATGATGACTACGTGTCATCAATTCGTGGTGACAGTGGTGCGCAATTTTTCGAAAAGGCTTATAAAAGTGCCCATCAAGCTAATATCATTATCATGAACTTCAGCACATATTTTTTGCAAAGCCAAAAATTACGCGAAGCGAAAAAGATTGAAAAATGGCCAGTTGTTGTCATGGAAACGCCAACGCAATTTGTGGATGACTTACATGATTATTTTCACGTTTCTTTAAATGTTACGCAGTATCAAAACACTTTAAAAGGCTTGAATCATCAAGAGATAGCTGGTTTGACGCATAAACAACGCTTATTTATTCGGCAGAGTTTAAGTGAAGCATTAAAATTATTAAAACAAATATTGCAGTCCGATAATCAACGAGCTAATTTAAAGCGTGTGGAACGGTTTCTATTGATAATATTACATTTAAAGGAATTGTTTGAAATTAGCGAAAATAGTATTCCTCGTGAGTTCCAAGATACTCGAGATCAATTGTTGAAGATTAGACGCTTACAGTTACAAAATGACATTGTGGTGGCAAATGAATTTTCCGAAGTTAACGGACAAACTCAAACTGAAGTCGTATTCGATATTTTGGAACGTGCGATTTATCAAGAAGAATTTGTTTCCAATGTTCATAAATTATTAATTGTTAGTGAGTTTTTACCAACAGAGGTTACGGAATTCTTACGTGATGTACCGGAGTCCTTTACTGTTGAGCGTGAATTAGTTCATAATGATTTACAACCAATTCATGTTGTACAATTGCAACGTTCGTCTCCGATAGTCCATTTACAAGCTATTACGCAGCGTAATGTTGGAGAAATACTATTAATTGTCCCTAATGAAGAACGGGTTAATCATTGGTACCAAAAAATAAAATATGCGGTGACAACAAATTATAATATTGTCGCGGAGGGAATTACTGGCTCGTTGGAAAAAATACAACGACAGAGTCAAACCAAACGAAATAATATTATTATTGTTACCCCAAAAATTTTCTCCACTATGTGGCTTAGAGAGCAGGAATTACCTGCAATTGTAATTGTTCCAGAACGAGAAGTATGGCAACCTGTATCACGTTTAGCTTATGTTTTAACCCAAATGCAACGTCATCAAAATGGTATATTAGTTTCTCAACTAAATGCTATGCAACGTAATCGATTTAAGCAACAAATTGTCGTTGAACAGATGAACTTGAAAAAAGGTTTAGAACAGCAATATGATCGATTATTGCATAACATCTAACTCGCAGATCAAAATTACCATATTTTTTGGTATAATATCATGTGTACGTGCCATTATGGAGGGTTCAAAAAATGATACAATTTAAAGATGATATTCGAATCCGCCAGCGACATCGTCAAGCGCGCATTCATTGGGCGCACTTCTGGTTCATAATAATCGGCATTCTGATTATCCTAGCAGCCTTTATTTTGGGGTATTTTTACGTTTCATTAGCTCCAATGCGCCAGGCAGAAAATCGAGTTGAAAAATTAGTACGTGAGAAGACGAGCATTGCAACAGTAACACAAGTATCTGTTAATTATCGAAAGACGACTACTTATGCCGTTCTAGGACAAACAACGACTGGTACTCAAAAAGTTGCAATTGTTCGCAATAATAAGATAAAAACATATAATCGTTCATCAGGGATGACAGATAGTCAGCTCAAAAAACTGATAACTAACAAATACAAGCCAAAAAAGTTATATTCAGCTAATATAAGTGAATACCAAGGTGTATTAGTTTGGGAAATTAGTTATAAAGGGCAGGACAATAAATTGAATTATTTAACATTAGACTTTAAATCAGGAAAGACGTATCGTGCCATTTCAGGTATGTAAGAGGTAACTATAAAGTGAAGACTTTTTCGAATCGTGTGAATGCCATAACTGCTTCTCCAACGTTAGCTATGAACGCCCTTGCTAAACAAATGCAAGCAGAGGGTATCGATGTCATTAATTTAGGCGTAGGTGAACCTGATTTTCAAACACCTAAAAATATTTCTGATGCAGCTATTGAAGCGATTCAAGCACAAAAAACAAGTTTTTATACACCAGCCAGTGGTTTACCTGCATTAAAACAGGCGATTGTTGAAAATGTCGCTCAGCGGT
The DNA here is from genome assembly GCF_053667755.1 of Leuconostoc sp. JNUCC 76. Taxonomy (NCBI): domain Bacteria; kingdom Bacillati; phylum Bacillota; class Bacilli; order Lactobacillales; family Lactobacillaceae; genus Leuconostoc; species Leuconostoc sp. JNUCC 76. Next base: position 1,466,510 of record NZ_CM132206.1, on the reverse strand, counting down.
ATGAAGCAAGTGTTACTACTCAAAATATTTCCGTAACGACAGGCGCAAAATTATCACTGTATGTATTGATGCAGGTTTTACTGAATCCTGGTGACACAGTCGTTACTGCTGCTCCGGAGTGGGTAAGTTATGTTGAACAAATCAAGCTAGCTGGAGGTGAACTGATAGAAGTTCATTCGGAAAGCTCGTCGATGAAGTTAACCGTTTCAGATTTGGACAAAATAAAAAAAACAGTTAAGTTGGTTATTGTCAATTCTCCTACCAATCCAACTGGACAAGTCTACAGTCGACAAGAGATTCAAGACATTCTAGATTGGTCAAATACACATGGGGCCTATGTTATTTTAGACGAAATATATGGTCAACTTGTTTATAATGGCGCTGAGTTTACATCTGGGCTACAGTTACAACCTCTTGAAAACAGTGCTATGATTATTGTGGATGGCGTGTCTAAGGCATACTCAATGACAGGATGGCGTATAGGTTGGACTTTAGCGAGCTCAGAAATTATTTCGGCGATGAATAAGTTATTGGGACACATGACTTCCAATCCAACGGTAGCGGCTCAATACGCAGCAATTGAGGCATTGAATGGGGAACAACACACTGTTGAAAAGATGCGTCAAGCGTTTGAACAAAGATTAAATACGACTTTTGAGGCAATAAACAAAATTAATGGCGTACATGTTGATATAAAGCCGCAAGGTGCCTTTTATTTATTTCCACAAGTTGATGAAAAGTTAATGAAACTTGTTGGCGTAAGTAATACTGTTGAATTATCAACGAAAATTTTGGAAGAAGCACATGTTGCTTTGCCTGCCGGTGAGGGATTCGGAATGCCAGGATATCTGCGTTTGAGTTATGCTAAAGACCAAGATACCCTTAATGAAGCAGTTTTACGTTTGATGCAATTCTTTAAAAAATATACGAAAGATTAATATAGTGATGACTGAAGAAATACCTAAAATTAAGATTATTGATGCAAAGAATTTTGTTGGAAAGACAGTGACTATTGGGGCTTGGCTCCGTCAAAAGCGCGGCAGTGGCAAAATAGCATTCTTACAATTACGTGATGGCACAGCCTTCTTCCAAGGGGTTGTTGCTAAAGCTGACGTGTCAGAAGAAGTGTTTGAAACTGCTAAAAGTTTGAAGCAAGAAACTAGTATTTATGTTACTGGTGAAATTCATGAAGATGCTCGTTCATCTTTCGGTTATGAAATGGCTGTTTCTGATATTAAAGTAATTGGTGAAAGTCATGACTATCCAATTACACCTAAAGAGCATGGAACTGAATTTTTGTTTGACGAACGTCATTTGTATTTACGCCATCTAAAGCCGTTTGCTACTCTAAAAATTCGTAATACACTTGTTGCAGCAACATACGAGTTTTTTAACAAAGAAGGCTTCACGAAAATAGATGCCCCTGTGCTGACTGGATCTGCACCAGAAGGAACGACTGAATTATTTGAAACGGATTATTTTGGCGAACCAGCATTCTTGTCGCAAACTGGTCAATTGTATGCTGAAGCTGGCGCAATGGCATTTGGCAAAGTATTTACATTTGGGCCAACATTTCGTGCAGAAAAATCTAAGACGAGACGTCATTTGACTGAGTTTTGGATGATTGAACCTGAAATGGCCTTTATGGATCAAGAGGAAAGCTTGAAACTCCAAGAACGTTATATTGCTTTCTTAATCTCAAAGGTGCTCGAGAATAATGATCAAGAACTTGACATTCTCAAGCGTGACAAGGATCTACTTCGGTCATATACGCAGTTACCATATCCACGTGTGAGCTATGATGATGCAGTTAAATTATTACAAGATAATGATTTTGATGTGGAGTGGGGCGTTGATTTTGGTTCACCCGAAGAAACGTTCTTGGCTAATCACTTTGCTAAACCCGTGTTTATTGTTGACTTTCCAAAAGTAATTAAGCCATTCTACATGAAGCGCCATAAAACACGAGACGACATTGTTGTTTCAGCTGATTTATTAGCTCCAGAAGGTTATGGAGAAATTATAGGTGGATCAGAACGTGAGACGGATTATGACTACCTGAAGAAGGAAATTGAAAAACTGGGGTTGAATATGGATGAGTATGCTTGGTACCTTGATTTGCGTAAGTACGGTTCAGTGCCGCATTCAGGATTTGGCCTGGGGTTGGAACGTATGGTAACATTTGTAACCGGTGAGGAGCATATTCGTGAAGCCATTCCATTTCCACGAATGACCAATCGCTTACGTCCTTAATTATAGTTTTGTAGCATAGTATTCTTATTCGAATGTGATACACTATTTATATAAGAAAAACGTCCAATTTATTTGGACGTTTTTAAAACCGAGGAAATATGACGTTAGAAAAAAGATTACAACAGTATATTCAGGCTGGTAACACTGGCGTAAGTAATGACTTGTTGTTACATTATCAAGATGTTGGTCTAGATAATGATGATTTAGCATTGTATATGCAGGTGGAGCGTATTCAAGGTCGGGGAGATCAAGCTACACCGGCAGCTATTGCCCAGGTAATGCATACGACCGAAAAAATTGTTATTACGCGTTTGCAGAGTTTGATAAGACGAGATTTGATGCAGGTGGTAGGTGGCAGTATTCAGACTGAAACTTATGATTTTACACCATTATACGAAAAGCTATTAGATGGTCAAACGACACAACGGTCGGAAATTGTGTCAGATGGTAAGAGTGCTCGTCGTGAGATTATGCAGACGTTAGAGGCAGAATTTGGGCGTCCGTTATCACCAATGGAAATGCAAACTGTTGGGCATTGGTTCGACCAGGATCATTTTGAGCCAGTGATGATGTTATTGGCCATTCAAGAGGCTGTTGCAAATAATGCCCGTAGTTTGCGTTATATTGAAACAATTTTAGCCAACTGGCAACGTGACAATATTACTACACCACAGGCAGCGCAGGTCTCTAAGCAGCGCAGACGTGGTGTAACATATAACAATATTATTGATTAATTATTTAAAAATAATATTGTAGTGATTATCAAGATGAAAACCAAAAATGGGCTGATTATTTTCTGTGAGAAGAATAGTATTAGCCGGTAGTGTACGCAAACGTGCGAATAGTTGTGATAGCGTCATCGCATTAGTCTGATCACTAGCTAGCAATAAAATATCCGAATGATTATTTGCATATTTTATTTCTGTCACTGGATTAACAAATCCCTCAGTTTGCACTAATAATTTTGTATCAAGTGACATATATTGTGTTAAATCTTCTAAATCAGTTAATCTCATACGCTAATTATAAAGGAAAATCATGGAAAAAACATATCATTTAATGGCGACAGCAGCAGCAGGGTTGGAATCTCTTGTTGGTAAAGAGCTAGAACGCTTGGGTTATGAACATCAAGTTGAAAATTATCGAGTACGTTTTGACGGTACACAAAAAGATATATTGAATACTAACATTTGGCTTCGTACAGCGGATCGAATTAAGATTATTGTGGGTGAGTTTGATGCGACGACATTTGATCAGCTGTTTGAGGGCGTTAAAGCGTTACCATGGGAGGATTATTTGAACTATGATTCAGAATTCCCCGTTGCTGGACGTTCAAAAAAGTCTGAGTTATTTAGTGTGCCAGATGTTCAAGCCATTACTAAAAAAGCAATTGTCAATAGATTACAAGAAGCTTATCATATTCGAACACGATTGCCTGAAAATGGGTATTTTGCACAACTTGAAGTGATGATTGATAAAGATCACGTTATGGTTACCTTGGATACAACAGGGGAGTCTTTATTTAAGCGTGGCTATCGTGTGAATAAAGGTGGTGCACCATTAAAAGAAAACTTTGCAGCGGCACTAGTTTTGCTGACAAATTGGCACCCAGATCGTCCATTTGTTGACCCAACAACTGGTTCTGGAACGATTGCGATTGAGGCAGCATTAATTGGTCGTAATATCGCACCTGGATTAATTCGTGATTTTGATATTGAAAGCATGGACTGGTTTGATAAAAAATTGTCAGACGAAGTTCGTGATGCGGCTGAAGCGCAAGCTGATTATGACCGCACTCTTGATATCGAAGGGTTTGATATTGACGAAAATATGGTTGATATTGCCAGAGAAAACGCAAAACATGCGGGACTTAGTCAGGATATCACTTTCAAACAGCTAGCCGCCAAAGACTGGACAACTGATAAGCTTAACGGTGTACTGGTGACTAATCCGCCCTATGGTGAACGTTTAGGTGAACTTGAAGCCGCCCGTGAGCTATACGAGCAAATGGGTACTGTTTATCGTAATCTGCCAAGTTGGAGTAAGTATATTTTAACTAGCGACTTGGAATTTGAAAAATCTTTCGGTGAAAAAGCAACAAAACGACGCAAATTATATAATGGGGCATTACGTGTCGATTACTTCCAGTATTGGGGTAAGCGTGTTAGATAAAAAACGAGAGATCATTGATCTCTTGTTTTTTATTTTCATGGTGACTACTTGTGCGATATGACCAATGACAAATTTTTTCTTTGTACAATATTTTCGTGAAAAAATAATTCATCATTGTTAGAATAAAGCAACAATGAAATGAGGATTCAATATGATTAAGTCAAAGTTAGAACAAGTCGGCATTTTTAATGATAATTTAAATAAGGTAAAGCCTAGCCCAATCCATTCATTCGATGAAAAAGTTAGTGATATTCCTAATATCCTGAAACTAACAATTGGTGAGCCAGATTTTTCAGTGCCTAAGCATATTAAAGAAGCTGCCTTAGCTGCAATTAGTGCAGATGATTCACATTACTCAGTTTCAGCAGGAAAGAAAACACTACGTCAAGCAGCTAGTGACTTTTTAAATGATCGTTATGGGCTTGATTTTGACCCAGCTGAAGAAATCATTACAACAGTTGGTGCTACAGAAGGTCTTTATACATTATTGGCAGCAATTTTGAATCCAGATGATAAGATTTTGATCCCGACGCCCGCCTATCCAGTGTATGCTGAAATGACACGCATTAATGGCGGACACCCAGTGTTTATTGACGTTTCGGAAGACGAATTTGTACTAACACCAGACCATTTACGTGAAATCATTGCTACCGAAGATCATATCAAAGCAATTATTATCACCAATCCTTCTAATCCAACTGGAGTGACCTACACAGCAGAACAGTTGAAAGACTTAGCAGACGTGGTACGAGAAACAAATATTTTAATCATTTCAGACGAAATCTATTCTGAATTGAGCTATGATGCACCTCACGTTTCAATGGCTAGCATTTTACCAGAACAAACAATTGTTGTTAATGGCGTATCAAAGTCTCATGCCATGACAGGCTATCGAATCGGTATTTTGGCGGGTCCTGCGGCTTTAATGAAAAAAATTAATATGGTGCACGGTTTTGTCATAATGACACCTTCAAATCCTGCAATGGCAGCGGCTACTGAAGCATTTAAAAGTTCAGAAAGTAAGGACGATACATTATGGATGAAAGAGCAATATAAAAAAAGACGCGACTACTTAGTTGAAAAAATGACAAAACTAGGGTTTGAAATGGCAACACCAAGTGGCGCATTTTATATGTTTGCTAAAATACCTGCAGATTTAAATCAAAATGACGTGGAGTTTGCTTATGACCTGGTTGATAGGCAACAATTGGCAGTCGTTCCTGGATCAGGATTTGGCCCGGGTGGTGCAGGATATGTACGAATTAGTTATGCGGCGTCTCTGGACATGCTAGAGATAGCTATGAATCGTTTGGAAAGTTATTGTGAAGAAAAGAGAACGGTAAAAATTTTATGATTGTCCTATTATAATTTTTATGATAAAATAAATTATTTCTAATTTATAAGGACGGGAATATGACATCAGTTTATATGCGACGGGCGCATGAGGAGGATATAAAATCAATTGTATCAATCATTAATAATGCCCGTTATTATCTGAAAGAACAAGGACTCTCACAGTGGCAATCGGGGTATCCTAATCAAGATACGATTGAGGAAGACTTAGCATTGCAAAGAGGATTCGTGTTGGTTGTGGATCATCAAGTTGCGGGATATACAGCAATATTAGCAGGTGAAGATCCGATATATACGCTGATAGAGGACGGCCAGTGGCTTAATGTTGAAACGGATTACATTGGCATTCATCGCTTTGCTATTCTTGATAAGTACAGAGGGCAAAAATTGGCGCAGCGATTCATGACTGCTATTTTGACACTTTTCTATGGAAACGGTACAAGTGATTTTCGAATTGATACTCATCCAGGTAACTTGCCAATGCAAGCTGTTATCACAGGCAATGGATTTGAGAAACGTGGCATTGTGCACATTAATGAAGGAGAAGAAATTAATGGTGTTCGGTGGGCGTACCAACTAGTATTGTAACTAATTAAAAAACGCGAACTTTAATGGTTCGTGTTTTTTAGTGCTTGCAAAGCTAAATTATGAGCTCCGCGATTTTCTTTTTCTGGAACCCAATTGATCAAGACTAGAGGGTATGGTGTCAATTGTAGATTGATTTCATCAACAAGTCCTTGGTAGTGTTTTGCATAAGATTTATGTAAGGCATCGGTTACGATTTTTGAATCACTATATATTTGTACATTTTCATTGCTAGGTAGCTGCTTTAATGCCCAAAGAACAGCCAAAAATTCAGCCTCATGATTATTAACAGTCTCTCTCAAGGCGGTTTTTAGCTGCTTTTGTACTTTATCAACAATTAAAACTGAGCCAGCTGATGAACGGCCGGTAGTTACGTCACGTGCTGCGTCAACATATAGTGTAATCATATAGGGTTCCTTTTAATTGAACGTATACTGGAAGTATAACAAATTTTGTTGAAATATTATATGTTGTCGTCGAATCACACATTGAGGATAATAATAAACTATGCTTTGTTAGTAGTAAGTTTTTACATTCCTTTAATTGAAATCTGGTAAAATATTAGTTGAATACGTTTACAGAAAAGGGCAACACATGATACCAAAACGCGGTTTTTTTCAACCACTGGATTCAACTGGTAAAATTAGTTGGTTGTGGTGGGGTATATTTTTTATGGGTAGTATTGTCGTTTGGGATGAAATGAGTTTCAAACTTGAAATCCTACCAATTTTGTTTATGATGGTGATGATTTTATTAGGCGTACTATTAGTCGTTCGTCGACGTGTTTACATCGCTGGACCTAATCTTTTTTTGGGTCGGGTGTTATTATCAGAGTATGAAAAAATTTCTTTGAAAGATATTGAACATTGGCAGTTGAATGGTCATGTTTTATCATTTGTTCGTGCTGATCGAGAACGAAAATATTATCTTACAAAAAACATTGTGCAACAAATTAAGGATTACATGGATACTGATGACAAATAAAATATTAATTCATATAACAGATCAAGCTGGGCGTGTTGATGCTGTATTATCGAAAGAAAATCTGAGTTACTCACGTACTACACTCTCAAATTGGTTAGTGGATGGTACGATTTTAGTTAACAATCATAAAGTAAAACGCTCATATAAAGTTGTCAGTGGAGATACAATATCTATTACACCACCTGATACTCAAGAAACAACGATTGAAGCTGAAAATATTCCGCTTGATATTATTTATGAAGACGATGATATTATTGTTGTAAACAAGCCACAAGGAATGGTCGTGCACCCTGCTGCAGGGCATAGTTCTGGTACATTGGTGAACGCATTACTTCATCATTCACCATTGTCAACCATCAATGGTGAATTCCGACCTGGAATAGTACATCGCATTGATCGCGATACTAGCGGTCTACTAATGGTCGCAAAAAACGATAAGGCTCATCGTTCACTATCCGAACAGTTAAAATCTCATAAAAACCAGCGCGTGTATTACGCGCTAGTCCGTGGTGAATTTACAGAAGATTCAGGAACAATTGAAGCCCCGATTGGACGTCATAAAATTGATCGAAAAAAGCAAGCAGTTATTGAAGGGGGCCGTGAGGCTGTCACGCATTTTCATGTCTTAAAACGATACGTGGGTTATACGCTGTTACAAGTGAATTTAGAAACTGGTAGAACGCACCAAATAAGAGTGCATATGAGCTACATTGGTCATCCAGTTGTTGGAGATCCGGTATACGGTACGGCACAGAAGCTAGATGGTATACAGTTGAATGGGCAATTGTTGCATGCTAAGACACTAACTTTAGAGCAACCTACAACAGGCGATGAACTGTCATTTGACAGTCCATTACCAGATTACTTTGAATTTGCTTTATCAACATTGACACCGATTAATAGAGAGGAAGATGAATATGCCAAATAAAGAAGTTTTAGATAATGCCTCATTACAGCGCGCGTTAACTCGTATTACATACGAGATAATTGAGCGTAATAAGGGTGGTAAAAATTTGGTTCTGGTAGGAATCAAAACACGCGGCGAGTATCTTGCACGCCGTATTGCAGATCGTTTAGAACAATTAGAAGGTGTTCAAATTCCGGTCATGGCTATTGATATTACTAACTTTCGTGATGATAAACCTGACCAGCATAACGATTTAGGTTTGAACTCAGAAGAGCGATTGAACATTTCCGAACAGAATATTGTTTTAATTGACGATGTATTGTTTACAGGGCGAACTATTCGAGCAGCATTGGATGCACTGATTCATATTGGTCGTCCTAAAACAATTTCACTAGCTGTTTTGGTGGATCGTGGACACAGAGAATTGCCTATTCGAGCAGACTTTGTTGGAAAAAACATTCCCACCGCACAGAATGAAAAAATTAAAGTCTTTGTGCAAGAAATTGATGGAAAAGATGCAGTTGAAATTGTTCATTAATAACTTTTTTGGTATCTAAGGATCAATTGATATTTTTGTGGGGAAGTAAATAACAGATAATCTGTTACTTTAATGGTGTATACAATACAATTTATTTGCATACAGCAGTTTGGAGAATTATAGCTTATGATTAGACATTTAATCCTAGAAGATGGCACGGTTTTTGAGGGCCTTGGCTTTGGTGCACCTGCCACTACTTTTGGGGAAATCATTTTTCATACGGCCATGACTGGTTATCAAGAAATTATCACAGATCCAATTTACGATGGGCAAATGATTGTCTTTTCGATGCCTGTTATCGGGGCAGCGGGCATTCATGCTGAGGCTTATGAATCGGTGAAACCAATGGTAAGAGGAATGATTGTACATGATTTGGCTGAGGTCTCAGTCAATCGACAACGTCGTATGAATTTAGATCGTTTCCTGAAGCAACACAATATTCCTGGGTTGTATCAAGTTGACACACGAAAATTGATCAGACATTTGCGAGAAACTGGGCCACAAAAAGCTACAATTGTGGACTACGCTGATGATCACGCAGTAGATCAATTAGTAGCGACAGTTTTAACAAACAAACAAGTACAAAATACAGCGACCTCTAAGCCATATGCTAACCCCGGGCGTGGTCGTCATATTGTAGTAATAGATTTCGGTTTAAAACATGGTATTCTTCGCATGTTAGGGGATTACGATGCCAATGTTTCTGTTTTACCATATACAACAAGTGTTGATGAAGTATTAACCTTAGATCCAGATGGCATTATCCTATCTACAGGTCCTGGCGATCCGCGCTCACTGCCAGAAAGCGTTTTTACGTTGATCAGAGTATTGCAAACAAAGGCGCCGTTACTAGGTATTGGCTTGGGCCATGAATTATTTGCTTTAGCCAATGATGCAACATTGGTGGCACTCCCATCTGAACATCACGGCATGAACCATCCTATTCAAGAAATTATTTCTAGGCAAATTTTTTATGCAATGCAGGGCCAAGGGTACGCGGTTGACGAAGCGTTACTTGATCACAAGAAATTGTTTGTTACCTATCGTGATTTAGTAGATGGTGCTGTACAAGGATTGCGTCACCGTGATTATCCAGCTTTTAGTGTACAGTTTTTCCCAGATTCAGCTCCAGGACCATATGAAGCGACAGCAGTATTTGCAGATTTTTTTGAAACGGTAGAAGATTATGTCGAACATCACAGCTAAAAATATTTTATTCATTGGTGCGGGATCAAATGATTTTGGTCTTGAATCGGAGCATGATGCATCTATTTATCAGGTCATGCCTGAATTAAAGGGACATGGCATCAATGTCTTTCTAATTGACGAAAACCCTTACGCATTGTCCCTAGAAAGTTTAGCGGCTGAAACGATTTGGAAACCTTTGACAGTTGAAAACGTTAAACAGGTTATTAAGCATAACCATATTGACACTGTGCTACCACTTTTTGGTGGCGTGCGCGCGGTCAGGTTATGGGCAGATGTTGTGCAGTCATGGGAGCATGGGGATGGTTTAGTACCTCAAACTCTTGGATTAAGCATTGATATGTTACTACGGATTAATAATCTTGCTGATTTTACGAAATTTATGGCAGAAGCGGGTTTACCAGTTATCACAAGCCATGTTGTCAAAGCGCAAGATGATGCAAACGAATTGTTACGTGAGCTTCAGGTACCATTAATGATTAGATCTTTGCATCCAAAAAGCACTAATACACGTCAGATGGTTGAACGGTTAGATGAATTTGAAGAAGCAATTGATAATGCCAAAACACAGTCAATGACGCAAGAAATCATTATTTCTAAAGCCATAAATGGATTGAAAGAAATTGGAATGGAAGTGTTACGAGATTTTCGCGGGAACAAGATGAAAATCGGTGCCAGTGAGGACATGGATCCAATTGGCATTCATACTGCTGATTCGTTAAGTGTGTCGCCGACATTAACGATTCAAGACCAAATTTTGGAAAAAATGAGAATGTATGCTTTCCAAGTTGCTGATTTATTAGAACTACAAGGTGTAATGCACGTTCAATTTGCTTTTGACGATACGACTGGTGCAATTTATATTATTAAGGTTTCACCCTATATCGATCAAATGTCCAGTCGTATGGCGCTTGTAACTGGATATCCAGTAATGCTAGTAGCCATTAACTTGGCGATGGGTATTGCGTTAGAAGACATTGTGCTTTCACACGATTTTGGTCAAAAAATGGCTATGATGGAACCGATGATGGATCATATCACGGTAAAGTTGCCAATTTTTCCCTTCGGTGAGTTAGAAGAGTCCAATGTTTCAGTGAATAGACAGCTGAATAGTATACAAAAATCTGTTGGCTCGACGATTGGATTTGGGCGTACATTCATTGAGGCGCTAGAAAAAGCCATTCGCTCAGCACATTTTAACAATGCCACATTTTCACCAACAAATATGGCACATGTTAGTGATGACGCATTAATTCAGCAGCTGATTCATCCTGAAGATAATCGTGTGTTACTACTCATTGAAGCCATTAAACGTGGTTACGAAATTGATGAATTAGCTGAATTGACTAATATTGATGAATTTTACTTTTACCAATTAGGACACTTATTACAATTAGAACTAGACATTGAAAAAGATGTTGACAGTATCGTATCATTGCGACGTGGTAAAAGGTATGGCTTGTCAGATGGATTGATTGCTCTTTTTTGGGATACAGATTTTAAAATTATTCGGGCTCTAACAAAGGAGCACAACATTGAACCAACTTATAAAGCTTTAGAACCATCGGCTGGTGAGTTTCCAGAGAATGCACGTCAATATTACTCGACTTACGAAGAAGAAAATGAATCTGAACAAGTAAGTGATAATACTGTTCTGGTCATCGGTAGTGGGGCCTTTAGATTAGGGGATGCTGCATCTGGTGGTTATGCGACAACCGTTGTTTTATCTGAACTACGACGCTTACAATACCATACTGTGATTATGAATAATAACGCTAGTGATGCAACGCTGATGCAAAATTTGGCTGATAAGCAATATTTAGAGCCATTGGAAATTTCAGACGTCATGAAGGTTGTTGAACTTGAAAATCCGATAGCCATAATTGTTCCAGGAAATCGACGTAAGTTAATTACGGCATTACGCGAACTCAATCAGAACGTGTTGATTTTGCCAAAGGAAAAGCATACACCAAGTGGACCGGAAACAACACAAACTGAATTTGCCCTAAACGTATTTTCTGATGGACATCGAGTTTATCCAATTAACATCACTCAACATATGGTTGGTGAAATGCGAATTGTGCCACAAATTGTTGATTTGCCAAAAGAGCTAACGCAAACACATCTGGAAAATCCAGGCGTGTACCAGGTAATTTGGTGCCAAAATGGTAATGATTGGGTAGAACATGTCGAAGTCTCAAACATCAGTTATGATACATGGTTACGTCCTATGCCATTTGGACAAGTTGCCTTTATAAGCAAAGTAATGCAGGTTCAGTGGCTACGTATGACAGTTCGATCATTGTTAGATCGGATGACGGAGCAAGATAGAAAGTTATTGGATAATGTTAATAAATTGACACTACAAACAGATGTCCGCTTAGTGGCTTCCAATATTGATTATGAGCTCCACTTGCAACCCACGGAGCCTATTGACGGTACAAGATTTGAATTAGGAGTGGGCATCAAATATTATGAGTAAAGACAAATATGAAACACATTTGTTTACAGGTATTGTAGTTGAGCAGGATTTGTCTGGAAACTATGTTCCTAAAGATGGCGCGACTTTGCACAGGTGGCGAACTGGAAAACATACAAAGGGAAAGTACAAACATATTGGGCAAGTATTTTTGACAGAAAATAATCAAAGTATTGCTGTGCTAACACAAGAAAAATTATCTTTTAATAAGCGCCACGATTATGTGCCATTACAAAGATGGACCGAAGCAACTGTTGACTTGAACAAACTTGAAGCATACAAAAAGGATGAATCATAAAGTTCATCCTTTTTGTATGCTTATTTTCTCAAAGATTTGGTGTTAAAGTTAAACAAGATAGCATTTAATACAATTAGCAAAGCACTGAAAATAAAAATACCTCGATAATCAAATACACTGGCTACTAAGGCACCAAACATTGGGCCCATGACACTTCCGATTGATTGGAAACTTTGATTATAGCTGAAGATTCGTCCAGTCATTGCTGAGGGGGAATTTTTAGATAGTAAGGTTTGCACAGCTGGCAACATGGTAGCATCACTAATACCAATAATAAATCGAAATACCATTAGCATGAAGACACTTGTCACAAATGCTGTTGGAACTAATGCAGCGATAGCAATACAAAAACCAATTTTTATCATTCTGTGTGTACCCACGCGGTCACCAATTTTTCCAAACTGTGGCGCTGCAAAAACTGTTGCAATACCAGGCATTGCTGCAACAACACCAGCAAGAAAGGTAGTGTTGTTACTGTTGTTTGTTAACTCACGGACAAATAGACTGATGATGGGATTGATGGAGGTATTGACAGTTTGCACTAACATTGTAGTAATAAATAGCCCAAAAATTAGTTGTTTGTTGGGTAGTGCGTGCCAGAGATCAGCTGTTGAAGTTGGATTTGAATCAGATGGGGCTTCGTGAGGTTCTTCTTTAACAAAAAACATGGTCAGTATGAATACCAAAAATAAAATGATACCGGTGATATGAAAAGACATCCGATATGAAACGACTGAAGCTAAAGTACCACCAAATAGTGGACCAAGTAAATTACCAGCTGTCATACCAGTTACCAAGATGCCAAGTGCATGACCGGCGTGTTCTTTCGGGGTTTGTGTGGCAATTAGGGCATTCGAATTGGAAATATAACCACCCGTGGCACCTTGAAGGGCACGAAGAATGAATAATTGCCAAACATTGGTGACATATCCCATTAAAAATAGGATAATCGCCATGCCGAGCGCAGCACGAAGCATCATTAATTTGCGGCCTTTTCTATCGGCGAGCTTTCCCCATAAGGGGGACACAATCGCCATAACTAAAAATGAAACAGAGAAAATTGCCCCAGAATAAAATGTTAGCTGATTTTTACTAAAATGGCCTAAGGTGTCAATGTATAAAGAAAGGAATGGCATGACTTCACTCAGAGCGATTCCTGTCATAAACACACCAAACCAAAGGACCAATACGTTACGTTTCCAAAGAGAATTTTCTTGATTTTTTGGCATGACTAGTCACGTTATCTCCCTATTTTTAAATAATTAAACAAGTAAAGTTTATTATTTAATTTTAGCGCTTATGACCCACTTGTGCACAAATTTAAACGTGGCTTGTGAAAAAATTAAATTTTGCTTATAATGAGAGTACGCATTGTAAAGCGTTAATAAGGTGCAAATCGCTTTGATAAGTGATTTTGTACTCTCCGGAATCCATGAAGGGAATTGTGTGCGGCATCTTTGAAATCAGTGGATACAGCTTCCTAAGACAGTAGTGTATCAAGCACTGAAACATCGATAAATGGTCACACATTATACGCTAAAATATGGCAAAGACAAAGCATTATACAGGACCGGAAGTCCTTGAGATGGTCGGACAATACATGTCTGAATCAGATACAAAAAATGTTAAAAAAGCCTACGAATGGGCGTCAGAGTTGCACAAGGAGCAGAAGCGTAAGTCTGGGGAACCATATATTATTCATCCAATTCAAGTTGCTGGTATTTTGGCAGAACTGAAGATGGATACGGCAACGGTTATTTCAGGCTATCTTCATGATGTTGTTGAGGATACGACGGCTACGTTACAGGATGTTCGAGATAATTTTGGAGAAACAATTGCCCAAATTATTGATGGTGTAACAAAAATTAGTAAAATTCAATATCAAAGTTCACAAGAACAGCTTGCAGAAAACCATCGCAAGTTGCTTTTAGCTATGTCAAAAGACATACGTGTGATTATTGTTAAGTTAGCCGACCGTTTGCACAATATGCGTACTTTAGGCGCTTTACGTGAAGAAAAACAAAAGCGCATTGCAAAAGAAACATTGGAAATCTACGCGCCACTGGCTGACCGCCTTGGTATTAGTACGATTAAGTGGGAACTTGAAGACTTATCGTTAAGTTATATTGATCCCGAGCAATATTATCATATTGCTTCACTGATGAATATGAAGCGCGAAGAACGAATTAGCTACGTACAGGAAGCAGTTGACCAGATTAATGGTGCGATAAAAGATCTTGAATTAAGTCATGTTGATGTGTATGGTCGTCCAAAGCATATTTATTCAATTTATCGAAAAATGGTGGATAAACATAAGGCTTTTGAAGAAATTTATGATTTGTTGGCTGTTCGCGTATTAACGAATTCGATTCCGGACACTTATGCTGTATTAGGAGCAATACATTCAAAATGGACACCGATTCCTGGCCGTTTTAAAGATTATATTGCTTTGCCAAAAGCGAACGGATATCAAAGCTTACATACTACAGTTATTGGTCCTGACGGACGTCCATTGGAAGTGCAAATTCGTACGCATCATATGCATGAAGTGGCTGAATATGGAGTGGCTGCACATTGGGCATATAAAAAAAATCGGGGCTCAAATAAAGAGGCAAATGTTGATGATAACAGTCAGCAAGCTTTAAATGTCATCCAAGGCATATTAGAACTGCAAGAAAATGCCAAAAATGCCGAAGACTTTATGGATGGTGTAACGGGAGATTTGTTTTCTGATCGTGTTTATGCGTTTACACCTCGTGGTGATGTGTTCGAACTGGCTAAAGGTGCTGGACCATTGGATATGGCGTTTTCAATCCATACAAATATCGGGATTAAAACAACGGGTGCAAAAATAAATGGTCGAATTGTACCACTGGATTATAAAATAAAAACTGGTGATATTATAGAAATTATCACTTCTGCTAATGCTAAACCAAGCCGTGACTGGTTAGAGATTGTTTCAACACGCCGAGCACGAAACAAAATTAAGCAGTATTTTAAGCAGTTGGATAGGGAAGACAACATCACAGCAGCACGTGAATTGTTATCAAAAAATTTGAGAGACAATAATTTCAATCCTTCTGATATTCTGACGCCAGAAAATATTCAAGAAACCGCAGATAAGATGCATTATCATACGCCAGATGATATGTTGGCAGCAATAGGCTTTGGCGATATTGCTGTACCTGGTGTGGTTAATAAATTAACCGAAAAAATACGTGAGGCTAATGAAGAAGCTGCTACAGCAGAATTGCAACGTGAAATGCTGGAGGAAGGCCACGAAATTACTCGTGACGAAACAGCTTTCACCAAACGACAAAAATCAACGGCTGATGACATTGTTATTGCAGGAGTGGATAATTTATTAGTACGTTTAGGTCGATGTTGTACGCCAGTTCCAGGAGACGATGTTAAAGGTTATATCACAAAAGGACGTGGTATTTCTGTTCATCGTGTGGGGTGCCCAAATATTCGAGCTGCTCAGCTTCAAGGACAACGTCTTGTGGATGTACAGTGGGAAGATGAAAATGGGTCAAAACCTAATTATGATGCTGATTTGACTGTGCATGGTGAAAATCGCGGTGGATTGCTAAACGATGTACTTCGTAGTGTTAATGGACGAACTCGCTATGTTAATTCTGTTAACGGTCATGTGACAAAAAACGGAATGGCGCAAGTTTCTCTATCAATTGGT
Organism: Leuconostoc sp. JNUCC 76; assembly: GCF_053667755.1. Taxonomy (NCBI): domain Bacteria; kingdom Bacillati; phylum Bacillota; class Bacilli; order Lactobacillales; family Lactobacillaceae; genus Leuconostoc; species Leuconostoc sp. JNUCC 76. The sequence continues at coordinate 1,450,041 of NZ_CM132206.1, read as the reverse complement.
GTCAAAAATTCAGAACAGCTGACAGCAATTATGGATTCTCTAAACAACCTACCAGCAGTATACGATGTGGAACGTACATTTCATTAAGATATGTCAAAATATATTGGTAAGCCTCAAGTGAAAAATTTTGAGGCTTTTTATGATAAAAATTGTGTTAAAAACTGAAAGACGTTTGAAAGTCCTTGATAGGATATCGTTTTTCACGTATGATGTTAGCAAATAAATGTATTTTTAGAATGGAGATAGCATGAAAGTTGTATTGCAACGCGTAAGCAAAGCTAGTGTTAAAATTGACGACCAAGTAAAAGGAGCAATTAACAAAGGATATTTATTGTTAGTTGGCGTTGCTGATGGTGACGAGCAAGTAGATATAGATTATTTAGTTCGGAAAATACATAATTTAAGAATTTTTGAAGATGAAAGTGGCCGCATGAATCTTAGTATCGAAGATGTTTCGGGTGCTATTTTATCTATCTCACAGTTTACGTTGTTTGCTGATACTAAAAAGGGAAATCGTCCAAGTTTTACCAAAGCAGGGGCACCAGAATTTGCGACTGTTTTGTATGACCAATTCAATGCGGCATTAAGAAAAAGTGGATTACAGGTTGAAACTGGAGAATTTGGAGCAGATATGCAAGTTAGCTTAACAAACGATGGACCGGTGACAATTTTATTTGACACAAAAAGCGCTCAATGAGCGCTTTTCTTGTGGTTATAATACCAGCCAAATGGTATAGTACTTTCTGTACCATTTCTGATTCGGGAAATATTTGTACGATGGCGGTAGAAAACAAAAATGGTCAATATGCTAGCAACTATCGTTAGTATCCAATCATGATAGTATAGTGATATTAGGACGGCACATGAGAAACTGATCATAGAGCTCAGAGATACCATTGAACTGATTGATAATAAAATAATGAAAATACTAATAATGATGATGAAGAATATGGGATTATATGCAAGTAATACACCAGCTGAGGTAGCAACTGCTTTACCACCTTTAAAGCCAATCCAGATAGAGAACGTGTGTCCCAGTATAGCACCAATACCCACTAACATTGGATTAATGCTACTATGGAATAATAAGGGAAGCAAACCTGCTGCCGTACCTTTAAGCATATCAAGTGCTAGCACAGTTATGCCAGCTCGAATACCTAAAACACGGAATGAATTGGTGGTACCAATGTTACCTGATCCCTCATCGCGAATATCTTTATGGTAAAATATTTTACCTACCCAAAATCCTGGTACCAGAGATCCAATCAAGTAAGAGAGTACAAACATTAATATAGTAGTAAACATAAAAACCCCTTTAATATAAAAGTAAGTACAAGTTTACCATATATTTAAGTAGTATATGGCATAACTTATTGAAAATAAAATATTGACACTTGTCAGAAACAAGATTTTCATCTATGATAAAATAGATTGACATTAGCGCACGAACACTGGTTCGTGTATCGAAGGATAGATTAATATGCCAGAAAAAAATCATTATGATTCAGATTCAATAAAAATTTTAGAAGGACTTGAGGCCGTTCGTAAACGTCCAGGAATGTATATCGGTTCAACAGATGGCCGTGGTTTGCACCACTTAGTCTATGAAATCGTTGACAATGCTGTCGATGAAGCGCTTGGTGGCTATGGAAATGAAATTCGCGTTACGATACATGATAACAACGCCATCACTGTACAAGACTTTGGTCGCGGGATGCCAATTGGTATGCATGAGTCTGGTAAACCTACACCAGAAGTTATTTTAACAGTTTTACATGCCGGCGGAAAGTTTGGGCAAGGTGGCTATGCGACTTCAGGTGGGTTACACGGTGTTGGCTCTTCTGTTGTTAATGCATTGTCGGAGAGTTTAACGGTAACCATTGTTCGCGAAGGTCATAAGTGGCAAGAAGAATTCGTGAATGGTGGTAATCCAGTTGGTACCTTACGAGATTTAGGTAAAACTAAGGAACCAACAGGGACAACGGTTACTTTCAAGCCAGATGCGACAATTTTTAGTGCTACAGTGTATAAATTTGATATTTTAGCAGAACGTTTGCGTGAATCGTCATTCTTGATGAGTGGTGTTAAATTTACGTTAACCGACGAAAGAGTTGATCCAATTCGTGTTGAAGAATATCATTATGAAAAAGGTCTTGAAGCATTTGTTGGTTTTCTGAACGAAGACAAAGAAACTATCGGACCAGTTATGACCTTTGAGGGTGAACAAGAGGGTATTGTTGTTGATGTTGCAGCGCAGTACAATGATGGTTACTCTGAAACACTTCTTTCATTTGTTAACAATGTCCGTACACAGGATGGTGGAACCCACGAAGTTGGTTTCCGAACTGCGTGGACAAAGGCTTTTAATGAATATGCACGAAAAGTGAACTTACTAAAAGATAAAGATAAAAACTTAGAAGGTACGGATGTCCGTGAAGGATTATCAGCTGTTATTTCATTGCGTGTTCCAGAACAGTTTTTGCAGTTTGAGGGACAGACAAAAGATAAATTAGGAACGCCAGAGGCACGTGGTATTGTTGACTCTGTTGTTAATGAAACTCTTGGACGCTTCTTAATGGAAAATGGTGACTTCGGACAAAATTTAATCCGTAAGGCACTTCGCGCTCGAGAAGCTCGAGAAGCCGCCCGTCGCGCTCGTGACGAAAGTCGCACTGGTAAAACTAAAGGGGCGAAAGATCGTTTGCTTTCCGGTAAGTTAGCACCTGCCCAGTCTAAAAATGCTGATAAAAATGAACTCTTTTTAGTCGAGGGTGATTCAGCTGGGGGCTCTGCAAAGCAAGGCCGTGACCGTAAATTCCAAGCCATTTTGCCACTACGTGGAAAAGTACTAAACACTGAAAAAGCTAAGTTAGCAGATATTTTAAAAAATGAAGAAATATCAACATTAATTTATGCTATTGGTGGCGGTGTTGGAACTGATTTTAAAGTTGAAGATGCGTCATTTAACAAAATTATTATTATGACAGATGCCGATGATGATGGCGCGCACATTCAAACCTTACTACTAACATTCTTTTATAAGTACATGCGGCCATTAATTGAAGCTGGACGTGTCTACATAGCCTTACCACCATTATACCGCGTCAAGTACTCTTCCAAGAAAATGGAAGACCAATTTGCTTGGACTAATGCTGAGTTAGAATCAATTACGAGTCAGAGTGATGCGCGTTATGAATTAACACGTTTCAAGGGACTTGGTGAGATGAATGCGCCATTGTTATGGGAAACAACAATGGACCCTGAATCAAGAACATTAATACGTGTTAAAATTGATGACGCTGTGTTAGCTGAAAAACGTGTCACTACGTTGATGGGTGATAAAGTTGATCCGCGACGTGAATGGATTGAAGCCAATGTTCACTTTACATTGGATGAAGCCGGGTCAATTCTGGACACAGTTGATGGGGATGACACAAAGTCTAGTCATGTTTTTGAAAAAGCGCGCAATCATGAAACAGGTACAAAGTTTAAAGAACAAAAAAGTGTACCAGTCATTAAGACTTGGCAGAATGGTGACGATTGATTTCACTTGTCACTAGATAAAAACAGCTAACCATTCAAATTATGGTTAGGTTATTACTTAATATTTAAAATTAAACTTTTTATGACATTTATTTGTAATTAGTAATTTTATAGATGTTTTAATCAAGGAGAACCGCACTTAGATGGCAGATCGTATAACCGAACTCTCACTTGAAGCAGTGATGGGGGAGCGCTTTGGGCGCTATTCAAAATATATAATTCAAGAACGTGCTTTGCCAGACATTCGAGACGGATTGAAGCCAGTGCAACGGCGTATTTTGTTTGCAATGGATCAGGATGGAAACACCTATGACCATCCATATCGTAAATCAGCAAAATCTGTTGGTAACGTAATGGGTAATTTTCATCCGCATGGTGATTCATCAATTTATGAAGCCATGGTGCGTTTATCGCAGGATTGGAAAGTTCGTGAGCCACTGATAGACATGAACGGTAATAATGGTTCAGTGGACAATGATCCTGCTGCAGCAATGCGTTATACTGAAGCGCGATTATCTAAAATTGCTGGTGAAATGATGGCTGATTTGGGGCAAGAAACTGTGGATATGGTTTTGAACTTTGATGACACAACTTATGAGCCAACAGTTTTACCTTCCCGTATCCCTAGTCTTTTTATTAACGGTGCAACTGGTATTTCGGCGGGATATGCAACAGAGATTCCGCCCCATAATTTGAAAGAAATCAATTCCGCATTAATTTATTTACTTGATCATCCAGCCGCTACTTTATCGCAATTAATGCGTTATGTAAAAGGCCCTGATTTTCCGACTGGTGGTATTGTTCAGGGACTTGATGGTATAAAAAAAGCGTACAAAACAGGACGCGGTAAAATCGTTGTGCGTGCTAAGACAGAAATATCTGATCTTCGCGCTGGCAAGAAAAAAATTGAAATTACTGAGCTGCCTTATGAGGTTGTTAAGTCAAATTTGGTATCAAAAATTGACGCCATCCGATTAAATAAAGAGGTGACCGGCATTTCAGAAGTCCGCGATGAATCCGATCGCGAAGGGATGTCTATTGTTATTGAATTATCTAAAGAAGCAAATGCCAATGGTATTTTAACTTATTTGTTCAAAAAAACTGATTTGCAGATATCTTATAACTTCAATATGGTTGCTATTCATGATCAACGACCAGTACACGTTGGCTTGAAGGCTGGTTTAGAAGCTTTCCTTTCGTTCCGAAGAGAGGTTGTATTAAAGCGATCAGCATATGAATTGGCCAAAGCCCAAGCACGGCAACATATTGTTGAAGGCTTAATCCGTATGCTTTCTATATTGGATGAAGTGGTTGCTACCATTCGAGCGTCTAAGAATCGTAAAGACGCTACGCAAAACTTAATTAATCGTTTTGAGTTTACACAAGCACAAGCTGAAGCCATTGTCACGTTGCAATTGTATCGATTGACCAACACAGATGTGACGCAATTAGAAGAAGAGTTCTCCCAGTTGAATGATAAAATTAATCGTTTGAACCAAATTATTCACGAAGAGTCAGCATTGAAAGATGTTATTCGCGAAGAAATTAAGGCAATTACTAAGGCCTATTCTTCACCACGCCGCAGTGTTATTGAAGCAGAAGTTGAGAATTTGGTAATTGATACAGCAGTAACGATTGCTGAAGAAGATGTTCAAGTGTTAGTGTCACGTAATGGTTACTATAAGCGTGCATCTTTGCGTTCCTTTAAAGCTTCGGATAATGAAAATGGTCTGGCAGAAGATGATTTAGTTGTTTTCCAAGGAACCCTAAACACCACAAATCATTTGTTTATGTTTACCAATAAGGGAAATGTGATTTATCGACCGGTTCATGAATTACCTGATACAAAATGGAAAGATACTGGGGAACATTTTTCACAGCAACTATCGAACTGGGATAAAGACGAGGTTGTGATTAAAGCTATTGCTGTTGATAATCTCGAACAAGGTGGCGCATTTACAATAGTTTCAAATGACGGATTTATTAAACAAACTACTTTAGTAGATATAGTTCCCAAAGCTTATAAAAAGAAATCTTCGATGGCCATTAAGCTCAAAAAAGATATGAGCTACGTTGTTAATGTTGCGTATTTCCAAAAAGTTGAGCGCCAAAATGTGCTCTTATTGTCCCATAACGGTGTTGGTTTACGATACGCGATAAAAGAGGTGCCAGAAATTGGTTCCCGTACCGCTGGAGTCAAGGCAATGGATTTACGCGATGATGACACGATTAAAGCTGCCTTGTTTATTACCGATGATAAACAAAGTGTTGCTATTGTTGCTGAAAATGGCGCATTTAAGTATATGCCAGTATCGTTAATTAACCACTCAAAACGTGGTAATAAAGGTGTTCTCGTTTTCACACAAAAGAAAACTGTAGCTTATAAAGTTGCCACAGCGACAATATTTGATAGCAATGTGAAAGCACTTTCTATTTTGACCAAGCGTTATCAAATTCAAGAATTACAATTAAGTGATTATCATGAATCACAACGTATTGGCAATGGACAATACGTCGTTGACATCGATAAAAATGGCGAACCGTGGATTATAAAACCGCTAACAATTTCTGAGACAAAATGATTATTTTTTGTTAAAATAAAAATATAAAATGCTAGGAGATAAACTAATGGCTAAGACTTTAGTTTTTGGGCACAAGAACCCAGATACAGATACAATCGCATCAGCAATCGCTGCAAGTTATTTATTGAACCAACAAGGTCAAGATACAGAAGCAGTCGCGCAAGGTGAGCCCAACGCTGAAACGCAATTCGCGTTAGATTACTTTAAAGTTAAGCCGCTTCGTGTAATTTCTGAGGCCGATACGGAAACAGTTGTTTTAGTTGACCATAATGAAGCTGCACAATCAGTTGATAATTTAGCTGACGTTACCGTGGAAAACATTTATGATCATCATAAGTTTGCGTTCACAAATTCTACACCCCTGTATATCACTGCTAAGCCATGGGGCTCTGTAGCAACTATTTTGTACTACGAATTCAAACAAGCAAACATTGTTATTCCTGCAGAAATTGCCGGACTATTAGCTTCAGCAATTATATCTGACACATTATTGCTCAAGAGCCCAACAACGACATCATACGACCAACCCGCTTTGGAAGCCTTAGCTAAGATTGCCGGACTTGAAGATTATGCTGTCTATGGTTTGGATTTGTTGAAAGCTGGAACAGATTTGTCATCACGCACTGATAAAGAATTAATTGATGGTGATGCAAAGTCATTTGAAATGGGTGGGCATCAATTCCGGATTGGTCAAGTCAACACTGTTGATATTGATGAAGTATTATCTCGTCAGGCAGGAATTGAAGCAGCAATTGCAGAGGAAGGTTATGAAGACTTTTTATTTGTGATTACTGATATCTTGAATTCAAACTCTAAGGGCTTGTACATTGGAGATGCTGCTTCATCAATTGAAGCAGCATTTGATCAAAAACTTGACAATAATGTAATCGATCTTCCTGGTGTTGTTTCTAGAAAGAAGCAAGTAGTTCCACCATTAGAAAACCAACTCTAAAAAATTCATCCCAAATTAATTTAATTCAAATTATAAATTTTGGGGGATAAAATGTTGATAAATTTATTCATAGACCTTTACACTGGTAATTGGTTCATGTATAATAGATATTTGTATTGACAAGCAAATAAAAATTTTAAGAAAAACACTAAGGAGCAAGGATTATGCGTATCCACGTCGTTCTAGGAAATGATGAAACTGGTGAGCGTATCTACTTGACGTCTAAAAATCGTCGTAATACGCCAGACCGCCTTGAGTTAAAGAAGTACTCACCAAAACTTCGCAAAGTAGTAACATTTAAGGAGATTAAGTAATGGCAAAGAAGTCAAAGATTGCTAAGGCACAAAAGCGTGAAGCTTTAGTTGCAAAGTACGCTGACAAGCGTGCAGCATTGAAGGCTGCGGGTGACTATATTGGATTGGCAGCTTTGCCAAAGGATTCATCTCCAGTACGCGTTCATAACCGCGATTGGATCGATGGCCGTCCACACGCTTACATGCGTGAATTTGGAATGTCACGTTTGAACTTCCGTCAATTAGCACACAAGGGTCAAATTCCTGGTGTTCGTAAGGCTTCTTGGTAAAAGAAACCAGTAACTTCTTTCTAATTCCTTCATTCGAAGGTTTAGTATAAAAAAGCCCCAGCTTGCGGGCTTTTTTATATTGTCGACGTATGTGTGCTGTAATTTGCACTATTTTAATAAATAGGGTACAATAAATATAGTTAATTTACATAGCAATTGTAAATGGGCGGGTCACTTGGAAAAGCGGCCGGCTCATTTTTTATGGGATTAGCACGCTTATTGTCAATATAAGATGGTGTTAACGCTATATTAGTAAACGTAATTGACAAAACTATTCATCGAAAGGGGAAAATAAATGGCAAACAAAACCGAACAGACAATTGTTGACTTGATTTCGCCAATCATTGAAGCACATAATGATTTACTGTGGGATTTAACGTTTACCAAAGAAGGTGGACAAAAAGTTTTACGAATTTTGCTGGATAAACCTGATCATCAATTTATTACGATGAATGATTTGACACTATTCACGCAAGAAGTTAATGAGTTGTTAGATACCGTGGATCCAGATCCAATACCTGAAGCCTATGTTTTAGATATTTCATCACCAGGCGCTGATCGACCATTAAAGGAATTATGGCATTTTGAGTGGGCTAAAGAGGCCAATGAAAATATTTTAGTATCCTTGTTTGTTGCCAAAGAAGGCCAAAAAAAGTGGCAAGGAAAAATTGCTGATCTAAACAAAGATGGCTTGACGCTGACGACAACTAATGGACGTTTGCCATTAACCTTTGACGAAATAGCTAAAGCAATACTGGATGTCCAGTTTTAAATCGTTAAAAATGGAGAAAATCAAATGAGTAAAGAATTAGTGGAAGCACTTAATGCTCTTGAATCAGAACGAGGAATTGATCGTTTAGTTGTTGTCGAAGCACTTGAAGACGCATTGAAAGCCGCCTACAAGAAGCAATACAATACCGCTGATAATGTCGAAGCAACATTCGACGATAAAAAGGGCAACATTAGTATTAAACAAGTAAAGCATGTTGTTTTAGATGATGATCTTGAAGATGAAGAAATAGAGATTTCTTTATCCGATGCATTGGCAATCAATCGAGCATATGAAGCAGGAGATGAGATTCGCTTTGATGTTACACCAAAAGATTTTGGTCGTATGGCGGCACAAGCTGCAAAGCAAGTAATTGTGCAAAAAATGCGTGAAGCTGGACGACAAGCTATTTATAACAAGTTTTCAGATTATGAAGATGAAATTATAACAGGTGAAGTTGACCGACAAGATGCACGATTCCTATATGTGAACTTGCCTGGTAATCAAGAAGCTGTCATGGCACCAAATGATCAAATGCCAAACGAGCGTTATCATATGGGGGATCGTATCAAGGTCTTGGTTAACAAAGTTGAAAACAATGCCAAAGGACCACAAGTCTTTGTATCGCGAACAGCAGCTGATTTGGTTAAACGATTGTTTGAACAAGAAGTGCCAGAAGTTTATGATGGTACTGTTGAAATCATGTCTATTGCGCGTGAAGCGGGTGATCGCTCAAAAATTGCTGTTTATACGCATGATGATGACTTAGATCCAGTTGGGGCCATGGTTGGTCAACGTGGTGCACGTGTACAAAGCGTTGTTAACGAACTAGCTGGTGAAAATATGGATATCGTGGAGTGGGTTGAAGATGAAGCACAGTATATTGCGAATGCTTTGAATCCTTCAGAAGTAACTGATGTCATTTTTGACTCAGCCAATGATCGTGCGGTAACGGTTATTGTTCCAGATAATCAGTTATCTCTAGCAATCGGAAAAAAGGGTCAAAATGCTCGCTTAGCAGCACGTTTAACTGGATTTAAGATTGACATTAAATCTGAAAGTGAAGCAGCAGTTAGCTTAGACCCAACACCAGCTGCTACAGCTGCTGACGAAAACGAAGAATAATTTGAAAGGAAATATGATCATAAATCAAGTGATTTATAATCATACTGGTACATATGAAACCTCGTAAAATACCAATGAGAAAAGACATTGTAACGGGTGAAATGTTTCCTAAAAAAGAACTCGTTCGAGTCGTTCGTAGTAAAGAAGGTGACGTGACTTTAGACCCAACAGGGAAAGCCAATGGTCGCGGTGCGTATGTTAGCCTAGATGTAAAAAATGCAGAAATGGCTAAAGAAAAGCGTATTTTTGATAAAGCTTTTGGTGTGAAAGTAGCAGATGAATTCTATGATGAACTCATTGCTTACGTTGACCATCAACAAGCACGTCGGGAGTTGTTTGGTGATAAATAAGGATAACCAAATACTGAATTTAGTTGGTTTAGCAATGCGTGCTGGTAAACTAGTACTTGGAACAGAGCCTACGTTGTCAGCTATTCGTGGGCAAAAGGTTTTTCTAGTTTTCTTTCCCAGTGATGGTGGTAAAAGCCAAGCAAAAAAATTCGCCGATAAATCAAACTTCTATAATATCAAACTAGTACAAGACTATACTAAAAAGCAATTAACGGATGCCATTGGTGTTAACCGAGGTGTCTTCGCCATTGCTGATCAAGGTTTTAGTCGAAAAATTAAACAATTAATTTCAGAAAAGGAGCGGAACTAAATGACAGAAGAAAAGAAATTCTCAGGTTCAAACCGTCCTGCACGAAAACAGGCAGTCCCAGAACGTAAGGAATTGCCCGCATCACAACGCCGTCATGCGGCAAAGTTAGCAGATGGTACAACGCCAGCCCAAGGAGGCTCACGTCCAAGCCGTCCTGCACGTCCTAACAATAACAATCAAAATCGTCCAAATAATGGTGGACAAAGCCAAAATCGCAATAATCCAAATCGCTCGAATACATCCAATAATGGTGGTCAAAACCGTTCAAATAACGGTGGGAACCGCAATAGTCGTCCAGGTTCACGAGTTGCGCCTGCTGAAGGGCGCCCAATGATTCGAGAGAAGAAAAATTGGTCAACGAAGCCACGTGAAGGGCAAGTCGATTATTCTGCTAAACCGGATAATAGCTTGAAGCAGTACGTGAACGAAAATGAAAAGAAACGACAAGCTTCTGCAGCTGCTAAGCATCCAAAGAAGCAAGCCGCAGCAACTAAACCAGCTGCAAAGAAAGAGACTAGTGCAGCTAAACCAGCTACTACATCAACAACCACTGGTGCAGGAAAGTTTGGTGGAGCTCTCGCTTCTGGGAATAATTCTGCGCGCAATAACTCACGTAAGCGTAATACTAATGGTACCGGTCAACAAACACCACGTCGTAATGATCGTCCACGTGGTTCTAAAAAGTCACGACGTATTGCTGCTAAACACCAACCATCAACTCCAGCAACAGTACGTAAAGAACAGCCATTACCAGCAGTTTTGGAATATCGCATTGGTATGAACGTGCAAGATTTGTCAAAGTTGTTGCATCGTGATACAGCAGAAATTATTAAAAAGTTATTCTTACTGGGTATTGTTACAAATCAAAACCAAAGTTTGGATGAAGATACAATCGAAATTTTGGCAGCTGATTATGGTATCGAAGCACAAGCAAAAGAAGAAGAAGACGTTGCTGATATTGACAGATTCTTTGATGATGAAAATATTGATGAGAGCAAGTTAGTTTCTCGTCCACCAGTTGTAACGATCATGGGACACGTTGATCATGGTAAGACGACATTGTTGGATTATCTACGTAATTCTCATGTTACTGAAGGTGAAGCAGGCGGTATCACACAACATATTGGTGCGTACCAAACACGTATTAATGATAAATTAATTACATTCTTGGATACACCAGGACACGCCGCCTTCACAGAGATGCGTGCGCGTGGTGCCAACGTAACTGATTTGACAATTCTTGTTGTTGCTGCTGATGACGGTGTTATGCCGCAGACAATTGAAGCGATTAATCATGCTAAGGCAGCGGGAACGCCAATTATTGTTGCTGTTAACAAAATTGACAAGCCTGGAGCAAATCCTGACGATGTTATGAACCAGTTAATGGCCTATGACTTAGTTCCTGAAGAGTATGGTGGTGACACAATCTTCGTTAAAATTTCAGCTAAGTTTGGTCAAAATGTTGACGAACTACTTGAAATGATTTTGTTGCAAGCTGAAGTTTTGGAATTGAAAGCAAATCCTGATATGCCAGCACGTGGTTCAGTAATTGAAGCCCGCTTGGATAAGGGACGTGGACCAGTTTCTACTGTTCTTGTACAACAAGGAACAATGCATGTTGGTGATCCAATTGTTGTTGGTAATACGTACGGCCGTGTACGTACGATGACAAACGAACGTGGTGCTGAGCTATCAGAAGCTTTGCCTGCGACACCTATCCAAATTACTGGTTTGAATGGGGTGCCACAAGCTGGTGATCGTTTCATCGTTATGGCTGATGAAAAGACCGCTCGTGCAGCTGGTGAAGAACGTGCAAAGCGAGCACAAGAAGCAGTTCGTAATTCAGGATCAGTTGTTACTTTGGATACATTGTTCAATACAATGGCTGAAAAAGCGATGAAGACGGTGCCAGTTATTGTCAAGGCTGATGTTCAAGGATCAGTCGAAGCACTTTCTGGATCATTGAAGAAGATTGAGGTTGATGGTGTTCGTGTGGATATTATCCATACAGCTGTTGGCGCGATTAACGAATCGGATGTTACTTTGGCTGAAGCATCTGGCGCAATTATCATCGGATTCAACGTTCGTCCTACACCTTTGGCAAAATCACAATCGGATTCTGAAAAGGTTGATATTCGTTTCTATAATGTCATTTATAATGCGATTGACGATGTTGAAGCAGCTATGAAGGGCCAACTTGAACCTGTATACGAAGAAAAGGTTATTGGAAAAGTCGAAGTTAAAGAATTGTTCAAATTCTCTAAAGTCGGAACTATTGCCGGTGCCATGGTTGAAGAAGGTAAAATTACTAAGGATTCTAAGGTTCGTGTCATACGTGATAATGTAGTGGTGTTTGACGGTGAAGTTGGCTCATTACAGCGCGGTAAAGATGCAGTTAACGAAGTGAAGATGGGATTTGAATTCGGATTTACAGTGGCTAAATTTAATGATGTTCACGCTGGGGACGTTGTTGAAGCCTATGTAATGGAAGAAGTTAAACCTAAGTAAGAGACCGATTACGCTGAATGCTTTTTAGTAGGTCGTGTCTTTTAATAGAAAGAAAGAGAAGGCAAAATAGTTATGGCAAATCCACAACGTGCAGGTCGTCTCGCTCAAGAAGTACAACGTGATGTTACTGATTTATTACTTAAGCGTATTAATGATCCACGAGTAAAAGAGGTTACAGTAACAAGTGTTGAATTGTCTGGTGACTTGCAGATAGCAACAATTTATTATTCCATTTTATCTGATTTGGCCAGTGATGCTAAGAAAACTCAAGCCGGCTTGGAAGCTGCTAGTGGGTTGATTCGTAAAGAATTAGGTTCACGATTGACGGTTTACAAAACGCCAGAATTGAAGTTTGTGCGTGATACATCTGTTCAATACGGAAATCATATTGAAGACCTGATTCGCAAGCTGCACACTGAAAATTAATAAATTATCAAATATTGGGCGCTCTCCATTAGGATGAGCGTTTTTTGTGTTAAAATAGTTCTATACAATTAATTTTTAAGAAAATGAGATTTAATATGACTAATCCAACTCAACCCTTCAATTCTATAGTATTGGATATGGCGCCTGACAAACTATTGGATTTTCAATTAAAAGTTCGTGATATTCCAGATATTTTACGATTAACCTTTGGTGAACCTGGTTTTGCTGTTGATGAACGTATTAAGCAAGCAACTATTGATGCAATTACAAACGATCGTTCTCACTACGCGGAAAGTCAAGGTGAAACAGATTTGAGAAGAGCTGCTGTTGCGTATTTTAATCGTGAGTATCATTTAAATTATAATGGGCCAGAAAATATTATTATCACACAGGGTGTGAGTGAAGCCATAAATGTTATATTTCAAACCCTCTTGAATGATAATGATGGCTTGTTGGTCCCAGAACCAGCCTATGGACCTTATTTTTCTTCTCTTGATTTAGCACATGGTGTGCGTTTGTCCATTGATACAACGGCAAACGATTTTAAATTAACACCTGATATGGTCGAAGAAACCATCAAAAATGCGACAGTACCCGTCAAAGCTATTTTAATGAATTACCCAACTAATCCCACAGGGGTAACATATTCACGTGATGAGATTATTGCACTAGCTGAAACATTTACAAAGCATAATTTGTGGGTCATTTCTGACGAAATCTATTCCGTCCTAACCTACGAGCAAGAACATGTATCTTTTGCTGAGTACATACCTGAACGCACAATTTACATTAATGGTTTATCAAAATCTCATGCCATGACAGGCTATCGTGTAGGATTTATTTTAGGCCAAGCTGAGACAATTGCGCAATTGCAAAAAACGCATGGAACGCTGGTTTTCGCTGTACCTACATTTGTTCAAGATGCAGCTTTGGTTGCTTTACGTGATGTAACCGACACACCAATAAAGATGCGTGATATTTATCGTCAACGTCGAGATAAGGTGTTATCACAGTTGCAGGCACTAGGGTTTGATGTGGTTGAGCCAGAAGGGGCATTTTATTTATTTGCTAAATTGCCTGCTGATTTAGGCACCGATGGCGATGTGTTTGCTTTACAGTTAGCAAAAGAAGGTAAAGTGGCGGTTATTCCTGGTTCGGCCTTCAGCGATGCAGCGCAAGCTTATATTCGTATTTCATACGCTGCGTCCGATGAAGACTTGGCTGAAGGAATGAAGCGAATGACAAAATATATTGAAAAGGTACGCGGCTAAAGATGAACTTCTGGAAACGACTTTTTGGTTCAGAAAAAAAATTATCACAATTGAAGAGTACGGGTCAAATCAATGCGACTAGATTAGCGCGTAATAATGATACGCCTGTTTTAGTGGCGCCAGTGACTGGGGATTTACAAAAAATTACCGACAGCCGTGATGAACCCTTTAAAACTAAAAACGGGGTTATGCTAGTGCCGCATGGCGGTAATTTAATGGCACCAGTTTCGGGGATTGTTACTGAGTCCACTAATGACTATTTGACGCTAACAGATATTTCAGAACAGACTGTAACTGTCACTGTCGTGGGCACATCAAATGTTGTTCGGTTGGCTCAATACGGTTTAGGACAACAATTACATGCAGGTGATGTTATTGGAACGACAAATCAGAAGGTGCTATCTGCTGATCATGAAGCACTACGCATTTATGTTGTTTGGGCAAACCAAGCCCTACCAAATATTCGGTATGGTTCTGTTTATGCAGGACAAAACGTGTGGCAAGTAGGGGAATTACAAGATGACAAAGAATCAGATAGTTGATGGTTTGTTAGTTATCAATAAGCCTCGTAGTATGACATCTTTTGATGTTGTTAGTAGAGTACGCCGTATTATTGGTCAAAAAAAGGTTGGGCATGCTGGAACTTTAGATCCGAATGTTGATGGTGTCCTAGTAGTTGCTTTAGGTAAAGCGACAAAGTTGATTGATGAATTGCAAACACGGCCAAAAAGTTATATTGGAGAAATTACATTAGGGTTTTCAACAGAAACAGAGGATCTTGATGGTGAAATCGTTGATCAGCTGGATATCGTAACGCCTTTTTCTGATCAGAAAATTGATCAAGCAATACAGCAATTAAATGGTGAAATCACACAAAAGCCACCTATGTACTCTGCTGTAAAAGTGAATGGTAAGCGGCTCTATGAGTATGCTCGAAATGGTGAGACTGTTGAACGTCCAGTTCGTAAAGCGGTAATTCATGACTTTAAACGTACATCCGGTATTAAATTTATAGATGGTAAGCAGGTATTCAAGTTTGAAGCCACAGTTTCCAAGGGCACGTATATTCGTACTTTAGCGGTAGATGCAGGCAAAATAATTGGGACCCCGGCAACAATGACACAATTGACTCGAACGATGGGGAGCGGATTCAAAATTTCTGAAGCACGCGACCTTGATTTTTTGTCCACACTAGCGTACGAAGAAGTATTAAAACAAGTAATACCTATTAGAGAAGTATTGAAGTGGCCAACTAAAACTTTGAGTGAAAATGAATGGTTTGCTGTAAAAAATGGTCAGAAAATTTCTAGTTGGCCTGCAAATGACAGCTATTTACAATTATATTATCAAAACAAACTGAAAGCAGTATATCAATATGACGAGATTGAGCAATTATGGCGTTCTCGTTATGTATTTGATAACCAATGACTATGACAGAATTAATTCGTTTACATTATCCCATATTAAATTTTAAAAAGCCGGTTCAACAGGTTGTTGCAATGGGCTTTTTTGACGGTGTTCATCGCGGGCATCAGGCTGTTTTAGCTCGTGCGAAAGCAGAAGCTGAAAAACAAGGGGTGCCTTTGGCTGTGTTGACCTATGATCCACATCCAATCGTAGCTTTTCAGACGTTGAAACAACCACTACGCTATTTAACACCTTTAGCCAAAAAGAAGTCCATCATGAGCCAACTAGGTGTTGATCGGGTTTATGTTATGCAGTTTACTTCTAAACTTGCTAAATTAGGTGGTCAACAGTTTGTAGATGAGGTGGTCATGCAATTAAATCCTGCTACGGTGGTAGCAGGATTTGACCATTTGTACGGTGCAGCGGGTACGAATAGTGATATGCTACATTTAGCAACATATGCAACTAATCGCTTTGACGTTGTTACTGTGTCTGAATTTGATGATTATAGTCGAAAAGTTTCTTCTTCAACAATTCGATCGATGTTAGATCAAGGGAACGTAGATGGCGCCGCACAGCAGCTTGGTCGTGCCCATTCGACATCAGGTATAGTCGTCCATGGTGAGGCTAGAGGTCGTGAATTAGGCTTCCCAACTGCTAATATACAAACGCCTGAAAAGGAATGGTTGCCTGGAATTGGTATCTATGCTGTAAAAATAAAAGTGTATGATACTTGGTATCTGGGAATGGCTAGCATCGGACGCAATGTGACGTTTGGTGATGCTCGTCCAATCACAGTTGAAATTAACATTTTAGATTATCAAGAAGAAATATATGGTGAATTTGTTCAGATACAATGGTGTCATTATCTGCGTGGTGAAGTGAAATTTGAAAACGTTCAATCACTGATAGATCAACTTAGTGAAGATGCAAGACAAACAAAGTATTATTTTAATACAAAGTTATAAAATGCAATTTGTTGGCACTCTTATAAAAAGAGTGCTAAAAAGACTTGCATTATTTTTTAAATAGTGTATTATAATAAGTGTTAGCAGTTAGATATAGTGAGTGCTAAAAGGAGTCGATAATATGGCGCTAACAGAACGACAAAAGTTAATCTTAACCGCCATTATTTATGAGTATACACAGCGTGAGCATGCGGTTGGTTCAAAAAGTTTACAAGAACATCTAGATATTAAAATTAGTTCTGCTACGATTCGTAATGAAATGGCAGCGCTAGAATCCGATGATCTTATAAAAAAATTGCATACTTCTGCTGGTCGAGTACCTTCATACGAAGGGTATCGTTATTATTTAGATCACCTAATGATGACACGCAGAGCGACTGATCGAGATGTACAAGCAGTCATACAATCATTCCGTGGAAACTTCCATGAGATAGATGATTTACTAGACGAAACAGCTAGGACTCTATCAAATTTAACCGGTTATACTGCGTTGATTTTGAAGCCAAGGCGATTTGATATTAAAGTTTCGGGATTTCGATTGGTTCCATTGGAGGGTCATCAGTTGATTGCAGTATTGGTCACTAATGATGGCAAAGTGACTAGCCAGACATTTAAATTACCAAATGAAATGGCGATTGAATCGTTGGAAAGTATGGTCGCCTACATCAATGATCAGATGGTCGGTCGACCGGTTAATGATGTATTGCATATGATGCAGTCTGATGAGTTGCCTACGCAAATGAGTCGAATGATTAAAACGCCAGCTGCTTTTTTGCAATTATTTGGCGACGTGTTGGCACGCTCGAACGGTGATAACGTCCATATTGGTGGCCGATTGAATGTTTTAGACTTTAGTAAAGAAACAGATATCGCTGATGTGAAGCCTCTGTTGGAATTTTTGAACAACGCTGAAGATGTTAGACAAATTGCTTCGCCAACGCGAGATGTTCAAGTTAAAATTGGACGCGAGATTGGTGAGCCATTACTTTCAGAGTTTAGCATGATTACTCGTGGATTTTTGGTGCCAAATCAAGGAAGTGGTATTATTGCTTTACTTGGTCCAATTCCGATGTCATATAGTACCAATACGTTGCTTACAGACGCGTTTGGTGAAGCGTTGAGTCGCAAAATGATTGAATATACATAGCTAGGAGGTCACACCTGTGACAGAAAAAAACGAAGAAGTTGTAGAAGATAAGAATATTTCTGATCAAACTGATGAAAACTTGACCGAAGAAATTGAATCTGAAGCCGATGATTTACAGGTGGAGCCTGATCCACAACAAGCGGAAATTGATAAGCTAACAGAGCAAGTTAACAATCTCGAAGAAAAATTATTACGTTCACAAGCAGAAGTTCAAAATATACAACAGCGCAATGCGCGTGAACTACAAAATGTACGCAAGTATGATGGACAAAAATTAGCCAGTGCAGTATTACCAGCCGTTGATAATTTGGAAAGGGCCCTTCAAGTTGAAGCTAACGATGAAGTGTCGAAGCAAATTAAAACAGGTGTGGAGATGACGCTTAAGACGTTAAATCAAGCTTTAACAGACAATGGTATTACGTCAACAGGTGAAATTGGTGAATCTTTTGATCCAACTAAGCACCAAGCAATTCAAAGTGTTGAGTCAGATGAAGTTGAATCTGACCAGATCGCACAAGTTTTGCAAAAGGGTTACATATTACAAGACCGCGTAATTCGACCAGCAATGGTTGCAGTGGCGAAATAAGCACAATTTTGCATGGTGATTCAATCGATGAGATACTACACCTTAAAAAGATGAAAATGATTTTAAAGTAAAGGAAGAAATATTTATGTCAAAAATTATTGGTATTGATTTAGGAACGACAAACTCAGCTGTTGCTGTCCTTGAAGGTGGCGAACCAAAGATTATCACAAATCCAGATGGTGGTCGTACAACACCTTCAGTTGTCTCATTTAAAAATGGCGAAAGTCAAGTGGGTGATGTTGCAAAGCGTCAAGCAATTACAAACCCAGACACGATTATTTCAATCAAGTCTCACATGGGTGAAGCTGGTTATAAAGTTAATGCCAATGGTAAAGACTATACGCCACAAGAAATTTCAGCAATGATTTTGCAATATATTAAGGGTTATGCTGAAGATTACTTAGGTGAAAAAGTAGAAAAGGCTGTTATCACAGTTCCTGCCTATTTTAACGATGCACAACGTCAAGCTACTAAGGATGCTGGTAAGATTGCTGGTTTGGAAGTAGAACGTATCATCAACGAACCAACAGCTGCTGCATTAGCCTATGGTTTGGATAAGTTGGATAAGGATGAAAAAATTCTTGTCTATGACTTAGGTGGTGGAACATTCGATGTGTCAATTCTTGAATTAGGAGATGGTGTATTTGAAGTTTTGTCAACAAACGGTGATACTCATCTTGGTGGTGATGACTTCGATAACAAAGTTATTGACTATTTGGCAGAACAATTCAAGTCAGAAAATGGCGTAGATTTAAAGGATGATAAATTAGCTTTGCAACGTTTGAAGGATGCTGCAGAGTCAGCTAAAAAGACTTTGTCATCTGCAAACGAAGCTCAAATTGATTTACCATTTATTGCTTCAGGTGATAATGGCCCATTGCACTTGCAGACATCATTGACACGTGCAAAGTTTAACGAATTAACTGCTGATTTGGTTAAGAAAGCTGAGCAACCTGTTCTTAATGCTTTGAAAGATGCAGGATTATCATTCTCTGACATCGATGAAGTTATCTTGAATGGTGGTTCAACTCGTATTCCAGCCGTACAAGAGTCTGTTAAGAAGATGACAGGTAAGGAACCTAACCACTCAATTAACCCTGATGAAGCTGTTGCTTTGGGTGCTGCCGTTCAAGGTGGTGTCATCACTGGTGATGTTAAGGACGTTGTTTTGCTTGATGTTACACCATTGTCATTGGGTATTGAGACAATGGGTGGTGTGTTCACTAAGTTGATTGAACGCAACACAACAATTCCAACTTCGAAGTCACAAGTATTCTCAACAGCAGCTGACAATCAACCAGCTGTTGATATCCATGTTTTGCAAGGTGAACGTTCAATGGCTGCCGACAACAAGACATTGGGTCGTTTCCAATTAGCAGATATTCCAGCCGCACCACGTGGTGTGCCTCAAATTGAAGTAACATTTGACATTGATCGTAACGGTATTGTTAATGTTTCTGCTAAGGACTTGGGAACACAAAAGGAACAAAAGATTACAATCCAAGCTGCTGGTGGTTTGTCAGACGAAGAAATTGAAAAGATGATGAATGACGCCAAGGCGAACGAAGAGGCCGATGCTAAGAAGAAAGAAGCTGTCGATACGCGTAACGAAGCTGATCAGTTGATTTTCCAAACTGAAAAGACTTTGGAAGAAGTTGGTGACAAGTTGGGTGACGATGAAAAGAAGCCAACACAGGATGCTTTGGAAGCTTTGAAAAAGGCTAAGGAAGATGCCGCAGCTGATGATGCTGATTTGACAGATTTGAAGGCTAAGTCAGAAGAATTGACTAAGGTAGCCGGTGAATTAGCAATGAAGTTGTATCAACAAGCAGCTCCAAAGGATGGTGCTGAGGGTGAAACAAAGTCTGCTGATGACAACACAGTTGATGGCGATTTTGAAGAAGTTGATCCTAAAAAAGACGACAAGAAGTAATGATTAAAACAAACCGCATTCGTTGAGTGCGGTTTGTGTACATAAATTAGAAGGAGCGGGCGCGTGAATAACACTGAATATTATGACCGTCTCGGCGTTAGTAAAGACGCCAGTCAAGATGAAATTAAAAAGGCTTATCGTAAGCTATCAAAAAAATACCATCCAGATTTGAATCATGAACCTGGTGCTGAAGAAAAATATAAAGAAGTTCAAGAAGCTTTTGAGACGCTAGGTGATGAACAAAAGCGTGCGCAATATGATCAATTTGGACCTAACGGCGCACAAGGTGGTTTTGGTGGTCAAGGCGGTTTTGGCGGTCAAGGTGGCTTTAGTGACTTCTCCGATTTAGGTGATATATTTAGTCAAATGTTTGGTGGTGGCTTTGATCCTAATCGTCCTCGTAAGGGACAAGATTTACAGTATCGAATGAACTTAACTTTTGAAGAAGCTATTTTTGGTAAAGAAACCACAATTAAGTTTAACCGCGGTGACGGTAAGCAACATGAAATTAAAGTTACCGTACCTGCTGGTGTTGAAACAGGTCAACAAATGCGCTTAAGTGGTCAAGGCGAAAGTGGTGTTAATGGTGGACCACAAGGTGACTTATTTGTAGTATTTCAAGTATCCCCATCAAGGGATGGATTTGAACGTGATGGTGCAGATGTTTACTTAGAACAGAAAATCAGTTTTGCTACAGCAGCATTAGGTGACGAAATTCAAGTCAAGACGGTTCACGGTGAAGTGAAGTTGAGAATTCCAGCGGGTACTCAAACAGGTAAGCGTTTCCGTTTGAGTGGTAAAGGTGCTCCGCGTTTGCGTGGCAATGGACACGGAGATCAATTTGTTATTGTGACTGTTGAAGTACCGACACGACTGAATAAAGATCAGAAAAAGGCGTTGGAAGCTTTCAAAGAAGCTACCGATGGTACAACTAAGAAAAAAAGTTTCTTCGATAAATTGTAATTAAAAAGCTCCGCAGTGATTATCTGCAGAGCTTTTTTAGATTGACCAAATTAATATTAATCAATATATTTTGTATCTTCATCAACTTCCCAAGGCGATTGCATATTAATGTGATCATAATATAAGTGCCCATGTAAGTGATCAATTTCATGCTGGAAAACAATCGCAGGGTAATCGCGCAATTTAATTGTTTGCTTATTACCATTTTCATCTTGGTAGCGCACTGTTATTCGATAAGCACGAGGTACAAAACCAGGTACATCTTCATCAACTGATAGACAACCTTCACCGACGTTTAATGCACCGCGCTTGACGGACTCTGAAATAATTACAGGGTTGAAAATTGTACCCTTAAAATAAGGTTCGTCAGCTGTGTCTTCTGGGTCAAGTGCAGGTATTAAAATAGATGACATGCGCAAAGAGTAGCCCACTTGTGGAGCAGCTAATCCAACACCTGGACGTAGACCATACTTTTCATTTTGTTTTTCATCTTGAGATACAACTAAATACTCCATCATATCTTTAGCCAATTGTGCGTGTTCTTCATTCAAAGGAAAAGGAACGGACGCAGCTGTTTTACGTAGTACAGGATCTCCGTCCCGTGTGATTTTATCCATAGTAAATCTGATTGTCATTTTTTTTACCTCACAATCTAGTATATCAAACGTTATAACATGTTAAAATAAAATTATGAATGAAAATTATGTATTACCAATCGATGGTGATTGGACAACCCAAGATATTATTATTGTGACAAATTTTATAAACAGTGTGTTAGGTGTTTATGAAAAAGGATCTGCTCGTGAAGAGGTATTAAAAAGTTACGATGCATACAGAAAAATAATGCCTGCCAAAAGCGAGCAGAAAAAATTTGATAAGGATTTTGAACGCCAAACGGGGTACAGCATATATAAAACCATAAAATTTGTCCAAAGTTCGACGAAAGACAGAGTACGCTTATGAGCACATTAAGCCCATTTGAAATTCAAGAAATTGACCAAACTGTATTAATGTGGCTTGATGAATTGCAAAAATCGACATTAGCGGCAATGAATCAGCATTTAGATGTAGCTACTAAACACGATGCACGTGATTTAGTTACAAATGTTGATAAAAGCAATGAGCAAATAATCAACAAGTACATTCGAAAATTTGACCCAGATGCACAAATTGTGAGTGAAGAGGGATTCGGTGATAAAACAATTAGTATGGCTGGGCATGTGTGGTTTGTCGATCCAATTGATGGCACCATGAATTTTTATAAACAGCATGATGACTTTGCTATTATGATAGCACTTTACATTGATAACCAACCCATTTTGGGATGGATTATGGATGTGGTAAATAATATTGTTTATCATGGTGGTCCGCAAATGGGTGTGTTTGCCAATCAATTGCGATTAGATCCGCCAGAAAATGATGCGCTTAATCAAGGAATTGTTTTATTGAGTGGTGCGCGCTTGCTGTATGGGATGTTTGGATATGACGAGATTGCTAAAAGCGCCTTGGGATACCGCGTTATTGGCGCTGCGGGTCCGTCTTTTATTCGTGTCTTACGTGGACAGGCCGTTGGATATTCCTCAAAAATGATGTCATGGGATTTTGCAGCTGGACAAGTTTTAGCAAAAACGTTAGGATTAGTTGTTTCAGATATTGACGGGAAGCAGCTAGATATGTTATCATCTAACATAGTATTAGTTGCTACGAATCGAGCGCATCGCGATATTTTGGCGTTGCATGGAAGCTAGGGAACAATGAGTCCCTAGCTTTTGTATGTGAGCAACATTTAAATTAAAGGAGTACTAGAAAATTGGCAAATCGCGAAGATATTCGTAACATCGCTATCATTGCCCACGTCGATCACGGGAAGACGACGCTGGTTAACGAACTTTTGAAGCAATCAGACACATTGGATTCACGCAAGGAATTGGGTGATCGTGCAATGGATACTAACGATATTGAAAAAGAACGTGGTATCACTATCTTGTCAAAAAACACAGCCGTTAAGGTTGGGGACAAGCAAATTAACATTTTGGATACACCTGGGCACGCGGACTTCGGTGGTGAAGTTGAACGTATCATGGGTATGGTTGATGGCGTTTTGTTGGTTGTTGATGCTTTTGAAGGTACAATGCCACAAACTCGTTTTGTGTTGAAGAAAGCTTTCGAACAACATTTGACACCAATCGTCATCGTTAACAAGGTGGACCGTCCTGGTGCACGTCCTGAAGAAGTTGTTGACGAAGTATTGGATTTGTTTATTGAATTAGGTGCCGATGAAGAAGATTTGGACTTCCCAGTTATCTTTGCTTCAGCAATGAATGGTACATCTTCTTTGTCACCAAATGTTGACGATCAAGAACATACAATGAAGCCAATTTTTGATGCTGTCTTTAATACAATTCCTTCGCCAGTTGACAACTCAGATGAACCATTACAATTCCAAGTGGCAATGTTGGACTATAATGATTTCGTTGGTCGTATCGGTATTGGCCGTGTTAAGCGCGGAACAATTAAAATTGGTGACAATGTTGAAGTTTTGAAGTTGGATGGTTCAACACAAAGTTTCCGTGTAACTAAGCTTGCTGGTTTCATCGGGTTAGACCAAGTAGATATCCAGGAAGCTAAAGCTGGTGATTTGATTGCTGTCTCTGGTATGGAAGATATCTCTGTTGGTGAAACAGTTGCAGATCCTGCTCATCCAGATGCACTACCAATTTTACGTATCGACGAACCTACTTTGCAAATGACATTCCGTCAAAATGACAGTCCATTTGCAGGTAAAGAAGGTAAGTTTGTTACTGCACGTCAAATTGAAGACCGTTTGCGTCGTGAATTGCATACTGATGTGTCATTGCGCGTTGAAGATATTGGACAAGCTGGTGCTTGGTCAGTGTCTGGTCGTGGTGAGTTGCACTTGTCAATTTTGATTGAAACGATGCGTCGTGAAGGCTTTGAGTTGCAAGCTTCTCGTCCACAGGTTATTTACCGTGAAATTGATGGGGTTCAATCAGAGCCATATGAATCAGTTCAAATCGATACACCTGATGAATATTCATCAACAGTTATTGATTCATTGAACCAGCGTAAGGGTGAAATGGTCAACATGGAGTCTGTTGGTAACGGACAAACACGTTTGACTTATATGGCACCTTCACGTGGATTAATTGGTTACTCAACTGAATTTATGTCAGCTACACGTGGATATGGTATTTTTAATCATACGTATGCTGAATACCGTCCAGTTGTTCGTAACTGGGAACCAGGACGTCGTAACGGTGCTTTGGTTTCTATTAACCAAGGGACAACTACAAACTATGCAATCATGGGTGTTGAAGACCGTGGACAAATGTTTGTTGGCGCTGGTATTGAAGTTTATGAAGGAATGATTGTTGGAATGAATGCGCGTGACAATGATATCTCTGTCAATGTTACAAAATTAAAGCCACAATCAAACGTTCGTTCATCAAACAAAGACCAAACGTCTTCAATTAAGACACCACGTATCATGAATTTGGAAGCTTCTTTGGAATTCTTGAATGATGATGAATATGTTGAAGTAACTCCTGAAAACGTACGTATCCGTAAAGCTATCTTGAACACAGCTGAACGTGAAAAGGCTGCAAAGCGTCGTAAGGCATCAACAAACTAACATTTATTTAATAATCAAGAACCTGCTTAGGTTCTTCGTTATGGAGCTATGGCACAATCCGGTACTGCAACGGACTCGAAATCCGTCGAGCCGCATTTCGCGGTGTGCGGGTTCAAATCCCGCTAGCTCCTTTCTTATGCGCGTTATTTCATGTTCTTATATGTACAAAAACGTTGTTATATCAACGTTTTTTTATTTTCGCAACTTAATACAACGTTAGAAAATGTTACAGCCGGAGCTATTTACTGTCTTCTTAACCTAAACTGCAAAAATGTTTATGTAGATTTTCAATTTTAAAATCATTCAATCCGAATAATTTCATCAAAATTTGAAAAAAATACTTGTTTGTGCAAATGGTTATGACTCCAGTTTTCGAGAACATATCTTTTGTGTTGATAATTTTCAAAAAAATTTGATAGCTCGAATTTTTTACTTTTTGATCGTCTTAACATTTCATCCAAAAATGCCCAGTCAGCATTTTGAGTTTGCAAGGAATAATTTTTCCAATCCATGAAAGTCTCTCCTTTTTAAAATTACGTATCATTTTAGCGCTAATAATTAAAGAATATCACAAATATGGTATATGGGGTATTCTATATAAAAACGTAACCAGATTTAAAAAATATTAAATGATTATATAGCATGTGATAGTAAGCTACTGTTTCTGAAAATCGAACAGTAATAAGTAGCAAATTATTTCTATTCTTCTAATGTTAGAAAAATTAGGTGCAAATCATGGTGAAAGTTCACTTCAGAAATTATTATAGAAACTTCTGCTTTAAAAACACTATGACTTTTGTTATGATACATAGGAGCGTGTTTTTTATTTTGGAGATGTTAACGAGGGTTATTTCGCTCTTTTTTGGGGAAAGTAGAATAGTATGATAAATAAAGTTAAGTATATGATTGGTAAGCATTTAAACATAAGTGTTTGCTTACTTTTTGCGTTATTCAGTTGTTTGATTATTTTACCTTATTTGCATGGGCCAGCCTATATCCATCAAGAGGGTTGGGACGGGCGTTTCCATATGGCTCGTGTCGCAGAAAGTTATTTGAATTTAAGTCAGGGTCATTTGGATCAAGCAATTCCCAGTGTGATGACTAAAACTTTTGGATCATTTGGATATCCACAAAATCTTTTTTATCCATTGATAACCATGCTTCCAGAGGTGCTCTTGCACATAATTTTTGGGAATGCTTACGGTGGTTATTTGGCATTTATTGCTTTAATATTTTTTTCAACATTTATGTCAATGTACATTTGTACATTAAAAATAACAAAAAGTCGTTTCATTGCTCTATTAAGTAGTTCACTATATGGGTTTAGCCATTTCACGATTTCTATAACATTATTTTACCGTAGCTTTGGTGGATCTTTTATTTTTATTTTTATGCCAATTGCTTTTTATGGAATGTATCAGATTGCATTAAAAGATCATAAAAAATGGTGGATAATGTCTCTAGGGGTTGCTGGACTCATTTTATGTGATCTACCTGATGCGGTTGTTGTTGTTTTGATGATGGTTTTTTCATTCACAATGACATTTAGTTTTAAAGAAGCTAAGAATATTAAATTAACGCGTATGTTAAAGTTAATTTACGCAGGAATACTTTCAGCGCTACTTTCATCGTTTTTCTTAGCACCACTTCTACAAAATTTGTTATTTGTTAAAAATATTTCTGTCAATAAACTATTGTTGTCAAATACTGTTTTACCTACAATGAGTGTATTTTTGACAGACAAGTTGGCTTCGTACAGCTTAGGTTTATCAGGACTAATCGTTGTATTCTTTGTTATTAATGGCTGGAATAAGTTTCATCCCGCATTAAAATACTTATCAGTAGTTTTGCTAATCAATTTAATACTTGTAACTAATATTTTTCCTTGGCCAATTCTTGATAAATACTTAGGGTTCATACAATTCGTTGGCAGATTTCTTTATACTGCAACTTTTATTTCAGCTTTTCTTGGGGCAATTGCCATTGCTAATATTGTTGAAAATAGAAAGAGTCGCTATTTGTTGGTAACACTATTTTGTTCTATTGGTTTGCTCTCTATAACTAGTCTTAATTTTAGTATTAAGCGAAATCCAAATGGTAATGCCGTTAACATAGTTTCTTGGAATGATTTTCAGAATGCCACACTAAATAATTATGTATATGATTATTTGCCACATAATGCATTCAAGATCAAAGATAAGTTAGAGCAACATTCTATTCCGTTGATGAATCCAAAGAAAGAGATAAAACAAACACGTTGGACAACAGGATACGACAGTATACACTATCGAATTAATTCAGCACAAAAGTATACTGATGTCGTCTTGCCAAATATCTTTTATCCTGGGTTTACAATATACGTGAATGGGGAAAGGATACCTGCAAAATATAATAAAAACAATGCCATCGTTGTTTCTATAGAAAAAGGTATTAGTAAAATTGATGTGAAATATGTAAAGACGCCGGTTCAAATCATTTCATTTTGGATCAGTGTCCTTGCATTGTTGACTTTAATTGTATTAAAAAATAAAAAATTGACTAAGCTGTTACCATTGTTTAAAAAGCATTGAACTAATTAGATTATTTAACTACTTTAATTTTGGAGGATAATTATGTCTTGGATCTTTTTGTTGTTTGCGGGTATTTCGGAAATATTATGGTCAACTGCTATGAAGTTAAGTGATGGTTTCTCTAAAGTGGGTTGGGCAACCGTAACAATTTTAGGCTTAATTGCAAGTATGCTTTGCCTATTACAAGCTGTGAAGCATCTCTCGTTTAGTCTTGCCTACCCGATATGGACAGGTATTGGGGCTGTGGGGTCAGTTATCGTAGGTGTTGTACTTTTTCACGATAAATTTTCAAATGCTACATGGTTCTTTGTCGTTCTATTAATTATTGCAATTATTGGAATAAAGATGACCGCAGGAGAGTAGTATGTGAAGTTGACTGTCACTTGTTATAAGTAAAGCGACATGTAGAGAATAAAAAACATCCAAGCAATATGCTATTGGATGTTTTTTATTATGAAACTGTTTTTTTCAATTTATGATAGCTATTCAAACTACCAATAATAAATACGAGTATGCCAGTCCAAATAAAAGCAAACACAATAACCTTATGCCAGTTAAAGGCTTCATGTAAAACAAAAATGGCCATAAGCAGTTGAATAGTTGGATTAAGATATTGAATAAAACTCAATGTGATAAAGTCAGTATTTTTATTGGCAACAGCGAATAAGAGTAAGGGGATAACCGTTAAGATACCACTCATAATCAATAGAATCGTAATTTTAGGCCCATTTTGTATCATCACATGTGGAGATAAGAACAGGTAAACTAAAGCAATAGGTGCAACGAAGAGGGTTTCCAGTGTTAATGAAATTGTAGCTGGCAAGGGTACTTGTTTTTTGATCAAGCCATAGAAACAAAATGCAGCCGCCATTAGTAGTGTATTTAAAGGCAATGCTCCAGTTTGAATGGTTAGGATGATAACGCCAATAATGACAAGTAATAGGGCGACGATTTTGGATCTTGATAGTTTTTCATGTAAGAAAATAACTGCGACAACTACATTCATTAGTGGCATTATATAATAAGAAAGGCTTGCTTCAGTAGCTTGCTCATGAGTTACCATATCAATATATAAAAACCAGTTAATTGAGATTAGGAAGGCACTTAATATGATCAAACCCAATTTGTGACTTTGGATTAATTCAATAATGACGTGCCAGACTTCTTTCCAACTTTTTTGAAAGGTTAACACCACACTAATGGTTACAAGCGACCAAACAATCCGATAGGCTAAGGTATCCATTGCGGGAACAACGCTTAATAGTTCCCAGAACACACCTAGCATACCCCACAGAAGATATGCAGAGAGACCTGAAATAATTCCTAGACGTTTATTTTCCATAGCTATACTCCCGAATTAAATATACCTATTATAATACCACTTGTTGCAAACGATTTATCATGTTTATGTTAAGTATTTGAATTGGTACGGATAATTATAATGAGCTAAAAGGCACAAACTCTTTCGGTTCATCAGCAGGACAGAGTGTTTTTTGCATCCAAAAGTTATCTAGCCATTTTCCAGATTTAAAACCTATTTTTTTAAACAAGCCAACATTTTCATAACCCATTCGTTCATGGAATTTCTTGCTAGTTTCATTCTCTTCAGTAATGCAAGCAATAATATTAACAACATTTTGCTTTTTTAGTATATTCTCAATTTCGGAATAGAGCATTTTACCTATTCCTCGACTAAGAGCTTCTTGGGAGACATATACACTAATTTCAACGGTCCATTTGTACGCACCACGACTATTAAACTCGTGAGCATATGCATAGCCTAAAATCATGTTGTCTTCCTCTATGACGATATAAGGGTATTTCTCAAGCGTATTTGCGATTCGGTCTTCAAAATCCTGAATAGTAGGAACATTATACTCGAAAGTGGAGGTTGTTCTTTCGACATAAGGTTTGTAGATATTCAATAATGTTGGTGCGTCTGCTAACTTCACCGTGCGGACATTCATCATATTATTACTCCTAGTTTTGGGATAAAAAATAATAGGTAACCATTTTAACATGAGATAGTAGGATAATAAATAGTTAAATGTAGTCAATTTGTTCAAGAAAATAGGAGTTATTTTGAGATAAGGTTCGTTTATTGTGAAAAGAGCAAAAAAAAGCGACTACCTAGAGTCGCTTTTTATTCTTCATGCTTGGCGCCAATTTGGTATATAGCTTCTTCAATATTTAAGTCTTTTTTCATCTGAGTAACAATGTTTGCGCGCTGAGCAGAGCTTTTATTGATTGCGTTGACAGACATGGTAATGATTGAATCAAATCCTGTATGGAAACGTGATGCAACACTAGCATCAATGTTGTATTTGCCAGTTTGTGCGGCTTTAACGATCGTGACAATACCATTTTGCCCATATAAGGCATCACGAAGCGTCTGCGCATCAGAACTACTTAGATCTTTACTGTTTTCGTTAGCAATAATTTTAGCATCTTTTTCAATTGCCGTCATTGTGCTGTCTTTTTTGTAATTAAATTTACTTAAATCGTCAATCAATCTTTTTATATTTGTACGCGATTCTTGTAAATGAGTATAATCAGCTTTTGGCATAGAAACATCTGCGTACTTTGGCTGTTGATTAAAAGTTATAAAGGCGATGAGCAGCGCTGCAATCACGACACCCAAGGCAATAAATGCTTTTCTCATGTGGTATTCTCCCAATATTATCTACTGTTAGTATAAATCAAATTAAGATTAAAAAAAATACTTTCATCAAACGTAATAAAATGTTATTATATTATAGTACGCGCTGGTAGCTCAGCTGGATAGAGCAGCCGGTTTCTACCCGGCAGGTCGAGGGTTCGAATCCCCCTCAGCGCATTTACACCGTTTTATCACGAATGTTGATAAGACGGTTTTTGTTTGCTTAAGTGTTGCTATGTAGGTATTAAGAAGTGATATTGTAATTCTTCTTAAACTTTTATAAATCGTATTTTTAATTTTTATGCTTTTTTGTCTAATGAATCAACAAGTAGTGGATCAATAATGGCTTTGATGAATTTTAATTTTTTTGACGTGAGTACTACATTTTTAAAAAACATTTCCCCAGTGAAGAGGTATCCTCGACAGATAATCCTTGTTTGAAATTATAGATCATGTTCAGCAAAAATCTTTTTTATAAAAGTATTCAAGCCATTGCAGAAGTGCTTACAATTTTAAATAAATCTATCATAATATGAATAACATTTATTTGACTGCTTTGTCTATCGTAAAGGATTTTAAATATGCGAAACTAAGTTCTCTATCCACATGCAAACAATTATTATTTTATTTTCCTTAATGATTTTTGTTAGTTTAATCGGTAAAACGTGGGCGTTTACATAAATAAATATGAAGAAACAAACGTTCCTTTGGTTTAAAAACAAAATTGGTTGATTTCGATTGGTTTTACATATGTGACATAAAATTTTTTATTGGAGAAAATGAGTGAAACAGAGTATATGCATTGTAATTTTTTTAGTATATAATAATTAAAAAAAGGAGAAATAATTATGATCGCATTACATATTTTCTTTGGATTAATGATATTAGTTGGTGTTATTATGACTTCTGTGTCATTTCAAGGTGACACAGACAAGTTGACTAAGCTCCAAAAGTTTTCGTTGATTTTCACAACTTCAGCGATTGGATTGACTGTGGTGACCGTCACAGCAATGTCTAGTTCAATCTACATTGCGATGGTCATGCTAGTAGCATTAGCTCTTTATGAGTACTTTGCATTTCTGCGTAAGGCTACTCAAAAATAAGTCAAATATTTTAAAGGTCCAACTGTTTAAATAGGTTGGGCTTTTTGTTTGGAGTAAAGATCAAGTTAACGAAATAAACAGAATTATTGCTCATCTATTAAAGCACCGTTATACAAGCTTCGGGAAAATCACGGCGTATTGTAAGAATACGTTGGGTTGGAATATCTATCATTTTTGAGGTGAGTGATAAAGTTTTCGATGTACAGAGCAAATTTTGTTTTGTGGCGACCGCTGGAGTGAAGTCTTGAAGTTTTGTTAGTCAAGAAACATGAATGAATCAGAGAAGGAATAAGCAGCAGGCGCAGACACATTAATCAGTTAATCGCTGACATTATGAAAGCAAAGAGTGTTGCACGACACAATCGCACGTATTCACGTTATGTCAGTAGTGATGAAAAGAGTCAGATTGATTACAGAGACCATATATGACGTGGTGGAATGGTCATTTAGGTTTCCTCAAATTAGAAAAGTTGCTTAAAGAGTGTTATGATGTTTATCATTAACCAAAATAAGAAGGGGCTTACACAATGAGAATTGATACATCAAAATATCCAGAAGGTGACGACGCAGTACCTCTAGCAAGAGTAAGAAGATTAAAACTACTTAGTAAATTAGCAACATTTATGTGTATTGCTATGTATATATCTTATATTCCACAAATTATTAGTAACTTTTCGGGTCATCCTGTAGGCTTTTTACAGCCTTTAGTTGCTATGATTAACGCTTCTCTTTGGACTGGTTATGGTTGGAATAAAACTTATAAGGATTGGCCAATCATAATTTCTAACGTTCCGGGTATCATTTTTGGATTAGTGACTGTCATTACAATATATATTCATTAAAATAAGGCGCTGAGGCGCTTTTTATTTTGCATTAATCGTTGTTGTTTTAAAAATTGGTTTAAGAGGATTATGAAAACGATCCGATAGCACTAACACATTGAAAGAAGGTGCCTTAAATAACATGGAGAAGCCGAGCAATATTATTTGTCTGGCTTGAAGTACAAAGACATTGCGGATAAGTATTGCGCATCTATAAGTCCAGTTCACTCTTGAAAATCTTATTATGGTTGGTACTAAGGAGACTAGTGAAACAAAAATAGCAGAACATAAAAAGTAATTTACGAGTTTAATGATGAAACTGCAAACAGCTGATTGTTTCGATGTATCAACTATTTAACATAGTCATTGAGGAAACACAGGTTAAAGTTTTGACGACAGTTCTTATAACCGATGTCTTGGTTAATTTTCGCGTTGTTTACAAAAAGAAAAAAGATCACAAATGAAACGACACAAAATCAGGGGAACATCATAAAAAATGTTTCCCTAATTTTAATGAACACAACATTTAAAAATGTTTATAAAATCACAATGTGAGCTGTCCAAAAGTTAAATAGCAGTCACGAAAGCGATTAGTCCAAATATTATACCTGGAAAATTAGCTAAGGCGACAGGTATATCGCGATGATTCTTTTTTAGTGCGTAGATAACCCACAAGGTGCAATTGATAGCCGCCACCAGTGGTTGTAAGGGGTTTGCCTTGGATCCAGCTAGATTATCTGCTATTTGAGGGATATACGAAACATACATTAACACAGCCATGACGGTCGCAATCCAGCTTAAATACTTTATGAAATTTGTTTCTTGCATGATATTCTTCTCCCTTTTTTATTGTACGCTTTAATAATACAACGAAGTGAAGAAAATCACAACTTTTACCATATTGGATAAAAATGTTCAAAATAAGGTTCACGATTTTTATCCAAATAATTGTAATTTTAGAATATTTGTCATATTAATTTTTACCTTTTTCAGAAATGTGCTATTATAAACATACGGTGATCTTTTCTATATTCTATTCTATTTTATTTCATAAGATCCTTATTCATTTCATTATTGGGGGATCACCATACATAGACGGGGATGGGGATAATCATGTCTGTTAAATACAATAGTTTATTATAGTTATAGTAAACTATTTAACGAGTGCCTGATTAGGGTGCTTTTTTATTGGAAAAGATTAGTGAATATGCTGTCACTGCCTGTGACATGAAAAGTAATATTTCATTTAATTACAATATGTTATGATTTACTAAGAGTGAATAATTAGAATATCTGATTGGTTAATAATTACTAACTGAAATTGACGATTAAAGAATATATTAAATAAAGTGGGAATAACCATAATATTTTAGTCAGGAGTAAATTTATGTCAAATAAAACTGATGCACGTGTTGTACGTACTAAACACATTATTCAAGCTGAAACAATTTTATTACTATCAACTCAGCCAGATTTTTCTATCACAACCCTATTGGCTCGTGCGAACATTACGCGTGGCACATTCTACAAATATTATCGCAACAAAGAACATCTTATATCTGAGATTAATGATTCTTTGATTAATGATCTTCTAGAACATACGCAACAAACTTTTAAAATAACCGACATGATAAATACGGTTAGTAAACAAGCGGCTTTTTATAATGCTGTTTTGAACCATGATATTGATAAACCATTTAGTGATGCATTATATAGTAGACTGCGTACCCAAATGGCAACACGTACCAGTGAGTTAAACGACGAAGAACGACGAGCGCAACAATATCAATGGGAAGTTATCAATGCTGGTTTTTGGGCCATCATGGCCAAGTGGTTGGCAGATAATATGAACATTTCGCAATCTGACTTGTTCAAAGAATTTACAGAGTTATGGCGAATAAATACCAACACGGTTGCCAGCAACGGATTGAACCTATTCGATTTTAATAATGGTAATGAACTGATTTGATGATCATGTGAATTCTTCTGAATTATTTGAAGCTCTTTTGGAAATTATTGACTCGATGATCTATTTTTGTTATAATTAAACGGTTGTTAGCATAGCTACAACCACTCAGAACAGGTCAAAGCATGCTCGGGACAAGGGCCCGACCGCCTGTGATGGTGAGTCTAAGTATAAGGAGAAACCAATAATGGCATACGCAATTATTGTAACTGGCGGCAAACAATACAAAGTCGCTGAAGGCGACACAATCTTCATCGAAAAGTTAGATGCAGAAGCAGGTGAAAAGGTTACTTTTGACCAAGTTGTATTAACTGATTCAAAGATTGGTACACCTTTTGTTGAGGGTGCAAAGGTCGAAGGTACTGTTGAAAAGCAAGGCAAGCAAAAGAAAGTTATTACTTTCAAGTACCGTGCCAAGAAGCATTCACATACTAAGCAAGGCCACCGCCAACCATATACACGCGTGAAGATTGATTCAATCGCGTAATCATTACTTGTAAAGGAGAATAGACTTATGTTGATGAATCAAGAAAACTTGCAGATGTTCGCGCACCACAAAGGTGGCGGATCTTCAGCCAACGGTCGTGACTCAGCTGGTCGTCGTCTAGGAACTAAGGTTGCTGACGGACAAGACTTAACTGCTGGTTCAATCATTTACCGCCAACGTGGTACGCATATTTATCCAGGCGTAAACGTTAAAAAAGGTGGCGATGACACATTGTTTGCTTTGACAGACGGTGTTGTTAAGTTTGAACGTAAAGGTCGCGAAAAGCGTCAAGTATCTGTTTACACACGTGAACAATACAATGAAATTGTTGCTGCTGCAAAGTAAGTAATAATTACTGAAAAGGCTAACGTATTATGCAGATAATATGTTAGCCTTTTTACTTACAAATGATTAAGGTTGCAGATGTTATAATTAAATCAGTTATAGGAAAGAGGATTTTTATGTCAAAGTACTATGAGGCACGTATTGCTAAATTGCAGAAGCTACTGGCCAAGCTTAACTTGGACGGTATGATTGTTTATCAAGGTTTTAATACAAAGTATTTAACCGGATTTGAAGGTGGCACAGGTGATGGCATTGTAGTTATCGGCAAGAAGAATGCTCGCTTAATTACAGATGCTCGTTACGAAGAGGATTACAAAAATAGATTACCTGAGGGTGTTGATTTTAAAGTCACACGTGATTATTACGGTGTTGCCGTAGAAGCAGCGCAAGAATTTGGTATCAAGAAGTTGGCTTTCGAAGCAAGCTTACCTTATGACATTTATGATTACTTGGATGAATTATTGCCAGCAGATATTGATTTTGATGCATTGCCAAAAGCTATTGAAGTGTTACGCGAAGTCAAAGACGCGCAAGAATTAGAAGCTTTACGCAAGGCGGCTAACGCATCAGTGAAAGCCTTTAAGGACTTGCTACCCTTTATAAAACCGGGTAAGACAGAGCGTGAAGTTGCTAATGAATTGGATAGACTACAAAAAATATACGGTGCACAAAAAGCATCATTTGATACAATTGTTGCATCTGGATATCGATCAGCATTACCACACGGTGAAGCAACTGACAAAGTGATTGAAAATGGTGAGTTAGTGACCATCGATTTTGGATACTATGTTGATGGTTATACTTCGGATGTAACACGAACAATTGCTGTGGGAAATGTTAGTGATGAACTGAAGACTATTTATGAAATTGTTAAACAGGCTAATCAAAATGCTATTGATGTTGTTAAGCCAGGAATATCGGGTAGCGAAATTGATAAAGTGGCACGTGATTATATTACAGAACATGGCTATGGTCAGCAATTTAATCACGGTGGTGGTCATGGCGTTGGTCTGGACATTCATGAAGGTCCAGCAATTAGCCCACGTTCTAGTGATGAAATGCAAGTTGGGCATTTGCTAACAATTGAACCAGGGATTTATCTAGCTAATCAGGGTGGTGTCCGTATTGAGGATGATGTTATTGTTACAGCAGATGGTTTTGAAAATTTGACAGTGGCTTTGCCTAAAGATTTAATAGTTATTGAGGAATAGAATGACACAAGAACGATTAGACTTTTTAGTATTTTATCGAGGTAATTTGGTTACGGGCTTTGATTACATATACGCAAAACGTCAAGAAGGACATGCTTTCTGGCAGAGTGATCTCAAGGCGCAGGAAGCAAAAGACATTTTAGATAAGGACTTTATGTTTTATAATCCACATTTAAATGACAAAGGGGAGCCTTTTAATTGGCGTTATCGTGAGGATTGGGTTGATATGACAAAAGTTTGGGATCATTTTTCAGAGGAGGCAATGGCCTATATTACGACTTGGATGAGTGAATACCGTGGCCCATCTTATGATGATCCAAGTAAAAATGATGAATGGGGCGTTCGTTTCAAAGTACCAGGGAAAAAAGAGCAATTTATTTGGGGATTAAATGCTTTTCCTGCGAATTTGGACGATTTTAGTCATTTTTTGTATCGTTTTGGACAATAAAAAGACGTCGGCTGACGTCTTTTTACGTAGATAGGTGTAAAATTAGAATATAAATCATTTCGTAATCGGCTAGAGAGGAAACCAATGGGGACAATTCACTTATTACATACAAATGACATTCATTCGCATTTCGAAAATTGGCCACGTATATCACGATATCTACTAGCAGGTCAGGCTAAGTATGATGAGAGCTTTACATTTGATATTGGGGATGCGATTGACAGGTTACATCCATTGACCGAAGCAACTCAGGGGTTGAGCAATGTTTCGTTAATGAATGATGTACATTATGACGGTGTGACTATTGGGAACAACGAGGGGCTTGTTTTCTCACATGACACCATGAATCATTTATATGATTATGCTAACTTTGATGTGTTATTGGCTAATTTGAAGGAAATGCCACATGATACACAACCTAAATGGGCAAAAAATTACAAAATTTTGACCACTAAGGATGACACGAAAATAGGTGTCATAGGATTAACAGCGCCATACCAGCTAACTTATCCGGCACTTGGCTGGGATCCCATTGCTATTGATGCGACATTAGATAAGTACTTGCCAGTTTTGCGTGATCAAGTAGATATTATTTTGTTACTCTCTCATTTGGGTTTGCCAACAGATGAGCATATTGCTCAGAAATATGACGTAGATGTTATTATGGGCGCCCATACGCATCATTTGCTCCCGCAAGGTAAAATGGTTAGTGGCACTCTGTTAGCAGCGGCAGGGCGTTATGGCGAAAATGTTGGTGATATTACATTAACCATTAAGGATCATCGAATTATTCATAAGTCAGGGATAGCAACACCCACTTATGAGTTAGCAGAAAATGATGATGATTATAAAATGATTCGGGGTTGGATTGCTAAGGGGCGAAAATTACTCGAACAACAGTACGTGTGCACATTGCCTCGTGAAATAACCCCAGATGAACAAGTTTATGATGCCCTACGTGCTTTGAGGCAGTACTATAATGTGCCGGTATCAATGATTTCTACAGGAATGTTTAGTGAAGAGTTACCAAAAGGTAAACTCAGTCGCTATGAACTTCTAGAAAGTATGCCGCACGCAATTAATCCAATGCTAATTACCATATCTGGAGAAAAACTACTGTCCTTATTACAAAGTATTGACGAACAGATGACTAACCTAGCGCAGTACCCTATGAAAGGTAGTGGGTTTCGAGGTAAAATTTTTGGTTATATGCGCTTTGATGGTATTGATCGACAAAAGAATGGTGAAGTTTTGTATAATGGAGAGGCGATTGATAAAGGTAAATTGTATAAAATAGCAACACTCGATCATTACAAGTGGATTTCTTTTTTCCCAGATGTAGCGCAAGCGCCAGCAAAAATAGAATTAAATCTACTTTTGCGTGAACTTATGGCAAATTATTATGCGAATAAATATAAGGATAACTAATGGATCACGACACACTAAAAGAACGTACGCTCAAACAACAAGAGGAACGCAAAGGGGCTTATAAAGTTAAAAAGCTGGGTAATGAGGTGGAAATTGACCGTTTGACGCTAGAAATAGTAGAAGACTTTAAAGATGCTTTTGATGAAGATAAACTGGCCATACGATACACACCGCTATTAGCTCAGTATGATTATATTGTAGGGGATATTTCTGCTGAACAATTACGCTTGAAGGGCTTTTATAATAATAATAGAGCAGTGAATAATCATGATAAAATTCAATCGTTACAGGATTATCTATATGAATATGCGAATTTTGGCGCACCGTACTTTGTTCTAGAAAATATTAATCCTCGTGTTCCTGAGGTGAACGAGCGTTCCAAAAATAAGAATAAGAGTAAGAATCATCGGCCCGTAACTCATAAAAAAGAATCAAAAGCAAAAGTATCTGCAGCTAAACAAAAAAACAAGAAATCATTTGTGATTAAGCAAAAATAAGAGCCCGTCTTAGGCTCTTATTTTTTGATTTATTGATATAAAAACAAAAAAGCTACAACCGAAGTTGTAACTTAATTAGTAGCTCGTGAGAGAATCGAACTCTCGATTCTGCCGTGAAAGGGCGGCGTCTTAACCACTTGACCAACGAGCCATGATCAATTTGTTATTTGCTTGAATCAAACAACTATAATAGAATAACAAGAATCTGCAGTGCTGTCAATACTTTTTAGATACAAAATAAAAAACGTCACTAAGACGTTTCGTTTTTTAGTATATTAATCAAGTGGTACGTCGACTGCCCAGCCTTTGGGACCTTCTTGGTCACCATATTGGATGGCTGTCAAACGATCGTAAAGCTTTTGTGTCCAAGGACCAACTTCTGTTTCAGAATAGAATACGTGCTTGTTACCGTTATGTGTAATTGAACCTACAGGAGAAATTACAGCAGCAGTTCCCATTGCACCAGCTTCAGCAAACTGATCAAGATCATTGATTGAAATAGTTGTTTCTTCAGCTTTTAGGCCAAGTTCTTCAGCTACTTGAAGCAATGAATATTTGGTTACAGATGGCAAGATTGAAGGTGACTTTGGTGTTAAGAAGCGACCATCCTTTGTGATACCGAAGAAGTTGGCTGATCCCAATTCCTCAATATTCTCATGCAAACGAGGATCCAAGTAAACAACATCAGAATAACCAGCAGCATGGGCTTCATCACCAGCAAGCATTGAGGCACCATAGTTACCACCGGCCTTGGCTGCACCAGTACCACCGTGAGCAGCACGATCATAATGATTAGTAACGTAGGCTGTTGGTGTTAATCCACCCTTGTAGTAAGCACCGACAGGGGTTGCGTATACTTCAAAGACATAATTATCTGCTGGATGCACGCCGACAACTGGACCACCACCAAATTCAAAAGGACGTAGATAAAGTGTTGCGCCAGTTCCGTAGGGTGGTATAAAACCTTGGTTTGCCTTCGTAACTTCTTTTAAAGCACGCACAAAAAGTTCTTCGGGGACGGGAGCCATCATCAAACGAGCGGCTGAATTTTGTAGACGCTTTGCATTACGGTCAGGACGGAAAATGTTTGCACCACCATCCTTACGGCGATAAACTTTCAACCCCTCGAAAATTGTTTGACCATAATGAAGTCCGGTTGCTGCCTCATTAACTGGAATGTTTGAGTCTGTTTCAAGACTACCTTCGCTCCACTTACCATCTTTATAATAGGCACGAAAACGATAAGGAAGGTCATGGTATTCAAATCCCAAGTTGTCCCAATCAAAATCTTCAGCTTTAGCCTTTCGTTGTTCTGACATAATACGTCCTTCTTTCTTAGAAAAATATGATAAAACTACTATAACGCTTAGAAGAGAATTGTGCAATAGCTAACGAGGAATCTTTTTAATGTTAATTATTTAGAAATCTCGTATAATTAAAGGTAGTGCTGAACCCTATGAATTAGGTCATCGCACAACATCACTAAAATTATTTATCATATCAGTGATAAATCAAGTATTATTGGAGATGAATTAAAATGGCATTATTACTGGCAGTGAAAGCAATTACGCAAGAAAACCGTGAATTTCTTGCACAATATGATATTAGCGTTGTGACACCAGACACAATTACCGATGAACAATTACCTGAGGTATTGATAAGTTATGCTTGGGATACAGAAATTGGACATAAAATCCTTGCTAACCCAGAATCTAAATTAAAGTGGATTCAGGCGCAATCGGCTGGTGTTGACTACTTACCCTTGAAAACACTACAGGAGCGTCAAATTACTGTGACAAATGCGAGTGGGTTAAAAGCGATACCTATAGCTCAAACTGTTTTGGGCTATATTCTCCACTTTGCTCGTGGCTTAAATGTTTATACTACACGAAAACATTGGGAACCTTTTACAGATCAGTATTTGATGAGTGAATTACCAGTTTTGGTGTTTGGTACTGGTCGAATTGGGCAGCAAATTGCTCACGCTGTAAAATCATTGGGCGGTGTAGTTTTTGGTGTAAATACTACAGGTCGTCCAGTTGAAGGGTTCGATGCAACTTATGCAATTTCTGATTATCAAGAAGCGCTAGCTAAATCGCAAGTTGTTGTTGACGGGTTACCAGGGACAAAAGAAACCGAAAACTTTTTTGATGAGCATTTTTTCCAACAATTTAATCAATTGTTTTTGTTTATCAATATTGGGCGTGGCACAACTTTGAATCAGGACGATCTACTTTCAGCAATTGATGATTCTCGTGTCAAATATGCTGCATTAGACGTCACAACACCTGAACCATTACCAATGAATCATCCATTATTTGAGCGACCACAAATCTTATTGACACAACATACGAGTTGGGGTGAACAAGAAAGTGCTGGTCGTGTTGGTGGGCTATTTCGTTTGTTTGAAAAAAACGTCCCTTCATTTATGGCTAATGGTACGTTTGTTCAAAATGTCGTTGATCTAGATAAAGGATATTGATACTTGTTTAAAAAAGCAGTAATACTCTGATTTAGCGTATTACTGCTTTTTTTGTTTATATTAATCAAAATGCCGCCAGTCTTTATCTAGTATGGCACGTGCCACAAACAATCCGAGTGGTAAGAACATGATAATTAAAGCAGCCTTGGTCATCCATAGCGCGCCAACACCAATTTGGTTATTACCAATACTGTATACTGCACGATAGATATATAAACCAGGCACCATAATGACGATGGAAGGAACAGTTAAGGAAATTCTTGGATAGCCATTGTAACGATTGACCATGGATGCGATTAA
Source organism: Leuconostoc sp. JNUCC 76 (assembly GCF_053667755.1). Lineage (NCBI taxonomy): Bacteria > Bacillati > Bacillota > Bacilli > Lactobacillales > Lactobacillaceae > Leuconostoc > Leuconostoc sp. JNUCC 76. The sequence continues at coordinate 1,408,649 of NZ_CM132206.1, read as the reverse complement.
TCCGGCAACTAACGCGGCAACAAATGCCGCCGCTGCGGGAGGAATAGTAGTTAAATCGACTAGTTCTAGTCGCAAAGTGTTGGCAATTGCACCAATGCATCCAGCCACAGCAGCCATTTTTTTCGAGCTATTAAACATGATTGAGAAACCAAATACACCGCAAAAACTGGCTGGGATACGAAGTAACATCAGTGTGACTGACGATAAGCCAAGTGGCAAAAAATTTGCTGGTCGAAACTGAACCAGCGAAGCGACTAACCAGCCCACTAATGTGGCAATTAGCGTGATCATTATGGCGTAAGCTAGCCTTTCCAAACCAGAACGCATGTCTAATTTCGAGATATCTAACATGCTAGTAATAAAAGGAAAACCAGGAATAACGAAGAGCATAGCCCCAATATATCCGGCTTCATGCTGAGCTAAAATATGGAAATAAAATTCGAATATTCTAAATGCAAACATATAGGTGATACATGCCGTGGCAACACTGATAGCGACGCCCACAATAGTAGTTATAGCATGTTTACCTAAAATTGAACGGACATAGTTTCCAATCCCAGCACCAATGAATGAACAGATCATCTCTGGAATACCACCGCCAAGTAAAAAAATGAACGCACTACATGCTAGAGCAGCAGCGAGACCCGAGATGAGCGGCGTATACTGCTTTGGTCGATTTTGAATGTCGTTAATCGTATGATGAATTTGACCAATAGTTAAAGATGAAAAATCATCTTGGATATTGTTAACGAAATGCTCTAAAATATTTAGCTTGTCGGTATTTACACCTGTATTTGGCAGGGATAATACTTGAGTATAACTTTGATTACTGCTAAAACAAGTATATTCCAATGAAATTAATCCAATATCGGCAGAGCATGTAAGATCTAGTTTTCTAGCAACTTTATTCATTGCATCTCGCACACGCCATGCTCCAGTACCGCAAGACAACATGAGAATACCAATTCGACCAACAATTGAGGCACGCTCCTGGAGGCTAGCCTTTTTAGCTGGAATATTTTCGCTTTTAATAAAACTGGCCCAAGGAATCGTCATGTGGTGGCGTAAAGACAAAGGTATTTTTTTTAACACGTGTGGATTATTATTCTTGTCCATTATTTCCTCCAATGAATCAATGAAATTAATACAACACTTCTAATTCCTTCATTATAGTTGCAGTTGCTGTCGTATTCAACCTATTCAATAGTGATGAATAAAGGGTTAACAAGTTCTTTGCGTCCCAAAAGTAGATGAACTTCAATAAGTAAGCGTTTACATTTTTGAGCATCGATGATAAGATGTGTGTATAATTTGGCAGAAGAATTCTCGAGGATTAAATATGACAAGTATAAAACAAATATTAGCGCGCCATGATTGGGAAAATCCAGTGGTAACGAATTGGAATCGATTACCACTACACACGAGTATGAGCTACACTAATGAACGAGAAAAACAGGAAATTAAACAACCACGAAAAAGCCTTAATGGTCCTTGGCAGTTTAGTTATTTTGAAAACCTATCAGAAATTGATGAAGAATGGCGAGAAAAAGACTTGCCTACGTCAAAAAATATTCATGTTCCTAGTAATTGGCAGTTACAGGGGGACTACGATGTTCCTGTTTATACAAACGTTACTTATCCATTCCCTGTAAATCCACCGTATGTGCCGACTGAGAATCCGATTGGCGCTTATTCCAAAAAAATCTTTCTTGATAATAAATGGTTAGCAGATAATACAGAATCGCATGTTGTCTTTAATGGCGTTGGCTCTGCCTTTTATCTTTGGGTTAACGGAGAGTGGGTTGGCTATTCAGAAGACAGTCGCTTACCAGCAGAATTTGACATCACTGAAGAATTGCGAGTTGGTGAAAATCGTATTGCGGTTTTGGTGTTGAAGTGGAGCAAGGCGAGCTATTTTGAAGATCAAGATATGTGGCGAATGTCAGGGATTTTTCGTGATGTTGATCTCATTCGTGTTCCAAAAACAAGATTTCAGGATTTAGCAATTGAGACAAAACTGGATGAAGATCTGGATGATGCGACCGTTGAGGTTAGGGCACAATTAGTTGGAAATTCGGCGGATAACTTGAGTGTGACTGCTGAATTATTTTACCATGGTATGAGTTTGTTCAAAACGACAGAACAATTTGGTAATCGAGTAATCGACGAACGTGGTGCTAATGATGATCAAGTTAGTTTAGAATTACCAGTAAAAAATCCGGCATTATGGTCGGCTGAAGTACCAAATTTATATGATATAAAAGTTTCTTTGCACAATGAGGAAGAAAACTATCAGATTGAAAATAAGAAAGTTGGCATAAGAAAGGTTCAGATTAAAGATGGTTTACTGACTTTAAATAATCAACCGTTATTAATTCGTGGTGTCAATAAGCATGAATTTAATTCAAAAACAGGATATTATGTTGATGAAAAAACAATGATTGATGATATTCGGATGATGAAGGAGCATAATTTTAATGCAGTAAGGCTTTCTCATTATCCTAACGCTTCACGATGGTACGAGCTATGTGATCAATATGGATTATATTTAGTAGATGAGGCAAATATCGAGACACATGGTGTCAGGCCAATGAATTACCTTACAAATGATCCTAAATACTTACCACTGATGATGGAACGAGTGACACGAATGGTTCAGAGAGACTATAATCATCCATCCATTATTATTTGGTCTTTGGGGAATGAGTCTGGCTATGGACATAATCATGATGCAATGTATCAATGGCTTAAAAAGACCGACCCTTCTCGTCCAATTCAGTATGAGGGTGGTGGTGCTGATACACCGGCAACGGACATTATTGCACCGATGTATGCACGTGTTGACCAAGATCAAGTGGAAGAGGTCAACTCAAAATGGGCTATTAAAAAATGGATTGGTTTGCCAAAAGAAAATCGACCACTGATATTGTGTGAGTATGCGCATAGCATGGGGAATAGTTTAGGTGGATTTAATAAATATTGGGAGGCTTTCGAAAAATATCCAAGACTTCAGGGTGGCTTCATTTGGGATTGGGTAGATCAGGGCTTGCTTACAAAAAATAACGAAGGTCAATCATATTATGCTTATGGTGGCGATTTTGGTGATTATCCTAATGATCGCCAATTTAGCTTGGATGGATTATTATTTCCCGATCGCACCCCAAAACCAGCTTTGCTGGAGGCCAAATACTGTCAACAATATTTCGCTTTCCAACTGGAAAAAGATCCAACTGGAAAAGTTAACTATATGACTGTCTCAAATAAGTACTTATTCAAAACAGTCAATGATGCAACCTTAATTTATCAAATTTTGTCAAATGATCAGGTGATTGAGACTAAAAAAATCAAACTCAATTTGGCACCCCAAACTGAAGAGAGAGTCAGTTTAAATTTCTCCGATAACAATAATGAAGATGTCTACATGAACTGTCAGATTGTTCAAGATAGCACCGATGGCCTTATCCGCTCTGGAACATTACTTGCTTACAAGCAGTTTATTTTGAGAAATAAACCATTAATGATTAGTGACGTACCATCATTTGATGATTATGGAAATTTCCTAATAAATGATGAGGAAAATTCCTTGTCCATTTCTTTAAATGATGCTATCTGGCAATTTAATAAGCGTACAGGTTGGTTATCTAATTGGATAAAGAATGGACAGGAAAAAATACTGACTCCATTGAAAGATCAATTTAGTAGAGCGGCTTTAGACAATGATATTGGGGTGAGTGAGGTGACAAATATTGATCCAAATGCCTGGCTTGAAAGATGGCAAGCAACTGGGTTCAATCACTTGAATGAAAAGCTTGTGCAATTCAACTGGACAGCAGTAAAGGGTGAAGTACGAATCACGACACAGCATCAATTTTTATCACCTATTGATCAACATATCATGTTTACATCCAGTAAAGAATATCTAATAAATCATGTTGGTGATTTAAAAGTGTATGTGGATGTTTGGCGGCAAGTTGCCGATCCACAACCAGCACGTATTGGATTGAGTGTTCAAATTAACGCAACGACTGACGCAGTGGCGTATAGTGGATTGGGGCCAATGGAAAACTATCCAGATAGGCGTTCATCGGCTATTCGTGGTAAATGGGATGCTTCCTTGAAGGAACTTTATACACCGTATGTTTTTCCTAGTGAAAATGGCTTGCGAACAGAAGTTGCGTATCTTAAATTTGATCATTATGTCATTCGGGCACTTGAACGACGTTTTTCATTTAATTTGAGTCGATTTAGTCAAGAACAATTGTCGGCTGCTACTCATCGACACCTATTAAAACCTGAAGAGGGTGTTTGGTTGAACATTGATGGCTATCATATGGGTGTTGGTGGAGATGATTCTTGGTCTCCAAGCGTGTCGCCAGAGTTTTTATTATCAAACGAGCATTATCATTATAGTTTTTCGTGGTCAAATACAGAAGGAGAAGCAAATGTATAGCGCTAATAAAAATCGTTACGATAAAATGATATATAACAGAGTTGGCAATAGTGGATTACAGATTTCAGCTATTAGTTTGGGACTTTGGAATAATTTTGGTAGTGTGGATCCCTACGAAAACCAAAAGGAAATTATTCACCAAGCTTTTGATTTGGGTATCACGTATTTTGATTTAGCCAATAATTACGGTCCTATACCAGGAAGTGCTGAAGAAAATTTCGGCAGGATTATGGCTACGGATATGAAACCTTACCGTGATGAGATGGTCATTGCAAGCAAGGCTGGTCACGAAATGTGGCCAGGGCCTTATGGTAATTGGAATTCTCGAAAAAGCATCGTTGCCAGTGCAGATCAAAGCTTAAGACGCACTGGTTTAGACTATTTTGATATTTTTTATAGTCACCGCCCTGATCCGATGACGCCGGTTGAAGAAACTGCACAAGCTTTAGACCAACTGGTTCGTCAAGGGAAAGCGCTTTATATTGGTATTTCTAATTATTCAAGTCAAGAAACACAAGAGATTATCGATATTTTTAAAGAGTTAAAGACGCCATTCATCATTCATCAACCACGTTACAACATGTTTGATCGTAAAGCCGAACAAGATTTGTTTACGACATTAGGAGAAAACAAAAAAGGTGCGGTCGGATTTAGTTCACTAGCTCAAGGACTGTTGTCAGATAAATACTTGAAAGGTATTCCAAATAATTCACGTGCGAACAAAGCAACAATTCCCTTTTTGACAAAAGAAAAAGTTGAACCAACAATTAATACGGTGCAAAAGTTGAATCAAATTGCACAAAGGAGAGGTCAAACGTTACCACAAATGGCACTTGCTTGGAATTTACGAATTCCTGAATTAGCTAGTGTTTTGATTGGTGCTAGTAATCCAAAACAGGTCATAGAAAATGTCAAAGCTTTGGACAATCTATTATTTTCACCAGAGGAGTTGCTTGAAATTGATCACGTATTGAGCGAATATGCAGCCAACTAAATTTCATAAAAAACTACATTTTTTAAACATCGCAGGCTTTAAATAGTCATGTGATGTTTTTTTACGCAAAAAATACGTATTGATTACTCTGCGTTTATAAAATTTACATTTTTTAGTATTTGCATTTACAAACAGTTGTTATAGTTGAAATGTTAACAAATATAATGTCATCGATGCGAAATGAAAGAGAGCTAATGATATGTCGATTGAATTGCAACATTTGAAAAAGACGTATGAAAATGGAGAAGAGGTTTTAACAGATATTAATACAACAATTGAAAATGGACAATTCTATATATTAGTTGGTGCATCAGGATCAGGTAAAAGTACTATTTTAAATGCTATTGCAGGATTTATCCCCATAGACGAGGGAGCAATTGTTATTGATGGTAAAGATGTAACACAATTACCGCCAAAAGACAGAAATTTGTCTATGGTCTTTCAAAATTATGCATTAATGCCTAATTTGACAGTTTCAGAAAATATCGTATTTGGTTTAGCAGCTAGACATACTGCTAAAGATATTCAACAAAAAAAACTAAGTGAAGTATTAAATTTAGTTCATTTAGAAGAATATAAAGATAAAAAACCAGGTAATTTATCTGGTGGTCAGCGACAACGTGTTTCTTTGGCGCGAGCATTAGTATCTGATGCGCAAATTATATTAATGGATGAACCATTATCAAATTTAGATGCTAAACTTCGAGCTGAAATGCGCAAAGAGATACGTTCACTACAACAGCAACTTGGTATAACAGTTATCTATGTCACACATGATCAAACAGAAGCAATGACGATGGGCGATCAAGTCATGTTATTGAATGATGGTAAGATAGAGCAAATTGGTTCGCCCTTAGATCTTTATAATGTTCCTGCCAATACATTTGTAGCTGATTTCTTTGGATCTCCAGCAATCAACTTAGTAGATGTCAGTATTAAAAATGATGTTTTAGAATTAAATAATACTTTCAAAATGCCATTTAATTTTGAACATGTTCAAGGTAATTTTAAGTTAGGTGTTCGTCCAGAAAATATAGTTATGAATAATACTGGAAAGCTAACAGGGAAAGTGACGCATATTGAGCCATTGGGGGATGGCACAAATATAGAAGTTGAGATTGGTTTTGGTAAATCTTTTAGAATTAAAGCCAGTGAACAAATTAATTTAACTTTGGGGGATTCAGTTAACTTCGATATCTTGCTAGATAAGGTATTACTTTTCACACCAGAAGGCAATTTGATTAAAATTGGTCAATCAGAGTTAGCTGCTATTTAAAAAAATACCCGTTAAGAAGTTGGATTAAGATATTATGAAAAAAAATAAAAAGGTGCAATTGACAAGTCAAAATTTATTGGCATGGTCACTATTGTTACCGTCGTTCATTATTCTAGGAATTTTTGTTTTTTATCCAATGGTAAAAACATTTATTCTTAGCATGCAATTAACTGATTTAATGGGAAATCCAATTAAGTTTATAGGGTTTAAAAATTTCTCAAATTTGTTTAGTTCAGACAGTTTTGGTACATCATTTACAGTGACATTGATATTTGTATTTTTCTCAACGATATTAACGTTAATCATGTCATATCTGATGGCTGTACTTGCTAGCCAAAAAATGAAAGGAATCGCCATCTTTCGAACCATGTTTTCATCGACGATGGGTGTTTCTGTAACTGTTGCTTCAATTTTATGGTTGTTTATGTTTAATCCACAAATTGGTTTGTTTAGTAAAATACTTACTTTACTACATTTACCACAAATCAATTTTTTGTCTGATCAAACATGGTCACTGGTAGCAATTATTGGTACAACAGTTTGGATGAATCTTGGATTTTCATTTTTAATTTTACTAGGCGCCATTCAGGGGATTCCACAAGACTTGTATCAAGTTGCTGATTTAGATGGCGCATCTTGGTGGATGAGACTTAGAAAAATTACGATTCCAGCAACCAGTGCTACGATATTTTTTGTTACTGTTGTAACGTTGATTAATGCATTTCAAACATTTGGACAAGTTGATATTTTAACCTCCGGTGGTCCGGATTATCATACTAATTTGCTAGTATATGCTATTTATCAAGACGCCTTCGTCAACCATAGTGTTGGTCGAGCAAGTGCACAATCTGTTATTTTGACAGTAATTATTATGGTATTCACGATGATTCAATTTTATGTGAAAAATAAGAAAGGGGCTAAAAATGCAAACTAGTAACTTTCAAAAAACCTTTCGCCTAATTTCACTAATTATTTTAACAATATTATTGTTGTTACCACTTTTTTTAGGTATTTCGTTGAGTTTGTCTTCAAGTCAATCCATTGCTCAGGGAAATCTCTGGCCCAAACATCTTGAATTTGGAAATTATGTTAAAGTTTTTACTAATACACCGATGACTAAATTTCTATTGCATAGTTTTATTGTTTCGGGACTAGTTATGATTGGACAAGTTATTTTGTCTATTATGGCAGCCTATGCGTTTGTTTTTTTGAATTTTAAATTTAAAAAAGTTGCCTTTATATTATTTTTAAGTACGATGATGTTGCCATTTGAAGCTCAAATTATTCCTAATTTTGCAACAATGCGTGATTTGAACTTATTGAATACGTACGCAGCAATAGGATTGCCATTTTTGGCTTCGGCCTTCGGTACATTTATGATGAAGACAAGCTTTGAACAAATTCCTACGGCTTTACGACAATTAAGTGACATTGAGGGGTTAAATCATTTTCAATTTGCTACAAGAGTTGTAATGCCTTATACAAGAGTTAGCATTATTACGTTTGCGTTGTATAGCTTTTTAACAAATTGGAATATGTACTTGTGGCCACTGATTTCCACAACAAATGATAAGGTTCGAACGGTACAAATTGGGTTGAGACAATTACGTTCGCAAGATACAGCAAGTAATTGGGGACTGATTATGGCGGCAACAATTGTTTCAGTCATTCCGACCTTGTTGATCATATTCTTAGGTCAGAAATATTTTAAAAAGGGTTTAACAAACGGTGTAATTAAATAGTTTATTTACCTTTTCATAGAGAAGAGTTTATTAATTGATATAGTAAATAGGAGAATATAAAATGTTTAAGAATTTTGCAAAGTATACTGCGCTGGCAACTATCGGATTGAGCTCTCTGTTGCCATTAACGCAGGTTCATGCTGCAGAAACTAAACGTCAAAACATTGTTTTTTGGCATTCGATGACGGGACAAAACCAACAAGCAATTGAACGTATTGTTAATGATTTCAATGCGTCACAAACAAAGTATAAAGTTACACCAGAATTTCAGGGGCAATATGTTGAAGCATTACCAAAGTTTTTGTCTGTTGGTGGCACAAGTAAGGCACCCGACTTATTCCAGTCAAACGAAATTTCAACTAAGCAATTATCTACATCAGGTATGATTGAGCCTATGGAGACATTGATTAAAAAGTATAATTATAATACTAAAAATTTGCGAAAAAACATTTTGAATTATTATACTATTGATGGAAAATTGTATTCAATGCCTTTCAACTCAAGTGCACCAGTGCTTTATTACAATAAGGATGCCTTTAAAGATGCAGGTATTGATGATTTGCCAACAAATCCAACTTATGAACAAGTCACTGCTGCTGCAAAAAAGCTGAAAGAAAAAACTGGTAGTGCAAAGTTATCAATTCTTCCTTACGGATGGACTTTTGAGGAATTGCTTGCTAATCAAAATCAAACGTTAGTCAACAATAACAACGGTCGTAAAAAGACAGCTACCAAAGCTACCTTTAATAATAAAGCTGGTAAAAACATTCTCAACTGGATAAAAACAAATGCTACAGCTGGTACATTAGTTGATTATGGAACCGGCGCAAATGCAGGAGACAGTGAAGTTTCAGCCTTTACTTCTGGTCAAATAGATATGTTTATGAACTCATCAGCTTCATTAGGTAATATCAAGAAAAATGCTAATTTTAATGTTGGCGTAACTTATTTGCCTCATCCAGAAGGTACAAAAGCCAACGGTGTTGTTATTGGTGGTGCTAGTATCTGGCTTTCAAAGGGTAAGTCTACTAAAGTTCAAAAAGGCTCACTTGAATTTTTGAAGTTTGCTACATCGGCTAAGGAACAAGCACAGTGGTCAATTGACACAGGGTACTTTGCTGTTAATACTAAATCATATGATACGAAACTACTGAAAGATGCCTTTAAGGAAACACCTATTTTGGCAGCACCAGTAAACCAATTGAAAGCAACAAAGATTAACGCAGCTAGTGCAGGTGCATTGATTACAGCAATGTCCAAAGAACGTGTTAATACACAAAATGCCATGGAAAATGTTATTAATGGTAAGGATGTTGATTCGGAGCTTAGCAAGGCGGCTAAGCAAACAACTGCTGATATTAAGGAAGCAAACGAACAAACAGGAGAATAACACATGTCAACAAAAATTTTTGGTCATCGCGGTATGCCAGTGAAATTTGTTGAAAATTCCATTGCTGGATTTGAATATCTAGCACAAAATGGTGAAGCTGTTGAATTTGATGTACATTTAACAAAGGATAATATTCCTGTTATTATTCATGACGAAAAGTTAGATCGAACAACTGACAGTTCTGGATATATTAAAGATGTCAATTTTGCAGATTTACACACTGTTTATCTAGTAAACGATGAAAACAGAAAAAGTCAAAATAAAATTCATGATGAACATATCCCAACCCTTGACGATGTGTTAGCAGTTTTTAATCATTCGAATATTCAATTAAATATTGAATTAAAAACAGATCAAGTCGAATATCCAGGTATAGAAGAAATAGTATTAAATACACTTAAAAACTATGATTTTAAACAGCCAATAGTATTTTCTTCTTTTAATATTCAAACCTTAAATCGTTTGTATCAAATTGATAACACACAGAACCTAGCATTCTTAAGCCCTTTTAAGGTATTAAATCCAGAAAAAGTGATATCAGATAATCATCTTCAAGCATTACATTTAAACTACGAGTCTTTATCGGAAACTAATATTGAACAGCGGATTTGGACGATTAATGATGAAGAACAGATGAAAAAATTATTTTCTCTTCAAATGACTGGTATTTTTACAGATAATTTTGAGATGGCCATGCAATTGCGAGAAAAGTTGGGTAATTGAAATGTTAAAAAAAGTTCAATTATATTTTGTTCGTCACGGTGAAACATATTTTAATACTTGTCAAAAAATACAAGGTTGGTCAGATTCTTTGTTAACTCATGAGGGAGTTAATAATGTTTCTCATGTTGGAAAAACGATCAATCGAGTGCCATTTGCCAAAGTATATTCTAGTGATTTAGGTCGTGCTAAAGCAACTACTGCCATCATATTGTCAGAAAACAAAAATAAACAAACGATGCCATTAGAATACATTCCTAATTTTCGTGAACAATTTTTCGGATCTTTTGAAGGGGATAAACTCAATATATTTTCAAAGTTGTTTGATTTGAGTGCAATTAATAAAACTGCCGTAGAAAATGATAGTGAATTAGCAAAATATTTTCCTGAAGACGATATTATGGATCAATTTAAGTTAATTGATCCAACACATGATGCAGAAAATTCGTTAGAATTTTGGAATCGTATTGAGCAAGGCTTACAACATGTCTTTTCTGAGTCACAAGATGGAGACAAAATTTTGGTTGTCACTCATGGAGCCTTGATTCGTAAGTTAGCAACTCGGATTACACATTCTTATCATAACAATCCTGATAATGCTTCAATATCTATTTTTGAAATGAAAGACAATCTTAAAATGACATTACACCAATATAATCAACATAGTCTAGAATAAAGTTTCTTAACGGTTAAAACTATCGTGTAACAGCGATAGTTTTTTTGTGGAATCAAAAAATATCACAAAATAACGAAAATAGGAAACAAATTGCACTATTATTGGAAACGCTTACATAGTATTGTTAATACATATCCTGAACATAATAAAATATAAGGAGTCGAAAGATGTCTGATAAAATGAAACAGCGTTTTTCATACGCATTTGGTGCTTTTGGGCACGATGCGTATTATGTAACGTTATCAACATATTTTATGATTTTTGTCACTAGTACCCTATTTGCGGGTAGTGATAAAGCAACGGAAGCCAAATATATTGGTATTGTAACCTCACTTGTTGTTGGTATTCGGTTGGTAGAAATTATTTTTGATCCAATTATTGGTAGTATTATTGATAATACACGGTCCAAATACGGAAAATTTAAGCCTTGGTTAGTAATTGGTGGTATCGTTTCAGGTGTAACCTTACTTGTTATTTTCACGAATTTTTTTGGATTATCAGTTAATAATCCTTCACTATATCTCATACTATTTATAATTGCTTTTGTAATTTTGGATAGTTTCTATTCATTTAAAGATATTGCTTTTTGGTCGATGATTCCGGCACTTTCCACCGACACGGCAGAACGTGGCACTTTAGCAACATTTGCTCGTTTTGGATCTTCTTTGGGTGCTAATGGTACAACAGCATTAGTGGTTCCCATTGTGGCATTTTTTACTGCTATTACAGGGGGAGCTGGCAAAGAGAGTGCTACTGGATGGTTTTGGTTTGCGTTTATTGTTGCTGTTTTATCAGCAGGATCAGCAATAATTACAGCGAAATTTTCAAAAGAAAATAAAACAGTTTTGAGAACACAGGCCAGTGAAAAGTATAATATTTTGGATGTATTTAAAGCCATTATCAAAAATGATCAGTTACTTTGGTTAGCATTATCTTACATGTTTTATGCTATCGCTAATGTGGCAACGACTGGGGTGTTATTATTTTACTTCAAGTTCGTCATTGGTCAGGTGACAGAGTTTGCAATGGTGGGTGTGATATCTATGATTACGGGTATTATTGCTGTACCTCTGTTTCCGTTTTTAGCCAAAATAATGACACGTCGCTATGTTTTTGCTAGTGGTATTGGGCTAATGGTATTAAGCTATGTCATGTTTACAATTGCTGGTACCAACTTGTGGATTGTTGGTTTGGGATTAATATTCTTTTATTTTCCACAACAACTTATTTTCTTATCAGTACTAATGACAATTACCGATTCTGTTGAGTATGGACAATGGAAAAATGGTCAGCGGAACGAGGCCGTAACACTGTCCTTACGTCCTTTATTAGATAAATTAGCTGGCGCATTCTCAAATGCTATTGTTGGGTTTGTTGCAATTGCTGCTGGTATGACTGGTAATGCGACATTTAATGATATGACAGCTAGTGGTATTCATACTTATAAACTGTATGCGTTTTATATTCCTGCAGCATTAATGATTGTAGCTTTGCTGATTTTTATGTTTAAAGTGACACTAACTGAAAAAAAGCATGCGAAGATAGTTGCAGAACTCGAATTACGCTACAGCAAGAAGTAATCAGTATAATTTGAAAGGTTGACTACCCATGAAAAGAATTAAAGCACTAAACACGAAGTTTGCTGAAAAGTTTGGCCCTCACGAAACCCAACAGTATTTTTCGCCAGGGCGGATTAACCTAATTGGTGAGCATACGGACTATAATGGCGGTCACGTTTTTCCCGCTGCAATCACTTATGGGACTTACGGTGTTGCCAGAAAACGAGATGATAATCGTATTTTAGTTTATTCGGTTAATTTTGATGAAAAAGGCGTAGTTCAGTTAGACTATAAGAAGCTTGATTTTGATGTAAATGATGGGTGGACCAACTATGTTAAAGGCGTTATCGTCAAATTAATAGAGCAGGGTTATGTACTCGACACAGGATTTGATCTGTTGGTCGAGGGCAACATTCCCAATGGTGCAGGTCTTTCTTCATCAGCGTCGTTAGAGTTATTAGTGGGGGTTGTTTTAGAGGACTTGTTTAATCTGGATGTTTCTAGGTTATCATTAGTTGAAATTGGTCAAAAAGTTGAGAATGAATACTTTGGTCTTAATACTGGCATTATGGATCAGTTTGCAATTGGTTTTGGTCAAGAACAAAAGGCTATCTTGTTAGATACAAATACATTGACGTATGAGTTGGTTCCTATTGTCCTTGGTGAATATGCGATTGTTATTATGAATACGAATAAACGTCGTGAATTAGGCGATTCGAAGTACAACGAAAGGCGCGCACAATGTGAAACTGCTTTAAAATTATTACAAACGGAACTTAATATTAAGTCATTAGGTGAATTGACTGATAAAGAATTTGATGACAATGTTGCATTAATTCACGACGAAACACTTGTAAAACGAGCGCGTCATGCAGTTTATGAAAATCAGCGCACTTTAAAAGCAAAAAAAGCGTTGTCCGACGGTGATTTGCAAACATTTGGACAATTAATGAATGATTCTCACGCCTCTCTAAAAGAAGATTATGAAGTTACTGGACTTGAGTTAGATACGCTAGTTCATTCCGCACAAAAACAGCCAGGTGTTTTAGGAGCACGAATGACAGGTGCTGGATTCGGTGGTTGTGCAATAGCACTTGTTAAAGAAACAGCCATTTCCAATTTTGAAAACAAAGTCTATGATGACTATATGAATGTGGTCGGCTATGCTCCAGAATTTTACGTGGCACATGTTGGCAATGGCACGACTAAGCTTAATGATTAAGTAGATTGCTGCACAGCACTTAAATGTCCTAAAATATCATTAATCTGTTGCCATTCTAATGAGTGTTGTTCTTGGATATTATTGAAACTTCTTCGCTTTCGATATGCACTAGGTGTTTCATGGATGAACTCTGTAAATGAGTGGCCGAAAACAGAAGGACTGCTAAAACCAACCTTTTCGGAAATTTGATTAATTGACAACTGGGTTGTTTGAAGTAATTGGCAAGCTTCGTTAATACGAAGTCGTAATAAAAATTTTTTTGGTGAAATACCCACATCTCGGCGAAAGAGTCGCGAGAGGTAAGAACGGTTGATTTTAATAGCATTAGCTATGTCAGTAATAGATGTGTCGTAAGTAAAGTTATTATTGATATAGGCTAATGATAATTTAGTGTATTCTGACATGGGGCGTATTGTTGCGTTTTGATGCTCAGTGATGTTCCAAGAGTTTTCATTCATTAACAACAGGAGTATTTCACTAGTAATTTGATTTAATCGCAATTCGGCTTGTGGCCTATGACCTGTTAACGTTAGTGATTCAACAATTAATTTAAGATAATTTTCAACAGTTGCGCAAGAAAAAGTATCATGGTGATTACGAAAAGGCGAGAAATTCTCAATTAGTTGTGCTGCTTCAGCACCACCAATGGATATCCATGCATAGTGCCATGGATTATTCAAATCGGCTTGGTAAAAAATTGTTTCGTCAGGTCGTATAAGGAAAAAGTCACCTGCTTTCAGGGTATATTTATGATTCATGGTAAAGTAAGTTCCTTGGCCTTCTAAGACAAAATGAAGCAGATAATGTGAACGTTTTAATGGGCCAGAAGCATGACCAGAGAAAGTTTTACTAACGCCAGAGAAATCAAAGAATATGCTTGATTCAAGCGTGTGCTCATTAACGATATTAAATAATGATTTTTCCATAATTTAACGACCTTTTTAAAATAAATGATAGCGCTTCCAACATTAGTATATCATTTTTTAAAAACATTTATTGATAAGTGATAATACTTGTTATGTGTTATCCAAGTGATTTATTATTAGGTTAGATAAATAGTTTAAAACAAAATTTTTAATTAAATGAAAGAGGTAGTATATGAAAGTTACAGAAGAAGTGTTTGGTACATTGCCTGATGGCGAAAAGGTAACCGCGTTTACGTTAGAAAACGTTAATCATACTCAAGTAACGGTTATATCGTATGGTGCGACATGGCAGTCTTTTTCTATTGAGCGATTAGGAGAGAAAAAAGAATTGCTTGTTCAATTTGATGATTTAGAGCAATACTTAGACAATCCTTTTCATTTTGGAAATACTATTGGACGTGTGGGTGGTCGACTATCTAAAACTGCATACAATTTATCTGGCACGGCATTTACATTAACACCAAATGAAAATGGGCATGTCTTACATTCAAGTGTAAATGGTTTTGATACGATTAATTGGCAAGGAACAGCACGCAACATGGGTACAGCTGCAGAAGTTGCTTTGTCACATACGTTTGACGATGAATTTCCTGGCCAATTACAGATGAATGTGACTTACACACTTTATGACGACGATAAGTTAACGATTAAGTTTAGTGGTGAATCAACAGAACCAACACTGTATAATCCTATGACACATGTTTATTTCAATCTAACAGGAAAAGATGCCGATATCACAAATCATGAGTTGCGAGTGGCATCTCACAAACATGTTGAAGTAGATGACGAAACAATTCCTACTGGCCGATTGGTAGAAAATCAGCATTCCAAATTTGACTTTTCACAGCTACGTAAAATAGGGGATGATCAATTTGATGATGCCTGGTTGCTAGATGAGCAGCGTGACGAAGTTGGTGTTATTGTGCAAGAGCCTGTTAGTCGCCGAACACTAACAGTCGATTCAGATCGGAATGGTGTTGTTATTTTTATGACTAATCCAGGAATCAAAGATCATGATGATGAATGGGCAGAAAATGCACCATTCACAGCTCTTGCTGTTGAAATGCAAACATTGCCGGACGCCGTGAATCATGAGGGATTTGGCGACATTGTGCTGCCAGCTAACCAGGTGAAAGAATACACGGTGACTTATAAGATAACAGATTAAATATTTCACTTGACTTTATTCAGCCTTACAGCTATGATTATTTATATTAGAACCGATGAATTGGAAAAATTACCGTCAGGACATGAAGAAATTTTGCGGAAGATGCGAGCAAAACAGAGACGTAATTTTGGACACCTTGGAGGTTGCTATTGATCAAGATAGCTCGTGGTTGCGCGTTAAGCAATTAAAGTGACATGAAAATGTTAAAATCTAAGGTGGTACCGTGCATTTGCGCCCTTAACGAGAAATCGTTGAGGGCGCTTTTTTCGGATTTTAAATAGCAAGATAAAAAATAATGGAGGAAATACGTTTGCAGTTGTTGATTATTTTTGGATAGCGATGAATATGTTAACTAATATGTCGTATATTTCAAAATTCTGATAAAAAACACTAAAAACGATAACAACTATGGCAAAACCTATATTTCAACGTCCCAAAGGAACAGCAGATTTACTGCCTCAAAAAACAGTACAGTGGCAACATGTAGAAGCAGTTGCCCGTGTTTTATTTGGTGACTATAATTTCAAAGAAATTCGCACACCGTTATTTGAAAATTTCGAAGTCTTTTCACGCTCAGCTGGTGATACATCTGATGTTGTGACAAAAGAAATGTATGATTTTCATGATAAGGGTGACCGTCACATCGCTTTGCGTCCGGAAGGTACCGCAGGTGTCGTCCGAGCATATGTGGAAAATAAGTTATATGGACCGGAATTTGACAAACCTTATAAGGCATTTTACATGGGGCCGATGTTCCGTTATGAACGGCCACAGGCTGGTCGTTTCCGTCAATTCCATCAAATAGGTGCAGAGGTATTTGGATCAGATTCGCCAGCATTAGATGCTGAAGTAATTGCGATGGTTATTGACTTTTTTCAAACGCTCGGGTTAAAAAATTTGAAAGTTGCGATTAATACCTTGGGAGATAAAGAGTCCAGGGATGCTTACCGACAAGCATTAATTGATTATCTGAAGCCACATTTTGATGAACTATCTGCAGATTCACAAGCTCGTTTAGAAAAAAATCCATTACGTGTATTGGACTCTAAAGCCCCCCGTGATCAGGCCTTTGTTGCAGATGCACCATCAATCCTGGACTTTTTGTCTGAAAAATCGACTAAACACTGGGAAAAGTTGCAAGCTATTTTAACTGCATTAAATTTAGACTTTGACATTGACACAACAATGGTTCGAGGATTGGATTATTATAACGACACAATTTTTGAAATCATGACTACAGATGAAAGTCTAAAAGGCGCTGCAACAATTGCTGGTGGCGGTCGTTACTCTGGTTTGGTTGAGGAATTTGGTGGTCCGGAAACACCAGGTGTTGGCTTTGGTATTGGTGTAGAACGTTTGCTGGATTTATTGCAAGCGCAAAATGTTGCCCCAACAGAAGAACAGAATTTAGACTTTTACGTAGTTAATATCGGTGATACTACTGATGTTATCGCAACAAAAATTGTTCAAGCTGTTCGATCATTTGGTTACGTTGCTGAACGTGATTATTTGTCAAAATCAGCGAAAGCACAGTTCAAGGCAGCTGATCGTCATCATGCCAAATATGTCATAACGATTGGCGAGCAAGAACTTGAAGAACAAATTGTTAACATCAAGAATATGACAAATGGCGAACAAAAGTCTGTTCGATTGTCAGAATTATATACCAATTTACCACTTATCATGGATGCAGAAGGGGACAAGGAATGAAACGTACTAATTACGCAGGATTAATTGATGAAACTTATTTAGGCCAGACAGTCACATTGACCGGTTGGGTACAAAAACGACGTGATTTTGGAGACTTGATATTCGTTGATTTACGTGATCGAGAAGGTATCGTTCAATTAACTTTTAACGCAACAAACGCTGACGCCCTAGCAGTCGCAGAAAAAGTTCGTAGTGAATATGTTCTAAAAATTACTGGTCATGTTATTGAACGTGCTGAAAATCAAATTAACACAAAAATAAAATCTGGAACAATCGAAGTCGATGTAACAGAGGCGGAAATTTTGTCAACGTCAAAAACACCACCATTTTATATTGAAGATGATGTGAATGCCAATGAAGAATTGAAGTTACAGTATCGTTACTTAGATTTGCGCCGCCCTGAGATGCAAAAAAACTTACGCATTCGTTCAAAAATTATGAGTAGCGCCATGCATTTTATGGATACTCATGATTTTATTAACATCGAAACGCCCGTACTGGCAAAATCAACACCGGAAGGGGCCCGTGACTATTTAGTACCATCTCGTGTTTTCCCAGGATCATTTTATGCCTTGCCACAATCACCACAATTATTTAAACAATTGTTGATGGGCGCAGGATTCGATCGTTATTTCCAAATTGCCCGCGCCTTCCGTGATGAAGATTTGCGTGGTGACCGTCAACCAGAATTTACACAAATGGACGTAGAAACGTCATTTATGACGGCCGATGAAATCCGTGAATTGGTCAATGCATGGGTTAAGGCGATGATGCATGACGTTGTAGATTTTGATCTTGATACAGCTAAAATTCCAACTTTGACATGGCAAGAATCTATGGATCGCTTTGGTACTGATAAGCCAGATTTACGTATAGCTTACGAAATCAAGGATTTGTCTGAAACGGTAAAGAATAGTGAATTTGGTGTGTTTGCAAATGCTATTAAAGGCGGCGGTGTTGTTAAAGCGTTGGCTGTTCCTGGTGGGGCTGACCATTATTCACGTAAAGACATTGATAAGCTAACAAAATACATCGAACGTTTCGGCGCAAAAGGTTTAGCTTGGATGAAAGTAGCGCAAGAAGGCCTGACCGGTCCTATTGCTAAATTCTTTGATGACGAAGCACAGGCAGCACTGATTGCTTCGGCAGACGCTCAAGTCGGAGATTTGTTGTTATTTGGTGCCGGACGTGCTGATATCGTTTCAGCGACTCTAGATTATTTGCGTCGTGAAACAGCTAAAGAATTAGATTTGATTGATCAAACGAATCCTTGGGCATTTGCTTGGATTGTGGATTGGCCATTGTTTGAATACTCTGAAGACTTTGACCGCTGGATTGCTGCTCATCACCCATTCACGATGCCAAATGAGGAAGACTTACACTACTTGAATGATGGTGAAGATCCTCATAAGGCGCATGCTCAAAGCTACGATTTAGTACTAAATGGTTACGAACTAGGATCTGGATCAATTCGTATTCATCGTATGGATATTCAAGAAAAGATGCTAAAAGCACTTGGATTTACTCCTGAAAAAGCACATGAAGCCTTTGGATTTTTGCTTGAGGGTATGGAATATGGTTTCCCACCAATGGGTGGTATCGCACTAGGATTGGATCGTTTGGCAATGCTACTAGCTGGCCAAGAAAATATTCGTGAAGTGATTGCTTTCCCAAAGAATTCACGAGCTACTGAACCAATGACTGAGGCACCAACTCGTGTTGAAGGCAAACAACTGAACGAATTAGGATTGTTTGTTCCAGACGCAGAGTAATTGTTATCATACAAATTCGTGTTATTATTAGTTTAGATAAAACTTGGAGATAAATGTGTGTTATACATTAGATTTTTTATCGTGTAACATGCATATTGATTATGCAAAAAATTGTTCACAATTTTATGAAAAACCAATACGCTAGTCGTATTGGTGGCGCAGTATTTTATGGTGTAATCGTTGCCTTTGCAATGAATTATTTCTGGCATCCAGGGCATATTTATTCCTCTGGATTCACAGGATTTGCCCAACTTGTTTCAACTTTAACCGGTGATAGAATTCCCGTCGCTTTAGCGCTAGCCTTAGTTAACTTACCAATGTTAGCCATTGCATGGTGGAAGCTGTCGTGGAGATTTGCTATCTTTACGACGTTAGCAGTTTTGCTCAGTTCGGCGTTAATTCCCGTCTTTGATACCACGCGTGTTTTAACAACGGACCCGTTAATAAATGCCATGTTTGGTGGTGCGCTTAATGGTATGGCGGTTGGTACAGCATTACGGTATGGCGTCGGAACAGGTGGTTTAGATGTTATTGGTCTCTTAGTTAAGAAGCATTACGGCTTTAAAATGGGACCAATTAATTTATCTTTCAATGCCTTGATTATGGTAGGTGCTGGGATAACATATGGTTGGAAGTATGCTTTGTACTCAATTGTAGGTGTTATTATTAGTTCGCGAATGATAGATGTTTTCTATACACGTCAGCAGCAAATGCAAGTGATGATTATTACTACTAAACCAGATGAAATGGTGGATAGTATTCAGAATAAGCTTCGACGAGGTGTTACCATTATCGACGAGGCACGTGGTGGTTACACTGGGAGAGAACGTTCGGTGTTACTAACCGTTATCACGCAACAAGAACGATTTGAGTTACGAGAAGCGATTAAAGAGATTGATGAACAAGCTTTTTCTTCCACTTGGAAAATCGAACATACTGTGGGACGTTTTTACGAGCCAGAGTTATAGTAAAAAAGGAGACAACATAGTGTTGTCTCCTTTTTTATCCTATTTTATTTTTTACACTGTTACTGTATTTTTAGAAGCAAACTTTCGGTGAGAAAGGTAACCGAAGACTATCGTGAACAGAATTGCGCCGATGGCAGCAACACGAGAGTCTGCTTGAAAGAACAAACTGACGTAAATGCTGACGAAGAATAGCAATGTTAGTGGACTAGTCCACTTGTATCCTGGCATCAGGAAGCCATCTGGCATAAAATTAGTTGATTCTCGGAATTTACGATGAGCATACATTGTCATTGCATAAACGATGATATACATGTTTGATGAGATCGATGTAATTAAACTGAACGCACTAGTAATCTGTGGGATTGAATTAATCACAGGTGATATTAACACTAAGATAGCTGTGAATATGATTGCTTTAGCAGGAACGCCATTTGATGAAATTTCACGAAAGTTAATCATGAATTTTGAATCTGATTCTTCAGCAAGTTGATAGAAATGACGGCCTGCTGAATAGATAGCTGAATTTAATGCTGAAGCAGCAGATGTCAATACGACAAAGTTAATGACAGTAGCAGCTGCTTTGAACCCTGCTAGTTGGAACACCATGACAAAGGGACTAGAATTTGGTGTTTTAGCAATAACATGCCAATTAATAATTGACATAATGATAATCATAGCACCTAAGTAGAAAATCAAAATACGGATAATAATTGTGTTGATAGCATTTGGTAGAACCTCACGAGGATTCTCTGTTTCAGCTGTTGTAATTCCAACGAATTCCATACCTTGAAAGGCGAAAAAAACCATTGGGAACGCAGCAAAGAACATAGAAGCACCATTCGGAAATAGTGAAAAGTTTGAAAATACATTTCCAAATGAAGCAACTGTATTACCACCGCTTGCAGGGGCTTTAAATCCTGTAAATATTAGTACTAATCCTACTGCAATCATTGCGACAATTGCAATGATCTTAATCATTGCAAACCAGTATTCTGTTTCACCAAATACTTTAACAGCAATTAAATTAATCATAGTTAAAACAAACAAAAAGATAATTTGAATTATCCAAGTTTTCCAACTTGGGAACCAAAACTTAACGTAAGTTGATACGGCCGTTAATTCTGCCATAGCTACGAAAAGTAGTCCAATCCAATAGGACCATCCAGCGAAATATCCCGCTCCAGCCCCAACATACTTACTGATAAAAGAAACAAATGTATGTTGGGAAGGATCTGCATAAAGCATTTCACCAATACCCCGCATCATCATAAAGAAAAATGCACCAAGCACTGCGTATACAATCAAAATTGATGGCCCAGTTTTAGCAATAGAGTTTCCAGCTCCCAAGAAAAGTCCTGTACCAATGGTACCGCCAATGGCAATCATCTGTACGTGTTTCTTTTTCAAACCACGTATGGTACCATCGGCATTCATCGTTGCGTTTTTTTGTTGACTCATAAATATTATGCCTCCTCGACTGATAACAATTCTAACACATTTATCATTAAAACCTCATTTATTAGTGAACAAAAAACAGGATGATCTATTGTGCATTGTGCCTAACCAAGTAACAAAAAAGCCAATTGAATATCGACCAAAACATCAGGCATATCAAGGTTAACATCTAATAACTCAGATATCTTTTTCAGACGATAATTAATAGTATTCCGGTGTACAAACATGTCAGAAGCGACAGCAGTTACATTTTGATGCAAGAACATATAGGTCTCTAATGTTTTGAGAAGACTAGGATTGTCTAAAATTGGGCCCAGTATTCTTTCCACAAAAGCATCACTTTCTTGCTTAGGTAACAAGTTTAACATTTCTTGTGCACTCTTGGGTCTAAACCGCATAATTGGATGTGCTACTGATGTCAATTGAAGCGCGTGGTTAGCCTGCTCATAAAGATCTGCTAATGCATGAATGGGCTCTGCGACTCGAGAAAAGCCAACAGTAAAATCATATTCTAACTTTGATTGTGATGTTAGAAAATCGTATAATTCTTTGAGAAATGCGCGTGTATCAATTTTATTGTCAACTAACAAAATTAGTTGTTGTTTATAGGAAAATAGAAGTACAGACCAGTTTGATTCGTTAACAAACCAGCGCGTCAGTGCTTGTAATATTTCAAATTGATGTGTTTCAATCACTGTTTTTTTCGCTGTAAAGTCAATGACTGCTACGCGATAGGGATTTTTAGAATCAATGTTTGCGTTCTTTAGATAATTGTCAATCGCATCATCACTTAGCCCGTGTTGCATGATGTTCAAAAAGAAGCCAGAACGGTTGCGAAACTCAGTTTCATTTAACAAATCGGTTCTCGAATTTGAAAATCCCAATGCAGTAATTACCTGTTCGCGTTTTAAAAGTTCAAAATCTGATAATGTCTTATTTGGACTCATAATAGCTACAAAGGCTTTATTTTCGTTTAGAGCAGAAAAAATAGGAGAAATCTCAAAAATTGTGTTATTGAAGGTAACGTGAACTTTTTGAGTTAAATTTAAATAATCAATCCCGGATTCTTCTCGTAAAAATTTGGTGAAAAAGTCACGTTGCGGAAGTAAATCAGTACTGGCATACAAGGCACGAAAATGTGAGTCCAATAGGGTTAGTGGTGCTTCTAAAATTTCCGCGCTCAAATTTAACAGATGTTGATAGGTATTATTAGTTTGCATCGTTGATAGCTGGTGATTAATATTAACGATTTGATGCAATTCGCCCGTATGAGTGTTCAGAATAATATCAGTGATATTTTGAATGGTTTGTGGCATCAATTCATCATTCGGGGTCATGAGAATTGGCACTCGACGTTTGTTGGCTAATATAATAATATCACGAGGCAACTGTGATAAATGTCGATTTGTCTTAATGCCTAAGCCAGCAGCATTATGATGATCTAGCGCGATAATTAAGTCTCGCAGTAATGTCCAATCTTCTTTGAACAAAAAGCCAGTAGTGAGCAGTAATTGACCAGGAGCAATATAGGCATCAAAATCTGGTGCATCAATCATACCCACTTGACTGACCTCACGATTGAGCCCTTCGGCGCCTGCTAAAATTGGGTATTCTGCTAATACGGGGTTAGCTAATAATTCTTTAACATTCATAATTGACCTCCAATTGTATTGTTACTATTATGCCATGTTTGCTTATTGTGTACAAATAAAATTAAAAATGTTGTGCAATATGACGGTGATTATTTTTTATGCGTTCGTTACAGTAAAGAAAACATTATGAGGTGAGCGTATGCAACGTACAGAAAAGAAAATTGTCAGCAATATTTTAAAGGGATCCTTAGGTAATTTAATTGAGTGGTTTGATTGGTATGTTTATGCCTCGTTCTCTATCTATTTTGCCCCATCATTTTTCCCCAGCCATGACAAAACGGCTGCATTATTAAGTACGGCAGGAGTTTTCGCAATTGGATTTTTGATGAGACCTTTAGGAAGTTTAGTGTTAGGTAAATATGCGGATCAACATGGTCGCCGGGCCGCATTAACCTTATCAGTATTGATTATGGCCACAGGTTCGCTTGTAATTGCGATAACGCCTAGTTACCATGTAATAGGAATTGCTGCACCAATCATCTTGGTGTTGGCAAGGCTATTCCAAGGGTTATCGTTGGGTGGAGAATATGGTACTTCAGCAACTTACCTTTCTGAAATGGCCAGTCGCGGACATCGTGGCTTTTATGCCTCATTTCAATATGTGACATTAATCAGTGGACAGCTCATTGCCTTGGGTGTTCAAATTGTTTTACAATCAATGCTATCAGAAGAAATGTTGACTGACTGGGGTTGGCGTATTCCATTTGTTATTGGTTCTCTAGGAGCTATCGTGGTATTGTTCCTTCGTTTGAGCATGGAAGAATCTGACCAATTTAAGGCGCAAAAGAAAAACAATAATGGTAGTCTGCGGCTCTTATTAAAGTATCCAAAATCTGTCATGACGGTAGTTGGATTAACACTTGGTGGGACAATCGCTTTCTACACTTATACAACTTATTTACAAAAGTTTATGATTAACTCTGTTGGATTACCAACACAAGAAGTCACGCTAATCAACTTTGCAGCATTATTTATTTTTATGATTTTACAACCTATCGCCGGTGCATTATCGGATAAAATAGGTCGTAAGCCATTATTATTTTGGTTCGGTATTATGGGGACAATATTTACAATTCCTATTTTTCTCACTTTGCAACAAGTGAAAACGGGGATGGGGGCTTTCTTACTCATGCTGGCTGGATTGATTATTGTTACAGGTTATACGTCAATTAATGCAATTGTTAAAGCTGAAATGTTCCCAACTGAAATTCGTGCATTAGGTGTAGGATTGCCTTATGGTTTGACGGTCGCTATTTTTGGTGGCACGGTTGAATACGTTGCCTTGTACCTGAAAAAAATAAACCACGAAAATTTGTTTTTTGTCTATGTCACTGTAGTTGTGTTCATTAGTTTGCTAGTTTATTGGCGCATGACGGATACAAAGCACACATCTAAGCTTGATCACTAATGATGTTGGAAATTGCTATGAAATGCATGATTACAGTGTTGATAGTATTGACGATTACGCGAAAGTCTGTCATAATAAATAAGTATTTACTGCATGTCGTTTAACGAAATAAAATGCGAGAAAGGAGGGTTATCACATGGCAAAGGTCATCGTACGTAAGAACGAATCTTTGGATGATGCATTGCGTCGCTTTAAGCGTGGTGTTTCAAAAGACGGTACTCTCCAAGAATACCGTAAGCGCGAATACTATGTTAAGCCTTCAGTTGCTCGTAAATTGAAGTCTGAAGCAGCACAAAAGCGTAACAAGAAGAAGGGTCGTTAATTCGATTCTAAAACGTCACTTAGGTGGCGTTTTTCTTTTATGGTAGAATAACAATAGATTGAATTTTGAAAGGTTGATATACATGAGTTTATTAGAAGAGTTAAATAATGATATAAAGCAGGCCATGAAAGACAAAAATAAAGATGTTTTGTCAGTGATTCGCATGGTTAAATCAACGGTTATGAACGAGCAGATTAATTTAGGCCATGATTTAACAAAGGAAGAAGAATTAACAGTCCTCTCACGTGAAGTTAAACAACGTCAAGATTCGTTGACAGAGTTTGAAAAAGGCAATCGAGAAGATTTAGCTGCTGGTATTCGCGCAGAGCTAGCTATTTTAGCAAAGTATTTGCCAGAACCTTTGAGTGACGAAGAGGTTATCGAAATGGTGAAGGATGCAATCCAAAAGACGGGCGCTACATCTCCAAAAGATATGGGTAAGGTGATGGGTATTGTCACACCTCAAGTCAAAGGAAGGGCTGACGGTAAATTTGTTGCTAATCAAGTGAAAAATCTGTTAAAAGGTTAATTGACCGTTATAGATTATGTAAACCACACATGGTAAACTATAAGTATTATAAAAAGTGCGTGATGTTGCGTACGTTAAGGAAAACGCTATGAATCCAAAAGTTGGAACAATAATTAAAGCAAACGTTACTGATGAAAATGAGAAATATTTCTTTGCACAAGTCGATGGCTTTACATATGAAATTGACAAGGCAGAACTTGAGAAGCCACTCAAAATCGGCGGATTTGTGACCGGATTTGCTTATGAAAATGAAGGACACAAACTACAAATCACCAAGAAAACGCCTGCTGTACAGAAATCAGTCTACGGTTGGGGAACAGTCGTAGCGAATCGACATGATTTGGGTGTCTTTGTTTCAATTGGCTTGCCCAATAAGGATATCGTTGTTTCTCTTGATGATCTACCAACGATTTCAACACTTTGGCCACAAAAAGGTGACAAATTGATGATTGCCATTAAAGAAGATCATAAAGGCCGTTTGTGGGGTGAAATAGCTCAACAGCATATTATTAATGCTGTATCACGTCGTGCACCGGAAAGTATGAAATCGACCACAGTTAAGGCCACAGTTTATCGTAACAAAATGGCAGGTACTTTGGTTATTACTGATGAATATTACCTTGGTTTTATTCATCCTTCGCAACGTGACGATGAGCCACGTTTAGGACAAGTCGTTGATGCACGTGTTATTGGCGTCCGTGATGATGGCACATTAAATCTATCACTGAAACCTTTGGCCTATAAGACCATGGATGAGGATGCACAATTCTTATTGTTGCAATTGCAACGACGGGCGGATCATTTCTTACCATTCAATGATAAAAGTAACCCAGAGGCAATTAAGCGTCAATTTGGATTTAGTAAGAGTCAGTTCAAACGAGCCTTGGGTCATTTATACAAGGATAGACTAATTGAACAAATTGACGATGGTATAAAATTAGTTGAGAAATGATGCAAGAAATTGACAATGCGATAGTGGATTATCTACACTATATTCGAATTGAACGTGGCTTATCTGAAAATACAATTAAGAGTTACCACCAAGATTTGGTACAATTTGGTGAGTATCTAAATGGTGAAAAACTGGTGCTTGATCAAGTTGATCATATTGTTATCTTGTCATGGTTGAATCAACTCAGAGATCTAGGCAAATCCAATAGTTCAGTTATTAGAATGGTTACGACATTGCGTAACTTTTTTGGCTATTTAGTGCGAGAAAAAGTGGTCGCCCATAATCCAATGAGTGATGTTCGCCCACCCAAAAAAGCGGAGCACCTACCAGCAGTTTTGAGCATCGAAGAAATTGACCGTTTATTACAAGTATCGATAGAAGATACACCACTTGGTCTTCGAAATAGAACATTGCTAGAAGTGATGTACGCAACTGGTTTGCGTGTCAGTGAATTGGTTAATTTAAAAATGAGTGACCTTCATTTGCAATTGGGATTGATTCAAACGCTTGGAAAAGGTGACAAAGAACGTATTATTCCAATTGGTGAAATTGCGATTGATTGGCTGACTCGATATTTTAATGAAAGCCGTACTGTTTTACTTAAAGATAAAGAGTCTCCTTATGTTTTCTTAAACGATCGTGGAAATCAAATTTCACGACAGGGAATATGGAAGATTATAAAAAAGTTAGTAACAACTGCTGGAATAACTAAAGATGTTTCTCCCCATACACTTCGTCATTCTTTTGCTACTCATATTTTAGAAAACGGCGCTGATTTGCGTATAGTTCAAGAATTATTGGGACATGCGGATATTTCGACAACGCAAATTTATACCCATATTTCGAAAAAAAGACTTAGTGAAGTGTATGATGAATACCACCCCAGAGCGTAAAAATTATGTTGACACAATCAAGACAATCAGATGAAAAAACAATTATGGGTATTTTATCGTTGCTGCCAGGCCTACGTGAAATATCTCATTTAAATGCGGAAATAGCATGGTATCATGATAATGAAGCAAGATCTTTATATGTTTGGCAAAAAGAGTCCCAAGGACAAGTACTTGGTGTTCTAGGTGTTGAGATTTATAATAACAATATTGCTATAATTCGTCATGTTGCCTTGACCCCCGAGTCACGCAGTGTCAGAAACTACTTTGACATGATTTCTGATTATCAAGAGCAACATCCTGAAACCTTTTTAATGGGTACCTTGGATAATCAAAAGTTAATTAACAAATGGAGAAAAGCAACATCGCGCAAAACGGTCTAACAATTAAATTAAGTGACTTTGAAGGACCAATCGATCTGTTATTACACTTAATTAAGAAATCCGAGATGAATATTTTTGATTTGCAAATTGCTGACATTACATCTCAGTATTTAGATTTTATTCATGCACAACAGGCTATGCAGCTTGATGTAGCAAGTGAATATTTAGTGATGGCTGCTACTTTAGTTAAGATAAAGTCCGCTGATTTGTTACCAGAAGAAGAGCCAGATGATTATGCCGTAGATGAAGAGTATGCGGATCCACGTGAAGAGTTGATGCTACAATTATTGACCTACAAACAATTTCAAGTGGCAAGCGAATCTTTGCGTGAACGTGAACAATTAAAACAACAATCCTTTCCACGTACTCAAATGAAGGCTCCTGATAATTTGGAACATCCCATAACTTTAGCTCCTGGTTTATCGTTAGGAGATTTACAAACAGCTTTTGCTCAACTATTGCGGCGAAAAAAGCAGGAAAAACCTATCAGAAGGCATGTTACTGCGGAAACATATTCTCTAGAGGAAGCTGTTAACAACATCAATAAACATTTATTACAGCATCAAACAGGTGATATGATTTCATTTGCTTCTTTTTTTGATGATATTTATAAGCGGGAACATTTGGTAGTCACTTTTTTGGCGTTATTAGAAATGGCCAAAGATAGAAGATTAAAATTACACCAAGAACACCAACAACAAGAAATTTATGTAGAAATTGAGGCGTTTGGCGAAGATGAATAATTTAAGTCAAATAGAAGCACTATTGTTCGTATCTGGCGATGAAGGCATTTCCGTGAAAAATATGAGCATTATCACTGGATTTGATCGTTCAGCAATACAAGGATTGCTTGAAGAACTTGTGTTAAAGTATGATACTGATTTAAGTAGTGCATTACAAATTCGTGAAAGTGACGATGTGTATCGCCTAGTGACTAAACCGGAACTTGGTGGCACAGTAAAACAGTATTTTGATTCACCTGTAAATGCAACATTATCGCAAGCACAACTCGAAACACTAGTTATTGTCGCTTATAAGCAGCCAATTACACGTGTTGAAATTGATACAATTCGTGGTGTGCAATCCTCAGGGACTTTACAGAAGCTAGCATTAAGGCAACTAGTCCACGAAGTTGGCAGAAAAGACGAACCAGGACGTCCCATCATGTTTGGTACTACCGATGAATTTTTGGACTATTTTGGTTTGAAAAGTATTGAAGAACTACCTCCGTTACCTGATTTTAATATGTTAGAGTTAGGTGATGATATTGATGGAGAACTATTTACGAGTGCATTTGATGTACATCAATCAGAAAGTGAAAAAGAAAATGTCTGAAGAAGCACAGAGACTGCAAAAAATTATTGCCCAAGCGGGTCTAGCATCCCGACGGGGTGCCGAAGAATTGATCATCAAAGGGCGTGTTCAAGTTAATGGGCAAACTGTTACCGAATTAGGTACAAAAGTTACTGCAAATGATAAAGTACAGGTCGACGGTGCGCCAATTGAAGGGCGTGAGAAATTAGTTTATTACTTGTTAAATAAGCCTCGTGGGGTTGTGACAACCAATGATGATGAAAAAGGTCGTCGTACGGTGTTGGATATCTTAGAGGATGTGGATCAACGCGTTTATCCAGTTGGCCGTCTAGATTATGATACAACTGGTGTTTTGTTATTAACCAATGATGGTGTAGTTGCTAACCAATTAATGCATCCTAAAACTAAAGTCGATAAGACTTATGTTGCAAAGGTTGAAGGCATTGCAACTGAAGAAAAGTTAGCTCCTTTGAAACGTGGGGTGGTCCTAAAAGGTCGTAAAACTGCTCCAGCTCGCGTTTCCATTGAAAGAATTGAGCAGACAAAGAGAACAAGTATGGTCCGTCTAACTATTCATGAAGGTCGTAATCATCAGGTCAAAAACATGCTTGCGAAGGTTGGTCTACCAGTACAAAAGCTCAAGCGTGAGCAGTATGCCTTTTTTGATGTCACTGGTCTACAGCCGGGTGAGTACCGTAAATTAACAAGCGTAGAGATCAAACGCTTAAAGGCACAAGATTACAAATTGTTGCGTCGTAAGTAACACCGTGATACAATAAAATCAAATTTAATAATAACTTCAGGGTCGGGTGTGATTCCCAACCGGCGGTGAGACATGAATTTTCATGGTAAGCCCGCGACCTGCTTTTGCAGCTGATCTGGTCAAAATCCAGAGCCGACCGTAAAGTCGGGTATAAAGAAGTCTAAAAAAGAAAGTGAAAGCTGCATTTTTTGTTGTACCCTGACAAAATCTGTGGTTTTTTGTTTGCATTTACCTGTGGGTAAGCAAACAAGAGGAAAGAAATATGTCAATTGTTCCTGTAACGCGAGTGCAACGTACTACATTAATTGCAATACTAAGCGCTATTTCATTTGGTTTGATGCTGTTTCCCCAAGTGCCAATCATTCCAAGTGCTGATTTTTTAAAGCTAGATTTTTCAATCGTACCAGTTGTCATTGGCTTATACTGGTTAAATTATTCTGCCTCACTATGGATTATTTTAATCCGTACCTTGCTGAAGTTAATTCTGGCAAATGAGGGGGTTAACACTTATTTAGGATTGCCGGTTAATTTATTGGTTGTGTTAGCTTTTGTCACAGTTTTAAAAATTACAATGTT
This sequence comes from Leuconostoc sp. JNUCC 76, assembly GCF_053667755.1. NCBI lineage: Bacteria > Bacillati > Bacillota > Bacilli > Lactobacillales > Lactobacillaceae > Leuconostoc > Leuconostoc sp. JNUCC 76. Next base: position 1,377,832 of record NZ_CM132206.1, on the reverse strand, counting down.
TAATCTGGAGCAGTATAGTAGTTGGCAAAAAAAAATCATACCGTTAATAAGCAGCACGTTTGTCATGACAATTGTTGCGATTGTTATCAACTGGTTTGTAGCTATACCTTTGTATGCGAGGTTTGCTAATTTCGACATTGCTAAATTCATTGGTTTAAAAAACTATTTTATTGGTATGGTGTTACCGTTTAATCTTATTGAGGGTATTATATGGTTTGTCGTGAGCATGATTATATTAAGGGCAATACAGCCACTACAGAGAAGGTTCCATTCTTAACAAAACATTATGAACAAAGTCGGTGTTGGTGTGGTAAAATTTTATGTGAACCAATAAAATGGAGGTCGTTTCTATGAACGATTTTGACCTAAACAACATGAGCCGCTCAAAGCGTCCCAAAAAAGATAAACTTGAACCAAAATTTTCCCGAAAGTCAGATTCAAAATTTCCGAATAAAGGGTTTCGTGTTCTGTTTGTTGTATTAGCGCTTGCAATTATATCTTTTGTGCCTGTGTATGGCATGATTGCTAATCAAAAATCATCCAAGCCACAAACGGCTGTTTCTTCAAGTGCAAAACGTTCATCAACCACTAAATCTACATCATCTGAATCTTCTGAATCATCATCCGAGTCAAGTGTATCAAGTTCTTCTGAAGAAGAATCAGTAAGTAGCAGTGAAGCTGCTTCAAGTGAGGAATATGCTAGTTCATCTTCTACTGAGCCGGCTGAATCAAGTTCATCATCAAGTAGTTCCACAACCACCACTGCAGTTTTGGGTACTAGTCAAACGCTGTATAATTTTGCGGTTACGCATGGGATGACAACTAGCCAAGTTATTGCATTAAATCCAGGGTTAACAGTTGACAATTACACACAGTATGCTGGCACTGCATTAAACATTCAGTAAGAGGACTTTTTATTATTATGACGAATTTTCAAGTTGCCATTGATGGCCCAGCTTCTGCCGGTAAGTCTACAATTGCCAAAATCTTAGCAACAAATCTAAATTATGTGTATGTTGACACAGGTGCAATGTACAGAACAATAACTTTAGCTGCAAAAAAGAACGGCATTGCTTATAATGATGAAGAAAAAATAAAAAACTTATTGTCACAAACGGAAATACGCTTTGAACCTAGTACACCAGTTCAACGTGTATTTTTGAATGATGTCGATGTCACGGACGAAATTCGTTCCACTGAAGTGACTAACAATGTATCTGTAGTGGCTTCTTTTGCGGATGTACGTTCTAATTTAGTCAATCGCCAACGTGAAATAGCTAATAGTAACAGTGTGATTATGGATGGCCGCGATATCGGTACAACTGTGTTACCAGAAGCAGATGTCAAAATTTTTCTTGTAGCAAGTGTTGATGAACGTGCTCAACGACGTTATAAAGAAAATGTTGCTAAAGGAATGACTACTGATCTCGAAACATTGAAGCGTGAAATTGAAGCGCGAGATTACAAGGATTCCCATCGTCAAATTAGTCCACTAACACAAGCGAAGGACGCAATTTTAGTGGATACAACAGGCCAAAGTATTGACGATGTTGTGGCTAAAATAGCCAATATTATTGAAAATAAAATTAGTTTCTAATTTACACGGTTAAACCGTGTTTTTTACTATACAAGAACTAAAATATTTGGTACACTATATTCATAGTGTAAATTGTAGGAGGACGTTTGACGTCATGAGTGAAACAAACAACGAGCTTTTAGCAGCTCTCGAGAGTGCAGATCAAATTAAGGTAGGAGATGTCGTTACAGGCGAAGTATTAGCCGTTGATAACGATAACCAAGCAGTTATTGGTTTGCATACCGGTGAAGAAGGAGTTGTGCCAGCGCGTGAGTACTCAGACGATCGTAACATTAATCTGGCAGACGAATTGAAGGTTGGTGACAGTGTTGAAGCTGTTGTCATCTCTAATGTAACAAGCGACAAGGAAGGCGTATCTTACTTGTTGTCAAAGAAGCGTTTAGAAGCACGTAAGGCATGGGAAAACTTGTCATTTGGTGAAGGTGACACAGTTGATGCTAAGGTTATCAATGCCGTACGTGGTGGTTTAGTTGTCGATGTTAATGGTGTTCGTGGCTTTGTACCCGCATCAATGGTTGCTGATCGTTTCGTGTCAGATTTGAACCAGTTTAAGAATAAAGATATTAAAGCACAAGTTATTGAAATTGATGCTGCAAAGGCACGTTTAATCTTGTCACGTAAGGCAGTTGCAGCACAAGAACGCGCAGCACAATTAGCAGAAGCATTTGAAAAGCTATCAGTTGGTGAAGTTGTTGAAGGTAAAGTTGCACGTTTGACTGACTTCGGCGCATTCGTTGACTTGGGTGGCGTTGATGGTTTGGTACACGTTTCAGAAATTTCTCATGATCGTGTTAAGAATCCTGCTGATGTTTTGACAAAGGGTGAAACAGTTAACGTTAAAATTTTAGCCTTGGATGCTGAAAAGGGACGTATTTCATTGTCAATCAAGGCTACACAACCTGGACCTTGGGATAAGGTTGCTGAAGAAGCTCCTGCCGGAACAGTTCTTGAAGGAACTGTTAAGCGTGTAAAAGACTTCGGCGCTTTCGTTGAAATTTTCCCTGGTATCGAAGGGTTAGTTCACGTGTCACAAATTTCACACAAGCGTATCGAAAACCCTTCAGAAGTTTTGAAGTCAGGCGACAAAGTTCAAGTTCAAGTTTTGGATGTTAAGCCTACCGAAGAACGCATTTCATTGTCAATGAAGGCACTGGAAGAAAAGCCAGAACGTGAAGATCGTGGAAATTCAAAGGATAGCTCAGCATCACGTGCAGATATTGCTGCTTATAAGCAACAAGATGATTCAGCTGCAACATTGGGCGACCTCTTTGATGGTAAGTTCTAAGAATTCTATTGAAAAGAACTGGTTCGCCAGTTCTTTTTTTATGATAAATTTATTTATACAAAGGAGGTGCCAAAATGTCAGCACCAATAGTAGCAATTGTCGGTCGACCAAATGTTGGTAAATCAACTATTTTCAACCGTATGGCGGGAGAAAGAATTGCGATCGTTGAAGACATGCCCGGTGTCACGCGAGATCGCTTGTATGCACCAGCTGAATGGTTAAATTATGAATTTCGAATGATTGATACCGGTGGTATCGAAATCGGCGATGCACCGTTTTTAGCGGAAATACGTGGACAGGTAGAATTAGCAATTAATGAAGCTGATGTTATTGTGATGGTTGTTTCCGGCCGAGAAGGATTAACTGAGGCTGATGAAGTGGTTGCACGCATGCTATATAAATCTGATAAGCCTGTTGTTCTGGCTGTCAACAAAGTAGATAATCCTGAAATGCGTCATGATGTCTATGATTTTTATGCACTAGGTCTTGGGGATCCATTCCCAGTTTCAGGATCACACGGTTTGGGATTAGGTGATTTACTTGATGAAATCGTAAAGCATTTTCCTGATGAAGCTGCTGAACAAGAAGACGATGCGATTCGTTTTAGTATAATTGGCCGTCCAAATGTCGGTAAATCATCAATTGTGAACGCCATGCTTGGTGAAAAACGTGTGATTGTTTCTGATATTGAGGGGACTACTCGTGATGCTATTGATACACGATTTGTGACTGAAAAGGGTGACGAATTTGTGATGGTTGATACAGCCGGTATGCGAAAGCGCGGGAAAATCTATGAGAATACTGAAAAGTATTCCGTGATGCGTGCTATGAAAGCTATTGACGATAGCAACGTTATTTTGATGGTTATTGATGCGGAAGCAGGAATTAGAGAACAAGATAAACACGTGGCTGGGTTTGCTCATGAAGCTGGGCGAGCAATGATCATTGTTGTCAATAAATGGGATGCGATTGAAAAGAATGATCGAACAATGTCTGATTTTGAGAATCTAATTCGTGATGAATTTAAATTCTTAGACTATGCTCCGATTGTATTTGTTTCTGCTAAGACAGGGCAACGTTTAGATAGATTACCACAAATGGTTAAAGATGTTGATGATAATCATCGTAAGCGTATAACATCTTCAACATTAAATGATGTCATTATGGATGCTATTGCAATAAATCCAACACCTTCGGATAATGGTCGTCGTTTACGTGTATATTATGCGACACAAGTCGCAACGCAACCACCAACATTTGTCATATTTGTTAATGATGTCGAACTTATGCATTTTTCATATGAACGATTCTTAGAAAATAAAATTCGAGAATCATTTGACTTTACTGGTACGCCAATCAAACTCATTGTTCGCGCACGAAAGTAAACGTTGCAAAAATATGTTTTTAATGTAACACAAATGTTACGAAATCCCGAAAACCCTTGATAACACTACACATTTGGCGATTCTTATGTTATTCTAGTTACATGAAATAATGTTTCGACAGATTTCACGGAACGCTTCATGCGTTAAAAAAACTCTTATTAGGAGACAAGAAAATGGCTAACAAGCAAGAATTAGTAGATTCAGTTGCTAAGGCAACAGGTTTGACAAAGAAGGATGCTACTGCATCAGTTGACGCAGTTTTTGCATCAATCGAAGAAGCATTGAAGAACGGTGAAAAGGTTCAATTGATCGGCTTTGGTAACTTTGAAGTTCGTGATCGTGCTGCTCGTAAGGGCCGTAACCCACAAACGGGTGAAGAAATTCAAATTGCTGCCTCAAAGGTACCTGCATTTAAGCCAGGTAAAGCTTTGAAGGATGCCGTTAAGTAATTAATAGCCATAATATGATCCAAATAAATTAAGAGCAGGCTCAACATGGGCTTGTTCTTTTTCTTTTTAGCATGGTATTTTAAAAATTGAGATTGGATTCGAGATTGAAAGGTTATTTTTCCGATAATTATTAGGTAAGTGGCTAGATACAATCTAAAATCATGACTAAATCAAAGCATTGAGAAGACGAATGAAAAGAGGATAGGAGAGGATAGGCAAAACGGTCAATCAATTTAAAAATGAATTCCATGTTATTATGGAATTCATTAGATTGAGTATAAGTATTACTACTGTAGTATTTAAAGAGATTTATGCGATCGAACACTAATAACAGCGTTTACCTCAGGATAAATATCTGTGTGAACGAGGTTTAATTCTTCTGCGAGTGCATTCGCAGTATTAGCAACATCAATTTGATTGAATTGCGATAAACAGAATCCTGTTTCGCCCTTTTCAACTTTTTCCTTTATCATATTGGCAACTTGTTTATTGAAAGCCATATGAACCCCCTTATAAATTTTACTTAACTCTAAATGAGCTAGTAACTTAAGAATACCACTTTACAAACGCTTAAACAAAAATATACGGTTTAATCCTCACAATTATCAAAGTAATCATTAAAAAAATGACGCATTGGTACCGAATTAATTGATCTCGATAAAAAGCGACTAGACTAGGCGTGCAGGATTACCCACAGCAGTAGAATAGGCGGGAACATCTTTTAAAACCACAGCATTAGCACCAACTTTACTATTGGCACCAATAGTAATATTGCCCAATATTTGCGCATGAGCACCAATGAAACTGTTGCTCTCGATATGAGGGTGCCTACGTTTTGTCACCGTATGACGAGCACCCAGAGTGACACCATGTAGTATGGTTACACCATCATCAATGATTGCAGTTTCACCAATAACAACACCCACGCCGTGATCAATAAACACGCCATGACCAATTTGTGCACCGGGTGCAATAAATATATCAGTTCGTTTGGCTGACCAACGAGCAACGATAGCGGCAAGCAAATAACGGTGATGAATATGAAGCCAATGAGCAATGCGGTGAAACCACAGTGCATGTAAACCGGGGTAAGTTAAAATCACCAGCACAATGCTTTTTGCGGCCGGATCGCGCTTTAGAATTGATTTAGCAGTAAAAAACATTTTTTCTCCACTATTATTTCAATTGATTAAAACTTTGTTCTAGATCTTCAATTAAATCTTTAATATCTTCAACACCCACAGAGAGACGGATTAGTTCGTCTTGAATACCGTGAGAAATTCGGATATTATGAGGAATGGCGCCGTGAGTCATTTTAGCTGGAATTTCAATTAGGCTTTCAAGTGCACCTAAACTCTCTGCTAAGGTAATGATTTTTAAGTTACTAATGAATTGTTCTGGATTCAGCCCAGCTTTTAGCTCAAATGAAATCATGGCACCAAAGCCATTCATCTGTTGTTTGGCTAAAGCGTGGTCAGGATTATCAGGATCACCGGGAAAATATATTTTACCAACTTTATCTTGTGTTTTAAGGTAGTCAAATATTGTTTGAGCATTTGACTGGTGAGCACGCATTCTTAATCCAAGCGTTTTCATACCTCGTTGTAGGAGCCAGCTTTCCTGAGGGGCTAAAATTGCACCAATTGCATTTTGTAAGAACTTAATTTTCTCACTGAGTTCCTCGCCTTTGGTAACAACTAAGCCGGCAATAAGGTCGCTATGACCACCTAAATACTTTGAAGCACTGTGAACAACAATATCCACACCTAAGTCAATTGGATTTTGTACATATGGAGAAGCAAATGTGTTGTCAACAATACTTAATAAATTATGACGATGAGCAAGTTCGGAAATTGCTTTGATATCACTAATGCGCAATAGAGGATTAGTTGGTGTTTCAAGGTAAATGGCGACAGTATTATCTTGAATAGCTTCCTGAATAGCAGATAAATCACGGGTATCGACAATTGTAAATGTTTGACCTGTTCTTTTTAGGACATTGTCAATTAGCCTAAATGTACCACCATAAACATCATTTCCAACAATAATGTGATCCCCAGATGAAAATAGTGAAAAAATAGTGCTTATCGCAGCAGATCCTGATGCAAAAGCAAAGCCAGCAGTACCATTTTCTAAGTCTGCAATTAAGCTTTCTACGGCTTCACGAGTTGGGTTGCCAGATCTTGAATACTCATATTTTGCCTCGCCAATTTTAGTTTGCTTAAAGGTTGAAGCCATATGAATTGGGACAGATACGGCTCCAGTTGATTGGTCAATACTAATGCCACCATGAATAAGTTGTGTATCAAATTTCATTTTTCTTTCCTCAGTTTCCATAAATATTTGTGCTCATGTAACGCTCGCTGCTGTCTGGAAATATCGTTACAATATTACTTTGTGGCGGTAATGTTTCTGCCATCTGTAGGCTAGCAGCTAAGGCTGCGCCACTTGAACTACCAATAAAAAGTCCTAGGTTCTTGGCAGCATATCGAACTTGCTGAAAGGCATTGTCATCACTAATAGTTAATGTTTTGTCAATGTGAATTGATTCGAAGAATGGTGGCACAAATTCAACACCAATACCTTCTGTGCGGTGAGCATGCGCTGGGCCACCATTTAAAATAGATCCTTCGGGTTCTACAACAATATTTTTTATAGTTGCATCATATTCACTAAGGTATTTGGCAATTCCAGCAAAAGTTCCACCACTACCGGCACCGGCAACAAAAGCATCAATTTTTTCGTTTTTCAAATCTGTAACGATTTCTGGTGCTATTGTTTGGTAATATGTTTCAGGATTAGCAGGATTAGCAAATTGCATTGGTAAGTAGCTGTTTTCAATTTCGGCAGCTATTGATTTTGCTTTGGAAATGGCACCTTTAATGCCTTCATTAGAAGGTGTGTTGATGATTGTTGCGCCCAATGCTTTCATGAGTTGCTGTTTTTCAGCGCTGAATTTCTCAGGTACAACAAGAATGGTTGGCAATTTATGTTGTTGTGCAGCTAATGCCAAGCCAATACCAGTATTTCCGGCAGTCGGCTCAATAATCGTTGAATTTTGATTAATTAAATTTTGCTGCCAAGCATCTGATATTAAGAATTGTCCTAAACGGTCTTTAATGCTACCACCAGGATTGAACATCTCCAGTTTTGCAAAAATACGACTTTGGTTTGGAACAGGTATTTGCAGTTCAATTAGCGGTGTTTGGCCAACTAATTGATATATGTTTTTGATTAGCATAATGTATCCTTGTATAATTTTTAGTAAAAAACAAACAAAAAACGCGCAAATTCAATTGAATTCCCGCGTTTTGATGGTTTAACTGTGTAAGAAGAAAATCTTAAGTTATGATATACCTAAAAATTCATGCTCACTAAACAGTACAACATCGAAAACGCGTTGTACTGCAGCATGTTGAATTAAATGTAGCGAAAGGTAACACCATAATGAACTCCTAATTATGAATTGAGTTAAATATACTATAGATGAAATATATTGTCAAATAATGTTGGAAGAGATTTTAATGCTGATAGAATTTCAAATTAATCTTCTTAATTTCTAATATATATGATAAACGTATGCTAATTAAGGATTGTCACAATGCTGTACATGCTGTTATTTCAAAACGCTATAAAATGTATAAGTCTGGTAAAATATGGCTATTTGCTGGCCTATCCGCACTTGGTATTTTTGGTTTTGGTCAAATTACTGCTAGCGCGGACACCACATCGACAGCTTCTGTTTATACGACAGACACAACATCAACAGTAGTTGCAGAAGACACTGTTAACGAAAAAGGCGCAAACTTTTCCAATACAGTTGTGGCACCAGAAGCAACAAATGAAAATGATGAAAAAAACCGTTAGTTGAAAAATTTAGTGCAACATGGAATAATAAACAAGTAATTATTAAACATTGTTTTGTCATCATAATAATGGCAGACTACAAGGATGAGAATATGCAAAAAATAAAACTACCAATAACCGATAATATTGCTACCGAACAGGTTAATGAATTTAGAAAGTTTATAACTTCTCCAGCCATTATTCAATTATCTATTGGTGTCATCGTCGGTGGCAGTTTGACTGATTTAATCAAAAGTGTGATTAGTTTTGCCTCTAATTTGTTCTATTATCTGTCTTTACTTTTATTCTCAAAAGCTCACTCGGCCAAAAGTAACTTAGTTTTAGATCCTTTGCGCACTGTTTTTGAAAACTTTCTAACGTTATGTACTATTGCTGCATGTGTTTTTTTCTTTGTTAAATTGGTCAATAAGTTTTTGGTCAAAGAGGCTTCAGAGACTTTGGGTTATAACGCACAACTTGAAGAAACGAAAAAGTTAATTAAGATACAGCATGAAACTAATGAGCTACTCAAGAAATCAGTCAATCTGCAAGAAAAATTATTGAATCAAACTGAAGACAAAAAGGATTGATTTATATCAAGAAAAATGCTTTTTGGCCCATCTGTAAGCGCTTGCAAAAGAAATCAATAAGGGTTATACTGAAATTATAGGTTAGTTTAGTTTCTAAAGACGGTTAGGACTGTAGATGTTTAATATGAGTGAAAGTTGACTGACCCCCAAAACAACTTGCTTGTAGTTTATGTTATCAATTTACAAGTATTGCCACGCGCATGATGTTACAGGACTAGTTTGAGCAAGATGATGATGACGTTTCCCAAAGTGAGAATCTTAGGCAGTTTTCGTCAAAAAAGTTGTTTTTGTTAATCAAAACGATGGTATGCTAACAAATAATTTATTTGAGTAGTGTAGCATGCATGATTATATCAGAAAGGAAGCACTTATGATTAGTAGAATTGTTGTTGCGATAGACGGTAGTGAAGCAGCTCAAAGAGCAGTCGATTTTAGCGTTGAACTGGCAAAGAAGTTTGATGCTAAAATAGATATCGTTAATGTAATTCAGTATCCAACCATCACTTATTACGACTCTGACCAATCTTTTTATGATTCTCTGGTGCAGAGAATGACTAATACAGCATCAGCAAAACTTGATGAGGCAGCGGCTGTTGTCAAAGACGCTGAAATTGCAGTTGATACACATGTCCTACAGGGTGATGCGCGATTTGTTTTGGCTGATCAGGTTCCAGAACAACTCAGTCCTGATTTAATCGTAATGGGAAAAACCGGTACTAATATTGTCATGCGTGTGTTCATGGGTTCAACGGCTCGATATGTTTCAGAACATGCTGAAACCAGTGTTCTGTTAGTGCAATAGATTTGATAAAGATGATTACGCTACTTTTTAGTAGTGTTTTTTTTGTGCAGTCTTGTTTATTATTCTAAATATATTCCAGCAATAATCTAGTATAATGGTTCTTGTGGAGGAAACACACTAAACATGACAGAATTAATACAACATGAGCCAACGCAAGATGTTATCGCGCAAAGTGTTGCGGCTAAAATAACAAATATTACCAAAAAGCAAATTAATGCTACACTAACCTTGCTTAATGAAGGATCAACAGTACCTTTCATCGCCAGATATCGAAAAGAAATGACGGGTGAACTGGATGAAGTACAGATTCGTGATATCCAATCCATTGCAAAAAGGTCAAAAGAGTTAGCAGAACGAAAAAATACAGTTTTAAAATCCATTTTTGAACAAGAAAAATTGACTGATGCTTTGCAAAAGAGTATTCAAGACGTTCAAACGCTTCAGGAACTGGAAGATATATATTTACCATATAAACAAAAACGGCGAACCAAGGCGATGGTTGCACGAGAAAATGGTTTGCAACCACTTGCCGACTGGTTAATGACGCATATTAATAGTAATATTGATGAAATTTTTCCAAATTACGTTAATGAAGCTTTACCAACGATGGTCGATGTGCGTGCAGGAGTGCATGAAATTTTGGCTGAACAAATCGGCGAAAAGGCCAATTATCGCCAGTGGTTACGCTTGAGAATGGCTGTAGATGGGTTGTTGGTTTCTAGTTTAAAGCGTGGTATGGCTGAAAAAGATGAGCAAAAAATTTATGAGCAATATTACGATTTCACTGAAACAATTAAATCACTTCTCAACAATAAATTTCGTATTTTAGCAGTAAATAGAGGTGAGAAAGAGGGCATATTATCTGTGAAAATTGATTTTTCTGAGGCGCGTATGATGCACTTTATTCAAACGAAGGAGTTGAATGGACAAAATCCGACAGGCCAGGGATATGAGATATTACACCATGCCATTGAAGATGCATATAAACGTTTTATTCGTCCAGCAGTCGAAAGAGAAATTAGACAAGAATTAACAATCCAAGCACAAGAGCAAGCCATCAGGGTATTTGGCGACAATCTTTATCATCTTTTGATGCAAGCACCTCTAAAGAATAAAATTGTGATGGGGTTTGATCCAGGATTTCGTACAGGATCAAAATTAGCAATTATTGACAGCAATGGCAAGTTTTTAGCTAAGCAGGTTATCTATCCGCATAAACCAGCTAATGTGCAGAAACGGGCCGAAGCAATCAACATCTTCAAACAGTTGGTATCAGATTACAAGGTAGAGTTGGTAGCAATTGGGAATGGCACAGCGTCTCGTGAATCTGAAGAGTTTGTTGCGGAAAATTTGCCAGCCGGTGTAAAGTATACTATTGTCAACGAAGCGGGCGCTTCCGTATATTCTGCTTCCGAACAGGCGCGGGAAGAATTTCCCGATTTGCATGTGGAAGAGCGTAGTGCGATTTCTATTGGGCGCAGGATTCAGGATCCGTTAGCTGAATTAATCAAGATCGATCCAAAATCCGTTGGTGTTGGCCAATATCAACATGATCTGAATGCAAAAACACTAGATGAACAAGTAGACAATGTTGTCGAGACAGCAGTTAACCAAGTTGGGGTTAATTTAAATACAGCCTCACCTGCGTTATTAGCTCACATTGCTGGCCTGAATAAGAATTTGGCTCAAAATATCGTTAATTATCGAAACGACTTTGGTGAATTTACATCGCGTACACAAATCAAGAAAGTACCACGTTTAGGACCTAAAGCGTATGAGCAGGCTGCTGGATTTTTACGTATTGTGGATGGTAAGAATATATTAGATAACACGGATATTCATCCAGAAAGTTATGCCGCTGCTAAAAGGTTATTGTCATTAGCAAACATCAACCCAGTAAACTTAGCAACAGATGAAGCTAATGCGGTATTGAACCGATTAGATAATGAGCACACAGCTGAGCAATTAGATGTTGGTATACAAACGTTGCATGATATGGTAATGAGCCTACAAAAACCGGGACGAGATGGTCGTTCAGAAATGGTGGGGGCATTGCTAAAATCTGATGTTATGCACATTGAAGATTTGAAGGCAGGTATGAAACTACAAGGTACCGTTCGCAATGTTGTGGATTTTGGTGCATTTGTGGATCTGGGCGTCAAACACGATGGACTTGTGCATATTTCTAGAATGAGTACACGTCGTATTAAACATCCATCTGAAATTGTATCTGTTGGTGATATTGTTGAGGTCTGGATTGTTGATGTTGATGAAAAAAGAAATCGCATTGGATTAACCATGTTGACGCCACAATAACAGACGTTGGTTGTAATAAAAAACCTTACCGCTTAGCAGGTAAGGTTTTTTGTTTTCATTAATCAATTTTTATTTTCATTAATCAACTAGAGGTAAAATATTAACAATGGCGATACGATCACTTTCATCGTTTTTCAAGCGAGTGATAATTTCGTTATAACGATTTTCGGACAAGGGTTCCTTGCGATCAAATGATAATATTTTGTTTTCAATGTGATTACTAGTACTAGGATATTGTTCGATACGGTAAATAATAAGTAGTTTTTTATAAGCAAATGGTTGGACAATCATACCATCTAAACGAGTTTCAACGGTTTCTGTGGCTTGATTAGCTGCATTTTCTTCAATTTGTGATTTTGCTTTTTTAAATAGTGACATTATTTCATCTCCGTATTTTGTTTAAAGTAAGTCGTTAGGGCCGTAGTTAAGTTTTTGGCAATTTTCTTTTGATAGCTGCTTTTACGAATATATTTCAAGTCAGCATTGTTATTGATGAAGCCATTTTCAAGTAAAATTGCAGGTTGACTAGTATTTTTTATTGCTATATAAGCGGCTGTATCAACACCACGGTTATTCAACGGCATATTATTTAATGAGGAGCTAACTACTTCTGCTAGTGTTTTAGAATTTTTGTGATAATAATATTGCGAAATACCAGTTGCTTTGGTACCTTCTGCTGAAGAATCAAAGTGAAAGGATATCTGTGCATCGGCTTTATTTTTTTCGCCAGGAATGGGTATTTCCAAAAGTGGCACAATTTTATCACTGTCTCTTGTCATGATGACACGAGCACCAGTCGATTTTAAGGCCGCCCTAACATGTCTTGCAGTGCGCAAAGTATATGTTTTTTCTTTGTACTTGCCGTTTGACGATAGGGCGCCGGTATCGGAACCGCCGTGACCAGGGTCTAAAACAATAGTGGCCTCACTAATCGGTTTTGCTGTTTTTAAGATGGTTGAATTTGCCACCCAACTGGCCACCCAACCGACTTTTTCATTGTCAGAACGGCGAACTTGCCACCAGCCGTGTTTCTTGTCTATCACAATTAATCGAGTACCATTTTTTAGTGAAGCTAATGATTTGTATTGTCGCCCAGGGCCATTTCGAAACTGAACATTGTTGGGATGGGTAATAATCTCTTCTTTTGAAACGAGTGAAATAATTAATCCTACCACTGTAATTAATATACTGACAGTAATGATGATGCCAATCAAATTACTTAAAAGCCATTTTTTAACCATAATATCCTTGCGTACATTTTCTATTTATATATAGTAGTTTACCATATTTTTATTTTTGAAAACGCTTACTTAATTTTGAATATATGATCGTTATTATCTTAAATTTACTGTATAATATAGTTTTAGAAAAGAAAAGGATTAAAAGAGTAGACGCAGATGTCAAAAATAATGGCAGTAAACGCCGGAAGTTCTTCACTTAAGTTTCAATTGTTAGAAATGCCCGAGGAAACAGTTATTACACAAGGGGTAATCGAACGAATTGGTATGGACGATGCAATCATTACAATTAAGTATGGTGCAGATGTTGAGCCTGTTCGTTTGGTTGGTACTGAAAATGGTACAATTTCATTAACTAAAAGTGGTGATCAGAAATACGAAGCTGAATTACCAATTAAAGATCATCATGAAGCGATTGATCTGATGTTAAAAAAGTTATCAGATTTAGGAATTATTAAAGATTTTCAAGAAATAACAGGTGTCGGCCACCGCGTTGTCGCTGGTGGTGAGTGGTTCAATCATTCAGTTATTGTTGATGATGAGGTGTTATCTAAGATAGATCGCTTATCTGATTACGCACCATTGCATAACCCAGCTAATGCAATGGGAATTCGGGCATTCCAAAAACTGTTGCCACATGCAACTTCTGTTGCAGTGTTTGATACATCATTTCATCAAACAATGCCTGAAAAAAATTATCTATATAGCTTGCCATATGAATACTACGCACGCTACGGTGCTCGTAAATATGGTGCGCATGGAACTTCACACCGCTATGTAACTGAACGAGCAGCAGATAAACTAGGAATACCATTAGATGAGTTCAATGCAATTTCATTTCATTTAGGTGCTGGAGCATCAGTAACGGCAATTAAAAATGGTAAGTCATACGATACGTCAATGGGATTCACACCGCTTGCTGGCTTGACAATGGCGACTCGTTCTGGGGATGTGGATCCATCATTAATTTATTATATTCAAGAACGTGAAGGCCTTTCAAATGAAGAAATGCTTAATGTCTTAAATAAAAAGTCTGGTCTATTAGGTATTTCAACTATTTCAAGTGACATGCGTGATTTGGAAAATGTTCAGGAAACCAATACTCATGCCCAATTGGCATTGGACATGTTCTACGATCGTGTGATTCGTTATGCAGGGCAGTATTTTGCTGAACTAGGTCGTGTGGATGCTATTATTTTTACAGCAGGTATCGGTGAAAACGATGCAGTAACACGTGCTAAAGTATTGAAATCATTGGCATTTGCTGGGGTTGATTTAGATGAAGAAGCAAACAATGTTCGTGGTAAAGAAACAATTATTACAACGTCCGATTCTAAAGTAACTGGGTTATTGATTCCGACAAATGAGGAATTAATGATTGCACGTGATGTGGTAACATTAAAAAACACAAAATAAAAAAAGTTGGCTTACGCCAACTTTTTTTATTTACTCAATTATTTTCAACTGCCCACGAACTTCATCAAGAGAATTATAGCCTTTTTCTGTTAAAATAGCTGTTAACTCTTTTTCCAAACGTTCAAAAACAGATATTCCTTCGATTGCTAATTGTGAACCAACTTCAACTAAGTCAGCGCCACACAAAACGTGTTCATAAACATCACGTCCAGAAGTAACACCACCAGTACCAATCATTTTAATACTTGAGTTTAACCGCTGACGTAATGCTCTAACATTAGCTAGCGCTGTTGCTTTGACAATGGGACCACCGACACCACCAAAACCGCCTTTCGGTTTAATAACAACTGTGTCAGTTTCTTCATCAATCACAAGGCCATTACCAATTGAGTTGATAGCATTGACAAAGGCTAATGGAAATTTATTTAAAATGTTTGCAATATTGTCAAAATGCACAATATCAAAGTAGGGTGGTAACTTAACGCCAAGAGGCTTGGTGAAAAATGAAAATACTTCAGTTAAAATTTCTTCAGTTGTTTCAAAATCATAAGCTGTTTGAGGCTTACCAGGTACATTAGGACAAGATAGATTCAATTCAACAAGCCCATTGAATTCTGATTCTTCTATCTTGTGCAACATATCTAAGTTATCTTGTTTTGATAAACCAGCAACTGAGAAAAAGATCGGCTTGTTTGTTTGTTTTTGGGTAACATAATTCATGTAATAGTCAAAGCCTTCATTTGGTAAACCCATTGAATTAATCGTGCCTAAGCTATTGGTCAATTCATGATATCGAGGTGAGACGTTACCTGGGCGAAGGCTTGGAGTTGCTGATTTCGTCACAACTGATCCCGTATAGTCAGATGCTAGAACACTATCTAATTCGTCGCTAGTCTGGCACACGACACCTGCAGCGTTGAGTAAAATATGGTCGAAGTTAAAACCAGCGATGTTAGCAGTTAAATTCATGAAAATAATCCTTTCTGTTACCTTAAAATGGTTATCTTATTATATCTAAAACTTATTGAGATATAAACCCCCAATAATGGTTATAATAGTATTATGAAACAATTTAGAGTAGACAATTTAAAAAGCACATATGGCGAAAAGGTTCTTTTCAATAATATTTCATTTTTGATTACGGAAGGTGATCGAATTGGGTTAATTGGTGTAAACGGCAGTGGTAAAACCTCTCTTCTGAATGCCATTTCTGGCAAAAAGCCAGCTGATGCTGGAACAATCACGAAGCAAAATGACTATACAATCGGATATCTGGCGCAAGACCCGTATTTGGATGACCATTCCTTATTGATGGATGCAATCTTGTCTGGCGATCAACCAGTATTCCAGACGATACGACAGTATGAATATGCGTTGCGGAAATTCGGAGAGCAACCAACAGATGAAAAAGTTGCCCAAAATTTTGAAAAAGCACAAGATACCATGGACCGAGATGATGCCTGGACAACGGAATCTCAGGTAAAAACAATTCTAACACAGCTACATATGCCAGAGTTGCATAAAAAAGTGAGCGAACTTTCAGGGGGACAACGAAAAAGAGTTGGATTAGCCCAAGTTTTAATTCAAGAGCCAGATTTATTGATATTGGATGAACCTACTAATCATTTAGATTTTGATTCTATTTCTTGGTTAGAAAAGTATTTAGCTGCCTATAAGGGGGCAGTTTTAGTTGTTACTCATGATCGTTATTTTTTGGATGCTGTCACAACAAGAATATTCGAATTATCATTTGGCGATTTGTATGAATATCAAGGTAATTACCAAGATTATATGAGTGGAAAGTCCCAGCGTATCGAGCAGGGAAAGGTCGCTGAACACAAGCAACAGCAGCTATACAAACAAGAGCTAGCATGGATGCGTAAATCCGCTCGTGCCCGAACAACTAAACAAAAAGGGAGAGAGAATGCTTTTGCTGAGCTAGAAGCTAACATGGGCACACTACAGCTCGATGAAGATGTTGCTGTTAATCTTGGACAGCAACGTTTAGGAAAAAAAGTAATTGTTATTGAAGATGCAACTATTCAATTTGACAATAAAAAAATATTTGAAAATTTCAATTTACGAGTTTCCTCAGGTGATCGTATAGGTATTACAGGTGCCAATGGCGCGGGAAAATCTACTTTTTTGAATGCAATAGCTGGGAGAGTGCCATTAACTAGCGGAATCATTGAATTAGGTGAAACTGTAAAGATGGCTTATTATACACAGGTTACTGAAGAGATCCCAGATGATAAGCGTGTGATTGCTTATTTGTCAGACGTTGCAACTACTGTAAAGGACAAAGATGGGAATCAAATTAGTGTCTCGGACTTATTAGAGCAATTTCTATTTCCACCATTTATGCATGGGACATTAATTCGGCAGTTGTCTGGTGGTGAAAAAAGGCGACTGTATTTATTGAAACTGCTACTACAACAACCTAATGTGCTTTTGCTTGATGAGCCGACGAATGATCTTGATATTGGAACATTAACTGTTCTAGAAGATTTCCTGTCTGGTTTTGCTGGGGCCGTAATTACTGTTTCCCATGATCGTTATTTTTTGGATAAAGTTGCTAATCAACTATACATGTTTGAAGGAGATGGTGTTGTCAAACGCTTTGATGGCCTGTTCAGCGACTATCTGGCGATGAACTTAGCGAAATCAGCACCAGCACAAAAAGAAGAAAAAGTAGTTACTGATAAAAAACCGCAAAAAAAGAAGTTAACATACAATGAAAAAAAAGAGTGGCAAACAATTGAAGATGATATAGCTTCAATTGAACAAAGAATCTCTGAAATTCCTGAAGAGATGGCTCAAAATGGTACAAATTATGTCTTGTTAGGCGATTTACAAAAAGAGTTAGATTCGCTAAATGAGGCCTTGGAAGAAAAAATGAATCGCTGGGAATATTTGAGTGAAATTGTGGAGGGCTTGTGATAAATCATAAGCTTTTTATTTTTGGGTTTCGTATTATTTCAAGAGGAAAATAATATGATTTTAAAACAGTTTTTATTAGGTTTACATTTAACTTCAGGCATTGGTCATGCTGGAGAAAAACGAGTGATTGAAGTAATTGATAATCATTTGATATCGGAGAATTATCCTTGGAATATTGAAACTTTACTAGCAGTAGTCAAACCATTACCGCAACATATTGCTAAAATAAAAGCTACATATGCAGTAGCTTGTCAGAAGGCAGTAACAAGTCAGGAAAATTATTTTACTTATTTTGATGACTGTTATCCGATACAACTCAAAGAAATATTTGACCCGCCATTAATTCTTTTTTATGAAGGCAATTTAAACGCACTGAAATTACCTAATTTAGCGGTAGTGGGCACAAGAACTGCAACGCCCTATGGATTAGAGTGTTTACGATTACTATTGCCAAACGTAATAAATAAAGGGACAGCCATTGTTTCAGGACTAGCTAAAGGTATCGATGTAATGGCGCACCAAGTTACATTCGCCAATCAGGGTGTGCCTATAGCAGTTATAGGGACGGGCTTGAACGTTGCTTATCCTGCAAAGAATAAAGTATTACAACAACAAGTTGCACAACATGGCATTGTCTTAAGTGAATATGCACACGATGTTGGGCCACAAAAGCCTCATTTTCCAGCAAGAAACCGTATCATAGCGGGTCTATCATCGGCTACATTGGTCATTGAAGCCAAAATAAAGTCTGGAAGTTTAATAACTGCTAATTATGCGCTGCAAAATAACAGAGAAGTGTTGTCTGTACCAGGGTCTATTTTCTCCGAAAATTCTCAGGGCACTAATGAGTTATTACAATTAGGTGCAAAATTAATTAGTTGTTCAGAAGAAATCATTGAAAGCGTGCAAACCTTTAGCTGATCAATTTAGTTGTTTCCGAACAAATAAAAAACAAGACAATTACTTATCTTGTTTCTTTGCTTGTGAAAGTAAGGCTGACTTAATAGCAGCGACTTTTTCGGCTTTAGTGGCTTGCGTTTGTTGACTAGACTTGTACTTAGCATTAGCCTGTTTCTGTTTAAAGTCAATTTGATATCGTCCCATGTTTTTAAACTCCTTTTGAAGTTCTCATTATACCATAGGTTCAGATTTCCAAAAAATGAATTGGTTAAAACAACCAAAAGTATCGATCAAACCAGTATATTTTACCCCTCACTGTGTGCGGCTAAAAATTTTTGAATGGCGACTAAAGCTAAATCATACCTTCCAGCTTGACAATGCTGTTCACCACCAGTTTCTTTAGTGAAAATTTTAGTTTCAAGTGATTTTGCGTTTGTTAATTCTTGTTGTTCTAGTACCAAGTCATTAAAAGGTACATATTGATCTTCCTTTCCGGCGAGTAATAATACATTTTGATTCACTAAATGTCCGATTCCTTTCACTGTATGCTTTTCAATTTCTTTTAGCAGTGAGTAAGGGGTGTCAGTACCAGTATTTTCATAACCTTTTGTAAAGAGAAAATTTAAGTTGGCATCAGAATTAATTAAAGTAGGAATTAATTGATTTGTTTTTTCAACATCGTTATTTTGTAGTAATTGACGAATATGATCTCGTGTGTCTTTTGAAAAATCTTTCAAAAAAGTATTTAATCCGTCATAAAAGAAATCATAACAAACAACGTTCTTGATTCGCTTTTCGTAGGCAGCAGCACGAATAACGAAATAACCGCCCCATGAAACACCCATCGCATCAACTTCGTCTAAATTAAAATAATCAATGATTGCACTGACAGGATCTTCAAAATATGGTGTGAACTTGATGTTATTATCAATTAAGGCTCGTCCTTGACCTGGACCGTCAAATAAAATCACATTATAATCGGTTCCCTTAAAGAAATTGACTGCAACTAATATTTCCTCCATAAAGCTATCAAAACCGTTGATGATAATCAAAGTTTTAGTGGCTGTAGGATTTATATTGACCTTTATGGCAGGCAAAAATGTTTTTTGATAGGGTACTTGATAACTTTCATAATCAATTTCCGTATGTGCACGGTAAAAATTATTTAAGTATCGATGAACAACTGTCTGCTTATTTTCGTCATCTTGGTTTAAGTAAAACTGGGCAAGTCCAAAATAAGCGCAAGCGAGAGCATATTTTTCTTCTTTTTCGCGTAATTCGCCGAACGAGAACCAAGTTTCGTACCAAGCAGTATCATTGGTTAATTTAGGTATGATTATTTTTAAATCATCTTTCACTTTTGAACTTTCTTTGATTCCTTCAAGTTGACGATTTATTTGCAAATTCCATTGTGGGTTATTTTTGATATATTCATAAAACATATTAGTACCTCTTTCTTTATTTGTTAAACTCATTATAATTAATAAAATAAGGTCAAACAATTATCAGTTGATGTTAATAATGTCCATAAATGGACGATATGATTTGACCTGTCTAGTTATGGACAGAAAAGGATTATTTGTATGGCGGATATTAGAAAAATAAAGACGAAAAAAAACATTGAGATGGCCTTTGTCACCTTACTGAATGAACAAAATTTCAAATCAATAACCGTGGAAGAAATTTGCAAGCAAGCTATGACGAGCCGATCAACATTTTATCTGCATTATTTAGATAAATATGATCTTTTAAATCAGCTTGTCGAAACACAGTTTTCAGTCTTTGAAAAAATTGTAGATAAAAGGGTTGAAGGGTTGATTTCTGGGCAATTTGAAGAAACGATTACACATTTCTACAATGAATTAGTCAACAACAAACAGATTATTCAAGCTTTATTTACAATCAATGAACCGGAATTTAATTTAAAACAAAAATTTGAGGATACATTGTATCAGCATTGGCTGAAGTATCTCAGTGAAAAATCTTCTTTGAAGTATAATGAATTGATTGCAAAATTTGGCGCTAGTATTGTTTTTGACACGCTTAACTGGACATTTGAAAATGGCATTGATGATGAAACACTGTTATTTGTGGAAAACATCAGAAAAAAAATACTTGAGATGTCTACATCTTTAAAGGAAATTCATGACGAATCATAGCAAAGAGCTATGATTTTTTAGTTATGAGAAACTTCATATAATATTGTTATTTATTATTGTATTTTATCGATAGTAAGAGTAGAATAAGATTTAGGTTATGCAAGCGCTTACATAATAACCTGACAAAGGGGTTTCATAGTAACAAATGAAACAACATTCCGTTTATGAAAGATAGGAGAAAAGAATGAACTATCTTATTTTGGTTAGCCACGGCCAGTTCTCGGAGGGGCTCAAGGACGCTCTGGGATTGTTTGTTGGTGATGGTATTAAAACTGTGAAAGCAATAGGTCTCCAATCAGGTGAAGATACAGATCATTTTGAAAATCGTTTCAAATCTTTATTATCAACACTTGAACAAAATTCAGAATTGCTTATTCTGGGGGACATCATCGGCGGTAGTCCACTGACTACCGTTGTAAACGTGTTGAATCAAGAAAATAGATTAGAAAGTACAATTGTTCTTGGCGGGATGAATTTTCCAATGGCACTGAATGCTGCTATCTTGAAAGACAGTGCCAGTAAAGACGACCTAATTAGCAGTGTATTGCGTGAAGGCGCCTCTGCGTTGAAACAATTTGAGCTCAATGATGATCCAGAGGACGATGAGGAGATTTGAAAGGACGAAGTAATTATGAGTATTTCATTTGTACGTATTGATGATAGAATTATTCACGGACAGACTGTGACCCGCTGGGCTAAAGAATATCCTTGTGATGGCTTGATAGCAGTTAATGATGCAGCAGCCACAAATCCTATTCTAAAGGATGCATTCAAAAGTGCCTCAGAAAAGAAAACGTTTGTTTGGACACTAGACCACTTCCAAGAAAAAGCACAACAAGTTTTGGATTCCGATCGACAATATTTTCTAATTACGAAAACGCCACAGGATATGAAAAAAATTTTGGTTGATTTTGGGTTCAATCCTGATGATGTGAAAACGGTGATTGTTGGTCCAGCTAACGATCGGCCCGATGCAGTGAAATTAGGAAATAATCAGTCAATTACATTTGATGAAGCTAGATCATTTGATGATATTCAAGCGAAAGGGTACCAAGTTAAGTTTCAATTGTTGCCAGATGTATCAATTGGTTATTGGGATGCCTTTAGAGGAAAATTTAATCTGTAGTCTAACATAAAAAGAGGTTAGAGATATGACAATTAGTTGGATGCAAGCAAGTATTTTAGGTATTTTTGCAAGTTTGTCTTCCATGCCAGGTATGGCAGGATCCACAATTGGAAATTACACACTGGGGCGTCCGTTAGTGGGTGGCTTAGTCTGTGGATTGGTTTTGGGAGATCTTAAAACAGGCATTGCTGCTGGTGTCGCGATGCAGTTAGTCTATATCGCATTGGTTACTCCTGGAGGAACTGTTTCGGCGGATCTTCGAGCGGTCTCTTACATCGGTATACCATTAGCAATGGTTGCTATTCATGCTCAAGGATTAGTAGCAACATCAGGAAATGCTGCTGATTTAGCTAAATCAATGGGTACATTGGTTGGAACTGTTGGAACGGTGTTGTTCTACGGAACCGCAACTATGAACTTGGTCTGGCAACACATTGGATGGCGAGCTGTTGAAAAAGGGCAATTTAAGAAATTGTATGTTGTGGATTGGGGACTTCCATGGATCTCACACTTTTTCTTCTCTTTTATTCCAACGCTATTCATGACACATTTTGGGTCTAGTGCTGTTACTGCATTAAAGACAGCATTACCAATGGATGGTATTCCAATGAAAACCTTGTTCACAGTTGGTGCCTTACTCCCCTGTGTAGGTATCGCAATTTTGTTGAAGCAAATAGTAGATAGTCCACTTGATTTCATTCCGTTTTTCGTAGGCTTTACATTTGCTGCTTCTCTAGGTTTGAACTTGGTCTCAGTGACAGTTGTTTCATTAATTTTTGCCATGATCTCATACAAGTTAGACATGGCAATCAGCACCAATCGACAAGTTGCATCTCCGGGAGCAAATACTGATGTGACCACCGATGATGAGGAAGACGAGGATATTTAAAATGGATAACTTAGAAAAAAAGAAAATTTCTCGTAAGACTTTAAACAAGTCGTTTCATTACTGGTTTTATGGTCATCTTACAGCTTTCTCTCAAGAACACATGCAGACATTTGGTTATTTGACTTCAATGTTACCTATTGTGGAAGAATTGTATGACAACAAGGAAAATCAAGAAAAGGCAATGAAAACCTACACGGCTTTTTTCAATACAGAGCCACAGTTAGGTACTGTTATAGTCGGTGTTACGGCTAGTTTGGAAGAGGCAAGAGCCAATCATGGCAATGTTGATGATACAACAATCAATGGTCTACGAGCCGGTCTAATGGGCCCAATTGCAGGAATTGGTGACTCACTAGTTGTCGGTACATTGATCCCAGTTATTCTTGGAATTGCTTTGGGGATGTCCGACGGTGGATCACCGCTTGGTGCAATATTTTATATTATTGTCTGGAATTTACTTGGATACTTTGGTATGCGTTTTGCGTACTTTAAAGGTTATGAATTAGGAGATAAGGCGGTAGGAATTTTAGTTGGCGCTCAAGGGAAAGCAATTCGTAAAGCGATTGCAACTGTCGGCGGTATGGTTGTCGGTGGTGTCGCTGCCACTTGGGTGACCGTAAAAACGTCTTTTAAATTAACTAACTCGTCTGGAAAAGCGTACTTAGTTTTGCAAGACAAATTGGACTCGGTGTATCCAGGGTTATTGACCGCTTTGTTTATTGTATTTTGTTGGTGGTTAATGGCTAAGAAAAACATTTCACCTATTAGGGTTATGCTCATTTTGGTGGTTGTTGCCTTGATTGGTGTGTTAGTTGGATTCTTCAATCCTGGACTGAGTTATTAAGGAATAGAGAAGGTATTTATTATGGCGAAGAGCATACAAAATTTGAACAAGGGATATCAAAATGAAATTTCTTATCAACAGGAAATGATTAAAAATCTTCAACATTGGCAATCCTTTTTCTCAATGATTGTTGGTCTAAGCATTCTTCTTACTTATTTCTTTGTCCATCGAAGTGTTTGGTTATTTGGTACAGGTTTGGTTTTAGTCACAATCAATATTTTAATTGTTTTCATCATTGGTTATGCCATTTATAGAGGACAACAAAATGTTAATGTGATTGTTGAACGATATGATGAACTAATCAAAGCTGAATAAACCTTTTTAGTTGTACATTCTATTATGAAATAGAATATTACTTTAAAATAACGTTTTAATGATTGATATGATAGTATTTCTACTCTTATAGTAGGATGCTTTTTTTTTGACCAAAATAAGCGTCAAATAATTTCATGATTTTTGTTGAAAGTATATTGTACCAGAAAAAGAGTAGTAAAAGTAACTCATATTTGATTGGAGAGAGCAATTATGAAATTAGGTGATTTTTTGATCCAGAAAAGATTGGCTAAAAGGATGGGACAAAACGAAGCAGCCGATTTAATGAAAATTGATAGAAGCCGTTTATCCAGAATCGAACGAGGAACAGTCAAAATATACGGGGACGAAATTTCTAAAGTAGCCAGAGTCTTGGATATTTCCGAAATTGAATTGTTGAGGATTATTAATGAGTATCGAGACGGATGTGACTGATTGGGGGAAAGAATATGCAAAGAATTAGCCTAAACCAAGTTCAGACCAGTGAACAATTTTTCATGGTTCCAAAAGCTCTATTTGTTGCTGAACCTTATCAACAGATGAAAATTGAATCCAAAATGGCTTATAGCATTTTGAAAGAACGTTTCAAATTATCTATCAAACATAAATGGATTGATGAATCTGGCAACGTGTATTTATATTATCCAAACGACAAACTGGCTAAAATGTTGGGCGTTGGAAAAGACAAAGTTATTCGAATTAAAAAGGAACTACAACAGTACGGACTTTTAGAAGAAGAACGACAAGGATTTAACAAGCCCAATCGTATTTATGTTGGCAACTTAGAAATTAAAGATGTCACAGAAAAGACAGACAATGCCAGTAGTACCAAGGTATTCGCAAAATGCGACTTCCGGAAGTCTCAAAATGCGAATACCGGAAGTCGTAAAACGAGACTTCAAGAAGTCGCAAATTACGACACTAGTAATACTGAGTTAAGTAAGACTGAGTTGATTAATACTGAAACAGATTCTTTGGATGAGGATGAAACAAATAATATTAAGAGTTCAAATAATTCTCAACAACCTTTGGTGGCTATCGGGAAAACAATTCAGAACAATCCAGCCTTGAGGGTAGTAGTCCAAACATTGATTCCTGATTTACTGCTGAATGAACCTGAGCAAGCACAAGTAGTTGTTACTGCACTTGATCGGGGTTATAAATTTTTAACAAGTGAGCTTGAAAAAAATAATTCTGTTTTGGCACTACAAAAGCAGTTGCAAGGTTATGACAGTATCAAATTATTTTTGTTAAAGATTGGTGGTAAGCAATTGGAGTATATGCGAGACCACTTAGTTGATATTAGCCAGTACGGTAATTATTTTTCTAAGGGGCTTGAAAATCGTCTGAAAGTAGCTGTTACGACTAGTCAATCAGTATCAGGGTTTTAACGTTAAGTTGAGAGAGGAGAGAAAAAATGGCAAACCAATACAACATTTTCATCGCGGTAGACTTTTTCAATGCTGATATTCTTTTTGTGGCTAACTCGTCAGGAGAACTAAGCCGACAAGTGATTAAAGCAATTGAAAACCATGAATTACAAAGTGAAGGTGCAGTGAGATTGTACCGTACTTCTTATCAATCATTTAAGATGATTCAAAGATTAATGAGAAATTATCGTTTACCGTTTTATCAAGTAGCTAAGCCACGGGAGTATCAACATGACGAAATCAAATACGCTTAAAAAGAAAGCTCAAAAGAGGATGGCTGGCAAAAAATACTACGTTATTAGAGTTCAGAAAGTATGTGGTGATCATATTGATTTGGACAAAAAATTGGTTTCCTATTGGCATGGTGAAGGGAGCATGAGAATCAAAGGAAAGCTATTTACCGACTCAGCAGGCAACCATTATGTTGGTTGTACAATCGTCAAAGATTTAACAAGTAAACAGATTCAATGTGATACGGAAGTATTTATTTTGTCAACGGTTATGCGTGATTATTTAGCGACACAAGCTGAGCCAATTTTGAAAATATTAAGACAAAAGAGGAACAATTATTATGCAAAGTAACCATCACGTAGGACGTTTAGTTCGTGACGTAAACTTCACTGTAAGAGGTGAAAAAGAAACCAAAATTGCCTACTTCAAATTAGCCATTAATGATTTAAAGGATGGCAAAGCCACTTATATTGATTATGTTGCTTTTAACAAAACAGCAGAGAGGGGTAGGACAATGACTGCAATAATTACAATAGCTGATAAGTTTAGAACTATCTTTCAAAGATTTAGTCGCTTTGGTACTTGGTTTTTGGAACATCAACGGCGCAATTTAATTGCCATATTTAGCCTATTTATTCTGATAGCTTTCGGAACAACTGTGCTGGTTAGTATCACACCTCGACCTTCAAATTTGCCAAGTACGGAATTAAATACACCTGTTTCATTTGGCAATTTGAACAAAACTGCTAGTCTGACAGAAAGTGTTTTTAATAAAAATAATGGTGTTTTGGAACTGCACTATACAATTTCTGACGGATCAGTTTCTGACCAAGATTTAGTCGATATTAGCAGAATTAAATTTACTGCTATGACTGATCATGGTGGCAATCAGGTCACAGGTCGTGTCGTACCAACTTCAAATAATACACTCGTGGTTCAATTTAAAAACTTGAGTCATAACTTCAATGCTGTAACACTAACAGCTCATGATAAAAGCATCAACACGGCGACAGTCGAAGCACCAAGTAGCGTTGTTGCTGACAGTTCAAGTGCAAAGAAAACGGCTGCAAATAGTAATACAGCCAGCGGTAAAGTCATCATCAATCGTGACAAAGTTTCTAAGTCAAATAGTCTAACATTTGCCACTCAAAGAGAACTCGAAGTTAGTGAAAGTGAAGCTAAAATAGCAGCACAACAAAAACTCATTTCGAAGAATACGAACGCCATTGTTGAATACCAAAAAGCAATTGATCAACAACAGGCTTCAATCAAAAAGTACCAAAAAATACTCGCACAATCTGATGACTCCGATACCCAAACGAGCATTAATAATGCGCGTGATGCTATTACTCAAATACGGACACAAGTTAGTGACGCGCAAAATAATATCCAACGTGCCAAGACAAATATTAGTCAATATCAAAAGACAAAAAAGCAAGTTGAAGATGGCAAGTCGTTGTTGCCAAAACCAACTGATTTGTAAAAGTACAATCATGAAAAAAGCTCACAAATGGGCTATTTTTTATCCGATTTGAGTGTAAAGAAATAGTGAAACAGGCGTAAAGAAACGCCTTTACACCCCAAAGGTTTGGAAATCCTTTGAAAGGCCCGCACGGCGGGATAAATCCGATTAGGATTTCCTTTCCCCTTAACCTGTTCCCAGTTCACTAAATAATTTTATGGAGGTTGTATGGCAGGGATAACTAAAACAGTCAGAAACATTGATAATCATGCACTGGAAATTATTGAAGAGCATGCATTGAAAGAAGACGTAACAGCTAATCAATTAATTCGAGAACTAATTGAAGCCTATGCACAACGATTGGAAAGGATGGATGCTTCACAAAAATTGGATGCGGATATTGATGAGCTGATTGATGCGAACAATAATTTGATTCAAGCCCATAATGACAACACGCTTGTCTTTGGTGAGTTAGCTAAAAAGATTATTTCACGTTTAGATTTTTATTTACCACCATTGGCAGATGATATTGAGCAAATACAAAACAACGCTCGCCCTCAGGAAAAAAATTTGCCAAAGCCGATTAACTTTGATGAGTTTGACTAAACAAAAGGAGTGCAGATGAAAAATTATAAACGTGGTCGATTTGCGAGAAGAATTTTATTAGTTATTGTCATCTTGATAGGTGTTGGTTATTTAAATCGTGTGTCGATTTTACAAAAAATAGTCGCAATAGGTTCTCACTCACAACTGATTAATATTGATAAACAAAATAGCTCACCGACACAAAATGATGAGCTAGCTAATTTGAAATATACTGGTCAAACCGTTGTCGAGGTCAATCATAATCAACCAACTTTTAATCAAAATGATTTGCAAATTAAACAGGGCGGTTGGCAAAAACTTTCGTCACTCGATTGGTTGGGGAGACCACAGGTTGCTAATTCATTGCTTAACCAAAAATTGATGCCACCCTCTCAAAAGTATCAAGCGCGTGAACGATTAACAATTAAAACGCCGGGATACCATGCCATTAAAACTGGGACGAATAACACAGAATGGCTCTACAACCGTAGTCATTTGATTGGGTATCAATTTACTGGTCTAAACAACGAAGCCAAAAATCTAATCACAGGCACGCGACAATTGAATGCGGATAGCCGTGTCAATGCAAAAAGTATGGTGACTTATGAAACTGAAATTGCCGATTACTTGCATCAGTCAATGAATAACTATGTTCGTTATCAAGTCACACCCATGTACAAAAATGTTGAGTTAGTCCCTCGTGGTGTTCACATGATGGCACAGTCAAATGATGGGACTTTAAAATTTAATGTCTACGTTTTCAATGTTAAGGATGGGTGGAAAATAAATTATTTAAACGGTTCGGCCGAGAAAGAAGCTAATGATGCAAAATAAAAAAATATCTGACGATAGAAGAAAAATAAAACTATTGATCATTATACAAAGTACTATTGGTAGTTTTGTGTTGATACTGCTCTATGCTTGTTTTTTTAAAAAGTTTAATATTCCAAATGGTATCTTAGTGATGCCTTTCGTTCTCATTATTCATCTAGGTATGGATGCGATTTATGGTATCAAGGTTTGGCGCATTCAAGACAATTTAATTAAACCAAATGCTAGTAGGCGACTCATTGTCATCACTTTACTCGAGCTACTCCTTATAGTTGGACAATACCGTTATTTATTTTGAAAGGAAGAACATCAATTATGAAAGACACTGTCGAAATCAGAGCACAGCACATGAAAACATTGTTGAAGCGTAAGAACTATTTACTCAAGGCCTATGATACCTATTTACCCGAAGATATTCCGCTTGACGTGAAATCAGAATTAGATTTTATTGACAAAGTGATTCAAGAAATGGATGTTGATGAACAGGTATTTAATATACAATCCAAAGCAATCAATATCAGAAATTCACGTGAAGAAGAATGGTATTTTCAGCAGATGAGTCATTGGGTGCAACATCATCCAGCTGCTTTAAATGGACAACTTTCAAAAGGTGGTATCTACAAATTTGCCTTGCACTTTTTCGTAGAAAACGTTGCATTAAATCCCAGTAATGCAAACTTGAATTATAGTGATCTTGCCCAGAAGGTTAATCACACTGGCCCGTCTAAGGCGGACAAAAAACGGGACACACAGCTCAGCAATATCGAGACGTTACTCGGCTTTCTGTTAACCATGCAACAGCGGCAATTAGAATACATACCAGAAGGGATTAATTTAGATAATGGGTTTGTCAAATACGCCATTAATCCAATCAATCCGACAGAATTTCAACAATTTGGCGCACCAACAGAACTCAATCCAAACAATGAATTGGCACAATCCTATGAAAAATATAAAAAAATTCGTAGTCGGGACAAGCAGCTGATCAAAAAATATCATCAAGCAGGAGGGCAAATAGATGACGATTAAGAACAAAACACAAAGAGAAGTTCAACTTGCAAAGTATATACAGCAGCTTGATGAATTTAATTGGCATCATCCAGAGCAAGCTAATGAGATGGCGGATAGTCAATATGAACGGGAAAAAACAAATTACTATACAGCTCAGATGGCTTTGATCTTAAAAAATAATTATCAAATGTCGTATAACAATATTGACTATATCTTACAGATATCAGTTAAACATGGCTTTGATTTAATTAAAAAATATAAACAAGATTTTTCATCTCTAGAAGAAATTCAGGAGGCACTTGAGAATGGTGAAGACTGGTAAATTAGGCGCATTTACAATGGGCGAAAAGAAGACAGCTATGGTGAATCTGCCGGCCCATTTTGTCACGGCAAATGTCGCTAACGAGAATGGTTGGCAGTATAGCGAGTTAGTTGATTACTCTCTTAAAGACCAAAATGGCAAGGTTAAAACTAGTGAGGCCAATAACGGCACAATAGAGGATGTGATAACGTTGTCAGAACAATTTGAAGGTAGTCGTAAACAGGGCTATGCAACACGTTCAACCGCAGTTACTGAAAATCAACCAGTATTTAGTCATGACAAGCTAAACTATGATAACCATGATATCTCTTGTTTAAAAAAAAGACTGGATGAAGCACAACAAAATGGCAACAATATCTATGAGTTGGCCTTTTCTATCAGAGGGGATTGGTTAGTTAAAAATAAACTCTATGACCCAGAAACAGGGATATTAGATCAAAACAAATTAAAACGTGCAGAGCAAGTCGTTGCCAAAAAGTTAATTAACCAGGGGTTTAGTTTGCCCTTAGGAGAGACCCCAGAAGATGTGGCATGGTTTGGTGTTATTCATCAAGATACGGACCACTTAAATATGCATCTATGGTTTGCCAAAATCAGTCCTGAAACTCGCCCTGAAATGTTAAAACAAACCGGGCCATATAAAGGACAGCAAGTTGGTGTCATACCATTAAAAAACATTGAGAAGGCTAAACGACAATTTCGAAATCAGTTAATGTCTGAATCAGAAGTTAATAGGCGATAAGAAATATTGAAAGGTGTAGCTTCATGTAAAGATGAAATTATTGCCAGTACAGATCAACATTTCGTTAGTGACCAATATACGAAACAAATCAAACAGATTTATCAGGCTTTACCACAAGATTTGCATGGCAAATGGCAAGTTGGTAATACGAATTTGACCAGTGGTAGAGGTAGGATGGCTAAAGCTAATCTGTTAACTAGTGATTTAATCGATAAAGTCTTGCAAAATAATGAAGAAAATACTTACAGTAAATTTATCTCGTTAGCCAAAATATACGATGATTTTAATATCGAAGATCAAGGTGTGATGAGGAAAGGACAACGTAAATGGTCTGAAAATAAAGAGGCAGAACTTAAAAAACGCTTAGCTAATCAATTGTATCGGCATTTGAATGTCATAGATGAACCAGAGACGATTGATCAGCAGTTGGCATCAATATTTGATCGAATAAAGTCACAAAAGCCTCATAAAGATAAAAATAGCTCTAAATGGTCCTCTGAGAATTTAAAAGGTACTGAGAAGCAAGTCTATTCAATGAATAATCAAGCTGTCTTAAATAGTAAATCAGAGCCTCAAATTTTTAAAAATAATCGCTCAATTAATAAAATCAGTAGAATTTGGCAACAAGAAGTACGCGCTGAGTTACCTGCTGAGCGACGCTTTATGGACAATCAACGTAAAGAGATCGTGGAACGACAGCAAGCAGAATATGAAAATCATGTCTCAAGAGGAAGATAGAGGATTATTCCATGACAATCAATGACTATTTAACAATATATGTGAATGATAAAAGCGATCAATATCATCACTTACCAGCACCATCTGTAGCACAAAAAATAACTAGTATTTTAGCAGGACGTTTTTCACCTAAGACGTTTGACAAAAATCGAAAAGAAATGTTAGCTGATAAGTTTGAAGTCACTGATGCAGGATTGGAAAAGTTGTTGGAAGTGATATCAATCGACAATGAATTATTTGATAAAATTAGATGATTCAAGTATCTGAAAAAAATAATTACGTTTTGGTGGGAAATAACCAAAAATATGATAAGATCACTAACAAATGAAATTTCAAATGGTTCAGCTCATGCAAGGAAGTTTCTATTTTCGCTGTACCAGAATACGTATGTTTGTATAATTGCTCTTTGCGGGGGTGAATTTTAGTTCAGCTGTTGGAGTTCATTATGTATGAAGCTATGTTATCTGCATCTCCAAACATGGCAGCTTTATTTACACCAATTCTATCAAGCTCCGCAAGAATTTTGGTTTTCGAAATACCTTCAATGAGCAACTTTTTTTTAAAATTAGCTTGACAATTTAATAATTGCCTTGGTGTATGCTCAGTCATTTCGTCGGTGTCAGGACTGACCAAGTTAAAGGCATGTTTATCAAAAGTCGTTTGTACAAAAAAAGCACTTTGTTGACTTAATCCCCTTTTAAACGTCATTACAGGACGATAGAGCATGTTTGGCAGAAAACTCAAAGTCGAAATCGGTAGTTTAAATGAACCTGCCATGTTTAAAAGAGTACTTCTATCATTTATGAAAGCAATCAAACTTTCCAAAGCAATCATGTATTCTTTTACCTCGATGTCAAAGACTTTGTATTGTTCATTATAATACCCGTAGCGCTTTTCTCTAAAGGGGTGAACATAATCAATGGATGATCGATTTTTTGAATGATTAGATGGAAGAATTAATTTTGCCAGCTCCTCATTTGATAAACTAATCTGAACTGCAAAATTTTTGATTACATCAATTAATGAACGAAGATTGTTTAATTTGTTCACAAAAGGGCTAGTATCTTCAGAAATGCCACGCGCCAGAGAATTCCTATGGTATCCGCCCATGATAAATTTATTACGATATTGTTCAATACATTTTCCAAATAGATTTAGCTCGTCATGTTCAATTTTTTTAAATGCTGATTGAGAATTTAAAGCCAGATCAAAGTCATCCTTCATAGTTATTTTATTTTGTATTTGCTCTGTTAATAATTCAAGATGCTTTATCAATTCGCTTTCCAAATCAAAATTTGGATAAGTTTCAAAAATATCTGTTGCATCAATATAGTCATCAAAAATAAAAATGTTTCCATCGGAGTTATCTTTTGTAGATTGACAAGCAAAGTAAAGGGCAACTAAAGGATTTGAAGTTACGTCCAGAAGCTTTGTTGCCAAACCACTATGTTGAGCAAACGGAATAAGTTGTTTTGAGTTATTTAATAAATTTGTTTCTCGTATCTTTCTATTGAACAAGTCCATTCTTTTCTGATACTTATCATAGTTAGAACCAGTACGGTTTGCTGTTGCTACACATGCTGTCGAATTGAAGTCCTTACTTTCTCCCCGATAAAAATATTCTTGTGGCAGGTCGCTAACAGTATTTAAATATTCTGATAGATTCTTTATTTTGTCCATTAATTATTGCCTTTTCGGATTTCATATAAATACAATCATATAACTTTAAACTACAAAATAATAGATGATGTCATCATAAAATTTATTTAGTTTTTTTTAATGCAACTAAAGATACCAATATTTTTGTTCATTTTTAATAAAGGTTATGCCACATGACAACAGGTTCAATTTCATTACAAAAAAAATGTTCTTACACTGAGAAATGAACTATTTTTATTTAGCCGGTAAAATGATAATATTGGTATGTTTTTTGTCAATTTGTTATTCACAAGATTTTAAAGATTCACCGGTTAAACTTTACCAAGCAAAAGTTCACCAAAATCATTACCAGAGTAATTTTGGCCGTCAAATGATTTTATTATTATTCGGGTCAAACAAGCTATACTGGTTATGATTAATGGTAAGTCAAAGACATTACAGGATGTCAAACAATTAGAGAAGTATCTCGCTATTTTGGAAGAAGGAAATGAAATGTTAAAACGAGCGGTCATCGTACCAACAAAAAAATTTGTGATGTGAGATTACTTGCAATCATCCAATTTTTAGTACAAGTCTAGACACTTGTGCGTATTTTAATTACAATTAAAAACCAATCCAGTACCTAATTATATCAGGAGCCATCAGTATCCAGTAGACAAGAATTATGTCAGTAAGCGCTCAAACCTTTTTAGCGTTCCATATTTCGCGATTATTAAATTTTAAAGCGTGAAAATATTTGTTTGAAAAGTATATAGCAATAATTAACTGAAGGGCAAGAAGACATTATCTTGTGTGTCAACTTTTATAAGCAAAACCACATTTCAATTGTGTTTGGTAACTGAAAAAAATAGTTTATTCCATTGAATTCTGAGCAGAAAAAACGCATGTTAATTATTTAAAAAACTCATATTTTCATTTAACAATTGTGTCTTTGGTAGTATAATTGCTGGTATTGAAAGAGGTTTAATTATTTTTGATCAATTTCTGATGTAAGTTATTAAAAAGTAATGCAATAATTAAAAGGAAACGTTATAATGACTCAAATAAGAAACGACTATGAAATAGTGACAGTTGCAGATATTGTTCAATGGTATAAGCAAGGTAAGTTAGAGTTGTCTGCGAAGTATCAGAGGAATAAAGTATGGAACGAAAATGCAAGATCATATCTGATAGACTCTATTTTAAGAGGGTTTCCAATTCCACCAATTTTTATGCGAAAATCATTCAATGTTGAAAACAACGATGTTGTTCGCGAAATAATTGATGGACAACAAAGAATTACGGCCATTATAGACTTTTTAAATGACGATTTGACAGTGTTGAAATCACATAATTCTGAATACTATTCTACGATATATTCAAACTTTGATGATAGCAAAAAAGAAGAAGTGCTTAGTTATAAAATTTCATCTGGAATTATAACAGAGCATAAGGATTCATTGATTTACGAAATGTTTGCACGTCTGAATTCAAATAACTATGTTTTGAATAAACAGGAAATAAGAAATTCTATATACTGGGGGCCGTTTAAAGTATTCGTTTACAGTATTTCTGGACAATTGCATGATTTTTTTGATGAATTCAAAATTTTTAAAGATCGTGATTTTTCAAGAATGAATGATGCAGCATTTGTGAACTCATTAATCATTTTTTTGTTGAACGGCTATGTTGAAGAGACACCAAAATTTATTGATAATGTCTATAAGAAATATGATGTGGATTTTGATAATGTTCTTCAGGTTAAAGAAAGAATGTTTGCAATAATTCAGTATATTGAACTTTTATTTAATAGTGTTAATCGTAATATCGAACCCTTTGATAATAAAAATTATTTATTTACACTATTTGCTACTATTGCAGAACAAAATGAGAGTGAAAAATATGAGTTGTCAGAAGAAACGAAAAAAAATATGGTGAAAAATTTTCGTAATTTCATTAGTCTGTGGAGTTCTGATGAAAAAGAGTTAACACCTGAAGTCCAAAATATGATTTCTGAATTCAAACAATTAAACACGCGAAGGACTACTTCAAAGTTATCTAGAGAAAAGCGTGTTATTATCCTAAGAAAAATATTATTTAGAAATTGAAATGAAAATGAATCTGAGCGAATTAAAAACAGAAACAATTAGTGAAATAGAAATGTGGCGTGATAAAGCCATCCACGATGATGTTTATGAACTACCAATTTTAAGAATTTGGGTTTTGTACGAAACTTATTATGTAGATTCTTTTAAACTTTTTGTTCTGAACATTGAGGAAAAAGAAGTGAAAAATTCTATTACTGACGTCAGCAATAAAAGGTACCTTGGCAAAATTAATTTTTCAGATGAGAATCAGTTTTATAAGTTAATGAAATCTAGAGGTCAATCGTTTATAGATTATTTTGATCTTGTAGATGATAAGGGGGATTTGCTATTAGAGCCAAATCCTTATAAAGAAATGAAACAACTGAATAACTTTTCACAAGTTAATGATATAAAAAAGATTCGTAACTTTATAGCACATCGAAGTGATGAATCTCGTAAAGCATATATCAAAATTTTAGATCCTAAAGGTATTGATTTCATAGAAGTTGACGAATATATGAGGAAAAAACGTTCAGGATCAAAACTCAAAAAAACTTATAAAACTAATTTTATATTTTATGTCGAAATAATTATAGAAATGATAAGTTTTATTGCCGAAAAGCCCATTGAATATAATGTTAGTTAATATATTTTTAAGAATAATTTGTTACAATTTTCGTTTTAAAAAGAGCAATAGTGCTTTTGATTTTATAGTAAATAAAAAAAGGTAGCTTTTGTTAGCAGTGAGTTTGTTCAAAAGTTAATGATGCAAAGTTTCTGAGATTTAAGTAACCTACAAAATTTGTTGTTCAAAATTATATGCTCAGAAGTCAAACAACCGGGGTATTAACTTTTGTTTTTTTATCTTGCCAGGCACCTTAGTAACATTCTTTTTAAAATTTGAAGCATAATACAGATCAAGTAAGGAATCAACTATGAATGATGCAGGGTAAAATTTAACAAATTAAAGGTACCTTATGAAAGTTGTGAAAAACATTATCAATAATTGTGACTTAATGTGTGATATAACACGTGAAAAAATTAACGATTTAAATAGCTTAATTGATGAACTTGAAGAATTACAAAATATTCAAAATACAAAAATAATGAATTAAGTAAAAGAAAAAAATAAATAGTGTTAACGACAATTTATATTATTTTTGCGCTCATAATGTTGGCGTGCTCAATCACAATGATCTTTTGGATATCATGGCTATGGTTCAAATGATCCAAATACCTCCTAGAGAATAAACTGACCTTTCATTTGAATAAGGCTTTCGATGAATTGTTCGAAAATGCTGATGTTTTATTAACATTAGTCATACTCTGGAAGTATCTGATGATGTTTCTTTTATAAAACACGCTTTACTGGCAATCAACAAGAAAACCTTTTTATTAATTAACTCTGTTGATGTTCACTTCGCAATCTAATTTAACAACCAGTTGATACATTTCGAGGACCATTAAATGAAAAATATGAAAGTTTTGGTTAAAAATGCAAACTATCAGATAAACAATCTCGATGGTTTTTTTGAATTTGTACGAATGGCAAATAATTCAGGATATAGTTGGTATCGAGGACAGCGCGATAATTCTTGGGATATAGAGTCTACTATTTCAAGGGATAAAGTGAGAACTCAAAGTAACTCCATATCTACGATAAAATACACCATTAAAAATTTCAAAAACAACATTGAGAGAATTAAGAGTATTGTTGAATCTGATGCAAAGTATGAAAGTATTGCTCATTTACAGCTAAATAATTTACAATTTGGATTGCTGGCTCAGCACTACGGCTTCAAAACTCCGTTTATTGATTGGACAGCAGATCCCAATATTGCTCTTTTTTTTGCAATAGATGGCTTTATAGACTGCTATGATGCCGATACTGAAACAAGTACAATGCCTGTTATTTATGCTACAAACCCAAAAATACTAAATTATTACGCGGCTTTGTCAAGTAATGGTCATGATATTTCAGATGTGCTATCTTCAGATGATGTAGCTGTAGTTGAGTACTATACAAAACAAGTTGATTCACTAAATCCTGATGGAGATGCCACAAATTCTTTTATCAACCCAATAGCCATAGAGACAAATTTAGATTTTTGTCATAGAATTACTAGGCAATCTGGAAAGTTCACAATCAAAGGTCCTAAGAATCCAATGGAAGATGTACAATTACGGAATATGTCGTATGATATTGGAGGATCGAATGAATCAAAATTTTTTATTTCTGCTGTTTTAAATTTTGATAAAAACTTTTTTCACTCTGATCTGATGGAATACCTGGAAGAATTCAACTATACAAAACGTTCAGTGTATCGTCTTGGTGATCAAAATAGTGAGTTATTAGACAAACTATTCACGAGACACTTTCTGTTATAAAATTATAATGATGTTCTGGCGTGACTTTAAAAATGAAAAAAATAGATAAACCAATTCAGGTTAACATAATTGTCACTATACAAAGTAGCGTAGGTACAGGCTATCAAGAGCCTGTTTTTGTTTGTGAAATAGCAGAATCCACAAGCTGACTTAAATGTTTATTTTCCTATTTCACAAGCAGTTATATTTTAGACAAATTATTGACATTAAGGTACTTTAATAGCTCATAGAAATTCCCGATAAAATGAGTTTGTTTGAGTCAATTAAAAAGCAAAAGAATTATTACCTTGGCCACCAGAATTTTAAATTAAAACTTAATTGATTCATTTTAGGTGATAAGACCACCTAATCCCAATTTGCGGCCTATTTTAGAACATAAGCGGGTTTGTAGTTTGATTTCGGAAATAATGTTAACCAATTTAAAACTGTCTTTCATTGACGTATAATCAATTCACTCCAAGAGCCAAAAAAGTTTTTTGAATGAATATTTTATTATAAAAATAAATGATTTTATAAATTACGTCGTACAGCGTATAATCCGACGCATATGAACTGTTTGTGTTTGTATTATGAGTGAGTATTTCATAATCATTTTAAATAAATTGAGAACATTTATTTTGTGTTACGCTTAGAGTTATGCAAGAAAGGATTACATTATGGACGCAAAACGCTTCTGCTATCATTCAGAATACACATATTATTTGAAAGATGATTTTGAACGAATTCAATCAATTATAATTCAAGTTAAAAACGATAAATTTGGATCGGAGTTAGTAGATATTATTGAATTAGATAATATTTGCTCTTTTATTGAAAAATTTAAAGAAGCCGCCAAACTTACTGAACTTGAATTAAATAATTTTTATCAAGACTTAAAAAATAGAATAGTAATATTTGTTTCACAGAGAAAATTAGACAGTTTTTCCGATGAATACTCTATCTTACCTAGTATCTATAAGGATTGTTTTTGGTCCTTAATGCTGAAATTGGGGGTACTGAAAAAAGTGAGTTCAGATGAATTTTGTTCTTTTATAAAGCACCAAAACGTGAGTATGAGAACAATTTTGCATTACAAAGCAATTAGCAAGAAATTCAATCTAGGGATAAAAGGCTTACTATTGAAGGATCCAAAACACTTTGAAATTTTTGTAGATAAATATGAGGAGATAGGTAATAAAGTTAGAATCGAATTCAACTTTGATTTTACGAATGTTGAACTAAATGAATGGGCACGACGTTATTGCATGTTACCTAATGCGAATTTGAGCTACTTAGAAGCAATTAGTAAGTGGGGCAAACATAATTTGAAAAAATTAGATCCTGAAATCATTTTATTAGCTAAACATAAATATAATGATGGTTTAGAAAAAATATTTGCTGATAAAAAAGGAGCTCATATTTTCTCCATGGGAGTGTCTTTCGAAAGTGGACTGGAAAAAGATTATGAATTCAAATCGCTAAATAGCCAGTCAGAAAATTTTATTAAGTTTAATAGAGATTGGTTAGACACAGAGCAAGATGGTCGAACGATACTAAAAAATTTTATATACTTTTTTGGTTTTTTTAACAGTGTGGGCCAATTTACAATTTCAGCATCGCCGTACTTTAGTATGGATTCGTTTATGGATTTGTTTAATCGTAGTTCTAGATTTGATTATGATAATTCTATCATTTTTAAATATACTAAAGAATTATTTGATTTAATTTTCTTGGCATATTTTGATTATCTTGATAAAAATGGGAATGATTTGGAATCAGTTTTTGGAGACTTTTATAATATCTTTATAGAAAGAGATTATTGTATTCGAGGTTTTTTTTTCAATGTGTCCAGTAAAGACTACAAATTTTATGATAGATGTAAGCTTGTTATTCCTGAAATGGATAGCATATTAAGGCAATTCGTTTTTTTTGTCAAGGATAAAGAAATAAATATGGAGCTGTTTGAACTCTCTTCTGGTGATGTAAACTACAATGAGATTCCGTCGTTATCTAAAAAGAAATTTGTATATTTTAATTCACAAAATCAAATTGATTTATGTAACTTGCTTTTTTCAACAAATTCATTTTTGATACGTCAAAATTCAAAGAATAATTATTCAAACTTTTTTGAATTGGTACGGAACGGTGTCACATTGAATGATTTCGATGAATTCCAAGTGTATAAAATTGAAAAAATTATTTCAGAAAATATCCTGCAGCTAGGTGTAGGGCAAAACTTATACTTTACTAACTTAAATGAAATTGAGATTTTTCAATTAATCTGGCAAAGAGGATATATTTCGACAATGAATCTTTCCGAAAGCTTAAATCAAACAATACAAGCGGGGGTTGATAGTGGAAAATTAAAGTATGAGGGGCTACTTTTCTCTAAGGAGGATATGAATTATATTTCGTATATTTTGGATGATCAAAAATATAATGATTCGTTGAAAATTCGTAATAAACTTACCCATGGAAGTTATTCAAAGAAAAAAGATAAAGAATATAAAATATTTTATCTAAATCTCTTAGGTATTGTTTTATTATATACATATAGAATAGATGAGGAATTAGATTGGTATGCTAGAAAAAAGCAATCCGGGCGGTTAGAAGATACGAACTAAGAACAGTTTTAATTTGATTGATTTGCATTTTAATGTAGGTTTTGCACTTGTCAATATATTATAGTGAAATTTGAAAAAACAATGTACCGTAAGTCTAATGTATCAATCAATCTTGACATAATTGCTCCTATCCAAAGTATTGCTATATTAACGGTTTAAAGGTGTAAAATCTTTAGGCCCAGATTCTAAGAAAGGCGCTAACTTGTAATTTAAGCAAGTTAGCGCCTTTTGTGAGTGACAAAGTATTTATGTGTTTAATTGACGATTAGATAAACTACTGGCCAATGCTCCAATCACACAGCCACACAATGTCTAGTGATAAAAATAAACCGAGGAAGAGTCAAGCCAACACATTTTGACCATGTATATTAAACAAGAGTGACTGGCTTATTAAAGGTCAAAATGTGAAACTCAAGTATTAATAATTTCTATCACGAGAAGACTATAACAGATAATGAATTAATGTTGCATGTATGCCACATTTTTTCTTGTAGGTCACTTCTGCTTGCCAAAATGAACCAGTATGACTAAATATGACCATCCCATTGCTGCTAAACAAAGCATGAAAACAGTCATATTCAGGGTGCCGATATGATACCAGATGCAAGCAATGATAAAAACTGGTAAATACAGGTGCCAGTAGTTAAAAAGATGACCAAAAATAAGGATTAAAACATAAAGTAAGGTTCCTAAAATGTGGCCAAATAGCCAAAACAGAAACATTGCTAATAAACATAAACAAAAGATTAACATGATTTTATCCTCCTATTCGGATAGTTTTGTCAGACAAAGTGAAAAAAGCTCCTTTGTCACTGAGGGATAATTCAATAGACTCTTAACACCAAAATGCGTTTGCGTATAAGCGCAGACCAGATAACCAAAATACCAGTCATGACCTGATTCACTCAGACCATCTGGGTGGTCAACAAAAAGACGTTGCAGTCGCTTTAAAATATGCGGACCAAAAATAGCATCGTCAAAGATTGCTTGTGCTAAACCTGGATAAATATATTGGCCATTGCTTTCTAAAATGACTAATCCGTTAGCATCAATAGTGGTAGACAATGTTTTAGTTGTGAGTTTTGACATGAGTTTTCTCCTTATGTGGCAGGTGACCAGTATTGATCCAGGAACTCATCGCTTTATAAGCGGACTGCTTAAAAGCCAAGCTAGCTAAGAAATAAAAGCCAGCCAGTGTGAGTAAGACATACAACATTGTGCCATTGATGACCATTAATAAAATATCCAAACTGATAATTGTTGCGGCAATAGTAGTGATAACTTTGGTAATTCGATTCATAGTAGTTCTCCTTGATTATGTACGCACCAGGCAGAAACCATTTCCTGTCGGCCCTGCCTGTGATTGGTGTGTTATTTCGTTTTGACGAAGAACATGGGGACACAAGCAGCACAGAATACAAGGGTGAGCGTAGCGAATTTACGAAGCCCTTGTATTCTGTGCTAGTGCTTGTTGCTGTGGTATCATCACCACAGCTTACAAGTCACTGGTTGTGACACAATGTTTGACTCAAAGCGAAGTGGCACCCAAGAGCTTGGCAGGACAAGCGCAGCGTGTTTGATCCCGCTTGCGGGTCTGGGGAACACGGCAAAAAATTTTTACCGCTCATCATCTTCACGCGCAATCATAATCACACCAACTAGGTAATATAAAATATAGACCAGCATGGCAATTAGCATGAGAAGTTTAAAAACGAATACACCCATAAACACACACTCCTATCTGTGATTAAAATTCCTCGTAGTCCGTTGTCTCTTGTTTGTACTCCGCACTGATTTCACGTAAATCTAAATCATCTGCTCCTAAAATCACTTTTTCGTCAAAATAGTGACGTTTGCCAATTTCAACAGCTTGTGTCAGTTTCTGCTCATCTGTGAGTGTATCAGGGACATTAACTGCCACTGTTCTAGCCAATGTTTCCATATATTTAACGTTGACGATTGCCATATTATTCTCCTTAAATGGTGGTTCTTAGGGTAACGTGTTTACCCTCAGCTAGTTCTTGCATGATAAATGCACTTAATCGCAATGCTTCATCATCTGATAAATCTATTTCACCCGAGTCATTGCTAGTGGACTCACTGACGTGAATTTCACTCCCGCCCATAGGGAATTCATCAGACCATGAAAAGTAACGTATGGCTATATTCTCAATAACTTCATCATTCATTGTCATCTGTCTCCTGTTGGTTTTGCGTGTAATAGATGAGTCCGTTTTCTTCAACTTGATTGAACATTTGGATAAAGTCCTTATCAAGGATACTTTTCTTTTTGTTCAATTCAAATTGTGACCAAGTAAATTCCATTGCTTGATATTGACTAGGGGTAATACTGCTAGGCTTTACTTTGGTATCAAGGCAGAGCATAGCTTGATAAAACAACTTGGGACTTTCTTTTTGTAAAGCTTGCAAAGTGTTGAAAATGGTGTTGACTAATGAAACACTAACGCTTGCTTCAACCATTTCTTCAAAGCCTTTACTTAATTGCGCTTTATAGTGACTAGTTGGCACTTTGGTCTCGTTGAACAAATAAGTCATATCAGCGATTGATTGTGCCATTTTGGTGATTGGCAATTTGCTAAAATCATCATAGAATTGCTTTGTCATTATTTTTCTCCATTCTGAATCTTTTTCCTGTTGGCAATCGCTTCAATTGAGCTGGTTGCGTCGTGACGGGTAACAATTGGCATAATAACCAAAGAAACACAAGGATTGCGCAGCAACTTGCCACGTCCTTGTGTTTCTTTGTAGAGACTGTTTGGCGCTTGCGACTTACAGACTCTTTATCATGCGATTGTGAAAACGGCACAGAGCAAACAAAGCAATTTGGTGCGATGCGAACGGAAGTGAGCCATTTGAACCCCCAATTAACTTGACTGGTGTGGTATCAACCACGCCTGTCAAGTTAATGATCAGGGGGACTGGGGGAGTCTTCACGAAAAAGTGGTGCTTCTTATGACATTTTATTAAAAGCTGCTAGAGTGAGCCATACCTGTATTAAAGTACAAACGAAAATGTACGAGCAGAAAAACACCCGCATTGAAAAGAGGAAAAAATAATGCTCCAAACTTTAGCACAAACATTACCAGTAAACGGGCCAACACCAGACTTTTACAGTGAATGGTCGCAGTATCTCAGCCCTTTACCACACATATTTTTAACGCTAATTATGCTATTTATGCATAGTATAGCTTTAATATTCTATTACATTGCCAATACTGTTTATGAGGCGTATCAAGACTCATTTAAACTGTTAGACTTTATGAATATTTTCTTTGAGCCTAAGAACGCAGCTTACACGGATTGGAACTTAGGCAATATTCTAAAAGATTTCTTGTATTTAGGTTTTGTCATTTTTGGCATTATGATGCTAGTACAGTGGATTCAATATACGGCTACTTCTGGTCGGAAAGGGCGTGAATGGCCTAAAGGCATCACCATCACTGTTGCAGTCATCAGTGCTTTGCCAATGATTATTGGTTTAATGTCAAATATTGGTACGGCAACGGTCGCAGATGTGTCTGGAAAAGATCAACCACAAATTATTACGCAACTTTGGAAAGGAAATTCAACCGATTTAAAGTATTTAGCTAAACATAATTTTGATATGACTAAATACAAACTTGATAAGAATGTCTTTGCTGATGCAGATGCCAAAATAACTGGTTCTGACTATCATTCAGTTATGAGTGATGCAGGTTATACAGACGGATTAAATGATGCGCAAAAGTCTGTTTTTACAAAAAAAATTGGTGGAAATGGTAAGATGATTGACATTTCTGGTGACTCACTTGTTTTGGGTAAAACATTTGCGGATGAATACCCAGTTATGAAAACTAATTGGTTGGGCATTATTGGCGGTGAAATTGTCTTTATTATTGTAGTCGCTGGCGCTATTGTGCGTTTGCTATCCTCCGTCTATAAAATGGCCTTCATGGCCGGCTCAATTGTTTATTTTGGGTTACGTGATGGGACACAAGGTAAACGAGTTATGCAAATTTTAGGCATGATTGAGGGACAAATTACAGGCATTGTAATGATGCCAATTTCTTTGATATTTTTCTTTGCTTGGGTTGAATTTGCCTTTAACACCATTAAAAGCATTCCAAACTTAGGTATGTGGCCGTTCACAATCTTATCCATAGCCGCCTTATTAGCTGGTGGTAAAGGGCTTGCAGGTGGATTTGAAATGATTGAACAATGGACTGGGGTTCGTTCTGGTCATAACCCAGTGGCTTCAATGATATTAGCTAATCAAGCGGCACACATG
Source organism: Leuconostoc sp. JNUCC 76 (assembly GCF_053667755.1). NCBI lineage: Bacteria > Bacillati > Bacillota > Bacilli > Lactobacillales > Lactobacillaceae > Leuconostoc > Leuconostoc sp. JNUCC 76. The sequence continues at coordinate 1,333,382 of NZ_CM132206.1, read as the reverse complement.
ATTGGTGGCGCATCTAAAGCGGCCAAAAAAAACATTGGTAAAGGGCTTAATGCTATCTCACCCGAACAGAAAAAGAAGAACCGCGAACTAGGCAAGAAAATTGCCAATTCAGGTGGCAATCAAGGATTAGATAATAGTAAAGCACTGACTGATCATAGTTTGGGTGATACTGGTATTGATAGTAGCGCACAAACCTCGGGAAAGGCAGCTAAAGCCGCTGAGGTAGCAGGACGTACAGTCGGGGCAATGAAGCATCCAGGTAGTTTATTGAAAAACACTGGGCGGGCTGCTGGTGAAAAAGTTAAAGGTGGCGTGAATAAAGCCGTTGGCAATGTCAAGGATTATGCTGGTGGTGTCACTGATAGCTTTGAATGTGGCAAGCAAGCTGTTGAAGCTTTTAACAAACGTCATTCACCTGTGACACCAAAAGCTGGTGGCAGTGATAAATCTGTCACTAATAGCCAACCACGTAATGTTCATGAAGCCCTTTCAAAGGCTGCCACAAATTCACCTAATGCTCATCCAAAAGATACAGCAAATAAGTCTCAATCTATGAGCCACGCTATGTCTGATGCACACCGTGGCTTGCCTATTAAAAATAATTCACCCAAGTCTAGCGCTGCTAATTCAACTAAGCCAATTGTGAGTGGTGGAACAGTTGTTCAACCTAAGGGAGTTGGTGCAACACCCGCAACCATGTCACGTCCAAACACCCCACGTTTGAGCGGTACATTGCCTGGCAAAAAGACGGTGACTCAACCGTTGACACCAGCGCAACAAAAAGAAAAGGATCGCGCTTGGGCTGAGAGTGTTATTGCAAAACAAAAAGCGAAAATTCAGAATCAACAAAACGTATCAAGTAAAGAAGACAAGTGAAACTTTTAATTTGTAGGCTGATACGGTAAAATTAACAGTAGTTGATTTTAGGGAGTATACTGATGGAGAAAATTAAGCAAAATAAAATTTGGATTACAATTGTGGTGATTGGAATCATTGTTATCGGAATTTTGTTAGCTATGTTGCATCAACAAAAACAAAACAGTCCTGAGGCACAATCATCAAGTTATGCTTCAAGTGTGAAAGCATCATCTGCTTCGACATCTGTAAAGGATCAAAATACAGAAAAAGCCTATGCTAAAAAAGCTGCTAAGATGAAGGGCCATGTGATTGTCTTAGGTAGTGGGAAAAATGATGTATACTTCACTAAATGGACTTTTTCAGACTTTAAAACCTATGCGAATCAGTGGGCGGAAAAATATTCACAGATGACTCAAAAACAAAAATATGCTGCAAGTATAAGCTTTGGCACACCTGATTCAATAAAAAACAGCGATTATGACACGGAAGCACTGGATACAATTTATGATGCGGTGAAGGCAGGAAAATATAAAGAATTGGGATGCTATTATGATACGGTGAAGGACTTTAATAAGGACAACACTATGTTTAACCCAGATGATATACAGTAACAACAGTTGTCAATAATTTCATTGAATAAAAGTAAAAAAAGTTTGATTCCTAGTCGTTTGTGAGGATCAAACTTTTTTCTCTGCTAACAATGTTTAGAAAAAATAGGAAATACAAAATGAGACGTTTTAGGCATTTAGAGCATGGTGATCGGGTTAGAATTGAAACTTTAAGACAAGAAGGGCATACCTATGCCTATATAGCCGAGAAAATTCATCGTTCAGTCTCAACGGTTTATAACGAAATTCACCGCAATACTATGCGACCAGATGTTATTCGAAATACCGAAATATTTCCCTATAATGCTGATTGGGCTCAGGTTCAATCAGAATACCGTCGAAAGAAAGCATCTATGCGTAAACCAAAGATGACGAGACACTGGCAAAAGGTTATCAATGAGTATTTAGATAGAGATTGGTCTTTACAACAAGTTGCTATGGCAACTCGTGTGCCTTATTCAACAAATACGCTTTATGGCTACGCACGTGATGGATTATTAAAATATCGACCAAAGAAATATAGGTTAAAAAAAAAGCACTACCACGGCGTGAAGACAGACCGAGAGATGTTCAAGATTCATCACATTAGTTCACGGCCAAAAAAAGTCACAGAAAGGACCGAATTTGGCCATTGGGAGGTTGATGGGGTAGAAGGTCCGATTTCTAGTTCAACGCTCTTGCTGACGTTTTTAGAGCGCAAAACACGCTTTTTAGTCGCTGTGAAGACCAAAAGCAAAACGGGTAAGTCCATTAGAGAGGCTATGGCGTTCTTTTTTAGATTTTATGGTGATCAAGTTAAAAGTATGACCTTTGATCGTGGTAATGAATTTACCAATACGTCTAATGTTCTGACTGTTACGCATGAGTTTAATAAAAAGATTTACTTTACGGATGCTTTTGCTGCATGGCAAAGAGGTTCAAATGAAGAACGTAATGCCAGAATCAGAGAATACTTTCCTAAAGGCACTGTATTTACTAAAATATTGCAAGTTAGAATTAACTCAGTAACTAAACTGATTAATGAAAAGCCATTAAGGGTATTGAATTGGCATACGCCAGCCGATAAATTTAATTTAGCCAGACGGGAGAAAAAGTCCAAAAATTGACTTATAAAATAGCACAATCAGAACGGCATTCACGCAGTGGATGTCTATTTTTCGTGTCATTAAATTAGAGAGTGAGAATGAAATTTTTAAGCGAATCAAAACTTAGTTAAAAAAAGGGGCAAAACTTTTGGAAAAACTGAAAAATGTAACCAAAATGTAATAAACACTAGAAACCGCACCGTATCAGATATAAACAGGCACAAAATAAAAAATAATCGTTAAAAAGGCTATATATTTTCTATTTGGGGTTGACATGTTCGTAAACCTTTTTAGTTAACATAATATCTAATTGCTTAAAATAAAAATAGCTTTAAACGCTGGTATAGAAGTATTTCTAGCTCGAAACTAGGGATTGACAAGATTTGTTTAAACTATTATAATTAAAACAGTTGAATGATTTCAGTCGCAAACCAAATAGTTTGCGACTTTTATTGTTTGAAAGGTGGTTCCATTGGCAAATCGTATTCCGCAAGATTTTATTGATAATGTGCGATCAAAAGTAAATATCGTTGATGTTATCGGCCAGTACACACAATTGGTAAAAAAAGGCCGACAATGGACGGGTTCATGCCCTTTTCATGATGACAGGCATCCTTCCTTATTTGTTGAAGAAAACAAGCAAGTATTTAATTGTTTTTCATGTGGTCGCTCTGGTTCTGTTTTCTCCTTTATTATGGAAAAGGAAGGATATAGCTATCCTGAGGCGATCTTGTCATTAGCGGAAAGTGTTGATATTCCAATTGACTCAAGTATTTCTGCGAATAATGGTAATCAAATTGATGGTACAACACAAGCAATCTATCAACTACATACTGATGCGCAACGATTGTATCAGCATACATTGCTTAACACCACTTCTGGTGAACAGGCACTAGCCTATCTACATGATAAAAGGCAGTTAAGTGATGACATTATTAAGGAATTTGGGATTGGTTTTGTTCCGGACGATAACCTTTTATTGAGTTATGCGAAGGAGAAAAATTTATCTCATGAAATATTAATGACTTCCGAGCTATTTATCACGAATAGTGTGAGTGGCGACATGCGTGATCGTTTTTCAGGACGTATCGTTTGGCCAATTAAAACTGAACGAGGTCAAGTTGTTGGCTTTTCGGGCCGAGCACTAGACGCTGAAAATTCAATCAAATATATGAACAGTCCAGAAAGCCCATTTTTTACTAAAGGACGTATCTTATATAATTTAGATCGAGCCAAAAATGTCATTAGACAAACGGGTACGGCGATGATTTTTGAAGGATTTATGGATGTTATTTCAGCACACATGGCCGATGAAAAAGTTGGTGTTGCAACCATGGGAACCGCACTAACACCTGATCATGTCCGACAGCTTTCACGCATTGCGAAGAGAATACTTCTTATTTATGATAGTGATGAAGCGGGGCAAAATGCTGCAAGACGTTCAATTGAGCTCTTTAAAAGTAATGCTAAAGATATAGAGGTCGGTGTTGTCCATCTTCCTGACTTGCTTGATCCGGATGAAGTTCGAATACAGCGCGGATTACCAGTTTTAAAAAAGGCACTTAATCAAAGCATTTTAACACCAATTGAGTTCTTGGTTAATGCAACCAGAAATGGTAAGAATCTAAGTAATCAAGCGCAGTATCTAGCGTTCTTGCATGAAGTCATGCAGATCTTATATACAGCTACACCAGTTGAACAAGATATTCAGCTGACTCGGATTGCAAATGAGTTTGGTACATCAAAGCAAGCACTACAAGCACAACTACAACAAACTAAGCAGTCAGTAAAAGGGCAAAATAGTCATCAATCAGTTTCGCAATCATCTCATGTTGTTAGTGACTTTAACCCAAAGGCCCCTGAATATGAATTCGGTTCTCCGGTTGAACCTAATCGATATCAAAAAATTTCAAAGGTAGAGTTGGCAGAGCGCGCTTTAATTATGGCAATGATTAAAGATCCGTATACACTGGAACGTGTTAAATCGACAGCGGGATTTGCTTTTGTTCATCCTGAGTATCAATTGCTAATGATGCTGACTGAAATTTATCAACGAGATCATTTAGGGACATTTGATATTGCTCAATTTATGGATTTTATACAAAAACCAAATTTGAATCAAAAAATTATGGCCATTGATCACAGTTTTGGTGATATAAAGGTCGAAAATGATGCGGTTCAAGATTATTTGCGTATAATTATGGAAGAAGCACCTGTTTCAAATCGTGTTCAGGAATTAAAACAACTAATTGAAATTGCTAAGCAACAGCATGATGATGCCAAACTAGTTCAACTTTCAACTGAATTAATTAACATAAAAAAACGACAACATTAATCGAGTAGATGTTGATTAAATAGCCTCATTGTAAAATATAGGAGTAAAAATGACAATTATTTCAAGTTCAAGTAAAATTTCAGATATTAAAGATTATCTTGATGAGCAAAAAATTGCTTATAATAGTCGCGCAAAGAAAGCTGAATTATTAGCTTTGGCACAAGGAAAGACTCCTGAACAAGCGGCAGCAGCTGGAAAAGCTTCAAAGCCTAAATCAGCCAAAAAGTCTGGTCCACTAAAAAATCCTGAGTACGATAAGGCAACTAAAGCATTAATTGCTGAGTATAAAGCAGCAAAACAAATAACATATGCAGCACTATCAAAGCGTTTGGCTGAACCTTTTAACTTAGATGAAGAAAACATCGAACGTCTGATGGAAAAAGTTGAGGATGCCGGTATAGCAATTGTTGATGACAATGGTGATCCGGCGCCAGAAGTGTTAAAGGCCAAGCAAAACAAACCCACTGATCAAGAGTTAGCAGAAGCCGAGGAAACCCCAGCTGGTATTAAAATTAATGATCCAGTGCGTATGTACCTCAAAGAAATTGGCCGTGTCAATTTGTTGAAGGGAAATGAAGAGATTGATATCGCTAAGCGTATTGAAAATGGGGACGTTGAAGCCAAGCAAGAGTTAGCAGAAGCCAACTTACGGTTGGTTGTCTCGATTGCCAAGCGTTACGTTGGTCGTGGTATGCAATTCTTGGATTTAATCCAAGAAGGAAATATGGGCTTAATGAAAGCCGTAGATAAATTCGATTATACTAAAGGATTTAAGTTCTCAACATATGCTACATGGTGGATTCGTCAGGCCATTACACGTGCTATTGCCGATCAAGCGCGTACGATTCGTATTCCAGTCCACATGGTTGAAACGATTAATAAGCTGATTCGTATACAGCGTCAATTGCTACAAGATTTGGGACGTGAGCCTCTTCCGGAAGAAATCGGTGCTGAAATGGATTTGACGGCCGACAAAGTACGTGAAATCTTAAAAATTGCTCAAGAACCAGTATCTCTTGAAACACCTATTGGTGAAGAAGATGATTCTCATTTGGGTGATTTTATCGAAGATAATGAGGCAGTTTCTCCAGCTGACTCTGCGGCATATGAAATGCTCAGGGAACAATTGGAATCCGTTTTGGATACATTGACTGATCGAGAAGAAAATGTCTTGCGTTTGCGCTTCGGATTAGAAGACGGACGTACACGTACATTGGAAGAAGTTGGCCGCGTATTTGGTGTAACACGTGAACGTATTCGTCAAATTGAAGCAAAAGCGTTACGGAAGTTACGTCATCCAAGTCGTTCAAAACAATTGAAGGATTTCATGGATGAGAGTACAAATTAATTGATTGTGTTCTGAAACTTAATAATAGCGGTTCATCAACCATCCCGCTTAAAAAAACTAGGAGATACTACTTATGCAAAAAACATTAGGTGCGCGACAAAGCAATCGCACAAGAAATATCACATTAACAGCGATTGTTGCTGCGTTATATGCAGCAATCACGTTAGTTATAGCACCAATCGGATTTGGACCAGTTCAGTTACGTTTATCTGAGGGCTTAAATCACTTATCCGCGTGGAATAAACGATATATTTTGGCATTGGGGCTAGGTGTTTTTATCGCCAATCTCATGTCGCCATTAGGTTGGGTTGATTGGATATTTGGTACTGCAGGTACCTTGATTATGACTACCGTAACCTATCTTTTGACTCGGAAAGTGACAAACACACTGGTAAAAATTTTAATTAGCTCTTTTGTAGTTTCTACATTGGGAATGGGTATTTTAGCAGCAGAGTTTACATTTGCCTTTAATATCGGCGCCAGTGGTTCGTTTTCTTCAGGCGCATCAGGCGGTCTTTTTTCACAATGGTTGGCGTACTATATTAGTGTTTTGCCAGGAGAAATTGTGTCATTAATTGTCGGTGGTATTTTGATTTTTGCACTTAGTAAGATTATTAAATTAGACAAATGATTGAACAAAATTATACAAATAAAAATGTTTTATTAACCGGTGCTGCTTCAGGCATCGGTTTTTCGCAATTGAAAACTTATTTGTCTCAAGGCGCAACAGTGTATGCTTTAGACAAAGAAAAAATTACGCACACACACAAACATTTGCATACGTATCAAATTGACATTAGACAACACAAAAAACTAGAAATGTTGGTGGAGCACATAACTAGTAATGTTTCAATTGACATTCTATTGAATACAGCAGGAATCTTAGATGATTATCAGCCATCTTTGACCATTGACTTGGATACTTGGCAACGGGTGATGGATACAAATTTAACACCGATGTTTATTTTATCGAATGCGGTATTACCCAAGATGATTGCCGCTGGATATGGACATATTATTAACATGGCATCTATAGCTGGATTCACTGCTGGTGGGGGTGGGGCGGCATATACAACCAGTAAACATGCAATTATTGGATATACCAAGCAGTTGGCTTTTGATTACGCTTCAAAGGGATTACATATTAATGCTATCGCGCCGGGAGCAATTAAAACACCAATGAATGCCAAAGATTTTGCTGATGATGCTAGTATGGCCCAACAAGTTGCCAATCAAACACCCGCAAAGCGATGGGCTGTACCACAGGAAGTCGCTGACTTAACAATGTTTTTGACAAGCCCTCAAGCTGACTATATTAATGGCACAGTGGTACCAATTGATGGTGGTTGGACATTAGGACATTGAACAAAAAATAATTTTTTCTTCCATATAATATGGTCAATTCAGGTCACATTTAATAAGGGTAGACAAATTCGATTTAAAGAGTATTTGCATTATAATATTTATTTACTGGCAGATGAAGTTTTGCATGAGTTTGGGTTGTCGCTAATTCGAAGTTTTAAAGAATAACGATGGCTTCATTCAAAAATGGCCTTTTTCGAATGATTAATATACAATTACTATACCTGATATAACTATTTAGAACAATTACCAGTTTATAGGTAAAAAGCCATAACAAAATGTTATGGCTTTAGTAATTTTCCGAGACTTTTTAGTAGTTCTTGTGCGCTATGACTGAGGTTGTGATCTTGCTGAATCACATAACCAAATGTTAAGTAGGCATCTTCTCCTTCAATTTTTAAATTTTTGATATCATATTGTTTATGGCCAGGAGAAACCATATTAATACCTAGTTCAACGACATCTGTTTCTAAAATTATATTTGTTAAAAGATGCTCGCTATTGGTGTAAACAGTTGGTTGTAGCGTATCTGTAGCGAAACCACCGACATTAACTTGTTCCAATTGGTGTTCCATAGAGAAAAAGTCATTTAATCCGCGGACAAATTTTAATTTTAGTAGTTCTTCAAAAGAGATCGAGGTTTTATTGTAAAGCGGATTGTTATGTCCGACATAAATACACGCCTCTCTTTTTTCAATCTCAATAAATTTTAGTTTCTTGTGAGAAATAATATGGCGAAAAGCCTTTAATTGGTTTTGAGAAACGTATAGAATGCCTAGTTCAGAGAATCCTTGTGATACTCGAGTCGTTATTTCTTCAACGGTACCTTGTTGGTGAGAAAGGATCATACCTGGGTGTTTTTCGTATAGTTCAACTAACAGCCATGACATGATATTACTGGGATAGGTTGCTACGGAAAAATTATTATTACTTGATATAGAATTTGTATCAGTAATTAAATTCACGTTTTTTAAAATATTTTCAGCATAACTATAAATTGATTTGCCATATGCTGTTAGTTTCAATCCTTTACTAGTTCGTTCAAACAGAGGAGAGCCTAACTCTTGTTCAAAAAGTTTGATGACCCTGCTGACATTGGGTTGAGTTGTATACAGTTTAGCGGCAGCTTTGCTCAAACTACCACAGTTATGGGCAGTAACAAAATATTCTAGTTGCTTAATTTCCATACGAACCACACTTTCAAAAAAGTTGTTAATCGATTATAGCATTTATTCAGTGGAACCAAGATAAAATTCTTTAAACATTGCGAGTAAATGATTTTCTAAAAATAGGTATACCTACTTGGGTATGCCTATTTTTTTTTAGAAAAAAAGTTGTTATTTGTGCAACTTATACAAATTATAATTTTAAAAAGGCAATTTAACTAATGAAATAAAATAGATAAGTATGTAGAGTAGACTGCAATATCAAATAGCGGATCCGTAAATACGAACTTTGATACAAATTAGTACATTTTTATTTTTATTTTAAGGGAGGTATTGTCGTAATGACATACAAAAATGAACAAAATACAAACATATTGTACAAAGGGAATAAAATTGACCCCAATCGTGTTACAGATCCTGAAGTGATGCCGTTATATTTGTCAACAGCTCATAATGTGGCAGATTTAGATGATCTACAAAATACTTATGATCGAAAAGGTTATGCGTATACGAGGTCCCATAATGCGAATCGTGATGGAATTGCAGAACTCATGACATACTTGGAGCAATCAGAAAAAAGTGTCATCACGAACACAGGTATGTCCGCTATATCGTCAACATTCTTAGCACTTTTGACATCAGGTGATCACGTTGTGGCTGATAAAACGTTATATGGTGAATCAATTGATTTTCTTAAGGCACTAAGTAAATTCGGAATTTCAGTCAATTTTGTTGACATTACAAACTTAGATGAGGTTGCTTCGGCTATAAATGAAAGCACTCAAATTATTTATACAGAAACAGTTAGCAATCCTATGATGACAGTTGCAGATATCAAGTCCTTAGCAGATTTAGCGCATAGCCACCAAAGCTATCTTATTGTTGACAACACCTTTATGACGCCAGTTTTATTTCACGCACTAACTGAGGGTGCAGATGTTGTGATTAATAGTTTAACTAAATTTGCAAATGGCCATGGTGATGTAACACTAGGATCAATTAGCGCTAAGGCTGAGATAATAGAAAAAATTTATAATCTTCAGGTGTTACTAGGTACAACAGGAGATCCTTTTGATTCATGGTTAGCAACACGTGGTATCAGAACCTTAGACTTGCGTGTTAAAAAACAGTCAAGTAATGCTTTGTCATTAGCAACATTTTTGGAAAACCATCAGCTGATTAGCAAGGTTTATTACGCTGGTTTAAAGAGCCATCCACAACATGACTTAGCGAAAGCGCAATTTTCTAACCAATATGGAGGAATGTTGAGTTTTGAATTAAAAGGCGACCGTCAAACAATTAATAAGTTTTTACAGGAACTAAACTTGACGAAGTATGCCATGACCCTTGGAGGCATACGAACGACAATATCACATCCAGTATCCTCATCTCACTATGATACGCCAGAAGAAGAGAAAGCAAAGATTGGTATTACTGACCAACTACTGCGTATTAGTGTCGGTATTGAGGATGAAGCAGACTTAATTCATGACTTTGAGTATGCATTATCTCAGATAGAGTTAGAGGATGGTGAATAAACATGGTAGCTCCACGTCAAAAAAAATCACACAATAACATTGTGTATATTGTCTTAGGTGTCGTTATTGTAGGGATTGTCATAGGCTCAATAAAATTGGTGGGACATTCAGCAACCACCAAAAATAAATCAGAAAAGAAAATATCAGTATTAACGTATGCTAACTGGAACCCGTTTGAATACATAAAAAATGGTAAGGTTGTAGGGTTTGATTTAGATATCTTAAAATCTCTGTCTAAAGAAGCGGGCTATCAGTATACAATCAAGAATACTGGTTGGGACTCGATGTTTACACAATTAAATTCTGGTTCAGCTGATGCAGCTGTTTCTGGTATTACAATTACAAAAGATCGTCAAAAAACATATTCGTTTTCAAAGCCTTACTTCGTTTCTCGACAGGCAATCATTGTTAAGAAAACTGACACAGAAATTAAGAATGCAACCGATCTCAAGAATAAAAAAGTTGCAGTTCAGCTGGGTTCAACCGGAGAGGAAGCTGCTGAATCAATTCTTGGTAAGAATAGTTCAAATATTAGCAAAGACAAAGGAGGTACAACATTTTTACAGGTTGTTCATGGGCAAGCAGATGCTGCAATTGGTGATGAAACCACTGTTAAAAAGTATGTGGCAAGTAATCCTTCATACAAATTAAAAGTGATTTATGACGATAAAAATTTTGAACCAGAATATTTTGGTTTGATGTTTTCTAAAAATTCAAAATACCGTTCAACATATAATGCTGCTTTGAAAAAAATAATTGACAATGGCAAATATACAAAAATTTATGAAAAGTGGTTTGGTAGTAAGCCATCACTTGACGTCATAAAGTCGCAGCAATGAGGAGATGATCTATGAGTTTTAGTTATGAAATGATTTTAGATTATGCCCCATTTTTCATGCATGGTTTACTATACACTTTGCTATTTTCCCTTTGTGGAGTACTTTTTGGAACGATATTCGGACTGATTATTGCACTTGGTCGTATGTCAAAAAACCCCGTTATTTCTGGAATATTTAAAACCTATATTGGTTTGTTTCGTGGCACACCATTATTTGTACAAATTTTGATTACCAACTTTGGTGTTGTACCGGCAATTTTTGGACATTCTAATCCATATATAGCTGGTGCTCTCTCCTTGTCCCTGAACGCAGCGGCCTACATAGCTGAAACATTCCGTTCAGGTATTCAATCCATTTCTGAAGGACAACGTGAGGCAGCCAGAACATTAGGTTTGTCTCAATTTGATACGATGCGTTTTATCATAGTGCCGCAAGCCATAAAAATAGTGATACCAGCATTAGGAAACGAATTTATTAGTTTAATCAAAGATTCATCTTTGGTATCAGCAATATCCGCACCAGAAATTACGTATTGGGCTCAAGCTATGAATGCACAATACTATGTCGTTTGGACGCCGTATCTCACAGTTGCCGTACTATATTTGATTTTGACCTTGTCAGCAAGTCGACTAATGAAACTATGGGAAAGGAAAATGGCGCAAAATGATTAAAGTAGAACACATTTCGAAACAATTTGGCACCAATGATGTTTTAAAAGACATTAACTTAGAAGTGCCAGAAAATGAAGTTGTTGTTATCATTGGACCATCAGGATCTGGTAAATCAACATTGCTACGACTTATCAATCACTTAGATGTTGCAACAAGTGGGTACATCCATGTTGATGGTGAAGATATAACAGATGAAAATAATGATATTTCCAGTATTCAATCCAAGATGGGAATGGTTTTTCAACATTTTAATTTGTTTCCAAATTTAACTGTATTGGAAAACATAACATTAGCGCCTAAACGCGTGAAGCACTTGAGTGTTGATGAGGCCAATGAAGAGGCAAAAAAACTGTTGGCATTAGTCGGATTATCTGACAAAGTTAATGCTTATCCTAAATCTTTGTCTGGCGGGCAACAGCAACGTGTAGGAATAGCGAGATCGCTTGCGATGCATCCTAAATACTTATTGTTTGACGAGCCAACTTCGGCCTTAGATCCAGAAATGGTTGATGATGTTCTTGAAGTAATGAAGGATTTAGCTAAGCAGGGTATGACCATGATCGTAGTGACTCATGAAATGGGTTTTGCCAGAGAAATAGCTAATAAAGTTATTTTTATGGCCGATGGTGTGGTCGTTGAAGAAGGATCTCCAAATGCGATATTTGGAGATCCACAGAATGTCAGAACAAAGGAATTTTTAGGAAAAGTATTATGAAAAATTGAGGGATCATATATGTCAGGAAAACGCATACACATTGTAGGTGATTTACACGAAGTTGCTATTCAAAAATTTACCAGTGCAGGATATGATTTATCGCATAGCCCAAATTACGATGAAAAAAAATTATTGTCCTTAGCTTACGAGGCAGCGGTCATTGTTATGACTGACATGGTATTTGACGAGAATTGGTTTGATGTCTTGCCAAATCTAAAACTAATCGCACGTCGTGGTGTAGGATATGATAACATTCCGGTGGAATCAGCTACTCAACACGGTGTGTGGGTGACAAATACACCCGGTGCAAATGCTATTGCTGTTGCGGAATTGGCTGTTACTTTGATATTAACAGTTTTGCGCAAGGTCAACCAAGCAGCCAATAGCGTGCAAAAAGGTGAGGCATTAACATATCCAGCAAGTTTAATGGGTCATAATTTATCTGGGAAAATAATAGGACTCATCGGGTATGGTCAAATTGCGCAAAATGTAGAAAAAATATTGCATGGTTTTGGTGCGCAAGTATTGATTTATAGTCGAACAAAGCGAGACACGCTTTATGGTCAATTTGTATCGTATGACACATTACTAGCACAATCAGACATCATATCGTTACATATTCCTGCTACACCAGAAACAAGTGGTATTTTAAATCATGAAGCGTTTTCAAAGATGAAAACGAATGCTATTCTAATTAATACAGCACGAGCTGCTTTAGTGGATGAAGAAGCGTTGGTTGAGGCAATAAATACTGGAAAAATAGCAGGTGCAGGTCTAGACACAACAAGTTATGAGACCATAAAAACAGCTAGTCCTTTATTGAATCATGATCAAATTGTGATTACACCACATATTGGTGCCAATACAGAAGAGTCCGAATACTTGACTGCTGAAAAAGTAGTGGCAAGTGTTCTTGGTTTTTTTGACAATCAAAAGCCGATATACAGATTAAATTAGCACAATTAGGGGATGAAAGGTACGCTATTAATGACAAAAAATATTAATAAAAATGTTCATAATACGGGACTGTCAGGTATTCGTTTGGTTTCTAATTTTATAAAAAAGCCGGTAAACGAAGTCATTCAACTGACAGTTGGTGAAATTGATTTACCAACACCATTTGCTACCAAGCAAGCCGGCATTAAAGCTATTGAACAAGATCATACAAAATATACTGATAATATGGGTATATTAGCACTTAGAAGAATCATCACTGAGTACGCGCAAGAATTTTATAGTGAACCTTATAATCCTGTTACAGAGGTACTAGTGACAGTTGGTGCAAGTGAAGGCATTGACCTAGCAATCAGAGCACTAGTTAATCCTGGTGATGAAGTCATTCTTATTTCACCTGGTTATACTGCTTATACACAAGCCGTTACTTTAGCAGGAGGTGTTCCAGTAGTTGTTGATACACGATCGAGTAATTTTAGGCTATTACCAAATCAATTAGAGGAGGTAATTAGTGAGAAAAGTAAATTAGTTATACTCAATTATCCGAATAATCCGAGTGGTGTTGTTTTATCGTCTCAAGAGTTAGCAAAATTAGCTAATGTCATCAAGAGGCATGATTTATATGTGTTGACAGATGACGTGTATAATCGTTTAGTCTACGATCAAGATTTCGCACCATCGATTGCAAGTGTGCCCGATATGAAGGAAAGAACCCTAGTATTAAACGGTTTATCTAAATCGCACAGTATGACGGGATGGCGCATTGGTTATTTATTAGGGCCAGAGTCTTTAATTCACGAATTATATAAAATCCATCAAACTGGTGTTGGCTGTGCCTCAAGTATCTCTCAAGAAGCTGCAATGACAGCTTTAACAGTTGATCGTGATAACCCGTCTGAAATCGTGCCCATATTTAGAGAAAGGCGAGACTATGTTCTGAAACGATTAGATGAAATTGGTATTAGCTATATTAAACCAGAGGGAACATTTTATGTCTTTGCAGATATTGATAAGTTTGGCATGACTTCATTGGACTTCGTGAAGTTTCTAATAGAAACAGTAGATTTGGCTGTTGTTCATGGCTCCGCTTTTACTGAATTTGGTGAAGGGTTTATTCGAATTTCCTATGCAATGGATTTATCAATTCTAAAAGAAGCTTTGGACAGGTTTCAAGTTGCCGTGTCTACATTAAACAATCAAAAAAGCCTCAGTTAAGAGGTGGAAGTGTGGGGCAAATCAAAAGTGATCAAAGAATTAGAAATTTCAAGATAGCATGGATAGGAACATTTATGGCGGGCATGGCATTTAGTGAAGCCATGCCTTTTTTGGCTCTTTATATCATGCAAATTAGTCATTTTAATCAGGCAAAAGTTAGTTTTTATGCCGGTATTTCATATGCGGCTTCGTATTTAGTTGTGATATTAGTCTCACCAATTTGGGGTAAAATTGCAGATCAACACGGGCGAAAACCAATGCTGCTTCGCACAGCGGCAGGGATGGGGATTATAATCATCTTATTGAGTTGTGTGACGAATATTTGGCAGATTATTATTCTCCGTCTTTGTCAAGGGCTTTTTGATGGTTATACACCCAGTGTAATTGCCTTAATTGCTGCTGAAACGCCACTTGAGGAGCGATCCGTAGTTATTAGTAAGTTGTCCACGGGATATATTATTGGCGGGTTAATGGGTCCTCTAATTGGCGGCTTGCTCGCTACAATATTTAGTATTAGGATGACCTTTTTTATTACAGGTATAATTTTGTTATTCGTAGCTTTCATCAGTTTTTATGGTATTAAAGAAAACTTTCAGAAAATCAATGCAAATCCGACAGAAAAATTAGTTTCATCTAACAAGGAAAGCGTTTGGACTGTACCAATCTTAATATTGCTGAGTGCTACCATGCTAATTCAGTTTGTGGAAAGTAGCATAATTCCGTATGTTAGTTTGATGATTAAATATTTGTTATTTTCAGAGCATTATTTGACTATCATGACGGGTATAGTTTCTGCTTTGCCAGGTGTCGCAACAGCTGTATTTGCAACCTTTGTTGGCAAAATGAGTAGCCATTTTGGTGCTCTGAAAATACTTAAGTTGTGTGAACTCACAGCAATAATAATTTATGCTTTGCTTGGCATGACCACCAGTTTAATTATTTTTGCAGGACTAAGGTTTTTAATTGGGATTGCTAACGCTGGTATGACGCCAATGATACAAGTATTATTGTCAAAAGCTAGTAATCGATTGAGTACGGTTTTTAGTATGAGTTTATCGGCGCAATCACTTGGTAGTCTAGCTGGATCTATTCTTGGTGCATACCTGAGTCAATTTATGTCGCTGAATAATCTATTTTATATTGCTAGTGGTGCCTTAATAATCAGCTACATATTATTGCAAAAAAGAGGATTGGGTAATTTAACGGACACTACATAAAAAATTGGTATAAAAAAACAATCTAAGCAATTAGATCGTTTTTTTTGCACAATCATTGACAATAAATGATTCAGCAGTTATTTTGATGAAGAACTTGAAGAACTTGAAGAACTTGAAGAACTTGAAGAACTTGAAGAACTTGAAGAACTTGAAGAACTTGAAGAACTTGAAGAACTTGAAGAAGAAATACCAGCCGTTAGATAGGCATTCAAAGCAGTTTTCAAATCGCTGTCTTTAACACTAACATTGTTTTTACGCAAAATCTTTCCGACAATGGCTTGTATTTCGCTGGTGTTGTTTGAATCATTAATAAAGTCAGTTACTATCTGAGTTGATAAGGTACTACGCAAGCTACTCATTGAAGGCTTTGTTGTTTTCTTATTCAATTTAATGACATAGTAACTGCCGCTTGTACCAGTTACAGGTTCCGTTGAATAGTCACCAACTTTGTCGAGCTTGAATGCTGCAGTTTGCACAGCTGAGTCGATACTTGTGTTTGTTGAGTTAAACGCTGGCATTTTACCATTTGATGATTTATAAGTACTATCTGTAGAATACTTTTTGTAAACCGTATTCCAGTTATCACCATTCTTCAATGCGGCAATTGCTTCTTTAGCCTTCGCTTCATTCTTAGCTGTAATCATTGAAATCGTCGTGTCTGAGTGGTAATTCTTATAAGCAGTTTTTAGTTGCTTATCAGTCACCTTATAATTAGCCTTGATGGCAGCATTGATAATCAGATTATTTTTGATATTCTTTTTGAACTGGGCATCAGTTGTATTGTTAGATGCCAAAACAGACTTAAATGATGAACCATACTGCGCTTTTTGCGCGTCGTAGGCGTTTTGTACATCTGTGTCAGAAACTTGATCACCATATTCGGCTGACAGAACTTTATTAATAACCATATTAGCAAATTCTTGCTGACCAGCTGATGATGTTTTGATATCTTCGTAAAACTGCTTTTCAGTAATTTTACCAACTTTTGAAGTCATTAATGTTTTTGACGAGTTAAAACCAAGAAAGACCAGTCCGCCGACAAAAACAACGACGAGAAGCCCCCAAATAAATTTTCGCATGTGATAATACTTTCCTTTTCTAGATACAATACTAAGTATTTTACCATAAATGAATCTAATGCGCTTTAAACTTAGATAATTCAGTATTTAAATGCTCAGTAGCTTCATTAATACGTGAAATATGTGGTTGATTTTTGAAATTCATTTTTTCGATGTCTGACTGAATATCTTCAGAAACACTCTGCATCTCTTTTATTTGTTCTGTTAATTCATGCTGTTGTAACTGGAGTTGTTTGAGCAAAGCTGTTATTTCTTTTATATTCGTGATGAGATTTTTGAATTGATCAAATAATTTCATATTATTTCTCCCAAACATCGTTACGTCGGATGTTTTAAAATTGCGAAGCAATACTATCAGCAATGGCTTGATATTGTTCCGGTGAAAAATGAGCGCTGTTATCAATAGTTGGTGCTAACACACTATTTAGATTATCATCATCATAACGAGGGATTAGGTGCCAGTGAGAATGGATAACGGTTTGACCAGCAGAAGGGCCGTTGTTTGATTGGATATTGAGACCTGTAATTTTGTCGTCACTGGCTTTTATGGCGCGTGCAATGACAGGCAATTTCAACAAAACTTTTTTGGCAGTATCATCATCATAGTCAAAAATGTTATCAACGTTTTTCTTTGGTACAACTAGTGTATGCCCAGGGGTTACTTGTGAGATATCCAAAAAAGCGAGAACGTCTTCATCTTCATAAACTTTATAACTTGGTATTTCACCTGCAATAATTTTGTCAAAAATATCCAATGTAATAATCTCCGTTTCCATTTGTTACTTTTCATTATAACAAATAAGGTTATATAACAAAAATGAAGTGTTATTTTTAGTAAACAAATTGAAAAGAAACGGTCATTATCTATATTTATAGATTTCATACAAATATCATGTAATGCTTGCTATAATAGATGTATGGGATTAAAAATTAACAATATATCTGGCGGGTACGCGGGCAATAATATATTGAAAAATATTTCTTTTGACGTGCCTAATGGTGAAATCGTTGCTCTAATTGGTCTAAATGGTGCTGGAAAATCAACGACAATTAATCACATTATCGGAGAACTGCAGCCTCAAATGGGATCAATAGTTCTTAATGATACTAATATAGTATCAGAACCAACAGCCTTTAAATCACAACTTGCATATATTCCCGAACAACCAATATTGTATGACGAATTGACGTTAGGTGAACATTTACATTTGATGCTAGCGGCGCATGAAAAAGACAATGAGAATACTTGGGAACATGTTGTGTCATTATTAACCATGTTTAGATTAGAGGATAAGCTAAACTGGCTACCAATCCATTTTTCTAAGGGAATGCGACAAAAAGTAATGCTTGTGTCTGCATTTATGTTGAATGCCCCATTGCTAATTGTTGATGAGCCTTTTTTGGGATTAGATACATTGGCGCAAAGAGACGTTGTATCTTTGATGAGAGAACAAGCAAAACTTGGGAATAGTATTTTGATGACAACTCATTTATTAGCTTCGGCAGCATCATTTGTGGACAGGTTTGTTGTTTTACATGACGGTAAAGTACGTTTCGTGGGCACACCTTCCGCTTTAGCAGAAGAAAATCAGTTAACAGTTGATCATCTTGATGATTTGTTTGATTTAATGCAAAAGGAGTTAGCTAATGAAAGCTAGCGATTTATTTTGGCGACGCTTTCGAGACGAACAGCGGACATGTGCTAAATATCTGCGATTGTTATTTAATGATCATTTTGTGATTTTTTTGATTATTGCTTTAGGTGGTGCTGTACTTGCTTATCGCGAACTGCTCAGTACGCCACAGTCGATGATGTTTTGGCGCTCTAATTGGTGGCAAATAATCATCATTACGTGGTTACTAATAGGACTACAGATAGGTGATTTAATTACGTACTTCAAGCCAGCAGATAGGCTTTACTTACTGGGGAACGACTCGGAAATTATCAAAAAATATTTGACGCGTTCTGTAAATTTGAGTATTTTATATGCCAGCGTATGGCAAGCTGTTTTTGTTGGTGCTATTATACCAATGCTATTGAGAATTTATGTCAACGGTTTGTTACGAATTAGTTCTTTGTTGATTTTTGCAATTAGTTACAAGTTGCTGCTATTGTTATTTGAACGAGATAAATTATTCTTGAAGCAACGAGTGCAAACGATTACGATATTTGAAGCAAATTCAACAGCTGAGAGGCTTCTCTTTCGTGTTTTATTGCCTAGCATTTTCTTAGAATTTATTCTTATATTGACCCAGATGCAAGTATATATTTTGATGAGTGCTTGGTTGGTATTGATGTTAGTAACTGCTTACTATTTTCATATCAACAATCATAAGGCAAACTCATTCGCAATTAACTGGGCCATCGCAACACAACAGGCACAACAACAAAAGCAACGGGTATTGCACTTTTTTGCGCTTTTTGCTGAAATACCCAATCAACCTAAATCAATTAAAAGACGTCGTTATCTAGACTTTTGTCTACAACGTTTGATAAAGAACAAACCAGCAATGTTGCGATTATATTGGACACGTTTAGCGCGAGACACGGAAATATTGCCTTTGGTTCTTAGATTAATAATTGTGGGAATGATTATCGTAGGTGTGTTACAGACTGCACCCGATTGGTTAGTTGCTGTAGTTGGTGCATTGACAGTATATCTTGTGAATTTTCAGTTATTGCCACTATTTTCAGATACGCAAAAGAAAATTTGGACGCGTTTAATGCCAATCACCAATTCTCAGAAACAGAGCGCATTTATTCAGGTACATAGATTAGTGAACTACATTGTTTGCACATTGTTGATTGTTACGGTAGCCGTGACAAGTGACTCGTTACAACGGATATTGTTATTATTTGTATTGTTGATTGTAGTTACTATTGGGCTACAAAAAAGTTATATTCCATATATGATTAAAAAAATGAAAAAGTAACGGAGAAATTTTATGCATTTACGCTCAAAACCTTGGGCTAGCGATTGGCTGGCTGAGCATTCAGATATAGTGATTGATCAAGATCGTGCAACAGCACAAATTGGACAGTGGCAATCATTATTTGACCAAGAACAACCAATAAATTTGGAGATTGGTTCTGGTAAGGGACAGTTTATTCTTGGCATGGCCTTGGCACATCCGGAAATCAATTATATTGGCATGGAAATTCAAGAGACGGCGATTGCCATCGCAGCACGTAAGAGTTTTGATCAGGTCGGCACATTGCCAAACTTACGTTATATTTATGGTAATGGCAATGGTGTTGAGACTTATTTTGAAAAAGGTGAAGTTAGCAAAGTTTACTTGAACTTTTCTGATCCTTGGCCAAAAAAGCGTCATGAATCTCGTCGATTAACGTATAAGTCATTCTTGAAATCTTATGAAGCAGTTTTGCCAGAACATGGCGAAGTTGAATTCAAAACAGATAATCGTCATTTATTTGAGTATTCGATGGTTAGCTTCATGGACTATGGCATGCGATGGACTCCAGAAGACTACACGCTGGACTTGCATGCTGATGAAGACAAGGTACAAGGTAACGTTGAGACCGAGTATGAACAAAAGTTTATGGCTAAAGGTCAACCAATTTATAAGATTAAGGCTCACTTTTAGAGCAACAAGGGTTACAGAGTATTATATAAATGTTACAGAGTATTATATAAATAAAAAACAGCGTCTAATTTAGGCGTTGTTTTTGCTGTCTGGGGACATTTGGGGACTTAAAGATAAAAAGGTCAATGCCATCTGGTCTTGTTCCTGTTCCTTTTCTTTCAATATGTGAGCGTAAACATCTAATGTGATGCGAGTATTTTCATGGCCAAGCCTTTTTGAAACATAATCGATTGCTGTGCTTTGGAGTTATCAGAAGATTCAGAATTATCTCCGGAAACATCATCATCACTGACAGAACTAGGTGATTTGTGAGACTGTTCAGAGGACGAACTTCTTGCACTAAAAGGTATCGAAATAATAGTAAGTAATAGAAATACGATAGACAAAGTCAAATAGATTTTAGGCTTTTTTGGGAAATCAAATGCTTTGCTTCGCTTTTTTCATGTAACCTTACTAACAAAAATAAAAATACTAAACACGGTATTAAAAATAATGCAATAAACACTATATCTCTCCTAAAGCTTTTTAATGTGGTTGCTTAGCACAAAATGTTAATCGTTTACCAAATAATATTAAAAAAGTATGTACGCCCAAAAGGGCATTTATTAACGTAATTGAAATTCAAAATCAGAAGTATCTGACAATGAACCTTTATAAGTGAAAGATAGATTTCCTTCAGAACCTGATTGTCCTACCCATGTGCCACTGTAACTTGCATTTGGGCTTAATGTTCCAGATGTAAATTGGTTCTGAACAAAATCATCGTCAACATAATCATTATCGGTCTTATTACCGTTGTTGCTTAATTGAAAGTCTAAAGGATTATACTCATAATCTTTATCCGAGTTGTTTTTTATAGTAACGTCTACGAAGACATACTGCTTACCACTATCAGGTACGTTCATGTCGCCGTCTCCGTTTGAATATGAAACTTTAGTAACTGTATATTCAACTCCACTTATTGAAGCTGTTTCTCCAACTTTAAAGTTCTTTTTAGTATTTGAACTAGATGAAGCGCTAGACGACTGATCTTCAGAACTAGATGAACTATCAATTTTCTTTACTTCTTTATTGTATGACTTTGTAGCCTTGTCTAATGAATTAGCATACAAACCTTGTGTTGCTATAACTATAATAATAGTAGTTACAGATAAAACAGTTCCAATAATAGAAAGTACCTTTTTATTTTTTCTGTTGATCACTAATGCGATAACTCCTAATACCAATGAAATTATGCCTAGGAAGAACGCAAAATTATTTACTATAGGAATCCATGATAACAAAAGTCCTAAACCGCCAAAAACAATAGAAAGTATACCCAATACTTTTCTTTCTTTCATCTCTCAATCTCCTCAAACCTTTTAGTGTGATTGCTTAGCACATAATATGTACACCGCACAGCGGTTTATAATACAACGACACCAAATATTGACATTTTGTATTCATCGTTAATTGGTAAGTCTTTGTATTTTTTGTTTAGTGAAACTAATCGACAGCCATTCTCATCACGCATGAATTTCTTGACGTAAACTTGATGATCATAGTCAGCAATAACGAATTGACCGTTACGAACTTCTTTAGTTTCTTTAACAAAGATGACTTGCTTGGTTTCGAATGTTGGTTCCATAGAGTCACCATTAACGACAACAGCGAAATCATGGCCTAGGATTTCTTCGTTATATGTAACAGTTTCTTTATACCCGTCGTCAAAATACTCGCCAGTGCCTGCTGAAATGGCTCCTAATGTTATGATTTCATTATTTTAGTAGATAACTCAACAAAGTTATTTTGTTCAATATATTGTTGTTCAGTAAAGTGGTAAACTTTGTCTTACTTATCTTTATGAAGCTGAATAGCTAATTTATTAATTTGTGATATTACCGAATCCTCAAAGTTATTTTGGTATTATTTTCAAACCTTTACATATATTAATGATATTTCCCATTTTGGCATTGAAAATTCCACGCTCCAATATTGAACGCACAGTTGTATGGGGATTTCTATTTGTTCGGCAAAGTATCTAACATTACCAAATTTGGATTCAACTAAGTTTTTGAGGTATATTTCTTTACTCATAAGAAATTCTCTATATCAATATCGTAACATACAAAAATCGCATAACAATGAAAATAAATACGAATTTTCGTATACAATGTATTTGTGCTTAAGAAAATAGCACAAATAATTTTACGTTCGACGTACGAAAATTCGTATCTAAGGGAAAAGTTATGCTAAATAACCTTGAAAAAATGAGAAGAGACTACGAATAGTTAAGAACAGAGCGGTTATGTGTTATAATCTTTTATCTGTGACAAGTGGTGTATGTCTAACTTCTTGAAGATACTCACTAAGGAAGAAAGCGCCGGTGCCACAGAGACTTTCAGAAGATTAAACAGATATATCGAAAGTCGGTGTTTGCTTATCAGCCTGTGGGTGACTCAGAGCAGTGAAAACATGCGAGTTTTTAGATAGTTTTCGACCTAAAAACAGCGCAATAATTGTATTGTTGATAATTATCCATCAGGGTTATCGCACCAACCAAAGGCGACGTTGCATATGACTTCGGGAAAAGCATAAGTCTAAACGAATACAAATCTATGTATGATATACTAAATCTAAATTATGTAAGGTGGAAATAATTATACGTGGAAAAGTTAATTAAAGCAGTTTCAAATGATTTAGATGAAATATATTCTATGGGCTACGATGCATGGGGTGAGGGGAGTCTATACTCTGATTATTTAATTGAGTGTAGAACCTCTACAAAATATAAGTCTGGTACATGGTATGTTCTCAATGTTGATGGAGAAAATGTCAGTTCTTGTATTTTGTACAATATTTCGGATAAGGTTATTGGTATTGGATCATTAGCAACTAAAAGTGAAAAACGAAAACTAGGCTATGGGGCGCTTTTGATAAAAAAGGTACTGGCCAAAAATGAGGCCGATACTTACTTCCTTTGGAGTGATATCAGCCCTTCATACTATGAAAAAATAGGATTTGCTGTAGTAGATCAAAAGTTACAGGTTCATGATGATAGCAAGTTAATGTATTATCCTAATGAAACTAAAATTAATACTAAGTATTTACCTAATTACTTTTAAAACAACGTGCAGCCATCACTCAGATGTTAACAGGTAGGCTCTGACGGCTGTTTTTTTATATCCACGTTGTATGCCTAATCACATTAAGTTCTTTGGCGGTTTTCAGGTGATTGCGTACATAAAAATACATGGTCCAATTTGCGAACCTAAAACATATATGCAAATTGGACCTTTTCATTGCATGACATGAGCGCTCACGTATTCAGGTTAGGTCAAAGGTATTGGAGAACAGGAAGATTGACTACAAGAGCTAAATGAAGTGATTGAGGAAATGAAATGAAAAATAAAGTAGGAATACCAATAACCGTTGAAGAAATTGAAATAATTAATCACATAAAAAACTAAGCAAATTAATTATTGCCAATCATATTAGAATTGTATATAATCATTAAGTAAGCGTTTTCAAAAAATGTTTACTTAATGATATTCATTCATAAATGTATATCATTAAGCTTGGTAAGCCGAGAATTACTGAGTTTGCAAGGCTTTTTCTTGAGTGAGGATTAAGTCTTGTTTTTTATTACCAAGAGCTTGCAACCAGAAAAAAATACCTAAGGATTCTTAATAATCAAGGCGTTTTTATAAAGACTATTATATTTTCAATTGTTGGTACCGTACAAATATATTAGTGACAAGATAGGATTAGTATGCTAATATTTAGCTCGTGGTGATTCAAACGTACTATGTAATTTCCTGAAACTTGATTAATATACAAAATCATAACACCGTTGTTTGGATCACTTAAAAGTATCTTCGGATGCTTTTTTTGCTATCTATTGGGAACTATATACTATGATGATTTTAATAGCAATTGAAATAGGACCACTTGCTGATTGAGTGGTTTAGGGTCGATAATTGCTATTTTTGTGGGTTTCTTTTACCGTTCATATGATACAAAGATTCAGATTGATATAAAAGGATATTTGTATTCTTTCAAAAAAGAAATCAAACGTCCTGTTTCACAAAACAAAGATCATCTATCCACGGAAAATTATGAAAACAGTTGAGGCTAGTATTACTGATAAAAAGTTTACTTATGCTGATATTTGGCAAGATGTGCGAGAAAAGAACTATGCAAAATATAGTTTTGAGCCCAACAAAGAAATTATAGGGGAAACAGCTTTGCCTCTTAATATGCCGTATGTTAATGAGGAGATAGGGCGAATCACGGCTTAAGATGCGAAAAAATTAAGGTTATGCAATAGAAACGTTAGAAAATATTTACTACGACAATTTTAATTTTATTAATGACATTGATGAAAAATGAACTCCTATTCATTTAAAATAACATTTAAATTTGAATTAAATAAGTTAATTTTAATAATAAACAATTGAATTTTCTATCGATGTTTCATGATATGCTTTACAAATGGGGAAGAATTTATTTTGAGTGAAACTCATTTCAAAGTTCAAAGAATACCGGCTAGAAGAGACATTCTGGTCGGTATTTATTTTGTTAATAAAGTTAACATATTTCATGTTTTTAAATTATTGATCCATTATACTAGTCTTGTAATGTTATTTATACATTATCAAATGCCCAATCATTTGTATGTTTTATCCCGAAACTCAGGTTGGGCATTTTATTGTGTATTAAATTCTAATTGATGTATTGTCGAACGTTTAACCAGTTATTATAAGTGTTATTGCTAGAGAAAATGTAATTAGCGTGCTAACATTTAGGTAAGATGTCCCTAGAAATTATTAAATACACTCCCAAAATGTATTGCTTCTTCCCTTCGGGGGCATCGTACATATGTGAATAACGAAATTTTTCTCATTGTCAATACTATTTAAACAAATAATAATTCGACTGAATTGGGATATCTACGTCAATCAGAACTCGCAAAATGTCTTTTCAACTATCAGCTAATGATTTGTGTATAAAATGGCCAGTGTGTAACATCTGGAAAATCAAGAATTAAAATAAAATTATTTTTGAACAAACTAAATGATATTGCTCAGCAATTGCTATTGTATTGTGCCATAAATCAAACTAAAATGTGTGTATGGTTTTCGATTTGTTATTTGCCACGGAAACCAGAACTCTAATCTTTAAACCACGCGTCCGCTCATGCCACGTGGTTTTTTTGAACATAAGGTAGTTAATTGACTAGGGAAAATCGTTGTTTTAGCGTCTATATAAGCATAGAATAAATATGTGGTTTTCAATTATCCCGAAAATCACAACTCCCAATGTGAAGAACCACGTCTAACTTCTCTAGTGGTTCTTTTTCACTGTCATTTTTTATTAGAAATGTTACAATGAACTTGTAACATCAAATAAATTTCAAGGAGAACGTATTCTATGTCAGTTGAAGAAAAGTTTGATAATGCTAAGGACAAGGTTGCTGGTAAAGCAAAAGAAGTTGAGGGCAAGGTTACCGGTGATAAGCAGCGTGAAGCAGAAGGTAAGGCACAAGGCCTGTTTGGAAAAGCTAAGGATGCCGTAACAGAAGCTAAAGACGCTGTCAAAGATAGTATTGACAATTTAAAGAACGATAAAAAGTAATTAACAAATAAAAAGCGCCTAACTCTTGGTAGTTAAGCGCTTTTTATTATGTAAAATCAATTTAATAATTGCAAAATGATTTAATTATGATATCATAAAGATATGGTTAAAGAAAAAAACATGAAGTCAGGCAACATACCATTAAGAATTGATCCAAAACTGCATGAGTTTTTGGCGGAACAGGCCAGCAAGGAGGGGAGGTCATTGAATAATTACATTACCCAATTATTGATGGCTAACTATCATCCAAGCAACTTTGAAGACCGTCAATTTGTGGGTCAGGTCATTCCAGGTAAAGATATTGACATTAAGAGCGGTTTAGTCAACGTTTCTGGTATCTATTATCGATATTTGATTGATAATAGTGCTGTTGCTAAAAGTGATGAAGATTACGTGATTCTCGAGGCAAACGGGAATATATTGACATTACGACAAATCATGAAAGATTAGAGGGAGAAGTTATGCTTTTTTTTAAGATTGTTCCGCAGAATAATGCGGGGCTTGTGGAGACATTGGGAAAATATCGTGCTCGAAGAGAGGCGGGATTACATTTTTATGTACCGTTCTTTCAAACAATTCGTAAGGTGAGTTTGGCTATGCGCCCACTGCGTTTGCCTGATTACTCGGTGATTACTGCCGATAACGCTGATATTAAGGCAAGTGTTACTTTAAATTATCATGTAACTAACGCAGTTAAATATATGTACGAAAACACGGATTCAGTTGAATCTATGGCACAACTTGTGCGTGGACACTTACGTGATATTATTGGTCGCATGGAGTTAAACGAAGCGCTAGGTTCTACAACCAAAATTAACGTCCAATTAGCGGATGCCATTGGTGATTTAACGAATACATACGGTATCAATGTTGATCGTATCAATATTGATGAATTACGTCCTTCTGCTTCGATTCAAGAAGCAATGGATAAGCAATTAACTGCAGATCGTGAGCGAGTTGCTACCATTGCTAAGGCTGAAGGGGAAGCACGTTCAATTGAATTGACAACAAAAGCTAAAAACGATGCATTGATGGCTACTGCCAAGGCTGAAGCTGATGCCACGAAAACTCGTGCTGAAGCTGAAAAGTATCGTATTGACACTGTTCAGGCTGGTTTAGCTGGTGCTGATGATAAGTATTTCCAAAACCAGTCAATCAATGCTTTCTCAACGTTGGCTGAATCATCTAGTAATTTGGTAGTTGTGAATGGTCAGGAATTAGATCAATTGGGTCAAATACCAGTTGCTGGGAAATTACTAGAAAAAGGACTTAAATGAAACATTTACTGATGAGACAACACTTGTTTTCGTTGGGCGGAAAGTTTGACATAACTGACGACAGTGAGAACACGCTCTACACGGTTTCCGGCAGTACATTTAGTATTCCAAAGTATTTTGATATTCTAAATTCAAACAGTATACATATTGCGCATTTAACCCATCAAGTGTTTACTTTTTTACCAAAGTTTAAGTTAATTATTAATGAATTTCCAGAAGAAGTTGAAATCATTAAACGTTTTTCATTTTTAAAACCAAGATACGAAATTGAAGGGCTTGGTCTAAGTGTAGAAGGTAATATCTGGGACATGAATTTTGCCCTTCTGCAAAATGGACGTGAAATTGGCTCTGTTGATCAGCGCTGGTTAGCAATGACAAGTACCTATGACATTAAAATTGAGGACGAGTCTTTGGAATCTGTTGTTGTGGCGGTAGTGGTAGCAATTGATTATGTTAAAGCACAATCTCATAATTCTAGTTCTGCAAGTTCTTAGAAGAAAGCGATATTCTTAGAATATCGCTTTTTGAATCGTGTTTAAAACAATCCATGATATAATGAATGGCATGAATGATTTCTATAGAAATAAGAATATATTAGTGATTGTGACAGGTAGCATTTCGGCCTACAAGTCAGCAACATTAGTACGCGAATTCATTAAGAGCGGCGCTCATGTTCGTGTAGGAATGACGGCTGCGGCCCAAGAATTTATTACTGTACAAACATTAGCCGTTTTGTCTAAACATGATGTGTTAACCGATCTTTTTCGTGATGAGAAGGCTGCGGTTACTCATATTGAATGGGCTAAGTGGGCAGACTTGATATTTGTTGTGCCAGCTACTGCTAACATTATTGGAAAAATAGCAAATGGTATCGCAGATGATGCTGTGACTGCGACGGTAATGGCATCATCTGCGGCTAAAGTTATCGCCCCAGCGATGAACGATATTATGCTTAACAATGACGCGGTTGTACGTAATTTGAATTTATTAAAAAGTGATGGTTGGTTTATTATTGACCCAGAGATTGGTTTCTTAGCAGAAGGTTACGAGTCGCAAGGTCGCTTACCGGAGCCTGCGGCAATTATAAAGCAGGCAGCTATTCGTATACAGGCGCGCGGCGGTGAGTTAAAAGGGAAAAAAATTGTTATTACAGCCGGCGGGACACGTGAAGCGCTTGATCCAGTGCGGTATTTAACAAATCGTTCTTCAGGAAAAATGGGCTATGCTTTGGCACAGGCAGCTGCAGAGTTAGGTGCAACAGTGGTACTTATAACCACAACAAAACGAGAAGAATTGTACGGTGTCCGAGAAATAGTTGTTACTTCCACACGTGACATGCATGCAACAGTTGTGCAAGAATTTTCTGACGCGGATATTTTCATTAGT
Organism: Leuconostoc sp. JNUCC 76; assembly: GCF_053667755.1. Classification (NCBI taxonomy): domain Bacteria; kingdom Bacillati; phylum Bacillota; class Bacilli; order Lactobacillales; family Lactobacillaceae; genus Leuconostoc; species Leuconostoc sp. JNUCC 76. The sequence goes on along the minus strand of NZ_CM132206.1, from coordinate 1,304,507 downwards.
TCGGCAGCTGTATCTGATTATCGGCCTGCTGCACAAGCTGAAAACAAAATAAAAAAAGTAGGGCAAGAGAATTTAACGATTGAATTAATTCAAAATCCTGATATATTATCAGACATTGGTCATATAAAGAAAGCTGGGCAAATAGTTGTGGGATTTGCTGCTGAAACGCAAAACGTTCTTGCGTCTGCACAAAAAAAGTTATCAAAGAAAAATGCGGATTTCTTAATTGCTAATGATGTTAGTGATGTGGATGGTGGTTTTGACTCTGATAATAATAAAGTAACGATTTTATCACGTGATAACAACCCAGAAAAAATTGAATTGTCACCAAAACTTGATATTGCGCGGACTATATTAGATAGAGTAGTTAAAACACTCGCATAAACATCTGTTTTATGCTAGAATAAACTGTTAAATAACGTTAAAATGGAGGCAAACATGGCAGAAGAAGTAGAAGAAAATACCTCTGGATTTAACCTTGGAGATGTTTTATTAGCACCAGCTTATGGTAATTTAGAAAAACCTTTTACAGGTCAAGTTGAAAAAATTTATGAAAACTCATTGTTGGTTGAGATTACGGAGAATGCTCCAGCTGACCAACCAGCAGTTAACGAAATGAACCATCGTGCGGTTGTTCGCATGGATGAGGTTGAAGTGATTAAGCACGGTCCCACGCCTGAAAAATCTGTAAAAGACGAAGATAAGTAAAGATGTTTTGAAGCTATGATTAAGCGAGCTTGAGTTGATGGAAGTCAGGCCATAGTCAAAACGGCGCGTACTAGGAGTCAAAAGTTAATAAATTTGAGTGGCGAAAGCTATTAGAGTGGTACCGCGGGCTAGGCTCGTCTCTTTGTTGATGAAAACAAGAGGCGAGCTTATTTATTTTTAGATGAATAATGCCTAAAATACGGTATAATAAGGATATCGAATTTTTGATTATAATGTATTTTTACTAAAAATCATAATTAAAAACCAAAAGGAAAAAAAATGGTAGATAATATACAAATTGTTGAGGCACTTAACGCAGTGCTAACCGACCTTACTTTACAAGAAATTTCTGAAAAACTAGAAGCACCAAAATCATCTGATCTTGGAGATGTTGCTTTTCCAACATTTACATTAGCCAAGACATTACATAAAGCACCGCAATTAATTGCAGCAGACATCGTTGCTACAATTAATCAGGAAAGATTTGAAAAAGTTGTTGCTACTGGGCCTTATGTTAACTTTTTCTTGGACAAAGTAGCTACATCTAATCAAGTATTGAAGACAGTATTTGACTTGGAAGGTGCCTACGGTGACAATGTGGACGGACAGGGTGCCAAAGTGACGATTGACATGTCCAGTCCAAACATCGCCAAGCCAATGTCGATGGGACATTTACGTTCGACTGTTATCGGTAATGCACTAGCCAACATTACAGCAAAAAATGGTTACGCACCTGTTAAAATAAATCATTTAGGTGACTGGGGTACGCAATTTGGTAAACTAATATACGCTTACAAAGCTTGGGGTTCTGAAGAAGAGGTCAAATCAGACCCAATTGCCACTTTGTTAAAATACTATGTTGAGTTTCATGAAAAAGCTAAAGAAAATGACTCATTAAATGATGAAGGTCGTGCTTGGTTTAAGAAACTTGAAGATGGTGATGAAGAGGCACATCGTTTGTGGCAATGGTTCCGTGCTGAATCGTTGAAAGAGTTTTCTGAAATATACGATCGCTTGGACATTACATTTGATTCATTCAACGGCGAAGCATTTTATAATGATAAAATGGACAAGGTAGTTGATATCTTAGAAGAAAAAAATCTTCTAGTTGAATCACAAGGGGCACAGATTGTTGATTTGAGCCATATCAATCCAAATCTAACACCGGCCATGATTAAGCGTTCAGATGGTGCAACTTTGTATATGACTCGCGACTTAGCAGCGGCACTTTACAGAAAAGAAACATACGATTTTGCGAAATCGTTGTATGTTGTTGGTGGTGAACAACGAGAACATTTTGTGCAGATGAAGGCTGTCTTATCACTGATGGGCTTTGAGTGGGCTGATGACATTGAGCACATTGCCTTTGGTCTAATTACGTTTAATGGCAAAAAAATGTCCACACGTAAGGGTGATGTTGTTTTGCTAAAGGATGTATTAGATGATGCTCATGAATTGGCTTTGAAGCAAATTCAAGAGAAAAATCCTGCTTTGGGTGATAAAGATACAGTGGCAGAAGAAGTGGGCGCCGGTGCTGTTGTGTTTCATGACTTAATGAATGATCGTACCAACAACTTTGACTTCAATTTAGAAGAAGTTGTCCGTTTTGAAGGAGATACTGGACCATACGTACAGTATACGAATGCCCGAGCAAAATCAATTTTACGCAAGACGTCGGTTCAATTGACGAGTGACGACTTGAATTTGAGTGATCCAGCAACATGGGATATTATTACGACACTAAACAACTTTCCCAAGACAGTGCAACGGGCTTGGCAACAACGTGAGGCCAGCATTATTGCTAAATATGCGTTGAATTTGTCAAGAGCATTTAACAAGTATTATGCTAACTCAAAAATATTAACAGAAGACGCTCAACTAAATGCTCGCTTGGTGTTAGTTAAATCAGTGTCTATTGTTTTGACAGAAAGTTTGAGATTATTAGGTGTCAAGGCACCTGAAGAGATGTAACTGATTTGGAAAGATCAATAGCTATTTAAGCTAACTGTTAAAGTGATGTACAAAACGGTAGTAAATGATATATTTTTATATAACCGTGCATCATGATACAAAGGAGAAATCAATGATTTCAAAACAAGAACGGCAAAAGCTTATTTTAGATATTATCCAGGATAATATCATTGCCAGTCAAGAAGAATTACTTGCCCAACTTATCAAGCACGGTGTTGAGACAACACAAACAACCGTATCACGTGATATTCGAGCAATGAATATTATTCGCCAAAAGAGCGACAGCGGACAATTACGTTACCAGCAACTCAATGATACAACGAAAAATGTTCAAAATCTGGTAACGACTAACGCTGTTGATGAAGCAATCAAAGAATATGCTTCATTTGTGACTCATGTTGAGTTCTTAACGATTATTAAAACTACTGATGGTAGTGGTAACTCAGTTGCAGGCATTATTGATGACGCAAATCTACCTGAAGTTATTACGACACTAGCGGGATTTAACACAATTTACGTTACAAGTAAAAATGAAACAGATGCCGCAAAGCTAGCTGATCATTGGGCGGAATTGATAGGTTGATGAATGAAGTGGTTGAAAGCAATAAGTCAAAAAGTGTGGGATAAATTAGGACCAATTTGGCATCGTTGGCAATTTGGTCGCCTGCTGATTATTTTATTTTTAACATTATTTTTGGTCACAAGTGCCTACTTAGCAATTTCAGCTAAAACTGCACACGTTAAAAATTTAGAAGCAACGCTCTCTCAAACGGCAACAGTTTACGATGACCAAGGTGAAAAAGCAGGTGAATTATATTCACAAAAAGGCACCTATGTCTCGTATAATAAGATTTCACAAAACATGCGAGATGCAGTTTTATCAATCGAAGACCGTAATTTTTATCATGAATATGGTTTCTCGGTAAAAGGGATTGCACGTGCAGCTGTTTTATTGGTTAAAAACAAAATTACCGGATCTAATACTATTTCTGGTGGCGGTTCTACGTTGACACAGCAATTGGTTAAAAATGCTTATTTATCGCAAGAACAGACATTTACCAGAAAAGCCAAAGAAATCTTTTTGTCCATGCAGGTTGAACAAGATTACACTAAAAATGAAATTTTTACGATGTATCTTAATAATGCTTGGTTTGGTCATGGTGTTTGGGGCGTAGAAGATGCATCACAGAAATATTTTGGTGTTCATGCTAGTGAATTAACAACAACGCAAGCGGCTACACTAGCGGGTATGTTAACTAGTCCCGCTAAGTTTAATCCTATCGATCATCCAGAAGCTTCCAAGGCCCGACGTAATTTAGTTTTGACAACTATGGTTGAGAATAAAAAGATAACTTCAGCGCAGGCTAGTACAGCCAAATCGACGACAGATACGCTAAATGATACGTATGATGATTCTGGTGATTATAATTATCCTTGGTATTTCGACTCAGTGATTAACGAAGCCATTAATACCTATGGTTTAACAGAAAACGATGTTATGAATCGTGGGTATAAAATATATACAACGTTAAACCAAAAGGATCAAACGAATTTACAAAATGATTTCGATAATTCAGCATTATTTAACTATGTTGATGACGCACAAGCAGCCTCTATTGTTTTGAATGCTAAAACTGGAGGGGTATTGGCTGTAGTCGGTGGTCGTGAAGCATCCCATACTTTCCGTGGCTTTAATCGTGCTAATCAATCACAATTACAGCCTGGTTCAGCAATAAAACCAATGGTCGTTTATGCACCAGCTCTACAACGAGGTTATAGTATTAGTACAACATTGCCTAATCAATCGATGAGCTTTGGGACGAACAATTATACTCCAAACAATGCCATGAACGTTGAAACGGCTGATGTTCCGATGTATTCAGCTTTGGAACATTCGTATAACATTCCGGCAGTTTATTTACTTAATAAAATGGGTGTAGAGGTTGGTTATAAGAGTGGTATTAAGTTTGGCTTACCATTAAGCAAAAAGGATAAGAACCTATCACTAGCACTAGGCGGATTGACCAAAGGTGTATCCCCACAACAAATGGCGCAAGCATACACGGCTTTTGCCAATGGTGGTGTGATGAGTCAGGCACATTATATTACTAAAATAGTTGATGCAAGTGGTAAAGTAATTGTTAGCTCACCAAAAGCAAAACAAACACAGGTCATCAGTAGTAAAGTTGCAAATAATATGACACGTATGATGCTTGGTACTTATACGGATGGTACAGGTGTTGGATCTGCACCATCGGGTTACACTATTGCTGGTAAGACTGGTACTACTGAGAATCCTAATAGTACTAATAACGCTAGTTCGTCAAAGGATTCATGGGCAATGGCATATACGAAAGACATTGTTCAGGCAACTTGGATGGGACTGGAAGGAAACAATACTGGTTCTTTGCCATTAGGATTAACATCTACAATGGGACCACTGGTTAAAACGTCATTGGAACAAATTTTGCCAAATACCGATCAAACTGCCTTTACAGTCACAAATCCTAACACCACGTCAAGTAGTACAAGTCAGAGCAGTGACTTATGGGGAACGATTCAAGATGATTTCAATAGTGGTGTTGACAAAGCTGTTGAAGGGGCTGGTCAATTGTGGAATAGTGTCAAAGGATTATTTGGCAATTAATCGTTCAGATTGATTAGTGTTTCACATTAGTTATTGGTTGTGATATGATTTTAGTGGTATAGAATAACGTAAAAAAAGGAAAACAACATGACAGTAAATATTTACGATAATGCCAATGAAATGGCAAATATTTTGACAGAAACACAACAATATATTGCATGGCAAAATGCATTTAACGCAATACAAAATGACACTGATTCTAAAGTGTTGTTTGGTGAATTCCAAGAAATTCAAATGGCAGTACAACAAATGATGCAAAGCCAGCAACAACCAAAACCTGAACAAGAAAAGGAATGGGATGCAGTTGCTGCAAAAGTACAAAAAGACGAAAAAATTAATGCGCTGATGGAAGCAGAACAGGCTTTGAACACTTTGCTAACGGAATTAAATGACATCGTTACAAAACCCGTTGCCGAAGCTTATTCTAAGTTGCAGAAGTAAATTAAGCTCACTATCACCGACAGTTATTCTGTTGGTGATTTTATGTAAAGGAAGTTATTTATGTTTATGAAATTTTTGAAGGAGTGGGTTTTCCCAATTGCCATTGCAATTCTTATTGTTGTGCTAATTCGCTCATTTTTATTCACACGCGTAAAAGTTAGCGGACCATCAATGGAACCGAATTTGCAAGATAAAGAGAATGTGTTTCTAAACAAAGTGGCAAGTTATAAGCGTGGAGATGTTATTGTATTCAACGCTAAAGATGAAGATCCTAGATACCAGTCTGGGGATGATAAGTACGTGAAGCGTATTATTGCGATTCCAGGTGATACAGTTGAATACAAAGCGTCTAATCTATATGTCAATGGCAAGAAAGTTAATCAAAGCTTCATCAGTTTGAGTGAACGTACAGAGGGAACGGAAATGTCTTTTGGCAGCACATGGTCTCTTAAGACGCTTTCCTCTGGTACGTTATGGCAGAAAAAGGATCGCAATAATTCTACAGTGCCAAAAGGTAAGTATTTTGTCATGGGAGATCATCGGTCAGTTTCAAATGATGGTCGATATTTTGGATTCGTAGATAAAAAGCACGTTGTTGGTAAAGTCATTGTTCCATTTTGGAATAGTAACAAAACAGCCAAAGCAAATGTTAATCAAGGGAATAAAAATTTCTTTAGTAAGTAAGTTGCATTAACTTTTAAAAAATGCTATGATTACTATCAATAAAATAAAACCTTTAATCAGGTCCAGAGAGACTTGCAAGGCTTTAGATACTTTTGGTGAAGTGTACACTTTTACCCTCATTTTCTAGAACCAAGCGGTCGCTCAGATCGCTTGGTTTTTTGTATAAAGAAGGGTAATATGCGAAATTATTTGAATATAAATGCAATTAATAAAAACGACGTGCTACACTTAATACAACGTGCGTTGGCGTTAAAATCAGGTGAGCAACCTAAAACAAAATCGATAACGGCTGTAAATTTATTTTTTGAAAATTCAACGAGAACGCATAGTAGTTTCCAAATGGCAGAGAATCAACTTAATTGGAAACAGATACAAATCGACCCTCAAACTAGTTCAATGACAAAAGGAGAGAGTTTGGTTGATACATTAAAAACACTTAAAGCGATTGGTGTGGATGTTGCAGTAATTCGTCACTCTCAAAATTCATGGTATGAAAACGTCTTACGGAGTGAAGGGCATGCAATTCCACAACTTGTAAATGCGGGGGACGGCAGCGGCCAACACCCTTCACAAAGTTTGTTAGATTTAGTGACAATTTATCAAGAATTTGGGCATTTTGAAGGTTTGAAGGTTCGAATTATTGGAGACCTAGCACATTCACGAGTAGCGCGTTCAAATGCAGAGATACTCAACAAGCTTGGCGCAACAGTGACATTCAGTGGACCAAAAGACTGGCAACCAGTTGATTTTGATTCATTTGGCGAACATGTGGACCTTGATGTTGGTTGGTCGGAACAAGATGTTGTGATGTTTCTTAGAGTACAGCATGAACGAATTACACATACTGAAAATCAAAATTTTTCGGCAAAAAAGTATCATGAAGTGTATGGTTTGACTGAATCACGTTATGAAAATTTGAAAGAGAATAGTATTATTATGCATCCGGCCCCAGTTAATCGAGACGTTGAGATTGCTGATGATTTAGTTGAAGCACCAAAATCGCGCATATTTGATCAGATGACTAATGGCGTTTATGCACGAATGGCCATTTTAGAATACGTTACGGAGTAAGTAAATGCAACTAATAAAAAATGCTAAAATTTTATGGAACAATCAACTCATTCCTCGAGATATTTTAATTGATAAAGGAATCATTCAAAAGATTAGTGATCATCTTGAAAGTAATGCAGCCACTACTTTTGATGCCAAAGGAGCCTTTCTTTCAACGGGATTAGTAGATGTGCACGTACATTTTCGTGAGCCTGGTTTTGAGTATAAGGAGACGATTAATAGCGGATCTAAGGCGGCTGCACGCGGTGGGTTTACGACTGTGATTGCTATGCCTAACTTAAATCCAGTTCCTGACAATGAAGAAAAGATAACGAATCAAATTGCACGAAATAAACAAAATGGTGTGATTCATATTGAACAGTACGGGGCCATCTCAAATAACTTGACGTCAACTCAAGTAACCAATATTAAAGGGATGTCAGCAGCTGGGGCCAAAGCATTCACAAATGATGGTAAAGGGGTACAGACAGCAAATACTATGCTCCAAGCAATGGTCGCCGCTGCATCGGCTAACAAACCTTTAGCCGCGCATTTGGAAGACGACACGCTGGTTCATGATGGTGTCATGAATGAGGGGAAAGCATCAACAAAATTAGAATTACCAGGAATTACAGGATTGGCGGAAAGTTCACAACTTGCTCGAGATTTGGTACTAGCTAAAGTTACTGGCGTTCATTATCATGTTGCGCATATTTCAACTAAGGAATCGGTTGAATTGGTGCGAATTGCTAAACATGAAGGTGTTCATGTTACTGCAGAGGTTTCTCCGCATCACTTATTATTATCAGAAGAAGATATCAATTCTGATAATGCAATGTTCAAAATGAATCCACCACTACGAACTCAGAGAGATCGTGAAGCAGTTATTGCTGGATTGTTGGATGGAACCATCGATATGGTTGCTACTGATCATGCGCCACATGGAAAAGAAGAGAAACAGAAGTCTTTCCGAGAGGCACCATTTGGCATTACCGGAATCGAAACGAGTTTCCAACTGCTTTATACTTATTTGGTTAAAAATGGTGTGATGACTCTAGAAACTTTGCTTGAGCGAATGGTCTCTGCTCCAGTCAGTGCGTTCCAATTGCAGGCGCCCACTAATATCGAAGAAGGTGCGCGAGCAGACCTCGCTCTGTTTGATCTAGAGAATAACTATGTAATAGATACCGAGAGCTTTGAATCGATGGGAAAAAACTCACCATTTATTGGATGGGAAGTGTATGGAAAAACACTGGCCACATGGGTTGACGGTGAAATTGTATATAAGGATAACGTAAAATGAAAAAACGCTACTTATTATTAGAAAATGGATCAGTATATGAAGGGGAAGCTTTTGGTGCTGATGTTGATATTATGGCAGAGTTAGTTTTTAATACTGGTATGTCCGGCTATCAAGAGTCGATTACAGATTTATCATACCGAGGTGAAATTATTGTATTTACTTACCCACTAATCGGTAATTACGGGGTTAACCGTGATGACTTTGAAAGTTTGCGCCCAGCTGCATCTGCGGTTGTAGTGCACGAAATTGCTCGACGACCAAGTAATTGGCGCAAAATGATGAGTTTGCCAGAATGGGCAGAAAAAACTGGAATGCCTGGCATAACGGGCATTGATACACGTGCTTTAACAAAAGAGTTACGTAATCAGGGTTCCATGAAAGCAGCGCTTGTTGATGAAATAACGGATGAAGTCATTGCGAGACTAAAAGCATTTGAAACATCAAAAACAATGGTTGCAGATGCAACAACAAAGACACAGTATCAGAACCCAACTGATGGTGTATCGATTGCGCTTATTGATTTTGGACTGAAAAATTCAATTCTTCGCTCGCTTGCCAAGCGCGGTGTTAACGTGATGGTATTTCCTGCTAATGTGGATGCAGAAACAGTCTTGGCAGCGAACCCTGACGGTATCTTACTGTCGAATGGACCTGGTGATCCCAAAGATGTAAATTATGCAATTCCAACAATTCAGAAGCTACAAAAGCATTTGCCACTAATGGGCATTTGCTTGGGACATCAACTGTTCGCAATCGCTAATGGCGCAGAAACTTACAAAATGAAATTTGGTCATCGTGGCTTTAATCATGCCGTGCGCACGATTTCCAAAGCAAGATTAGACTTTACGTCACAAAATCACGGTTATGCAGTAGAACGAGCAAGCTTAGAGAAAACTAATCTAGTTGTGACACACGAAGAAATTAATGATCAGACTGTTGAAGGTGTTCGTCTAAAAGGCTACAATGCTTTCTCTGTTCAATTCCACCCAGATGCAGCACCTGGTCCACACGATGCTGAGTATTTATTTGATGAATTTTTGGATATGATATCTGATTCAAAGAAGGAGATTACAAATGCCTAAACGTCAAGACATTAGTAAAATATTAGTGATTGGTTCTGGACCAATTGTTATCGGTCAAGCAGCCGAATTTGATTATTCTGGCACACAAGCTGCGCTCTCTTTAAAGGAAGAAGGGTATCATGTTATTTTAGTAAATTCTAATCCGGCAACGATTATGACTGACGCTGAAATTGCTGACAAGGTATACATTGAGCCTTTGTCAATTGACTTCATTGAACGTATTTTACGTAAAGAGCGTCCAGATGCTATTTTGCCAACGCTAGGTGGTCAAACTGGATTAAATATGGCTAAAGACCTTTCCGAAGCGGGAATTTTGGATGAACTCAATATCGAGTTACTTGGAACTAAGCTATCAGCAATCGAAGAGGCCGAAGATCGTGAAGAATTTAAAGCCTTGATGGAACGTTTGAATGAGCCTATTCCAGAGTCCATTATTGCAACTACTTTAGAAGAATCACTTAATTTTGCTGACACACATGGTTACCCAGTAATTGTTCGTCCAGCCTACACTTTAGGTGGTACCGGCGGAGGTATTGCTCAAACGCATAAAGAACTTTCGGAAATTACGGCTAATGGATTAGAACTTTCTCCAGTAACACAAGTGTTGATTGAACGTTCGATTGCAGGTTATAAAGAGATTGAATTTGAAGTAATGCGTGACGCTAATGACAACGCATTGGTTGTTGCTTCAATGGAAAACTTTGACCCAGTTGGTATTCATACTGGAGACTCGATTGTGACTGCTCCAGTTCAAACACTGTCTGATCGTGAAGTTCAAATGATGCGTGATGCTGCATTGAAAATTATTCGTGCTTTGAAAATTGAGGGTGGTGTCAATATTCAAATGGCACTCGATCCTGATTCATATCGATATTATATTATTGAAGTCAACCCACGTGTCAGTCGGTCTTCTGCGTTAGCTTCAAAAGCGACTGGATATCCGATTGCCAAAATGGCTGCAAAAATTGCCGTTGGTTTAACACTTGATGAGATTATCAATCCAGTAACAGGTACTACAAAGGCAGAGTTTGAACCAGCATTAGATTATGTTGTATTTAAAATTCCACGCTGGCCATTTGACAAATTTTCAACAGCTGATCGTCGCCTAGGCACACAAATGAAGGCAACTGGTGAAGTGATGGCTATCGGCCGCAATATGGAAGAAGCTATGTTAAAGGCTGTTCGCTCACTGGAAATTGGAGCTGTTGGTTTAGATGATATAACCTATAAGGATCTTTCAGAGGACGAACTGTTAGCAGCATTAATGCCCGCTCGAGATGATCGTTTGTTTATGATTGCTGATTTATTGCGCCGAGGTGTTTCGATTGAAACTATTCATGATAAAACACTAATCGATGAATTTTTCTTGGATAAAGTATTGCATGTTATCGAAATTGAACAAGATCTTGCCAATCATGTTGGAGATATTGATCAGTTGCAATATGCTAAAAAGAATGGCTTTGCTGACGAAACAATTGCTAAAATCTGGAGCAAGACAGTTGCTGATATTAGAAAACTGCGCAAAGATAAAAAAATTAAACCAGTTTACAAAATGGTTGATACTGTTGCAGCAGAATTTGAATCGGCAACACCGTATTATTATGCAACCTATGAACAGGAAAATGAATCGATTATTAGTACAAAAAAATCGGTACTTGTACTAGGTTCTGGACCGATTCGCATCGGGCAAGGTGTTGAATTTGATTATGCAACTGTTCATGCTGTTAAGGCTATTCAACGGGCTGGATATGAAGCGATTATTATGAATTCAAATCCAGAAACCGTTTCAACGGATTTCTCTATCTCAGATAAATTGTATTTTGAACCACTTACCTTGGAAGATGTTCTCAATGTAATTGATCTAGAGAATCCGGTCGGTGTAGTTGTTCAATTCGGCGGACAAACTGCAATTAATTTAGCTCAACCTTTGATAGACAATGGTGTAAACATTTTGGGAACCTCTGTAGAGGATCTAAATCGTGCCGAAGATCGTGAAGCATTTGATCAGGTCATAAAAGAACTTGCTTTACCACAACCTGTTGGTAAAACAGCAACCACAGTAGACGGTGCATTAGCAGCTGCACAATCTATTGGATATCCCGTATTGATTCGTCCTTCATATGTTTTGGGTGGTCGAGCAATGGAAATTGTTTCTTCTGACGATGAACTCCAGGACTACATGCAGCGTGCGGTCAAGGTTTCAAATGATCATCCGGTATTGATTGATTCGTACTTAGTGGGACAAGAAGCAGAAGTAGACGTTTTGTCAGATGGTGAGACAGCTGTAATCCCAGGTATTATGGAACATATTGAACGGGCAGGGGTCCACTCAGGAGATTCCATGTCAGTTTATCCACCACAATACTTGTCACAAAAGGTTCAAGATGAAATGGTGCAAGCCTCTATTAATTTGGCTAAAGCTATGAATACAATAGGATTGATGAACGTGCAGTTTGTTATCCATGAAAATACTGCATATGTTATCGAAGTAAATCCACGTGCATCACGTACAGTACCTTTCATATCGAAAGTCACGCATCTTCCGCTCGCTCAATTAGCAACAAGAGTTATGTTAGGTGAAAAATTGTCGGAAATGGGATTTGAGACGGGACTTGTTCCTAACGATGATATGGTGCACGTTAAAGCACCAATATTCTCGTTCACAAAGTTGCCCGACGTTGATTCTTTGCTCGGCCCAGAAATGAAGTCTACTGGTGAAGTCATGGGGTCAGATATTAACCTATCCAAGGCGTTGTATAAGGCCTTTATTGCTTCTAACATCAAAGTACCACGTTACGGCAATGTCTTGTTCACAGTTGCTGATGATGACAAAGAAGAGGCGCTCGAATTAGCAAAGAGATTCAATGATTTGGGATTTGCTTTGTTTGCAACTGCCGGTACGGGTGCTTACTTGTCAGACAATGACTTGCCTGTGGAAGTACTCGATAAAATTTCGGAATCAGATAATAATGCAGTTGCAGCACTGCGTCAACAAAAAGTACAGGTTGTTATTAACACAACTCAAGCAGATGACCGTGCTGAAAGCGATGGCCGTTTGATTAGAAATGCTGCAATTGAAAATGCCGTGCCTTTGTTTACTGCCTTAGACACAGTTAGTGCCTTCTTAGAAGTATTAGAGTCGCGCAGTTTTACAGTGAAAGAAATGCACTAAACTTTTTCAAATAAGCTTCGGCTTATGTACATAGGAGGATCATAATGACAGAACAGCCAGTCTTTATTGCTTTGGACTTTCCCGATGCAACCACTACTTGCAAATTTTTGGAGCCTTTTTCAGATCTAGTGGAACAGCCAGCATTGAAAATCGGTATGGAGCTTTTTTATCGTACGGGACCAGAGTTCATCACAGAACTACGTGCATTGGGCTATACGATTTTCTTAGATTTAAAACTTTACGATATTCCAAATACTGTTGGTCGTGCAGTCGCTAATATATCAAAACTAGATGTACAATATTTAACTTTGCATGCAGCTGGAGGGAAAAGAATGTTGGAAGCAGCTGTTGCCAATAAGAGTGACGCATTAAAATTACTTGCAGTGACGCAGCTAACTTCTTTTTCTGAAGCTGAGGTACAAGAGATACAATTAACCACAGCAACTATTGAAGAAAGTGTTGCACATTTGGCTAAGCTTGCTTACTCGGCGGGCATAGACGGGACAATTAGTTCACCTTTGGAGGCTAGTTTAATCAAGTCACACACGAATGACCGATTTTTACGTATTACACCTGGTATTCGTTTAGCTGGTGACGCAGCTGGAGATCAAGTGCGTGTGACTACGCCAGCGGAAGCCAAGAAGTTGAATTCAACTGGATTAGTTGTTGGTCGATCAATTACACAATCAACTAACCCAGTAGCTGCATATCAACGTGTTGTCAATGAATGGAGAAAATAAATGACAGACTATAAACAACAAGTAGCTAATGATTTACTTGAAATTGGTGCCGTAAAATTTTCACCAGAAGAACCTTTCACGTGGGCATCGGGTATAAAGAGTCCAATCTATACAGATAATCGGATGACCATTGGTTTCCCTTCGGTACGTCAAAATATTTATAAGGGGTTGTCTGAATTAATAAAAAAAGAGTATGGTGACGTTGAAATTATTGGTGGCGTGGCTACTGCAGGTATTCCTCATTCAGCTTGGGTAGCTGAAGAATTAAATAAGCCAATGATCTATGTACGTTCAAAACCTAAAGATCACGGGGCAGGTCGTCAAACAGAAGGCGCCTTGGTAAAAAATCGTAAAGTCGTTCTGATTGATGATTTGATATCAACAGGGGGGTCTGTGTTGGCTGCAGTAAATGCGGTACGTAATGAGGGAGCAAGTGTACTTGGCGTTGTTTCTATATTCTCTTATGAATTGCCAGCTGGTCAAAAAAACTTTGATGAAGCAGGACTAACATTTAACTCACTAACAACATACTCACAACTCATTGAAACAGCTGTAAAGCGTGGAGATCTCGATAAATCACAAGTGGAAACCTTACAAAACTGGAAGAAAAATCCAAATTCTTGGCAAGCATAATAAAAAGGCTCATCAGAGATGAGCCTTTTTACTTGGTTTTTAATAAATAGCGTCGCGATATAGTCCGATAACTTTTCCTAAAATAGAGACTTTTTGCAAGATAATTGGTGCCATGCTGTTATTTTCAGGTTGTAAGCGATAATGATCGGCTTCACGGAAAAACCGCTTAACTGTCGCTTCATTGCTATCATTCATAGCGACAACAACATCACCATTATCAGCATTCTCTTGCTTACGTACGATAACTTTGTCCCCATCTAGGATGCCAATGTTAATCATTGAATCACCATGGACATTAAGCATGAATAAATCACCATCAAATTGCATTAAATTATCTGGAATAGGGAAAAATTCGGTTGCTTCTTCTTCCACTGCCAAAATTGGTGTGCCCGCTGTAACCATTCCAAGTACCGGAATTTTTCCGGGTGTTGTTGAAATGCCAAGCATCTCTAAACCAATATCGGTTACTTCAATCGCGCGAGCTCTTGGTTTAGAAGCATCTTTTAAAAGATAACCTTTTTTTACCAGACGTTCGATGTGACCGTGAATAGTTGAAGAAGAAGATAATCCAACAGCTTCACCAATTTCTCGGACAGTTGGTGGGTAACCATTTTCTGATTGTGCTTCATGAATAAATCGAAGCACTTGAATTTGTTTGCTTTCTTGTGTAATTGCCATGATGGGTTTCCTACTTGTTAAATTTACTATCATTAGTATAACGGAAAAACACGAACAAATCAAACGTTTGTTCGTTATTTTTGTCAAAATTCAACCTAATATTAAATAAATAATAAAAATTTGTGTTATTTATTTTTGTAACGAACAAAACGGTTCATATTGAAAACGTTAACTCTGCAAGTTATTATAGCACGCCTTTGCTGGCTGTGCTATAATAACTATCAGACATTTTAGTAAGGAGAATATGCATGATTAGCACATGGCTAGCAATTTTGATTGCAGTGTTAACTTTAGTTATTGGTTTGGTCGGTGGCTTTTTCTTGGCACGTAATTCAATGAAGAATTATCTTGCAAAAAACCCACCTATTTCAGAAGAAATGATGAAATCAATGATGATGTCAATGGGACAAAAACCATCTCAAAAGAAATTGAACCAAATGATGGCTCAAATGAAGCAACAAAGTGCCAACTCACAAAAAAAATAAGCCGAGTGGCTTATTTTTTTTCTAAACGTTTAGGATCTATATATTTCCAAGAAGGATCAACTTCGACATCGAGTTCATCAAAAGCTGTTTGCATCATCTCAGTATACTTGGCGATGTTTTCTTTATTTAAACGATCTTTTCTATCAATAACAATTGGTTCTCCGAAATTAACTGTGGTATTATTACGTTTAAAAAGATGGCTGAACTTAACAGGGCCTTGATAGACAGCTGGTACGATAGTTTTTCCAGCCATTCGTGCAATTAAAATGGAACCTGATTTTAAATCATCACTGTGTCTAGAACCAGAAGGAAACATTATTAAAGAGCGATTGCCATCTTTTAATTCGCGTACAGGAATTTTGATGACGCTTGGGCCAACATTTTCACGATCAACTGGGAATGCGCCGGCTGATTTAATTAACCATGCAAGTGGCTTGAATTTAAATAACTCAATTTTTGCCATGAAAATAAAGTGTTTTGGGTAGGCCGCCACGGCATACCATACTGGATCCCACCAAGTGCGGTGTGGGCCAACTAGCACATAGTTATCGTTTTGGGGTATTCTGTCGCGATTCATGTATTTAATGCGGCCAGTAACTGCCCATATTAAAGCAACAGCAATGCCGCGTAAAAAATCATAGAATTTCATATTTATTTACCTCATAAATTAATCATTTCAATTTTACAGATAAACAGAGAGAAACGCAAATGACACAACCAGTTCTTAAAGCAAATGAACGTATCGATGGCCTTCCATCACAAAACATTAATATTATCCAGAATCCAGACATGTTTTCCTATTCCTTAGATGCAATCTTATTAGCACATTTTGCTGATGTAAAGGGAAAAGGTAAAGGGCTATCTGTAGATTTGGGATCAGGTACTGGCGCAGTTGGCCTTTTTTACGCCCCAAAAGTGTCTGGGGAAATCAAGTTAGTCGAGATACAACCAGAACTAGCTGAAATGGCACAACGTAGCATTGAGCTGAACAATTTACATGAACGTGTTTCAGTCATTCAAGCTGACATGAAAGATATATTTAATGAAATTCAACCTGGATCTGTTGAAACTGTTCTGACTAATCCACCTTATTTCCCATTAAATGAAACTACTAAGACTAATGTTGATAAACATTATGAAATTGCGCGCCACGAGTTGATGATTAACCTACCTGAGTTGGCTCAAATTACCAATAAACTCCTGAAAAATAATGGCAAGGTCTATATGGTACACCGGCCGGAAAGACTAGCAGATATATTCGCAGCATTTGCTGCACGAAAGCTCATGATTAAAAGAGTCCAATTTGTTTATGGAAAGGCGAACCGCGAAGCCAATATGGTTTTAATAGAAGCCATTAAATCTGGCCGACCAGGTGGCGTGCGCATTATGCCGCCCCTCATCGCCTATACTGATAACAATGACTATACCTCAGAGGTTCACGACATCCTCTATGGTAAAGCGTGGCATGAATGAAGTATTATTATTTTTATGTGCTATATACAGCAGATGGTTATTTTTATGGTGGATTCACGGATAACGTACAACGTCGTTTAGCGACACATGAGTCCGGTAAAGGGGCTAAGTTTACTCGGGTAAAAGCGCGACATCCATTAAAGCTGATTTATTATGAAGAATTCCAGACAAAGAGCGAAGCGTTAAAAGCAGAGGCAAATTTTAAGAAATTAACACGAATTAACAAGGAACAGTACTTATTGGCACATCACGTGGTCAAAATTTGGTAATATGCTTGTCAAGGAACCAAAAATAATGTAAAATGAAATATGTTGTGAAAGCAGCAAATACACACGATAAATGAGAACACGTAGGTGCAGAAATGTCAGCGTGAACAACGAATTTGTCGGCGGAAAAACCTAGGAGGCCATAACATGGCAGTTATTTCAATGAAAGAGCTCCTCGAAGCAGGAGTACACTTCGGTCACCAAACACGTCGTTGGGACCCAAAGATGGATGAATATATCTTTACAGAACGTAATGGTATTCACATCATCGACTTACAAAAGACAGTTAAGTTAGTTGATGAAGCTTATAACTTTATTCGTAACGCTTCTACTGATGGAGCTAACGTATTATTCGTTGGTACGAAGAAGCAAGCTTCTGATGCGATTGCTGAAGAAGCAACACGTGCTGGTCAATACTACATCAACCATCGTTGGTTGGGTGGTACATTGACAAACTGGAACACTATTAAGACACGCATCCAACGTTTGAAGGATTTGCAAACAATGGCCGAAGACGGCACATTTGAGCAACTACCTAAAAAAGAAGTTGTTTTGTTGAACAAGCAACGTGAAAAGTTGGAAAAGTTCTTAGGTGGTATTCAAGATATGCCTGGCTTGCCAGATGTATTGTTTGTTGTTGATCCCAAGAAGGAAGAAATTGCCGTCAAGGAAGCAAACATGTTGAATATCCCAGTTGTAGCTATGATCGATACAAATGCTAATCCAGATGTAGTCGATGTTAAGATTCCTGCTAACGATGATGCTATTCGTGCTGTGCGTTTGATCACATCAAAGATTGCCGATGCTGTTATTGAAGGTCGTCAAGGCCAAGATTCAGCACCTGAAGATGCATTCGTTGAAGGTGACGAAAACACTGAATCAATCGAAGAAATTGCTAACATCGTTGAAGAAGGCAATAACTAATTAATTTTATTCTATAAATACCGTTCCTAGCGGACCTGTTCGGGACGCGGAATGGTATTTTAATATGTTATAATAAAAACACACAAACACATTAAACTATTTTAGAGGAGCACTATAATGGCAATTACTGCTGCACAGGTAAAGGAACTACGTGACAAGACATCTGTTGGAATGATGGATGCTAAAAAAGCATTGGTTGAAGCTGATGGCGACCTAGACAAGGCAATTGATTTATTGCGTGAAAAAGGTATGGCAAAGGCTGCAAAAAAGGGTGATCGTGTCGCTGCCGAAGGCATGACAGCTGTTGCCGTTAAGGGTAACCGCGCTGCGATCATTGAATTAAACTCAGAAACTGACTTCGTGGCTGGTAATGCTGAATTTAACGAATTGCTTAATGCAGTTGCCAACACAATCGTTGAATTTGCACCTGCTGACGTTGAAGCTGCTTTGGCACTTGAAGTTCAAGAAGGTCAAACTTTGAACGACAAAATTATCGGAACAACTCAAATTACTGGTGAAAAGATTACTTTGCGTCGTTTCTCAGTAGTAGAAAAGTCAGATTCAGAAAACTTTGGTTCATATTCTCACTTGGCAGGCTCAATTTCAGCTTTGGTTGTTGTTGATGGTGCTTCAGAAGAAGCTGCCAAGGATATCGCAATGCATGTTGCTGCTATTGCACCACAATTTGTATCTGATGATCAAGTACCTGCTGATGTTATTGCTAAGGAAAAGGAAGTGCAATTAGCTTCTGAAGACTTGAATGGTAAGCCTGATAACATTAAGGAACGCATGGTCGAAGGACGTATCAAAAAGTTCTTGGCTGAAATTTCTTTGTTGGATCAACCATTTGTTAAAAACGGCGACCAAACAGTTGCACAATTCATTGCTTCACAAAATGGATCAGTTAAGTCATTTGTTCGTTACCAAGTTGGTGATGGCATTGAAAAGCAAGTCACTGATTTAGCTGAAGAAGTTGCTAAGCAACTTGGTTAATTATTTAAAAATTACTAATTGCCGTTGATTGTTTTATCAATAAAGCTAATTAGTTAAAAAGTGTACTATTATAAATAGTGCACTTTTTTTCGGAAATTTTTAGTATTTTTTGATATACTTGTATAAGCAAATAAAAGAGGTTAAACATGACTGATATTAAGTATAAACGCGTTTTGATGAAACTCTCTGGCGAAGCACTAGCTGGAGAGAAAGGCCAAGGCATTGATCTTGAGACAGTTTCTGCGATTGCCGAAGAGCTGAAAGATGTCCATGACTTGGGTACGCAAATTGCGATTGTTGTTGGTGGTGGTAATTTATGGCGTGGAGAACCAGCATCAAAAATTGGGATGGAACGTTCTCGAGCAGATTACACTGGAATGTTGGGTACAACGATGAATGCGCTTGTTTTACAAGATGCGTTGGAACGTGCTGGAGTCCAAACACGAGTTCAGACAGCCATTACAATGCAGCAAATCGCTGAGCCTTATATACGTGGTCGTGCAATCCGTCATTTAGAAAAGGGACGTATTGTCATTTTTGCAGCAGGAACAGGCTCACCTTATTTCTCAACGGATACAACAGCAGCCTTGCGTGCTAACGAAATTAATGCTGACGCAATTTTAATGGGGAAGAATGGTGTAGATGGTATTTATGATTCAGATCCCAATAAAAATGCTAATGCAGTTAAGTTTACCGAATTAACTCATCTTGATATCTTGAAAAAAGGTTTGAAAGTAATGGATTCCACAGCTAGTTCGCTTTCTATGGATAACAATATGCCTTTGGTGGTCTTTAACCTCAATACACCTGGTAACTTGAAGCGAGTTGTACTTGGTGAAGAAATTGGAACAACAGTAACGGGAGAAAAACAATGACTTTTGATTTGACAAATGCAAAGGAACGGATGAAAGGTGCACAAGAAGCACTTCAACGTGAATTGGCTAGTATCCGAACAGGACGCGCAAACCCTAATATTTTGAATCGTGTGGAAGTTGAATATTATGGTGCAATGACACCATTGAACCAAGTGGCTTCAATTTCAGTACCTGAAGCACGAATTTTGCTAATTACGCCGTTTGATAAAAGTGCCATAGAAGCGATTGTACATGCAATTAACGTGTCTGATCTTGGTTTGAATCCTGCTTCTGACGGAAATATTGTGCGTTTGGCGATTCCACAAATGACAGAAGAACGTCGTAAAGAACTTGCTAAAGAAGTGAAAGCTGAAGCTGAAAAAGCTAAAGTTTCAGTTCGTAATGTTCGTCGTGATATTATGGATGATATTAAAAAAGATAAAGAAATGCCTGAAGATGATGCCCGCAAGGCAGAAGATCAAACACAAAAGTTGACTGATGAAAACATCAAAGCAATTGATGGCATAGCGGCTGAAAAAGAAAAAGAATTATTGACAATTTGATTTTCGTAAGATATTGTGATTATGCTTGACTTGGATAAATCCAAGTCTTTTTATTTAGGAGAGGGATGTGCTGAGGAGATATTTGAGATATTGGCGGGAAGCATTTGATTTTCATAGTGGTGCGTATCGATTGGACTTTTGGTGGGTTCAAATCGTGAATACATTTATTTTTGCATCTATTTTATTTGTATCAATTAACTTTTTTAATTCATGGGCGTTAGCGACCAAGTTATCGGGGACATTCAGTATCTTAATAACTATTCCAAACTTATCCTTATTTATTAGACGATTACGGGATACAGGATTTCCAGTACAGACAATTATGTTTGTACTGATGAGCCCGTCCCTTTTAGGAGTGAGTTTCGGCATTTTAGTCAGTTTTCGTTTAGTTATTTTGACACCAATTGCATTTTTAATATACTTCGGTTGGATTATTTACTTGGTTTCAAGGCGTTCTGCTTATTGGACGCCGCTTTTAAGTAAAAAGCAAAAATCATTTTACGCAGCTGTAATTAGCGTTGTAATTATTTTAACGACTTGTTTTCAGGCTACCGCTTTAAAGCATGTCACACATGAATTTAGAGCTGCTGCACAAAAGTATATTCAGGAACAGCGTCGGGTTGATGAAAATCGAGGTACATCTGTGTCTTCTTCAAGTTATTCTACTAAAAATCGCTCTATGAGCTCGTCAGCCTCAGCCCGAGAGACAGATGATAACCTACCAGACGCCAGCTCAGCATCTTCGATACCTGAAAAAGAAGTTACTGAACTTCCAGACGATTCTGAGACGACAGCATACAAAGGATTAACAGAAGATACAATAGGAGACGCAGAGTTTGGTTTCTTTAAGGTTCATGGGACTTGGGAACAAGATGCATCTTCTTTGCAGTGGTTGCAATCACAACAAAACATAATGATTTTAACCAGCACTCAAGGTCAGGGATTTGGTGTTGATTTTGCTAGTTTTAGTTTTAAAAAAATTACGGGAGAAAGTTATCTTTCATTAGATCAAATTGACAATGTACAAGCCTCTCGAATTGATGGTACTTACCAAGATACTACCTCTGACAGTATTAAAGCAATAACTTATTTAGAGTGGCATATGCCGGATGGTCACATTCGAGTTGTGTACTTAATTGCGCCATCAAGAGCATTGCTTAATTTGATTGTTAAAACATTGTCAGAAAGTTTTCGAGTAGGTTAATGTAGAAATTTTACTTGACGATTTGTCGTGGAGGGTGCATAATATCATTATTGAGTTTTGTACGTGATGAAGCCAAGTGGCGTTGGTGGAATGGACAAACAATCGAGTGTCGGGTTTTATAACTCGGAAGTCAGGTGGAACCGCGCGTAAGCGTCCTGATGTCAATTATTTTGGCATTGGATGAGCTTACACGCGGTTTTTTGATGCTGGTAAATATAACAAAATATCGACATCATCTGTGCTGAACTGTCGATAAATTTTTAAGGAAGAACGATTATGACAAACGAAAAACTATCATTACAAGATATCATCTTGACTCTACAACAATACTGGGCTAAACAAGGTGCAAACTTAATGCAAGCATATGACAATGAAGTTGGGGCTGGAACACAGTCGCCATATACATTTTTACGTGCTAATGGTCCTGAACCTTGGAACGCCGCTTACGTTCAACCTTCTCGTCGTCCAGCTGATGGCCGATATGGCGATAATCCAAACCGCTTATTTCAACATCATCAGTTTCAAGTAGTGATGAAGCCTTCCCCTGAAAACATTCAAGAACTTTATCTAGGATCTTTAGAAGCTTTGGGTATTAAAGCATTAGAACATGATATACGTTTCGTTGAAGATAACTGGGAAAATCCTTCCATGGGTGCTGCAGGAATTGGTTGGGAAGTTTGGCTAGATGGTATGGAAGTAACACAGTTTACTTATTTCCAGCAAGTTGGTGGAATTGAAGTAGATTCTGTGACGGCAGAAGTGACTTATGGTTTAGAACGACTAGCATCATATATTCAAGATGTGCCAACGGTTTACGATCTTGAATGGGGTAATGGTGTGTTGTACGGTGATATTTTCAAAGAACCAGAATACGAGCATTCAAAATACGCTTTTGAAGAATCTAATCAAGATATGTTGTTGCGTCACTTTGAAGAATTTGAAGCAGAAGCAACTCGTTTGTTGGACTTGGGATTGGTACATCCGGCTTATGACTATATTTTGAAATCATCGCATACATTTAATCTATTAGATGCACGTGGAACAGTTTCGGTCACAGAACGTGCTGGTTATTTACATCGTATTCGTACAATGGCTCGCAAAGTATCGAAAGTATTTATTGAAGAACGTGCTAAGCTTGGTTTTCCTTTGCTAAAAGATCAGACCTTACGTGATAAGTATCTTGGTAAAAACGGTAAGTACACCCAAGAAAATGCCTGATAGTAACAGAGATAAAATCAATATTGGAGAATAACTCATGTCAACATTTTTATTAGAAATTGGTCTTGAAGAAGTGCCAGCACATTTGGTCACAAGTTCAGAAAATCAATTAATTGAAAGAACAAGAAACTTTTTAGCTGAGCACCGCTTGACTGTTAGTGCCATCAAGCCTTATTCAACTCCACGTCGATTGGCTGTTGAATTAACCGATGTAGCGGAAAAATCAGAAAGTTTGAGTGAAGAAAAGCGTGGTCCGTCAATTGAAAGAGCAAAAGATGCCAATGGTGAGTGGACTAAGGCAGCAATGGGATTTGCACGCGGTCAAGGCGCAACACCAGATGACTTTGAAACAAGAGATGGCTATGTGTGGTTAACAAAGCATACTGAAGGCGTTCCTGCCAAGGATATCTTGGTCAAAATTGGTGACGAGGTGGTTTCAGAGATGAAGTTCTCAACGTACATGAAGTGGGCAAATAATGCTTTCTTGTATGTGCGACCAATTCGCTGGCTTGTCGCCTTGTTTGGTAAGGAAGTAGTTGATTTTCATGTATTAGATGTTCAGACTGGTCGTGTTACAAGAGGACACCGCTTTTTGTCAAATGAACATGTTGAAATTTTTTCTGCTGACGATTATGTAAGTACACTCGAATCAGCAAGTGTTATAGTTGACGCTGAGGCACGAAAAAATGCAATCCGTTCTCAACTGACGGCAATTGCTAAACAAAACAATTGGTCATTAGAATTAGACACTGATGCAGCACAGGACTTGCTGGAAGAAGTTAATAATATTGTCGAATGGCCAACGGCATTTGCTGGTACTTTTGATAAAAAATATTTGGAAATTCCTGATGAAGTATTAATCACATCAATGCGCGAACATCAACGTTTCTTCTTTGTTACTAATCATGACGGGGAATTGTTGCCACATTTCTTATCAGTACGTAATGGGAACCAAGAGCATTTGGATAATGTTATTGCTGGTAATGAAAAAGTTCTGGTTGCTCGTCTTGAAGATGCAGAATTCTTTTACAAAGAAGACCAAACTAAAACAATTGCTGACTACATGGAAAAGGTCAAAAAACTGGTTTTCCACGAAAAAATTGGTACTGTTTATGAACATATGCAGCGA
Organism: Leuconostoc sp. JNUCC 76; assembly: GCF_053667755.1. Lineage (NCBI taxonomy): Bacteria > Bacillati > Bacillota > Bacilli > Lactobacillales > Lactobacillaceae > Leuconostoc > Leuconostoc sp. JNUCC 76. Next base: position 1,280,289 of record NZ_CM132206.1, on the reverse strand, counting down.
ACTGGCATTTTGGCATATACATTAGCGCAATCACTGAATTTTGATGAGCAACAATTGTCTAACGTGAGCCGTGCAGCAGAAATCTATAAATTCGACTTAATGACCGGTATGGTTGGTGAGTTTGACGAATTGCAAGGTATTATGGGTGAACACTATGCTAAATTATTTGGTGAGAATCCTGCTGTGGCTGCAGCAATTAAAGAGCACTATATGCCGACTTCAGCAACAGGAAAAATTGCTGAATCAGATATTGGTGCTGTACTAGCAGTTGCCGATAAACTAGATGCTATTGTAACTTTCTTTGCAGCTGACTTAACACCAAGCGGTTCAAATGATCCTTATGGACTACGTCGCGCAGCAACAGGTATTGTAAGAACATTACAGGGGAAAAATTGGCATGTTGCTTTGAAACCGATATTAACTCAGTTTGCTCAATCACAAGGAAAAGTTGCTGCGGCTGATATCACAGCTGTACTGGAGTTTATCTTAGATCGCGTGCGTAAGTTAACATTGGATGATGGTATTCGCCAAGATTTGGTATCTGCAGGCGTTAGTCGCTCAGGAAATACTGACGTTGTTTACCTCATGAATCGTATTAATGTACTTTCTACTCATAGTAAAGATGATAATTTCCGTGATGTGATTGAAGCGTTGACACGTGTCGATCGCTTGGCAGTTAAGCAGCTAACTAATGACAGCGTGGATCCATCTTTATTTGAAAATGATGCTGAAAAAGAATTGTACCAGGCAACGTATGCACTGAACTTGAGCCACTTAGTAAAAGAAGGTGCTGACGAGGTTTATTCAGCATTAGCTGGATTGCAATCTCCTATTTCAACTTATTTTGAAGCTACAATGGTTAACGCCGAGAATGCAGCTGTTAAAAACAATCGTTATGCACAACTGAATGTAATTCATCGCTTAATTAGTGAATTGGGTGATTTAGAACAAATTGTTATTAAGTAAAATGATTAAATAATAGGTCGTCACTAGAAAGTAGGAGGTCATTATGTTGAATATTGCTTACGTTGGTTTTGGAAAAAGCACAAATCGTTATCATTTACCTTATTTAAAGTTACGGCAAGATAAGTTTCACGTGAGCCGTGTAGTAACACCTACACTTGGGAAAAGACCAGCAGAGCAATCTGAGTTAGAAGCTACTGGCACTGTATTTTCAACAGATATTGATGACATTATTGGAGATGAAACCGTCGATCTAGTGGTTGTTGTAACGCCTTCAGTTAGCCATTATCAGGTGACAAAACGACTACTACTGGCTGGAAAAAATGTTATGGTTGACAAGCCAATGGCTGCTAGTGATATTGAGGCTCGTGATCTGGTCAATATTGCTTATGATAAAAAGTTATTTTTGATGCCATTTCAAAGTAGACGATTTGATAGTGACTTTTTGACAGTTCAACAAGTTATTCAAAATGGGTACCTCGGTCGTTTAGTTGATCTTGAGGTTCATATGGACCATTATCGGCCTAATGACGGACAATTGAATGGTAAGGAAATCGACGGATCGCTATTCGGGCATGGTGTTCACTTGGTAGATCAAATTGTGAGTCTTTTTGGCGCACCAAATTCAGCAGCTTACGATATACGTTCTACTCGATTACTGAATAGTCCTGTAGACGACCAAATTGAAGTTAACCTTTTTTATCCACAAGCTTTTAAAGCAACAATCCAGACCACAGAATTAGCAACAATCCAATATCCAAAATGGCAATTGCGTGGAACACAAGGTACATTTATTAAGTATGAGGTTGATGAGCAGGAAAATGACCTTAAAACTGGTATTATGCCAGGAGACGCACGTTTTGGCGTTGACACACCACAAAACTATGGGCACTTGGTATACTACAATCAGAGTGGTGATCGTATTGATAAATACATACCTAGTATTCAGGGTGACTATGGCAGAGTCTATGATTCTGTTTATAACACGCTGGTCAAAGGTACTGCAAAACTTGTTTCCGACGAAAACATGATTACTGTGATGAAGATACTGTCTGCAGGGTTGAAAGAAAAAGGACCACACGTCGTTAAATTTTCATGAAAGTTGAAAGCTTGGCAATGGCCTTGCTTTTTTATTTTGCTAAAATAGCGGTATCATTTTCGAAAAGTAATGTGAGGCTTTATGGTAAAATTAAATAGATAGAAAACTGAAAGAAAAAATGCCAAATATGACAGAATTAAATTTGAATGAACTTAAAGAACGACAAAAACACATACGTAATTTTTCAATTGTTGCACACATTGACCATGGAAAGTCAACAATAGCTGATCGTATCTTGGAACAGACACATACTGTTGCTGAACGGGACATGCAGAATCAGTTACTGGATACGATGGATTTAGAACGTGAACGTGGAATTACGATTAAACTAAATGCGGTCGAAGTTCATTACGACGCTAAAGATGGTGAAACCTACATTTTTCATCTGATTGACACACCAGGGCACGTTGATTTCTCTTATGAAGTGTCACGGGCATTGGCAGCTGCTGAAGGGGCTATACTTGTTGTTGATGCTTCTCAAGGCGTTGAAGCACAAACGTTAGCTAACGTTTATTTGGCCTTAGATAATGACTTGGAAATTCTACCTGTAATTAACAAAATTGATTTACCGGCAGCAGATGCCGAAAAGGTTCGTACGGAAATTGAGGATGTTATTGGCATTGATGCTTCACAGGCAGTGTTAGCGTCAGCTAAACAAGGTATTGGTATTCCAGAACTGCTGGAAAAAATTGTTACCGATTTACCTGCACCGCAGGGTGATATTGATGCGCCACTACGTGCTTTGATTTTTGATTCAGCTTACGATGCTTATCGTGGTGTGGTTGTTAACATGCGAGTACGAGAAGGCATTGTAAAGCCTGGTGACAAGGTTCGTATGATGAACACGGGTGCGGAATATGAGGTCACGGAAGTTGGTGTGATGTCTCCAAATGCTCAAAAACGGGATTACTTGATGGCAGGGGATGTTGGTTACTTAACAGCAGCTATTAAGGATATTCACACGACACATTCTGGTGATACAATTACCCTAGTAAATAATCCGGCCAGTGAACCATTATCCGGATATCAACCGATGACGCCCATGGTTTATTCTGGTCTATACCCTTCAGACAATGCTAAGTATACGGATTTGCGGGAAGCGTTGGAAAAACTACAGCTCAATGACGCTGCGCTAACATTTGAACCAGAAACTTCACAAGCACTAGGCTTTGGATATCGAGTTGGTTTTTTGGGTTTGCTACACATGGATGTCATTCAGGAGCGGCTAGAGCGCGAGTTTGATTTGGACTTGGTGACAACTGCTCCATCTGTTACTTATCGAGTGGTAACTAATGATGAAGAAACTATTGAGATTGAAAACCCATCAGAAATGCCAGACACGTCCAAGGTGAAATACATTGAGGAGCCTTATGTGCATGCCCAAATTATGGTGCCTAATGATTACGTTGGTGCTGTTATGGAACTTGCGCAACGCAAGCGTGGTGAATTTGACACAATGGAATATTTGGATGACACGCGTGTCAATGTCAAGTATTACATGCCTTTGTCCGAAATTATTTTCAATTTCTTTGATAAACTAAAATCTAGCACGCGTGGTTACGCTTCACTTGATTATGAGTTATCATCCTACAGACAATCAGACTTGGTCAAAATAGATATTCTGTTAAATAGCGAGAAGGTCGATGCCTTGAGTTTCATTGTTCATCGTGACTTTGCTGTAGAACGAGGACGGATTATTACTTCTAAACTAAAAGAGATCATTCCACGTCAAAACTTTGAAATTCCAGTGCAAGCAGCTATTGGCGCTAAAATATTAGCTCGTACAAACATTAAAGCTTATCGGAAGGATGTTACGGCTAAAATTCATACAGGTGATCCTGATCGTCGTGCGAAGTTGCTTGACAAGCAGAAAAGGGGTAAGGCACGTATGAAGTCTGTAGGTTCAGTCGAGGTACCGCAAGAAGCTTTCATGGCTGTGCTTAAAACGGAGGACGATGCCCAATATGCCCGAGGAAACTAACACAAAGCGTTCTAGATTAGCACGCAATTTATCCGAACAGCCAAAACCAACAAATCGTATAGTTAAAATCCTAACAGTTTGTTCAGTAGTGGTTATGCTGTTAGTGGTTAGTCTGACAGTTGCCAGAGTTGTTTTTAATTTTGATGGTATCTCGCAGGACACTCGTGTGAAAACTCTTCAAAAAGATGCAGCGATTGCGTTACAATTTGGCTTGACAGGCCATTCTGATGACAAACGTACCAAACAGGTTGTACATTTAACCAATACAGCGTGGCAAAAAGAAATTGCTACTAGCGTTGGCAAAGCGTGGAAGAGCAGCGCCAAAGTGGCAAACTCGGTTACTTTTGATGGCCATAAGTATCAAAAGAAACAAGTCATAAGCGATTTATCGCAACGATATGTAACGACCTTACAACGCGATCGTAACTATAAAATCACAAAAATAAGGTATGATCGATACCATAACGCAAAGGTTCAATATCAAGTAACACCTATTGATTTGCCTGCCGGCCAGAAAAAGGTTCAAAGTTATGTTGAAAAACAATTACAAAAAAAATCTAATGAGGCAAGCAAATTATCCGCTGAACAGTTGCGCTTAGTTGAGTATGCTATGATCGCTGAAAATTGGCAAAGCGTTTTGAAGGACGACATGCCAACCGCAGCAACAAGAAATATGACAATAACAATGTTGTATACTCATGAAAACTTTAAACCAGTTTATCAAGTATCAAAACAAACGCTGAATAATATTTTAAATAGTGGGTTATCAGAATGAATTTATTAGATAAAATAAAAAACATTTGGCCATTTGGCCAAAGTCATAAAATGCGTGCCATTGGATTTGAACGGCCGCTATCAATTGATCAACCGGATGCTTTTGTTGAAAAAGTTATTCCCCGACCACAACCGGATAAAGATGAATTGCTAGTTAAAGTTTTGGCCAGCTCTGTTAATCCGGTGGATACAAAAATGAGAGCCAATTATGCTCATGATGGTGTTTTTCGTATTTTGGGTTTTGATGCAGTCGGTGTGGTTGTAGAAGTTGGTCAAAATGTTCAACATTTCAGTGTTGGTGATAAAGTTTACTATGCTGGAGTACAATTGAAACCTGGTTCTAACGCTGAGCTTCAAGTTGTCCACGAAGCATTGGTTGGCCATGCCCCTACCGCATTAAGTGATGAAGAAATTGCGGCTATGCCGTTAACATCAATTACAGCTTACGAAATCTTACATGAAGCATTGTGTTATGATCTTGAGGAAAACAGTGCCTTGGGTCACACAATTTTAATTGTGAATGGTGCTGGTGGTGTTGGATCCGTATTAATTCAATTAGCAAAGTACATCGGGATGACAGTTATCACTACAGCATCTCGCGCCGAGTCTGTTACTTGGGTTAAGTCACTTGGCGCTGATTATATCTTAGACTACCATCAGGATTTGAACGAGCAGATGAGAAAAATTCAACACGATAAAGTTGATAATATTGCGATTTTACAAAATACGGATTATTATTGGCCACTTGCAACAGCCGTTATTAAGCCATTTGGACGAATTGCATCAATTGTTGAAACGATGGAGCCAATTGATATGGGGCCTTTGAAGAACATTGGCGCACAGTTTAGCTGGGTGTTCATGTTTGCTAAGGGAAACTATGGTGTTAATATGCAGTCTCAAGGGAATGCACTTAATCAGGTAGCACGTTTACTTGATGAGAATAAAATCAAGACGACACTGTCAAAGACTTATCACGGGCTATCTGTAGAAAATATTCGTGCTGCTACTAAAGAAGTTGAAGCTGGGCGCATGATTGGAAAAGTAGTGGTGAAGTATGACGAACAATAAATGGCAAGCACTCACCGTTGCAACGAACAATGATGGTATTGAACCAATTGCTGATATATTAATGTCAACCGGTGCTGAGGGGGTGCAGATTGTTGATGATATTTCACCAATAACAGTGACAGCTTACTTTGAAGATGATGCATATCTACCTAAAACTGTTAGTCGGATAAAAGAACAGTTGCACAACTTAGTGACGCTTGGGGTTGATGCATCACCTGCAACTATTACATTAAATGGCATTGCACAATCAGATTGGGAAAACAACTGGAAACAATATTATCATGCCACCCGCATAACAAGACACATTACTGTTGTACCTTCATGGGAAAAATTTGTAGCAGCTCAAGAAGATGAATATCCAATTATGATGGATCCTAAGTTAGCTTTTGGAACAGGAGTTCATGAAACAACACGGTTAATGATCCAAGCGCTAGAAACTGTCGTTCGTGGTGGAGAAAGCATGATAGACGTCGGTACGGGCTCAGGAGTACTATCCGTTGCTGCAAAACAACTAGGTGTAGCAGACATTTTAGCAACAGACATTGACGAGATGGCAGTGAATGTTGCTAAAGAAAATTTAGCGTTAAACCCAGTGGCCAATGATGTTACAGTGGTAACTAGTGACTTACTGGAGTCAATTGCTATTGATAAATCTGTAGACTTGATCGTTGCTAATATTCTAGCTGACGTTATTGAACGCCTTATTCCACAGACGTGGTCACGCCTGAAGCCTGGTGGCTATTTCTTGGTTTCTGGAATCTATGACGCCATTTCAGTGTCGATTGAACAACAACTACAACAAGCGGGATATAAAATTTTTCAACATACAACAATGGGTGACTGGCATGCATTCATTGCAAAAAAGGATTCTAAATAATGCAACGCTATTTTCTAAACGAACCAATTAATGACACGATTCGCTTAACAGCTAACAATGACATTTTTAAGCACTTTGGCAAGGTTTTGAGAGCTCGAGTGGGGTCAAAAGCTGAATTTGTTAGTAATAATTTGGAAATCTGTCTTGGAGAAGTTACTTTAATTGATTCCGAGGTGATTAATATCAAAGTGATTGATCGATATTATTCAAATGTTGAGTTACCAATAGATGTAACGCTCGTCGTGTCTCCCCTAAAGAATGATCGCTCTGACTGGTTTATCCAAAAAGCAACAGAGCTTGGCGTCAAAACAATCGTATTCACCTCAATGAAGCGAACAGTTGCTGATTGGCGGAAGCAACAAGAAAAGAAACTTAAAAGATTTAATAAAATAGCGCAAGCTGCAGCAGAGCAAGCACATCGGTTGGTTGTTCCAGAAATTATTTTTACCACGTGGCAAGATACTATCAAAATGCCTAAAAATACTGGACTTGTTGCTTGGGAAGAATCAGCTCGTGATGGAGAAAGTGCTGCACTGATAGCGGCTGTTTCTGCTGTCCCATCTGGAAAAAAATTAGTCTGTGTATTTGGTCCTGAAGGTGGTTTAACAGAAAATGAGATTGAGGAATTACGATTGCAGAATTTTGAATTAGCTGGATTGGGGCCTCGAATATTGAGAGCTGAAACAGCGCCACTCTATGCAATGTCAGCGATTAGCGTGTTGCGTGAACTAAATTAATTCGATATAATATAATAAATAAATGAGATAACTATAGGTGGTGAGATAATGCTGAAGATATTCAAAAAATACTACGGGTATCAGTGGCTTGCAGCGTTTATGCTTGGTTTGGTACTACCAGTTATTGGTAAGTTACTCAGTGTGAGTGGTTTACATAAAGTTATTTGGTTTTATCTAATCATTAATGGTGTTTATACTTTATACCTTGGGTATAGTGTGCGCAAGCGTGGACTATCACCTCTGATTTTATTTGCCTTGCCTGCAGTGTTCTCTGGGATTTCAACATTATTACTTCATTTGGTGTCTCATCAGTATGGATTTTATTTTGGACTAATGTACATTGTACTAAGTTTATTTACCTTTTTCGGAGATACACGTGATGATCCGGATGAAAATCAAATTCCAGTTGAAAACGGATTTCGTGATTTAAAAAGTGAGACAAATAATGATGGACAAGTTTCAGTTGATGGAAACTTGAAAGTATAATTAGTATTATGAATAACTAGAAAAAGTGCGATATTTCGCACTTTTTCTGTTACACTGGTATAGGATATTTTACATATGTGTTTAATAGTTATTGCTTAAAGCATACAGATAATAATGAACTCTGGGATACTATTTAACATAACTTAATTGGAGGATTTTACATTGATTACAGTTTCAGATATGAGTTTTAGTTTTTCAGGGCCTAAAATTTATCAAGATGTTAACTTGAAATTAACACCCGGTAATACTTATGGCATTATTGGCGCTAATGGCGCCGGTAAGTCTACCTTTTTGAAGTTATTGCAAGGAGAACTACAACCAACTGAAGGAACCATTTCAATCGGTGATAGCGAGAGAATGTCATCATTGCAGCAGGATCACTTTGCATTTGATAAATTTACGGTTTTAGATACAGTGATCCAAGGTCATAAGCGACTGTACGAAGTTAAAACTGAGATGGACGCTATCTATGCTAAGCCGGATTTTAACGATGAAGATGGTGTGCGTGTTGCTGATTTGGGTGCGGAATTTGAAGAGCTAGATGGTTGGAATGCTGAAGTTGAAGCTGGTCAATTGTTGAGCAAGCTGGGTATTAGCGATAGTGTTTACGATACCTTGATGGGTGAGCTAACTGAAAATGATAAAGTGAAAGTTCTGCTTGCGCAAGCTTTGTTTGGTAATCCAGATATTTTGATTTTAGACGAGCCAACCAACGGATTGGATGTACAGACGATTAATTGGCTAGAAGACTTTCTTGCTGATTTTCCAAACCTAGTGATTGTTGTTTCCCACGATCGTCATTTTTTGAACGCTGTTTCAACCAATATTCTGGATGTTGATTTTGGAAAAATTACACCCTTTGTTGGAAACTATGATTTTTGGCGTGAATCGTCTGAATTGGCCCAACGCTTAGCTTCTCAACAAAATGCTAAGAAGGAAGAACAAATTAAACAGTTGCAAGATTTCGTAGCTCGGTTTTCAGCTAATGCTTCAAAATCAAAGCAGGCTACAGCTCGAAAAAAGCAATTAGATAAAATTACTTTAGATGATATTAAACCGTCATCAAGAAAATACCCATTCATCAATTTTCCCATTAATCGTGAGCTCGGGAATGATATGGTTCGCGTTGAAAACGTTTCAAAAACAATTGACGGCGAAAAAGTATTAGATAATATTTCGTTTATTGGTCGACCAAACGATAAAATTGCTATTTTATCACGTTCTGATTTAGCAACAACTACGTTGATGCAAATTATAGCAGGTACAATGGCACCAGATGAGGGCACGGTTTCTTGGGGTGTTACAACATCACAATCATATATTGCTAAAGATTTAAATGATAACTTCGATAATCAAGATGTAACTATTTTGGATTGGTTACGTGATTTTGCGGAAGAAGAGCAAAAAGATAATACGAGTTTACGTGGCATGCTAGGGCAAATGCTATTTCGTGGTGATGATTCCTTGAAACAAATTAATGTGTTATCCGGTGGCGAAAAAGTCCGCATTGTTTTGGCGAAGATGATGTTGCTCAAGGCTAATGTGCTATTGATGGACGACCCAACAAATCATTTGGATTTGGAGTCAATTCAGTCACTTAACGATGCGGTAATTGCATTCAAGGGTTCAATCATTATGACCTCGCATGACCATGAATTCTTAGCAACTACGGCAAATCATATTGTTGAAGTGTCACCAAAGGGTGTTGTTGATCGTGTTGATACGACGTATGATGAATTCATTAATAATGATAGTATTCAGGATAAAGTAAACGAACTTTACTAATAGATAAGTAATACAATAACTGAGTTAATGAGCTGGCGCAAAAAACCATAATCTGTAACATATTGTGAATTTTGAGAGTCGGCTTATTAATTCTTTTTTGCTATTTAACCATAATAAAACAGGAGGGAAAAAGAATGGTAATTGGAATTGATAAATTATCATTTTACACATCTGAATATGTATTGGATTTGGTAGAATTAGCTCAGCGACGTGGGGTAGATCCGAATAAATATACTATCGGTATTGGTCAAGATAAACAATCTGTGATACCGAATTATGAAGATGTCGTAACAATGGGTGCTAACGCGGCTGCAAAAATTATTGATAATGATGATCGTCAGCAGATTGATTTGATTATTTTTGCTACTGAATCTGGTATCGATAATTCAAAGTCAAGCGCATTATATATTCAAAAGTTGCTTAATTTGTCTGAATTTTCGCGAACAATTGAGATTAAACAAGCATGCTATGCGGGAACATTCGGATTAATGCAGGCTCGCGATTACGTTGCAAACCATTCTGGTAAAAGGGTTTTAGTTATCGCATCTGATATTGCAAGATACGGATTAAATACACCTGGTGAAGTGACTCAAGGTGGTGGGGCTGTTGCCATGATTGTTTCAGAAAGCCCACACATTGCAACAATTAATTCTGATTCAGTTTATATGAGCCGAAATGTCGCAGATTTTTGGCGTCCTATCGATAGAACGGAAGCCATAGTAGATGGCCATTTATCAACAGACATTTATAAAGAAATGTTTTTGACACTATGGCAACGTTATAAGAAGCAATCTGGTCGGGCAATTGCTGATTTTGCAGGTTTTACTTTTCATCTACCATATACAAAAATGGGTAAAAAAGCTTTCGATCAAATTATAGATGAGGCTGATAAGTTACAGCAGGAACGTTTATTAAAAAATCTAAAGGCAAGTCAAAAGTTTAGTCGAGAAGTAGGAAATTTATACACTGGATCTGTGTATTTAAGCTTGTTATCATTATTGAGTTACGCACAAGACTTGGTTTCAGGAGAGCAGTTGGCCATATTTAGTTATGGTTCAGGTGCTGAGGCTGAACTGTACTCTATAACGTTACAAGAAAATTTCTTTAAGTATGTACCAGCAAATGAAACCAAAAAAGAATTAGCTGATCGAAAAAAAGTATCTGTAGATCAGTATGAACAAATATTTAATTCACAGCTTCTTGATTCACATGAGAACGTTTCATCTGATCATCCTGACGCAGATCATTTTCAGTTTTTAGGTTGGCAGAGTGGTGAAAGACGATATAAATAAAAAATGAAGAGATGCGTATGCATCTCTTCATTTCGTGATAGAGCTGATTTCAGTACCATCTTTTGCCGCAAACAAGACTTTGTTATTATCATTGACACCCATCAGTTCAAAAGTGTATCCAGTTTTAAAAGATTTTTTGATATTCTTCGAAGTTTCTAAAAGTGAATCAGTGAAATTCGACCAGTGCGCTTCTTCTGCTAAACTTGGGTCGGTCTCTATTTGAGCAACCGACTTTGATAAATCAGAATCAGTGTATAATTTAAGCTGGAAAGTTTTGGTATCGGTATTAAAAGTAACGTCACCAATTTTGCTATATGCTGTGTCTAGTTTCTGAGTAAGCTCTTGTTCTTTTAATTTGAGTTGTTCTTGCTGTTGTTTCGTTGTGGCATCGGATATTACAGTCGTACTGCCATTTTCCAAATTTGATTGTGAATGAGCTTGTTGTGACTTGATTAGGTTGTTTGAATTTGCCTGTGCGTCATTATTTTTTTGTATCTTTTGTATTGCTGCCGGTAATTGAGAACCAGAAAAGATTGTACCACCAACACACAATATGGAGAATATAAGTGGTACTAGAAATGTCCCATATCTCTGCTTATTTTGTATCGTAAAACTTACAAACAGTATACTTAATAAAAATAAAATGATAAACAAGAATATCATTTTCTTAGCCCCCTTTATTTTGAAAAAGAAAAAGCACTTAACCGATGAAGCGTGTCCCGGCACGGCATCACCATTATAGTTAAGCGCTTGCACCATTATTATATCTAAAATTATTGTCTGTTTCAAGTATAAAAGAACTACTAAGAAGTCATTTGTATATTTGTTTTGCGAAACAGCATTCATTTAGAAGTCTTTATGTCTTCGGGTCGATTAATCTCACCAGAAGGTGTGTTATACTAATAGCATTAAATAATATTGGAGTTAAAAATGTCAAAAAATGTTTACCTTGCGAGTCCATTCTTCGATAAAGAGCAAATTGAGCGTGTTGAACGTGTTGAAAAAGCTTTAGCAGTCAATAAGACATTAAATTCAGTTTTTTCACCACGCGAACACCAACACGAAGAATTTGAAATGTTTGGTCCGGAGTGGCGTGTTGCAACCTACAACGGCGATATTGAGGCAATTAACCAAGCTGACGTTATGGTAGCGGTTATTGATTATGTGGGGCAGGAAGTAGATCCTGGAACTGCTTGGGAGTTTGGCTATGCAGTAGCGAAAAACATTCCGGTTATTGTTGTTAAAGAAAAAGCTGGTGCGGTAAATCTAATGATGGGAATGCCGTTAACGGCTTATATCACGGATATTTCAGATTTGGAGACTTACGACTTTGATGCTACGCCAAAGATTGAATTTAGTGGTGAAATCTTTTAATTTTTAAGAGTGGGCTTGATATGTGTCTGCCAAACAAAACAAAAAACAGGTAATCACTGGCGCTTATATTTTTTGTTAATCGTTTTAACTGGTGATTTAACCGTATAATGATCAGATGATAAAACGAATAAAAAAAGTTTTGTACTATTAATTATTCGTTTTTGCAAAATAGTTTGCTGTATAATCTGGTATAATATTGTAAGTAAATTTTAATGGAGAATTTGTATGACTATGAGTAAAGCAGTTGTAACAGTTGTTGGCAAAGATAAGCCGGGAATTATTGCTGGGGTGGCTAACACATTAGCGGATCACAACATCAACATTTTAGATGTTTCTCAAACGATTATGAGTGATATTTTCACGATGAGTATGTTAATTAATTTAGAAGAATTAGAAGGGCAATTCAACGTGTTGCAAGATGATTTGAATAAGTTAGGGACTGATTTAGGCGTTACCATTCATACACAACGTGAAGAAATATTTGATGCGATGAGTAGAGTTTAATATTTGTAATTAACCTAATACAAAACTTACGAATTGAATCATCTGGAGAAGTCATGGAAACAAAGCAAATACAAGAAACAATTAACATGGTCGAGGAAGAACATCTTGATATCCGCACAGTTACGATGGGTATTTCGTTGCTCGACACAGTCGCAGGTGATCCCCAACAAACTGCAAAAAATATATATAAGAAAGTTACAACATATGCCAAGGACTTGATAAAAGTTGCTGAGCAAATTGAACGTGAATACGGTATTCCAATTACAAACAAACGTATCAGTGTAACGCCAATTGCGTTGATTGCAGGTCACGCAACACCCGATGATATGCTCTATTACGCACATGCCTTGGATGATGCGGCTAAAACGGTGGGTGTGGATTTCATTGGTGGTTATTCAGCATTGGTCCAAAAAGGTTTTGCCAATGGAGACTTGGCATTAATTAAATCGTTACCTCGTGCGCTTACAGAAACCGATTTAGTGATGTCGAGTGTTAATATTGGTTCAACTAAAGCGGGTATAAACCTTGATGCAATTAAATTGATGGGTGAAACTGTTAAAGGAATTTCTGAAAAATCTGATACAGCTAATGCTAAGCTAGTTATTTTTGCAAATGCTGTCGAAGATAATCCTTTCATGGCTGGTGCTTTTCACGGTGTCAGTGAAGCCGATGTTGTGATTAACGTTGGTGTTTCTGGACCTGGTGTTGTAAAACGTGCACTGGAAAAGGTAAAAGGCGAATCTATTCAGGTAGTTGCTGAAACTGTCAAAAAGACAGCTTTCAAAATTACACGTGTTGGACAGATGGTTGGTGCATTAGCTGCTGAACGACTTGGAGTTGAATTTGGCATTGTCGATTTGAGTTTGGCGCCCACACCTGCACGAGGTGATTCTGTAGCTGAAGTGCTTGAAGAAATTGGTCTTGAACAAGTGGGTACTCACGGAACTACGGCTGCACTAATGCTACTGAATGACGCTGTTAAAAAGGGTGGTGTTATGGCTTCGCAACGTGTTGGCGGCCTATCCGGTGCGTTTATTCCAGTTTCAGAGGACGCTGGTATGATTGATGCAGCAAAAGAAGGTACATTGACGTTATCAAAGCTTGAAGCAATGACTGCTGTGTGTTCGGTTGGATTGGATATGATTGCCATTCCAGGGGATACTAGTGCAACGACAATTAGTGCAATGATCGCTGACGAAGCTGCTATTGGTGTACAAAATAATAAAACAACGGCTGTCCGTATTTTACCAACTTTGGGCACAAAGGTTGGTGATATGGTCGATTATGGAGGGTTGTTAGGTACTGCTCCAGTTATGCCAGTTGTAGAAAAGTCAAGTGCAGACTTTATCAACCGTGGCGGACACATTCCAGCACCGATTCATTCATTTAAAAACTAATAAAAAAGTTGCGATAAAAATCATCGCAACTTTTTTATTTTGTATTTTTTGATTGTTGTGTTCGTGTTTCGGTAATTGGATTTTGGTTTGTGGAAATTGCTTTAGAAAACATAATCGCAATATAAACTAATAGAATCAGAATAATGACAGTAGATAAAACACGAAGTGGGTGATAGAGAAAGTTTTTAATATAATTTGAAATGCCAAAATGTTTTTTTTGCGGTGCAGCGCTTTCCGTAATTGAGGCTTCCAAGGCATAGGCAAAACTATTAGTATCAACAGCTCTGGCTGTTGATTCATAAGGAACAATAGAAATTTCACGTGTTTTTGATAACTTAGCTATTCGTTTGCGTCGGTCATCTCGATTTTTTAAGACATTTTTTCGGAAATTAGCAATATTAACCAATGTCTTATTTTGTAACTTCATTACGCGCTCACGTAATTGCTCTATGGGGCTATATATTGGTACTTTCATATTTAATCTCCATATCTTCAACGTTAATTGTTAAATCCTAACTTTACTATACGACATCTTAAGACAAATTTGGGTGAGTTTATATGATTGCAAACAAATTTAATTGTTCTTAATCTTTTCAATAGATAGTATAATGAAAATATGACAACACGTGAAGAACAACTTTATCATGATTATTTAGAATCAGAACGCCAATATTCACCGCAAACCTTAAAAGCTTATTTAACAGATATTGCTGAATTTAAGAATTATTTGCATGAAAATGGCGGATTTACAAAATTTGGAGAGGTTCAAACTTTAGATGTTCGTGTCTATTTGAATGATCTATACGAAAAAAAGTTGGCTCGTACAACTATCTCTAGAAAGATTAGCAGCTTGCGAATGTTTTATCAATTTTTAATTACTAATCAGTTTGCCATTGATAATCCATTTGATAGTATTTCATTAAAAAAACATCAGAATCAGTTACCAGATTTTTTTTACGAAGATGAACTGCATGAACTCTTTGATGTGGCTTATAATCATGAAAATCATTTGTGGGAACGTAATGCAGCACTACTTGAATTTTTATATGCTACTGGAATAAGAGTAGCTGAAATTGCTGGATTGACGTTATCTCAGTTGGATTTTTCACAGCGCCTAGTGCTTATTCATGGTAAGGGGAATAAGGATCGTTATGTTCCTTTTGGGCATTTTGCAGAAAATATTATGAAAGAATACATTACAGATTTGCGTGCATCCTTAACAGTAAGTCAAGAACATGAATATGTATTTGTAAATCACCGTGGTGAACCAATTACACCAGCCGGCATTACCTACATTCTAAACCAGTTAATGCAACGTTCTGCATTAACTGGTAAAATTCATCCACATATGTTGCGTCATACTTTTGCGACACACTTGATTAATAGAGGTGCAGATATGAGAACGGTTCAAGAATTGTTGGGTCATGTTAATTTGTCAACGACACAAATGTATACTCATGTAACGCGAGAAAGTTTACAAAAGAATTATCAAAATTTCTTTCCACGAGCCAATAAGTAACCGGTTACAAAAATAGTTTATCAAGCGCTTCACAAATCTAAGAAAAGATAGTAAAATAAAAGTTATGATAACGCTAGAAAATAAACACCTCATTGTGAAAATTAATCCAGAAGGCGCTGAATTAACAAGTGTCTGGCATAAAGATGCTGAATTAGAATATATATGGACTGCGGATCCTAAATATTGGGGACGACATGCTTCAAATCTGTTTCCTATTGTGGGCCGATTGCGTGGCGACCAATTTAGAGTTGCGGGTGAGACGTATTACATGAACCAACATGGTTTTGCACGTAATATGTTATTTGATGTCGTTGAACAAAGTGACAATAAGGCTGTTTTCCGTATTGTTGACTCTGAGTCAACGCATCGTGTATATCCTTTTAAGTTTCAATTAGATATCAGTTATGAATTAACAGAGGATGACACACTACATATTGCTTATATCGTGCATAATCTCGATAAAGAAGAAACCCTATTTTTTAGTGTGGGTGGACATCCGGCCTTTAATTTGCCACTTGATGGAGGAAAGTTTTCGGACTATTATCTGTCAATTGAACCTGAAAAAATATATGATCGTGTGCGTCTAGTTGGACCATATTCTAATCCAAACCATCCTACGCCATTTAATGCTAGTATTCCGCTACGTCTGCGTCAGGAAGACTACCATGATGATGCTATTATTCTGAAACTAAATCGACAAAAAACGTCATTTTTATTGGCTCGTTTGGCTAATCAACATGGATTGCGTATGACATTAGACAATGCACAATTTATCGGCGTTTGGACACCTGCTGGCAAGCAAGCACCATTTATTGCGCTTGAACCATGGTGGGGTCTGGCTGACACGGTAGATGCAACAGGTAACTTTAAAGAGAAATTTGGTTCGAATGTTTTAGCTGCTGGTGACACATTTAGTGGCACCTATAGCCTACAGTTCTTCTAATAAAAAATCCATTGATATATTAGTATCGATGGTCTTTTTATTAGAATTTGTATTAAAAGGTTGCATTATTTATCATAATGTTTTAAACTAATAATAATTTAAAAACGTCATAAACTGATGAGACGGAGATCAAACCATGTGTGCACGTACAGGGAGCCCTTGTTACTGGAAGTAGGGCCGAACGCAGCATGGCAAATGGACCGTTGAGGGTTGGTTGAACGAGAGCAATCTCAAGTACTGCCAAACGTAAGATCCACGTAAGTGATCAGGTTATTGTTAGATAACTGTTGAGACGCGTTTTAACTCGAGTGGGCTTTTTTGGTTACCATTTGATTTAAACGAAATCAGGTGGCACCGCGGAAAAACCGTCCTGAAATTTTTGCAAAAGCAAATTTTTCAGGACGGTTTTTGTTTGCTTAAAGAAAGAGGAATAAGATGACAAAAAAGGGTTATTACGGAGAATATGGGGGACAATTTGTTCCAGAATTGCTAATGCCAGCAATTAATGAGGTCACAGAGGCATTTAATAAATATAAAGAGGATCCAGCTTTTAAAAGTGAATTGAAAGATTTATTCGACAATTATGCGAACCGGCCATCTATGTTGTATTATGCAAAAAATATGTCTGAAGACTTAGGTGGTGCGCAAATTTACCTAAAAAGAGAAGATTTAAATCACACAGGAGCTCATAAAATTAACAATGTTTTAGGGCAAGCATTAATTGCCAAAAAAATGGGTAAAACACGTTTAATTGCTGAAACAGGTGCTGGACAACATGGTGTGGCAACAGCTACGGCAGCAGCATTGTTTGGTATGGAAGCAGAAATTTTTATGGGCAAGGAGGATACAGAGCGACAAGCGTTGAACGTTTATCGTATGGAGTTACTAGGGGCTAAAGTCCATGCGGTGACAACAGGAACGCAAGTCTTAAAAGATGCAGTGAACGCAACATTTCAAGATTGGACAAAAAGAATTGACGATACTTTCTATGTACTTGGTTCAGCGGTTGGTCCATATCCTTTCCCAGAAATGGTTAAATATTTCCAATCGGTTATAAGTGAGGAAGCCAGAAGGCAATTCTTAGAAATGACTGGGAAACTACCAGACGCTGTAATTGCTGCCGTTGGTGGTGGATCGAATGCAATTGGTGCTTTCGCTAAGTTCATTGATGACGCAGAAGTGGAATTGATTGGCGTTGAAGCCGCTGGAAAAGGCATAAAAACTGATCAAACAGCTGCAACCATGGCACTAGGTTCAACAGGTGTTTTTCATGGTATGAAATCCCAATTTTTACAATCAGCCGATGGGCAAATTGATCCTGTTTACAGTATTTCTGCAGGATTGGACTATCCTGGTATTGGACCGGAGCATGTTTATCTAAAGGATATTCACCGAGCAACTTATGTACCGATTACAGATGATGAAGCAGTTGATGCATTTGAATACATTGCAAAAACTGAGGGTGTAATTGCTGCAATTGAAAGCGCACACGCAGTTGCCTATGCAATGAAATTAGCACCAAAAATGAGAAAAGATCAGCAAATAATGGTTAATCTGAGTGGCCGAGGTGACAAAGATGTTGCTGCGATAGCTCGTTATAAAGGAGTTGATATTCATGAGTAATATTCAAGAAGCACTCAAAACTTTGCTCGTGCAAAAAAATTTGACAGATGTTATGGCTCAGAAAGTAATGAACGATATCATGGACGGCAAAGTGTCTGACCCAGAAATTGCAGCTTATTTAATGGGATTGGCTGCAAAAAAAGAAACTGTTTCGGAAATAGTTGGCTCGGCACGGGCCATGATTGAACATGCAAAAACAATTCCATCAGAATTTGAGGCAATAGACATTGTCGGAACTGGTGGTGATTTGTCCGGTACATTCAATATTTCGACAACGGCTAGTTTCATTGTTGCTGGAGCAGGAGTGCCTGTTGTCAAGCATGGAAATCGTGCTGCTAGTTCTAAATCAGGTACGGCAGATGCATTGGAAGCACTGGGGGTTACCATTGATTTAACACCAGAACAAGCGACTGATGTTTTAACAAATACTGGCCAAACATTTTTATTTGCACGTTCGTTCTATCCGGCAATGAAGTATGTTGGATCAATTCGTAAGAGCCTGGGATTTCGTACAATTTTTAATATCCTTGGGCCATTAACGAATCCAACACGGCCACGTACAATGTTGGTGGGGGTTTACACAAAAGAGTTGCTAGTACCACTAGCAAATGTACTGTCTGAGTTAGGTGTTCAAGAAGCTATATTGGTCCATGGACAAGATGGTTTAGATGAAGTGACATTAACAACTAAAACTGATTTGGCTATATTATCGGATGGTCATATTAGAGAGGCCACTTTCGACCCACAGGATTATGGATTTGAATTTGTTTCTATTGAATCCTTACAAGGGGGTACACCAATTGAAAACGCTAAAATAACAGAGCATATTTTGGCAGGAAAAATCACTGGTCCTATGGCAGATACTGCAATTTTAAATGCTGCGCTAGCATTGTTCATTGCAAAAAAAGCGCAATCCATTGATGCTGCTATTCAGCTAGCTAGAGAAACCTTACTTAATGGAACTGCCTTAGGGCAACTGGAGTCGTTGCGAGCATCTTCTAGGGCGGTGACGGCATGATATTAGATGATCTAGTAGCAGTAACACGTCAAAATATGTTGGCGCGTCAAGCTCAAAAATCGCTGCATGACTTACAAAAAGAAGCAGCACACATCACAGTTTCAAGAGAGTTTCCTTTCGAAAAGAGCTTAGCTAAACAAAAAATATCGGTTATTGCCGAAATCAAACAAGCATCCCCATCAAAAGGGCAAATTGTACCTTCATCAGAGTTTGATTATCAAGAAATCGCGAAAGACTATGAGGTGGCAGGTGTTGATGCGATAAGCGTTTTGACAGAAGAGCGTTATTTCAAGGGATCTCTTGATATTTTAAAAACAGTTGCAGCAAATTCTACTACCCCTATATTACGCAAAGATTTTACAATTGATCCATATATGATTTACGAGGCTAAAGTAGCTGGCGCACAAATCATTTTATTAATTGTTGCTATTTTAACAGACGAACAATTAAAAGAGTATCTATCTTTAGCGAACGAATTAGGATTGTCAGCAATTGTGGAAGCGCACAATGAAGAAGAGATTCTCCGAGCAGTGAAGGTAAATGCACGAATTATTGGTGTGAATAATCGTAATTTGAAAGACTTCACGGTCAATTTTGATAACACCAAACGTTTACGACAATTAGTTCCACCAGAAATTTTATTTATTTCAGAATCTGGTATAAAAGATCGCTCAGATGTTGTTATTCTTGAACAAATTGGCGTGGACGGTATTTTAGTTGGTGAGACGTTTATGAAGGCTACAGATAAATTAGCGATCATACAACAGTTACGGGGGTAAAAGATGACGCTACTTAAGTTATGTGGAAATTTTCGTTTACAAGATATAGAATACTTGAATGATGTTCGACCTGATTTAGCTGGTATTATCTTGGCTCCTAACAAACGACGCTCGGTGTCTCTTGCCCTTGCTCAAAAAATGCGTTCGCAATTAGATAAAAAGATTCCATTAGTTGGTGTTTTCTTAAATCAAGATGCAGATGAAATTTTGAAGTATAGAGAGATTGTTCAAATGGTTCAATTACATGGTAATGAGTCTGAACAGGAAATTAGTAAAATACAAAAAGCAGGATTACCAGTTATTAAGGTCATGAAGCCTGACCATCAGTATAAAACACAAGCTGTGCGCCGAATGATTGACGCAGGAGCAGGTACCGGTAAAACATTTGATTGGAAAAAATTCCGGCCACTAGAGTCATTGGATTTCTTGGCAGGAGGGCTGACCCCCGATAATTTACAACAGGCAATCTTTTTATTGAAACCAAAGGTTGTTGATATTAGTTCAGGAACAGAATGTAACGGTATAAAAAACTTAGAAAAGATGCGCGAAGTGGTTCGCATAGCAAGGAGTAATAAATGACTAGAATTTCGCAGGCATTAGAAAATAAAAATGCTTTTATTGGTTTCGCGGTAGCAGGATATCCTGATTTTGAAAAGAGTGCAAAATATATTGTTGATATGGCTGAGGCTGGTGCGGATCTTATTGAGATTGGCATTGCTTTTAGTGATCCAAGTGCTGACGGTCCCACTATCATGGGTGCTGATCAACAGGTTCTCGAAAACGGTTCAACAACAGACGATGTGTTTAATTTAGTTGCTGAAGTTCGCAAACACACGGATGTGCCTTTGGTTTTTCTAACGTATACAAATCCAGTATTTAAATATGGATACGAAAAGTTTCTTATTAAAATGCAGTCGTTAGATATTCAGGGTGTTATTATGCCTGACATGCCCATGGAAGAACAAGATGAATTTTTGGAACTTGTCCATCAGTATGATCGCGACTTTATTCAACTCGTAACACTACAATCAGGAAATCGTTTGCCGAAAATTGTTGAACGTGCTTCCGGGTTTATCTATGTAGTAAGTTCCTTAGGCATAACAGGATCTAGAAGTGAATTGTCAAACGAAGCTGATGAAATTGTCACTAAAATTAAGCGGCTAACAGATTTGCCAGTTGCAGTTGGTTTTGGCATCACGACATATGATCAAGCAAAACAATTTGAATCGGCTGATGCGATTATTGTTGGTTCAGCACTTGTCAAAATTATTAAAGATCACCCAGAGGATGCTACATCTTATTTGACAGATTTTATTAAAAACATGAAAGGAGCGCGTCATGCGACAAATTAAAACAATTGACGCGGATACCTTAACAGTAATCAGTGCTTATTTTCGGTTACGCGGAGAACACAGCTTTTTATTAGAATCAGTACCTACAGATAGTGAAAAGTCACGTTATTCAATTATCGCACTTGATCCTGTCCATGAATTTAAGACCAATGGTATGTTGGTGACTATTGATGGTCAGACTAGTGAAAGTAATGACCCCCTGCTGGCGTTGCAAAATTTAGTAGTTGTGCAAGAACAGCCCGTGGAGGAGTTGCCTTTTCAGGGGGGTGCCATCGGATATGTAGGGTTTGACACGGTTGCTTGCTATGAAAAACTAGAAAACCAACCTAAAGATGAGTTGGATATGCCTGACAGCCATTTGTTTTTGTATGAAACTTTTGTTATTTTCGACCATCGTCAAGAAAAAATAAAAATTGTCGTGGATAATGTTTACTCGGGACGTCAGAACTTAGAACACGTCGTTATTGCAATCGAAAATAAGTTGAAATTACCCGTGGCTGATGAACTCGTTCCGGTAAAACTACATGAATTAAATCCAAAATCAAATGTGACGCCCGAGCAGTTTAAAAAAATTGTTAATCATACGAAGGAATTAATTCAAGAAGGCGATATGTTTCAAATGGTTCCGTCGCAACGTTTTAGTTTTGATTTTGAAGATAAGTCGTTTGATTTTTATCGGCAACTTCGTCGGACGAATCCTTCGCCATATATGTACTATATGGATTACGGCGATTATCAAATTATTGGTTCATCCCCAGAAAGCCTGGTGACGGTAAGAGGAGAGACAGTAACTACTAATCCAATTGCGGGAACGCGTAAACGGGGGCAAACATTAACAGAAGACGTTGCCATTGCTAAAGAATTGAAAACAAATGGAAAAGAACTAGCAGAACACCGTATGTTAGTCGATCTTGGACGGAATGATCTTGGTAAAGTTTCTGAATATGGCAGTGTCAAGGTAACAACTTTGCTTGAAGTTCAAAAATACCGTTATATTATGCATTTGGTTTCTGAAGTTAGTGGAAAATTAAGGGCACACACACCTGCTATTGAAGCCTTGAAAGCTACATTACCAGCTGGAACTGTTTCTGGGGCGCCCAAGGTCCGTGCTCTGCAACGTATTTACGAAATGGAACCAGTTAAAAGAGGTGTTTATGCTGGTGCAATTGGTTATCTATCTCGCGATAATCAGATGGATTTTGCCATTGCAATTCGAACGATGGTTGTTAAAAGTAATAAAGGATATGTACAAGCGGGTGCTGGTATTGTCTATGACTCTATTGCAGAAAATGAATACCAAGAGACGCTTAACAAGGCTAAAGCTTTGTTGCGAGTTGGAGGGGATGTATGATTTTAATTGTGGATAATTATGATTCTTTTACTTATAATCTAGCACAAATTGTAGGCACAAAGACTGATTTAGTGATTTTAAGAAACGATGATCAGAAACTCTATGAGACTGCTGATAAAGCTGACGGGATTATTTTTTCGCCTGGTCCAGGGAAACCTGAGCAAGCAGGAGAAATGGAAAACATGATTCGGCATTATGCCAACAGCAAGCCGATGTTGGGCATCTGTTTAGGGCACCAAGCCATTGGTGAAGTTTTTGGTGGACGTGTGAAACAGGCAGCTGTTATTCGTCATGGTAAGGTTTCTGATATGTTGGCAACAGACACATCGACGTTACTGAGTACTGGAGTAGTCGAGATTATGCGTTATCATTCACTCATTCTTGATAAAGAAAATTTTCCAAGAGATTTCGAAGTAATCGGTATTGCACAAGATGATGATGAGATAATGGCTATGCAACATAAAAGTTTACCACTGTTTGGCTTTCAATTTCATCCTGAATCTATTGGAACACCGACAGGATCAAAAATGATTGAAAAATTTATAACTTTAACTGCAAAAGTAAAATAAACACTATAATAATTAAACTTAAATACAAGAGTAAAAGTTTTTTTCATGAGGAATTAATGATGTAATGAAGTTTATTTTAATAAACTGTTGACATTTATAATAAATGAATGTATAGTTAATTACATCAAATAAGAATGAGAAAAATTATGAACAGCAAAGTCTTGAAAAATAATAGTTATTACTACTTCTGGTTTATGTAGAGCCGTCGCATTATAAGTGCGTCGGTTACGACGCACTTAGCGACCAGAAGTTTTTCAAGGTTGAGTCACTAAGTGTTGATATTAAACACCTAGTGGCTTTTATTTTTTCAGGAGTGTAATTTTCTGTTAAATCGTACTAGGTGTTTACTCACTTAGTACGATTTTTATTTAAGGAGAATCTCATGAAAACATCATCATTATCAACAGAAACAATTCAGTCGTTGAGGTTGCTGTCTAATCAAATGATTAGCAAAGCTGGTTCTGGACATCCTGGCATTGCCTTGGGTGCAGCACCAATTTTGTATGAGTTGTATGCAAATCAACTAAACGTGGATCCCGAGAATCCTAATATGATTAATCGTGATCGCTTCGTTTTGTCTGCGGGCCACGGTGCTGCGTTACTGTATGCAACGTTACATGCAGCTGGGTTTGGCCTGTCAGCCCAAGACTTATCCGAATTTCGACAACCACACTCAAAAACGCCTGGACATCCAGAAGTTGGCGTGACACCTGGTGTTGAAGCAACAACTGGACCACTTGGGCAAGGATTAGGTATGGCTGTTGGTATGGCAATGGCTGAAGCAAAGCTCAATAACCAATTTTCCTCAGTGATTGACCATTTTACGTTTGCGCTAGTTGGTGATGGAGATTTAATGGAGGGGGTGAGCCATGAAGTAGCGTCACTCGCCGGTCAACAAAAACTCGGTAAGTTGATTGTTCTTTATGATGATAATGATGTCAGTCTTGATGGTTTGAAGAAAAGGTCAGATATATCAAATAATCTAGCGCGCTTTGCCAGTTATGGTTGGGATATACGTGAGGTGGTAGATGGTAATGATTTAGAAGCCATTCACGATGCAATTGAAAATGCTAAAATGTCTCCTGAGCCCACGTTGATTGCTGTGAAAACAATTATTGGTGATTTTGGACCATTCGCTGGCACTAATAAGGCCCATGGCACACCACTAGATAGTCAACAATTGCAAGATCTTTCATCAGCGCTTGATGTTGATATACAAAATTTTGAATTACCAAGTAATTTGCTTGAAGACATGCGTGCTAAAATTTCGAATAGACTTTTGCATCAAAAACAACCTTTGAATGACGAATTAACCGATTATCTGCAATTCTCAACTAAAAACACGGTGACCATCCCCGAGTTGCCGACCGATTTGAAAGCACAAGCAGGACGAAAAATATCTAAATATGTGTTGCAAGACTTTGCAACACAATTACCACAATTATGGGGTGGATCAGCTGATTTGGTAGCATCTACTAATGCTGAAGTGGCGGCTTCACCATTGTTCAACGCCGATGATCGATCGGGTAGAAATATTGCGTTTGGTGTGCGTGAGTTTGGCATGGGCGCGGTAATGAATGGCATAGCCTTACATGGTGGTACAAAAGTATTTGGCGCTACATTCTTAGCTTTTTCGGATTATATGAAAGCAGCTATTCGTTTGAGTGCCTTGCAGCATGTGCCAAGTATTTATGTTTTTACTCATGACAGTATTACGGTTGGTGAAGACGGACCAACACATCAACCGGTTGAACAATTGATGGGGCTTCGTCTGATTCCGGGTGTTGATGTATTGCGCCCAGGAACAGCTGAAGAGATAGCCAGCGCTTGGCAGCAGGCGTTGACATCAATTGATCGACCAACAATCTTAATTTTGAGTCGTGGCGAAATTGGTGTTCAAGGAAACACAGACCAAGCAAAACAATCACTTGAAAATGGCGCGGCACAAATAAGACATCATGATGAGGCTAAAATTAACTTGATTGCTACTGGATCCGAAGTCCAAATAGCACAGAAGGTGAGTGAATTACTGTCACTACCTTCAAACGTTGTTTCCATGCCAAATCTGTCGCGATTCTTAGCGCTAGATGATGATAAAAAGCAACAAATTATTCCCGAAACGGGCACAAAAAATGTGATAATAGAGGCAGGAACAACATTGGGTTGGCAAGGAATTGCTGGCAATGATGGCGTAATATTTGGTATTGATGAATTTGGTATGAGTGCGGCAGCACAAATAGCTCTTGACGAATTTGGATTTAATGCTGAAGATATCGTCGATAAAATCACACAGGAGTTACAATGACTTTATATGGATTAATCGCGCATCCGGCCGGACATTCACGTTCGCCACAAATGCAAAACATGATGATAGCTGAATATGGTATTGATGCATACTATCACGCTTTCGACATTTTACCAGAAAAACTTGAAGAGGCCATCGTTGGATTAAAAGCCCTACACGTAGGCGGATTCAATGTTTCAACACCGTTTAAAAATGAAATTATTCAATATTTAGACGAGTTATCGCCAATATCACAACGACTTCATGCGGTGAATACGGTTAAAAGTGTCAAAGGGCGTCTGATTGGTACTAACACAGATGGAGATGGTTTTTGGCAAAGTATCAATTCTCGCCAACCCAAAGAAACAGTTATTGTGCTGGGTACTGGCGGGGCAGCTAGGTCAGTGATTGCCACTGCAAAACTGTACGGCGTGAGAGAGTTAATTGTTTTTAATAGAGTTCATGAAGATTGGTATGAGCGAAAAGCAGAGATTAGCTATCTTAGTGAGGGGAATGGGCATCTAGAGGATTTAGCAGATAATCAGATGCTCACCAAAGCATTAAAGCGTGCTGATATGCTTATCAATGCCACTACCGTTGGGATGAATGATTTGCGGACGCTTTTGACGGATTTACAAATAGCATTACTACCACAGCACGCCTTGGTGGTAGACATGATTTATCGTAATCAACAAACTACATTATTGAAATCTGCTAACCAACGTGGATTAGTAACATTAAATGGTTTGCCGATGTTAGTCAATCAAGGAGCATTAAGCTTCGAATATTGGTTCGACAAGCCAGCCGACAGAAATCTTATGAAGAAAGCAATTGAGGAATAAAACAATGATTATTATCGCAAGAACAAGTCAAGATGCAGAAAAAATTGCGGCGCAATTAGATACTAAAAATCCTATTAAACCAGTGTTTGTTCACAATAATAGGGTTGCGTTAGCTGGTGTAAAGAATTTACCCGAAGATGTATTGAAAAGCATTTCACAATATATTGTTGAAACAATCACAAATCATCATTCAGCCATCAAGTCATCACGTGACTTTCATCCAGAGGATACAATTATTACAACTAAATATAGTGTCATTGGTGGGGCCAACTTTGTTTTCATGGCCGGCCCGGATTCAATTGAATCTCCGGAACATGTTAAAGAAATGGGTGAAGATGTTAAGCAGGCGGGCGCAACTATCTTGCGCGGTGGGGCTTTCAAACCACGTACATCACCATATTCATTTCAAGGTAACGGCGAAGAAGGATTAAAAGCCCATCGTGCAGCAGCAGATGCGTTGGAAATGGACATGGTAACCGAAATTTTGGATACACGAGATGTTGATTTGGTTGATTCTTACACAGATATTTTCCAAGTTGGTACGCGTAATATGCAAAACTTCGCTTTGCTTAAGGCTCTGGGTAAGAAGAACAAACCAGTGGTTTTGAAACGTGGTATGTCAGCAACCATTGATGATTTGCTTAATGCTGCTGAATACATTGCTGCTGGTGGCAATGATCAGATTATTTTGATGGAACGCGGTATTCGTACTTATGATAATAAGTACACGCGTAATACGCTTGATGTATCGGCCATTCCTGTTTTACAATCATTGACACACTATCCTGTTGTCGCAGATGCTTCGCATGCGGCTGGTGTTTCAAAGTTTGTTGAACCGCTTGCTTTGGCTGCAATTGCTGCTGGTGCACAAGGTTTGATGACCGAAATACATGATGATCCGTCACATGCCTTTGTTGATGGGGCCCAAGCATTGACACCAGCACAATTCAAACAATTGACAGAGAAAGCAAACAAGGTGCGCGAGGCGATAAAATGAGCACAATTACAGTTGATTTAGCGACAAAAAAGTATGATGTGAAAATTGACAACACTCTACATACGCGTCTGGGTCAAGAAATTTCGACTGTGTGGTCTGCACGAAAGATTGCACTATTAACAGATAGCAACGTTGGGCCATTGTATTTAAAGGACACAGCAAAGCAATTACGTGAAGCAGGATTTGATATACTCGAGCTAGAAGTTCCAGCCGGAGAGTCATCAAAATCTTTGTCAGTGGCTGGTGAATTGATTGCTAAAATGGCAACTGCTGGATTTACGCGTGGCGATGGTGTTATTGCATTAGGCGGTGGCGTTATTGGTGATTTAGGTGGAGTAGTCGCCTCTTTATACATGCGCGGAATTGCTTTTATTCAAATTGCGACGTCATTAACAGCTCAAGTTGATTCGTCAGTTGGTGGTAAGACGGCTGTGAATCTTGGTAATACAAAAAATATTGCTGGTTCTTTTTATCAGCCGGATTTAGATTTAGTAGATGTTACTTATTTGAATACACTGACGGACCGTGATTTAGTGGAAGGCTATGCGGAAGTTGTTAAAACATCAGCATTGGCTAATCAAGACTTTTTTGATTTTACTGGTCAAATCAAATCGGTGGCGGATATACGGCATCATGCGCAAGAATTGTCAAAACGTGCGATTGCTTATAAGGCTAGTGTAGTGATGGCTGATGAAAAGGAATCTGGAGAACGCCAGTTTCTGAATTTTGGGCATACTTTTGGTCACGCGATTGAACTATTAGCTCATGGTGAACTGCGTCATGGGGAGGCTGTGGCGATTGGTATGATTGCTATTAGCAGTCGATTTGAACAACATGGTATAATGCCTAGAGGGCTAACTACTGAATTATTAAGTCGATTGGAAGCTGTTGGTTTACCAACACAATCGCATTTTATCGGGACAACTGACTTTTTTAACCACTTGATCAATGATAAAAAAAATCATGATGGTGTTTTGAATTTAGTAGCTCTTGAAAAAATAGGTCAGCCAATTATTGTAAAGAAAAAAATTGCCGACATGCCGGCATTTGTGGAGAATTAAACATGAGATATGTTACTGCTGGTGAAAGCCATGGCCCTGAAGAAATTGCTGTTATTGAAGGTATCCCTGCTGGGTTACACATTAGCCAAGAAGATGTGAATGAGCAACTAGCTCGCCGTCAACGCGGTTATGGTCGAGGAGATCGTCAAAAGATCGAAACAGATACAGTTACTTTTTTGACAGGTATTCGTCACCAAACTACTCTTGGGTCACCAATTACGTTGAATGTTCATAATGACGACCATAATAACTGGTCAAAAATTATGGCGCCTAATGAACTAGCAACCTCAGAGAATACACTTCGTAAGGTAATGAGGCCACGACCAGGACATGCTGATTTAGTTGGTGGGATGAAGTATCGTCACCGTGAAGATTTACGCAATGTTTTGGAAAGATCTTCGGCTCGTGAAACGACAATGCGTGTTGCAGTCGGTGCTGTTGCCAAAAAATTACTGGCCGAAATAGGTGTTGATGTTCATGGATTTGTTGTGAATGTTGGACCTGCTAAGTCCGACCTAAATGAGTTAACTAAGTATAAGAATCTGCAAGAGTTGCGGGTTGTGACAGAAGGTTTCGACACACGTGCTCTAAATGCTGAAGCTGATGAAGCTATTAAAGAAGTAATTGATAAAACAAAGCGTGATGCAAATACTGTGGGAGGCCAAGTTCAAGTTATTGCGACAGGTATGCCTGTTGGATTGGGCTCATATGTATCTGCCGATACAAAGTTAGATGCTAAAATTGCCAACGCTATTGTTGGTATCAATGCCTTCAAAGGTGTTCAATTTGGTGGCGGTTTTGATAACGCAGAAAAGTATGGCGATCAAGTCATGGATGAAATTTTTTGGAACGAAGAACGTGGCTTTTATCGCGGTTCTGATAATCTCGGTGGTTTTGAAGGCGGTATGACGACAGGAGAAGCAATTGTGGTTCGTGGTGTTGTTAAGCCTATTCCCACTTTGTATCGTCCTATGCAGTCAGTTGATATCGATACACATGAAGACCACCGTGCATCCATAGAACGTTCAGACACAACTGCGGTTACTGCAGCTGCTGTGATTGCGGAGGCAATGGTCGCTATCGAATTGGCCAAAGCTGTTTTGGATAAATTTGATGCAGATAACATTGAACGTATGAAAGAGCAAGTGGCAGTATATCGTGAAGAAATAAGAAAGTTTTAATATAGCTTCGGCTATGTACATAATACAAAAAAGGATAAAAATATGATTAAACTCACAAAAGCATCTAAATCAGGACTTCACGGCGAAATAACTGTTCCAGGAGATAAGTCTATATCACACCGTGCATTGATGTTTGGAGCAATTGCTGATGGAAAAACAGTTATCGATAATTTTTTGATGTCAGATGATGTGATGCATACCATGGGTGTTTTTCGTGCGCTTGGTGTAGAAATCGATTGTACTAGTACGCGAGCTACGGTAATAGGAAAAGGGTTGACTAACTTTACAGAGCCATTACATGGTTTAGACATGGGAAACTCAGGAACTTCAACTCGACTTTTGATGGGCTTGCTAAGCAAACAACCTTTTGATCTAAATATTTTTGGGGACGCATCCTTAAGTAAAAGACCACTACGTCGTGTTGCTGATCCATTATCTTTGATGCATGCACAATTCGAATTGACGAACGAAGGCTTTTTACCTGCTGTAATCAAAGCGAATGATAAGCTAACAGGAATCACTTATCATATGCCAGTGGCTTCAGCACAAGTTAAAAGTGCTATATTATTAGCTGGAATGCAGGCAGATGGTGAAACGACAGTTATTGAAAAGTTACCATCACGTGATCATACGGAACGTATGTTGCGTCAATTTGGTGGAGAAATAAAAACCGAAGATGGCGTAATAACTGTCAAAAAACAACCACAATTAAATGGCCAACAAGTTCTTGTGCCTTCAGATATTTCTAGTGCTGCCTTTTTTATGGTGGCTGGGTTAATTACACCAAATTCTGATATTAGAATTAAAAAAGTCGGTGTTAATCCAACGCGTGATGGTGTGATTAAATTACTTGAGCGGATGGGTGCCAAGATCTTGCAAAATGACATCCCTTCTGATGGGGAACCTCTGGCAGATATTACGATTAAGGCGCAAACTTTAAAAGGTATTGAAATTACTGCGGCTGATATTCCTAGTGCTGTAGATGAGCTTCCAATTTTAGCATTAGCAGCTACGCAAGCAGTCGGGGACACTATAATTAGTGGAGCGGAAGAATTACGTGTTAAGGAAACAGATAGAATTGCAACTGTTATCAGTGAATTAACAAAATTAGGTGCTAATATTGAAGAAAAGCCAGACGGTATGGTTATTCATGGTGGTACATCGCTACATGCTGAAAATGGTTCAGCGTTACTTGATTCACATGGAGATCACCGTATTGGCATGATGAATGTGGTCGCCTCTTTGATTACCGAAGGGGACGTGGTATTAACCGGTGAAGAGGCGATGAGTGTTTCTTATCCTGGATTCATGGAAGATATTTCTTCAATAATTGAGAGAGAATTGTTATGAGAAATATAGTAATTGTTGGCCTTGGGGAAATGGGTGCTTCTTTAGCTAAAATTTTGAATGCGCAACCTGAGAACGAAGTAATTGGTGTTGATGTGAATGATGATTCGTTGTCTTACGCCAAAAATAACAATATTGTTTCTAGTGTGGCATCTGATTTAGATATGGTTGCACCACAGGCTGATGTTATTATTTTAGCGACACCAGTTACTCATATCGAAGACAATATTCGTAAATTGGCGTCTCTGCCATTAAAGCAGGAAGTGGTTATCACTGATACAGGTTCAACCAAACGAGATATTATGACAATGGCCGAAGAAGTATTAACGCCAAAAGAAATTCACTTTATTGGTGGGCATGCCATGGCGGGAACACATCAAAGTGGTGTTATGTGGGCAAATGAATCTCTGTACAAAGATACTTCATATTTTCTTATCCCAAGTTCTATTAGCCAAACGATTGATATCCAGAATATTTTGGAACCGATCAGTGCGAACTTTATGTCTATATCGATTGAGAAGCACGATGAGTTAATGGCAATCATTAGTGATGTTCCTCATATCTTGTCTTTTTCGTTAATGAATACTGCTACAAATCAATTAGGAGATTCAGCAACATTTGGTCAATATGTTGCTGGTGGCTTTAAGGACATGACACGTATTGCAGAAAGTGATCCGAAACTATGGACAGATGTGTTGCTAAGTAATAAAGAAGCAATTTTGTCTAGCCAAGCGTTGCTCAATAAGCAATTACAATTGTTTTCTCAGGCAATTGAAAATAATGATTCAGCTACATTGATGACTTTAATTGCATCGGCGCAACATTCAAGAAAAAATTTATTGTTAAAGTGAGAAAACTATGATTAAAGAACCAGATACATTGATGCTCATTGGATTCATGGGCGCTGGGAAAACAACTGTCGGTAAAGAGATAGCTCGACAACATCACTCAAAATTTATAGATATTGATTCTGAAATTGAACGTGTCGCTGGAAAGAAGATTTCAGAAATATTTGAAGAGCGTGGAGAGCAAGGATTCCGAGAATTAGAAACGAAAGTTTTAAGTGATGTCCAGACATTCAAGGGAATTGTTGCAACGGGTGGTGGCGTGGTTGAGCGATCAGAAAATTTGGAAGTTTTACGCCGTTCACCAGCAACGATTATCTATTTACATGGTAATTTAGAAAGTACTATTGGACGTTTGATTCTCGAAGGACAACGACCATTATTACAAGAAAAGTCTACTGCAGACTTTTTTGCATTATGGCAAACACGGGATCCCAAGTATGATGAGGTTGCTAACTTTACCGTTGAAACGGTGGGTAAAACACCAGCTCGAATTGCTGCGGAAATCATTGCCTTATTTAGTGCTAATGAAGACGAGTTAGCATTACTCCAGTTACGTTCTCAAATAGATGCTTTTGACCGACAAATCTTCCAAACTATTTCAGAACGTTTTCAAGTTGTTGAGGCAGTTGCTAGATATAAAGAAAAATTTGGTATGCCAACCGTACAACATGATCGTATGTTAAAATTACGTTCAGAATTGAAATCTGACTTTAGCACATCAAGTGACATTACAGATGATATGATTGATGGTATCATGACTATTCTAATGCAAGCAGCGATAGATAAAGAGAACAAACAGTTAAATAGGTGATTTATGAAATTACATACGTTAGGCCCTAATGGTACGGATTCTGAGCGCGCTGCACAACATTATTTGACAGATGAAACGCTTGTTTTACATAGTAGTTTTGAGGAAATTTTGCTGAATTTGAAAGCATACAAGGGTGACAAAATAGTTTTACCAGTTGCGTTTAAATCAAATCAAGAGCCAAGCTTAAACTGGTCAGATTTTAATTATTTAAATTGGTCTGATATTGACATTGAAACAACTTTCTCACTTCCATTAATGACAATGAGTGTGATTGAAAATACAGAGTTCAAACGCAATGTAGCATTGGTTCATGCAGCAACTGAAGGCCTGATGAAGAGATATTTAACCTCCGTCAACTTGGACAATGCGTGGGGACCTTCAATTATGTTTGCCCCAAGTAAAGTTGTGGCATTACAAAGCTTTATAAAAGAACAAAATCGGTTTACAATTGTTTCTGAAGAACAATTCAAAAAATTACCTGAAAGTAGTGACGAAAAATACCAAATTAGGCAACAATTGAAGCCTCAAATGGTTTGGATCGTCTATAGAGTCCTATGACAACATTGAGAGAATTATTAAAGATACCTGGAAATACAGACAAGCCTATTATTGCTGTGCCATTAACTTTGGGCCCTACAGACAAATTTAGTCCTTTTGCGCAAAAATTGCAGCAACAAAACCCGGATATCGTTGAATGGCGAGCGGATTATATTGCTGATGACTTTAGCCAAGCTGTTATGTGGCAGCAAGTTAAGACTGGCGCGCAAAATGAGTTGGCACAAAAAGAAGTTTCGGCAATGACTGAAGCAAAAATGCTATCAGAAATTGACAATGCAAAACAGGAGTTTATGGCTAATTGGCCGCAGATGAATGCACAAATTATTAAAGAACTGACTGGAACAGTGTTTAATAGTATTGGTGGATTTCCTATTATTTTAACCTATCGAACAGTAGAACAAGGTGGGAAGGGCGAAATGAGTGCGATTGAATATGCAACTTTCGTTATATCGGCATTACATTCGGGCTACCCCTTTGCTGCTGTTGATGTTGAATATACATTAGATGAGCCATTAAGAAAGAGCATTATGGAGGCCGCTCATCATTCCAATGTGCCAGTAATACTTTCATACCATGATATTAATAGCACACCAAAAAATTTGTCTAATATGATTAAAGATATGTCTGAGACTGTAGCAGATATCATAAAGATAGCTGTAACGCCTAAAGTTGAGGAAGATGTCCAGTATTTGCTGGATGTAACTCGTGATGCTGAGGTGTTACAACCCTTAATAACCATGAGTATGGGCGAATTAGGTAAACGTACGCGAGTTGAAGGTTACCAATATGGTTCTGAATTGACATTTGCTACTTTGGATGGCACTAATCAAAGTGCACCAGGACAATTGACTGTTAAAGAATTATTGCAATCATGGCAATAATGTGGTATATTATTTAAGACCAACTGGGTAGTATCTATCTACCTACCCGCTATCTCTTCTGAGATAGCGTTTTTTATTTTAATTCAAAGTGAGACCTGTCATAGGTCTCACTTTTTTTGTTGCAGCTAATTATAAAATCTTTTCGATTTTGATGATATTTATATCAAACCTTGACAAAATCTTGACGCTTGATTGGTATATTTATTGCATAGACAATAGTTGTCCTTTTCAACAGTTGAATTGGAGAAATTTTGTCTTATTTTATGATACTGATGACAATAAGAAGAGGAAAATAAAGTGGAAGTTAAATTTAATCACGTGACCTTGACATATGGTAATGGTGTTGAGGTCCTACATGACATGGATTTTGATATCACTGATGGCCAATTAGTTGCCCTTCTTGGCCCTTCTGGTGGTGGTAAATCAACAACTTTGAATTTGATTTCTGGTTTATTATCAGCCACAACAGGTGAAATTTATTTTGGACAACAAAATGTGACCAAACAAGATGCTTTAGAGCGTGGTGTTGGTATGGTTTTTCAAAATTATGCTTTATATCCCCATATGACAGTATTGGACAATATAATTTTTCCAATGAAAATGGCTAAAATTGATAAAGTAGCACGAAAGAAACGCGCCTTGGAACTGGCAAAGTTAGTTCGTGTTGATGATCAAATTAATAAGAAACCCAGTGATTTATCTGGCGGACAGCAACAAAGAGTCGCTATTGCTCGCGCCTTGGCAAAATCTCCAAATATTTTATTATTAGATGAGCCATTATCTAATTTAGACGCACGTTTACGCGTTGAGATGAGAGAAGAAATTCGTCGTATTCAAAAAGAAACTGGTGTTACTACTGTCTTCGTAACTCATGATCAAAGTGAAGCCATGCATGTGGCAGATAAAATAATGTTACTAAATGATGGTCGAATTCAACAATATGATGACCCACAGTCACTTTATGAAAATCCCAAAAATCAGTTTGTGGCTAATTTTATTGGTGAACCGGCTTTGAATGTTATTGATGCCAGCTATTTTGGAGACAGTGTGCAGCAATTATTTAATGGTGAAGTTGCAACAATTGGTATTCGTGCTGAAGCATTGACTAATGAAACGAACAATCCTGCGATTCAATTGCAAGCAAATGTACAGGAAGTTCTCTCGTTTGGTCATGAGCGTCAAGCAACAATAATATTTAAAGAGCAATACTTGATTGCAACGGGTATTAATACTAATGTGATTGTCAACAAAGTCATAACAATATTTGCAAAATTAGACGGTGTATATGCATTTGATAATGAGGGACACCGTTTATCCTTAAGAGGTGAGCAACTATGATGACAAACCAGAAGCCAACGTGGAAACAAAATTTAAAGGGTTGGTTATATGTTTTACCAATGCTAACCATTGTAGCAGTATTCAGTTTGTATCCAATCATTTCAAGTTTGGCAATGAGCTTCTATACCGAATATAATTTTTTTACAAATCAAATTTTAGCGATTGGTTTTGATAATTTTAAATATTTATGGGATGACGCACTTTTTCACTCAGCAGTGGCTAATACGTTGATTTTTGTTGTCGGTGTTGTGCCACTTGAGGTTGTTATTTCATTGACAATTGCGGTGCTATTGAATCAAATCAAAGTTTTAGCTGGTTTTTTTCGCACAGTATATTTTCTACCATTTGTGACAAGCATTGTAGCAATATCGATGGTATGGAAATGGTTATACAATAGAGATTCTGGTTTAATAAATTATTTTTTGAGTTTTATTGGTATTCAACCAATTGACTGGTTAAATGATCCTAAATGGGCTTTGCCAGCGCTTATTATTTTAGCAATTTGGAAGAGCCTAGGATTTAATATTATGCTGTTTTTAGTGGCATTGAATAACGTAGATAAGCGTTTATATAGTGCAGCACGGCTAGATGGTGCTAATGCATGGCAACGATTTTGTCACGTAACAGTTCCTATGATTAGTCCAATGACATTTCTAATTGCTATCAATGCTGTAATCGGATCATTTAAAGTATTTGATGAAATATTTTCACTATTTGGTGGACAAGCTGGGCCTGGTAATTCCGCAATGACAGTCGTATTTTATCTTTATCGCATGTTTTATGAACAAAATAAATATGGTATTGCAGCTGCTGCGGGAGTTGTACTATTCTTTATGATTTTGTTTGTAACATTGATCCAAATGTGGGTCAGCAAAAAACATGTACATTATTAAAGGGAGATAATAATGAAAAAGAAACTATCAAAAATAATGGTTTATTCATTATTAGTAATTGGTGCGCTGACAATGTTATTACCATTCTTTTGGATGATTTCAACATCATTTAAAACTGGTTTTGAAGCGTTACAAACACCACCAACCTGGTTACCAAAAAAACTTCAGCTAACCAATTGGATTGCTGCATGGCACGCGGCACCGTTTGCGACTTATTTGATCAATTCGGTCGTAGTAGCATTAATAACAACAGTTGGTCAGATAATTACTGCGATTATGGCAGCATTTGCTTTTGCAAAGATGAATTTTCGTGGTAAAACTTTTCTTTTTACTATATTGTTGGCAACGATGATGGTACCAGGAGAAATGCTTATTATTCCAAACTTTGTGACATTGTCGCAATTACACTTGGTAAATACCTATGGTGCCTTGATTATTCCTTGGTTGGCTAGTTTTTTTGCAGTCTTTACATTACGTCAATCATTTGCCAGTGTTCCTGATCAATTATATTATGCGGCTAAACTTGATGGTGCATCAGATTGGAAGTTTTTGTGGCAGATTTTGGTACCTAATTCAAAGTCGTCTATTACTGCTATCGGATTACTGCAAGTGATTGGTTCTTGGAACTCGTTTATGTGGCCACTTATTGTTACTAATACGGATAAGATGCGAACATTACCTGTTGGGTTACAAGCTTTTAGTTCCGATTCTGGTGTTAATTATCCAGAATTAATGGCAGCATCAACTTTTGTTATATTACCAATGGCTATTTTGTATTTGTTTTTGAATAAGTATGTTGTTGCTGGCATTTCAGGTGGTGGCATTAAAGGATAGTACATGGCCTAATTTTTATGGGCAGTAAAGAGATTTTATCTGATGATGAAATTTGTTTGCTGCTTATAAAATAGAGCAGTGAATTTTTTCGGGAACACGAAAGGAAATGTGTACATATGAGTACAGGGAAAAAAGTTGCAGCATGGTCTGCTATTACAATTTTGGCAAGCTCGTTATTTGCTGGTTTGTCAGCTGTAGATACGTCGACAGTAAGTGCAGCCACGACTAAACCAGTCAAAATCACTTTTTGGCATGCAATGGCTGGGCCATACAAGGAAGCTTTGCAAAAACGTATTGATGCTTTTAATAAGTCGCAAAAGCAGTATAAGGTTGTGGCAACTGCGCAGGGTGATTATACAACTTTGAACCAAAAAATCATGGCTGGTGCTAAGTCAAAAACTTTGCCAGTTATGGCACAAGCGACATACACACAAATTCCAGATTATGCTAAAGATGGTATTGTAACATCTATTCAGTCACAAGTGACTGGTAAAAATGGTTTGTCGAAGAAACAATTAAATAATATTTATTCTGGATTTCTACAACAATCAAAATATAAGGGTGAGTATTATTCAACACCTTTTTCTGCATCTGTACGTGAAATGTTTTATAACAAAACTTTACTGAAGAAATATAACTTATCAGTTCCAAAAACTTGGGATGATATTGCTAACATGTCAGAAGTATTAAAAAAAGACGGTATTGCGACTGTAGGATTTGATAAATCATTTGATATGGAGTGGGATTCTATGGTGCATTCTGCTGGTGACTCGCTTGTTACTAGTGGTGGGAAAGTTAATGTAAACTCAAAAAAAGCTGTGGCAGCAGCTAAGTTAATTACAGATATGGTAAGTGATGGGACAGCAAAGACAGCTGGATCAGATATTTATGGCACAACAAATTTTGTTAACGGTAAGACGGCTCTAACATTTTCATCATCAGCAGGTATTACAGCCACACAAGCTGCGGCTGCAAAAGACTTTGATTGGGGAACTGCTCCACTACCATCATATCAGGGTAAATCAGCGACTGTATTAGCAGGAAATAGTTTAGTTGTCACAGCAACAGCCTCTAAAAAGCAGCAGTCTGGTGCATGGGCATTTATGAAGTTTCTAATGTCTGATAAGCAAACTGAAAAGTGGGCGGAAGCTACTGGGTATTTACCAATTACTAAGACTGCTACAAAATCGGCAGCTTATAAAGCTTACTTGGATAAAAATCCATTAGCTAAAGCAGCATCGGAATCATTGACTAGTGCATTTTCTGATACAGCATTCTTAGGTTACCAAGATTATCGTACTAATTTGGCTACTGCTGTTGATGCGATGCTAACAAAAAACACATCAGCATCTGATGCTTTGAATACGTTAGCTGATCAAACTAAGAAAACTTTGCAAGAGAATAAATAAATGAGTACACAAGTAGAATTTTTAAATGGATTAAATACAATTGGTGGTAACGTCGTAACTTTTACTAATCAGCAAACACGATTAATAATGGATTTTGGCGTTAATTTTGCGCCAGCAACAACACCGGCAACTGATTTACTAAATGATGGCACATTACCTAATTTACCTAGTTTATTTCAGAATATGCAAAGTGATTTAAAAAGCACAATTTTCGTTTCGCACTTACATTTAGACCATATGGGTGCGCTTAAATATTTAACAAGTCCCACAGATGTTTATATGAGTCAAGATTCGGCTGATTTGTATCAAGTATTAATTAATTTAGGTGTTGAGCATGCGCCATATGCAAATGTTAAGATAATTGATTATGAAAAACCAATAAATTTTGGACCGTTTGAAGTAACTTTTTTTGAAACGGATCATGATATACGTGGTGCTTCAGCCATTCGTGTAAGTGATGGGAAACACATTTTTGTTCATAGTGGGGATGTCCGTTTAGATGGTCCACATTCAGAAAGAGTTGAACATTGGGCAAATGTCCTCCACGATAATAAAATTGATTTGTTTTTGTTGGAAGGAACAGAATTTAGTTTTGAGAATCAAAGCGATGAATGTGTTCGTCAAACTGAACAATCTTTGCAAATGGATTTTGCCAAGATATTAAAAGAAACTGAAGAATTAGTTGTTGTTAATCCATATGAAAGAAATATTGATCGATTGTTGGCATTACAAAACACTGCACATGAGAATAATCGAGAACTTTTATGGGATCATCGATTCACAGTTATTTTAAAAGCCATGGGCATTAAAAACGTTCAAGAAATTGATTGGTCGAAGGTTGTTTCAGACCCTAGCCATTATGTTATTCAAAACCGATTTGATCAATTGCATGATTTGGATCAATTTGATAAACAATTTGTCTACTTGCACATGAATGGCGAACCATTAGGTGAATATGATCCTCGTTTTTTCGAACTATCAACTTATCTAGAGACGAGAAACGTAGCTTTACAATTAATGGGTGCCAGTGGTCATGCCAAACCCAATGATTTAGTGGCCCTAGCTCAACATGTGAATGCCAAGCAAACAGTTCCTTGGCATTCATTCAAACCAGAAAAGGAAGCATCAGAATTAGTAAGTGCAGGACTAAATGTTTATCTACCAACAAAAGGTGAGATTCTAAACTATAATTGACTTTTTCGAATTATAAAAACTTCTTCTTAGAACAAGAGACAAACCAAACAGTGTTTGTCTTTTTTATTTTCAATTGTTATATGACCAGCGTTTATCAATTCCAAAGCATTTTTATTAAATAAATTAAATACGAATTTAACACGTTTTTTTGTTTTCAATTAATCTACACAAGATAAGATAAGCTTACAAAAAGTAACGAGCTATTTTAGAATAGAACGTAAAAATCTTTTGTCATAAAAAAGTTAGGAGAACATGTATGTCAAGTGTCAGGGACAAAAGTAATATTGGGTTTCAGGTAATGATTCCATTTATATTACCTGTTTTGATTTTAGTTACGTGGCAAGTAACAACCAGTATTAATTTAATTGATGATTCATTATTGCCAACGCCAGTGGCGGTTATTAATAAATGTATCGAACTACTCCAAAGTGGTGAATTACAGCGAAATATGAGTATTTCATTGTACAGAGCTACTTCTGGATTATTAATCGGTGGAACTTTAGGCTTAGTATTTGGTGGTATTAATGGTATATCGTTACTTGCCCAAAGATTTTTCAATAGTTCAATCCAAATGATTCGTAACATTCCTCACTTGGCATTAATTCCTTTAGTTATTATTTGGCTTGGTATTGGTGAAAGTGCAAAAATTTCATTAGTTGCTGTTGGTGTATTTTTTCCAATCTATATCAATACCTTTCATGGTATAAGGTCTATCGACAAAAATTTGATTGAAATGGGTTCCTCGTACGCATTAAGTCGTAAGCAAATGTTGATGAAAATTATTATACCAGGGGCCTTACCATCGATTTTGATGGGATTTCGTTATGCTTTAGGTGTCATGTGGACAACATTAATTGTGTCTGAAACGATTTCGTCAAGTTCGGGTATAGGTTATATGGAAACCAATGCACAACAGTTTTTGGACATGCCAACAATCTTTTTGAGTATCTTGATTTATGCTTTTCTCGGTAAAGTATCTGATTGGATTGCATTGAGTTTTGAAAGTATTCTGCTAAATTGGCAAAAAGGATAGGAATATGAGTTCAGTAATAGCTTTAGATAAAATCAATAAGTCATATGGCAACAAGCAAGTTCTAAAAAGTATTAATTTTGATATTCAAGCAGGTGAATTTATTTCATTTGTTGGCGAAAGTGGTGGAGGTAAAACCACTTTATTAAGGTTAATTGCCGGTTTAGAAACACCTACTTCTGGTGTTATTACAATCAATGATAAGCCATTAAATGGTAAAAATGAAATTGCTCGAGTGATGTTTCAGGACGCACGATTATTACCGTGGATGACAGTTATCGATAATGTCACTTTTGGGAATAAAAATAAAGAAGTTAAGGATTATGCACTAAAACTACTTGAAAAAGTGGAACTTGGTGATAAATGCACCTCTTATCCTCAGCAGTTATCTGGTGGTCAGAAACAACGTGTTGCTCTTGCTCGTGCCTTAATGTCACGGCCTAAGATTTTACTGTTAGATGAACCATTAGGTGCTTTGGATGCGTTAACACGTTTAAAAATGCAACGTTTGATTGCTAAAATCGTTGATGAATCAAATTTAACAACAATTCTAATCACTCATGATGTTCAAGAAGCAGTTTTGTTAGGAAATCGTGTGGTGGCTGTTAAAGATGGCCATTTGGGTTTGATTGTGGATGGCACACGAAAGAATGATACACGAACAGATCTAGCTGAGGTGATTGAGAAAGTTCAAGAATTCATCTTAACAACTAGCGAGGAAGAAAAATGACGCAATTAATTCGGAAACTAATGCTAGTTATTTTTTTGTTATTTTGGATAATTTGTGCGGTATATGGTTACACACAAACGGTTGAAAAAAAATCAACGTTGCAGACCATTACAGTTGGTTATCAAAAGGGAGATCCAATTGACATTGCTAAGCAACATGGTGAACTTGCAAAAAATATGAAGGATCAAGGATATAAAATTGTATACCGTGAATTTGCTGATGGTGCTGCAGAAATGCAAGCATTGGCAAGTGGTAGCATTGACTATGCTCGTACTGGTGACACACCTCCTGTTACGGCTCAAGCATCTAAAACAGATATCGCATATATAGCAGTTGGCGCAAGTAAATCAAGTGGTTCAGCTATTGTTATTCCAAACGGTTCAACTATATCAAATTTATCAGAACTGAAAGGTAAACGTATTGCCTATACACAAGGGACTAGTTCACAATACTTACTTCTGAGTGCTTTAAAAAAGGCTGGTTTAAGTTCGAGCGATGTGACTTTAGTAAATATGAAACAAACCGATGCTAGTATTGCTTTTGGACAGGGAAAAATTGACGCTTGGGTCACTTGGGATCCCTATACCGCACAGGCACAAGTAACTCAATATGCACAAGTTTTAACAACAGGCAAAGGATTGAGTAAAAATCGTGATTTTGTACTGTCTACGCAATCGTTTGCTAAGAAAAATAAAAAAGTTTCGGCTTATTTAGTAAAATTCTTGTCTGAAGATATGAAGTGGGCAAATAGCAATAAATCTAAGGTTTCAAAATTACTAGTTAAGTCATTAAGTATGAAAAAGTCAGTTATCGAAAAAATGGTTAATCGTAAAGACTTTACAATTACTAGTATCACATCGTCTGTTGTAAAGGAACAACAAGATATCGCAGACTTATTTTATGAACAGAAACTGATAACTAAAAAAATTGTCGTTAGTGATGCTGTTTTGAATGTTGAAAAATAGAAAAGATGGTAAAAAAATAATATGTCAATATTACTCGATAAGTTGAATAAACAATTATTATTACATGCAAAGGAAATTCAATTAATAGATGCTGAAAGTAATCTTAAATTAACTGGAAATGAAGTTAAAGAGAGAATTGATTTATTCCGTCAGCAGTTTATAAAACAAAATATTAATCGAGGGGATGTTGTTTTAATTGCTTTGAGTAATACGATATGGATGACAATCATTGAACAAACTCTATGGGAACTTGGCGCAATAGCCCATCCTATTTCTGAAACAACAGGTGTTAAAGAAATTCTGAATGAATTTACCGAGTATCAGTATTCTGGTGCAATTGTTAGTGAGCGACTACGTTTAGAATTGGATGATCAAGGTATTCTTTTGAGTAAAACGTTTGCAATATTGGATCAATCGGTTAATTATTATGCATTTAATGGGCAACCTTTACAACATATTTCAAATGAAGAAGAAAAACAACTTGCATTAATTTTAAATACGTCAGGCACCACTGGCAAACCAAAAAGAGTTGGTATTACGAATGAAAAAATATTATTGGCTACAAAAGCTGTCACAAAAAGTCAAAATATTAAAGAAACAGATCATGCTTTAATTGTTATGCCGATGTTTCATATTAATGCACAAATTGTTTCTACAGTGACATCACGTGTTAACGGTTGCCAAGTGATTGTTGCGCCAAAGTTTTCTGCTAGTAAATTTTGGAAAATTGTAGCCGATTATCAAGTAACTTGGCTATCAGTTGTACCAACAATTATTAATATTTTATTGAAAAATGAAAAAAGTAACGCACAATACGAAAAACTAAAAGATATTATTCAACTTCAATATGTACGGTCAGCTTCTTTTTCACTACCTAAGCAGTTGCTGACTAGTTTTGAAGAACGATTCAATGTCAGGGTACAAGAGGGATATGGTATGACTGAATCAACAACTGTCGTTTCAATTAATCCATTAGACAAACCTAAAATTGGATCTGTTGGGCCAGTTGTTGATACGGATATCGCTATTTATTCAACTAATTATGGTGTGACTTATAAGGCGAATCAGCACGGTGAAATCATATTGAGAGGCCCCCGAGTTTTACAGCAATATCTTGATCCCAAAGATAATATTTTGATAGATGGGTATTTTCGAACAGGAGATATCGGTTATTTTGATGAAGATGGTTACTTATATGTGATTGGTAGAATAAAAGAGATTATCAATCATGGTGGTGAGAAAATTGCTCCGGCAAAAGTAGAAAGTATTATTTCACAATTTGAATTTGTCACAGAAGTTGCTGTCATTGGATTACCAGATGAATTATATGGTGAGCGTGTAGTTGCTGCTTTGCATCTAGACCGTTTGGATAATTATGATCAAAAAATTAAAGCAATTAAAGAAAAAGTATCACACGAATTAGCAAAGTATGAACAACCTTCAGAATATTT
Source organism: Leuconostoc sp. JNUCC 76 (assembly GCF_053667755.1). Classification (NCBI taxonomy): domain Bacteria; kingdom Bacillati; phylum Bacillota; class Bacilli; order Lactobacillales; family Lactobacillaceae; genus Leuconostoc; species Leuconostoc sp. JNUCC 76. Next base: position 1,236,144 of record NZ_CM132206.1, on the reverse strand, counting down.
AATTACTGGTGCTTTTCCAAGAAATCAAACAGGTAAGGTTTTACGACCACAATTAATTGAACGTTTGAAAGGTGAAAATCAGCATGCAACAAGCAAATAAGCGTGTTTATTTATTTGAGGTAGATTTTTTTCGTATTGTTTTTATCTTAGGAGTTTTGGCGAATCATACGACTACGCTTGTAACACATAAAATGGCAACAGATTCAATTCCCTACAGTATTTTGATGGCCACACATATTTCGTTACATTTCACTAGAATGGGCTTCATGTTTGTAACAGGACTAGTGTTGTTTATGAACAATTACTTTAAGCCTCTTAATGTTTTAAAATTTTGGAAAAAAAGATACCTTGGGGTTTTAGTACCTTATCTGAGTTGGACAGCTATCTTAACAGCTACTGAAAGTAATCCATCATTCAGCACATTTATAGCTAAATGGGTACATTTATCAGTATATGGGGATGATTATTATATGTATTATATACTTGTCACATTGCAGCTGTATTTAATTTTTCCAGTAATTGTATGGTTGTTTAAGAAATTTGAAGCAAATCATAATGTAATTATTATAACTTCTGCAGTTGCACAACTAATATTGCTTTTCCTTATTAAGTATCAATTGCCAAATGTTGATACTAATGGATGGCCATACTTGCTGAAAAATTATGGATTTAATGTATTTGTTTACCAATTCTACTTTATTATGGGCGGATATGCAGCCATACACTATCAGGAATTTATTACATTTATCCGTAAATGGCACACTTGGTTAGGTAAGGCATCGTTAATTTGTGCTGCCGGCACTATACTCTTGTTTTTTTACAATATTAATATATTGCATTTGTCTCTTGATAAGGCAGAAGAAGTTCATCAGCCATTCATTTTTGTTTATGATATTGTAATTATTGGTTATATTATTTGGTTAGGATTGCGTTATGCAGATTTGAGAAAAGATTATTTGCCCAAGTTTGCAACAAACTTTGTTGGTATAGGTGCTAAAATTTCATTTGGTATTTATTTGTCGCAAACTTTGCCATTGGCGCTGATGGTTGTTATGTTATCAAGCATAACAATTGCTAATGATTGGCTATTACTAATTATGCTACCTTTTGTTTATGTAGTCACAGCTCTAATGGGATACGCGCTGTGTTATTTTTTCTATAAAGTACCACCATTTGGTTTTCTAATAGGACGACCACAGTCATTTCGAAAGATAGTTAAATAATAAAATATAAAAAGGATAGATCTGTATATAATTTATCCTTTTTTGTTTTATTAATCACAAATAAAATTGTAAAACTTGCATGGAAGGGTTTACAATACTATAATGTAGTTGTAATTAAAAAGGAGGAAATTCACATGGTTAAAGTTGCAGTTGTTACTGGTGGTGGACAAGGAATTGGCGAGGGTATTGTTAAGCAACTCGCTTCAGACGGTTTCACTGTCGCAGTTGCTGATTTGAACAAAGATAATGCGGTGAAAGTTGCCGAAGAAGTTGGTAATGATTCAAAGGGTTACTACGTTGACATTTCGAGTCATGAGGACATGTTCAAGTTAGTTGATGACGTTGTGAACGACTTCGGTCATTTAGATGTTTTTGTAAATAATGCTGGTATTGCTCAAATTGCAGCTATTGTAGATGCAAAACCTGAAGAAATTACCAAAATTTTTAACATTAATGTTAATGGAACAATTTATGGTATTCAAGCCGCAGCAAAGCAGTTTAAGAAGCAAGGCAAGGGCGGTAAAATTATTAATGCTTGTTCTATTGCTGGACATCAGGCAGTTGAATTATTGGGTATTTATTCTGCTACCAAATTTGCCGTACGTGGTATTACACAGGCTGCTGCGAAAGAATTGGCAAAAGATAAAATTACTGTTAATGCTTATTGCCCAGGAATTGTGTTAACACCAATGTGGGATCAGATTGATGCAGCAATGGCCAAAATTTATGATCGGCCATTAGGAGAAACAAAGCAAGAATATATTGATGGTATTGCACTAGGTCGTGGGGAAGAACCAGCTGATGTTGCCAATTTAGTTTCATTTTTAGCAGATGAAAAATCAAATTATATTACAGGTCAGTCAATTTTGGTTGATGGTGGTATTAATTATGTATAATAGTCTTTAATGACGAATAAAAATATAAATATAACAAGTACAATAAGAGGCAAAAAAACTAGATTGTTTAGTGCTTCAGATAATATTCGACCTGTTGCAATCAAATTGACGCAGGGACTAGATTTAGTTTTTCATGATTATACCTTTGAAAACTATGGCAGTGCGATTGCTTTTTCAGATAAAATCTTGCGATTAGATTTTGCATACAGCGGATCTGTCAATCTTATTAAAAATAATCAAGAAACAATTTTTTTAGAACCAGGATTTTTAAAGTTATCTCAAAGTTCTGACGATCGCAATAATTACTCTGCAGCAAATGGTTATTATAAGGGCGTTACCATACTTGTCAATCGACAAAAAATTAATCCGGAATTTCTAATGTTGTTGGGAAGACAATCATTTTTAGATGAATTGATTGATTCATATTTATTAGATGATGATTATACTATTTTGAAGACAGAATACATTGAACGTTTTTTTAAAGATATAGAGACAGTCAGAGTGAGTAACCAATTACAATTTTTATGTTTAAAAGTTGCTGAACTATTACTTTATTTAGATTCTGAGGAGGCTAACCGATCTGTTTTGCCAAAAACATATTTTCCAGTACAAGATATCAAAAAAATTTATGATATTCATAGTTATTTAATAGAAAATATGAGTGAAAGAACAACTTTGAAACAACTATCTGAGAAATATAATATTGGCTTAACCACGATGCAAAATCTATTCAGAGCAACATATGATCAATCCATTCATAGTTTCGTGATGTCTTCTCGAATAAAAAGAGCGTGTGATCTCTTGAAGAACAGTAATATGAGTATCACGTTTATTGCAAATGAGGTTGGTTATATTAACACAAGTAAGTTTTCCGCCTTCTTTAAAAATGAAAAGCAGATGACTCCTAAAATGTATCGTAATCTTTATAAAAATTAATTTATATCGAATACGTTAATTAATTGGGCTAAAAATATTCAAATGGAGCAGTAAGGCATTCAAAATTCCTTTACATTAGTCACTAGAGTATGTGACTAAGGAAAGGAATTTTTATTTTATGAAGAAGAAACTATTTGTTGCGACGCTGGTGTCGTATTTGGGAATTTATATTACCATGCCAGTCTTGTCAGCAATTTCAACTAAAGCACACATGATGCCGGGGCAAATTGGTATTATGATTTCATTGGGGGCTGCAGCAATGTTGTTGTTTGCTCCAATATGGGGAAAACTAAGTGATGTATTCGGGCGTCGAATCGTTATGATTATTGGGTTATTCGGAATGGGCATATTTTTTATTCTTTATGTTTCGTTATTCCACATGGCCATTGCTTCTTCAAAATTAGTACCATTATTCTTTTATGGGTTGATGGGTACTCGGTTTTTGTTAGGCATATTCATGACAACAACACCGACTGCTGCAAATGCATACATGGCTGATATTTCAACAACAAAAGATCGAGCTAAGGATATGTCATCACTTGGTTTTGCAACTGGATTAGCGATGGTTCTTGGACCAATTATCGGGGGATTGATTTCTACATCTGGTAATTTATATTTGCCATTTTACACAACAATTATCCTTTTATTGGTATTCACTGTTGTCATGTTAGCTATTCTACCCAAAAAGCAAGTGACCATTAGTGAAAATCATGTTAACGACAAAAAAGAAAAAAGTTCAAAAAAGTTTTTCTCAGTTAAACTATTGAGCTGGTTGTTAGTAGGTTGTTCTGTCATGTTTGTTGTTGTTGGATTACAATTGTTAACATCATTATATTTACATGATAATATTGGTCAAACTGTTGTTCAGAGTGCCAAGACCTCATCATTGTTATTTGTTATATTAGGTATTACACTAATGTTGACACAAATTCTGCAAATTAAAGTGTTTAATTTCTCAGCACGTAAAATGATGATTGTTGGTATTCCATTGATTGTACTTGGATTACTATTAATTGCTCTTGCAAATGCTTTTTGGATGTTAGTTGTAAGTTATATATTGATTGGTTCAGGAGCAGCATTTGGTATGAGCTCGTTGTCAGCTGGTGCATCATTAGTTGTATCTCAAGATCAACAAGGAGCGGTTGCTGGAACTGTGGCTATGACACAAGCAATAGCTGGAATTGTTTCACCATTATTTGGTTCATTTATTTATCAAATCAACATCAAGTTACCATTTTTATTTTTTGCTGCGTTTGCGGTTTTAACTTATTTATTTTTTCTTGCTAATAATTCAAAACGTGAAAACACATTGAGCTAGTTCATCGTAAAGGGGAAATCAGTCTAATGACAGACAGTGATAATCAACAAAAATGGCCAGCGTTACCCGCTACATTAAGTAACATAGCAGTTACAAGAAATAGCAGTAAGTACGAGTCGGTAAGTTCTAATTATTTTAAGGTGGGGCATCCTAGATTAGTATTCATGGCTGAAAATGATGAACACGTTTCGCACGTGGTTGAGTACGCTGGAAATGTGCAGCGTTTTGTTGGACATCAAATTCCTTTTTCTGTTCGTAGTGGTGGACACGGTATAACTAATTATTCAGTTAATGATGATGGTATCATTATTGATCTATCACAGATGAACCAAGTGAACATACTTGATGAGGCTAAAGGTCTTATTAAAATCCAATCTGGTGCAGTTTGGGGAGATGTGGCTGATAAAATTAGTAACGCCGATTTAGTTTTGTCTAGTGGTGACTTTGGCGATACAGGTGTTGGTGGTTTAGCAACTTCCGGTGGGTTAGGTTTACTCGTGCGGAAACAAGGATTGACCACTGATCGAATAATAGGTGCAACGGTCATTACTGCTGATGGGAAGAAGCGTAATGTTAACAAAGAAGAAAATGGCGACTTATTTTGGGCAATTCGTGGCGGAGGTTCACAAGTCGGTATTGTTACTGAGTTTGTTTTTCAAGCCGACCAAGTCAAACCAGCAAAAACAGGACAAAAATTACCAATCGGTTTGCAAAAGTTGTCATATAACGTGACCGACTTATCGAATTTTTTGTTTGCATGGCATTCTTGGATAACAACTACGACTGAAAACATGAGTAGTTTATTAATGCTAACCAAAAGCGACAGTACTTCAAGTATTATTTCGGTGCAGGCAACTAACATCTGGTGCGGTGAAAAAACAGATTCGTGCGAAAAAAATTTTAATGACGCACTAAACATCGCCAAAGTTGAAAAACAAGATGAGAGCAATTTGAGTTATCATACATTGGTTCAGGCACCGCATTTACCACACAAAGGGGCGAATAACGTCTATGTCAAAAATGTACTGTTAACTAAAATTGATGATTATTTACTTAATGCATTGCATACCATGTTAAAATCTAGTGCAGTCATGGGCATTGAAGTGCGTGCTATTGATGGTCCTATAAATCAGTTGTCGCCTGATTTTGATGCTTGGTCCTTTCGTGAAGCAACGTTGTTTGTTGCTGTGTGGGGTGATGCCACACAATCAAGCTTATTGAATCAATTGTTCAAACCGCTACAAGACCATGGATGTGGTGTGTATGGTGCTTATTCCAGTGATACCAGTAAGTTAGAGACAGAAAGATCATGGTCACGTGATACGCGTGAACGATTGCAACAAATTGTTAAAAAATATGATTCAAAACATATTATAAACCAGTCTAGATATGCATAAAAAGAGCAGAGATATATTTGACTATATCTCTGCTCTTTTTTATAGTTTTTTTTTCATTTTTATATCAGTTGTTTCAAAGCCAGCTTTTTCGTAAACGTGTATAGCGCGAGAATTAGTACCAAAAACGTGTAAGCCAATTGAGGTGAACCCCAGAGCTTTTGCTTTTGTGGAAGCTAGTGTGATGGCTTGAGAACCAAACCCATTATTTTGATAGGCATCATAAATTTCAAAGTCGAAAATAAAAGCGATGTTCTTGTTTTCACTGTCTGGTCCAAGCCAAATATAGCCAATAACGTTGTCGCCATTGATAATGGAGAAGAGAAAGTTATTAGGAGTGTTTAATCCATCTGGCAATAATCGATCATATGTTAGTCTTGCATTATCCAGCGAATTTTCCTGTGTCCAGCTACCGGCTTGCACTTTTTCCAAAGCGTATTCTTTGATTGATCTACTCATATAGTCATCAAAATGCGCTGCTGTCATTTTTTCCAATCTTAACATTGTTATCTCCTAGTATTTAGTTACTTAGTATATCACAATTGCCCTAAAGGGCAAAAAGTGTGCCCTTTTGTACGATGTGTAAGCTCTTTTTTGTTGATACAGTTAATATATATTAATTTTGAAGGAGAAATAAACGAATGGGTAATGCACTCGGAAAGTTAGGGGCATGGATTTTTCGACATGCTAAACTAACAATTTTTGGATTTTTTGTAACACTTGTTATTTCAGTTGTTGCAGCACTTAGTTTTGGGATTAGTTTCGATAGTGCAGGAATGACAATACAAGGTTCGCAATCTGAAAAAGCGAATACGTTAATGGAAAAAGAATTTCCTAGTACTAAACAAACTGGAGGGCAAGTGCAAATTGTTTTGCATTCCAAAAATGGTGAGCCATTAAATACTGCCGAGAATCAAAAAGTTATGGCTGAATTATTTCAGGACGTGCAAAAAAATAAACATGTAAAAATGGTTGTGCAACCGGCTATGCTTAACAGTTTTAGTAAAGATGGCATGACAGCTACAGCTCGAGTAATGTATAAAGAAAAAGCTGCCGATGTTTCAACAAAAACAATTGATTCATTAGAAAAATCAATTAAAATTACAAAGAAAGAAAGTATACAAACAGAGTTAACATCAAGTGATGTAACAATATCAGCTTTGGATAATGGTGAAAAAGCTGAGGTAGTAGGACTTGCTATAGCATTTGTTATTTTGGCTATCACTTTTGCTTCATTACTTGTTGCTGGTATTCCTATTTTATCAGCAATATTAGGCTTAGCAATTGGAATGATGTTAGTTCTTATTTCGACCAATTTCTTATCCGTTGCAACTTTCTCAATGTCACTAGTTGGTATGATGGGTCTAGCAGTTGGTATTGATTACGCATTGTTCTTAATTTCTCGTTATCGTCAAGAATTGCAAGAAAAGAGTAAGCAGGAAGCCTTATCAGCAGCAATGTCTACGGCTGGAACTTCTGTTGTATTTGCTGGAGCAACAGTTATTGTTGCTTTGTTAGGCATGACAGTTCTAGGAATTGATATGTTATCAGTTATGGGCATTACAGCCGCAATGGCTATTGTGACTGCTATCTTGACATCATTAACATTTGTTCCGGCTATGTTGGTGTTACTCGGTGATCGCGTTACAGGTAAAAAGCCTAATCGTGTATTATCAGTGTTTAGCAAGATGAGAATTCACGGTGGTTGGGGTAAGTTCGTTACTAAGTATAAGCTAGCCTTGACTGTTCTTGTTATCGCAATTTTAGGAGTAGCAGCAACACCATTTGCGCATATTAATTTGGGATTACCAAATGATGCAATCAAATCTGACAAGTTAACTGAACGACGTGCGTATGATTTGCTAACAGAAGCTTATGGTAAAGGGAGTCAGGCAACTTTAGTTGTTTTGGTAAAAACTTCAGAACAACAAGATATTCAAACAGTTACGAATGATATCAAAAAGTTAAGTAATGTAGCTGCAGTTTCGCAAGCAACACCAAGTAAAAACAATGACTATCAAATGATTACAGTTCAGCCAAAAACTGATTCTAATGCCGTCAAGACAAAAGATCTAGTACAAAATATTCGTGATTTAGAAAAGAATAATAATGTGCCAAATCTTTATATTACAGGCTCTACGGCAATTAATATCGATATGTCTGATGCTTTGATGAAAGCTTTACCTAAGTTTGCTATTTTGATTGTTGTGTTCGCCTTTGTATTATTGACTGTAGTATTCAGATCATTACTTATTCCAGTGGTTGCCGTAGCAGGATTTATATTATCATTGGGTGCAACACTTGGGTCAATTGTCTTTATTGTTCAAGACGGTCACTTTATTAATTTGATTGGAATCTCAACTAAGGGGGCAATTCTTAACTTCTTGCCAGTATTGGTTATAGGTATTATGTTCGGCTTAGCGATGGATTATGAAGTATTTCTTGTTAGTCGTATTCGTGAAGAGTATTTGAAGACAAAAAATACAAAGCAAGCAGTTATTGCGGGAATGAAAGATAGCGGACCAGCTGTCGTGGCGGCGGCATTTATTATGATGGCTGTGTTCTCTGGATTCATTTTTGCAAGTGATGCTACCGTAAAATCAATGGGGTTAGTATTAACTGCAGGTATATTATTTGATGCCTTACTTGTACGATTGATTTTGGTTCCAGCAACAATTGCTTTGTTTGGTAAAGCAAGTTGGTATCTACCTAAATGGTTGGAGAAGATATTACCAAATGTTAAGATTGATTAATAGAATAGACAGAAAGACTAGGCTATAATAAATTAAAGCTTAGTCTTTTTTGAAAGGAAAAATATGAAAACCGATATTGAAACGGAGACAAGAAAATACATTTTACTGCTGTATAGATGGCCAATGATATTTTGGAGCCTAATGATGTACTTTTTGGCTTTTTATCTTAAAAGTACAGCCGCGACACCCTCTAATATACAATCTGTTGCTTTTTTCACACTGTTTTTTATTCAAGCACTAATTAACTATAAAAGTGTTCAAATTCTTGCTGTGAATAAGTTACTGTACATTCTTTCTGAAATTGTAATAATTATTATTTCTGGTATTTTAATTTCACCCGGAGAAACAGTTTTATATATGAGTATGTTACCTGTAATTGGTATACAAATTATTTCATTATATGATATTAAGCTTAAAACATTACTGTTTATATTAGCTCCCGCACAAATAATAGTTATCGTTATTCAACTGATTAATAGTGGATTATTTTTAGCATTAATGGCTGCTGAAGCTTCGGCATTTTTGAATACTATTATTTTTTTAGCATGGCGATTTTATCACAGACAAGTCAGTCAAATGATTAAAACAAAACATTTGTTGGAAGAACTACAGTTAACATATACGGAGGTAAAAGAAATATCACAGCAAAATGAACGCAATCGAATCGGGCGTGATTTGCATGATACTTTGATGCAGGGATTGGCTGGCGTTACTATGCAACTGGAAGGCATAAAATCTTTGCTCGATAATAATAAAACTGAACGAGCAATAAAAGAAATCAATAAAACAATTAATTTATCTCGAAACTCATTAAAAGAAGCACGAGCAGTTGTATACGATATGCGTAAAAGTAGTACGACAAATATTGATTTATATAATCGTTTAGATCAACTAGCTAAAGTTTTCTATGAAAACTATGGTCTCAGTGTCAACATTAAAATTGGTTCAGAAATTAAATTGCCACAGGATTACTTAGAAGAAATATTGAAAATCGTCTCTGAAGCACTGACTAATATTGTTAAGCATTCAAAAACTGATGTTGCAATTGTGAAAATATCTCTTGATGATGTGCTCTATATTGAAGTGATTGATTATGGTATTGGTTTTAACGTTGGTACTGGAGAGAGAAAAGTAAATCATTTTGGACTCAATTCAATTTATGAACGTGTTGCGAACTTGAAAGGACAAGTTAAAATTGACAGTCACGTTGGAGAAGGGACAAAAGTTAAAATTTCCATTCCGACAAAATTAAGGTGGCAAAATGAGTAGTAAAATTATGATCGTGGACAATCACTTTATTATACGTGAGGGGCTTAAACTAATTTTTGAAAGTCATTCAGATTACGATGTTGCTTATGAAGCAGCTGATGGGGATGAGGCTATTGATATCATCAAGCAATCTCAAGTTGACTTAGTTTTATTAGACATTAAAATGCCTAAAAAGGATGGTTTTGAGGTTATGTCTTTCATTCATGATCATTTTCCAAATCTTCCCGTCGTGGTACTGTCAACCTTTGATAATATTGTGAATATACAACGGATGTTAAAGTTAGGAGCGAAGGGTTATTTATTAAAAGATGCTAGTACCGAAACAATTTTCACAACAATTGACAGTGTAATAACTGGAAACATGGTGTTACAAAACCAGATTACAGACATTCTATTCTCTCAGAATCAGGCAGAAAAAAGACCAGAAAAAACACAAGACTACAATCTATCAGAAAAAGAACTTAAAATATTATCTCGTGTTGCTCGGGGAGTGAAAATTAAGCTAATTGCGCTAGAGATGCATCTTTCAGAACGAACTATAAAGTCTAATTTAACTGACATTTACATCAAAATGAACGTATCAACAGGAGTTCAAGCCGTGGCTTTAGCTGTTAAAAATAATCTAATTGATATTGATTAACATATTTTTCGTACTAAAAAAGCAGACTTGTCATCTGCTTTTTAAATTACTAGAAGTTAGGATATAATATATCGTATGACAATTAATTACAGCAGAAGCCTTGTAAATCAGAGCCTAATTATAAAAAGATGCGCACACGAACTTCAAACTGCAAGATATCAATATCATGATTTTTTATCGATTGGTATTGTTGAAGGTGGCAGTTGTATTGCAAATGTTGATAAAGTGAGGCACATTAAAAAGAATACTTTGATCATTATTCCTAGTCAGTTAGTCCATTGGTGTCAGCCAATGGACATAGTGAACTGGCGTTACACGATGCTATATATAGCACCGAATGCACTTGAATATCAGTTTAATCAACCGATGACAATTAAATTAACTAGCAGACAAATGCAACAGATTAAAATGATTATGGATTCTGCTATATATGGACTGTCTGCTGCGGATATATTGACGAAAATTATTAATGTACTCGATAATGAAGAAATATCATCTTTTCGGACCGTGAATTCGGCAGAAAAGATGGAGACTAGACGATTCGAAAATGTTCAACATTACATTTCTAATAATTTTCATAGTGAATGTAATGTTGAGACACTAGCTAACATATCAGGATTGAGCAAGTTTTACTTTACCCGTTTGTTCAAAGAAACTTTTCATATCTCACCAGCAAAATATTTGATGAACTATCGTATGAATAGGGCTGTGAAGGACTTGTTAGATAATACAAATTTGTCGATGTCGGAAATTGCTCATCAAAATGGTTTTTTTGACGAAAGTCATTTTGACAAACTTTTCAAGCAGTATCACGGTGTTTCACCAAAAAAATATCAATTACAATTATCTTAACATTGGTAAGCTGCCGCTAAAATGATTGACTTTCTTTTCGCTACCATATAAACAAATCCCCAAAAAGTTAAGATCCGAATCTGTACTCTGCTTGAGCTTTACTTTATATTCTTCATAATTATTGACTTTTTGTGCTATGTCCACAAACGAAGTAACCTCAATTTCTTCGTACTGGCTAGCTTGGCGGTGAATCTCGTTAATTTTATTTGAATCAGCTTTTAAAATAGGAATGGGAATATTGACAATACCAGGATAAAATTGATCGTTTTTATCATAAGTATCTTCTCCGTTGATTTCAGGATGCGTCTTACCTAATGAACAACCTAATATGCTTGCTGTATTGGCAACAAGACCAATTGGCAGTTCAGGATCTACTATTACAACACACTTCATTTTCATTTTTAACTTTTCCTTCTTTGCAAAATTTTCCATGTGTATTATTAAAACATGTTCTAAAAAGAAGGTATTGTATAAACTTGCTATTTAAGCAAAGACGAAATTTTTTTATATAATTTTACGAAGAACTAATTCTTTGTAATTTTTTTAATTCCCTAGACAGCTTGTTTCTTAGTTGCGTAAGTTTTTCTTGTGTTGGGCAGTTGTTTTCATTGAACATGATTTTCTTGTTTAACCACCAAACTGGCCCTGGTGTTGGCGTATCATTTTTTTGCCTAGGAAATAAGTGCCAATGGACGTGTGCGTCGCCGTTACCAAGTAGTTCACAATTCATTTTTTCAGCGTTGAAAGCTAACGCAACGGCTTCGTTAACAAGACACATTTCTTCCAAAAATTTGCGTTTGAAATCTGTTTGTAAATGATGCAGCTCGGTTACGTGTTTTTTAGACAAAAACAAAGTATATCCTTCAAAATATTGATGATCACCAATAACAACATATCCTGTTTCTAGTTCAGCAACAAAGTAGGGATTAGTGCCTTCTTCAATCATTTTAATTCTTCGGCATATTTCACAGTTATTCATTTCACAACCTGAGTTTCGTTATTTATTTAGACCATTATATCATTACTTAAACGAGTGAATTACTAAAACAAAAGATTCTGCAAATTTGAAAGTAACACATATTTATCATATGAGTACATGTGTAACTTTAATTCAATCCTTTGGCATGTGTTACAATATCCTCAGTAATGTAAAGAGGTTTGATAAAATGGATACTTGGAAAAAGCTATATGAAGCTGCTAAAAAACAGTATCGTCCGACAGAAGTAAACGAATTTATCTATGCGCATCATGTTGTTAGTGCCTTGGAGGCAGAAAATGACGATATATATACTGGATTTTGTATTGAAGGTCTATGTGGAACGATGAACCTTTGTGCCGAGAGAACAGCTGCGTTGAATATGTATTTAAATAGCGATCAAACTAAAATAAAGAAAATAATTGCTTTTAGAGATGCGGCTCCAGTTGATATTACGGGTATGCCGTGTGGCGTTTGCCGTGAATTCTTAATGCAACTTTCTTTAGAAAATGCAAATACTGAAATTATGGTAGATTATGACAACAGAGAGTCTGTTACCTTGAAAGAACTACTGCCAAAGTGGTGGGGGCATACGCGGGAATGATGATATCAAAAAAGAAACCATAAAATTTGGTTTCTTTTTTGATATCATAATAAAAATTTGTAAAATCTAGTAAGTATGTTAATATCTATATATGAAAATAAATTCATGCAATAATTAGGAGGCTTTTATGTTGAAAGATGTATTGACCGCAATCTTTTCTTATATAGGAACAACAACGGATTATTTTGTTGTTCTACTCTTGCTCTTTGGAAAATATAGTACAAAACAAGATACGAAATTAGTTGTTTTAGGCGCTTACTTAGGAAATGGATTACTAGTACTTATTTCAATTATTATTGCGCTTGTATTACAGCAAGTTCCGGAGGAATGGCTTCTTGGATTGTTGGGTATTATTCCAATCATAATCGGGGTAAAGGGGTATTTTAGTAAGGAAGACGAAGGGGAAGAGATAGAAGAAAAATTAAAGATAATTAAACCAGATGCTATTCTTTGGGACGTGTTGGTAATCACTTTTTCTGCCTGTGGCGCTGATAATATGGCGCTATATATACCATATTTTACGATACTAAATCTTCAAATCTTACCGATCATTTTAGTCCTGTTCATTATTATCTTGACGTCTGTGATCGTGGCAGCATATAAGTTAGTAAAAGTACCAATCGTAAAGGCATTTTTTGATAAACAAGGCGATTTAGTTCAGTTAATTGTGTATACTTCATTAGGGCTATATGTTTTAGTAGAGGCCGGAACTCTTCAGCGCCTATTACTGTTAATCTATTAAAACCTTTAGTATATAATGATAGGTAATGGTATTTAAGATGGAGAAAATAATTATGTTAATGGGATTAAATCATGATCAATTTGTTTTAGTGCAGAGAGGTACAAAAACAATTGAAATAAGACTCAATGATGAGAAGCGAGCACAATTAAAAATTGGGCATAAAATCTTATTTACTGATTTAGAGAATAATAATCAAATTATGGTTAGTGTGAACCAATTATACAAATTCACTACATTTGCTGATCTCTATGCGCAATTTAATGGAGCAACGGTTGGGAGTAATTCAACAGACAATATCGAAAAAATGGTTAATGATACTTATGAAATATATACTCCCCAACAGGAGAAGCATTACGGGGTGTTGGCTATTGAAATGTTGTTATGTGATCAGTAGTCAATGCTTTAAAAAAATTATCCAATTACTAAGAACGTAGTTTACGGCATTTTCTAGGTTCTGAACTGTAATAATATTCTTTTTTGTTGATTTTGATTGTCAATAAAATAATTGAGGCTCGAATTTACCTGTTGCAACATGAATACCTAACATTTGACAATTCTGAGTTAATTGAATATATGATGAAAATCGGGCACCAATAATGATGGATTGTTTGTTTTGAAAACACCCAGCAGAAAGTGAACGATTGCAAGCTGGTTTGAAGCCGGGGGGACAAATGGTTTGAAGTTTGCCTTTGCTGGCAATGAAGCCACTGATTGGACGGTGTATGCTGATACATTAGTTGCACTTTATGAAAAGGCGCCAGAAAAGCAAGCATCAAATCAAAGTAAAACAACTACTAACCAGGCCGACAAAGCAAAAGGTTAATAGCTTCATATGTATAGCAGAAAGGTTAAAGGCTGATTAAATAATCGGTCTTTTTTGGTTGTTACAATGGCACAAAAAAAATTTATTTTAGTCTTATGGTTGAGGTTTGGCTCATCTATGTTGGTTTCAGTTTACTAAACCAAATAACGATCAAGCTTTTTTTACCAATCATTTTTCAAGATTTCACAGATTTATCTGATAAATTACACAACGTAGTTTGAACCTTTAATCCTTCAACCGAAAATTTTGTAGTTGAATTATCTAGTTAATATATTATTTGAACAAAAATATTTATTCCGACAAAAAAATTGTACCTAAAATAGGATTTTGCATGCTCGAAATAAATACTATTTGGTCTTTTAAATACTCCGGTTCTTTTTCTGAAATCTCTAAAGAAAATTTGATAGAAGAAAGGGCAATATTTGAGTATAAAAGTGCTGTAAATTCTTTAGTAAATTTTAGTTTCTTATTAGATTTTTCTAGCCATTTAAAGCAGTTTTTGTACAGTATTTGCTGTATAGACTTTTCAAATTGAAACTCAGGACTGTTAAGTTTTAAAAGCAATTGAATGTTCTTATTTTGGGAAACAGTATCGTTAGCTATTTTATCAAATGTGGAAAACGGATTTTGATAATCCATTGCTTGAAATCTACGTCGGATTATATCTTCCAAAATTAATGTTGTTTTATCTGAAAAATGCTCTATTAAATCGTATTTATCAGCGAAATGGGCGTAAAATGTTGACTTACTTATTAATGATTTTTTACAGATTTCGTTAACTGAAATTTTATCAAAATTTTTTTCACGAAGTAATGTGTTAAAGGTTTCATAAATGGTATTTGTTGTTTTAAAGATCCTAACGTTCATTTTTCTCCTCTTTATACTGTACTTTATTTCGACAAAGGTACGAATTACTACCATCTATACAGTTTTGTTAGTTGTATGGTAAACAATGAGATATTAAAATTGAAATATCTTAAGCAAGGGAAGTATAACACAAATGTCATTTAAGCAATACACAGAGAACAAACAATTTAATTTACAAATAAATAGATTTGTAAATGATTTTTATGAATCTGATGAGCGGGTCAGTTCAGATTTAGAAAAAATTTTACCGAATTTAACGGATACTGAAAGTTGGTATGCTCAGTGGAATAATATGGCGGAGTATAGAGAAAGCATTGGAGATTTAGATCTAGCATCGATTTATTATCAAGCGTCTGAATTTTATCTTTCACTTGAAGATCCTAAAGAAAGTTTAGCTTATTCAAAGTACAAGAAACTTTTTTACGAAACGTATACTGATTGGAACTTTGAATATAATGATGTTCCTTATGGAGATTCTTCATTGCCATCAGTAAAATTAATCACTCCGAACGCAAAAGAGACTCTCGTAGTTTTTGCAGGTTATGATTCGTTTATGGAAGAGATGGTAAAAGCTATGTCATACCTGAAAGATATAGCGTACAATATTATCATTTTCGATGGGCCAGGACAAGGTGGCGCGCTACGTCGAGGACTCAAATTAGTAGCTGAGTGGGAGAATCCGGTTAAAACTATTTTTGACTTTTATAAATTGAATAATGCAACTATTCTAGGTGTTTCATTTGGTGGCTATCTGGCAATGAGGGCCGCAGCTTTTGAAAAAAGAATAAACAAAGTAATTTGTTTTGATATTTTTTATTCTTTTTTTGATACGTTGAAGATGTCAACTTCTGCTAATATTTATTCTCAAATACTTAATCTATTAAACAATGATAAACGAGTAGAATTGAATAACTTAGTATATAGCCTGATGAGTAAAAGCATTGACTTTGAATGGAAAATTTCCAAAGGTATGGCAAATACAGGTGCGACGACACCTTATTCACTGCTTAAAGAATTTAAGAAATATGATATGACAGATTTGGGAGAGCACATTAATCAAGAAGTATTATTATTAGCAGGATCTGAAGATCAATACATTCCACTATCAAGGATTTACCAAATTCAGAAAGAATTGAAAAACGCAAAAACGATAACTTCCAAAATCTTTAACTCTCCGTCAGGAGGTGAACAACATTGCCAAGCAGGACATCGTGAATTAGCTTTCGATGCGATTAAAAAGTTTTTGGCCTAACATAACCAATAGAGAGACGAAGGAAACCTATGATACTACTCGCAATAATGATTGGTTTTATTATACCAATCCAGACAGCTGTCAATACAAGGCTAAGTTTGAATTTAAAATCACCAATTTTTAGCTCATCTATATCATTTATTATTGGTACAATCTTTTTGGGAATAATTGTTATTTTATCAAAAAGTTACGTTTTAGTTTTGAGCCAAACTTTTTGGAATTTACCCATATGGATTTGGCTTGGGGGAATATTCGGTGTAGTCGCTCTTACTTCAAATATATTATTATTTCCGAAAATAGGTGGAATGCAAACAGTTTTGATGCCTTTAGTAGGTCAAATAATTATGAGTTCACTTATTGATTGTTTTGGCTGGTTTGATTCTGCCGTACACTCATTTAATGGATTGAGATTTTTGGGTATTTTAATGTCATTGATTGGAATTATTATCATAGTGACAAATAATAAAGATAAAAAATATAGCAAACGTTCTAGTTCTAAAAGCAAATTTAAATGGGTAATATTAGGAGTAGTTGCTGGAGCATGTATCTCTGTTCAGTCCTCAATCAATGCACGACTAGGTAGTTTACTATCATCAACTGTTTTGCCAACGTTTATATCTTTTTTGTTAGGAAGTATAATATTAGTTATTATATTGATTACTGCGAATGTAACAGGCGGCACAAAATCGCAAATTACATTATCCATTCGAACTGTCCCTGTTTGGTCTTGGTCTGGTGGACTACTAGGAGCCGTATTTGTCTTAGGGAATGTATTTTTAGTACCGCAAATTGGTATAGGGGTAAGTACTATTTCAATTTTATTAGGCCAAATAATTTGTGGTGTAATTATCGACCAACTGGGTCTCTTCAATGTTCAAAAACAAAGGATGAATATTACTAAATTGTTTGGAATAATTTTACTCATTAGTAGTGTATATCTTCTAAATATATAAACGATAGTGTTGATGTATTTATAACTATAACAATAATTTTATGAATCATTTAAGATTTTGTTTTAAGCAATACCATATTTTAAAGTTGTAGATAATTGACAGGCCGAAATAGAAACTATAATATACTCTGCTACTTAAATTGGTCTAATACAGGATTATTTTTATCATATATACGTAGAAAGGTTAAAGACTGATTATTTAATCAGTCTTTTTTTAGTTATTACAATGGTACAGAAAGTGATTTATTTTAGTTTTAAAGTTGAGGTTTGGCTCATCTATGTTGGGTCTAGTTTTCCTATATTATTACTTTTTATGAGCATGGGTCAATCACTACATGTTGCTATAATAATTGCTAGTGTGCTGACCTTATTATTTATTATTGTTCAAAAAAACTTTAGGGGTTCACATTTAATCAATCAATTACAAAAGAATATTTGAGAGAAAGCATAGGTTACTTATAAGTAGCCTTTTTTATTTAAAAATTATGCAAATCTGGTAAGCTCTGGGTTGTCGGAGCTGTTGCAGTAGCTGGAGTTGCTGTGAGTACTAACGCCACACAAAATAACAAGACTGCTGCATCAACTGCGGGTACTAGTGTTAGTTACACAAGGCCAAGCAAAAGATTCGGTCGATAATGTACAAGATACAGTCAAGAGTAGTGTGTGGCATATCAGTACATTATTAATTATTGGCAGTATTTTATTTGCTTACGGAGTAACAATGTCTTTACCATTAGTAGTTTCTAACATTGGGAAATTTTCAAATAAAAATGATATTTCAGTCACAATTGTCTTGTAGACATTTGTTTTATTTATTGGTGCTACGGTTGGATCGATTGTTACAAAAATAATTAGCAACGCAACTGGAAATTCCAGTTATCCATTTTTATTTATTGCAACACTGTTTATAATTGAATCGGCATTAGAATTAAAAAAATATAATCATCGGTAATTGTCTTATTTCAAAAGATATTTAGTCATGTGCAAATAATATTATTTTTTGTACAATTTTATCGAAAACTACAAATAATTGTGTTTAAATGTTATATTTTAAATAAAAGGTGATTATAGTGAATATTTTAAATCGTTTTGAAAAAAATAAAATATTATTGTCAAATTCAGAATTAAGTATCTTTCAACAAATTTGGACAAATCTCGCAGATTTACAAGGGAAAACGTTGACTGAAATAACTGATTCGATGCACATATCGCGTCAAACTTTTTTGAGAATTGCTAAAAAACTAGGCTACAAAGATTCAAATGAATTTCTTCTAGACTTGAATCGTCAAACTGTATTTGCAGATATTACTACTACTGCGAAGATACAGCCAAGTATATTAGAACAAAACATTCACCATATTATTAATCATTTTGACACATCACAAATTAAAAAAATTATTGATTTTGTTGAAAAAAGTGAACGGATTTTCTTAATCTCAACTGGTAAAGCGCAAAAAAATCAAGCAAATATTTTATCTAAAATTTTGATAAAACACGGTTACTTTGTTGTGCAAATTTATGATTTATTTGAAGTTGAAGAAATAAAGAAAAATATGCACAAAACGGATTTAGTAATAGTACTGACTCGTACTGGAACGTCAAATGATTTATTAAACGCTGTTCGTTCAATTAATCAAACGAATGCAAGAATCGTAACTGTAACCAGTTTACGATCAAATCCAATAAGTAATTGGTCCAACTTTACTGTCTTTATCAATACACAACAAATTGATGGTAATGTTTACGAATTAAACTCACTGTTTTACGGCCTAATTGAATTAATCGACTTCTATTTAACCGGCGATTCAATTATCAAACAAACGAAAGACAAACAAGAGCTGGTTCAGAACGTGTTATCAAATTATATGGTATCTACAAATGATTATCTGAGCTTAAATAACAAAGAGTTGTTACTAAATTTCATTCAATCTCCTGAGTTAGTTTTCACTAGTATATCTAATATTAGTCAGAAATTAAATGTTTCTACGACAACTATATTCCGATTGTCAAAAGCATTAGGATTTAAGGGATTCAAAGAATTTCGGTCATCTATTGGATTAGAAATAAGGGATTTTTTACCTAATAGCAATCAATATGATAGCTACCAAACGTTGGTTAACGGTTTTAATAAATCTGTAAATGATATTATGTCAACGGATTTTTCGATAGTACATAAATTAATTTCAAAATATAACCGTGTTTGTATTATTTATCATGATCAATATAGTGAAATATTAGCCGATGAATTGATTCGAATGTTTTTTCATACTGATAAATTAATGCAAAAAATTAATGGTCAACAAGATTCTAAGTTTATTAGTGAGAGAAAAGACACACTTTTTATTTTTTTGATTACAAGCCAAAATGGCGAAACTGATTTTGTTCAAACAGCAAGCAAAATTAATTATGGTAACAATGAGGTAGTAGCATTTGCTAACAAAGATACCAATATATTAGGATATAAAGTTTCAGGAAAAGTATTTTTCAAAAGCGCAACTGCCTCAACGCACTATTTCTCTGATATGTGGTTGCTTGAATTTTTCTTTATTAGTTATTTTTATTAACTTATTTTTATAGGGAACGGATTTACAATTTGAGTAAATCCGTTCCCTTTTTGTCCATACTCACGAAATCAACACAATCTATTGAAAGCGGTTACAAATCCGACTACAATACAAGTATCAAAAAAAAGAGGTAGTTATAATGTCAGTAATTTTAGCACGTGTAGATCAACGTTTAATTCATGGAATTGTCGTAACACAATGGGCCGCTTATACAAAAGCTAAGCGTCTAATGGTGGTAGATGATGAGGTTAGCCAAGATGAAACAATGAAAGCGGGTATGAAACTAAGTAAACCAGCTGGGACAAGCATGTCAATTATTAATACAGAAACAGCTATTAATAACTTTAAAATGGGAAAATATGACAATCATACTGTGTTCCTATTGGTTAAGGAACCGGAAACACTAGTTAAGTTAATCGAAAATGGTGTGAAAATTCCCAAAGTTAATTTGGGTATCATTTTTAATCAAAGTGGTAAAAAACAGTTCACTAAGATGGTTGCCATGGATGAGCAAGAACAGGCAGATGTCAAAAAAATACAGTCACTGAATGTTCCCGTAACATTTCACTATGTCCCCAACGAAGATGAAAAAAAGGTCGAAATCCTTTAGGAGTAAGTAATGTCAATTTTACAAGATATTTTAATCATATTATTAGCGTTCTGGATGGTTATTGATCAGCAAGGACCAGTCATAACAACATGGTTTCCTGTCATAATTGCAATGTTTGCTGGGTTTATATTGGGAGACATACAAACAGCCATGGTGATTGGTGGAACATTCCAATTAATGGCCTTGGGTGTTGCTAACATTGGTGGATCGTCAGTACCCAACTACGGTTTAGCGGCATTGGTAGGTGTGTACGTTGCCATACGGACAACCGGTAACATTGTGGACGCTAAAGCAGCTGCCTTAGCTGTTGGTGTGCCTGTTGGTATGCTAGGAATTCAACTAGATGTGCTGGGAAAAATTTTAACGAATCCACTAGTCCATAAAGCAGAAAAATATGCGCATAATGGTCAATATAAAAAAATGAATCAGACAATTTTATTCGCCCCAGTCATTTTTGGATTAACAACGGCTTTACCAACGGCACTTTTTGTAATTTTTGGAAAACCAATTGTTTCCTTCATTTTAGAAGTGTTGCCGAAATGGTTTACTAACGGTTTGTCAATCGCGGGTGGTATTTTACCAGTAGTTGGTATTGGCATTTTAATTTCCATGATGCCGATAAAAAAACATTTGATGTATTTGATCATTGGTTTTATTGCCGCTGCATATTTGAAAATGCCAATGATGGGGGTTGCTTTAGTTGGCGCTGCAGCCGCCTACAACTTTTTTGTACAAAAAGTTGCTTCAGACAAAAATTTAGCGCTGAACAATAATACTGCAAGTGATGCAGACATTGAGGATGGTGATTTTGATGAGTGAAATAAAGACTGAAACGCATTTGAGTAAAAAGGATATTCGTCGTACAGCTTTGCGTTGGCAATTTATGACATCCAATGCCTATAACTATGAATCACAACAAGCCGCTGGTGTTGTATTTTCGTTGAGTAAGGCCTTGAGAAAAATATATCAAAATGATGAAGAAGGTTACAGGTCTTCATTAGACAATCATTTTAAATTCTTTAATACAACTGGACCAGCAGCCTCATTGATACTAGGAGCGACATTGGCAATGGAGGACCGTGAAGGAAGGAAATCTCAACCGGCCGTCCAAAGTTTGAAAACGGGATTAATGGGCCCTCTTGCAGGTGTCGGAGATACGATATTTTGGGTATTGATTCCAACCGTATTTGGATCAATTGCGGCTTATATGGGTTTGCAAGGTAATCCAACAGGGGCAATTATTTGGTTTTTGGCGAATATTCTCGTCTTCCTATTTCGAATTAAAATATTTGAATGGGGATATGCAACAGGTACAAGGTTAGTAACAGACTTAGGTAGTAAGTTGAACGCTTTCACGGAAGCCGCCTCAATTATGGGACTAACCGTTATAGGCGCTTTAATTCCAAGTGTCATTAAAATGAATCTTGCCACAACATTTGCAACAGGCAAAGTGAAAATGTCTGTTCAAAAAGACATTTTAGATGCTATTATGCCTTCTTTACTGCCAGCAATTTTGACATATTTAGTGTACCGAATCGTGTTAACCAACAAGTTATCAATTTCAAAAATAATTTGGATATTAATTGGATTTTCATTGGTGTTATCGTATTTTGGCATATTAAAAGCATAGTCGGAGAATATTAGAAATGAGAAAAATAATTATTGCATCACATCATAAAATGGCTTCTGGTATCAAGAATACATTAGAATTTATTGCTGGCGAGCAACAAAACGTCCTGGCAATTGATGCTTATCTAGATAATATTCCATTGGATGAAACCTTAAAAACAATATTTCAAGAAAAAAAAGTTGATGACGAGGTAGTTGTGCTAACTGATTTGAAGGCTGGCAGTGTCAATCAAGGATTTATTAAGTATCTGGGTCAACAACATGTTCATTTATTATCAGGCATGAACTTGCCACTTGCTTTATCAATAGCACTCGCCCCTACGAATCAATATTTAGATGATCAAACCATTCAGCACTATATAGATGAATCTAAAAATGAAATCATTTATATGAATGCTGTATTAGCAAAAATGGAGGTTGACGACGATGATGAATGATAAAAACAGCTCATGGTGGCAAAAAGCGGTTGTTTATCAAGTCTATCCCCAAAGTTTTAAAGATAGTAATAATGATGGCATAGGTGATTTAAATGGTATTATTGAAAAATTGCCTTACCTTAAAAAACTTGGCATTGACGTTATATGGTTAAATCCAATTTATGTTAGTCCTCAGGTTGACAATGGATATGATATTGCAGACTATTATCAAATTAATTCAGATTATGGTACATTGGACGATTTTGCACTGCTTATACAGCAGGCGCACAGTTTGAATTTAAAAATAATTTTAGATTTGGTAGTCAATCATACCAGTGATCAACATGAGTGGTTTAAAGCATCAAAACAAAGTCGCAATAACAAGTATTCAGATTACTATATTTGGAAAGATCCAAGCCATGATGGCAGCTTACCTAATGATTGGGGTGCCACATTTGGTGGCCCAGCATGGACCTATGTGCCAGAAAGAAAACAATATTATCTTCACTCTTTCGCACCGCAACAACCAGAATTGAATTGGGAAAATCCTTCGTTACGACAAGACATCTATAAAATGATGCGATATTGGCTGAATTTTGGTGTTGATGGATTTCGGATGGATGTTATTTCTCTAATATCAAAACGACAAGATTTTCCGAACGCCAATGGCAGATTCCCATACAGCAAGAGCTACTATGCCGGAGCATCAAATGGCCCTCGAGTACACGAGTTCTTACAAGAAATGAATCGGGAAGTGTTAAGCAATTTCGACACACTTACTGTTGGTGAAACACCAAATACGAATGCTGATCAGGCCATTTTGTACACTGATAGTGATCGTCATGAACTAAATATGGTTTTTAATTTTGACCATATGCATATTGATTATAGTGAAAGAGGAAAATTTGATGTCACACGTTTCCAATTAACTGATTTAAAACGTGTATTTACTGAATGGCAAAATAAATTGAGCGATCATGGTTGGAATTCATTGTATTGGTCTAACCATGATCAACCTCGTGCTGTTACAAGATTTGGTTCTGAGAAGTACCGTGTTGAAAGTGCTAAAAGTTTAGCTACTGTTTTGCACATGTTAAAAGGAACGCCCTATATTTTTCAAGGGGAAGAAATAGGGATGACCAATGCTAAATTTGATTTATTAACAGATTATCAAGATATCGAAACCAAGAACATTATCAGTCTGTATGAGGAAGAGGGATTAGACGAGTCATTTATCAAACGAGTTGCTTATTTACGATCTCGAGATAACGCAAGAACACCAATGCCATGGCAAAATGAAAAACCTTATGCTGGATTCAGTCAAAGTGATCCTTGGATTAAAATGAATCCGAATTACGATACAATCAATGTGGCACAAGCATTAATAGATACGGATTCTGTTTTTTATCATTATCAGCGACTCATCGCACTACGTCACGAATATCCTGTCGTTATTAACGGTAAATATCATTTGTATGATCCGGATGACAATAATATTTATGCATTTTCTAGGGAATCAACTGATGGGATCAAAATATTTGTTATAGCTTCTTTTTCGGAAGAAAAATTGACTTATCAATTGCCAAAAGTCATTACAAATGAAAATTGGCGAGTATTATTAAACTCTTATGATAATGCCTTTACTATTCAAGATATTATTTCATTAGAGCCTTATCAGTCCGTGGTATTAATTAATCGTTAGTAAATCATAGTTAAAAATAGGTTACCTTTTTGATCTTAAAATAATTTATAAAGTATAATTAAAAAGGAAAGAATTTTGCTTTAATCGTGACACAAAAGGCGGGCAATTTTTGCCATAAAATACCAGCGGTCATGAAGAATTAAAATGTTTCCACACTCGATGAGGTAGAATGAATATTAGAACTCATATAAGCCGTGCCTCTGTTTGATTTAGTCACTTAACAGTATTGGCGCTTAGGTGAGTTCTTTTTTGAATTATCTTGATATTAAGTTGATGAAGTCCATTCGGAAACCATCGATACTCTTGTTTAACTAGAAGTATTCAATATCAAACATTGCTTCTCAAACGTCTGGTTTTTTCCAGTTGAAATCTGCTTGACTCTCTGAAAACATATGGGAGGTAGTGCTGTGTGCGTTCAGCAGCATAAGGACAGGTCAATTCGCCGAATGCAGCCAACCAATTGTTCGGCTCCTGTCTGTCAATGAAATCTCTCTAAATGTAGTAATAAAAGTAGTGGTTATTTTTACTAGTTCGCCTTTCCTTAAACAAGGAATGTTCATCAGATGTATGATTCACTACTAAATCCATCATAATCTGTAAATTCAGCCGTTGAACTTACTCTAGTAGATTTTCAAATTCTTGCATGGGACGATAGTCAGGATTAATACGTGTATGGTCAGCAATATTATTTATTTTGGGAAACAAAAAAAGGATTGAGCAAAATCATATTGACATCCAAATTATAGACGTCTTTTAAGCGTTGTTTGATACTAGTTAAGTTACTTCTATACTATCATCGTTGCTATCTTGAAAACTCATGGGATTTATCTAATACAACACAGAGTTTTTAAACGATTGCTTTGTCACGTTAGTATCTACTTTACGATTATGAGTAAGCGGTAACACGTTAAGTAAATGTTTACAATGTTTTCATATTATGTGAGGAAACGCTTACGCATAATTCGATTGATGACATTGAGTTTGATAAATAAAAAGAATTATTTTATTCTTTAAAATTTGTAG
Organism: Leuconostoc sp. JNUCC 76; assembly: GCF_053667755.1. Taxonomy (NCBI): domain Bacteria; kingdom Bacillati; phylum Bacillota; class Bacilli; order Lactobacillales; family Lactobacillaceae; genus Leuconostoc; species Leuconostoc sp. JNUCC 76. Next base: position 1,210,703 of record NZ_CM132206.1, on the reverse strand, counting down.
CCGTGAAATGTGATATATCAAGTATAGAAAAAGGGATTGATCTGGCGGTAAGAAGTAAAATGTGCCACATGTCACTAATTTTTTAATTGTGACAATTCAACTTCAAGAAAGTTTCATCGAAAAAATATACAGACTGAGATATAAAAAACTTTTCTTTGTAAATTTTTCTCAATTTTAAAAGAATTAAGATATTAAGTACATAATCTGAACATTTGGCATAGTTTTAAAAAAAGTATCATACAGGTAAACTAATAAATCGAAAGAAATAGGGAAAATAATGATTTTACTGCTTATCGTAATATATATTGCTTTTGTTGGCTTAGGAATCCCAGATTCTTTGTTCGGAGTAGCGTGGCCATCGATGTACCAACAGTTTAACCTGCCACTCTCAACAGCAAATTATATTATAATATTGACATCTGCTGGGACTATTGTATCGAGCTTGAATAGCTCACGTTTAATTCATCGGTATGGTACTGCCAAAATAACTATTGCAAGCACGTTTTTGACTTCAATTTCACTACTCGGAATCTCCTTGTCTCCTAGCATTTGGTGGGTTTTTCTTCTTTCTTTCCCACTAGGACTTGGAGCGGGAGCAATTGACACAGCATTAAATAATTATGTGGCGCTACATTACTCTGCTAGTCAAATGAGTTTTCTGCACTGTTTTTATGGATTGGGAGTTTTAGCCGGTCCATATTTCATGTCGCTCTTATTGAAAAATGATTTCACATGGCAAAATGGTTATCAAATTGCCTTTTTAATCCAGGTTTTAATTACAGTTATTTTATTTTCTTCTTTGCGACTCTGGCCAAATATTGAAGAAAAAAAGGTGGATGAAAAAACTGAAAATAAAAAAGTGCTCAGAATAAAAGAAGTACTAAAAATACCTGGTGTAAAGTTGACTTGTGTTATTTTTATTGCCACATGTACTATTGAGGCGACTTGCGGGGTATGGGGGAGTACTTTTTTAGTTAACAGTCGTTTTATGACTGTTGCCAACGCAGCGCAGGGAATAACTTTCTATTATTTGGGAATGTTTATTGGCAGGCTTTGTTCTGGAATTATGAATTCACGTCTGAGTAGTTGGGCTGTGATATTCATAGGTCATATTTTTTTACTAGCTGGTATATCTTTGGTTTTTATACCGGTACAAAGTTTCATTGTGTTAATGGGATTGCTTTTAATTGGATTCGGAAATAGTATGATGTATCCAAACTTCGTTTTCCTAACACCAATAAATTTTGGGCAAAAAAATTCTCAATCAATAATGGGGGTGCAAATGACAGCATCATATGTTGGAACATTATGCATGACACCAATATTTGGTCTGATAGCGCAACACTATTCAACTGGATTATTCCCGTACTATCTATTAATTGCCTTTTTAATCATGGCGTTGTCTACTATAAAACTAAAAAAACAAATCCACGTTCTAAAAGGTTAACCGCAAAGTTACTGTGTATTTAGTTTCTACATTAAATTAGAAAAAGTATACAATTTTAAGATTAGTAACACATAACAGGATGTACAAAATCAATTATCAATGCTCCTAAGAAAATGCTATCATTTTGGTTGTTTTTCAGACTATGCTAATAAATCAACGTCTTCTGCATGTTTTCTATTTTATTACAGCATTAATTAATGCTGTTTTTAGCTATTTAAATGCAATTATTTAATGTTGATTAGCTAAAGTTTTTGCAGTAAAGTAAAAATTTTTTAAATTCTGAATTTTATGTTGCTATGGAACGCGTTTCACAAGATACAATCTAATATACAGTAAAAAGGAGTAACATAAACAATGATTAAACATATTTTTATGGATTTAGATGGCACTCTACTGAACAGTAATGGCGATATCAGTGATAACAACATAAGAGCAATTGAAGAAAATCAGATTCCACTTACTTTAGTTTCAGCACGCTCTCCATCAGAAATGGAGCCAATAATTACAAAGTTAAATTTATTGGAACAGCAAGTGGCTTTTAACGGCGGTCTTATTTACAAACAAGATAATTTTGGTACAAATATAGGTAAATCTTATTTGATACCTCACAATGTTAGTTATTTTTTAATTAATTGGATTCAAAAAAATTTTCCTATAATAAGTTTGTCATATTACACAAAAAAAGAATGGGTTGCATTGAAAGAGGATTTGGGCGTGGAATTCCAAGCAAAATTAACAGGACAAGAACCATATTTTTGCGCGACAGTTGATGAGCACTTTCAAAATTGTGAAAAAGGTATTGCTAAAATTATGTTGATAGATCTTAGTGAAAAAAATCTACTCCAAATAGAGGCAAAAATTAATTCGATGAATTTGAAAGGAATTTCAATTTACAAGTCGATGAATAGGTGTTTAGAGATTACTAGTTCACTTGCACAAAAAGATATTGCTGTCAAAGAGGTCATGAAAATGAAAAATTTGAACGCTGAGGAGACAGTCGCATTTGGTGATGGATACAATGATATATCTATGTTAAAGACGGTAGGTTTTCCTGTTGTTATGGGTAATGCACCTAAAGATGTGAAACAATTTGGTCGATTCATAACGAAAACAAATGATGCGGATGGAGTAGCATTTGGAATTAATAAAATTAAAAACAAATATAAAATTTGAATTTTGCATATAAAAAATATAAAAATATGGTAAATATTAAAAAAATTTCGGAATTTTCAGGTTATTCCAAATCAACAATTTCTCGTTTTATCAATAAAACTGGATATGTTTCAGAAAATGCCTCTCAAATTATCCAACAAGCAATAACAACTTTGGATTATGCACCAAATTCACTTGCTCGAAACTTAAGTAAAGGTGTTTCGTCACAAATCGGGATTGTGGTTCCACATATGCGCAGCCCGTTTTTTATACAAACGGTATCAGGTACTATGGAAGAAGCGTATTTGTCTAAGTATAGTATCCTAATTTTACAATCAAAATATGACAATGACGAAGAGCGTTCTTATTTGGAAAAACTACATAGTAAAGAGTTAGCCGCGTTAATTTTCACGTCTCATAGTTTAACCTTAGAGGAGATACTGAAATACAGAAAATATGGATCAATCGTTGTTTGCGAAAACGTTAAAAATATGCCTATAGCCTCAGCATTTACTTCCAGAGAAAAGGCTTATGTGAAGGCATTTGAATTAATAAAGCATAAAGGATTTAATCATATAGCCATCATGTTAAGCCGAGATTATTATAGTAGCGTAACTAGTCAATTAACAATTGATTGTTATGAAAAAGTTTTTGGTCTAATTCCTGAACATAGCTTAATTAGCACTAATATAACAACCTTTGAAGATGGTTATGCGGCAGGAAAAAAATATGCAAATTTAATACAAAAACCTGATTATATCTTTGCCAATAGTGATGATGTTGCCGCAGGTGTTAGCAAGGCCTATGTAGAGGCAGGGTATCACTTACCCGAAATGATGGGACAAGAAAATCAAGTATCTGGATTCCTATTGAACATTTCAACAATTGACCATCATTTTAAGGAATTGGGGCAGGCTGCTTTTCAGCTTGTTCTAAAAAATAATTGCGACCAAATTATGATAAATTCAGAATTAATTAATCGAAATTTGTAGAAATAATCGAATTTTATAAAAAATTGAAAAAGAACAATGCAAACGCCTAAACTCATTCACATGTGCTCTTATACTAAAGAAGTGACTCATTTTATCCAGTTCGTAAAATTAAAGTATAGGAGTATTTTTATGTTAATTCACTATTCCCAGGTCTAACTAAACTAAGAAGAGTGTTCACTTAAAAATTGGCAGAGTAATTTAAACTTTTAATGGATCCTATTACTATCTGGTTTAAACAAGCTACCGTTAACATGCTTAATCGTAAGGCCAAAAAATGTCAAGCAATTAGAGAGCGTATCAATGCAATTACAAGCACAATCTCAAACATACAGATATGTGCTTTTTTTAATAAAGAATTAGCATCTAAAGTGCAAGATTTGGTGTCAAAATCAATGGAGCTAACCTTTGCGTATCGTGATTTAGATTTGCTGATTAAAGGAACTGATCGCAATACTGAAAGTGGGTTAAACAAAATCGAAGAACAATTATATCAAGCTAAACGGCAACTAAAGAAACGAAATATATAACAATAAATTGTGAATTGAATGAAAAAATTTAATTTATTCATTTTTGAAATCACATTAATTCAAAAATTTCGTCAATTTTGTTACAAAATTAAATCAGCTAAGGACATTTTAAAATTAATTTTTTGACATAATAGGATTGCGTTACAGTTGTTAATATGATAAATTTAGAAAAGTATTTTAGAGCATGAATACTTTTAACTATAAAAATTGAAGAGGTCGACTGGCGTGTAGTAACACTATATCTATTACAAGTAAATAATCAAAAAATAATTAAAAGGTATATATTCATGCTCAAAAATAAAAACTTTTTATTCTTATTGTTCGGCCAATCAACTGCAAATATTGGTGACACGTTATATATTATTTCCGTCATCAGCGCAGTTTTTAACTTGACCCATTCAGTAGTTGCATCATCATTAGTTCCTACTGTCATAACATGTGCTATGGTAATCGCAAGTTTCATATCACCACTTTTAGCCAACAAAGTAAAACTAAACCATATTTTAGTCAGTACACAGCTTATCAAATCAGTTTTTTTGGTGGGGTTATTATTTTATATAAAAAACGGTTTTGTTAAACAAAACATCTTTGGTCTGTTCGTCATTATCAGCATTATTGCTTTTTCAGATGGATTTGCACAACCTGTCAGTCAATCAATATTACCGCATTATGCTACTGATAACGCTTTAATAAGAGCTAACAGCATACTTAATTCTTCATTTCAGATACTTGGTATTAGTGGATGGGCAGGTGGAAGTATTTTGTTAGCTTGGCTTTCTGCTCCTAGCATTCTAGCACTCAGTGTTTTATTGGCTATATTATCTGTTATTTTACTTTCCAAATTGCAATCAGTAGATATCGATAAAAAAATTTCAGATAAAAGTATTTGGCATAATTTATTAAGCGGTTGGAAAATCATTTATAAAGTTCCGCTTTTAAAATTGACTGCCACAATTTCGATTCTCGATACGATGGCAAACAGCGTTTGGATTTCATCGGTTATTCTCGCTTTTGTTCAAAAAACGCTAAATTCCTCCCAATATTGGTGGGGATATATCAATGCTGCATATATGTTCGGCGGTGTCGTTGGTGGTCTACTTTTTTATAAGCTAAGTCAACGCATATCAGGAAATCCTTTTTCAGTGATGTTTATCGGTTCTACAGTGGTTGCTATTGTTACTTTAATTGTTTCTATTAATTCCAATATGTGGATTTTACTGTGTTTATCAGGATTTGTTGGAGTATTTGGTGAATTAAAAGATATTCCACAAACTTCATTGATCCAATCGCGAACTGAAAAAAAATTCTTACCAAATATTTTTAGTAGCATGACGGTTTTGTATACTGGGACATTTTCAATTACTTCTATATTGGTAAGTGCTTTGGCGGAACAATTTGGCGTTCGAATTGTTTTTGTCATATCTTCAATGCTTTTGCTACTTATTTCAATTTTGCTTTTTGTGAACAAACGATTGATTAATAACAACTAATTTTCATCTAGAACAAGTACTTTTTATGTAATCTTGTTCTTTTTTGTATATATGCTATTTAGATAAAATTAGATATTCACACATCAAGTATAATATTAACAATATATCTTTTGACCTAAGTGAATAAACAGTTCTGACGGTTCGTACAAAATATATGATCAGTTTCAAGATGAGTTAGTGCTTAACAGGTACTAACTTTTTTATTTGTATTCAAAAAATTAACCATTGCTTATCGTGATTTAGACTTGCTGTTAAGGGAAATAATCGTAATAACGAAACTGGGTTAAATAAAATTGAAGAACAGTTGTATCAAGCTAAACGACAATTGAGAGAAATAAATTTGTAAAGTCAAATTTTTGTCACTGATGTCACATTGCACAATATAGAGCTATGATATATTATTGGTTATATGTTAAATATCGGTTTGTTTTAAATAAGATTTAACTAATTAAGGAGGCTCGGCTTTTTATGCATTTAAAACTCAAAAAGGGGGACGAAATTAGAATTATATCCCCAAGTTCCTCAATGGAACGTGTTGGTGGCTTTGAAGAAAATTTAATTGCCAAAAAGAGATTGGAAAACTTGGGATTTCAAGTAACTTTCGGAAAGCACATTTTTGAAAATGATGAGTTTTACTCCAGTAGCATCGCATCGAGAATTTCTGATTTCCATGATGCATTCAGTGACCCAAATGTTAAGGCAATTATGACTACTATTGGTGGTTTTAATTCTAATGAATTATTAACACATATTGACTGGAACATTATTCGTTCAAATCCAAAAATGTTTTTTGGATATTCTGATACGACCAGTTTGCATAATGCAATTCGTGCAATGACAGATCAAATAACATATTATGGTCCATGTTATTCTTCATTCAAAATGGATGAATTACAAGAATATCAAACAACAGAATGGTTAAAGGCAGCTATAAATGGATCTTTTAAGTTAGAGCCGAGTGATGTTTGGACTAGTGATTTATGGTTTGACAAGACTTTACCACGTCATCCATTGGCTAATAAATGGAAAGCCTATAATTTAGGAGAAGCAACAGGTATATCCACTGGAGGAAATATTCAGACATATTGTTTACAAGCAGGAACGAAATTTTTCCCAGAAACACAAAATCCAATTGTTTTCATTGAACAAGCTGAGGGTGGGTCGCCACTGGAATTTTCACGTGAGTTGGCTCAAATATTACAAATACATAAGGATATAAAAGCACTTGTAATAGGAAGATTTCCTACTGTCAATGAAATGAGTGATGAGAAACTGCAATCAGTTTTAGATAAATTTTCGATTTTAAAGAAAATACCAGTAATATATGATTTGGATTTTGGTCATACTCAACCAATTTTTACTTTACCATTAGGGCAAAGTATCAAAGTGAATGCGACTAACAGTAGCAAAATTGAGGTCAGTGTGCAAGAAAATTAGATTCTTTAAAGAACACTTCTTTGGCACTTCATAAGGATATTTAAAAAAGCACAAGTAACTATTGTGCTTTTTTAATGGAAAGCTATTCTATTAATTAGTTTCAACAATCGAATATGTAAATTTAGTGCCTATTATTTTGTTTTTCGACAGGTTTAAAAATAAAATAATAGGCAACATTGTGAAATGATAAACTTGTTGTAGGGGATAAATCCCAACTTCAATAATCATAATCAAAGGAGTATGTATGTTTTATGAGTGATGAAACACCTAAAAAACGCCAACGCCAACCACATCTAAACGAAAATCAACGTCACATGATTGAATACTTGTGGAATATTGAGAAAATGACACAAGCAGATATAGCAAGGCGTTTAGGCTATACACCGTCATCAATATTTGCTTTTTTATTTTGAATTAAGAAAGTAGAGAATTTACATTATGGTTAATAAGTTTGGTAGTTTATCACTACAAGGAAAAAGTATCGGAAAGTTCACGTTTGCTGGGCGCAATTTAGTTGGTGCGAATGCTGATGTGGCAGTGGCAATGTTAAATGTGAACAACACATTGAATACTGAAAATGTCACACCACAGGCTGGTTTTGATTTTAGTATGTCTTTTGGAACATCACTAAAACTGATCGATGCAAAAATTATTGCTGGTACTGCTCGCAGTAACCAAAGAAGTGGTGCTCGTGTTGCCACTAAGACTGGTACTTTGTTGCCTATCTCTGACACAACGACAGATACCTTACCAGAAGAAGAATATGATGCTGTATTCGTATCAGGTAAAGACAAAACAGTTCATGGACGTGTTCGTAGCGCTGATGCGTTTGATAGTCATGATTTAGTTTTGTTTAGGGTTACACCTAATTATAAAACTGATAATCGTGGCGAAGTTGTACGTGATGATTATGATGAACCAATCATCTCAAATTATCAGTTCAACTTTATCCAACAAAGCAAATCAGGCGATGTTGGCAATGATGATAACATTGTCCGTATTTTGGTTGACTCAGCAGAAAGTGAACGATTGCAAGCTGGTTTGAAGCCAGGGGACAAGTTAGTGCCACAAGGTTTGAAGTTTGCATTTGCTGGTAATGATGCCACTGATTGGACGGTGTATGCTGATACGTTAGTTGCACTTGGTGAAAAGGCGCCAGAAAAGCAAGTATCAAATCAAAGTAAGACAACTACTAACCAAGCTAGCAAACTTAAAGGTGAGTAATTATATGAGCTTTTAAAAATAGTATAAGTAATTATACTGTGTCTACATTAAAATATCTAAAAATTCTTTGAGAGTCTTAGTTTTTAAAAAATGTAATTTTGGTCTTCTATATGTGAACTATTTTTAACATTCAAAAGTTAAGAATTCTTATACTAAATTCAGTTCCGTTTAAAGTGATTGCAGTTTCATCTATTAACTCATAAAATATTTATAAATTATAATTTTATTGAAAAGCAGGGTAAAAAATTAATGGAAACAAACATATTTGAGAATATAGAATATCAAATTATTGGGAACGGTATGCCGATAATATTTTTGCATGGCTTATTTTTAGATAAGCGTTCAACTAAAAATTTTTTTGAAAAAGATAATAACCTTGCCGAATTCCAACGCATTTATTTAGACCTTCCAGGAATGGGAAACTCATTACCCACATCCGAAACTACCACTGACGCTATTTTTAAAAAACTTTTAAGTTTTACTGATTATGTAGTTGGAACACAGGAATTTGTCATATACGGGCATTCATATGGTGGGTACTTGGCACAAGCGATTGCTTATCATTATCAGAATCAAGTTAACGGTTTATTTTTAACTTGTCCTGTATGTATTGCTGATAAAGAATTACGTTTAGTAGAAAAACATAAAAATGAATTTATTGGCAAAGTACATCATTCTGAAAATGAAACATTTTACGCTGACTTTGAGTCTATGAATGTCTTAATTGGCCAATCACGATGGGCGACGTACCAATATCTTATTTTACCTGGATTAAATAAGGCTGATACCAACTTTTTAAAATGCCTTCAAGAGGATAGTTACGCCATTTCATTTGAAGAAAAATTACAAAATCTAGGACAAAATACAAAAATTCAACTAGTTTTGGGTAGACATGACCATGTAGTGGGGTATAAGCAACAGATGAATAAATTTATAAGTAATGAAAAATCAAATGTAACGTTGCTGGCTTCAGCAGGTCACAATGTTATGATAGATCAACCCAAATATGTGTACGGTCTATTTGACAGTTTTTTACACACTTTATAATGGCGTTCAAAGATAAATTTTTTGTCTTTTATTCTGAGGAAACTCGTTATTTTTCCTTAAGACAAAAATTATCAACTAATTTAGGTCAGAAAAGCTACTAACCAAGATGACAAGTCAAGAGGTTAATAGCTTTATAGTATAGCAGAAAGGTTAAAGGCTGATTAAACAATCAGTTTTTTTAGTTGTTACAATGGCACAAAAAATGATTTATTTTAGCTTTATGTTTGGGGTTTGGCTCGTCTATGTTCCCTATATTTTTACTCTTTATGAGTTTGGGTCAATCACTACATATCGCTATGATAATTGCCAGTGTTTTGACCTTGTTATTTGTCATTGTTCAAAGAACCTTTAGGGGTTTGCATTTAATCAATTATAAAAGAATATGTTGGGAAAAAATGCAGAAGGGGTTGCTATATTTGTTGGGGTTTTAACTCAATTATTAAAATAAAAGAAATCAGTTCCGACGTGGATCAACATTTTAATACTTTGAGAATGTAGCCAAGAAAATTAATCTAACTCATTTAATTTTGAAAATGGTATAAATGCTTCGGGACTAACTGAACTAGAAATTTGTTTCTCTAACCAATAAATATCCAGCCATTGGTTATTTTTAAAACCAACTTTTTTGAATTGCCCGACAGTTTTATAACCCATATGCTCATGAAAAGCAATGCTTGTTTTATTATCTCCTGTAATGCAGGCCATAATATTAACGACATGTTGACGACATAAGTATTCTTCTAAAGAATTATATAATTTGCTTCCTATACCTCTACCTTGAGCATTTTTAGACAGATATATACTGACCTCAACTGTCCACTGATATGCATCCCGATCTTTATATTCGTGAGCATACGCATATCCTAAAATTGTTGCTCCGTCTACCATGATAATATAGGGGTATTTAATTGTTACATCACTTATACGTTGTTTAAAATCATCAAGTGATGGAACATCATATTCAAAGCTTGTTGTACTGTTCTCAATATAAGGTTTATAGATATCAATAAGTTGGTTAGCATCTTCTTCTGTGGCAGTTCGAATAAACATATCAATTCTCCTAAAAAACATTTTGATCACCATTTTACTACGGAGAAATAAGCAAGAATTAATTTGTGTCAATATTCCTGACACTACAATATATAAACTAATTTTAAAAATAGTTAGAAAGAGTAAGGTTACTTAATTAGTGGCCTTTTTTATTTAAAAAGCATGGAAAATTCAAAAAAGTATAAATCATACAAATTTGGTAAGCTCTGGGTTTTTGGAGCCGTTGCAGTAGCTGCTGTTGCTGTGAGTGCTAACACCACACAAGTCAGTGCTGATACTGTGCACAAGCAGTTAAAACTACTGATACCACGCAAAATGACAAGCAAGTTCAATTGACTCTTTCATCAACTGATACAACTACTGACAAGGAGACAACTGATGTCACAATCAATGATGACAATGCTTCATCAAAAACAGATGGAGTGCTATCTGATTTGAATAAGCAAGATCAAGCCGTTAAAGATGCCACGGCAAAACAACAAGCAAACGATCAAGCCTATCAAACGGCAACTACTGAACAAACAGATACCAAGACAAAGGGACAAGCTGATTTATAAAATGCAACATCAGACCTTGATAATCAAGTTGATACTAGTGAAAAGGCTGATCAACCTTTAGTCGTGAAATAGAGGTTTTTCAACCTAGTTTTAATCAAGAATTATTGTTGTATCAAAACTTACCAGCGACCAATTTGGGAGTGTTTAAACGTTGGCGACAATTTACCAATGCGCGAGCTCTAGCCCAGTTGATGTTTGGCACTAGTCATGAATTAGGTTCTCGAACAGGTTTTTATATCGGACGTGTATTAGATACTAACCGTTACTTTAGTGTGGATAGTGCCGTGGCATCTTCAAGAACATTGCTTTTAATTAACCCAGTGATTGCCAACAAAGGTATTGTTGGGGCGAAAACAGATAGTCCGCACATAGCAATCACAGGCGATACCGGACAAGGAAAGTCATTCTTGGTTAAAGTATTGCTTTTATATTTAGCAATGTTTGATGTGAAGCTACTATATGTTGACCCAAAACAAGAAGTGAGACGTTGGTTTAAGGCATCACTCGAAAATAACGACAACCCATTTTTCACCAAGCTGATGAATTCATTTCATTATGTGACTTTGAATGCCAATGATAGCTCTAATCGTGGTGTACTTGACCCAATGCTCACATTGAATAGTCAGAGTACGGTAGATGAAATACCTAATGTCTTGACGTTAGTTAAGGAAATGTTGGTACAGGTTCGCTCAATCTCACAAGATATGGAACTTGATACGGCTTTGACGAATGCTATTAAGCAAGTCTGTAATCAACGATTGTCTGGCGAACAAGTTGGTACAATGGCGATTATCGAAATTCTAAAAACTGGCAATGAGAAGTCACAACAGTTAGCGAATTATTATGAGAGTGTCATTCCTGATAGTATGCTCAAACTGGCTTTTAGTGACGGACAAACGGATAGTATCGAATTTAATAATCAACGGACAATTTTAGAAGTGACTGGTTTGGACTTGCCACACGCTGAACAAGAAATACGTAGTTACACTGAAACGCAAAAATATTCGGTGTCGATTATGTTGGCACTTGGTAAATATTTAGAGAAGTTTGGACGTGAAGACACGAAACGCTTTAGTGCTGAAATTATTGATGAAGCGTGGATATTTAACGCTTCGCCTGCTGGTCGTAAAGTCTTGGACGGCATCAAGCGTTTGGGTCGTTCTGAAAACAATATGCTGATATATTCCACGCAAAGAGTTGGTGATGTCAATGATGAAAAGAGTGGTCAATACGGACAAATATTTGCCTTTGATAGCGCTGATGATAGTGAGCGTGAAAATATTTTGCGACACTTTGGTTTGCCCGTCAATAAATCAAACATGGATATGTTAAAAGACCTGAAAAAAGGACAATGTTTGTTTAGAGATATTTATGGTCGTGTTGGTAAGGTGGTTATCCATTCGCTATTTGAAGAATGGACTAAAGCCTTTAAGACAGTTGATAAGAACGCTGGTGCGGAGCTTGAAGCTAAGTACGGATAAGAAAGTAGGACTTGATGATGAATGTTGTATTTTTAGTGATTGTTGGGGTTGGCATTTTATATGTGTATTTTAAACATGATGCCGAATTGAAAAAATTAGATCAGTTGGCGCAAGATATTTATAAGACAAAAGGCTTGGCAATTACCATGCCACAGGCTAGTGATTTATCAAAAGATATTCAAGAGACAACTGGTGTGATTATTGGTAAGACAGTGACTGCTTTTGATAAAAAGCAACTTACTTTAAAGATTGAAACGAGTGATTATACAATCACAGTGATTTTAGATCAAAAGCGAGATGTTGTCCGCTTTGATGTGGCAAATAGGAAGTTAACTGATGAATAAAGTGATTATTGGGTTAGTTCTTTGTGCTATTGTAGTTGTTTACACTTTTGTTTCTGAATACATTAAAAAGCAATATAGACAACAATATTCTTTGTTGTGTAGACGACTTGTGAGGGAATTACCCAGAGAAGTCAGATTAGAAGTGATTGAGCGGTTAGATAAGGATATTAGAAAATGGCTTGATGTTAGTGGACCATTTGTAGTTTATTTTGGTAAGCATGGTCCTTTAGTGATTGACGTTGAAAGTGGTAGATATGTAATTATACTGTCTGATGATTTTGAGTTAATAAGAGTTGATAAAAAAATATGATTTTTGGAGATGTGATGACTAAAGTTGATTTTACAATGGCAGATTTACAAAGTACAATGCTTGGTTACTCCGAGGGTATGCTTGTAAACGAAGATGTTCTACTAAAAGCAAACCGTGCTTATAAGCTATTTCATGATAAGTATTTAGCAATCAAAGACCAAATCAAAGATTTTGATAAAGCAAGATATGCTTTTATTTATCATGATATGTCGTTAGAGTATTTTGCAAAGCAAGCAAAGCTAATGGTTAGAGCAGGTAATTATAATAGCTTAGATATTTTTGGTAATTACCTTGAATATATTGATAGCTACAATGATTTATCGGCATTGATTAGAAATGACTATGAGCCAGTTCATTCTAATAAAATGATATTTGGAAGGGTTAAGGATGACAAGTGTTGATTTTAATGTGGCAGACCTCGAACAATTTAAATTGCCTTATGAAGAGGGCATGACAGTGACAGATGAATTATCTAAAAAAGTAGAGCGCATCTATCATCATTTTCATGAAAGGTTTATGTCATTGGAAAAAGATGCAAGAGCAGATGAACATTTAAGTTATGCGTTATTTACTTTTGATACTGCTTTAGAAGCCTTTTCTATTGTGGCTAAAAATATGGTGCGTTCGGGCAAAACAAATGGCGCTGATATTACTGGTGTCTATTATGAATATATAGATAATTACACGTCATTTAGACATTTATTGTATCGAAGGGAGACAGAATGAGTAGCCAATTTAAGAAATATCGTATGACCCGAAAAAATGTGTTGTTGTTAGCTCAAGCGATTATCAATGTTCACGGAAAAATTGCTTGGCAAGATTATGCGAGTGATAGCCCTTATCCCGACCAACACAGTCTTACTTTGAATGAGATTAAGGGCAGTCCCGAAAAATTTGAACGATTTAGAAATGAATTTACGCATCAAATGTATAGTAATGTCATCAATGATGAGATGCAAAGATTGGAGCTATTTAATTATTTAAATTGACATATTAAGGATATGGCATTAATATGTAGAAAGTAATCATTACTATTAAATAAAGATTAATGGTGGCCTGTTGAGCAAAAAAAGATTCCAATCAAATAAAATAATTAAGCTATTATCCATACTTTCAATACTTATTATGTTTGATATATATATATCTAATCATGATTTTAATATGTATCATCAGCCCATCGGTCAAATAGTTAAGGTTCATAACTACGGACGTCAAAATCAGTCTGATGAGTTTGGAAATACCGATTATGTAGAATCACAGAAAATTGAGTTGCAAATGCTTAATACTGATATAAAGGGGCGAAAAGTAACAGTCGATAATAAATATTCAGGCTCTCATGCCTATGATTCTAAATACTCTAAAGGGCAAAAAATTTTTCTTGTGAAAAATGGGGACAATTATGTTATACAGGGTTTAAAGCGTGATACTTCCGTTTTTGTTGTATTAACTGTGGTTTTGTTCATTATCATAGTTATAGGCAACAAAGACGCAGTAATGTCAATTATGAGTGTTATTTTAAATGCTACTTTTTTCTTTATAGCCACTCAGTTAGATATCAAAGTAGGTTCAAATCAAGTTATTTTACTTTATAGTTCAACAACAATCTTATTTCTTATAATTACAACAGCTTTTGTGTATGGCAGAACTATAACGGGAAAAAATGTATGTGTCTCATCACTCATAACATGTCTCCTAACATTATGCTTGATTGAATGCAATTTATACTTCACGCATAGTTCAGGTCTGCATTATGAAACTATGAATTACGTGACCCAATCAAGAACCTTACTATATACTTTTTCAATTATAATCGGAATGTTGGGTGCAATCGTTGACGTTTCTGGAGATATTACAGTTAGCCTAACTAATTTATTCAAACAAGAAACAGATAAAAATTTTTATGCAATTTTTAAAGTTGGAATTTCTTGTGGAAAAACTTTATTAATGCCTTCGGTCAATATTTTAAGCTTAATCTTTGTCCCTAGTACGTTGCCAATGATGATTCTTTTCATAAAAAATGGAAATGATATTTTTTATTCAATGTCAATGATTATGTCTTTAGGTATTTTTCAGGTATTATCAAGTATAGTCGGGCTGTTAATCAGTGTCCCAATTACTAGCTTAGTAGTGACCCGTGAATTAATAAAGACGAGGAAAAATTCATGAAATCAATTAGTTTAATGTTGATATTTGTTATAGTGTTGTCTGTTTTCATTATCGGAAAGGCATCATTTAAAATGTTATTTGGTTGGTTAATAAATTTTTTACTCCTCATTATATTTATAAGATTTGTTTCATGGGGATTTCCAATTTTATGGATAACAACTATTTGTTGTGTAGTCATTCTTTTGTCCACTATTTATTTGAGTGAGGCAACGAACGTCATAAAAGAGGTCGTTTTGCAATCTACAATGACTATTATAATTTTAATGAGTATCACGACATTTTTAGTTTATAGGTGGTCTCAAGTTCAGGGGTTTGGTTCAGAAAATACCGCAGAATTGGAAAGTATGTCTATTCTAATAAACATTCGATTTTCTGATATTAGCGTGGCAATGGCAATTATTAGTATTCTTGGATCAGTGGTAGAAGGTTCTATGTCAGTAGCAGCTGGTATGGAACAATTTTTAAAAAAGAATATTGCAGTTGACAATCTTTATGGTTTTGGTTGGCATTTAGGTCAAAAAATGATGGGTACATTGTTTAATACAATTTTTTTTGGCTTTTTTGGTAGCTCGTTAGCTTTGTTTATTTGGTTTGCACGTTTAGATTATAGTATAGGACAGTTTATTAATGATAAGATTTTTGTTTTTGAACTATTACTTGTTTTATTATCAATTCTTTCTGTTGCTCTAGTTATACCTTTAACAGTTCTTTTACTATCCAAGCGTTCTTCGCACAGTAAAAAAATACTACCATGATAATTTTTGCTAATAAATTTAAGGAGAAAAATGTTTAAGAAAATTAAATATAGTGATCAGTATTTAGCAAAGACCTTATTTAAAAGGACTTTGCTTTTTGTTTTGTTTTTAGTAACGGTTTGTTTTGGCTTTTGGTATTTGAATATTTTTCAAGCGTTGATGCAAGGACAATACAGTTGGTGGTATTTGTCGCCTATTATTTTAAGTATTGTGCTGACTGGTTTGTTTGGTTGGGGTTTGTATTGGTTGTATAAGCATTACCCAGTTAAACATGATAATAAGTTGGCTCATTATTTCACTGCTGTTGAATTAAGACAGTTGATTAGTTTGTTGGTTATTTCAAAAGGTTACTTTGAAACGGCAACTGATGAAAATGGAACGTTTATTAAATATTTTCCAAAAATTAGAATCAAGTTCTTATTTAAAACAGGACAGGTTCTATTGGAAGAACCAGTTGACGGCGAGAAATATATGCAACAATTTTCTAAAGGCGAGTTTGATACGGCTGTTGAGATAGCTTTGTTGGCTGATAAACAGACAACTGAATTTGCTAAGAACAAGATGACAAGTACCTTTGCGTTTGAGCCAATTAAGTTTAGACGGAAGTTGTTGGAATTAGAGGCTAGAAAAGGGGTATTACAAGTGGCAAAAGGTATTGATTGGAAGTTTGATAAGTTTTACAATGCTCTAATTGCTGGAAACGTTGGTACTGGTAAATCATATACAATGTTTTCAATTATTGGTCAATTATTAACGTTGACAAAATATGTTGATATTCTTGACCCTAAAAATTCTGATTTGGCTAGTTTGAAACATCTACCAGAATTAGAAGGACATGTGTTTAGTGATATCAATGATATTACAAAATGTGTTGCTGATTACTACGATAAGATGATGAAACGGGCCGAAATTATGGAACGCAAAAAGTCTAAAGGTGTGATTGGGTCATATTTTGATTTTAATTTTGCGCCCAGTTTTTTGATTTTTGATGAGTTTGGGGTGTTTACTGAAATGGGCGATAGCTTGCCTTATGGTTCTGATGAACGAACAAATTTTGATTTGGCAATGTCAAAAATGAGCCAGATTGCCATGCTTGGGCGTGAATTAGGGTTTTATATTTTGATTGGTATGCAGAGACCCGGCACTGATAGTTTACCTACCTCAATTCGAAATCAATTGAATTTACGTATCAATATGGGTGTTCCTACACCAGAAGTGAAACGTATGATGTTTCCAGATACGCAGAAAGAGTTCCACCCACTATCAAATGATTTAAAGGGTTGGGGTTTTATTCAATCGGGTAACGAAGAAGTACGCTCATTCTTTGCACCAGAAATACCAAAAGATTTTAACCTACATGACTACATGCGTGGTCAGATAGCTAAAAGGGAGGTTACTTAATGGCAGAAGATGTTGTGACAATTCAACGTACAAAATTGAGTTTAATAAATGCTTCAAGAAGTATGTCATTGATGCTGGATAAGTTGCGTTCGATTGATGCAACTGAAATGGCTAATATTAGAAATATCGTTAAGAACATTGATATTGAAAGTGGTGCTATTGAAAACGACAAAGCGTTAGAACTTATTCAAGAAATCGGAGATGTTGATGTTTTTAATTTTGATCAGGACGTTGTAGAGCTGATAAAAAATATTGAGAGTTCCCAAGCAACACTCGATAACTATATTAGTGCATTTAAAAGATTGGTCTAAAATTGATTGGCTTGTGAAATTTTAAAAGTGCTGTGATGAAATAGGCGTTTTAAGGACTTTGTGAAAGGTTTTGAAAATGACCTATTTTTTAGCGCTTTGAAACGTTGATATAGCGCTACTTTGTATAGCAAAGGTTATGTAAACAGTCATTGGTCTAGTAGAAAACAGGAGTTAGAAATGATGAAATACCACGCAAGAAGTCCAACACTTAGCATCTGTGTTTAGTTTTGCTGTTTATTTGTTTTTGAAGTTAAAAAGGAAAAGTAGGTAAAAATTATGGCTTTAGATGTTAAAAAAATTCAATCTTTGTCGGAACAATCAATCACTGATTTAAAGACAATTGAAAAACTTGGTGACCTTGAACACCTAGAAGAGCTTAATGGCGAATTGAAGAAAGTATTGGAAAGTAACGAATTGGAAAGCATTAACCCAATGTTGCCACCATATATCGTTCAAATTCGTAAAAATATCGGCTTTATGATTGGTAATTATCGTTCTACCAAAACACATGCTATCAATCGTAGTAAAGATTTGATGCAGTTGAATGAGCAATTATCGCATATCAAGCGTTGATCAATTGTAGGGGTAGTAAAGAGCTTGCTGATGCATAAAACCATTGGTGAGCTTTTTAGTACATAGAGTGACCGTTCCGACAGGGTGGCGAGCAAGCCCTTGCGAGCCATGCCACGCCCTCGCCCTAGCGTAGCGTTAAAGGGCAGGGTGCGTGGTCGTGGTTAAGACCAAAATACCTTTTGGTCGCACGACTGGCACTTGCGCTGGCGGAAAGGTTACTTAAATTTCTAAAACCCCCTCTGACTAACAGGGGGGTTAAAGGGCAGAAGTCGCTACGACAAATACCCCCAAAAGTATCGAGAACGGCTGATATGACGGTATCTTAAAAATATAA
The DNA here is from genome assembly GCF_053667755.1 of Leuconostoc sp. JNUCC 76. Classification (NCBI taxonomy): domain Bacteria; kingdom Bacillati; phylum Bacillota; class Bacilli; order Lactobacillales; family Lactobacillaceae; genus Leuconostoc; species Leuconostoc sp. JNUCC 76. The sequence goes on along the minus strand of NZ_CM132206.1, from coordinate 1,192,105 downwards.
AAAATTGTCAAAAAAAATTGTGAAATTTGACTATTGTTTGTTGAAAATTTGAAAGGAATAGCTATGACAGTCTTAGCAGAAACTAATCAATTTTATAGCGCTACTTTCTTAGGGACAACACAACATAGTTTAGCTTATACGAATACACCACTGATTAAAGTTGGTTTGAGCTTACATGGCGAATTACAAGCTGTAAAGATAATCAAAGTTAACGGTAATCAATTATCTAATAATCTTAAACTAGGCGATTTTATTGAACTAGGAATAATCAAGGGAGATGATTTAAATGGTTACACAGCAATTTCAATTGATGCCACACAAGCAGATGATAATAATTATCGAAAGCTGTTTACTGATTTAGAAAGTTTGAAAAACGTTGGTAAATATCAATTATTAAAATTAGTGACAAATGATGATGAAAAGGAAGATAACACAATGGAAGATTTTATTAAAGCACCGAAATTACATGGCTCACATATTAAGACTATTAGAAATATGCTGAATTTGAAACAGACTGAATTTGCTGAAAAAATTGGTGTGTCGGGTTCATTATTAAGCTATATTGAAATAGGTAGTAAGCCAATTACAGATGAATTTGTTGAAAAAATGTATACAGCTTTTCCAGATTTAAAGAATGCACTTGATTTACAATTTGATTGGGTCAATATAACATTTTCTGATATGACTGGCGAACAAGTTATCAATGATGTGATGCGCTTAAAACCAGAATTATTTTTAGAACGATCAACGACACAAAACTTTTACACACGAGAATTTGCGTTTGCTGGCGAAAAAAATATCTATGTACAGGACTTTGAATCCACGACTAATGAACATGGTCAAGATGAACAAAAGACTGGCACAACAATGTATCTTACAGGACAAGGCACACGTTTGTTTGAAAAGGCATTGTTGGAACAAGGACTTACTTGGAAAAAGTTTTTTGTTCGGGCAAAGCGGTTTAAAGGCACCTTTTCACGATTGGATATTGCTAGCAATGATAATTGGGGTTTGTTAGATATGGAAGAAATTGTTGAAGCAACCCAGCAAAACAGATTTTGGAGTAAGTCAAGGTCATTTGCAATTCATGGGAATAATCAGGACGGCTGGACGGCTAACTTTGGGAAATCACCCTTTGTGGTTCGTATTTATGATAAGCAAAAAGAACAAGACCAAAAGGGGTTAGAAACGTCAATTAAAAACCGCGTCGAATTAGAATTGCGTTCTGAAAGAGCTGAACAGGTTATTAGTGAATGGTTTGAAAATGATAATCTTGTGGAATATACCGCATCAATTCTGTACAGCTATTTGTGGTTTGTGAATGAACCGATTGATGAAGAAGATTTAAAAGGAACACACGTTAGAGAACGTTATATTGAAAGCTTAAAGCCTATGCCTGCATGGTCTTTATTGACAAGTTTGGGACAATCAATGAAGTTCGTTAGAGAACCGAAAGAACAAAGCGTTGATAGTATTTTGAGCTGGATAATGCAATATGTTGTTCCTAGTTTAGAAGTATTGAAAAAAACAGGACATTGGCATGAAGTGATTGAAGCAATGGATAAGGCTAACCTTTCTCCAGAACAAGAAAAGTTAGTTAAGGCTAATTTAGTTAACGCAATTACAAATTCAAAAGCTAACTTAGAACATGGTAATTTGAACTTTGATAAGGCAAAACGTAAATATGATGAAGAAACAGCCGAATTTGAGAAAAAAGCGAATCTACCTTTTTAACAAAATTATTGATTACACGAACAATTGTTCGTATAATAATTATAGTAAATAAACATGACTGGAGCTGTGAGCTATGAACCAAATTGATGCTGTGATTAAAGACATTAAAGAGATGTTTGCTAAGCAACCTAACACGATATATGAAGTGAGAGTTGTAGACCAAATTTACTCAAAAAAAGTCAATATATTCTTTGAGTGGTACAAAATTGGTAAGGCTACAAGGTCGCAACAAATAGCGCAATTTGATAGCACTTATACAGAACAAATTCCAGAAATTATCAAAAAAATTCGTAAAGAAACTGGTTTGACGGTTCGTACAAATATATATGATTAGTCATAAAGTGAGTTAGTGCTTGATAGGTACTAGCTTTTTTGTTTGCAATAAAAATGAAAGGATAAAAAATGAAATCGAAATTAAAAAAGGCTTGGACTTATGTATCTGAAAGAATTTCTATTATTGGACTTGATGTACTGATGATTGTTTTGATGTCAGAATATTCTAGTCAATTGTCTGGTAGTTATGTGGGACATGGAATAAGGTTTTTGTTGATTAGTCTGATTGTTTCTTTAAATATGGTCGCAGTAGTTATTAGAGATGCCGAAAATTTTAATGACAAAATAAATGTTTTAAATTATCTATTAGTGATGATAGTTATGTACAAATATGCATTATGAAAGGAAAAAGTAAGATGCCAACCAAAATATGGTTAAAACCAGAACAATTAGAGCTGTATATTAAGCAGTTAGAACGATTTAGAGACTTATACAGTCAACTAGACCAAACGTTAGAAAGTGATAGACTAGGTTTTCAATTTAAAGCTGGTGCGCCTAACTTCCAAACAACGTTGAGTGTATCAATGCAATTACAAGCAAAAATCAGACAAGCACAATCTCAAACATACGGAGATGTGCTTTTTTTTAACAAAGAATTAGCATCTAGGGTACAAGATTTGGTTTCAAAATCAATTGAGTTAACCTTTGCATATCGTGATTTAGATTTGCTGATTAAGGGAAGTGATCGCAATAACGAAAGTGGTTTAAATAAAATTGAAGAACAATTGTATCAAGCCAAACGACAATTAAGAGAAAACGGAGTGAAATAAAAATGCAAAGTTATTTATATCATAAACTGTTTATTTAATATAAAAATAGATTTATTTTGTATAACTATACTTTACTTTTAGATAAGTATGATGTATTATAAATTTAAGGAGATAAAGCAAATGAAAAAAGACTTTGGTGACTCAATAAATAATAAAGTATATGAATTCCGTGTCTTAGCTCGATTATCTCAACAGGAACTAGCAGAAAAAGTAGGGGTTTCAAAGCAAACAATATTTGTTATGGAAAAAGGAAAATATTTTCCAACGCTTTTATTGGCATTTAGAATTGCGACTTTTTTTAAGGTAGATCTAACAGATATTTTTTCTTATGATATAGGGGGAACAGAGAATGAAGATTAAATGTTTAGGCGATATAACTAATAGTTCAGATACATTATTTTATCCTTTAAAAAAATGGTCTGAACAATCAATTGGTAACTACAATTTACTCATAGGTATTAGTTTCCTTTTCTTTATATTTGGTGTTGTTTTCGCAATTATTTATTCTATGAAAATTGGAAAAAGTGATGAAAGAACAACATTGATCAGCCTGAAAAGTGCATATTTTATGCTGATTGCTATCATTGTATGTGATATGTTTTTTCCAAAAGGGTATTTAGTCCATCAATTTTTCTTGTTTAAGTATGGTATTGCGTTCTCTATTTCAGGATTATATTTATGGGTGCAGTCAAAGAAAGATTTGAAGTGAGTTATAGCTCATTAAAGAACACAATGAAAAAAGGCTTATCGAAAATTATTTTTGATAGCTTTTTTTAATGCTCTAAATTTTAAATACTTTTTCATAAAATCAGAGTTTGAACTACAGTTATGCTAACAGGTTCACAATTCTATATGCTTTATTTGTAGGCTTTTAAGCATAGTTTAGGTGTGATAATATTATCTTATTCACATAACTAATTAGGAGTAACAGTAAATTATATGACTAAGAAATTACCACAAGACCAAATAAAATATCCACGTATTCATGAAAATGATAGACATTTGATTGAACACATGTGGAATGATGAAAAACTAACGCAGTCGGAAATCGCTAGAAAACTTAATCGCTCGCAATCTGCTATATCGAGAGAATTGAAGCAAGGCAATATATTTGACTTTAGTAATCTAAGTAAGCGCCAATTATATAATCTTGAGATACACGCTCGTATTAAATACTCCGCTTTACGTGGTCAATTTATTGCCACTCAAAGAAGTGTGAGACGTGGCAATGGCTCAAAATTGCTGACAGATGAGCTAAAGGAATTGATTGAGCATTGGGTCAATGTTGAACATTGGACACCAGAACAAATCGCTGAAGCTCATGTATCAGATATTGAAGTCTCGGCATCAACGATTAGGAATTGGGCGAAACAAGGTAAAATCTATTTAAGACCATATTACCGAAAACGCGCTAACAATACAGATGCGGAAAAAGTAAAGATTAAAACGCAGTATCAAAAACAGCGTGAGATTGATAGACTGCGTTCAAAGCTAAAGTCACAAGGAATTCTAGTTCGTCATTCAATCTATGAACGACCACCAAAGATAAATACACGGAAACAGTTCGGACATTGGGAAATTGATTTAGTTTTGCCAGCAAAAGGTAAGAATGGCGAAATTAACGATAAGAGCGCTATCTTAACCTTAGTGGAACGTAAAACACGTTTTTATGTTTTAATTAAGATTGATAGTAAACAATCATTTGATGTGATTAAAGGGTGATTAAAGGCTTTAGATACTTCTATAAGAATTATGGCAAATGGGTACGCACAATCACGGCTGATAATGGTATTGAGTTTATGTCGTGGGACTTTTTAGAAGTTGTCCAGCAGGAATATAAGACCAAAATATTCTATGCAACACCCTCTTCACCGCAGGAAAGGGGGACAAACGAATATAAAAACCGTGAGCTACGTGTCTTTATTCCAAAGAAAACGACTTTTAGAACGATTAAGCAGAAAGACTTAGAAGTGATCGCTGATAAAATAAACCGTAAGCCAATGCGTATTGCACTGCAAGGCTCAACACCTTATGAACGTTTTAATAAGGAATACCGCAACATGGAACGCTATAAAGAGCGATACATCAAGCAGAAAATCAAGAAATATGAGCAAAAATTAGCCGAAGAAATCAATGCACTCAAAGACGTTAATTTAACAGATATAGATGCAGATAAAGATGTCAAGGTTAATATCGATGATATAAATTAAGAAACGTTTAAAAGTAAAATAAGTTCACACACAGACTAGTGATTAGTCTTTTTTTGTGTCATAATAACGACATACAAAGCGAAATGACTATGTGAAATAGTCTTAAAAGCACGTCATTTAAGGGGTCAGTGTTACTGGAGAAATTTAAATAACAAGTGTATACTTGTTGATTAAGTGTGTTCAATAATAATTTCAAACTCATTACAAATTACAGAATGTAACAGACACTTTAACAAACCGTTACAAATAGAGAAAACCTCTTGCAATCTGCCCTAAAATATTTACTTTCGATAATATATATTATGTTAACCTAAATTGGTAGGGCGGATTGCAAGTCATTTACCAGATGTTTAATCAGTTGGTAAAATTCCGGAAATGTTTTTGTAATTTCACTAGTTGTTTTTTTATTTGTAAGACACTTCTTATTCTATTATACCAATGTCATACATTAATGTTAAATCACTGTCCACGGTTTCTAATCCTTATTTTAAGGCTGTTTAACATCTTGATTCCTCAACTAAGTTTCTAAAAAAATACAGATACTCATTATGCAAATTCAATTTGCTAAGTATCTGTATTTTTGATTGATTATCATAACTAAACTAGTTTTAATTCACTGGATAATCGTATTAGGTTGTTTGGTAAACAGTGTTTGAATAGTTGTAATCATGTCTTCAATTGGATTCATTTTTCTCTGATGACCGTCCTAATATCTTCGAAAGCAATAAATTGTTGATTAATGTAGACACCTAATTCTGTAAAACCATTGACTAATCCAGTCACATTAGGAATCAAATAACCATCAGTAGTTTCAATATTTGTTGTACAGTCATTATGTGATGATTCACACAATAGTGTTGTGAGATACTTTTTGCCTAATTTAGTGATATTCTTGGTAATTTCTTTGATTTTTGATTGCGTTGCACGTCTTCTTTGACTAAACTGACTTAATGTTTTCAATTCTTTCTTAAAAAAACTGCATCGTACTTATCTCATCATAAATTGAATTAGCAGACTGAGATTTTTGTCTTGTATTAATCAAAATACTATTAAATTCAATAATTGGTTGAGTTTTATTTGCTCGGTATTTACCAATCTTTTTATCTATTTTGCTTACACTTGTAACATTAATGCTTGAATCATAAAATTTTTTAATATCTAACATATTTATCCTTTCTAATTAATAATGCTATTATTCTTATCCATTATGTTAATTATCAGTGCAATCGCGAAGATAAGCATAACCACTATAAAAACATTATGCATACCAGACAATACGGTTTGCCGTATTATTGATTCATAGTTCTTAATATTTGTAGTTGATTGAATACCACCAATATAATTGTTAATCATGCTACTATTTATTTTGCCATGAGACTGAATACCACTATTCAACGTTAAATTAAATGTTAATCCTAATATTCCCGTTGCTATAGTTTGACCTAATGTACGTCCTAATGTAAGCATTGCCGATGCAGTACCTAAATTAGAATCAGTTATCACTCGTTGAGAGACTAATGTGTTCATTGTGATGATAATTCCTAATGTGATTCCCGTTATCGCTGAAATAATATAGAAAATAAGCTGTGGAAATGATGAAGAAATAACAGTCAATGGAAAATAAAAAACAGACATTAACAATATTAAAGGCAAGGATATTTTTTTAGGAGGCCATTTTTTTACAAGAGCACCTACAAAGAAAGATGATATCAGCCAAAAGATGGGACTGGGTGTTACTGCCAAACCTGCTAGTGCTGCTGAAGATTTATATATTGCTTGTAGCCACATTGGAAAATAGGTTTGAAACCCAATTTGAATTGCGCTTAATAATAAAGCTGTAGAAATTTGAATTGAAAAAACTCTATTTCTAAATAATTCAAGCGGTATAATTGGATCACTAGCATTTTTTTCCGTTTTATAAAACAATATTCCCAAAATAATAATTAATAAAATTAAACACGTTATTAAAGATAGGTTTATTTTGAAATTACCTAGATTTTGAAATGTAATCAATAAAATTAATAGAAAACTGGACAAAAATAAAATACCTTTATAATCAATTTTATGTTTTTCTACACGGTGACTCTTTTCATTGTATTTAAAAAAGACAATGAGAAATACTAGTAATCCTAACGGCACGTTGATAAAAAAAACCCAATGCCATGATAGAGTCTCAACAATATACCCACCTAGTAACGGACCAAGTAATGCAGAAATACCCCAGGCTGTATTATTCAGTGCCAACATTGTTGACCGCCGTTCGTAGTCGAATAAATCAGCAATGATTGTGAAAGTTATTGGCATTATTGCACCGGCACCAATTCCCTGTAGTCCTCTGAATAAAATCAGAAGAATGATATTATTTGCTAGGCCACATAATAAAGATCCTATTGAAAAAATAAGTAATCCTATCATAAAAACAGGTTTTCTACCCCATCGATCACTTAATTTTCCGTAGATAGGAGTTGATAGTGCTGTCGTTAGCAAATATGTTGCAAAAACCCAACTCTGAAATGATAAACCATTTAAATGACTAACAATTGTTGGTAAAGCTGTGGTAATAATTGTTGTTTCAACTGAAGTCATAAAAGTAGCAATTAGTACAGCCATCATAATAAATCCTGTACTTATATTTTTATTTTTTATCAAAATATCCCCCTGTTTATTATTTCTATTGTTTTATAACATTAGAACTACGAAAGAAATAAAAAAATCATAACGTGTCTAAAAATCCTGGTAAATAGTGATTAAACGTTTGATAATTTAGTGACAAATATTTACTTTGAGCCTCCTTTCGCGTATTTGTTAAACCAACTGACCGTAAAATTTTAAAATGATAAGATACAGTAGATTTGCTTACATTAAGGCTTTTACCAACTTCACCGCAAGTCATTTCTCTATCACTATGATTCAAAACTCTGATAATGCTTAATCTATTTGTGTCGGAAAGGACCTTAAATATTTCTGTTCTTTTGAGATCTTCTTGTTCTATTGTCATAAAACTAGCATACACCTATTTTTTTTTATTTGTCAATATTTTGAATGCAATATCTAAATGTTCAAATTGAAGTATCAAACTTTTAATTGTTGGTAAAAAATATTGTATCGGGCTATATTTTAACTATTTTTGTGCAATTTTCTTTTTTCATAAGCTCTTCGATATCTCTGCATGGTTTTATATTCTTTATCAAATAGCTCAACAGGACTCTTGCCTTTTAACGCTATACGCATTGGCATGGCATTCATCTTATCAGCCACTTCATCTAGTTGTCGTTGCTTTACTGGTTTAAAACTAGTTCCTTTCGGGAACCAATCACGCAATTTACCGTTGCGGTTTTCGTTAGATCCACGTTGGTGTGGTGATGATGGTGTGCAATAATAAAGTTTTATTTTAAGTTCTTTTTGAACATACTCCAGAAAATCCCAAGAGATAAATTCAGATCCGTTATCAGCGGTAATCGTTCTTACTGCTTTGCCATAACGTTCATAAAATAGTTTAAACGCTTCAATCATATCTTTCGATTGTTTACTTTTAACTTTAATCAAGGCGTAGAATCTAGTCTTTCGTTCAACGACTGTCATAATAGCGGAGTGGTCTTGATATTGACCGTTGTTTTGTTTCATTGGTAACACTAAATCAATTTCCCAATGACCAAATTGTTTACGTTTAGCCACAACTGGTGAACGGTCATAGATGGAATGACGCACCAACTCACCACTTTTTTGTAAGTTTTCTCGTAAGCGAGCAATCTCTCGTTGTCGCGCACGTTGGTTTTTGGCTAACTCACGTTGTTTAGGAGAACCATCTTGTCGGTGATATTTATGGGTACGAATATTAATTAGTCCTCTTTTTGACCAATCTCGAATCGTTGAGGAGGATACGTCCACATCTTGCACATTTCCCGCAATCTGTTCAGGTGTCCAGTGTTCCACATTAATCCAGTGTTCAATCAGTTCTTTTAGTTCTGGTGTTAGTAATAGCCTTTGTCCCATGCGAAAGCGCTTTTTGGTCGCAATATATTGACCACGTTGCGCTGAGTACTTAATGCGTGCATGAATGTTCATTCTTAATAAGGTGTGACGGTCTAAATTTGAAAAATCAAGTACGTTACCACGATCTAATTCACGGCTAATCACTGATGGGTCATAACCTAATTGACGACCAATATCAGTTTGTGAGAGTTGTTCATTATTCCACAAATGTTCAATTAAGTAGCGTTGATTTTCATTCAATCGAGGTTGTCGTTTCCTTTTCTTTGGTTGTTCTGCTGTCATTTACTGTTTCATTCTCCTTTGATCAATAATATACAATTTCAGACTAACAAACATTTATATCATCATGATGATAAACGTTTTAAAAATTAATAGCCTAATATTACTTATCATTTGGCTTCATAAAGCTGCTTTTTAGCTTGTTTTAACTTAGCTTCAATCAGATTTATGCCACTTTCGCTATTAACATCATGACCATTTAATAAGTTGGTTAAGTCACGGTATTCAAAGGTTAAAGCAATACTGGTTTCAACTAAAGTTTGTACTTGCTTGTCTAACTCTTTACCAAAAATCAGGACATCACCAAAGGTTTGTGACTGCACTGATTGAATGTAACGATGTAACTTCATTGACATCTGGAGTGTGTTTTGAAAGTTTGGTGCCCCAGGTTTGAACTCAAAATTCTGACGATCAGATTCTAAAACAGTTAATAACGATTGATAAGTACTTCTGAATCCTTGAAGTTGATCGACGTAGTTTTCTAGTTGGTCTGGTTTTAACCATATTTTTTGTGTCATTGTTTTCTCCTTTTAAATTTCTTGATAATATTTTTTGGGTTTTTCAAAATTAATAGTTAATTTTTGATTGGCTTGCGTAATGGCATTAATCATCGTAGCCTTAACTAACTTTTGTTGTTCAGAGGATAATTCAGCACTGTTTATAGCCTCCATTACTTCTGCCCAATGACCAGTTTTCTTTAAGACTGCTAGGCTAGGCACCACTGACTCTAGAATCCACTTCTCAATCCGTTCAATGCTCTGTTCTTTGGGTTGACGAATAAATTTCATTTTATGACCTAAAGCGGTTAGTAATGACCAAGCGGGCATCGGCGCAACAGAATCTTCAATGGTGTCACGCACTTTATCAGCTTTTAGTAGCTTTTCCTCAATTGCTTTATCAGTAAACCAAAGATACGTATACAAAATATCAAAGGTGATTTCCGTTAATGTTTTATTGTTGTCCTGATCAAGCCATTCATCAATGACATATTCTGCTTTATCTTGATGTAATTCTAATTCCACACGGTTTTGTACATCTGTGTCAAAGCCTTTGCTGGCTTGTTCTTTGCGTTTATCGTAAGCACGAATAACAAACGGTGATTTTCCAAAGTTCACCGTCCACCCATCATCAACGTTGCCATGAACGGTATAAGACTTTGATTTACTCCAAAAACGTTTTTCTTGCACGGCTTTTACAAGGTCATTCATATCTAGAAGTCCCCATTTATCATTAATGGCAATATCTAAACGAGTGAGATGTCCTCGATACTGTCTCGCTTTTTGAAGAAAATCATGCCAAGTGATATTCTGTTCTAGCAAAGCTTTTTCAAACAGCCGTGTGCCTTTACCAGTTAAATATAAAGTTGTGCCATACTTTTGTTCAATGGCCTGTGTTTCAGGGTTTTTAATCGGTGCAAAGTCTTGAATATAAATGTTCTTTTCGCCAGCAAATGCCATTTCACGGGTATAGAAATTTTGTGATGTTGACCGTTCCAAAAATAAGTCAGGTCGAATACTTAGTACATCTTTGATCACTTGCTTTGAAGTTAAATCTGGAAATGTCAAAGAAATCCAATCAAATTGTACTTCAATACTTTGAGCTAAATCGGGATAAACTGATAGTAAATTGTTTACAAAACGCTCACTAATACCTTGTTCTTTATTTTCAATACGTCGTATTGTTTTTTCATTGATACCCATAGTAATTGCCAATTCTTCTTGTGTTACATCAAGTAATTGTCGTATTAGCATCAAATTATTATTTGTTAATTCTGGTACATTTAATTCTTGTGTCATTGTCTTTTTCCCTTTCAACAGTTGGTATTGATCAACGTTTTTTAAATTAACTAATTGCTCTAATTCAGTTGAAACCTTGTTTTGTAATTGGACATCAGACTGTCTCATTTTCGCTTTGAAGCCTAATAGCTCACTACCTGTGATTTCATTAATTTGAATTTCACTACCAATATTGGGTAATTGCCCTAAGTCAATAGCCGAAATGGTTACGTTATAAGTTTCAATAATTTCATCATGCCATTTCATGCCAATCATAATCATGATTTCTAACGATAACCGTATGCTATGTTGAATTGTTCCTATAAAAATAGGTGTGTACGCTTTTGGCTCATGATTAATCGTTATCATGTCGGCTTTCCTTTCTCAAAATGTCCGATTTGGCGTTTTCAACCGGACATTTGCTTTTTTTAATCTAAATCGCTGCACATCAGCGTTTGTTCCCCATATTGGGTTGACGCTTTCAGCGTTTTTACCGGTTTAACCCCCCTGTTAGTAACTGGGGGTTAAAGTTTTTTTTGTGGTTGCTTGAGCAGAGTGCGTGCCAGTCGCTGACACTCATGGTCATTCGTGTTTAACCGCGACCACGCACCCTGCCCTCTTACGCTCCGCTAAGAGCAGGGTGTGGCACTGGCTCTCCCGGTCGGTCGAACCACTCTTCTCAATCAAGCACTATGTACAAAAAACAAGTTGACTATCTAGGAGTTAGACCATCAACTTGTTTACATTACTTATTTACTTGATCCGTGAGAGTTGATCCAACAGTGAATTTAACTCTTTATCACGATTAATTGCATGCGTCCGAATTGACTTATAATTACCCAATAAGAAACCAATGTTTTTCCGAATTTCTGTAATGTATGGTGGCAACATCGGACTAATTTCTTCCAAATTACCATCAGCAAGGATTCGTTTCAATTCATCGCTTAGTTGGGAGAGATGTTCCAAATCTCCTAATTTTTCAATTGTCTTTAAATCAGCAATCGATTGTTCTGATAGTGATTGTACTTTTTTAACGTCAAAAGCCATAGTTTCCTCTTTTCTTTTTTGAACATTTACAACATATAAAATTACAAATATGTTGGACTACGTGCTAAATATTGCATTAATATTTTTCCTTTCTTTACAAAGACTTAACTAGACCAATCAAGGTTTACATAAGAACTGCTATACAAAGTAACGCTATATCAACGTTTTTAGACGATAAAAAAGACGTATTTTTCAAAAGCTTTCACAAAGTCGTTAAAACGTTGATTTGACGTGAGCTTTTTTTAAATTTCACAAGCCAATTTATTTTAGACCAATTTAAGAAATCATCTTTTTCGTATTTCTATCTGCTCACTTAACCATTGATGCAAGTTGAATTCTTTTGGCACTTCTGGCGCAAAGAAAGCACGTACTTGACTATCACCTACTTTGATAAAGCCCCACCCTTTTAGTTGTGAAGATAAGGGACGAAGTTGTTTGTCATTATCTGGAAAGACCATCTTTTCAATTTCTGGTGTCGGCACACCCATGTTAATCCGTAAATTTAGTTGTCCACGAATCGCCATTGGTAAACTATCTGCACTAGGCCTTTGCATACCGATAATAAGATAGAATCCTAATTCACGTCCGAGCATAGCTATCTCATTCAGATTAGACATAGCTGTTTGATAGGCTTCATAGGCGGGATCACTAAACGATAGCCGGTCATTCATTTCTCGATAAGCACCGAACTCATCAAATACTAAAAAACATGGCTCAAAATGATAATCCTTATAAGTCCCAATTTTGCCGGTTGCTTTAATTTTCTCCATCTTTTCTGCTCGTACCATCATATTTTGATAATACTTAATGACTGCTTGATTAATTTCTATTGGCGTACTGTGTACTCTGCCTTTTAAGGCATCAATATATTTCAAACTGGCTAAATCAGAACGTTTAGGGTCAATAATATCAACGTATTTAGTAAGCTGTAGTAATTGCCCCAAGATAGCAAAAAGCGTATAGGATTTACCAGTACCCACATTTCCAGAAATCAACGCATTATAAAATGTGTCATATTTCCAATCAATACCTTTAGCAAGTTGTAAGCGACCTCTTTGTGGTTGTAACGCTAATAACTGCCGTCTAAACTTAATCGGTTCAAACGCAAACGTACTGATCATTTTATTTTTCATAAATTCAGTTGTTTGTCGGTCAGCTAATAATGCCGTTTCAACGCTCTGGTCAAAATCACCACTCGCAAATTGAGTCATATACTTTTCCCCATCAATCGGCTCTTCAATCAATAGTTGACCGGTGTTATGCTTCACTTTGATTTTTAGTTTTGGATAGTAAGTTAAATAAGTATTATTGTCAGTTGTTTCTGTATCAAAAAAGCCTTTAGAAACAACTAGCAGACTAATCATTTGCCGAAGTTCAACCCGCTTTAAGTAGCGAGAAAAAATGTCAGTATGTTTTGGTGCATAATTTTTGTAAACCCCAAAAATAACACAGCCAGACAAAGCTGTTAATATAATACTTGAAACAATAGGCGACAAATACCACCAACTATAATGCCCTTTCATTATTGCTTGAAAAATATTCCAGTACCAAAAGCCAAAGCAAACCGTTACTAAAATTAAAATAAAAATCAATGTCCTTTTAAATAAAGTCTTTGCTAAATATTGATCACTGTATTTAATTGTTTTAAACATCACGCCGTCCTTTCTAACTTGTCAAAAATCTATGACACGTCATACTAGAACCACACAACAATACCCATTGATCAAAGATATCCAAACTACTGGTACGTCCTGCTTTCAAACATCTTTCAGCTTGCTTATAAAACCCAAATAGATTATTATCATAGACTCTAAAACACGTCACTCGTGACAAAAAACGATTATTAACTAAATAATCGTGAAAATTATCCGAAAGATGTTTGGCATCTTTGACCATATCGGTGGTGATATCTTGAAACTCATGATATTTTGGGAAATACCTTTGTTTAAACTCATCTCCTGTTAAATTAACCATAGTCATTACAAAACTCCTTTCTCTACTTAAATCTCTTGTTCCAACCGTTGCATCTCATCATTGATAACCGTATCGTACATTCTATCAGTAAACATTAACCTAAAACGTTCTAACTTTTCCGGTCTATGTTTGATTTCATCAAGTGTTAGACTATGTTCATCTTGATAGGCCCCATCACTCGCATAATCTTGCCAAGCAATCTCACCATTCACATTAATAATCGCTTGAGCCAACAACAGAACATTTTTACGTGTCATACGATACCTTTTAAATTCACTAGCCATTCTTTAATTCTCCTATTTGTTATTTATCCGTATTGTGCTTCAAGTTCCGCACCAGCGTTTTTGTCAACGGTCTTAAATGCTTTCGTCCATTCTTCAAATAACGAGTGAATCACCACCTTACCAACACGTCCATAAATATCACGAAACAAACATTGCCCCTTTTTTAAATCTTTTAACATATCCATGTTTGATTTATTTACTGGCAAACCAAAATGTGTGAGAATGTTTTTTCGTTCTCGTTCATCAGCACTATCAAAAGCAAATATCTGGCCATACTGACCATTACTCTTTTCATCATTAACATCGCCTACTCGTTGGGTAGAGTAAATCAACATATTATTTTCGGAACGTCCCAAACGTTTAATGCCATCTAAGACTTTTCGTCCGGCTGGTGAAGCGTTAAAAATCCAAGCTTCATCAATAATTTCAGCACTAAATCGCGTTGTATCTTCACGGCCAAATTTCTCTAAATACTTGCCTAACGCCAACATAATCGAGACCGAATACTTTTGCGTTTCTGTATAACTACTCGACTTTTGGTCGGCATGAGGTAAATCTAAACCAGTGACTTCTAGAATTGTCCGTTGCTTATTGAATTCAATACTATCCGTATGGCCATCACTAAAGGCTAGTTTTAACATACTGTCGGGAATCACACTTTCGTAGTAATTGGCCAACTGTTTGGCTTTGTCAGAACCATGCTTCAAAATGTCAATAATGGCCATGGTACCAACTTGTTCACCAGCTAAACGTTGATTACAAACTTGCTTAATCGCATTAGTTAAAGCAGTGTCCAACTCCATATCTTGTGAGATAGCACGAACCTGTACTAGCATTTCCTTGACCAAAGTCAAAACACTGGGTATTTCATCAATCGTACTTTGACTATTTAAAGTCAACATCGGATCTAACACGCCCACGTTAGCACTATCATTAGCATTTAAAGTCACATAATGAAAAGCATTCATTAACTCAGTAAAGAACGGATTATCGTTATCTTTTAGAGAAGCCTTAAACCAACGTCTGACTTCTTGTTTGGGATCTACGTAAAGTAACTTCACATCAAACATGGCTAGATAAAGTAACAGAATTTTAACCAAAAACGATTTCCCTTGACCAGTATCTCCAGTAATGGCAATATGTGGACTATCTGTTTTAGCCCCAACAATCCCTTTATTGGCAATCACTGGGTTGATTAGCAATAGCGTTCTTGAAGAGGCAACCGCACTATCGACACTAAAATAACGATTGGTGTCCAACACTCGTCCAATATAAAAACCAGTCCTTGAACCTAATTCATGACTGGTACCAAACATGAGTTGTGCTAGTGCTGGTGCGGTGGTGAATTGTCGCCACCGTTTAAACACACCTAAGTTCGTAGCGGGTAAATTTTGATATAACAACATCTCTTGATTAAAGCTTGGTTGGAAGACTTCAATATCACGATTAAGAGTGGATAGTCTCGTTTTGACCATACGAATTTTTTGCTTTAATTGTTTTAAATCATTATCGCGAATAACTAACACTAGGAGCCATTGCATAAAGGCATCTTTACGATCCATCACGTCAGCTAATTCTTGTGCTAACGCATAATTGGTTTTGGAACGTTGCGAACTATCATCATCACTAATTAAAGCATCGCGTAGTTCATCTTTATATTTTCCTTTTGAACTTCGAGTTTCTTGCTTCATGCCTTTAAAGCCGTCACGTTGGGGAAAGTTGACTTTGATATGGACTTCAACGGGAAACTTAAAGGATTGAATTTCCGGAATCAAGGCCAGATGATCCAAACGGTCTGGTAGATTGAGTACCAAATGACTCATATAATCGGTTGTTTCTTTGGTCTCTCGTTTTACAATACCCATTTTGGCTAAATCAAAAGTCGTGTCTCGCATATTAGCGAAGTCTTTAATATTTTGGTGATGATAACTTGTGCCTAGTAAGTTAATCAATTTAGCTTCACTGATTTTAGTGGCATCTAATGGTCTTAAAATACCCAGCACGTCATCATTCATTGTCATGAAGCGTTCAAAGAATTGGGCATCAAACTTCACTTGATAACGCATGGTTTCGGCTAAACGACGAAGAATTAAATCTGTGGCGAATTGAAACTTATCTTTTAAGTCATCGCCAACATTGGTATTTTTGAGCTTCACGCCAATATAAAATTCATCACGAATAGCTGGTTGAAATTCACTTTCTAAAATATTCACTTCCTCTTGTCCCATGTAATACTGCGCAACCTCGGCAATATCTTTAGCCCAATCCGGACTAGTGCCTTGAATCCGTCCGGATAAATCCATATCAGCGGGAATGAGTTTTAAATCAACATCATCATATTTTTGCAAGCGTTCAAAAACATCAATAAAACTTTCTTTAAAGCTTTGTTTGTCTTGCGCATTAGCTACATTGATTTGAAATGGCTTCAATTGATAATAAGCCCATACATCACCGACCGTAGTTAATAGCAAGTTATCTTGGTACTGCACCACGGGATTTTCGTATTTGATGTTTACTTTTTTACCCATAGATTAATGACCTCCTGTCTGAATAAATCGTTTGATTTGTTGGCTATTGGTAGAAACCAACCGTTGATTGATATTGGTTGTTCTCATAAATGTTGGTGTCGCTTGAATAGCAAATTCAGCTATATAATGCTTGTTATTAGTATTTTGAACATTAATTGTTTGAATTTGTTTCGATTCATTGTTAAAGTTCAAAACATTATGCCAGAATATTTCAGGATAAACTTTTTGACAATGTGGACAATTGGCATTGTAGAAGAGCACCGCTTCATTTTTAGTGTGAATCGTGTCAACTTTGTTGTTTTGAAAATACATTGACTCATATGGAACCAATAAAAAACCAGCCACTAGAAATGCAATGACTGGTAATACTTTGATTATGATTATTTTTGTTAGTGACCATGATGGTTTGTTTTTATCAAGTCGCTTGATTCGTTTTTTCATCAGTTTTTGCTCCTATTATATTTGATTAATTTTAATCGACGTTAGTTTCTGTGTTTTCGTATCAAACCAGCTATGTAATAGTACTGTTTGGTTAATTGCCTTTTGACCTGTTCCACTAGTTTGAATAATAACAGTTGCTAGAACCTCAATTGTTTGATTATCTAAATCACTGGTGTAACCGGTGTCTGTTTGATATTGACTGGTTAGACCCAAGTTATCAATCCTTGACCCACCAGTGGCATCAAGGCCGCTATCAAATAGCTGATTTTTCTGGTCATTGCTTAAACTTAAAATATCCGAAATTTGACTAAATCGTTGATCATAATCTGATTGACTACTAAAAGTGTAGTAGGCTTTGGCAAAGGCTAGTAAGTCATTTTTCGCCTGCTCGTCACTAGCATTGTAAGTTGCTTGTAAGTTATCAACTTGTGTCGTGACCTGTTTTTGTTGTTTATTCATTCGCGACACTTCCTTTCTAACTTGCCGTATTTGTGACCATTTATGATTTGTGATTGACATTGTTATGCCAAGACCAACTAAAAACAAACCCATAATGCTAAGTAAGATTTTATTTTTCATTATCGAATGCTCCTTTTAAGGTTAGTCGTGACATATCAGTCACTAATTTTTTATCAGTATCATAAGTGATTGTGTAAGCCAAGCTTTGTGCATCACTCTTAGCAATAACTAAATATTTTAAATCAGAACCCCAAGCATTTCTAATAGCGACCATTGGTACTTCATAATGTGCCTTATCACTAAAAGTTACACTAGGCGCAAAGGTCTGGGTTAGTTCATTAATTACTTTTTGTGAAGCCAACCCTTTCAAAGTATCGGAATAACTTGAAGTTGGTTGATTACTAAAGTTTTTCACAAACGAAGTAACTTTTTTTGTACTGCCGGATACATTATTTTGTTGTGACTGTGGACTAGAAACCATCGTTTGTGACTGTTCTTGACTAGTCTTTGCTTGTTTTAAAGTTGCTTTAGCTTGCAGTAATTGTTTATTCAGATTCGGTATTTGATTCAGTTGTGTGATCAAAATACCAACTAACACCAGACTAGCAAAGATGATTAAACGACTATTTTTCATACTTATCCCTCTCTCTTATTTACCTTGAATAAAAGTGACACCTGTGCCAGCCGTTAACTCACGGAAACTCACTGTACCAGACCCACTATTAACGACATTGCATTCACTGACTAAGAAATGCTTGCCATCATCACTGATTGCTTCAACGACCGCAACATGTCCATAGGTGGCATCTGCACCATCTGCGCCCTGTGAGAAACTAACTGCCCAACCAACATGTGGCTGACTATCCGTTTTATAACCCTTTACTTTGGCATTTTTGCCCCAATCAGCGCCATTTCCTAAATCATTATCTACTGGTGTTCCTAATTCTTGCATGCGATTATAAACATACCAAGTACATTGTCCAAAAGCATAAGTATTCGTGGACGAGGTGGCTGTAAAATTCGTATTCTTTATTTTATTTTTATAGGCACTGGGTATTTCTTTTACTGGTGCCCCACTCGTGCCCATACCCTGTGTCACATTAGTTGAACAACCACTAGCATTATTGGTCGTGTTATCCGTATTCTGTGTCGTTTCGGTGCCATTAGTTGCGGTATCAATGGCCGTATTTGATTTGCTATTTGAGAACTTAGCATACCAATTACGGGCAAAAGCTTGCCGTTTAGTGGTTGTGCCTTGCCCACCTCGTTCCCATTTGGCTCTTAAAAATTCAGTGGCTTGATTGACATCAGTCATCTTCAACCCTTGTTTTAAGAGATCAGAATTACTGCCATCATGATTTAAGGCAAAATCTAATTGTAAACTAGCATCCGACCACTGTTTATTTTGGGATTTGGCATAAGTTAATAAGGCCACTCGTCTGGCACTATCCCATTGATTCAGACCAAAAGCATAACCACTTAAACTTTGATTCATAGCTTTGGTTTCATCATAAGTGGCACTGGATTCAATACTTTTCGGGTTGAAGCTACTTTCAACTTCCATATTCCCTAAATATCCAGCAATGCCAGCTTCAGTGACACCCGAGATTTTTTTCAAATTATCATGAATCGATTGCGCTACCGCCTCCTTATCAGCACTAGTTGTCACTGTGACACTAGTATCTGTTGATTGGCATTGATTACTGTTTCCTGCAAACATACCCAATATTAAGATAATTAAAAACACCAGACCAAGAATTGCTATTAAATAACCTTTGAGCAGTTTTTTCATTTCAATTCCTGCTTAAGTCGTTCTTTTCTTTGTTGGTGTTGGTCAATATTTTGTTGTAATTTCTGATTGAAGTTTTTGGTCAATGGCTTTTTCAATCTTTTGGCACGTAAGTAAGGTTGATGAGTAATGGTGTTGGCTGTATTTTTGACAACATATCGTGTTCGAGGCTTTTCTACATTTTTCTCTTGATTAACCGCTTGATCTGCATATTCTTGTGCCGGTATTTTGTTGGTTTTGAGTTTTTTAGAACGTTGATAACGAGGTGTGTTATCAGGTTCATGTTTTGGTTCATTTGTTTGATGTTTTTGCTGTTTCATCTTCTGTAACCGCTCAGCGCGTTGTTTGCGAACCTTTCGAGCGTGCTTTTGCATATCTTTGGCCAAGTATTCTTTGCGATCTTGTTTGCGTTGCGCTTGTTGTTCGGCTTGCAATTCATCACGTAAGGCTTTGTCATCAAATTCTGAATTATGTTTCGTTTGATAGTTATCACGCCATTGTTTGCCTTGTTTCAAGCCACTTCTAGCGCCACTATATAGTTGATTCGCCCGATTCTTCATTTCACCAGTAGCATTTAAGGCTTTACGACCCGCTTTGGTCATGCTAATTTTGTTCATGGCATTATTCGCGACACTTGAACCGGTAATTGTTTGTACTAACCAATTTTTGTTTTTCCATAGTAAGATCATTAAAGTAATGTAGACAATTGAATTTAACATTGCACTGGCACTGCCCTTAACCGGTACAACCACATCGGTCACATTACCTACCCAAGAAACAAACATAATACCAAATAATAAACCAACTTTTGCAAAGAGTAAGCCGAGTGCCCCCATGGCTGTTTTCAAAGCACTATTGGCAAATTTTGGTAATAGTGAAATCAAAATCGTAAATGGTGCTAGATAATACAACAAGACAGCACCCATCTGTACTAATAAGTTCGCTAAACCAATCATCAAAAGTGGTACCCCATAAGCTACTGACATGACGGGTGACATAAAGGCAATCGCTGACTGATACCATTCAAGGCCACCATCTTTGGAGATGTAATGATTTTTACTGGCAAAACTTGCAATTACTTTGTCATCAACATTGCCCCCAATTAAACGATAGGGATTTCCCTGTTTGTTCTTATTTTGATAAGCGCTAGCGACATCAGCTTGACCAAAGTTACCTAAAGCAAACGGTCGCGCCACCGCTTGTTGAAAGTAGACATAGCGTAAAGCATTTTGAAAACTATCACCGGTATCAGAAAAGCTCGTTTGGTTGATATTACTCGTAGCGGTAAAGACTTGTGTTTGCGCTTGCGAAGTTAAAGTATTAATGGTTTGTAAAACTTTACTCCCTGAACCAACCCAAGCGGTACCAATAATGGCAATCACTAAGACAGTTAAAATAGATTTCAACCCACCGCCATGATTAAAGGTTTTGGCAAACACCCAGACAAGGCCGACCCCAAAGGCTAAGTAAAGTAAGTCTTTAAAGTCTTGGCTCTGCCAGGAATTTTTCGTGTATTGCCCGACATCGGTTAAGATATTGTTTACCCCATTCGTAATGTTAGTGAGATCAAACATCGTTGATAGTGATTGGTCAAATAAAGGATAAACAATATTTAAATTAATCGCTGTAAATAAATCAGTGACAATATGTGAAGCTCCTAAAGCAAAATCAGTGATGGATCCGTCTTCGTGATACATTTTGTAATTGTCTAAAATGTTGCTCGTTACCCAATTCATATCCGGTGAACCAGAAGTTTCACCTAGCTTGTCTCTGATGGTGCTTTCACTTTGATTAGCTGGTGAGCCATCATTACTAAGACTATTGGTTTGTTTGGTTGTATCTGTACCCAGAGTACTTTTATTATTTTTGTTACTTTTGCCAATGAGACTACTATTCGCATTGGCTGAACCTATTGTGCCATCTGCAAACACTAAACTTTGCGGTACAAAAAAAGCCGTGCCTAATAACACCGCCAAGATAATTAACATTCTTTTCATGTTTCCCTCCTTTCCATTATTTTGCTTGTAAATTCTCCCAAGTATAAACCAGTGGTAAGCCATTAAAAGCTGACGATTGTAAGCCGTGAATACCCGTTTGCTTTTGGAGATCATAGCCACCAATTTGATAATCATTGTCTGATTGATGGCCATTTTGATAGAATTTAAAAACCAATTGTTGGTTGGCTTGATTGTAGTAAACTAAAATTTTCGCATCGTTTCCACCATCGTCACTGGTGTTTAATAAGTAGTTGAAATCAAACAAGCCCGCTTTTTTTAACGCTGAATTTAAGGTTGTTTGTTTGATTAGCGATGAATTACTGTATTGAATCGTATAGTCTTTTCCCTCCGTAGGTTGATTATTAACCTGTGATGACGATTGACTAGTTTCGGAATGTGCCACTGATGATTGTTTATTGTGAAATACAAATAGTAGTAGACATATCAAAACAATCATTAAGGAACCAGCAATAAATAATATGAATTTTCTTCTAGTTAACTGTTTGGGTAAGTTTTTTAATTTTTGTTCAAATTGAACTTTTTTCATTGTGATACTCCTTTCGAGCGTAATGTTCTAAACTCATAGTATGGTGTCATTTGGTAGGAACTGCCCCAACCTGTCCTGTTCTAAGAATTGACGATGACATAATAAAAAGCATGCTTACACATGCTCTTTGACTACAATATTTGATACTTTTTCTGATTGCTGTTTAAGTGTTGATCCTGATAAAGTTGTTTCTTCTGAAACCAATAACGCCAGTAATGTAACACCGCATATTTAAGCGTGGTTTCAAAAGGTAAATCATCTATTTTTAAAACTTTGTCGAGTTTATAAACGGTAAATAATGAGACAACTAGTAAGGCGAAGCCAAAGGTTAGTCGGCCATTTTGGATTTGACACAATTGAAAAATAAAGATAATCGCCATATCAATCACTGTGGTAATCGTTAGTAGTCCCGCTACTCGGGAATCTATAAAAATTGGTAATTTCAAATCGCCATAAATCGTGCGAAACTTGGCGGAGTTTGTATAAACACGTCGGTAGTTATACATTTCTTACCCTCCTAACCCTTGAATAAAGGTCAAAACAGAATTCATTAAACCTGAAAAAGCATTTAAGGTGTTGGCTGGCCCATTAACAAAGAAATAAATTAGGCCACCAATTAAAATGGTGACCCACATATCTTTGTTTTCATTTTTACCATAATGTTGAATGGCTCGACCTCCTGCTATGATAACGACTAAGCCTAGTAATACCGGTTTTAAAGCATTATAAATATCCATTGGTTCTCCTCTCTATGCTTGGATAAATTTAGTCACAAAATAAGTTGAAGCTTGTTGTTTCAAATACAGACGAATGGTTTGTACTTGTGTGATATCTGAATCATGAACTTTGACGGTCATAGTTGCCGTCACTATTGGACGTTTAGTTGTTCCAGCTACTTTAATTGAACTATCATCAAGAGAAACAAAATCAACTGCACCATCTAAGCCAACAGGATCTGCCATCAAAAAGGTCATATCTTTCGTTGATGATGAAACATATTTCTGGGCAAATTGTTTGGTAAACTTAGCCACTTTTGTGATGGTTTGTTCACTATTTAGTGTCTTTCCGGTGTTAGCTAATCGAGCTTGACCTACATGGCTTATGCTATTAATCGGATTAGCTACATACGGTAAGCCGGTAACGGTTAGTTTTTCGTTATCCTGTTGGTAAGGAATATCAACGGTTAATTGACTTTGTTTGTTATTGGCTTCAACCGTTAAATTGTATTGCGCTGTTTTTACTGAATCTACTGTAAAAATGCCAGTTAATGTTGATGAGACCAGCTTTAAATCAGTATTTTTATCGGTACTCGGTAACGTTAAATTACTAGCCAAATATTGGGTTATCTGTTTTGTTCGACCATCTGAATCATCACTTGCTGGTGAATAATAAACTTTTAAAAACTGAGTCATATACTGATCCACTAATGGATTATAACTGGTTGTCCCTGCATTTTCTTGATTAATGCGTTGATTCAAGGTAAATACTGTTTGTTGTAAGGTTCTATTCTTATGCGCAGTCGCATTAGCTAGAATCAGGACATAACTAAAGTAAATAAAAAGCCCTATTAAGATTAATAGGACAATTGAACGAACCCGACCTAAGTTCAACGTATGCGCTTTAGGAATTTTGATGGGTTTTTCTTTCTTCTTTTTTTCGTACTCAAAGTTAATTTTGAGTTTTGGAATTCTGGGCATCTATGCTCCTTTCTTAATTATTGACTAATTGATTTGTTTAAGATTTTATCTCGCCAAGATAAATCAAAGCTTTCAGAAGAAACATTGTATGAACTATCAATGTCTTTTAGAAGTTTTTGTTCATCAATACATTGATCAAGTACTTTTAACAATTCACTATTTGTCATTGGAAAAATCTTAACTAAATTAGTAAATTCGTTGTTGTTCGTTGCTTTCATAGGAACACTGGCAACAGCACGCCATATATTTATAGTATTATCATCTAGTTCATCTGCAATAAATAATGTTGTTACATTTTTGGGAGAACGGGAAACAGTTAAATTAGTAGCATGTCTTAATACAGGTTCCCACTCACCTCTTTTTTGTGCTTGGGAATTCATCAAAGTTACTTCAATCATTAGTGTCATATGTTTATAATCAATGACAATATCCCCAGCACCACCAACAGCATGTGACAAAGGAAGCATGTTTCCATCTAAAGTTAAGTTGAGACTCTCGCTTATTGAAAAATCTTCGTTTGAAATGTGATACCATGCAATACCAACAACATATTCAAAAATGGTTGGTATTGTAGCATATTCAGAGACTAACTTATGAATTTCAGAATCTTTCCTTTCAGAGAATAAAGGTAAGATTTCCATTATTTTTTCTTTTGGGAATTTCTGACTAATAAGTAATCTAAATTTATCTTCCTTTTGCGTAACAACTGCAGTTAATACTTTTGATTTGTCTGTAACATCTAAAACTTCTTTTAACGTATTAAAAATAACATCAGTATTCAAATTCAAAATATTAGAGAGTGGTATATCCTGATAAAAAGTAAAACTTAAATTCTGTTCATAATCAGTATATTGCCCTGTTCCAGCAATAGGAATATTATTAAAGATTGGTTCTAGTATTGCTTGATTAGTTGCATTGACTAGGCCATTACTAAAATCAATAATTCCCGTTAGATTGAATGTTCTCTTCGTCATATCACAATATTCTTTTACGATATCCTCTTTTTTTGATAGTATAAACTGATCATAGATATCCCGATTATTGTTTGACAGTAAAGCATTGTCACTATTTTCATCATAAAAATCAGTAACATTTGTTTTTCGAAGAAAGACAGACTTTCCAAATCCAAAAGCTTTCTTTATCTTATCATTTGTGGAGTCTTGCAATAGTAATTGGAGATTTTCTGAGTTTGGAGTCTTTTTAAATTTTAGTAACTTTACAATAAAATCATAATAGATATTCTGTGATTTACTAGTTTTTCTATTAACAAAAATAGAATTAAATGCTTTTTTATTGATGTTTTCGCTATCAAATAGGCTTTCAATCGCAAGACTAGTATCAATAGATTCCTTTGGGAAACTATTATCTAAAAATTCAGAAAATATGATGTCATTAGTAATTACTTTTCCATAATTATTAATAATTTCCTTTATTTTTTGTTCACTAAAAGTAGGTTGAATTAAATGTATGATTGTTAAAAAATCTTGTTGTGGAATATTACGATATTTGATTAATAATTGTAAAGCGACACGAAATGGATAGAAGTAATTTTTGCCTACCGAATCATAGACTCTCAGTTTCACTAGTTGACGTAAGAAAAGTACATTGTTAACGTCTATTCCAAAAAGCTTCTCAAAATCATCCATAGGTGTTATAGACTCGTCTATCCAATTAATAGCCACACTAGAGAGCCTTCTTTTTTTATCAGTTAAACCTATTTTAACCAGTGGATTTGTCACTGTTCGACCACGCTTAGTAGGATCTTCCGAACGATTATGTGAAAAAAGATTAGTTTGATTTAAAGCTTTTATATAAAAAGCTCCCTGAGATTCTTTATTCCAATTTATATATTCACCATTTATTTGTTTCAAGAGAGGTAGAAGAATATTATAATCTTCCATCAATGACTCTCTCCTGAAACTTGTATCACCAAGATTAAAGGTTTCAGCACTACTTAATAGTTTCATTTGTGGCTCCCTGTAACATAGTTTGTAATTAATACTTCGACAGTTTCACTCAACTTAGCTGTAGAATGATAATTACTGTTATTATAATGATAATCTAAGACATGAAGTTGATACTTTGAAGCCCATTTTTTCAACAATTCATTTTCATGACCTTTGTGTAAAATAACATTAGAAAGAGCAAATTTAGCACCAGTTTGATTAATATCATCTAGATATTGATATAAATCCTGTTCGTCGTGTTTAGTCCAACCACCATTTTCATTGTAAGCAGCATTGGTTAGTAAATAAGGCGGATCCACATAAACAAAGTCGTCAGATTCAACTTCAATTTTTCTAAAATCAATTGAAGAAAAAGAGATATTCTGGTTTTGCAAGATATTCATAAACCGATGTAACTTATCTTCCATCTTCTGATTAAAATCTCTTTTACCAACTGGTAAGTTATACTCATCATTTTTATTAAATCGAATTTGGTTGTTAAATCCAAAAACAATCAGTAAGTAAAATAACACTGGTAAATGATTCATATTATAATCAGAGCGTAGTTTTAAGAATTTCTCTTTATTGT
The DNA here is from genome assembly GCF_053667755.1 of Leuconostoc sp. JNUCC 76. Lineage (NCBI taxonomy): Bacteria > Bacillati > Bacillota > Bacilli > Lactobacillales > Lactobacillaceae > Leuconostoc > Leuconostoc sp. JNUCC 76. The sequence continues at coordinate 1,165,713 of NZ_CM132206.1, read as the reverse complement.
AATTTGCCAAGCCCTCTGAACTACTTAAGCCGTAAAAATTATATCCATTTTTTTTGGTGTTTGAGAAACCATATTTGTCAATTTGCAATTCAACATCTTTAAGAAATGAATCAAAACTGACATTAGAAAGATGCTGAAAAAAATCGATCACGTGTTTATCAATGTCATTAACAAGATAAGTAGCAGAATGTCCAAACTTAATCATATTAGCTGTTACACTTGCTCCGCCAGCAAACAAATCGACAAATCGATTATATTTTGTTGGAAATAGTGGTAATAGTTGTGGTAACAATTTATGCTTACTGCCGGTATAATTTAGAGCTGATTTAATAATAGAATCGTCCACTGTGCACAAATATAAAAGTTCTTTATGATTTGTTATATGAGATTTCCCGGTAGTGAAAACATTAAAATCAGTATCAAAAACCTGTACTGTTCCACGTTTTTCTAAACTGCTAATCAATTCTTCGTTTGATATTTTAGCATTAGATCGTGAGTTACCTTTTTTGGCCATATTATTATAAGAAACCAAAATATATTTGGCATCAATATGTTGAACTAAGTCTTCAAAAGCATCAGGAGCTTTTGATTTGGTATATTCTGATGATTTTTCAGAACGATTTACAGCTTTTCTGGCAACACCCTCAACAGCAGGCTTTTTCCATTCCATGACATTTTCTAAAACATGGTAGGCGCTTTCGTACCCACGAGAATTGTATGGTGTATCAATGTAAACTAAGTCCGCTGATATTTTACGTACCAGTTGATTCGCATCTTCATTATAGATTTTATTGTCTATATTTTCATGTAATTCAGGAACACGTAAAACAATTTGCTTCAAGCTATCCATGTGTTTACGATAAGCGTCAAAATGACCAACGGTATTGGCAACCTTATCCATTGCATATAATAATGATGTCAGTAGAAAATATTTTTCTCGCTCATTTACATCGTCATAGGTTTCAATCTTTTCTCGAATAGCGTCAATTTTTTGAGCATTATCACTTGAAAAATAGCGATTACCAAAATTTTCAGTAACATATCCAGAAATACCTTTTAATTGATTCAGTTCATTTATTTTTAAAGTAATTTTTTGGTAATCAACAGAATTATTACCAAACCATGTTTGGTACGAGATATAGTTGCTAGTTAAGATATCATTGACTATTATGTTTTTACCTTGGTGCCTAAACATATCAGCAACCACACCTGTACCACCAAAAATATCTGCAACTGTCTTAATGTGGTTAGTATTTTCAGAAACGACTTGATTTATAAAATCAAGCATCTTTTGTTTACTACCCAAATATCTGCGATTATTTATTTGAAGTTTTTCAGGTTCACTTTCAAGCAAAGATAATTGTTCATTTTGTTTTTGTTGTATTTGCGATTCGATTAATTTTACTTGATCAGAGTTCCAAACGTTCTGATGCCCTTTCTTATCCCTAGGAGCTGGTATTATGCCCTTTTTAATCCAATTATTGATTGTTTGTCTAGTAACTTTATATTCAGTTTCTAGTTCTTTAGTCGTCATCATAGGCATCACGTTCCTTTTACAGTTAGCTATATTGTAACATAAAAAAGTACGATACTCATTCCCAATTTACATAAAAATGTGCTTGAAATTATTCTTTTTTATTGTCATTTATTGATTTATTTGGTATTTTCACTTCTAGTGGGACTAGTGTATCAGCATAAACTGTCCAATCGGTGGCATTATTACCAACAAAGGCAAACTTTAATCCTTGTGGCACTAATTTTGTACCGGGCTTCAAATCGACTTGTAATCTCTCACTTTCGTTTGGATCAACTAAGATTCGAATGAACGTATCATCATCATTAACTGCACCTGACTTACTTTGTTGCATGAAATTGAATTGATAATTTGAAATGATTGGTTCACCATTATCATCACGAACCGGATTGTTTTGATTATCAGTTTGATAGTTTGGCGACACATTAAATAAAATCAAATCGTGACTATCAAAGGCATCAGCGGAACGTACTCGTCCCACTGGTGTTTTATCTTTTCCAGAAACAAATACAGCATCATATTCTGCCTCTGGTATGTCATCAGTATTTGAATCAGACATTGGCAATAATGTGCCAGACTTTGTGGCAACTCTTGCCCCACCTCTACGATTACTACGTGCTTCACCACCAATTATTGAAGCATTAATTAACTTCAATTCAGTACCAAAAGGTTTAGCAAAATCAAAACCGGCTTGTGGCGTGATGTTCTCGGTATTTAATGTGTCATTGATATTGAGTACAGCGACTGAAATGTCACCGTTGGTGCCAACTTTGTTGCGACCTACGTAGGTCAATTTTCCTAGGCTTTTGCCTTGTAGTGATAATTTATTAAATTTGTTAACCATTGTTGTTTCCTCTTTTTCTTTATTAATATTTTTTTGATAAACAAAAAAGCTCAAATATTTTAAATTTGAACTTTCGATAATTTTAATTTATGAAATTAATGTGTAGCGCAAGTTGTTACAATAAAACTTATGAAATAAACATTTTTTGTAGAAAACCTTTTTTCTGTTCCTTGAGCAAATCTAACATATGTTGATGAAGTAAATACTCCGCAAGTTGATTACAAAAGAACACCTTATCGCTATTTACCATACAATTTTTTCTTCGACTAATTATTTGTTATGTCAATTATACCATCAATTTTTAAATTGTCGCAAAAATCTTGATTATGAATATATAATTGAGTTTGAGGATTATGTTTTTTTAAACCCTCAATAAACGTGTTGATACATAGTCTTTTACCAATCTATTTACTCGATGTTGTAACCAACATTTCAGAAAATTTGTTCTTTTGTGATCAGTTGTGTTTTAAGCACAATAAAAAAGATACAAGCAATCTTAATGTTCATTTTCTACTAACTTATGAAATATTATTGATTTTTATTTTTTTTAAATATATAATTTAAAAATTAGCTTAAATAAACCTAATGAGAAATGGAAATCACTATGAAAACTTTGCTACTGAATGCACATCCAGACAATAACAACCCTAACTCCTTTACATTTGCACTTAAAGAAGAATTTTTAAAACATTATAATCTGATGTTTCCCGAAAATGAAATAGATGTTCTCAATTTGTATGATGAAGAAATACCGACTCTTTCCCACAAAGAATTAACAGGAGTTTGGAAAAAGCAAGAAAATGACGAGATACTTACACAGTCTGAATCTATAATTGCGATCCAATCCGAAAAGTTATTAAAACAATTCAAAATAAGTGATCATATTATAATTGCAACCCCATTACATAATTTCAATATTTCTTCTCGTCTAAAAGACTACATAGACAACATACTAATCGCGAAGCACACTTTTAAATATACTGAATCTGGTGAGTCAGTAGGATTGATGCAAAATCATAAGTGTTTAGTACTACAATCAAGTGGCTGTGTTTATACAGATCAAAGCAGTATCTACGCAAATATGGATTTCGCAAAGCAATATTTAGAAACAATGTTTAAAAACATTATGAATTTTGATGACTTTAAAATTATACGAGCTGAAGGAACAGATTTTATGGAGCGATCAGTTATTCTGGAAAAAAGTAAAATCGAAATTCAAAACTACATGAGCAAATTCTACCAATAAAATATTTTAAAAGAATTATGGCACATAAAAAGGCAAAAATTATTTACTTAAATTTTTGCCTTTTTTCTATATATCCAATAATGTATCTAAATTTTTATATTTCTTATATTTATATTGAGCTACAGGTTGACCATGTTTGAAAACTGAAACTATTTCAGATAGATTCTTTAAATCAATCGTCGGATCTTTTGATGTGATTAATAAATCTGCTTTTTTTCCAATTTCAATGCTGCCATATTCTTTATCTATATTAAGTAGCTTAGCGTTTTGTAATGTTGCTGCTTTAATGATTTCAAAATTATTTTGAGAACCCAATTTTTTATGTAACCTCAGTTCTCTCCAAAAATCATAATGTGTAACAAATGACATTGAAGCATCATTCCCAATGCCAAAAGAAATGTTATTGCCCAAAGCCTGTTGATATCCCTTAAGCATAGAATAATATATACTTTTTCCGTTTATATATGTAATATTATTCAAACCAGTGATTTCTGGCTTAAGCAAAGCAAATGGTGCGGCAGCTTGAAAAGTTGGTACCAGAGAAGAATAACCTTTCAAAGAATAAGGATTATTCTTGAAAAGCTCAATAATCTCCTCATCCATTTCAGCGCCATGCTCTATAGTATCAACACCTCCTTTTAAAGCAATACGAACTCCTTCAGTACTTTCAACGTGAGCAGCAACAGATGTGTTGTTTTTATGTGCTTCAGAACAAATTGCCTTGACTTCTTCTTCCGTCAACTGTAGTGAACCAGCTTCACCTAGCTTGTTCGCGTCTGTGACTCCACCTGTTACACAAATTTTAATCCAATCTACACCCTTCTTAATATTTTTTCTAACATTTTTTCGTCCCTCCCATGGTGAGTCACCTTCAAGAGCAAGATAAGGCGCGCCATGTCCATCAGTGGTGCTCAAAAAAAAGCCAGCAACTAATAATGTTGGTGCAACCTTCCTTTTTTGTATAAACTCATCTCTTAGACTAACATCTTGATAAAAAAACTCACCTAAAGAGCGTAATGTTGTCACACCGTTTTGCAACTCAATTAGAGCGTTTCTTTTCATGATATTTTTTACACAAAAATTGCCGATTTTAGTTGATAATAACTTATATCCCAATTTTAAGAATGTTGGATTTACTTTTTTATTTAATGGTTTTCCAGAGGCAAACAAGTGTGCGTGGGCATTAATCAAACCAGGAGATATATAATATCCTTCACAGTCCATCACTTTAGCTTCTGTGCTATGATCTAGATAAGTTTCAATCTCGTTTGATGAAAAAACATGTTCAATATTACCATCTGAATCTATTACAATACTTCTTTGAATTTTTTGTTGTTTTTTAACGTCCAATATTATGGCATTTTTCAGAATTAGTGTCATAGTTTTATCTCAATTTTTCTTTTACTAGGCTAAACCGCCATTTACTTTTATACATTCTCCATTGATAAAACTAGATTCATTTGAAGCTAAGTAAACATATGCTGTTGCAATCTCTCTAGGCTGGCCAGCACGGTTTAAAATTGTATTTTTTCCAAACGAAGGCAATTGTTCGATTGGTCGACCACCAGCTACTTGCAGTGCCGTCCACGTAGGTCCTGGAGCAACACAGTTCACTCTTATACCATAGTCACTAAATTGTTGAGCAAGACTTATTGTCATATTTCTAATTGCTGATTTTGTTCCAGCATAATCTATCAAAAAACTAGAAGGTCTATCTGCCTGTAATGAACTGGTAGTGATGATACTTCCGCCTCTACTAATATATGGTTTTGCTGCCTTGATCAACCAAACTAAACTAAAAACATTTGTTGTATAAGTATCAATCAATTGTTGTGTTGTTAAATCGTCAATTTGTTCGATTGATTGTTGTTTACCAGCTATCAAAGCAAGAATATCAATATGTCCCAACAATTTTACAGCCTGCTCAACCAAATTGTGATTAAATTTTTCGGATTTTAAATCTCCCGGAATTAAGTGTATGTTACCACCAATTTTTTCAACAATCTGCTTAACTTCTTGTGCATCACTTTCTTCTTCGGGAAGATAATTTATCACAATATCTGCACCTTCATGAGCAAAAGCAATAGCAACAGCACGGCCAATGCCAGAATCGCCACCAGTGATTAAGGCCTTTTTACCTACTAGTTTTTTGTGACCATTATAGTTACTTGAACCATCGTCTGGTTTAGGGATCATTTTACTTTCTAGGCCAGGTTCAGGTTGAGATTGTATTTCAAAATTATTATGATTAATATTTGTCATGTAAAAAGCTCCTATACTTATACAATGTGATAGATATCATAACATAAATTTGTAAAAGAATGAAAAATTTTTAGTCAATAACAAACTATATTTTAAATTTATTTATTTTTATCAACTATTTTCTCTTCAAGCATTCGCTGTTTACGCTTTTCATAGGTTCTACGATAACTTTGCATGGCTTTATATTCTTGTTCAAAGACTGCCATAGGTCGTTTTCCGTTCAATGCTTGTCTTAATGGCATCTTATTCATTTTGAAGCTACTTCATCTAATTGTCGTTGCTTCACATCTTTAAATGACATGCTTTTGGGTTACCAATCACGTAGCTTACGATTTCTGTTTTCATTGGAACCACGTTGTTGTGGTGATGACGGTGTAGTATGATATAACTTGATTTTTAGCTCTTTTTGAACATATTCTAAAAAGTCCCATGAGATAAATTCGGAATCATTATCGGCTATGATTGTTCGAACCGCTTTACCATAACGTTCATAAAACAACTGTGACTATTTTATTAGTATAAGTAACAGTTAGATAAGCAACCATATCCTTACTTGCATAATTAAACAACTGATCAGGTATGATAACTGTTTTTACATTACTTTGTTTCTGCAAAATATTTTGTAAATTCGATATTCTTTTTTGGTTTTCGCTTGTTTTCAAAGAATCTTTGGCTTTCAGAATAACTTGTACTTGAGCACCGGTCGCAGTGTTTTTAAAATTTTTAGAAACAATGTCTGCTGCTTTTTGAGCTGGTGTGTTACCGATTGTCATTCCTTCACTAGATAATGAACCACCAAACCCCAAGCCTAGAATGGCTGTAATAATTACTACTAATACCCCTAATCCCCAAATACGTTTAGGAAATTTTTTTACCTTGTGAGTATACCACTTAAAAAATTTTGACAATACACTAATCCTCCTATTGTCTAGTCAATAGGAGGATTAGTATAGTTTATTTTTTTTAATGCTATTATTGTACTTTTGGGCAAAGAATTTTCACAATAAAAATGATTATATTCGCCACGATGATCATTTTTATAATTAGGAGTAACTCTGCAATTACTAAATCATTACTATCAAACGCTTCGGCACTTACCTAGACGTTTGCGTTGTGTTTTTTCTTTCATAATCTTCTGATAATGTATTTTGCTGTATCCAAAATTGAGTACAAAGTATTTTTTTAGTAACAACACGAACACAATTTTATTGGTTACTGTGAGCAGTAACACTAATAATTTTTGCATCAATCATTTTTAAAAATGTGCCACAATCTATACTAAAATCAAAACTGTGAAACTTTCCGATGCTTTTTTCTTGCATTGATAAACTTACAAAAATCATTTGGTAAATTTACATGAAATAAATAATTTATATTTTTAAAACGTAACTGTCTCTAATTTTTTGCGTCATTTGATTAGAAATTAGCAAATACAACTTTACTAATTTCATCAAGTAAACTTCCATACAGATCTGTTACCTTGTTGTAAAAAAACTTACTATTCTAGAAACTGTTGAACCAAAACAAAAAATATTCATTTACAACTATAATTGGTTATTTAAAATGGTATAATAACTCAATTAAAAAAACTTACTATGACTAGTAGTTACAAAGGAAATTCATCTCATGAATATCATTTTAAAAAAAATTATCACTGATAAAACATTTTTAATTACCTTAATCCTTGCAGTTTTCTCAATGACGTTTGGTGTTGTCAAGTTATCAGACATTGATGCTAATACCATTACATCACTAGCAGCATTAATTCTACTTATTACAATTTATCAAGCGCTCAATATACTAAAATTCGTAGCAAATTACATTGTTGCAAAATGTAGCACGATCCGTTCTGTCATTTTAGTGCTTCTACTTTGCTCTTTTTTTGGATCCATGTTTTTTACAAACGATGTTGCGATTTTGACCCTTGTGCCAATTGTTTTTAATATTGCTCAAAAAATCAATGTACCAAAAATATTAACAATCAGTTTATTAACCATATATGCCAATCTTGGCAGCGCTTTAACACCTTTTGGTAACCCACAAAACATTTATTTGGTGTCTCATTACGATCTCGGAATTGGTCAATTTCTGATGATGTCGTTACCTTTTGGTTTGGTGGCGTTATTATCCATGTTTATTGTTTTATTAGTCATCAAAAATCAACCCACTGATGATGTTACTTTACCATCAATTGAAATTAACCAACATAAAACTTGGCTATTGTTAGGCGCCACGTTAATCGTTCTTTTAGGGATTTTGTCAGTCATACCTGTTTATATGGCAATAATAGTTAGTGTTTTAGCGGCGGTTTGTTTGCAAAAGTCAGTTTTCAAACACGCTGATTACGGGATTATTTTAACTTTCGTTAATTTTTTCATTATTGTCGGCGCAATCAGTCGTATCAAATACGTGCAAACTTTATTATATCAACACACCACATCAAGCTTAGAAACGTTTTTCTCCGGTTTGATAACTAGCCAATTCATCAGTAATGTGCCCGCTGCAATTCTAATCTCAAAATTCACCCAACATAGTTATGGCTTATATTTAGGTGTCACTGTCGGTGGATTAGGTACGCTCATTGCCTCATTGGCTAACCTTTTAGCTCTACGTCAATATTCTGTTTTGTCGCAAAATAACAATACATTTAGTTTCTTCAAAACATTTTCGCTTTTAAATATTTTACTGTTATTATTCTTTATAACTGCAGGTATATCTTTAATATATTTTAGATATTAATATAATTTAAACAAATATAATACCTAGAAAACTTTTAGATTGTATCAATTCATTTTCATTTTATAGTAATATGTATTCTATATTTTAATTATACAAGATTCTTATCAATTATCGATATTAAAAGCCATCTAATTTCGTAATTTAACGTAAAATTCTCATCAAAATTAGTTCTTTATTTATTACAAAAGTCTAAATAAATGATTTCTTTGTCTTTGATTTTAAAATTTCTTCACAATAGTTCTAGTTCCTTAATACAATTGTTTTTATGGAATCCTTCAATACGTAAAGTAAAATGTTTTAAAAAGAATGGCTCATACTATATCATTGGTTTATTTATTATTTTTCTTTGTTTATTATTTTTTCAGAAGTGATATTTTATGACATAAGCCTTAGGCGCAACTTATATGCCACTATAAGTGCTCATCTCATCGGTCTTATGATTTTCTTCAACACAGTACCAGACATTTCTCTCTGTACCTGCGCTTGATTGATGGCTGATAATCATATAAAATTAGGTTATTGAAAATAACTTTAAATTTTGATTCTCATTAATAACGTTGTCGAAGGCATTATTTTATCAATCAAGAGTATATTTAGTTTTCAATGTACTGAAACACAGCTAGTCAAACTAGTTGTGTTTTTTTGCGCTGATTTTTAATGTTAATACTTTCTTAATGAACATTCGTATTTGACAAAAAGAATAAGCACAAGGAATGTTACAGAAATTTTTCAATCTCTGTTTCACACCTTATGCTTATAAGTTTATACTTTAAGGTCAAGCTGAAAACCATATGTTTAATATAATGGTAATATATGCGTTATGTTGCTGTAAAATTAACGGTTTTTATGTTTAAATTAAAACACAACTTTCTCTACATTAGCATGATTTTGTTTAAATGTAAATAACATTTTCACGCTTTTAAAACGTTAATACGTAAGCTTTTAGCAATCTATTTACTCGATATTATAACAAACATTTCAGAAAATTTGTTCTTTCATGATTAGTCATAATTTTAAGTGTAAATAAAAAAGACACTTTTAGTGTCTATCGTATATTATTTATTTTATCTGTCCTAATTGTTACTTTTCGATTTTTCTTGTTTCTCAAGCATTTTTTGTTTACGTTTTTCATATGCTCTGCGATATCGTTGCATGGCTTTATATTCTTTATCAAAGACTTCCATTGGTCGTTTACCATCAAGTGCTTGTCTAAGTGGCAATGCATTCATTTTATAAGCTACTTCATCTAATTGTCGTTGCTTCACATCTTTAAATGACGTGCCTTTAGGATACCAATCACGTAGCTTACGGTTTCGATTTTCATTAGAACCACGTTGCTGTGGTGATGACGGTGTAGCATAGTACAACTTGATTTTAAGCTGTTTCTGCACATATTCTAAGAAGTCCCATGAAATGAATTCTGAACCGTTATCAGCTGTTACAGTTCGCACAGCTCTACCATAGCGTTCGTGAAATAATTTAAAAGCTTCAACCATGTCACTAGATTTCTTACTGTGCACCAGTATTAACACTGTAAATCTGGTTTTGCGTTCAGTAAGTGTCATGATTGCAGTTGTATCTTGATAACGTTGATTATTCATTTTAGCAGGCAGAACTAAATCAATTTCCCAATGACCAAACTGTTTACGGCTTTCTACAACTTGTGAACGATCAAATATAGAATGGCGGACTAATTCTCCGTCATTTTTTAATTGCTCACGTAGTCTAGCCATTTCATGTTCTTTAGCACGTCTAGTTTGTGCAACAGCTCGCTCTTTTGGCGTACCAGTTTTTCTATGATACTTATGCTTACGAATATCAATTAAACCTTGCCTAGACCATAGTCTAATCACAGATGCCGACACATCAACATCTTGCACATTGCCAGCGATTTGTTCGGGCGTCCAATGCTCAACATTAACCCAAGTCTCAATGATTTCTTTTAATTCAGGTGTGAGTTTAAGACCAGTTCCCATTTTACTACGCTTTTTTAAGGCTAGATATTGACCACGTTGTGCCGAATACTTGATACGTGCGTGTATATCCATATTCAGCAGTGTTCGTCTATCGAGATGTGAGAAATCTAGCGTGTTACCACGATGCAGTTCACGTAGTATTGATGACGGTGTATAGCCTAAACGCCTTGCTATATCTGCTTGTGTCATTTTCTCAATATTCCACAAGTATTCAATCATGTGACGTTGATTTTCGTTTAGATGTGGTTGGCGTTTTCGTTTTTTAGGTGTTTTATCACTCATAAAACATACATACTCCTTTGATTATTAATGTTGGGTATATCATATTTTTCCCTAAAACAAGTGTATCATTTCACAATCATGCTTATTATTTTATTTTTTGACTTATTCAAAAATAGAATAATAAGCATAAATACCTGTACAAGGTTGAGACTATCAATATTATATAGGTTATTAAATAGTTTGAACGGTTTATCACTAAAAATAACAATATTGTGAGTAGCACTAGTCTAAACTATATGCCCTATTATTTTATTATTTATCATCATATTGCTCTTTCCTTTAATTGACGTTTAGCTTGACACAACTGTTCTTCAATCTTATTCAAACCACTTTCGGTATTGCGATCAGTTCCCTGAATCAACAAATTTAAATCACGATAAGCAAAAGTTAACTCAATTGATTTAGAGACTAAGTCTTGTACCTTAGTTGCCAATTCTTTGTTAAAAAAAAGCACATCTCCGTAGGTTTGAGATTGTGCTTGTCTAATTTTAGCTTGTAATTGCATTGATACGCTCAACGTAGTTTGAAAGTTTGGTGCACCAGCTTTGAATTGAAAACCTTGTCTATCGCTTTCTAATGTTTGGTTTAGTTGACCGTATAAGTCTCTAAATCGTTCTAACTGCTTGATATACAGCTCTAATTGTTCTGGCTGTAACCATATTTTTGTTGGCATTCTTATTCTCCTATTTTCTTATGCTAAATAATGCTTATCCTTACCACTTTCATCAATAATTTTTAACGGTTCGCCATTTATTTTTTGCGTGCTGGGTACTCTTTTTGTAATTTGCGCATCACATCAGCTAGAGTTATCCCCGTTCATATACTCATTTTGTGAATGCCCACCGATTACCTTATACATCTTCATGCCTCTTTCTTAATTGTTTAAATGAATATCAAGTGTTACTAATAAAAACTAATATTAACGTTGATAGCATCAATATATATTTATAGTGTGAAGCTATGATACCCTCAAAATGGTAAGTTGACTTTTTGTTCGAACTTTGCTGTTTCTTCATGATAGTCTTCCTGTTCTTTATCAAATTTCATATTTTCTTGATGCAAAATACTATTTGCATTTGTAATTGCATTTACTAAATTAGCTTTAACCAGCTTTTGATGTTCTGCCGACAACTCAACACTATTCATCGCTTCAATAATTTCATGCCAATGTCCTGTTTTCTTTAACACTGCTAAACTAGGCACAACCGATTGCAATACCCATTTTTCGATACGTTCCACACTTTGCCTTTTTGGTTGTCTAACAAACTTCATTTTCTTTCCTAAAGCTGTTAATAGTGACCAAGCAGGCATCGGCTCAACTGTTTGCTCAATCATTTCACGAACTTTATCTGATTTTAGCTTCTGTGCATCAATAGGCTCATTAGTAAACCACAAATAGGTGTACAAAATATCAAAAGTTATATTAACCAACTTTTCATCATTGTTAAGCCATTCATCAAGGACATATTCTGCTTTATCCTGATGCAATTCTAATTCCACACGAGTTTTAACATCAGTATCATAACCTTTATTGGCTTGTTCTTTGTGTTTATCATAGGCACGAATAACAAAAGGCGATTTACCAAAGTCCACCGTCCAGCCGTCATCAACATTGCCATGGACCGCATAGGACTTCGATTTACTCCAAAAGTGTTTTTCTTGAACAGCTTTAACAAGGTCGTTCATGTTTAGCAAACCCCGTTTATCATTTATCGCAATATCTAGTCGTGTTAGATGCCCCCGATATAATCTTGCCTTTTCAAAGAAATCACGCCAATTCATACTTTGTTCTAACAAAGCTTTTTCAAAAAGCCGTGTACCTTTACCAGTTAAATAAAGCGTTGTCCCAAATTTTTGCTCAATCGCTTGTGTTTCTGGGTTTTTAACTGGTGCAAAGTCTTGTATATAGATATTCTTTTCGCCAGCAAATGCCATTTCACGAGTATAAAAGTTTTGAGATGTAGGACGTTCCAAAAACAGATTCTCTTGAAGCCTTAACACATCAGCAATCACTTGCTTTGAAGTTAAATCTGGGAACGTCAATGAAACCCAATCAAATTGCACTTCAATAATTTGGGCTAAGTCTGGATATACTGCCAATAACTTGTTAACAAAACGTTCACTGATACCTTGTTCTTTATTTTCAATACGTCGTATCGTTTTTTCATTGATACCCATAGCGAGTGACAGTTCCTTTTGTGTTACACCAAGCATTTGTCGTATCAATATCAAATTATTGTTTGTTAATGCTGCTACATTTAACTCTTGTGTCATAGTTTTTTGTCCTTTCAACAGTTGGTATCGACCAACATTTTTTGAATCAACTAATTTTTCTAAATCAGTTGAAGCTGTGTTTTGAATTTGCGCATCAGAATGTTTAAGTTTTGCCTTAAAGCCTGATAACTCACTACCAGTAATTTCATCAATCGCAATTTCACTACCGATGTTAGGCAATTGTCCCAATTCAATAGCCGATACGATCACGTTATAAGTATAAATAATTTCATCATTTAATTTCATACCGACCATAATAAGTATTTCCAACGATAACCGTAAGCTATGTTGTGTTGTGCCTAAGAAAATAGGCGTGTAGGCTTTTGGCTCATTGTTAATCTTTATCATGTCGGCTTTCCTTTCTCAAAATGTCCGATTTGACGTTTTCAAGTGGACATTTTTGTTTTTTGTTCTAAATGGCTTCACATCGGCGTTTGTTCCCCATATTGGGTTGACGCTTTCAGCGTTTTTACCGGTTTAACCCCCCTGTTAGTAACTGGGGGTTAAAGCCTTTTTGGTGACTTTATTTTTGGCGCATGTGCCAGTCGCTGACACACACTGGTCGTGTGTGCTTAACCGCGACCACGCACCTTTGCCCCCTTAACGCTCCGCGTTGGGGCAAGGCGTGGCACTGTCTCTCTGCTGGTCGCTACGAGCCACGCCAATAATAAAGTCACTATGTACATAAAGCCCCGGTCTATTACAGGACATTAACTGTAAAAGGCTAGAGATTTAACAATAGTTACTTACTTGATATGTGACAATTGATCCAGCAAACCTTGAATGTCTTTTGTACGATTGACACCGTGTGTCTGCAAAGACTTAGCCGTACCAAGCAAGAAACCTAAATTCTTGCGTAGTTCAGCAAAGTAAGGTGGCAGCATTGGACTAACAGCACGTAGCTGTTCTTCATCTGTCATTACTTTTTTAATTTCATCACTTAGTTGAGCAAGGTGTTCAAGTCCACCTATCTTTTCAATGGCCTTCAAATCTTCAATTGATTGAGCGGACAAAGATTGAATTTTTTTAACTTCTAAAGCCATATTTTTTACCTACTTTTCTTTATTAAACTACAAATATTTAATTAACAGCAAAGCTAAACAAAGATGCTAAGTGTTGGACTTCTAGCGTGGTATTTCATGATTTTTTATCCTTTCAAATATTTAACTAACCAAAAAATTATCAAAACAAAAAGTAATAACTGAAGTTGAAAATTTGTTTTCTAAAAAAATACAACTGACAAAATTTCTATGCTTAATTGGAAATTTAAATTCTAATCATCAAATTGTTATGTAAAATGTTTATAATGTAGTAAAATAACCAAAAAATAAAACAGCTTAATTGAGTACATAAAAAAGGAATCGTTATGGACAGAACAATTATGATTTTCAATACATCGGTAAATCATAAAAAAATTGCAAGACCCTCTACATTTACTATAAAAACTCTTGTAAAAAACAACGTTGATATCTCAAAACTCTTTTATGAGTCCTATCACAATACAATTGATGACGAAGGCGAAAATTTACAAGATTGGAACAACGAACTTTCTGAAGTTTTTAATTCAAAGTATGGACACATTATTAAGCAACTGTCTTTTTCTCTGTACAAAGATAAACAACTTATTGGTTGTTTATTGAGTTCGCAGTTTAAAGGCATCACATTAATTTTGTATGTTGTCATTCACCCAAACTATAGAGGTCAAGGATTAGCTAAGTTTTTACTTTCAAAAGTAATTGAAAATGGTAAGCAATTAAACACCTCCAAAATATATTTGGTTGTGACCAATGAAAATACGTCAGCATATAATCTTTATAAATCAATTGGCTTTAAACCCACTGGAAAAAAATGGGAAGACATTTTGGACAAAAAATACATTTAGTTGCTATATACCAATCAATGTTTACATAATGTACGCTATACAAAGTAACGGTATATCAACGTTTATAGGTACTAAAAAATGCTTGTGAAATCTTAAAATTCACAAACATCAAATAACACTATTTTTACATTTCACAAACTAGTCATTTTAGAATTTTTCACAAATAATGCCAATTTAGACCAATTTTTTAAATTCCTTGATATAAGCATCTAACTGTTCTTGCGAACTTTCAATATGCTTCATCAAATCAACGATATCCTGTGTAAAATTAAAGACATCAACATCTCTTATTTCTGCAATAAGACGTAACGCTGTTTCATTTTCAATTGCGCCACTTTCAACATCAATATTTTTAACGATATTTCTAATGTTAGCCATTTCGTTAGCATCAATCGAACGCAACTTATCTAACATCAATGACATATTTCTTGAACCATTGACTAAACTTAATCTAGTTCGCTCAATTGTTATAATATCAATTGCCATTATTTCCCCTGACTTTCTCTTATTGCGATATTTTCACGCATGTATTCATGTAAATTAAAATCTCTTGGTACTTCTGGTGCAAAGAATGACCTAACTTGACTATCCCCAATCTTAATAAAGCCCCACCCTTTCAAATGTGATGACAAAGGGCGTAACTGTTTTTCATTATCAGGGAACACCATTTTTTCGATTTCTGGTGTCGGCACACCCATGTTAATACGCATATTCAATTGGTTACGTACTGCCATTGGCAAAGAACCCGCATCAGGTCTCTGCATACCAATCAAAATATAAAAACCAAGTTCACGTCCCAGCATAGCTATCTCATTCAAATTAGACATTGCTGTATCATAGCTTGCTTTAATTGGGTCGTCATAGGCTAACCTATCATTCATTTCAACAAAAGCCCCAAACTCATCAAAAATTAAAAAGCAAGGCTCAAAACTAAAGTCCTTATAGGTGCCAATGTGACCTGATGCCTTTAACTCTTCCATACGCTCTGCACGCTTCATCATTAACTGATAATACTTAATCACAGCATTGTTAATTTCGGATGCCGTACTATGAACACGTCCCTTTAATTCATCAAGATATTTCAAACTTGCCAAATCAGAACGCTTTGGGTCAATAATATCAACATACTTAGTAACCTGTAATAACTGCCCGATAATCGCAAACATGGTATACGACTTACCAGTACCAACGTTACCTGATATTAAAGCATTGTAGAAAGTATCATACTTCCAATCAATACCCTTTGAAATCTGCAATAGCCTTTTTTTAGGTTTCAATTCTTTTAACTGTCGTCTAAACTTAATTGGGTCAAAAGCAAAGGTACTACTCATCTTATTTTTACTAAATTCAGTTGTCTGTCTATCAGCAAGTAATGCTGTTTCAACCACATTATCAAACTCATTTTTAGAAAAACTTTCCATGTATTTCTGGCCGTCTACTGGCTCTTGTAAAATCAGTTGACCTGTTTTATGCAGTACCTTTAACTTTAGTTTTGGAAAGTAAGCTATAAATGTCCCATTATCATCACTAGCAGTATCAAAGAACCCTTTGGAAACAATCAACAGGCTTATCATCTGGCGTAGTTCAACTGTTTTCAAGTATTTTGAAATAAAATCGGAATGTTCTGGTGCGTAGTTCCTGTAAAACCAAAACAAACCCCAACCAAACAAACCAGTCAACAAAACACTTAACACAATAGGTGACAGATACCACCAACTATATTGTCTTTGCATCAACGATTGAAAAATATTCAAATACCAAAACCCAAAGCAAACCGTTACTAAAAACAAAATAAAAAGCAAAGTCCTTTTAAATAAAGACTTTGCCAAATATTGATCACTATATTTAATTGTTTTATATTTCATAAACAAACCTCTTTATTATGCTTTATCGTCATCCTTTTTTCCTTTTTTGAAATGTAATTTGTTACCAATATTAGCAGATACATTTGAAGTAGTTTCTAAAACATTGTGAATTTGTTCTTGCGTCCTTTGTTTTTTTAACGCTTTTTTACTTTCTTCTTCTTGAGCCAAAAGTTGACTATCAATAAGTGTTTGTTCATCGATGTAGTACAATTTCACAAAGGTGTTTGGAGCCACAGAGGTATTTCCTTTTGGTTCCATTTTTACAATAGAATTTGGTAATGCATCAGCATAATGTAAATCTGCCTTCACCGGTACTTCAGAATGATTAAAATTATACTTATCTATTACCGCTGTTGCTTTTTCAACATCTAATAATTTTACATCGGGTATTTTAAGGTAGTCTTTCCTTTTCTCTAATTGATCATTAACGATTTTAGTTCCTTGCTCCAATACATCTGGTGCTACTGCTCCAAGTGCCATTTTCCCAATCGTACCAAACAATTTTGCTTTTCCCATTTTTATTTCTCCTATTCAATCCAATTGTTTTAATTATACATTAAGCCTTACAGAAACTGTTCAAAAAAAACATGGGCTATGGTGAAAGAATTGGCTTTCATGAACTATAAGGAGAATAAAATGCGCAAAAGAGTTTTCACCATCAGTTTTATTGGAATATTAATAGTTGTAGCGGGAATAATCGGTATCATCGTTTCTGACAATTTACATAAAATTCCATATTATAATTCATCTACAAACCACATCATATTATCTGATAAGATAAATAAATTATCAGGCGATCAACAGAAAAAAGAAATGTTTACATTGGCTAGAAATGCTTTGAAAAAAGAAACGGACAAAAACCAGAACTTTGACTGGAGCAATTTTGAGGATGACAGTTTGTATGTTGAAAAATTAAAAAGTCCACATGTTTACCTGCTAGGCTATACGATTCAATCTCGAAAACCCTTGGTTTTGAATATTAGATACGATCTAGTAGTTAAAATAGGCGTCAACAATAGCCGTGCTAAAAGTGATGAAATACAAGTCTTGAACATGGAATTGTCGATTATAAAATAGATATGCAAAATAACACCATAAATTTGTGGTTGTTATTTTTTGTCATTGATGAACTTTCTGTTTATTAGCTATTAGTTAAATATCATGCTCCAATCTCTGCATTTCATGATTGATAACATTGTCATACATTTGATGTGTAAACTCATTTCTAAAGCGTTCCAACTTTTCAGGACTACTCTTAATTTCATTCAAAGTCAGACTATGTTGGTCGGGATATGGACTATCAGTAGCATAATCTTGCCAAGCAATTTTCTCATGAACATTGATAATCGCTTGAGCTAACAACAACACATTTTTTCGGGTCATATGATACTTCTTAAATTCACTCATGATTAAACCCCTTTTTCATCACTTTTAACAGGCGCATAATCATTTCTAATCAATGCCGATAGCTCATTATAACTATCAATATATTCAAGGTAATTACCAAAAATATCTAAGCTATTATAATTACCAGCTCTAACCATTAACTTTGCCTGTTTAGCAAAATACTCTAACGACATATCATGATAAATAAAAGCATATCTTGTTTCATCAAAATCTTTAATTTGGTCTTTGATTGCTAAATACTTATCATGAAATACCTTATAAGCACGATTGGCTTTACGTAAAACATCTTCGTTTACAAGCATACCCTCGGAATAACCAAGCATCGTGGTTTGTAAATCTGCCATTGTAAAATTAACTTGCAACATAATTGTCTCTTTTCTATACGTTTTCTCATCATTAACTTATATTTTAATTAAATACTTATAATACAATCTATTTTGTGATAGCATTTATATTGTGTTTAAAAAAAGAGAAGAGAAATATATCATGCTATTTTCAATAATCGTAAAATTAATCGTAATATTATATGCTTTACTAATGGTTTTTGCTTCTATAAAGGAAATCAATTCAAAAAATAGATTAAGTAACACTGTCAACATAATTAGTGGCATTGCCATTTTTCTTTCAAACTTCCTTGGAAATGAATACTTTAAAACAATTTCAATTATCGGGCTACTGGTTTTTATCGTAACCGCAATTTTTAATGGATTACAAAACCATGCATTTCACATCAAACACCATATTATTAGATTTATCATCACAATAATTTTTATCATTTTAATTATCTATATTTGAGTTAGTTGTTTTTACGTCTATTCATCATATCAAAACGAACCACATCTCGCTTTTTATCCAAAATAACTGTAATCGTATAATAACTAGCTTCAATCTTCAAAGTAAGTTGCTTTTTATCAAAAGCGGTTACTGTGTTACTGGTAATCACACCAGTTTTGTCTTGAATATCTTTTGATAAATCACTAGCCTCTGGAATCGTAAAGGCTAAGTCTTTAGTTTTATAGATTTCCTTACCGAAATCATCTAACGCTTCAAAATCTCGATTGTGTCGTACATACAAAAAGGCAATGCCAAAACCAAAAATTAAAAACAAAATAAAGTTTCCCATACTGTCCTACTTTCTAAGCATACTTTTCTTCTAACTTGGCACTCTCGTTTGAGTTAACTGTCTTTAAGGCTGCCGTCCATTCATCAAAAAGTGAATGAATAACCACCTTACCAACCCGCCCATAAATATCTCTAAACAAACATTGTCCCTTTTTCAGGTTAGCTAACATTTCCATATTTGCTTTGGTCACTGGCAAATTAAACTGTTTTAAAATGTTTTCACGGTCATCAGAACTATCAAAGGCAAACAACTGACCATACTGTCCGATACTTTCTTCATCATCACTATCTTTCACACGCTGTGTGGCGTAGAAAACAGCGTTGTTTTCAGAACGCCCTAGTCGCTTGATGCTATCAAACACATTCTTACCAGCCTGTGAAGTCGTAAATATCCAAGCTTCATCAATCATTTCTAAACTAAACTCATCTGGGTTGGCTCGACCAAACTTTTCAAGATACTTACCAAGTGCCAACATCAAAGCCATTGAATACTTTTGTGTTTCAGTATAAGTACGGCTATCTTGTTTAGCATTTGGCAATTGCAAACCAGTAACTTCTAAGATTGTACGTTGGTCATTAAACTGCAGACTATCCGTTGAACCGTCACTAAAGGCTAAGCGCAACATCGTCTTTGGGACAATACTTTGATAGAAATCTGACAAATCTTTTTCAGCCTGTGAACCTTTAGCTAATTCATCAAAAACTGTTAAAGTTCCGACCTTTTCGCCTTGAATACGCATCGCACAAACTTTACTAATGGAACGATTAAGCGCTGTCTCTAATTGAATATCTTGTGAAATTGGTCTGATTTGTACTAACATCTCTTTAACCAAAGTCAAGACATCAGGTATATCATCTTCGGTACTTTGCTCATTCAAAGTTAAAATTGGGTCAAGCACCCCTAAGTTATTTCTATCATTGGCATTTAAAGTGACAAAATGAAACGACTCAATCAACTTACGGAAGTAAGGGTTTTTCTCGGTTTCTAATGCTCGCATAAACCACCTATGAATTTCTTGCTTAGGATCAATATATAAAATCTTGACGTTAAACATTGCCATGTGAAGCAACAATAATTTAAACAAAAATGACTTTCCTTGTCCGGTATCGCCTGATAATGCAAGGTGGGGACTATCTGTTTTAGCACCCCTTATACCTTTGTTGGTAATCACTAAATTAAGTAGTAATAATAGTCTGGAAGATGCCACGGCTTGTTGGATAGTCTCAAACTTATCTAGGCTCAAAACACGCCCAACATAGAAACCAGTATGTGAACCTAACGCTTGACTAGTACCAAACATCAACTCCGCTAGTGCTGGTACAGTTGTGTATTGTCGCCATTGTTTGAAGACCCCCAAATTAACTGCTGGCAATGTTTGATACAATAATTGTTCTTGATTGAAGCTAGGTTGATACAACTCAATATCACGCTCAAAAGTCTTTAAACGTGTTTTAAGTTTATTGACCTTTTTCTTCAATTCTTTAACGTTCTCATCTCGAACTACTAAAATAACTGCCCATTGTAGAAACCCATTTTTATCATCAAGGACATTGACCAAATTCTTCGCCAATTTGTAATTCAACTCACTACGTTTTGAACTATCTTCATCAGTGTTAAAGGCATCACGCAATTCATCACGATACTTGCCTTTTGATGATTTGGTTTGTTGTTTCAAACCACGCCAACCGTCTCTTTGTGGAAAATTGATTTTGATATGCACTTCTACTGGAAATTTATAGGATTGTATTTCTGGTAATACAGACAAAAATTGCATCTTGTCTGGCATATTCAAAATGAGATGCGTGAAGTAATCTTCTTTTTCATCTGTAATTCGTTTAATAAAGCCTGTTTTCGATAAATCAAAGACCGTATCACGCATCGCCATAAGTGACTTTTCTTTTTCGTGATGATAAGGCAAACCAAGCATGGCGACTAATCTATCTTCGTCCATTTTCTCGGCATCAATTGATTTCAAGATGCTCAACACATCTTCATTCATGGTATTAAAACGTTCAAAGAAACTATCATCAAATTTGACCTGATACCTAAATGTCTCGGCAATGCGCTTCATCACTAAATCAGTTACAAAACTAACCTTGTCTTTTAAGTCATCACCAACGTTGATATTTTTGAGCTTAACCCCGATATAAAATTCATCAATAATGGCTGGGTTGAACTCACTCTCTAATAAATTGACTTCTTCTTGACCGATATAATACTCGGCAACTTCTCGCAAATCATCAGCCCAATCATCACTCGTGCCTTGAATACGACCAACTAAATCCATATCTTTAGGAATGAGTTTTAAATCAACATCATCATATTTTTGTAAACGTTCAAACACATCAATAAAACTATTTTTGTATTTGCGTTTATCTTCAACATTGGCGACATTGATTTGAAAAGGCTTAATCTTGTAGTAAGCCCACACATCGCCAATCGTAGTCAACAATAGATTATCTCGATACTGCACAACAGGGTTTTCATATTTGACCGTTGCTTTTTTTGCCATAAATTAAATACCACCTTTCTTTTATTATTTGTCATTGATCACTTGCCCTGGTCTCTGCAAAATTGTTAATCTGTTTCACATTAATTGAGACTAATTTCATGTCTGGGTTGTTTGGCTTCATAAACGTTGGTGTTTCTTGAATAGCAAAATCGCTAATGTAATGTTTGTTATTAGGGTTTTGTACATTGATTGTTTGAATTTGCTTGTCATCGTTGTTAAAGTTCAAAATATTGTGCCAAAAAATTCTAGGATAAACCTTTTGACAATGTGAACAAGTTGAATTGTAAAACATCACGGCTTCTGCTTTTGTATTTAGTCCCTTAACATCGTTATTTTGAAAATTCATTGATGCGTATGGAATAAAGAAAAAACCAGCCACTAATAATACAATGACTGGTAATACTTTAATGATAATAATTGTAATTGGTTTGGGTAATTGCTTTTTTGTCCCTTTCTTAGTATCAGTAATATTTTTAATGTATTGCTTCATGGTTGGTTACTCTCCTTTTTTACGTCACTTATTATCTTTAATAGCTTTCTGATTAACTAGACTTTCTATTTTTTCAATAAAAAACTTCCGTGAGTTGTATATCAAGGAAGTTCATATTCATTATATTCTCGCAGAAGTTTTTACATTTGATAAAAAATATTCCCAAAAATTTTTTAATTACTTGGCATCAAATCTCATTGAGTTTATAGTGACTACTTAATATAAAATGAAAATATTAAAGCCAACTATATTAATTTGATTTCATTTCATTTCATTTTTATAAATTTTGTCCACACCTTCCCTACAAATAATGTGACAGTCTATGATTCCAAAAGTTCATATTCAATAATATCTTGGTCTTGTATCCATTCAACATCGCCTAAGTGTATTGTAATTTCATACATGTGACTTGTTGTTGCGCTGTGGTGCTTAACCAATGTAGGTGTAGTTCCAAAAGTTTTTTCTACTTTGTCAGCTACATCTTGAAATGACAAATTATCATTTACTTGAATTGATAAGATGACATCTTGTTTCTCAAATTTTGTTTGGAAAGCGGTATTGGAAGGATCCTGTTTGGAAGTAAAGGCCTCACTTGCTTTAAAACTAACAATAGTTTTCGCCATGTTAGTCGTAAGGCTTAGGCCAGTCCAATTTTCTATTTCATCAAATCTAAATTCACCTTTTTCCATCCGATCAAAATTTTTATTTGTTATTTTTGAATTATTTTTCAAAACATACACAAGCATAATTCCTAAGGCCGAAAAAATGGCAATATTAGTCAGACCAATCGCGAAATCAATAAAAGAGTTGTTTGAGAATAATACCGTAATGCCCCAATGCGCACCATAAAATAGAACTATGAAATAGATGATGGCTTTTATTATTGCACTTATATTTATAGGATTATTATGTTTTTGAATATATGCTTTTAATTTTGGTGTAAATGTCATTATACGCTCTCCCTTGAGAAACAGTATAACATTCCTAATGATAATTTAGCTACATACATTGCCAAACGTTTATAATACATTTTAAAGTATCTCATTCAAATACAGCCATGTAATTTAAATTTCAAAACACTAGCCTAGTAATGTGTATTGTTTATTTTAATTGACGTAAATTTTTGAGTTTTAATATCAAACCAGCCATGTAATAGCACGGTTTGATTGATTGCTTTTTGCCCTGTGCCACTGATTTTGACAACGACAGTCGCTAGACTTTCAATTGCTTGGTTATCTAAATCACTCGTGTAACCTGTGGCTGTTTGGTATTGACTAGTTAAACCAAGATTATCAATTCGTGAACCGCCTGTGGCATCTAGTCCACTATCGAATAATTGATTTTTTTGGTCATTAGATAGTGACAGAATATCAGACACCTTACTAAATCGCTTATCATAATCTGATTGACTACTAAATGTATAATAGGCTTTTGCAAATTGTAGTAGCTTGCTTTTAGCTGTCGTATCGTTTGCATTGTAGGTCGTTTGTAAGTTATCAATTTGTGTCGTGACATGCTTTTGTGTTTTAGTCACTTGTGACACTTCCTTTCTAACTTCTGCTATCTGTGACCGTTTATGATTTGTGATTGACATTGTGATGCCAAGACCAACCAAAAGCAAACCCATAATGCTAAGTAAAACCTTATTTTTCATTATCGAATGCCCCTTTCAAGGTTAGTCGTGACATATCAGTCACTTGCTTTTCATCAGTATCATAAGTAATTGTGTAAGCCACGCTTTGTGCATCACTTTTAGCAATGACTAAATACTCTAAATCAGAACCCCAAGCATTTTTCAGCCCTACAAGTGGTACATCATAATGCGCCTTGTCACTAAACGTCACACTAGGCGCAAAAGTTTGAGTGAGTTCGTTAATCACTTTTTGAGATGCTAACCCTTTCAAGCTGTCAGGATAAGTTGAAGTAGGCTGATTACTAAATGTCTTAACAAAGTTAGTCACTTGATTAGTGCTGTCACTAACTGCTAATTGTTGTGATTGAGGACTAGATACAATTGTTTGTGTTCTAACCTGATTTTCTTTTTCCTGTTTTAAATCAGCTTTAGCTTGTACTAGCTGTTTATCTAAATTAGGCATCTGATTGAATTGGACTAGTAAAATTCCAGCCATCACTAAACTAGCAAATATGATTAAACGACTATTTTTCATACTATCTCCTTTCGTTTATTTACCTTGAATAAAGGTTACACCTTGACCTGCTGTTAATTCTCTAAAACTAACCGTTCCAGTCCCAGATGCCACAACATTACATTCACTAACTAAGAAATTTGTTTTGTCATCACTGATCGCTTCAACTACGGCAACGTGTCCGTAAGTCGGGTCGGCACCGTCTGCACCTTGTGAGAAACTAACCGCCCAACCCACATGTGGCTGACTATCAGTTTTGTACCCTTTGGCTTTAGCGTTCTTACTCCAATCAGCACCATTACCTAAACCATTTTCAACTGGTGTGCCTAATTCTTGCATACGATTATAAGTGTACCAAGTACATTGTCCGAATGGATAAGTGTTTGATGATGAAGTGGCTGTGAAATTAGTATCTTTGATTTTACTTTTATAAGCACTAGGAATTTCTTTAACTGGCGCGCCACTCGTTCCCATACTTTGCGCAACATTAGTAGAACAACCACTTGAATTGTTAGTTGTGTTATCAGTATTTTGAGTGGTTTCAGTACCAGTTGTTGCAGTATCAACAGCAGTGTTTGATGAGCCATTAGACAACTTACCATACCAAGCACGAGCATAAGATTGCCTTTTTGATGTTGTCCCTGCACCACCACGTTCCCACTTTGCTCTTAAAAATTCAGTGGCATCATCAACGTCGGTCATTTTCAGACCTTGCTTTAACAAGTCAGAATTTGTGCCGTCATGATTTAAAGCAAAATCTAACTGCAACCCAGTATCAGACCATTTCTTATTTTGTGATTTCGCATAATTCAACAACTCGACACGTCTTGAATTGTCCCATTGATTAAGACCCAAAGCATAACCACTGATACTAGCATTCATAGCGGTACTTTCATTGAATGTGGCATTTGATTGGACGATGCTGCCATTAAAACCACTTTCATTTTCAGTATTACCTAAATAACCAGCAATACCAGCTTCAGTCACGCCTGATATTTTTTTCAAATTATCATGAATTGATTTGGCAATCGTTTCTTTATCAGCAATGGTTGTGACAGTTACTGTGATATCTGTACTTTGACAGTCATTGTTATTATCCTGATAAAAAAGTGCCATTACGATAAGTAATAGCACTAACAAAAAAGTGAAATAAGGCGCTAGAAAAAGCACAATTTTATGTTTGAAATGAGACACTAATTGTTTTTGCATCACAACTCCTTATCTAATTCTTTTTCCTCATCTTGTGTAATTTGTTTTTGATGATGAACGGCTTCATCAAAATTTCGATGTTGCAATTTATCATCATCTACTGGTATTGATTTTGGCTTAGCTGGTTTAGCACTGCTTTTCAAAACTTGTGAGCGTGTTTCACGTCTCTTTTCAGTCAATTTTTCACTGCTTTCGTTATCTGACACCCGACTACGATTAAACGACCTTTCAGGCTCATTAGAACCGTTTCCATGATTATCTTCTGTGGCTTTGTCACGTATGAGATAAGGTGTGCGTTTATAAGTTGGTAATTCATCATCATCGCCATGACCATACCTATCAGTGTAATCTTCATCACCCAATCGTTGTGCACGCTCTTGTCTACGTTGTTCTTCTAATTCACGCATTTCTTGCTCATCAGGCGCATTACCACGTCTATCACGGTTTTCATTATCGCCTTCATCTTTATTTTTTGACTTGTCTTCTGATTTGTCTTTAGCATGACGACCACTAAAGCCTTTGATATTTTCAAGCCCATGTTTAGACGAATTGAACATCTCACTACTTGCTTGCATCGCACGTTGTCCCGCCTGTGTGAGTTGAATCTTGTTCAAGGCTTGATTTGCCATTGATGAACCAGTGACCGTTTGGACTAAGAATGATTTATTTTTCCAAAGTAAGACCATTAAAACAATATAGACAATTGAATTAAGTAAAGCACTGGCACTGCCTGTGACTGGTACAATCGTATCTGTAACTGTGCCAACCCACGAAACAAACATGATGCCAAATAACAGTCCGACTTTTGCGAATAGCAACCCTAATGCAGACAAACCAGTTTTTAAAGCACTGTTTGAAAAGCGTGGTAGCAGAGAAAGTAAAACTGTAAATGGAGACAAATAGTAAAGCAAAATTGCACCTAGTTGCAATATCAAATTAAATACACCAATCATGAGCAATGGTACACCATAAGCTAGCGACATAATCGGTGCCATGAGACCCACAGATGCTTGATACCATTCTTCGCCACCGTCCCTAGAAAGATAATCATTTGATTTCGCTAAGGCATCAATCACATCACTATCAGCTTTACCCCCAATTAAACGATACGAGCCGTCTTTTTCACTTGCAACTAAATTTGTTGTTTCAAAGTTCGCCAATGTATAGGGACGAATAACCGCTTTTTCAAAAAAAGTTTTTCTTATCGACTTTTCAAATGTATTAACGCCTGTATACTGCTGTGTTTGACTATTTGTTTCAGTAAACATAGCCGTTTGAGCGGTTGACGTGAATTCATTAACTTTCGTCAAGACTGTACCACCAGCACTTATCCAAGCACTACCGATAATAGCTACTAACAAAACTGATAAAATACTTTTCAAACCAGCACCACTTTTGACATTTTGAATAAACACCCAGACAAGCCCCAAACCGAAAGCGGTATACAATAATTGCTTAAAGATTTCCCCAGCCCATGTTTGTTTGGTAAACTGTTGGACGTTTGAGAAAATATCATTGATCCCTTGCGTGATATTGGTTAAATCAAACATTTTTGATAAAGCGGTATCGAACAATGGATAGATAATATATAAATTAAGTGACATGAACAAACTAGCGACTAAATGAGCTGAACTTAACCCTAAATCTGTCAACGAGCCTGATTGATAATAAACCGTGAAATTTTTAGAAATATTTTTATTTATCCAATCAATATCATTATATTTTAGTTTGTCTTTAATTGTTTTTTCGGTGTGTGTGGGTTGAGTTGTCCCCTCATCAACTGTCTTTCCGTCTGCCTTATCTTTTGCCAATGCTTCCTTATCGGACTCACGTTTGGCTTCTTTTATTTCTTTAGAATCATAAGTTAACGCATAAACATGTTGTGGCGCAATCATAAAGCTACTAACTACCAGTGAACTAAACATTGACACCATGACGAGTAATAGTAAGATTGATTTTTTCATTGATTTTCCTCTCTGAGTACGATAAAAACACTCACATGGATGTAAGTGTCTCGTTTGTTTAAGTTGACGCATAAGTGATTGACCGTGTGATACAATAAATGAAATAAAAGTTGATGTATGGAGTTCCGATGAAATCTTTAGAAGTATTAGAAAGAAT
Source organism: Leuconostoc sp. JNUCC 76 (assembly GCF_053667755.1). Taxonomy (NCBI): domain Bacteria; kingdom Bacillati; phylum Bacillota; class Bacilli; order Lactobacillales; family Lactobacillaceae; genus Leuconostoc; species Leuconostoc sp. JNUCC 76. Next base: position 1,137,800 of record NZ_CM132206.1, on the reverse strand, counting down.
AGCAAACCAGAACAATCTTGTAATATCCAAAGTGCATGAAGAAAAACAAAACAGTGATTATGAGGGACTAGTTTTGTCGTTTAGTGATCATAGCGTGCGCAGTCGTTTAGCAAAAAAAACACCAACAAAAAAAGGATATTTTGTGGTGGCATGGGAAAAAGATAGATCGAATCAAAATAAACCTTTTGATGATGAAAATAGCCCAGATTTATTGATGATTAGCATTATAGACCAAGCAAAAATCGGGATATTCATCTTTCCCAAGTCTATTCTAATAAAGCACAAAATTCTAAATAGTGGCAAGATTAAGGGTAAAATGGCGTTTAGGGTATATCCAAGCTGGGAAAACGATTTAAATAATACAGCTGTTAAAACACAATCCTGGCAAACCCCTTACTTTGTTGATTTATCTCTAAAAAAGTATAGTCAAAAAATTAGTTTACTTTTGAATCAACGATGAAACTTATTCTCAAATGTATTGTCCGATTACCATATTTTTATTGAAAACAGTTTGTTATTTGTAAGCTTATCTAAATAATATCGATTTTTAGTGAAACAAAAAACACTTACAAGTTTTGTAAATGTTTTGCTGAAACTTATTTAGTTAATTTTTCCCATGTATAGACTAACCATGACGGTTGGTAATAAACATTTGAATCTGCACCATTGTCCGGTATCTTTCCTTGAGTTATATCATATACAACCCTAGTTGTCTCTTCGTCACCCTTATAACCGTTTTTGAACAATCGCTCAACTAACAAATTCTTGTCTTTGTTGTAGTAAACTTCAACTTTTGCCATGTCGCCACAATCTTCGGACGTATCCATCATATAAGATATATCCGCACCAGTACTATTTTTCAAAGCCTTATCTAAAGTAGACCTATCAATCAAATTCGTGTTACTATAAGTAATTTTGTAATCTTTACCAGCAACATATTTTTTGGTACTTGATGATGCTTTTTCTGAACTAACAGATTTGGTAGGCGCAGTTACAATTGTTGTTGTACTTCGGTGTGAAAGTTTATAAGCGTAACTGCCTAATGCAATGACTAAAACAGCTAAAATGGCAATGATAGCATAAAGTATTTTTTTGTTCTTGTTGCTTGCTTTATTTTCTGACATAATAGTTACCTCTTAATTCAATAGGTTAACTTTGAAATTCTTGTATAGAACTTCTGTCATCTGACGGATCATATCTTTCTTCAAAATGGTTATTGGTAAAATCAGTTATAACAGTACGCCAAAAAGCCTGAGCAGGATAATTATTCTTTATTTGTAGAACTTGCCATTTTCCAGAAAATTTTGAAAAAATTTGTTTGGCTGCCGCTTTACCGACCCCTTTCCCTGAAAAATATTGCAGTACAAAGAATTGCTCGATAAAATTAGGAGAACTGTGCTCTTCTTCTCTAACCATAGCAAAACCAGCTATTTTATCATCGGCTAAAATTAAAAAGGCATGGTACTTATCGTTTGACCAATACTTTTCCATATCTGCGCTTTTAAATTTAGCTTGTGAATTTACAGTTATAGTTGGCACATACTTGCTAAATTCATACTGATAAAATTGGTATAAATGTTGAATGATTGTTTCTTCTGTTTCGTTTATCTCTTTCAAATGAACCTTCATGTTTTTTCTCCCGTACAATATATAATAAACGATATTTGTTAAAACTAAATAGTTTTGTTAGTTAATTATTTGAAATGAATAATTGCCGTTTGAATTGGATACTATTAATCGTGTGTTGAGTTTGACAATTTTCTCAATTTATTTTATCACACCTCATATGTTAACACTTTATATTTTCATTCGCATCTGTTGGGACTGCCCCAACTTGCCCTATCGTTTGATTGACGATGCCTTAATAAAAGCATGTTTAACCATGCTCTTTAAAATTTTTTACTTACAGTATCATGTACTGCTTTGAATTACTATTAACACGCTTTCCCTGATACAATTGATTTTTCCAAAACCAAAACTGCCAAACATAAGTGACTAAATATCTAATCGTTGTTTCAAATGGTAGATTATCTCTTTTGAGTTGACGGTCTAAATAGTAAACAGCTACTTCACTTACTATGATTAACCCGAACCCTAAACTAAGATACTGCATGTGAAACCAACCTAAGACATAACTAATGAATGCTGTGATGATTAACGTGATTGAAAATAAATATAGAAATCTTGTGTCAACCATAATAGGTAAACGCATGCCCTTACCAATTTTGCTAAACTTCGCTGAATTGATATAAACTCGTCGATAATTAAACATGCTAACCACCAATACCCTTAACCCAATTTAGCAAAGCATTCAAGATACCACTAAACGCCTGCAAACTGTTTGCTGGTCCATTGACGAAGAAATAAACTAAAGCACCAATAAATATTGACATCCACATGTCTTTAGATTCATTTTTGCCATAATGCATCAACGCACGTCCACCAGCAATAACAACCGTACCAACTAACAATAAAGGTTTAATTGAATTATAAAAGTCCAATCTGATACCCCTTTCTAAGCCTGTAAAAACTTTGTGATAAAGTACGTAGAATTTTGTTTTTTAAGTTCTAAGTAAATTATCTGCGCCTGAGTAATATCTGAACCATGTACTTTAACTGTGATTTTGGTTGTGACAATTGGTTTTTCTGCCGAACCAGTCACCTTAATATCGCTATCATCAAGGCTAACCAAATCAACGACATTATCTAAGCCCACAGGGTTATTCATGAACAACGACATATCTTTAGTTGAACTAGAGACATATTTTTGCACGAATTGTTTGGTAAACTTTTGAACCTTTGCCGTGATTGCTTTATCAATGATTGTTTTACCAGTCTTATCAAATCTGGCTTTACCAACTTGACCAACACTATCAATATCATTAGCCACATAAGGTAACCCAATCACAGTCAACTTATCATTATCTTGTGTATAGGGGACATTGACAGTCATAGCGTTTTGCTTGCCGTTATTATCAATCGTGAGATAATATTGTGCTGTTTTGATACTATCCACCGTAAAAATACCGTTCAATTTAGCTTGTAACAGCTTCATATCTTCGGTATTGGTCGATGATGATAAGGTGACATTTTTAGCGAAATAAGGTGTAACCTTATCTAACCAAGCATCACTTTTGGTCTTATCAAACGTATAATAAGCAGTCACAAAGTTTGCCAAGTATTGCCCCACAATTGGGTTATAACTGGTTGTCCCAGCACTGGCTTTATCAAGTCTGGTTGTAAGATTAGTAATGTTATGCCTTAATTCACGGTTTTTAATCGCTACACCATTAGCTAGGACTAAAACGTAGGCAAAATAAAACACTAATACAATCAATAAAGCAACCACAATCTTACGTACTTTGCTCAAATTATAAACATGTGCTTTTGGAATTTTTACCTCTTTATCTTTTTGTTTCTTTTCATACTCAAAATTAACTTTGAGTTTTGGGAGACCACGCATTTCGCACCCCCTTTCGATATTTTTACATCACATCATTATAGATGATGCTTACGCTTGTAAATCAAACCGCCCAAAGCAACCAAACCAGACATTGCTAAAGCTAAAATACCACTACCACCAAAACTAGATTTCTTAGTGACACCAGTTAAAGGCAAAGCTTTTGTAATTGCTTCATCAAGATTTTTCTTCGCTTCAACAACTGGTGCTTTAGTATTATCTTTATCATTTTCATCTAAAGCTTTGTTATAGTCTTGTACGGCACGTGCAACACTAGTCACATTAGCTACTTGTGTCGGTACATCAACTACATTACCAGTGTTATCAGCTTGTACTTCTACTGGTTGTACATGATTAACTTCGCCTTGATCGTTCGTATCAGGTGTTGTTGGTGTTAATGGTACGGTATTTTGACTACTATTTGATGATGAAGTAGCGCTGTCACCTGTGTTGTTTGATGCAGAACTGCTATTTTCACTTGTGCTATTCGATGAAACATTATTTTTATCAGTACTGCTTGATGATGAACCGCTGTTATCAGTATCATTTGATGAACTACCGTTATCAATATTCGTGCCGTCATCTGGCGTTGTTGAACTTGAACTACCATTGTCAGTATCAGAAGATGTATGACTATCTTCTGAACTCTTTGAGTTGGATTGGCTTTCATCTGTATTAGATGATGATGATGAACTATTATTATCTTCACTACTATCTGATGATGAACCATTATTTACATTGGTACCATCATCAATATTACTTGAAACACTACTGATTGTTGCACCGTTAGTATTACCAGTGGTATCAGCGTGTGCAATTTGTTGCCCCATAGATAAGGTACCCAATACTGTACCAGCAATTAAAATTTGTTTCTTTATCATTTGATAAGATCCTATCTTTTTTTAATAATATAATTCATCTGCGTTGCTCGTAACCGCATTATTTAACTGGTTGCCGTACACGTTGAATACATTGAATTCTCTAGGTAAAATACCATAACGACCATACAATGTGGCATTCACTTCGGACATATTAATTTGTGTTCTAGTGCAATTACGGTCTACCCAACCATACCCTTGCAAATGTACCCACTGTGTCACGCCACCCCGATAAACTACTTTCGCAATTTTATCGACATTATAGGTTTTAGTATCACCATTGTTTTGTCCCACATACTCCGCACCGCTAACACCATAAGGTTTCGTCCAAATTGTCCCACGATTAATGTTAAACGTCACTTGATATTTTGAAGCATCAGTATCAATTACAGCGCCTTTTTTTACATCTTGAAACGCATTGGCATTAACATAACCAGTTTGTCCGTTAATGGTGACTTGTCGCCAAGTCGTATCACGTTGCTTAACAGTAGTTCCAATCTGGTTAGCAGTAATTGTTTGTCCGTTATACTGTTGCATACTGCCTAAATATTCGGCACCAGCTTGCCCATAAGGTTTCGTCCATAAACCGTCATTACGTCCAGTTTGGTCAACAACCAAATCAATATTATTGGTTGAAGTCACTGTCGAAGCTGATACGGTCTGATTAGCGACCAAACTTTGAGTAACCAAACCACAGGTTGCTAAAACCCCCATAGTTAAAGGAACTAAAACAATTTTTTTCATTGCAGTAATATTCATTTTTAAACTTCCTATCTTTTTTTACTTTACCACAGTCTTTGAAATGTTAACTGTGTTGGCATCTTGGTTGATATCTGGGTCTTCTGTGTAAATCTTGAAGTCCTGTTTATCTGATGTCGCATAACGAGCTACAGTATATGATTGACCGTTAGGGAAGAAGATTTCAACAGAACTCTTATCCGTAACAACTTTCAAATTCACAGCGCCTGTATTCAGATATCCTGATTGGTTCATGTAACCACTTCCATTGCCAAGCAGACCATTTTTATAATAGTTTGAAGTTCCTTGTCCTGAATTGTTGTTATCTAATTCAGATGAGTAACCCTTAACGTTATAGTAGCCTGTCGTTGGGTCATAATTAAACTTGATATAATCTTTACCTTGCCAAATGTCTATATAAATACGTCCTTTATACTGCTTAGCTTTCTGGTTAAAAGTTAATTTATAAACTTGATTGGCGTCTTCGTTTGCTTTGTCATACAAATTATAAATAGTACCGTTCGTATCTTGTCCATTTGTCGCCTGTTTATTGTTGGCATTGACTGGACTAGTGGTTGTGGCTTTATAGAAAGTACGTGATTTAAAGAAGTCTTCTCCAAAGCCAGTTGTCTGATTAAGCGTTAAGTCATTATTCAATACAAGCTTTCGTACAGATGAATAAACGCCCAATCGTTTAGCTAAGGTAGACTCTCCGTTTTGGTCGGAATGAATACCTGAACCAGTCGTGTTCCAATTACCAACCCAACCTAATGCATTCAAAGAAGAATTCACTTGATTAATATCATCACTACCACTTACGTTAGCGCCATAAAAATCACTACCTTGATCCACACGTTTCGCATTGGTTTCATTGACAAACAGACCATTCTTATCTAAATGACCGACGACATAATAAGTACCAGTGGTTTCACCTTGACTAGCATCTTTAGCCCCAAAGAATAAGACTTGTTTTGTCTTACCATTAGCCATTTTCATCGTGCGTAGCGCAGGACATTCAATGGGTTCATTGCCAGTCCAAGAATGCCCCGCAAAAAAGGTTGCTGGCTTGACTTTTGACTCACCGTCTTTATCAGCTTTTTCCCACTTCAAACCGTCTTTAGACTTATACACGCCAATTTCTTGACCCTCAGAAGTGTACATATACATTTCACCATCTTTATAGAACACACTGGAGTCACGCAAATCTGCATGATTAGCAGAAGTATAGTCCCATGAATGGTCTAAAATTGGGTTGGCATTATTCAACACATGACTAAAAGTTTTTCCGTTATCAGACGACCAAGCTGCCCAAATATTTTGAGAACCACCATCATTTTTTTCTAAGCCAGAGAAATACGCAACTTTGGCACCTTTGGGGACACCAGCAATATTGCCTTGGTTCGTCACCACTGAACCAGTCCAAGCTGATTTCCACGTGTACTGGGAATTAGGTCCAAAGGATGAAATGGCAGTGTTTTGTTTTGTATAATGAACAAAATCTTTGGTAGTCGTATGGTACCAATCTTGACCTTGCTCGCCAAATGGATTGTCGCCACCATCTACTGAATGTAAGAAATAAATATCGTAATATTGTCCTGTACTATTCCAAACAATGTTTTGGACATCATTTCCCCAACCTTGTTCAACGTTCAAGTGGTCTTTTTGCACGTGCTCGGTCGACGTCAAGGTGCTTGATGTATCGGCATTTACTTGTGTTGCTGTCATCATGGCAGTACCCGCCATTAGAGCTAAAATCGCTGTGCTTTTTAGTGGTAAGTGAGTTGTCATATTTTATTCTCTCCGATTTTTTTTGGGGCTTCACACCCCATTTGGTTATATTCTGTGATAACGTCACGTGATCAATTTTTTGGTTAGTTTTGGATTTTACCTTTTTTAGAAATGCCAAAAGCCAAACCAAGACTAGCTAATACACTTAACCAAAAGCCACCCTGATTTTCATTAGCGTGTGTTGTTGGCAAAATACTTGCCGTTTCCACTACCTTTGGTATTTCGGGTGTTTCGGGTGTTGCAGTCGTTGCAGTCTTTTCAACTTTCGGTGTCTTTTTAATGTTGTAATAATGCACATCTACCTTTTGCGGTTGTGACTTATCAGCGTTTGGCATGTCCGCTACGGTTACCTTTTTAACATTGGCAACTGGTACAGCAGATTCTTGACCTTTATCAGGTACCACAACTTGTACATGATGTACTGTTGCTTTTGGTGCCGTAGGCTTCACTGGGTCTCGCTCATAAGTTTGTGCCTTTGGTGCTACGTTAGTATTCTTAATTTGTGTTGAAATTTGACCATGCGTATTCCAGATCCAGTTATCATCAACCACCAATACCTGTGTTAAAGGACTAGTCTCATTTGGTGAGATTTTGAAAGTCTTGTTAATTTGAGCAGTCTTATTGAGTGTTTTTGAGAATGTTGTATTGCCGTCATGGTAAACCGAAAATAGTTCATTGCCGTCATTGTCATAAATGTGGAAGTTGATATTTTGGTTAACCGCTTGGTTCTGATAAGCATTGGTATGCGTATATGAATACAATTCAATTGATGAAATCGTCACGGTTTCTGTGCCGTCACCATTTGAAACAATCTTCCAATTGACTTTACCTTTCAAAACACCATGACCAATGATATGCACACCGTCGTTCATATCATGTTCCAGCGTAAACTCACCTGTTTTTCGATCAACAGTGGCATTCATAAAGGTTTGATATTGACCAGATGAGGCATCAGTTTGCGTTTGAGCAGTCATGCTTGTAGTTTGATTAGTCCCATTCATATAGTCTTCAAGCGCTTTTTCATAGGTTGCTTTTTTATCAGCATTTGCCTGATCAACTGATGTCTTTTGTGCTTCATAATCAGCGACTTGCTTTTGGTATTCAGCGGTTAATTTAACGAGTGTTGCTTGGTCAGCTTTTTCACTTGCCACACCACTAGCGACTGCTTTGTTGTACAAATCAAGGTTATAAGCCATTGCATCTAATAAATATTGCCCCTCTGAGCCAGTCAAGTTTTTGTACTTTGGCGAAACTTTTGAAACTGCAACACTCACATCAAGCCCTGCATTTTTGCTTGCTTCAACTTGCTTATCAAGGTCTGATGTCGCATTGTTCAAGTCAGATTGCCCCTTTTCAACCGCTTCATCACGGTCTGTATTAGCTTTGGCGTAATCAGCTTGCTTTTGTTGGTATTCAGCCGTCAACTTAGCCAATGTTTCAGTATCAGCTTTTTCACTTGTCAAACCGTCTGCGATTGCTTGCTTATACAAGTTAATGTTATAAGCCATTGCATCTAACAAATCTTGACCCTCTAGCCCAGACAAGTCCTTATATTCAGGTGAAGATTGTGCCACTTCGACGTTGACTTTGGTACCAGCCTTTTCACTAGTATCAACTTGCTTATCAAGGTCTGATGCTGCATTATCTAAATCAGCTTGACCTTGCTTAGTGGCATCTTTTTTTTCAGTAGTTGCCTTATCATAGGCTTCATCATTTGCCTGTTGTTTTGCCGTGGCATCTTTAACGGCTTGGTCTTGCTTATTCAAGTCAGATAGCACTTCATCTGTTTTTGATGAAGCGTTGTCATCAGTAACTGTGACATCAGTTGTCTTACCAGTCGTCAGATCAACACCAGCTTTTGAAGCGGTGTCTGCATCACTCTTGACTGTATCTTGTGCCTTATCGACCACATCTTTTGCTTGGTCTTGTGTCACACTTGAACCAGCAGTTGTTGGCACAGTGCTTTTTTCAGCAGTTGATGAAACAGTCGCAGATTTAGTGGCATCATCAATTGTCGCCTTGTCCGTACCTGTATCAGTTGATGAAGCAGTTAATTGAACTTGCTTGTCATTTTGCGTGGCATCAGTGGTTTTAACAGCTTGTGCATCAGCATTTGAAACAGTATCAGCATTTACACTTGTGGCATTAGCACTCACAGCAACGCCAGCAACTGCAACGGCTCCAACCACCCACAACTTACCTGATTTGTACAACTTGTACGTTTTTGAATTTTCCATAATTACCAATAAAAAAAGCTACTTATTAAGTAACTATTCCTTTCTTTCAAGTATTCTTTTATAATTAATTAATTAATTAATTAAATGCAAACCCCTAAAGGTTCTTTGAACAATGATAAATAACAAGGTCAAAACACTGGCAATTATCATAGTAATATGTAGTGATTGACCCGAACTCATAAAGAGTAAAAATATAGGAAACATAGATCCAACATAGACAAGCCAAACCCCAAACATAAAGCTAAAATAAATCATTTTCTGTGCCATTGTAACAACTAAAAAAGACCGATTGTTTAATCAGCCTTTAACTTTTCTATTAAATTAACCAGAGCTACTTGATCTGACGTTTTGAAGTGGAGTTAAATTTTTCTAAACGATACAATTCTTCGGAATCAACTTCATCAATACCATTTTTAAAATCGTAACCCATTTTCTGATAAAAATGTAACGCCGTTTTAGATGCTGGTATCTCAATACGTGAGGCTCTTAAAAAGTATTCGTCTGTTTCCAAAGTTTCAATTATTTTTCTACCTAAACCGTGACCTTGATAATCTGGGTCAACAAAAATATTAAATAGACTACTTTCCGTCTTACTACCCCAAAAAGGACCAATTGAACCAACACCTATAATTGAACTGTCATCGGAATTTTCGATAACATAACAATGAAATTGTCTTGCACGTTCAATTAAATCATTGGCTTTTAGAGATTGTAAATCTTTCTTAATGAAATCAATTGAATAATCTTTTATATTAGTTGTTTTCATTGTCTTAGCTATTAATTGAGCAACTAACTCGGCATCAGTATTTAAAAATCTTCTTACCCTATACATATCTAACCTCCACAGAAATTATTTTTATTATAATCTTGTTTCGATTAAATGCAAACTACTTTTGTATAGTAGCCAGACCGCTGGCCTCTCTGTTATTTATTTTTGTCAGCTTGATTAGTCGTTGTCTTACTTTGACTTGATGTTAGCTTTTCTGTTGCCTTTTCATCAAGTGCAACTAACGTGTCAGCATACACCGTCCAATCAGTGGCATCATTACCAGCAAATGCAAACTTCAAACCTTGTGGTACTAACTTGTCCCCCGGCTTCAAACCAGCTTGCAAGCGTTCACTTTCTGCTGGATCAACCAAAATACGGACAATGTTATCATCATTGCCAACATCGCCTGATTTACTTTGTTGGATAAAGTTGAACTGATAATTTGAAATAATTGGTTCATCGTAATCATCGCGTGCAACTTCGCCACGATTATCAGTTTTATAATTAGGTGTAACCCTAAACAACACTAAATCATGACTATCAAACGCATCAGCACTACGCACACGTCCATGTGGTGTTTTGTCTTTACCTGATACGAATACAGCATCATATTCTTCTTCTGGTAAGGTATCTGTTTTAGCATCAGACATAGGTAACAAAGTTCCTGTCTTAGTGGCAACACGAGCTCCGTTTCTTTGGTTACTGCGAGCAGTACCAGCAATAATTTTTGCATTAATCAGTTTTAGTGGTGTACCAAAAGCCATGCTAAAATCAAAACCAGCCTGTGGTGTAACATTTTCAGTGTTCAATGTGTTATTCACATTCAACATAGCGACTGCCACATCAGCATTAGCACCAACTAAATTGCGCCCAGCAAATGTGAGACTTCCGATACTTTTTCCTTGTAGTGATAAACTACCAAATTTGTTAACCATAATTATATTTCCTTTTTTTATACTAAAAAAAGAGCATAAATTAAATGCTCTTTCTAAAATTATATTATTTTAAGTTTTTTAATCGAATGTTGGCTTTATCTTTCCATTAGCAACATTCATGTTATCAATAATCTCTTTGTCTTTCATCCATGATAAAATTTCCAAGTTGATTTCTTCATTGTTGAAAATAATGTTCTGATATCCTCGATCCTTCTGAATAATTTTTATGAACTTTCCATTCGACAATTTTTTACGCTTTAGATATTTGATTACTTCTTCTCTTGACAAATTATTGATATTCGTTGCAAAAATTTGATCATTTAAATCATCATCTATTTCTATTGACTTATCAAACAAATCCTTGTTCAGTATAATTTGATTTTTCAATATTATACTTTTTATGTCGTGCGTGAAAAAGTCTGGCTTGACGTTAATTTCTTTTTGACAAATCAACTCCAGTAAACTAGAGTCTATTTCTATAAGGTTTAGCTTTAGTAAAACTAGAATTAACTGATTATCTAGTACAGACAGATTCTGCGAGTGTAACTTTTCACCGTGATAAGTTCTCCAAATATCAGTAAATGTTTCTACAGATAAACTATTTTCATTAATTGTAGACATAAATGTTTCTTCTGACAAATCTTCATCAAAAGTAATACGATGACCATTTATGAAACTCTCAAAAACCTTATTGTACGAATATTCTCTAATATAAAAATTGATGTTAGATGCATTTACTATAAAACGATTGTTCCTCATAAGTAAACCTAAAATATCAATATTGACATCTGAAATTTTTTTAAGAGTAATAGAACTATCAGCTTTTTGTATCAACTCATGTTTAAACGTTTCATAAATATTTTCTCCGTTTATAAGACTGGTAAATTCATTCAAAGAAATAAACTTGTTAAGATGATGTACAATTAATTCTACGTTTGATTGGGTATCTGCATATCTATTATTAATTGCGATATCAAAAACCTGAATAGGATTCAAAATTGAAAGATCAAACTGAATGTTTGGCAAAATTGACGTCACTGATTTGTACAATGCTGGATTATAATTTAATAATTCTTCAATAAAATGAATTTCTGAATTATCAGCAGTGTGGAGAATGAGCTTGAATTTCTCAAAATTTTTGTTAGATAACCAGCAAGTCAACTCGATGTTCAATATTTGATTTTGCTCGTAATCTTCTTCTTGAAGTTGCTCAATTAGCCCTGGAATATCATTCAACTTCATATTGATGTCAAAATTACGCGCGGAAATGTACAGGTTCCGCATAAATACTTGTGTGGATGAATCACCATAGTAATGATTGATAGTATTCAGGTAACCAAGAGTGATGTACTTGTTTTTAATCAAGGCATAAAGTAGTTGATTATCTTTAAAAGAATTTAATGTGTCATCTACATCAAAAAATTGTGTATTACTGATATTTGATAAGTTGGTTCTGAACCTTGTCATTTCATTATCAAAAGCTGTCACAGGAACTAGATTGTTGGCGTACTCCTTTGCATTGTTTTTAAACTTTGAGTATTCAATAACAGAGTTTTCATAGTAAATACCCCCATCATTTTTTACAATGTACTCAGCTTTATCCAAGGTGTCAATATATTGTCTATTGTTAAAATTATCAACAGACACCAAATTGTTCTTGGACGCCCAAATAAATAAATATTCGTATTCGTTTTTTAAACTAGTACTGTTCTTTTTTTCTTGTAAATCATTAATCTTTTTTGTACAATTATCAATCTGCTGTTGAACATTATTCTTGTATTGCTTTACTATGTCGCCTAAAATACCTCCCCCATTTTGAATGTCATCAAATTGATTCGGGAAAATATTTTTATATGCTATTAAAGCTAGCAGCTCGTTAAGCTCTATTTTTTTATCATTTTTATTTTGTGCCAAGTTCCCAATGTTCGAGTAAACTTCATATTCATTATGAATATTCAGCAATAAACGAAAATCATCAATAAATTGGCTTAGTATACGCAACAATCTAACATTGATATCTTCCCCTTTAAAAATCTCTCTGAGTTTATCAAAAGAGTTGGAAGTCGTAATAAACGGTATAACTGGAATTATTTCATCAAAGAACTTAACTCGATCGGTCTTATCTTTAAATAGTTCATCTTTTATTAAATAAATGAAAGTCCATTCTTTCTTGTCGTTTAAGTTTGAATTTAGTTTAGTATTTAACTCTCTCAATTTTTCAAATATTGATAAATCTTTAAATCTATCTAGATCCTCAATAATTAGGATTGATTTTCCTGATTGCTCAAATAAGTAAACAATCTCGTCAGTGTATCTTTCAAATAAATCATCTCTTTTCATATTGATTTCAGTTTCAACTTGCTTTATAGAAATTTTTAAGTTTCGAAATTCAAAATTTGAAAGAAAGTACCAAATAATAACTAGTCCAACCAAAATAGAAGCAACAGAAAGTCCGATTCTATACATACCACTAATCGGAAAAAATAAGGAAGACAAAAGACATATTTCAAATAACAATGAAAATTTGGAAAACCGTGAAAGTGGTTTTTTTATCTTAAACCGTGTTAATGGAATATTTTTAAGATCAACTTGATAAATAATTTGGTTGATGATGTTTGCGAATATAGTTCCTTTTGAAATCAAATTATTTGATTGTTCACCTCTAATTGATGAAGGAGTGTCATCACTGTCATCAATTTCTTTCTGTGATACTACTTTAGTAGATGAACTTTCAAAAGTGGAAAAACTAACTTTAAGAAAGTTTGTTTTTTTCTTAAAATACGTATCGACAATGGAAGATTTTCCACTTCCATATTTACCTGTAACAGCTAAATTGTGGATATGATCATCGCTTAACGCATCATCCAAATAACTTTTATAAACTTTATAATGTTTTTCATTTTCTAAGTCAACTTTTGGCGATAAAGGTAACAATTTTTTAGGTTTTACGTCCAATTTATCAATCTCCCGACGCTGTTTTTTTAAGCAATGTTGTTGCTTAATTGAAAAAAGCCACAGTGACTCCCAAAATAAGTATATCACCATTCCAATATATCTGATTTGAATTATATAAACGAAAATTAAAGAATTCCCTCTTCAAAGATAACACTAATAATGAATAAAAGATTTAAGACTAATTTGTTCAGATTTCCACTGAGTTTTTCCTAATCTGAAGTATCAACATTACCAATTTTAGAAAAATACTTTCAGGATAAAAAAAGCAAAAACAGATTTTTCCGATTTTGCTCATACCAACATTGTTTGTAAGATATACAATAAATATTTACTAACGATTTTCAATTCAAGGGATATAATTCTATTCTGACTATATCCGTCCTCATAATTAACTATGCTAAATTCTCAAATGTTTTAAAGTCGCCTACTATATAAGTATGACATTCAAGCAACACTCTCAGGCTCTGCCCATTTCCGAAATGCACTCTAGCAATTTGCATCTCTCGACATGTTGTATTTTGATATCGGAGCAGAAATTGTGACTAACTCAACTTTTCTAGACTTTTATCTCTTACTGTTTACAGCCTCCGGATTGAACACTTTTCAAAAATACAGTATAATTAGCGTATTGAAACATTATATTCTGCACTATTTAATAACCGTGGTGGGGCATTAACTATGTGTCAATCAATATTAAGTTTTCAATGTACAAGTTGACTAGCAATTGGCTGGTCTTTTTTTGTGCTTTTTTAGGTTTTCTTAATAAAATAAGCCTTTTTTACAAAAATATAAGCACAAGGTATGTTACAGAAGTATTTCAACTCCTATATCAAACCTTATGCTTATTATTCTACAGACTCCGGTCAACCCCTAAAGTAACAAATAATCTAAAAAAATTGATTTTATTTTGGCTAATCCGTTGTCGCTGTTGTGATAGCGGATTTGTTTACAATCTGATTACAAAGACTGTTTTAGTGCTATTTTTGGTTTTGCGTTTCTAAATTTCAACTACCATAATTTATTTTTGATGTTGGTCGCATATTTAGTTTTTGCATTGCCATTTTGACTTTTTTTGAGCCAATCAAGCACTTAATTCGTGTTTATCTGGTTATTATTATACGCAAAAATGCAGCCCAAAGCTATTGACTTTGAACTGTCTTAACAATTAGCGATTTTTAGCATCTATTGATGATTAAGCTGCCATGATTCGCTTAGTAAAGACTTTTTCAGGTGTTTTGAACCTGAGCACATTTCTAGGACGCTCATTGATGTCCTGAATGGCGTTTTGAAGCTTACGTTGGGTAATCTTAGTAAAGTCATAACCAGCAGGAAATACACGCCTTAATTCACGATTCATGCGTTCGTTTGTACCACGTTGGCCTGGTGATTGTGGATCAGCGTAATATAACTTTTTACCGTACGTATCTTCAATGCTGTAAATAAATAAACTACTGGTGAATTCTGAGCCACGATCACATGTGATACTGTCACAAACGTTCTCAAACCTTGACATAAAGGTATCTATGGCTGTTTTGACATCTTCTGAATTTTTACTCTTTGCTTTGACACCAACCATAAAACGTGTTTTTCGCTCTACAAATGTGATCACGAAAGATTGGGAATCTTGAGGACTCATCACCCCATCAATTTCCCAATGACCAAATGTTGAGCGATTATTGATGACTTCTGGACGGTTGTGAATTGAACGCGTTTCAATCATCATCCGTTTATGTTCTGGATTAACTGGTTTTGCCCTTAGATGCCTGCGTCTTTTGCCTTTAAGCGGTAAATCATTTAATGTCGCACTCAGGTTGCGATTAAGTATCCAGTTATAGATTGTTCGTGTGCAAACACCAATTCGTGGCACACCATGTGCAATTTGTTCTGGCGACCAATGTTTCTTTTTGAGATAGTAATCTATCTTTTCGCGTTTTTTAGGTGTGATTTTAGGCTGTGAACGATGCGACTTTGATTGATAATACTCAGCACGTCTAGTCGCTTGCACAGGTTCGTATGTATGGCGCAATATTTTCTTTTTGCCACGCCAAGTCATGACACGGGCATTACGCTGCAATTCGTGTGTAATGGTAGCCCGAGGTCGGTTTAGCTTTCGAGCAATTTCGGCATTGGTTTTACCCGCATCAATCATATTTTTAATCGTAATACGCTCACTAAACTCTAAACGCGCGTATTTGGATTTGGGATTCTTTTTAGTCATGTGGCAATTATTCCTTCTCTCAATAAGACTATAAAATTGACATTCGGTCAATAGTTAAAATGTTAAGAAAAACAAAAGTGAACAACTGCGCAAATAGCTTGGTATCAGCGTTTGAAGACTGTTATGGTTTATTTATATACGTGTGTATATTAGCAGGTATAATGATACTATACACACGTATATATACATGGATATAGTTATAAATATATACGCTAACATACTTATCATTATGTTTATCTTATATTGACGTGTATACGTATATTGATATAGATAATAGACTTGCTTTCACCTAAGTCATGTATCTATATTTTCTAATAATATCGTGCAAATGATTTTATTTAATCGTCATCAATTTGACGTGTCTGTCAGGCTTGACAAGCGCGCTTGTTCATAAGCGCACACAAAAAAGCCATCAAAGGACGGCTCTATTTGCGCAGTCAATCTGGAGTAAAGATTCACTGTTTAACTTAGGAAAAATGTTCTGAGAGACCATGCAATATTGTTAAATGTGTGAAGTGAGACATGATAGATTTCAAAAAAGAAATGATATATTTAGGAAAACAGACTACCAATATCACATGTCAAGACCCCCTCTGAATACCTTAAATATACCACTTTGTGAAGAACAAAACAAGTGCTATTGTTTATTATTTTATCGCTTGATAAGGACAAAACAAAAAAACAATGCCCTTAGGCACTGTTAAAAGTTGTTATTTGTGGAACCACTTCTTGATTGGCTTGCGGAATCCAAAGGCGGCGCCTGCTAGTGCAATCGCTGCAATAGTACCATATAACCATCCTTTTGGCGCTTCACCATAACTTGTATTAGGTGTTGATGGTGTATCTGGCTTTGGCGTATCAGGCGTGATTGGATTCTTGACTGTTTCAGTATCAAAATCCTGACCAAAGTCATTTTGAACCGCAGTGTTTGTCACTGTCCCTGTGGCACCCTTTTTAACCACTGGATTAAACGTGATTGTCAATTCATGACCTGCATGATTAGTCAAAAAGTCCTGCACGTTCTTTGCTTTCAAAGTCCACTTACCGTTCTTGATATCCCAATCTTGTTGGAGTTCATCCATCACTGACTTTTGTGTTTTGGCATCAATGACTGTGAAGTCTTTTTTAGTTTGGTCAGTAATATCAAGCTTAGTCTCATCATAATCATCCATGAATGACAAGCCCTTAGCTAAAGTATCCTTATCCACGTCAATAGCTTCTAAACCTTTCAAATCCCACGTTAACTTATAATGCAAAGTTTCACCTGGTTTAACATTTTGACCATTGTTGTCCTTACCACTATCATCTGTTTCTGACTTGTGTGGCTCTGGCGTTGTGTATAATTCGCTGAGCTTGTAACTAGCCTTAACCGTTTCCTTTGTTGGTGGTGTTGGCTTAACGGGTGGTGTCACGACATTTAGAGCCGCAGAGGAACCAAAGAGGTTATATTGTGTTCCCAAAGCCTTCCAGGCATTAACTAAGCCACCCTTTTCGGTAATGACATTGCTTGCAGTCGTATCTTCTTTAGTGGCATTTTTAGTATATTCATCAAAGAAGTTATACGTAAAGCTTGACCCAGTTCCTACCAAACCTACTGTACCAAGCGGTGTGTCATTAAAGCCATCTAGTGCAGCAGAACTTGTCGTATAAGTGCCGAATAATCCAGAAGGTGCATTCTTGTCGATTTCTAGTCCATTGTCTTTTGGACTCAATTGCGTGACATTACCATAGTCAGTCTGCATACCTTGTAAGACATCCACGTCACCAATTGCGAATGCGGTTACCAAATTGGCCGCTTTACCATCAGAGTATTCATAGTTAATCTTAGTCTTGACCCCATCAGTATTCAGATATTCAAAACGGACAGAATCATTAGTTTGACCATCCATATCTTGCTTACCAACGGCTAGGTAATGCGAATCAGAGCTGGTACTTTTAACCGTATTAGTAAAGGTAATGATCGCGTTGATTTTTTTACCTGTAATTTTATCAGTCCCAACATTTTCAATCTTGAACTGTTGTCCCTTATTGAAATCCTTAATTAAGTACATATCCTTTGAAGGGGCATTAAAGTTCGTGCTGTCAGTATTCAAAACTTGTGTTTTACCAATTGCAGTGACCTTACTATCTTTGTTCCAACCTAAATCAGACACAGATGCAAAGTCTTTGACCTTTGAACCATCAACGACAACATCAAAATTTTTGTAGTAATCCAGTGAGCCTTTACCAGCTTCATTATAGTCACCGTAGACCTTAATACCATTCTTGTCAGCGATAGGCGTATCATTTTTATGTTTAGCAATTTCTGCCTCATAGGCGGCTTCATCTTTGTTATACTGATCTAAATCTTTTTGATACTGCGCCTCTTTGGTAGCGTAGTCAGTGTTAGCGGTGGTCTGCTTTTTAGTAGCAGCTTCAAGCGTTGAAACCTGTGTCTTGTAACTATCAGTGATTTTTGTTTTAGCGGATGCGACTTCGCTAGATTTAACTGTTTGTGTATCAGTCTTTTCTTGCGTTAAGTCCACGCCAGCAGCTTTGGCATTAGCAATAGCTTTTTGCAAAGCCGCATCATCAATTTTCACTTTCGTCCCAGTTGTAGAGACCTTAACAGGCGTTGGAGTATCTGTGGCATGTGCAATGATTGGTGAAGCCATTGGAATCATAATCGTGGCAATGGCTGCGCCTTCAAAAATACGATTGCGTAGTTTGTGTTTAATGTTATGTGACATAATAAATATTCTCTCTTCCGATTTTTGGAGGGTGGTGATTTGCCACCCCCTATAATTAAATTAGTTTTATTGCAATTGCTGCTTTAAGCTGCTGTCCAGGGAATTAATTGATTGTTCACCAACTAATTCACCCGTCAGTACAATTCGCTTTTTAGCGGTGAAATTTGTGTAGTGACTCGCTTTAACCTGCTGCCAAAATTCTTGATCTTCCAAACAAGCAATCAATTTAACTTTTGGTTTGCCTGTGTTCTCAACAGCTAATTCTTGGTTCATCACGCCCACAGCGATACCATAATCCAATTTGGTCGCTTTATAACGATAAACTGTATGACCATCTGAGAGATAAATATCTTTCCCTAAAATGGTTTTCTCAGTCATGTTTTGTAAGGCACTAAACTTGGTAGGATGGTATGGCCACACGGCATTATAATCACCCATATTGTGAGCAAATATTGGTACTAATCCAGTTCCAAACTTTAGGTTGGGTGCATTCATGCCCGCACCAATGGCTAAGACGTGGTTACTAGTGCCTTCATAGATTGGCTCACTAATGCTAAAACTTGGCACAGCCACATGTCCACGTAGGATTTCAGCTTGATTGCTTTGAGCTAGTTTCAACATATCTTCTTTGCTAGATAAACCGCCAGTCCCTGAGTAATCAGGTTTGACACTTTTCTGTGCCGCCACTTGTTTGACTTGACTTGCTTTGACAACAGGTTGTTTCTTTGTTTTAGCAACAGCCTTATGACTAGCTTTTTGAACCTTCTGCGCTGTTTGCCACTGCGTATGGTTACCGTAAATCACAGCGCCAGTGACAATTAAGATGCCAATCATGGCTAATAACAGTGTTTTTAGAATTGGATGGTGCCTTTTCAAACGATGGAAATTTGGACGTCTAGCTTGCGCTGTCGTTCGACGGCGCTTGACCTGTTCAATGTTGATTGCCATAGATCACCGCCTAATTGTCAAACGGTACAACATAATCGTAGCCATCATGATGCACTGTAATGGTTTTGTCTTGTACCGAAACGACTTTAGCGGTGACTGTTTGACCATTGATTGTGGCATCAACGTCTTCACCGACATGGTAGCGGTCAGCTAATGTAGAAGAACTGTTAGCTTGTGAGCTAGATGAGCTTGATTGACTACTTGAAGCACTTACCTTTGAAGAAGAACTAGCCTCAGATGATTCAGGGGCTAAGGTTACGGTTGCGTTGCCTTCGTTGTGACTACTCGCAGAGACCGCTTTTGATGATTGTGCGGCGCTATCTGTTTTGTGTTGGGCCATCGCATAACCACCAAAGCCCGCACCACCAATAGCCAGAACAGCCAAGACACCAATCGCCGCTGATTGCCAAGCACTATTTTTCTTTTGTTCAACTTGAGGCTGTTTTATTTGCGCTGCTAACAAAGTCATCAATTGCTGGTTAGTTTCATCATGTGATGTTGTCTTGGGGGCATTTTGAAGCATTTGTAACTGTTGACGAAGTTGGGAAACCTCATCATTATTGACAGCATCTTTACCTTTTAATTGTTGCTCGAGGTTTAGATTAGTTTGCTTCAAAATCTGGACTTGTTGCTCAAGTTCACTGAGGCTACCAGCATGCGTTTTAGCACTTTCTAACTCAGTCGCACTGATCATCGCTTTTTCATGTTCTGATTGATATTGTGACCGCTTGTTACTGATGTCTTCTTCCAGCTTTTGATGCATGTCTAGCAAGGATTGTGTGTTTTGAGCTAATAACTCATCACGCAAAGCTTTAAGACTGGTTAGCGTCTCTGTTTGCGCTTGTGACGTCACTTCTGAGACCTGATTGTCTACTGTGGCTTGAAGATTACTTTGCAAGTCTTTAGAACGTTCTATAAACCAGTTATCCAGCTCTTGATTAACAGATACCTTCAAAGCCTCTAAGTCGCTTACAAAGTCACTCTTGAGCGTTTTGAGTGTATTATCATGACGCGCATTCTCATCTTCCACAGCCGTGCGATAACCTGCTTCACGAGCTTGATGTGCTTGCGCATAACGGGTTTCAAACTCTGTTGCCCGTTCTTCTTTCATTTGTGCATCAACCGTCTCAGAGACATTAGTCTCACGCAACTGTTCAACTGCTGCTTTCGTCTTTGCTTGTTGTTGTTTCAACAAGTCGGACATCGCTTTGCGTATCTTTTGCGTGTAAATGTTGCTGGTATCATTCAAAAAGTCGTTTGCTTTGGCTTTGTCTGCGTTCAAACGACTAACCACGTAATCGGGGTGTTCCGCAGGTAAATCAGCTTTGACATCACTCATCTCAAATGCATTTGGTGCCAGGTTGACACGATCAATTAACTTTTGTGTGGGATCACTTTCGGTCATGACCCCGTCTGAGTTGTCTTGAGTCGGAACAACAGCTTGAACAATTGGCTTCACTATGTCACCACTTGCAGGCTGCTTTGGCTGTTCAACTATCTTAGGAATAGCAGGTACAGTCTTTACGACCTTTTCCTGTGATTGGTCACTAGTTTCATTTTCAACAGCCTGAACCACTGGTGGCTTGACTTCAATCGTTGTGCGTTGGAATTTATTTGGTTCAACCGTTAGGACTTCACCTGTTTCACGCGCTTGTCTAAACTGTTCCTCGGAAGGTAAAACTGGCAAATCATATGTTGACAGACTACCATCAGCAAGCACGGCATCCATCAGCGGTTGTAGGGCTTCAACAATAATGTCATAAGTCATATCTTCATCTTGACGAATTTCTGTGTCGTTGAAAATATGATCAGCGGTACTAACAACAATGTTTTCAAACCCTGCTGTGAGTGTCGCTCTTTCCCAACTTAATCCTGTTGGCTCAGCACGGCCTTTTTCATTAGTGATAAAGTAGACGACGTTACCTAAACGAACGTCATGATCACCTGCACGCACCACATCATTGACTAAACCAGCAGCGAATTGTTGTAGCCCTGACAGTGATACATTCGGCCAGCTTTCACTTACCCCACTTTTTTCAGCCAGGTCTTGAATCACCTCATCATTGAGATCAATTTCAGTTTGTTCAACGCGGGCAAAAAATGGATCCCCGATACTAGTTTGTTTTTTCTTTCCAAACATATCTTATTCCCCCGTTTAGAATGGCCAGTTGATGACATTTCCGCCACCAGCAGTAGTGGCTGTTTGCCAAATCCATGTCAGCAATAGTCCAGTCAAAGCACCACCACCAATACCGAACATGGCGTGCATTAGCTTGCTGTTACTCTTTTGCGCCATCTGTTCATTACCAGTTGCACGCATGATGAAACCAATCAATAAGCAAATAGCGCCAACAACGATCAACACAATATAAAGAATTGTGATGACCTTTGAACCACTTGTTTTGGCAGCATCACCAATATCCGCTGAGGCAACAGTCGGTAGCCACATTGGTAATGAAGCGACCAATCCCGCTAATGTTTGTTGTAAGCGTGAAATCGGACGACGCTCCCATAGAAACTTGTTATGTGCATTTGACTTTTTCATTCAAAAAGTCCTCCTTTTTCTTTGTTGTGTTATCAACACACGCACAGAATAACAAGAATCAAAAAATTGTCATAAAGGTAAATGGTTTTTCCTGAGGCAAACAAAAAAGCCCATCCAATTGGACGAGCTTTGAGAACAACATCATTAAAGTAATAATGATTATAAAATAAAAAACCCGATGTGCTGTATCTACTTTGGCGAGCTGATACACATCGAGCTAAAAATAAATTTTAATTTGTAAATACAGTATATCAAATTGACTTAAAATTATAAATCAGATTATTTATATTTACTCATAACACACTGCTGTCACTTTGTAATTGATAAGTTCCGATGCGATCTAGTTGTGTCACAAGATTTGTTTTAGGATTATAGCTGACATTATAGACAAAACGTGTGGTGGCATCTGCCGAGTCCTTGAGGTGGCTTTTGACAAAGACAATCACCTTTCCCTTCACTTCTGTGGCACTTGCTGAGGTGGGTAAGAAATCCATGTGATCATAGGTCATTACCACACCTGTCTGTGTAATCATTTTATCTGGATCAGCCTTGAAATCTAAACTATTTTTGACGACCTCTTGAGCCACATAAGGTGTCATCTGTTTGGCTTTGGCATCAAATTCCTTTTGAGAGGCAATTGTCCAATCTAGGGTAAACAGTTTATCAAGCAAGGTAGAGGCTGCCGAGACATTAGGTTGCTTTGAATCTAGTACCGTACCGACCTTTGATTTCTTGTTGATGAGTTTGCTTTGTTGCACGGCTAGTTCATTTGAGGCACTTTGATGTGTCTTAACAGTGACTTGAGTAGCTAACCAAAAGCCCAGTCCAGCAATCACCATCAACGCTGGCATAACCCACAGTAAGGGGATTTTTTTATTAACTTTTGACATGGTTATTTCCTTCCTGAGGTATCTTTTACAGCTCCCGTTTGGAGTTCTGTAATTTTGCCATTTTCAATGTGCATCAATAGTGTTGTGCTGGTTTCCTCTTTGCCTAATTTATATTTAACCGTCCCAAATCCTAGACCTGAGCCATCGGCTGCTTTGGAATAGACAATATCATTGCTTTCTAAATGAAAAGTTGGCACGCCTTCATCCACATCACCACCAAACGTTGCCCCTAGAAAAGCTGACACAACGTCATCCGTTGCCACACTACTTTTAGCATCTGATTTATTTAACTTTGGTAAGATGGCAAACATTTCTTTGAAGAAAGTATTGCCAATTTTTTGAATGTTTTGGGTATCACGAATATCAGCAGTTTTAACCTTATCAAGTTGTTTAGCCTGGACAGCGTACTGACTTGTCTTAGCTTTTGTTGCTTTGATTTCTTGGTGCACGATATTCACACTCTTGACCGTGCGTTGATAGCTAAGTCCTTGCTGGATTAAAAACAGGCAAGCAAGCGTTAACGCAAAAGCGTAAACCCATTTTAAATTGAATTTTGTCATGGTTAATCTCCTGCGACCACTTTGGCAATCGTTTTATTGTTGGTTGAACTGGTACTGTCAATCACTTGATTACCTTTCAAAGCAATCACTGTGGGTACTTGTGTCACGCCGTACTTAGCAAGATATGCTTGTGCATCAGACTTTTTCACGTTGACCACAACATAATCAATTGTCTTTTGATGTGTCTTGATCGTCTTTTTAATCGTGCTACGCGCTTTTTTACAGTCAGGGCAACCAGGCTTATGGAAGATTAAGACTGTCTTTTGCTTGCTTTTGTTGTCTAGCTGATCAATTTTATCAGAGAAGTTTTTGGTATCTGGATAACCATTCACCTCTGTGTTGTAGTAATAAGTTCCACCAATTGCGGTTACTATAGCAATGGCGGCTAAAGAGAACACTGCAATGCTCCATTTCTTTAATTTATTCATATTTGAATACTCCTATTTATCTGTTTTGCCTGTACTAGAATCAAATGGCCCACTAGGAATAACAACGTTAGTGCCTGCCTTTGCAGGTAATTTGAGATAAAGACCAGGTGATTTTAGTCCTTTACTTTCGGGCGCCCAATTGTATTGATCTTTTGTTTGCACAGCGAAGTGAACGTGAATACCTGTTGCTTCACCAGTTTGTCCTTCGTGACTAATGTGTTGACCAGCAGAAACCTTATCACCTGTATTGACAACAATGGCTGACTGAGTTGGTGCGTGACCATAATAGGTAAACACCCCGTCAGTGCCTTTAATAACTAGCCAATTACCCCCAACGCTATCAAAGCTTTTGGCTACTACCGTGCCATCATGAACAGCGTACACATTACTTTCACCACCAGTCATAGTGTGGTTGACGGTTTGAAAATCGACACCATAATGTTCTGCGCCTGTCAGGCCTGCATAGTTTGGATAGCCACCTGTTATGTTGTACTTTCCTTTAACTGGTAAGCCGTCTGTGTTGTTATCCAAACCTGTGTCACATGAGGCATCAGACATAGCACTTGAATTGGCATCATCTGAGGTATCGCTTGAACCAGAATCGTTGTTGCCGCCATCAAAGACATCAATATCACCTGCATAATCTAGTTTGAAAACCTTTTTGACTTCTTCCGCTGTTTTAGCAGTGTCGGCGACTTTTCGTTGTGGATCATTTTCTCCGACCCCTTCAAACTTTGTATCCCAAGCCACCATTGAACTGTTAATGTTGTTAGCGGCCGCTAAGCCAATCAGTGTCGCCTTGTGGCTACTATGCAATTCATTGATTGCCAGTTGAACTTGTGCCTGTACAGTATCGCCAGTATCACCAAACCGATTACCGTTGATACCTCCAGCACCCCACTGCCAAATTCCCTTTACTGAGCCAGCAGGATTGACGGCTTTAGGGTTAAAGCCACTTTCTCTAAGTCCAATCGCAATCGCAGCAGCGATATTGTCGCCTGACATTTTAATTTCTTTATGAAAACGGTCAATTGCATGTTGAATATATTTATGCGTGCCTGAGTTTGGATCTTTCCAATCACCACCAAAGGCTGAACCACCATCATCAATTGTTGTATCATCATTCCAACAATTGGCATTCTGTGTTGAAAAAACCATGAAACACATTAAGAAAATAACTGATATTGATAGGATAGCTGTAGTGATGATGCCTATGATGACATACAAGCGACGTTTTTTATCTTGCATCCAACGTTCTAACATGGTCTAACCTCCGATTAAAAGGCTGAGGCCTTTGAGAATAAAAACAAAAACAAAACCACCAATGACATACCAAATAATTTTGTTATCCACTGGTTGAGGCTTTTGACCTTTATCGTAGTTCTCAACGATTTGTTGTGCCTCTTGTTTCATTTTTTCGCGGTTATCACGCGCCTTCTTTAATGGATGTGGCAATTTCATTTTACAGTCCTCCACCAAATAAATTAATTTCTGAGTCATTAAGATCAACGTGCATGAATGTTGCTTGCTTACCTACCAAATTCATTAAGAAATCACCTTGATCCAATCCTTGTAGTGCTTGTAGTTGACCATCAGTGATATTAGTTTCACTCACCACACTACGTAAACGGGTTGTATCCGTTTTTGATAGACGTCCAATCGTTTGCTTTGGGAATCGGCCAAAGAACGAAGATGCGGCACGACTTGCCTCAGTGTCTGAGGCATTGCCGGTTGGCACAACGTTTTTTAGTCCTGGGAAGATGGCAAACATACCAAAGAAATCTTTACCATGTTGTGCCATCATGTTATCGCCAAAGGTTATGCCTAATGAATGTTTAGCATTGAAAATATCATCCGCTTCATCCTGTATCCACCAGAAATATTTTGGTGGATTACCATTTTTGTTGCCCTGAGTTGAGACTTCACCACGCTTAATGCGCTCACGTTGTTGTGTTCCATTAATCGTGATGTAGCTTTCCATCAAAGACAAAATGGTAAAATATTGCGCGTTGTAGAGATCATCTTCTAATCTTGAAAGACCACTAGTATCAAAACGAATCAAACGTTCACCAGACAAATCAGGCATGGTAGTCACACCGTTCACCATGTCACCGTGGTTTTGAATTAGGCTGCTAATTGTCGATAAGATATTGTCCAAACGTTCTACGGCGGGTTGCGTCATGTTGCGCGTCAGCATGTTGCGGGTTTCGAGGAAGGTTTGAAAATCTTCGAGAATTGGATAATCTTCGTTGCGTAGACCAATCACACGTAAATCCTGCGGGTTGTCTTTTGGTGACAATGACCACATACGCCGTTCAACATAGAAATCAGTAATTAGGTTACCCAACATTTCCAATTCTTTCTTGTCGGCTTGTGGATTAAGTGTCGCGTAATAAGTAATCACCTTTGTTCGGTGTTGGTTGAAGCTAGCAATGACATCAACGTTGCCGTTAGCATCTAAGACTGTACCAAACACTTGCATCAAATTAATGATGTTTTGACTGCCATCAAGTGTCAGAGTGACCCCGTAATAGTAATTCACGAGGTCACGCCATTCATTGGACTTATCAAATACCCAAACCGTGTCACCGCGAGAAACTAATGGCCCCAAATTCTTTTTAGCAAACGAGCTTTTACCTGAACGTTCACCACCCACAACTAGGTTATAAGCGGTTAACTGCGTACGATGGTCATTGTAGCTAGGATCATACATAACCTCACCACGTTGCATCGTCAAACCCATGTATGAACCACGAGGATGAGCGATAAAGGTTTGGTTAAAGGCATAAGAACCAGCCAACGCATAGGCTTTCATTGGAAAACCTTTGTCTTTAATCGTTTGATTTTCAATAGACATGGCGGGCATAAAGAATTGTTGGAAGTGGGTTAATTGCTCAGAAGGATAAACTTTCATGCGGTAGTTAGAAAGCTGTTGTTGAATTTCTTTAACACGACGACGTAATTCTTCTGGAGAAACATCTGATACCAACAACCTAACGTAGACACGTTTGTAAATTTCACGACCATTTCGGGCTTCATTCAAATCTTGCAGTGTAATGTCAGCATCTTGTTCGGCTTCTAACGCGTCACCTTGTGAGGTCACTTCACTACGTGCCTTACTACGCAAGGTATTAGTAGCTGTTTCCAGGGCTTTTTGCACCTCAAACTTGTTCTCAGTCCCAATCTTAATGTCTACAATTGTATTCTTATGATTGATTAACTCTTTGAACCAGCCTTGTAATTGTTCATTTTTGGGATAGTCGTAGACGTTGATAATTGCACTACTTGCCATACCATCATCAAAGTAAGTAGTATGAAATT
Source organism: Leuconostoc sp. JNUCC 76 (assembly GCF_053667755.1). Lineage (NCBI taxonomy): Bacteria > Bacillati > Bacillota > Bacilli > Lactobacillales > Lactobacillaceae > Leuconostoc > Leuconostoc sp. JNUCC 76. Next base: position 1,110,401 of record NZ_CM132206.1, on the reverse strand, counting down.
CAATACCACTAGGATTTTGAACTTCCTCAATAAGTTCTAAATTATAGCCGCGTGCTTTTAAAGCGGAACGTTTTGCTGTATTTAAACTTGTGCGCATGCTTATTTCTCCTCCAGTTCTAAGGTTTCACCAGGATTATTGATTTGGTACATGACCATCTTTTTACGATTAATTGAGACTGGCTCAGGTGTAAATGCCATGCCCGCGTGTGCCATGAAGTCACGACGATTTTTATCTAAGGCAGCTAACGTCTTACCGTAGATCACAGCGGTATATTCTTGATGTTTAATGTCACCGACCACATTTTTTTCAATATTAATTTCTTGCAAAATAGTTTGACGCATCATTAATAATTGTTGGTAATGACGATCATCTAGTTCACCACTATTTAATTGACTTTCCACTCTCACTAACTCTTGTCCCCATGAAGCTTGCTGGATACGGGTGTCAGCGGGTAGTTGACTAACAAATATATCAAAGTCTTCCACGTAAACTGATAGCAATTGATGAAAGTCAGCGATAATGGCATTAGAACTCTTATCACCTTCTGCATTCAGGAAATCCAAATCTTTTCCAGGTAGATTAAGCATGTCAGCGTATGTATCATCTGCCAATAGAATTGGATGCCCTTTTTTGTTCAAAATGTCTTTATAAGGTAAAGCAAAGTAGATTGGAATTGGTTTGCGATTATCAAGTGCTTGTTTGACAACTGTTAAACCCTTTCCCTTTTGTGCTTGTTTAGCTTTTATTCCCATTATTTTTCCTCTCGTTTCTTGTTTTCAGTAATCGCAGTTAGATCACCTGTGGCGTGCTTGCTGGACTTTAAGATGCCACGTAGGATCTCTTGATACATGAGACCCATTGGGTTACTTGGACTAGGTAAAATCAAATAGCCAGCTAGTAACGCATTACTGATAATTAGAATCAGCCCATACTTGCCAATATTGTAGGGATAGAATGATTTAATCATCAGGTAAGTAATCCCAAAAACAATGACTAGGACAAAGATTCGTTCCATCGTGAAGAACATCCACCGAGACACTTTCTTCCAAATATTGCGCCCTGGGGTAAAGTGTTCATACATATAATTTCTCCTTTAACAAGTTATTTTTGCCTGGATTGAAGTTCAATCTGTGGTCAGTGTACAAGGTATCCAAAAAATGTCATAAAGGTAAATGGTTTTTCCTAAGGCAAAGAAAAAGCCCCCTGCACGAACAGGAGACAATGATTTGTTTGTTATATTTTTGTGTATCCAATCTATATACGATATTGATATATGTGCATATATTCATCTTATAACACAAACATACCTTTAACTATCTTTAAAGTATAGTGTATTGATATATACATTATATGTATGATATAATATATATGTAAACGAGTTTTACATGCCTGGATTGATGGTTTCATCGTTATTTCGTTTTGACAGATAAAATAACTAAGGAGCTTCATCATGAGTAAAACAATTACATTTTCAGCATCTAAAGGTGGCGTTGGTAAAACAACGATGACATTCAACTTCGCTAGTTTTTTGATTCGACAAGGCTACAAGGTCTTGTTAATTGATTCAGACTATCAAGGTAACTTGTCCTCTACCTATGAAAGCTATACTAATAAAAATACGCTATACGACGTCTTTACAGGCGGTTTGGCTCAAATTAGACAAATTACCCCACAATTAGGTTTATTACCTGCTAGCCCTCATTTAGACGAATTAGAAGGTACATTACAATCAAAGAATAATAAAAACTTTTTGATGATGATGTGGCTTCAAGATCACCTTGAGGAAATCAAAGATTATGACTATATTCTAATTGACACCCATCCAGAGTTTGGGACATTAACGAAGAATATGATTGCCGTTTCTGATTATGTTGTTGTGCCACTAGAACCCTCAGAGTATGGTTTTATTCAATCAAAACAACAATTTGACCTACGGATGAAAGAGTTCCGTGATGATGCAGTAGATATTAGAACACGCGAATCACTGATTGAAGCAAAAGTTTTGTACCTTGCTAATCGTGTGAAGCACAATACCCGTTCAAGTCATGAGTTTGGCCAGATTATTGACCAAATTGAGAACCTTGTCGCTGTCTTAAATGAACGTGAAGTGTTTAATAGTTCAACCATGCTTAAAACCCCAGTGTTTGATTTAGACCAAGCCAAGCGCAACCCTAAAACCCTGCAGCAAATTAATGATGCTTATCAAAAGCTATTAGAAAGTGTGAAATAATGGATTACGATAAAAAAGACCCCCGTATGTTTGATGAAGCCAGCGCTCAAAAACAAATGGCAGATGCCTTTAGTCGAGACGAGCCACAATCAGAGGTATCGTTAGGTGACGGGTTTAAGTTACCTTCTTCAAATCATAGTAGTCGTAAAATACAAACGACTTACACCATTCGCCCTGAGATAAAACAAGGCATTGAGAAGTTGGCTACCAAACAAGGATTCCGCTCATCAAGTGCCTTTGTAGATCTAGTATTAGAACAAGTCTTAAATCAATCAAAATAGTTTAGAACAAAACAAAAGCCGTGATTACTTATTAAATCACGGCTTTTTATCTATTTCTTTATATCATCAGGATTAACTCCTGGATATTGTTTGTTATATGCCTTAACTGTGGAGAAGTAATCAGAAGGTGTGCCATTAGATTCGATTTGTTTGGCCCAATTATCGAGGGGATATAACATATTAGTATCACTGTTTTCAATGTTCACTGGGGTGCCAAAACTTTCTTTAACACCATCTTTGTGTCTTTCGGACTCAGATAGCGCAAGATAATGGCTAGCCCAATTCTTAAACTCTTTAGCTGTCCACGTAGTGAAATATACTTGATTTTCACCCATTATCAAAACATGTCCCTTCATCGAAGCGGCTTTTTTTGCATACACTTTTTCATTGTTCTTGTCTTGAACTGAGGTTGAGGCGGATGAAGCCTTAGCACTTGACACGTAACTTGATGATTGTGCCTCAGGACTGTTTTGTTTTTGTTGATGCAACATAGCCAACAAAATTCCGATAACAATGATTCCAATTACCAAAATCGTGATCCAAATTTTATTTTGCTTAATTTTCTCCATCAGTATACTCCCTAAAATCAACTACTGTTAATTTTACCGTATTAGCCTACAAATTAAAAGTTTCACTTGTCTTCTTTACTTGATACGTTTTGTTGATTCTGCATTTTAGCTTTTTGTTTTGCAATAACACTCTCAGCCCAGGCGCGATCCTTTTCTTTTTGTTGAACAGGTGTCAGTGGTTGAGTCACTGTCTTTCTACCAGGCAATGTACCGCTCAAACGTGGGGTGTTTGGACGTGACATGGTTGCTGGTGTTGCACCAATTCCCTTAGGTTGAACAACTGTTCCACCACTCACAATTGGCTTAGTTGAATTAGCAGTGCTAGACTTGGGTGAATTAGTTCTAGTAGATAAGCCACGATGTGCATCAGACATAGCGTGGCTCATGTTAGATTGAGACTTATTTGCTGTATCCTTTGGATGAGAATTAGGTGAATCTGTGGCAGCCTTTGAAAGTGCTTCATGCACATTACGTGGTTGAGAAGAAGATGGTGTATCACCGTTGTTTGATTTTGGTGTTACAGGTGAATGACGTTTGTTAAAGGCTTCAACGGCTTGTTGTCCTCCTGCAAAGTTGTCGGCGACACCACCAGCATAATCTTTGACATTGCCAACGGCTTTATTCACGCCACCTTTAACTTTATCACCAGCCGCACGACCAGTGTTTTTCAATAAACTACCTGGATGTTTCATTGCTCCAACTGTACGTCCTGCTACCTCAGCCGCCTTTGCCGCCTTACCTGTGGCTTGTGCGGATGCATCGACATCATTATCATTTAAGCTATGATCAGTCAGTGCTTTACTATTATCTAAGCCTTGATTGCCACCTGAGTTGGCAATCTTCTTACCTAGTTCACGATTCTTCTTTTTCTGTTCTGGTGAAATTGCGTTGAGACCCTTGCCAATATTTTTCTTGGCAACCCTTGTGGCGCCACCTACCATGTGTGCAGCTTGATTGGCTAACATCATTGAAGCAACAGGATTATGACCTGAGCGAACACCAGTCCATTGCTCAATCATTTCAAAGCCACCTGCGAGTCCTTTACCACCAGCTAACAGAGCGGCAATCGACAAAATTGTAAATGGCCACATATCTAGACCTAAACCATTAATGGTATTAAAGGCAAATTCTACCCAGGCAAAGAAGAAAATTAATGAAATTGGCATCATGACAATACCTGTTATTTGTCCCTCAATCATTCCCAGAACTTGCTGTACCCGTTTACCTTGTGTGCCATCTCTTAGGCCAAAGTAAACAATGGATCCTGCCATAAAAGCCATTTTATAGACTGAGGACAGCAAACGCACAATCGCACCAGCTACAACGATAATAAAGACTATTTCACCACCAATAATGCCTAACCAATTTGTTTTCATCACTGGATAATCATCCGCAAATGTCTTACCCAGAACAAGTGAGTCACCGGTAATATCAACCATGTTGCCATTGCCACCAATTTTTTTGGTAAATACAGACTTTTGAGCGTCACTTAAACCGTCGGTGTAACCAGCATCACTCATTACTGAGTGGAAATCCGAACCTTCAATTTTTTCTCCAGTAATTGGATGGTTACTCAAGTAGACTTTATATTTATTCAGGTCAAAGTTATTTGAGGCTAATGTACGCAAATTTGTAGAGTTACCTTGCCATAATTGTGTGACAATGTTTTTTTCTTTTGTACCTGACGTATCATTGACCGTGGCTGTCCCAATACCACTCATCAATCCAATCGCCCAGGGTAAAGCCGTGATTACGGCAACTGTAATGGTGATTCCCTTAGGCCATTCCCTACCCTTGCGACCAGAAGTAGCGGTATATTGTATCCACTGCACCATCATCATGATGCCAAATATAACAAAACCCAGGTACAGAAAGTCTTTAAGAATATTACCTAAATTCCAATTTTGATAAACATCGCTATTTGGCTCAAAAAAGATATTCATAAAGTCTAACAGTTTGAAAGATGACTGATAAGCCGTAAAGACTGCATTCGCAATGTAATAGAAAATCAATGCAATGCTGTGCATGAATAACATGATCAGCGTTAAGAAAATATGTGGCAATGGTGATAGGTATTGCGACCATTGGTTGTAAAAATCGGCTGTTGGGCCATTATTAGGTAGCGTTGGTAAACTACCCGCTAATGTATTGATGCCCGAGAATAGATTTGTCATTCGACTTCTCCTTGAGTTGTTGCAGCGTTAAGCTGCTTATATATTTCCCACATGTATGCGGGTTCGTTGTTTAGTAATCGTAGAACTTTACCGTTATTATTGTTGCCAGAAAGTGTCAGATATTTGCCACGATTTAAGTAAGCAACGGCACTGTTTTGTTCTTCCGTTTTATTTGAGCGTGGTATCCTCATTTTGATGGATTTCTCTACAATTTGACGTAGCTCAACATTGTCTAGTTGTTCTTCGGTCATAAATGGTTCATCAGGGTTAAAGTCATGTTTCCACTGCAAGTAACGTTCCTCATCAGAGAGTTCTTGTTGTGTTTGCACTGTCGCTGTTTCGATATCTTGATGCGCTTTGGCCAAAATGTTGTTGATTTCATCATCAGCTAACGTATTGAGTTGACGATTATCAATTTGATTGCCACCTGCGCCTTCTTCCTCAATTTCTAGTTGAACTTGTTGATCTAGCTCATCAAAGTAAGGCACAAAGTCATGATAGAGGTCATCATATTTCAAATCGTTATGCTGCGCTTTGATGTTCAAATCGGCTGTATAGTAATCAAGTGAATACTGCTTACCCAATAATTCATAGGCAAACGGCATTCGGTAAGCACCCGTAGAGAAAATTGGCAAAGGGCGAACAGAACGCCCTTTCTTATCCGCACGTTTGATGGTACGGATGGTAATCATCTCACGCGGACTCAATTCGCTAATTTCTTTGGCATCTAACAGCCGAACCTTGCTAACTTGTGCATGACGGTTACCACGATCTTGACGATCTAAGCCAATTTGTGAATTGACTGATTCGGTTTGGACTTCAACCTCACCTAGTTGCTTAGATAGTGCTTCATTTGTTTGCTCATCATTAGTTAAAATGTGGAACCAGTTACCCGTGTTACCATTGATGTCGTTGGTTTCCATTTCAGAATAATGCAATCGTGGTTGTGTTAAGGTTTGAATATACAAATCAACCAAATGCCCGTAGGTTAAACCACGCGTTAGAATGTTGGTGAAGCCTGGAATACGTGGGAACATAGAAAACTCATTGAGCTTATAAAGTATCCAACTGTCCATTTTCCTGCGGGTAATCGTTGATGCAATGTCCGTATTGACTGAGAAAACTTGTGAGATAAACAAGCTGGCCAAAGCGGAGAAATCATCGTTAGATTGTGGCGTGATGATGAAGACTGCCATTGGATTTTCTGAGTAACGCAAGGTGACACCTGGTGTCTCAGTAGTGCCTTGTGGTTTAATCTGATCGACCAGGCATTGGATGACAGGCTGCTTAGAAAACAAGTCACGCTTAATCTTGCCATTGAGTAATTTTCGTTGTACAATCTTACCAGTCAACGTAAACGACTGTTTACGCATCGCAATTGAATTGCCGTCATTATCGAGTGACAACTCAATTTGCCATGAGACGGGTAAATGGTTATGAATCGGATAAGCTAGCGTGCCTGATTGGGACACAGTTAGCTTGTCCTTTTCTATTGCATGCTTTTTACCTGATTCATAAACATGAATGCTAACATGAACACCTTTATAGCGGTCAGAGAACTTAATCTTTAGCATTCTTGGAAACCCTAAGTCGGTCAAATTGATAGTGTTAAAGGTTGTCAGACGAGTGATTGACTCTGAGGCAAACAAATTCAAACGATTCATCACTGAGAAAGAAATTGATGATTTTGTATCGCCTGTGGCGGATAGATACTCAGCGGCGTTTAGAATAATCATATTGCGCGCTGGTGTTCGCGGTAGTTTACCAATATTAGTAATGTACTTAGTTAAGCCATCACCTTCCTTGTCCGAGAACTTGTTCATATCATTGATGAATTGCAAGACGTTTGAGATGGTCACCATTGATTTGTCCTGGTGACGTACAGCAATATCTAGCACTGTGAGCATGACTGCCTGGATGGTACTTTCAGCGGCACTATCCCAAATATCTTTGTGGCTACTTTCTTCCCCACTTGAACCACCAATGACTTGTACAACCTTACGCAATTCCGTATTGGCACTGTCCCAATCACCATCAAAGGCATAATCAATCGCAATTTCAAGTGGATTCCAGGACTCAGACTCACTTGGCTCCATGATGTTAAGTAGTTTCACGTCATAACCTGCTGTGCGTAAGGACTTGTAGCTCATTTTGGCATCTTCGTTTTTGGCATCCGTATCAATAATGTTCCATTTGATTTCGGCACGACGAATGATGTCAATTAGGGTATACCCTCGCATTTGGTCTTTTGAAGAACGCGTCATCCCAGTGGTCTTTGAATGTGTGTTACTGGTATCCACCCAATAAAAACCATCAAAACCGCCTTGAACATTCAGTTGCTTTTCAAATAACTTTGGCAAACGTTCCAGTAAAACGGGACGTATTTTTTTGTAGATACCACCAAATTGTAAAGAATTCATTCCAAGCGGGCGCTTGAACCATTGCCACGCCCACAGGAACGGATGAATCATAAAGAATTCGAAGGTGTATCCTTGTGTGTGCAGCACTGGTTGTCCTGGGCGACCCTTAAAATTCTTATTGCGATCGGGAATCAATTTATAAACCTTATCCACCTCACGGACTTCCGCAAAACGGTTAGTGTTACGTGTTTGGTCTCTAAACAATTGATACCAGTCGTAGATGCGCTGGAAGACATATTTTTTAAGTAGGAGTAACAGGCATAGGATTAGTACAATGCTTGTTACTAAAGTTAGTCGCGACAGAATAGTGAAAATATTGATTGGATTGAGCACAGTGGCTGTCATGTTCATGACATCATTGAACTCAGGCCATTGAGCAACACCACTTTGCATATAGAACTTAAAGGCTTGAATATATGGGCCAACTACTCTTATCAACAGGTCAACAATAATCGTGACGTAAAGCGATATGAATATCACTCCAATAGTTGCTATAATGCCATACAGCCATAAGAACCAGGGACGACCACGCCAACGAATGTAACTCTCGCGCATAAATTGTCTTTCAGCGCGATAATCTTTTTTAAATAGCTTCATTGTCTGTTGCCTCCTTAACTGTGGAAACCACAACTTGCCATTCACCATAAGGGCTTGTCAAAGACGGTGGATTGCCAATGGCTCTAAAGATGAAAGTGTCAAAGTCTTGTCCTAATCCTTGTCGCTTTTGGATAATTGCGGCAGACACTGGATCACTCACATACGTGGCAATTGTGTCATCAATTGGTCTGACACCTCGCGATGGTTTATAACCAACATCTGCGATGTAGTTGGCAATTGGTGAGCTGACCTCCTGTTTGTCATTTAGATACTCAAAGCCCAGGTCAAACGATGGGATATAACGCGCCACCTCTTGTGTGCCAAAAACAATGTTGAAGCCGCTCTCTTGTGCTTTTTGATTGAGTCGGGACAATTTTAGTTCAACAATTCGCACCATATCCGCCATTTTTAAGACATCAAAGACAATAATGGCACCAATTCTAGCGATAAACTCAGGACGGTAACCATCACTTTGCAAGGCAATTTCGAGTTGTTCTTCAAAGTTTGCTTGACGCTTTTTGTCTTCTTTAACAGAATCTGATTTGGCATCACGATTCATCACTGCTGTTGCCCCTGAGTTAGTTGTCATGACAATGATTAAGTCTTTAAAGTTAATGACACGACCATATTCATCACTCAAACGACCATCATCTAAGACCTGCAAAAGCAAATCCATGACTTCTGGATCAGCCTTTTCTATTTCATCCAACAATAATACGGCATAAGGTGTGTGCCTGACTCTAGTGGTGAGTTGATCTTTAAATCTTTCTAGGCTAGTCCCTGCAAACTTAAACTCAGACATATCAAAGCGGATAAAGTTTTGTTGGTTACCAAATAGATTTAGCGCTAGTTGTTTGGCGGTCTCAGTCTTACCAACACCTGTTGGCCCCATAAAGAGAAATGATTCAGGCTTTGAGGTATCGGCTAATCCTGCCTCGCGATTAGTCAGTTTCATAGCAACTTTTTCTAAGGCTGTGTCTTGGCCAATCACCTGGCTTTTTAGTCTTGGTAACAAGTTCAATAATCGTTCATCAGTCGTCTGATTAATGACATATTCGGGTACATGATAATCATCATGAATAATCGTAGCTATGTCTTTATTTGACAGTGTTGGTCGATTATCCAGTCGTGCGACACTTAACGCACCATCTAGCAACATAATTGCCTTTTCAGGAAAGTAACGGTCAGTGATATAGCGTTGTGATAGTGCCATAATTCTGTCTTGTACCGTTTCTGGCACTTCAATACCGTTATTTAGTTGTAAGGCGACTTTAGATAAAACACGCTTCGTTTGTTCAAAGCTTAATTCTGGCACTTCAATCAAATCAAATCGCCGCATCAGTGCGCCATCACGCGCCACATATTCGTGAAATTCTTTCGTAGTCGTTGCTCCAATAATTTGGAGATCATCACGACTTAGAGCTGGTTTGATAATATTACCCGCATCCAATGAACTTCCTGATGTTTCAGCGCCCGTGCCAACAATTTGGTGAATTTCATCAATAAAAGCAATTACAGTGTCTTTATTGGCAATCAATTCATCAATGATCGCCTGGAACTTATGCGCAAATGACTCAACATCGCTGCTTTTCATCAAGTTGGCCAAACTAATTTGAACTAAGTGTTTGCCTTTGAGGGAAGGAACTGACGTACTTAACAATTGGCGTGCCAAATCCTCTACAATAGCTGTTTTACCAACTCCAGGTAACCCAACTAATAAAGGCGCATTTTGAATTTGTTTCATCAAGGAGACCATGATACGACGCGTAATACTTTCACGTTCGTAGGCACGATATTTGTCTGGTTCAGACATCACTTTGGCACTAATGTCTGTTGTATAGCGGTCAAGGTAAGGTGTGGAATTGTTGTGTTTTAATTCAATCATTCATTTCCTCCCTGGTCAGTAACGGGATCACCGTAATTCGTACTGCTTTCAGGGACTTGATTTGCAGCATCGTGTTCTCTGGCTAATTCCTCTAATTCACTTGTACTCGCATCAATGTGATCAACTGCTTTTTGACGATCAGCGAGTAAACTTGTGTAGACATCAGTGCTTTTGGCATCATCTAATTGATGATTCAATTGGCCAAGTTCTGGCACTTCGTCAGCGGCAATAAAATCACCTTCGGGATCATAGATTGAGACTACTTGTAATTTCTTGCCAATTTGTTGTAATACGGCCACCATTTCAATACCTAGAATTGGATCGCCTGCTGGAAATAATTCATGGTAGCGCCTGGTTTCAATTGTCAAAGCAATTGCACCTGGTTGACCCTTTTCCTGGAAGGATAAAATATTGACTTCAGCAGACTTTGTAATGCCTGTGATAAAGCCTGTGAGTTCTTGAATGTTTTCTTGTGACATGTGTTTGCTCCTTTTACATGTGTCGTGTAGTTGTTTGATTAATGGCCTGATAGTTCTGTTCGACAACCGCTAACTTATCAGGCTTAAGCAATTTTGTTGTTTTTGGTTGACGGATTTCACCGTTGCTCAAGTTATCCGATAAATACTGAGTAACATCTGTACTAGCTTTGAGTGCTTGACTAATGACTTTGCCAGTGTTTTGACCCTCAAGTGCCTTTAAATTCTTTGACCAACCCGCAATATAATCAACGCTTTTCTCACCAGGTTCAATGCCTAGGTTTTTAGTAATCACATAGCTGGATAACTCAGCCTGCGTTTCTTTAATGGCTGTTGGCCAATTATTTTGACTTTGCAGGGAATGAAGCTGTGCATGTGCTATTTCATGCGCTAAGGTGTGAATTTTATCGGTTGGCGTAAGGTCACTGCGCAACAGGATATATTTTTCATCCTTATTGGTTTTTGATTGAACAAAGGCGCCTTTTGCTTGTCCTTGCCAGGTCATTGGTCGCTTGGCAATTTGTTCGTCTACACCTTGGTCAATGACGGGCACTTTAAGCTTGTCGGCGAACTTCAACAACGTTTTATAGGCCGCATCCAGATGTTTCGGACTTTTATCAGTGGCTAAGTTAATTGGACGATTCGGTAACATACTTGGCAATTGCTCAGCTGTGGCATTTGTTTGACGAACATCAAATACGGTTTCGACTGGATAATGTTTTACACTGCGGACTTCCAATTGCTTGTTATTGGCTAATTGCTTTTGTTCAGGTGTCGCATCAGACCAACGTATTTTTTCGCCATTGGCAGCAATGATTGTTTTTAAGTTGGTTGGGGCGCCAAATATTTTGATGCCCTTTTCACCCTTATTAACTTGGATGCCATCAGCAGACCATTGTTTGTAGCCTTTCAACAAGGTGGCTTTTGGATTTTGTAGTTGAATCAACATTGAATTACGAGCCGAATAATTTAAGCCAGTCGCGGTAAAGTCAAGGAGCTTTTTAAGTTCAGCGGGATCTTGTTGGTACTTGGCCACCTTTCCCATTGCCTCTTGAATTATCTGCTTATTCTTCAAAGCATTTTCCTTACGACGATCAGCTTTGGAACGACGTTCTTTACTCTTTTTCGGTGTTTTTTCGTCAACTACTGGCTTAACAGGTTGAATGGTACTCATTTTGACATCCACATAATCTGGTTTGCCTGTTTGTGTCTCTTGCACTGCAAGTTTTTCTAAGGCATCTAAGCGATTAGCATTATCCGTCATACTCATAACGCGCCGCCCTGTAACACCTGCTTTCAATTGTTCGTTCCAATCTTTGCCTTGTAGGGGAATATGACGCTCTGCTTCAATCGCTTCACCAGTAATTGGATTTTTAAAACTAAAACGATCAAAGTAATCAGCGGCTTTAAACCCTGCAACATCGTTATCAAAAGCCACAATGATCTTATTAAATTTGGCTTGCTTAGCAGCAACCGCATCATTCAAATATTGCAAGCCACGTTTGGCATCAGTTCCAGACACAGACAACAGCGTGGCGTTACTTTTCACCATGTCTTGATGGTTTTGTTGGGCATAACTCAATAAGTCAATTGGGCTTTCAAATAGAATTAATGTTTTGTCGCCTGATCCAAATGAGAGGTTATATCCCGTTGAGGTATCACTGCCAGCAAATATTTTTTTGGATGTGCCACGCTTTTTGTAATGTTCAAAGTCTTGTTCAGTTCCTTGACGATCAGCGCCCACAATTTTGCCATTCACATCTTTCCAGGGGAAGATGACGGGGTTTTGATGTAGTTTATCACCTTCACGATAACGGCTTCCTTGTACCACTGCGCCACTTCTCAATAAATTGTCAACGAACTGTGGATTGAGCTTTCGTTGATTAACTAAATAATCTTTGGCTACGTTTGTTTCCTGAGTTTTGAAGACCTTGTCATAATCAAACTTGTAACGCGGTGTATTGTCTTCGTAGAGTTTAGAGACATCAATATTTTCACCTTTGACAAAGCGTGCGTAAGCCAGTTGATTTTTAATAGCGGCACCTTTGCTGTCCCCGTCTGATTTGCCTAATTCGTAGTAGTGGATGAAATCAACCAAGTCACCTTTAACGCCAGTTGAGTTCCAGACAAAGCGATTTAATTTTGTTCTAACCACCAAACTGTCATGATCAACCATACGTAACTCAGTGGGAGTGTCTGTCGTGTATGGAATACCTTTCCAATCACAATAGCCACGAATTGGTAATAATTTAAGCTGCGCACGTTCTTCTTTACTGATCGCCATGAGCTTGTCCTCCAACTTGTTTGTCAATTGGTAAGTGATTCAATTCAGCAAATGCCTGGTCAATATCATCTGTTTCCAAATTCATTTTGGCTAACAGTGACCGTCCCAATTCAGCCACAAGGGCATCATTGAGTTGTTTGATGTCTTTTTTGATCGCGCGCTTTTCGTCTTGAATTGCTTTTGCCTGTAAATCTAGTTCATCCAAACGTGTTTGCTTTTCTTTAATTTGTTGGTCAATCGTTTTTTTAGCCATTTTGTAGCTCCCTTTTTGTTTAATATAGGGTCAATATATCAACCTTTTAAATAACTTCATAAAAGTAAATGGTTTTTCCTGAGACAACACAAATCCCCCCAGTCCCCCTAATCATTAACTTGACAGGCGTGGTTGATACCACACCAGTAAAGTTAATTGGGGGTTCAAAAAAGCCATCACATTCAAACGATTTTCAAACCGTTTAAATGTGATGGCTTTCCTTCCTGCTGGCTGTTATGCACCATCTATTCTTGCTTTTGTGACTACCAAAACTCTAACAAGCCAAGCAAATCTAAGGACTAAAGTCCAAAGATTTGGGGCTAAATTTGCAAGGCCAAGCACTACGTGTCGCTACGCGAGCTTTGCAAAACCGCCCTGGCTTGTTTTAGTTTGTCCGTTCACAACACAATAAGAATAAATTGGTCACAAAACAGGCCAACAGGAGGACAAGACTATGGGCTTAGATATGTATTTACAAACAGAGAACAAGCAAACAGGTAAAGAGGTCATTATTCACTCATGGCGTAAAGCCAATCAAATTAGAGATTGGTTTGTAAGACGCTTTGACTTAGACCCTAATGACCAATTGAAAATTGCAATCACTCGTGATGATTTAGAGGCGTTAACAAGTGATATTGAACAAGTTTTGGCAAGCCACGCTTTGGCATTAGAGTTGTTACCTACGGCAGCAGGTTTTTTCTTTGGTAGCACAGACTATGATGGTTATTATTTTGAAGTGTTGAGAGACACACGGCATTTTCTTCAAAAAGAATTCACTTACAACAGTGATTTAGAGAATTTGTACTATACAGAATGGTGGTGAAATATGAATATCAGAATTATTAGAATGGAAACCTACTTACAAAATCCAGCAATGGTACTAATTCCAAGCGGTGCTATTCAAGCCGTAGAACTTGTTTATGAAGCTAAAAGCTATGATGAAGATGACTTGACGGCTAATGTTTGGTCAGGGCTGGAAGATGAGTTATCCGAGCTAGGACTTTACTACCCCGTCAACAACAATTGGGTACATCATCAACATCTAAATGATAAATACGATAGATTAACAATTGGCTACGTCGCAGACAACAACATCACGGTCACAAACGAAAGCCTAGTAAATCATATTCACGGCAGTATTGATGGTGACGAAAGACCCGATTGGATGTAAAGGAGACATTATGGCATGGTATAGCCCTCAACAAGTTTTTACAACCGACTATATGATGATTGAACAAAATATTTCAATAAATGCAGAATTATTGAGCTGGCGTGATTGTGACTCAAAATTAAAACCAATTCACTTGCAAGCGTATCGTAATGACTACAATGACGGTGATTATGACTATTTTTTCTCATTACGGTTTGCAGAATATCCATTGTCAAATCCTGTTTTTGATAAAGATGTTACGGAACTAGTATGTGGCAACCCAAAAGCCAGTGCAGCAACCATTCGCAAAAAGTTGTTTAAAATCATGAATGACTGGTGGCTAAACAACCCAGACTATCACTCATCAAAATCAGACAAGGAGCAACAAAATGACAGAAACTAACCCATTTGAAATTGTAAATAAGCTAATCACTACCAATGGTGTGATGATTGCAACCCTAAAAAATGGTGATGAAATAACCGTGGCTAGTAATGGTCTAGCGAGACATAACGGGACTTACTTAAAAGATTATGGTGACATTCTAGCGAGTGTTTCAATTGATACAATTCTTGACGCTATTGTTCAGTCAATATCTCAATAAAAAAAGCCATGACTATTTTTTAGTCATAGCCCTTCCCCCAGTCCCCCTGATCATTAACTTGACAGGCGTGGTTGATACCACACCAGTAAAGTTAATTGGGGGTTCAAAAAGCTCACTTCCGTTCGCATCGCATCAAATTGTTCTGTTTGCTCTGTGCCGTTTTCACAATCGCATGATAAAGAGTCTGTAAGACGCAAGCGCCAAACAGTCTCTACAAAGAAACACAAGGACGTGGCAAGTTGCTGCGCAATCCTTGTGTTTCTTTGGTTATCATGCCAATTGTTACCCGTCACGACGCAACCAGCTCAATTGGAGCGATTGCCAACAGGAAAAAGTTTTGGAAAGGTTTATTTCTTATGGAAGTTTATTATCAACTTATTCGCAACAGCGTTCATACCGTGCGTTATGCCTCAACCGATAAGCAAGTTGTCCTCACGCATGGCTACCCAATTTATTTACAAATCTATGGCGTTAATCGTTCTACAGATTATATTTTGAAAGACACGTTTGCCTTTTTAGCCACCCAATACGGCAACAATATTAAATTAGTCAATGTTGATGAACTGGAGAAAAAATAATGACAAAGCAATTCTATGATGATTTTAGCAAATTACCAATCGCCAAAATGGCACAATCAATCGCTGATATGACTTATTTGTTCAATGAGACCAAAGTGCCAACTAGTCACTATAAAGCGCAATTAAGTAAAGGCTTTGAAGAAATGGTTGAAGCCAGTGTTAGTGTTTCATTAGTCAACACCATTTTCAACACTTTGCAAGCTTTGCAAAAAGAAAGCCCAAAGCTGTTTTATCAAGCTATGCTCTGCCTTGATACCAAAGTAAAGCCTAGCAGTATTACCCCTAGTCAATATCAAGCAATGGAATTTACTTGGTCACAATTTGAATTGAACAAAAAGAAAAATATCCTTGATAAGGACTTTATCCAAATGTTCAATCAAGTTGAAGAAAACGGACTAACCTATTACACACAAAACCAACAGGAGACTAATGACAATGAATGATGAAGTGATTGAAAATATAGCCATACGTTACTTTTCGTGGTCTGATGAATTCCCTATGGGCGGGAGTGAAATTCACGTCAGTGAGTCCACTAGCAATGACTCGGGTGAAATAGATTTATCAGATGATGAAGCACTGCGATTAAGTGCATTTATCATGCAAGAATTAGCTGAGGGTAAACACGTTACCCTTAGAACCACAATTTAAGGAGAATAATATGGCAATCGTCAACGTTAAATATATGGAAACATTGGTAAGAACAGTGGCAGTTAATGTCCCTGATACACTCTCAGATGAGCAAAAACTGATACAAGCTGTTGCAATTGGTAAACGTCACTATTTTGACGAAAAAGTGATTTTAGGAGCAGATGATTTAGATTTACGTGAAATCAGTGCGGAGTACAAACAAGAAACAACGGACTACGAGGAATTTTAATCACAGATAGGAGTGTGTGCTTATGGGTGTATTCGTTTTTAAACTTCTCATGCTAATTGCCATGCTGGTCTATATTTTATATTACCTAGTCGGTGTGATTATGATTGCGCGTGAAGATGATGAGCGGTAAAAATTTTTTGCCGTGTTCCCCAGACCCGCAAGCGGGATCAAACACGCTACGCTTGTCCTGCCAAGCTCTTGGGTGCCACTTCGCTTTGAGTCAAACATTGTGCCACAACCAGTGACTTGTAAGCTGTGGTGATGATACCACAGCTTACAAGCACTAGCACAGAATACAAGGGCTTCGTAAATTCGCTACGCTCACCCTTGTATTCTGCGCTGCTTGTGTCTCCATGTTCTTCGTCAAAACGAAATAACACACCAATCACAGGCAGGGCCGACAGGAAACAGTTTCTGCCTGGTGCGTACATAATCAAGGAGAACTACTATGAATCGAATTACCAAAGTTATCACTACTATTGCCGCAACAATTATCAGTGTGGATATTTTATTAATGGTCATCAATGGCACGATGCTGTATGTCTTGCTCACCCTGGCTGGCTTTTATGTCTTAGCTTGCTTGGCTTTCAAGCAGTCCGCTTATAAAGCGACGCGTAGCTGGATTGATACTGGTCACCTGTCCCATAAGGAGAAAACTCATGTCAAAACTCACAACTAAATCATTGTCTACCACTACTGATGTTAACGGATTAGTCATTTTAGAAAGCAATGGCCAATATATCTATCCAGGTTTGGCACAAGTAATCTTTGACGATGCTATTTTTGGTCCGCGTATTTTAAAGCGACTGCAACGTCTTTTTGTTGATCACCCAGATGGTCTGAGTGAATCAGGTCATGACTGGTATTTTGGTTATCTAGTCTGCGCTTATACGCAAACGCATTTTGGTATTAAGAATCTATTGAACTATCCCTCAGTGACAAAGGAGCTTTTTTCACTTTGTCTCACACAACTCTCTGATTAGGAGGAACCTAGCATGTTAATATTTTGTTTATGTTTATTAGCAATGTTTCTGTTTTGGCTATTTGGCCACATCATTGGCACCATCCTGTATTTGAGTATCCTATTTGTTGGCCATATGATTTCATATTGGTACTTTTATTTGCTACTTATTATTTTGATAAGCCTGGCTACTGCTTTTGGCATCAAAAGCGTCTTAGCGATGCTGGTCTTAATTATTATCATTATGTCAATTGCATTAGCACTGTTGATATATTGGCCGCGTCATCACAATTCATAGCAAAATAAAAAGACCTGTTAAATAGTGATGTGAAGCCTCAATAGTTGTAAAATTTAAATACTGTAAGAAACAACCACTATATCATATCTTAGTTGATAAACTATTGATTTTGATAGAAATATTGATTCCCTTTTCATCGATATTCTGTGTCTATTTCGTCAAAAGAAACCATCAGCCAAAGTGTATAATTGCTTTTGTAATTTTATTAGTAGAATATTCTAGTTACATAACTTTTAAACATAACATAATAATGTTGTAAGGGTATTTTAAAAGTATTTTTGCATTATCGTTTTCCTACAAAAAAAATCGCAGTTAATTTTAGTTATTTTAGTATATGATGCATAAAACGCTTTGGGTCATTCATAAATGATGTCATAAATTGCACATTTTCAATTTCATTATATTCAATTTGTTCTATTCTTTCTGAACTAATATTGTAAATACGAGCATTGGGAAATGCAGTTATAATTGGAGAATGGGAAGCAATGATAAATTGTGCGCCGTTTTTGATTTGTTCATTAATCATGTACAGTAACGCAAGCTGATTTTGAGAACTTAAAGGTATCTCCGGTTCGTCAAGAATATAAAGCCCTCTTGGTGAAAGTCTACTTTTAAATAAAGATAAAAATGCCTGTCCGTGAGATAAGCTTTCTAATTCTTTTGGATATGTGTTTTTTAGTGCTGTTAAAGAGTTTTTGTAAGGTAAACGTTCAAAAGATAGTTCACCAACACCAAGTTCTGTTAGTTTGTCTAACTCATTTTCCAAATCTTCACGTAGCCTTTTTGTTTTTCTGACAAAGCTGATAAAATCATCTGCACGAAAAAAGAAACCCTTTTGTGATTTAATATCCCACTGTATTTTCAAATGATGCGCAAATTTAGTAATTGCTTGGTATTCGAGATCATCAGAATATGGTTCATTTGTTAATTGCGGAATTTGTGCTTTTATTGCAATAGACTGCAGTAATGTTGATTTGCCAACACCGTTGTCACCAACTATAAAAGTTAAAGAGTTATCAAAATCAATTTCAGCAGAAGAACGCAGCCATTTCAAAGTAAATGGGTACTTATTGTTGTCTTTTTTTGAGAATGTGTACGAAATTTTTTTTAA
Organism: Leuconostoc sp. JNUCC 76; assembly: GCF_053667755.1. Lineage (NCBI taxonomy): Bacteria > Bacillati > Bacillota > Bacilli > Lactobacillales > Lactobacillaceae > Leuconostoc > Leuconostoc sp. JNUCC 76. Next base: position 1,091,654 of record NZ_CM132206.1, on the reverse strand, counting down.
CATAAAAATATATCCTGTTATTAGTTGGGGATTAATAATATAAGGTTAACGTGTAGCAAATTACTGGTTAACACTGTGCGTACTTAACTATTTATTATACATTTGTATTAACTGTTAGCCCAGTTTCTTTGCGAATTTTAGCAATGATTTTAGGTATCTGTTCTCTGTACTCACTATCTAAGCGAGCTATTTGTTGTGAGTGTGTTGCTTTGCCAATTTTATAGTATTCAAAGAAAATATTGACCTTCTTTGAGTATATCTGATCGACCACCCTCACCTCATAGATTGTGTTAGGTTGTTTAGCAAACATCTTTTTTATATCTACAATGACCGCATCAATTTGATTCATTCTTCTTTCACCACCGCTCTAATATTTTCAAATGCAATATAGGACTCATTAATATACACCCCTAAATCAGAAAAACCATCGACCAAACCAGTTACGTTAGGCACTAAGTGACCGTCTGTGTCCTCAATATTTTGTTGTACAGTCACAAATTCATAATTCGCTGAGGCATGACGCAAGATATTTTGACAAGCCGTTACGGACATCATTGGTAATTTAACAGGTACTGCATTTTTGTTCTGTGCTTCACGCTTTAAAGCTGAGGTATGGTCCGACAGGAAATAGCCATTCCACTTAACCTTACCACGTTCGCGATAGTCGTTTTGAAAGTAGTTGTTAATCATTTTACTAAATTCTGCATCACTCATAGCTATTACCGCCATTATGACCACCAACAAGGCTGGCACGGTTAATCGCCGTACCGCCTTTTTCTTTGGACATTGCCCGCATCAGGGCTGTGGTGCCAAACCGTTTTCGAATTTCATCAACAACTTGATCAATCTTGTTGGATTTAATTGATTTTTCTGGTTGCTCAAAGAGGTCAAGCTGCACGCCAGTGTCCTCAATTAAGCCGCCATAATCAATCCCAATATTACGAATCACTTCACCATGCCAATGCTTTTCAAACAAAGCCACCATAATTGCCATTAGTTTGCGGGTATCATTAGTCGGATCAATTCTTTGTTGTTTTCTAAAACCATGACTTCCCTGGCGCTCACTTTCGGCAAAGGAATAACCAATAAAAAGACTGACTAAACAAGTTTGTTTCTTATGTGCTCTAATCCTGGTCGCCACTTGATCTGCCATTTCACGGACAACAATTTCAATCTCTTCTTTTCGTTTATAATCGCGCGGTAATACCTGGGAATTACTGTATGATTTGCTTTTAGGAACGACGACCTCAGTCATATCTGTACGATCAATGCCCCAAGATAAGGCAAACAATTGCTCGCCAACCAATCCCATCTTTGCTCTAAATTGATAAGGATCCTGATGCGCCAAATCGTACATTGAATGGATACCCATCACTTCAAGTTTATGTGCTGTGCGGGAACCAATACTCCAGACATCATCTAGTTTCGTGATTGGCCATAATTTTGTCGGTACATCCTCATAGTGCCAAATACCCGTCAGGTTTCTAGTATGTTTCGCTTCAATGTCTAAGGCTATCTTTGCGAGTACAGGCGTGTCACCAATACCAACTGTTAAATAGACACCCGTTTCCGCTCTAACTTGCTTTTGAATTTTAAAAGCTACTTCCTCAGGAGTTTTACCAAACAACCGCCAAGAATGGGTTACGTCTAAAATAGACTCATCAATCGAGTACGGCAGCAAATTAATATCATCGGTATATTGACGATAAATATTATTGATTTTTAGGTTTTCAGCAATATAATTATTCATCCTAGGGTGTGCGATAAACAAGCCATGCACATCAGGTAAATCACGCTGGCGCATCACATTACTGATGCCTAAGTCCCTCTTAGCTGTTGGTGAGGCCGCTAGGACTAAACCACCATTCGTGTTTGCTTGTTCAGACATCACGACTAAATCACTTTTTAATGGATTAAAGCCCCGCTCAACATTTTCAACACTGGCGTAGAAACTTTTTGAATCAATCATAAAAATCACGCGTCGCTCTTCTTGTGTATAATCATATTTAGTTGCGATTGCGTTTTCCATCAACAACCTCCAAAAACAATTGTGTATAATTCATTATACGAACAAGTGTTCGATTAAGCAAGTGAACAAAACATTAAATTTGTGACAAAATCAAAAGCTATGCTATAATAAAGACATAGAAAAGAGCCGTAGCGTGAACTACGACTCCTAGCAAACCCGTTTCGACGGTGGCTAAGCTTTAAGTTAAACTAATAACCATTCGCTCATCCAAAGCTAAGAATGGTTATTTTTTTGCGCTGTTTTTGATCAACACAACAACTAAAGTAATTAACGATAGAATAAACATTCCAAAGCTAATCATTAGCTGTAATGCATCCGATACGGACACAAGGCATCTCCTTTCCTAGAATCTGGGTTTACAGTTTTAACACCATAAGCACCACCTCCACTCAGGATAGCCACCATCTTAACTTGTTTGCTGTAACTAGTATATCACGTTAAAAATTAAGATACGCTAGTTATTAATAATCAATGACAAAAAAACATACTAATGTATTTTAAATCTAGATAAAGGTAAAACATACATCTATTCAGTGTGAGCTGAAGGGTAATACTGTTGATAATTATTATGAATAGCAGTGTAGTAGGCAGATTTAATCTCACCAAAAGTTGTAACATCAGGATCTGTCATCAAATTGTAGCTGCGAACCAAATTACCTTTTGTATCGAATTCCTGAGCAGCTACGGGATCCTTTGTAAGACTGGCCATGGAAGAACTTAAAAATCCATGGCCATCTGCTAATACTCTATCCGAATCAAGACCTGAACTGGAAAATAAGCTTAGGCTTTTTTCTGCTTCAGATGGGTCTAAAATCAGTAATTGTGCTACAGCCAAATTTATTGTTGCAGACTGTTGCGCAATTTTTTCTCTAATCTGTTGACCGCTCAATCCTACACAACATTAGGCTCAACTTAACACTAACTTTAATTGCACTCTGTCTTTTAAATGTAATTCATTTTCAATTATCTTTTCTTTGTAATTATTAACAAAGTAATTTTTCTCAATTCTATCAAATCTAAATCCATGTTTTTGGTAAAGATACATTTGTTCAAAACTAGTAGTCCCTGTACATATATACAAAGACTTATAATTGTGAACCTGAGAGCATGAAATTGTGAATGATAAGAGCTGAGAAGCAATGCCCATACCTCTATATTTCTTTATCACAGATAAATTAACAATCTCTGTTTGAGATTTTGATCGTTCTCTGAGTAAGATTATTCCTAATACGCTATCATCATCTTTTGCTAGAAACGCCAATGAATGCTGCATATTATCCTTCACTTTTTCCAGTGAAGGATCTGCCTCAAATAAAGATGGATAAATCATGCTTGGTATGTCTTTTGTCTCTGAAATTTTCAAATTCATTTTAAGATATTCCGTAATTTATAATTGAACAGATGTAATAAGCTGAGCGTTCGTTAAGAAAAGCTTCTGTAAAAATCTATTAAACAAAGCTAGAGAACAACGTAGTAAATTGTAGACTCTATTTTTCCAAAATTGAAAAGTAGTAAAATGCACACGTTCAAAAATAAGCTATTAATACTTCGTGTTCTTGCTGAAATTAGTAAAAATCCTAAAATAGTCACGGGATTTGTAATTGCTCATAGGTCAATTATTGGCCAGCCTTTTTCAATTAATTAGACAAAATTGAGGTACAGCTATTTTCTTAAATAAGTTGTTGTAATCCATGAACAAAGATATATATACCATAAATAACAACAACCATACCACTAATGAAATTAACAGCAATTAGAACCTTATTTGAAATTTTGTGTCTGAGTATATTTACGATGATAGTAATCGAAAAAAACCAAAGTGCAGACGCCAGTATAACACCAAATATGAATAAAAATGCATCATTTATGCTTAGTGTACTTCGAAAAGCACCCAACATTAATGCACCGTCTATGATAGCCTGTGGATTACCCCAAACTACGAGAAAAGCAGTTAATATCGATTTTGAAAAACTTAATGTCTTACCAGATGACCCTATTTTTACTTGACATGCTGTTTTGATAATATTGATTCCTATCCAAATTACTAAAGCACCACCAGCAAGCATGATTGTAATTTTTAACCAATTGGCGGACATAATAAGTGCGCCAAAACCCCAAAATGCAGATAAAGCAAAAGACGCGTCAGCAATCCAAATCATTGCAGCTACAAAGACAGCTTTTGTAAAACGATTTGATAACGCGTTATTGAACATGAAAACATTTTGCATACCAATGGGTGCTATAAAACCAAATCCAATTAACAAACCTTTTAATATCACTAACATGGTTACACTCCTTTATTTTTTGGGAACAGTTGAGCCAAGAAACAAAAAATTAGTATATCATGTTTATGCAAAGATTACTAGAAACATTGCAATAATAAGTCACTAAGCTTACTAATATTTATTCTTCCTTTTTTTCAATAACAGTTTGACCAAACTGCTTTTAGATAAATATAAAGCATTCTTATTAATTTAAAATTCTCTTTTTAGTTGGACACGAATTAATCTCTGGTTTAGTTCCCACAAAGCATTTTTTTGATCATGCCAAAAAACTCGTTGGTAAGCATCATCAAATTGCAACCAATCAAAATTCTCATGTGCTTTTGTAAGAATAATTTTTTTTGAAAATTCTGCTGCAAAAAAGTACATAGGACATACGAGAACCTCCTCTCCCCATAATTCATAATTTAAAAAGTTGTTCGCAGGTATATAACTTTTGGAATCTAAACAAAATATTGGTCTATCCAGAGCAGAACCTGTTTCTTCGACGCATTCTCGATATACAGCATCTTCAAGAGTTTCATTATCTTCGACACCTCCAGATATACCTTGCCAGCATTTCTTATCATCGGTTCTTTGAAAAATTGCAAATTCATATTGACCAAATTGATTCGTTCTGTAAAGAAATAAATGAATATTAATAGGTTGTCTCATCAGCTTTATCCCTCCAAATTAGTAAGTTCTTCTTCGTAAATACTACATAAATGTCATTATAATGTATTTATGACCATAATATCATTTTTAGTATTTCATAAGTCAGTAAAATGTCCAAAGAGTGGAGAATATTCTAACTACATCAGAGTTTTAACTAATTATACCAGCGCTTGTTTTGTATATTCTTTTGATTAAAGTTGTGATTGTTGCACGCAACGATTTATTCTTTTGAGCGATTTCATAAGCAAGTACAGATACATAACTAAAGTAAATAAAATACCCAATTAATAATTGTACTTTCGTATGTACTTTACCTAAATTCATTGTATGGGTTTTAGCAATTTTTACTGCTTTTCCTTCTTAGTTCTTTTCATACTCAAAACTCACTTGGAGTTTTGGGAGAACACGCATTCCGCACCTCCTTTCAATAATTTTTAGCAAAATAAGAATCAATCATAAAATATGATTGATTCTTGAAATTTAATAATTAGCTAAATATTCCTAAAACTCGTTTTATTGATGGCAATCAGTAAAAATAAACCAATGGTCAGTATCAATGTATTATATATTGGAAAAACTAAAATGTTTCTCGTATGAATGACCCTCATGATAAAGGTCAAAATACTGATCATACAATAATACATATAGCCCCAAACGCGACTAGAAATTCCGATAACTTCTTCATAAGCATATAAAGAGGTTTTTTGAATAATAAGTAATGCAATATTAATACCTAAAAATATGCCAAAAATTGAGATATTAATCCTAAAGATATTGTCGCTAGCAAAGGCCCAAATTGAGCAGGTAACTACTAAACAGATTCCTAATGGAATAACATTAAAACTACTAGTTTTCACAGCTAATCTTTTGACCACATAAGCACCTATAATTATTTCTAGATCAATTAAAAGTTCTGTATTGCCATATGAACTTGTACTAAGTTTTAAATTATTAATAAAAATGAATGGCGGTTCGGAGTAAAAGTTGAATAAAACTGCACTGGCAAAAGCATTCAATAGACCAATTTGTCCTTTAGTAACCTAAATGCAATGGTTAATAAATTTTTTTGCGAGTAACCAACTTTTATCAAATTAGTTTAGTGTAGCTTCATAGCAGTAAGTAACAATAATACTAGGGTAACGTCTTGCAACTTTAAAAGAAAATGAAATTTTATCACGCATACCCTGACAAGCATTGAATGGTCATTTTACTAATAAAAAATGATTTTTGAGACTTACCGCTAATTAATCTACTTTTAGCACAAGCTTACACGGCTTGATTGTATTTTAAGTGTGCTTGACGTCAAATTTTGTATCATGCACAATCCGACAACCCTTACGTCAGGAAATACTGAAATCTTTTGTGCTAGATGTATTTGTCAAGGCATTGCGCATGCAAGAATGCTATTGTTGAGCTTATAGGCAAATTTTCTCAGAAATTGGATGAATTGAAGTGGTACTTATCCAACAGATATCATTTATATTCAACTGACAAACCACTGGTAAGTCATTCAGTTATGAGATTACAATAGACAAGTGCCGAATTCAATATCATACGCTAAAAATATAGTCTGAAACATTCTTACTCCCTTAAATAGAGTCCATACGACAAAGGCTTTTCATTCAATTTTGAGACACGAAGGGATTTATTTGAGAACTTACCCAGATTTAAGTTTAAGCAGTTATTAGGATTGTATATCATTTTTGGTAATCACCACTGCATTCTAAATGTTGCTTATTTAACTGAATTAAAATAACCTAATTTATTAACTTTTAAACAATCATGAATGGTTTTAAAGTTATTTCTTTTGAATAATTTGAACTTTTTTCTTTTAAACTTCAGTCTCTTTTTATAAAAATAGCCAAAACAAATGATTTTAATTTTCGCTTTAATTTTTTTAAATTTATTAATAGTTTAAATAATCATTTCTTGTTCAACAATTTTGATATCATGATTGAAAATAATGCCTTGACAATTTGGAAGATTGGACATTTCTCTAACCCAAGATAAACTATTCATTTCTTCCTCAAGACTGGTGAGAATGCCAGGCAAAAAGTTTTCGGTTATATTTTCTTCTTCATAACCCACATCACTCGCTAATAGAACAAAATTATCATTGCTACCTGTTACCAAAACAGAAGACAATCCTGCCGTATGGCCTGGTGTGGCAACAATCTGAACAGTACCATCATTGAACAAATCATACGATTTTCCTAGCGGACCAACTCCACTTACTTGATACTGAAAAGGTTGAATATTCAATTCTTTCCACAGTATTTTACGATATCTCAAACTTGATTTTTGTGCGGCTTCCAATTCTACATTGCTAGTAATAATACTTCTCGCATTCTTTACATCCATTAATCCACTAACGTGATCAGTATCTAGGTGCGTCAGCAGAACAAAGTCAATGTCCGCTACATTCATATTGATTCTTCTTAAATGCTCTTTAACAGACCAATTTGCTGGGAGAGATGGTTTTGATGCTAGTCTTGTTAATCCAAGTTGACGTGTTTGACCATCCCTAATTAATTCCGACCACCCCGTATCAATAAGTATGTTACCTTTTGGGTGTTGAATTAGATAGCTGGACACTGGTAAGAGTATTTTGTGTTTTCTACCACGGCCCAAGCCCATCGGCCATGCCGCAGTATGACGAAAAGGAACTGCAGTATCCACTAAAACCATGCCTGTATGCCAAATGTGTATTTTTATTTTATCTGTCATGATTACCTTTTTTCAAAAGAGCGTTGTTATGCTTGCTTAGTTTCTTGATTATTTTTAAAGGTTATAGGCTGTAAACTACCAAATCGTACAATATAAAACAGCATAATCAAAACGGTTACGATAACAAAAATAATTAACAGCACACTAATCTCTGATCCAATTGGCCCATTAATCATTAGGGTTTCTCGTAAAGCGTTGACCGAATAAGTCATTGGCAAGTATGGATGGATTGCTTGAAAGAATCCGTTAGAAAGTTGTATTGGGTACGTACCCGCTGCACCTCCTAATTGAATCACCATAAAAATCATACTTAAGAAGGCACCAACCTTACCAAACCAAAGATTCAACATAGTGACAATACTAATAAAAGTAAATGATATGACTATTAGTGTCAAATAAGTTTTAAAGTTCTCAACTGGCGACAAGCCAACTGCCAATACCATCAAGCCATACATTACTGTCGCTTGTAAAATAGCGAATGGATAAAGAACGGTCATTTTACTTAACCACCATGAAAAACTATTTTTTGGATATTTACGTGGTGAAAACATGTCATACATTAGATTAAATGCTAACGATCCAACAAACAAAGCAACTGATAGCATATATGGCGCCATGGATGTCCCATTATTTGGTACCTTATCCTTTTCCACATGTTTAGTACTTGATGGGTTAGCTAACTGTTTGTAAGTTAATTGATTGGCATTAACCTGATTCACGGCTGCGTTTGCTTGACTAAGTTTATTGGCAAGTGTTTGATTGCCATCTTTAACTTTCGTTAAACCATCACTCAGTTTTGATGACCCATCTGCTAATTTAGAACTACCCGCTGCTATTTTTGTAGCACCACTGGCCAATTGGCTTGATCCACTTAATAATTTACTATTATTAGCAACTAACTTATCTAATCCTGACGTTAATTGACTACTGCCAGAAGATAACTGCGATACAGCTGTTCCAAATGTTGGCATCTTTTCGTTTAGTGAAGATAACCCATTATTGAGTTTTTCTGAACCTAAATTCAATTTGTCACTATTTTGCGATAACTGTTGTGTCCCTTCTTTCAACTTAGAACTACCACTAACTAATTTTTGTGATTGACTACTTAGCTGTGATAAACCATCGGTTAACTGCGCGGCACCATCACTTAGTTTAGTAGTTGAACTGCCGACTTGATTTAGTGATGTAATCATTGCAGTAATACCACCATAGAGTGTCTGCGCACCATCACTGGTACCATAATTGCTATTCAACATATTCACCGCTGACTTTAGCTCCGACATACTGTTATCACTAGATTTAATGAGTGCCGTCAGATTAGTTTGTAAATTACTCAAATTTGACGTCGCTGATTTCAAGGCATTATTGATATCATTTGTTGGCAATAATGCTGTTTCCAAGGCGTTAATTTGAGTGTCAGTCAAATTCTGTGCCTTTGCAACAGACTCAATTTTTTCTTTTGTTCCAGTGATATAACTACTAACAGTCGCAACATTGGTACCAAGACTACTCATAGTGTTGGTAAGTTCTGTAATTTGTTCAGAACTTTGATTGCTATTGTCTAACGATTCTTTTAACTGATTAAGACCAACCTGAAATTGCTTTAGACCCGTCTGTAACTTTGCTATTTTATTTTTGGCATCGTTGCTATTTAAAGCTTGATTCATCTCAGCTAAGCCAGTTGAAACCTTTTGACTGCCCTTATAGGCTTCATTGGTTCCTTTTGTATAATCACTAACACCGGTGGCTAAAGCAATTGATCCGCTAGAAAGTTGATTAACACCCGATGTGTATTGTTTTAATCCGCTATTCAAACTGGATGATCCCGCGGATAATTGTGAAACGCCAGTACTCAGTGTGGGGATTTGACTACCCAATTGACCCAACCCGGAAGTTAATTTTGAGCTACCAGTATCAAGTTGATTCACGCCACTAAAGTATTGCGATAAGCCATCTGTCAATGTATTTGTGCCATTACTGAAAGTTAAGCTACTTGATGATAACGTTTTTAAATTAGTAGATATTGTTTGGTTGCCAGTCTGTAGCTGTTCTGTACCATCAACCAATTTTTTATTACCATCAGCGGCAGTTCCCATCCCATTCCCCAACGATTTTATTTGCTTAAATAACGTTTTGGCGTAAGTTTTTGTCACTTGTGTAGAAATTGAACTGGCAATGCTCTCAGCCGCAGATTTTGAAAATTTTCCTGCAATAAAACTATGTCCCGAACTTGTCGTATAATGTATTAACATTTTTTTGGGATGTGAATCAAGTAATGTCGTTGCATTCTCTGAAAAGTTTTCAGGAATCGTCATCACCATATAATACTTACCACTAGCTAATCCCTGTTTAGCTGCTTTTTTAGAAGGAAAACTGAATTTCATGGCGTCCGAATTTGCTAAATTAGTTTTCAGTTTGGCGCCAACTGAAAGCATCTTTCCTTGATATTTAACAGACTTATCTTCGTTAATGACGGCCACCGGTAAGTCTTTGATTCTACCATAAGGATCCCACATTGAGCTTAAAAACAGAACAGCATATATTGATGGGATTAAAACAATCGCTGTTAATACAACAATTAAAAATTTGTTTTTGGCTAAATATTTCCATTCACTCCAAATCATTTTTTTGATTACTCCTTCTTAGCGCATTATTCCAATCTAGTTAACTTGTCTACCATTTCACGCGCAACTTGATTGACATGAACCGGTCTTAAATTAGGCGTAAAAATACCTAGTAATTTAAATAGAGGAACTAGTTTGGACAATATATCTGATCGATCATTTCCATAGACTAAGGTCGGATTGACAATAGCCGTCGGAACCCCACTACCCGTCAACAAGTTAGCGATTTCTTGTTTTATTTCAAGAAATGGCTTTGGCCCCAAGCGCCCTTGAATAAATCCCATGCCTTTTACATGATAAGCACCTGCAATTCTTAACATGACTTTTGCAGGATCCTCATTAATACGCTTCAGCTGTTGTTTGTCTTTTTCTGGTCTACCAACAAGGTCAATAATATAATCAATGCGATCTGGCAAGTAAGTTTTTAATTCTGAATAATTAGTTACATTTACCGCAACATTTTTTATATTAGGGTGATGCATACTATTTTTTCCTGAACGAGAATAAACAAAGAATATGATATTGGGATCTTGACCTAACCATGTCTCCATAATATTTCTGCCGATATAACCGTTACCACCTAAAACCACCACGTTTGTCATAAAAAATCTCCTTTATCGTATAATTTAGTTTGTATATGTATCAGAATATAGTATAGTAGAAAAAAAGAGAACAACAGTATCGTGAAATGTGTTGAGTAAATATGGATAACAGTTCAATTGATAGTAATACAAAACTTAAAATATTTAATGCGTTAATTTCATTTGTCGATGAAAAAGCAATATATGATGTAACAGTTGCTGAGCTCACACGTAAAATTGGCATTAACCGAGGAACTTTTTATTTGTACTTCTCGGATATTTCTGATGCCATTTTACAAATAGAAACTATTTTGACAAATAAGATTGTAAAAGTCTTGGAAACCACTAATGCTCTTCATTCAGGTAACGGCCTAGAACTTGATATGTACAAGGCAATCACACAATCAATTAGTAAAAACCGTGATGCGTATATGGCACTCTTAGGTGTTAATGGTGATCAACGATTTGCTAATCATTTAAAACAACGATTGGTCCCGTTTATAGGATCAAACGGCGTTATTAAAACATCTAAGAATTCAAATATTCCCGTCAATTTTGCAGAAGATTTCATTATAAACAGTATTTTCAACGTTGTTCTTTTTTGGATTACAAATAACTCGGAAGTGCCCTATGAAAAAGTCGCTGATATTATTTATGAAACAAGAAGACTAACACCCCTTGAAATAGCTGGAGCAGATTGAAAGCCCGTTTACAAAGTCACTCATCATATAGCTCTTATACCAAAAAAGCTATTTTGGCTTATTCCTCAAGATAAAGTATAGGCATTGTAATAATGTCAGTAATGAAAAAAGCATTACTAGGTTGAAGTGAACCTAATAACTTGGACAGAATAAAAAATCTGTTCAAAAAGTTAATGGGTTTTTCTTATGTCAAAATATTCTGCTCAGCACTCATGTATTTTGACATTTGTTTAAGTGAATAATCAGTGGCTTTCGATGTGGCTCAGAAGTCAATAAATTGGACTATCTTTATTCAGTTACTCAGGTGACATTTGAAATGCGATTGCGATTATAAATTATAATAATTAATATACCAGCAAATGCCTGCTTATACTTCAACACAGTTCTGTATGAGTACAAATGCACCTTGTCATTGAATGAAACATTTCCTATCGTAAGGATAGCTGGTAAATGATTTATTAGTGGTGAATTTGGCTTCCAATATCAGCCATTGGTCTAAAACATAGTCGCTTGTGAAATACATCAAACTTGTGTGCTTGTGAAATAGAAAGATCTGCATTATGCCTAGCTTGTGAATTTTTCTATTTCACAAACAAAAAACAAGCTCTTGAAAGCCTGTCTCTGAGCTACTTTATATAGTAGTAGTTATGTCAACTTGAATTGGTATATATCAATTTTTAATACAAATATCTTTAAATCAAGTTAAATATTTAAGTGTTTTGACTCTAAAGTGTCAAAATAGTACTGAATTTATGTAAAATTTGATGACTTATCCAATATTTCGTATTTATCAATCTGCCATAATTTAAATTTATCCGGTTAATTCTCGAAAGCTGTCGTATATTAATTTTTATAATCGGAATCTCATTTCAAATGTCGTCTAATTAACTGAATAAAAATAGTCCAATTTATTGATTTCTGAGCAAGTCACTTAGCGTGTTAAAAAGCTATACACATTACTACAGCTTATTATAAATAAAATGTACTAAAATGATAAAATTTTCCCGATCTTTTAGTCATAAACTAATAATATAAATTACAAATCATGTTGTTGTCTATCCACATAATGAATATGATACCAAAGATTAGTGTCAGAAAAATCGAAATAAAGACCATTATTTGGCGCCCAATTTGACTAGGCTCAACTAAACCTTCATTTTTGTTCCAAATATCGCCATATTTTGTTTTATTTTGCATATCTTCACCCCATCAAACGATAAACATAATCGTTATTATTATGTTTATCGCTTTACATTTGCGTATGTTTTAATGCCTCTTGATAAACGTAATAGCCCATCTGATAATAATTGCCTTGGACAAGCAATGTTAATACGAACAAATTTTTCGCCATTGCCACGATAAATATTGCCAGCCGACAATACAAGACCCGTTGTTTTTCTGAGGTGTTTTACCAAATCACTACTGTTTTCCGTCACCGCGCTCACATCCAACCAAAGTAAATATGTTGCATTTTCTGAAGCAAGTCTTATTTGTGGTATGTGGTCATGTAAAAACATTTCAACCTGATATCGATTGTATTGTAACTGTTCAATCAAAGCATCTAGCCACTGACCGCCTTTCTGATAAGCTGCCATAGAACCCTCTATAGCGACCAAATTAGGTTCAGCTAATTCGTCGTTATTAATGCCTCTCATCACAGTTTCGCGCAATGATTTATCAGGAACTACAATGCTACCAGCATGTAAAGCCGCAACATTAAATGCTTTCGATGGTGAAAAAATCACGACAGCGTTATGCAGCTGTTCAACTGGCAGTGCCAAAAGCGATTGATAACTTGGTTCACCTAAAACAACATCACCGTGAATTTCATCGCTCACTACGGTAACACCGTGCTTTCGGCATAATAGCAGAAGTCGTGAAAGTGTTTTCCGTGACCATGTTTTGCCCACTGGGTTGTGGGGATTACATAATATTAGCAATGTACTCAATGGCTCAGCCAACTGAGTTTCTAAATTATGCCAATCAATTTCATAATGATTTGTATCAGGATCATATTTTAAAGGACTCTCCAAAGCATGACGACCGTTATTTTCAATTGAATGAAAGAATATGTCATATACTGGGGTCATAACAACCACATTGTCACCAACATGGCTTAATCGTCGAACGACTGACGAAAGTGCTGGAATAACACCAGTAACAAAGTTAAGCCACTCTGACTGTATATTAACGTGATGTCTTTGTTTAAACCATGCTATGATAGCATCAAAATAATTGTCATCAGGCTCTTCATAACCAAATGTACCTAGTGTTATTTTCTCTTGCAAAGCTGATAATATTTCAGGAGCAGTGGCAAAATCCATATCAGCTATCCACATTGGTAACTCATTTTCTGCTACATGCCACTTAACCGAATTGCTGTTGCGACGGTCAATAATTGATTCAAAGTCATATTTGCTCATGTCTTTTTCCTTTGGAGTCCTGCACAACAAAAAAGGTTGTTTTACTAGGGTCAATCTTAGTTTTATCTAAAATTAAACTTCCGATACTTTCTGCTTTAATCTGACCGGAAATTGGGTTTTTGACACTGTTAATTGAACCTTTAATATCAGCATCAATGTTGCTTGAATACTCAAACGCTAAGTAGGTATCTAGCAAATGACAATCTTTAATGGTTAAATGGTCGACATAGCAGAGCCCTTGATCACTAATAATTGTACAATTAATCAATGTTAGATTTTTTGTATTCCAAGCTAGATACTCGCCGTTTATAGTTGAGTCATAGATCGTAACATTTTCACAGTTCCAAAAAGCATCTTTTGTCACAAAATTCGAATGATGGACTTCAATATTTTTTGCACCATCAAATGCATAATTACCAATTAAGTTAAGATGGTCAACGACAATATCTTGACTATCCATCCCAAAATAATCACCTGTAGCATAAACATTTTTCATTTTAACTGATTGACAATGCCATAATGTTTCTGTTGCCTCTGAAAAATGAACATTTGACAATAAAACATTTTGACATCGTCTTAATAGCTTTGGCGCCTGAATTTCAGAGTTGCTAATACTTATGTCAGAAGTGTACCAAATACCAGATCTAGCCATCTCCTCAAAAATGGTCTGATTTACTTGCACATGATGACTGTACCACAACGGATACTTCCAACCAAACACAGAGTCTTCTATTGTAATATCATCACTTTCTTTGAGAGGAGATTCACCTTCGCCAAACGTTGTTCTTATAATAGTAGCGTGTTGTTCACCAAATAAAGGACGTTCACCTTCAAAATGTTGTTCTTGATAAATTGTCATATTACCCGTGCTCCTTCATATTTTACAAATTTCAATTATTTGTTTTCCAAGGATCTAGCCAATGATTAATTATTATAGCCACAATCATCAAAATAGCCATCATAACAACAACTGCATGAAGCCCATCATATAATGTATTTCGAAGCAGAGGTAAAAATTCATTAGGAATTGACTTTGCTGCTTGAACATCCGAAATTCTATTAAAAAAATCCATCGTTACTTGATTATGACTTCTCTCAACTGACTCATAAAAACGTGTGTTCAGCGTTAAAGAAAAAATAGACAGAAAAACGGTACTACCAATAGTTCTAAATAACGAATTTAAAGAAGTTGCTGGTCCAATGTCCCTCTGATTAACAGCATCTTGTGTTGCTGACTGTTGTATACTAAAAAATAATCCATTAGCAAAACCTATAATAATCCCTGAAATTGTAAGCGATATAACAGAATTATTCATACCAAGTGTAAGAATAATAACTGTTCCTATAAGCATGGTAAGCAAACTCAATGATACTGAATTTTTTTCTCCAATTCTATTAATTATCTTTTTCGAAAATGCAGACCCTAATGCAATCGCAACAGAACCTGGCACCATAATTAATCCTCCAACAGTCGCTGTTTTACCCAGTACACCCTGTGACCAAATTGGAAAGTAAGTCATATAGCCATAAAAAAAACCAAACTCAACAAATGCTACAATTTGTTTCATAGAAAATGACAAATTGCGAAATAAACGAAGTGGTACTATTGGCTCGACATTTTTATTTTCAAAAACAACAAATAGAGCCAGTAAAATGGCACTGAAGGCAAACAACAGAACAACTAATGTCATTGAAGAATTTACTTCCCCCAGAAGCTGCAAGCCCATTAAAAGACTACTTACCAATAAAACAATTAATCCCGAACCAATAAAATCAATTTTTTCTGTTGAACTATCAAACTTCAAATTAAAATTATGGTTCACCAAAACATACATTAATATACCAATTGGGATATTAATGTAAAATGTCCATTCCCAACCAAAATTTTGAGAAATCCATCCACCAACAAATGGTCCAATAGCCGAAGCAATAGCATAAGATGTTGTAGCTCGCCCAAAGGCTGCCCTTCTTTCTGCCCCTTTTAAATATTTACCAAAAATTACAAACGGTAACTGCAACATTCCGCCAGCTCCGATTCCCATAAATGCTCGAGCTAGAATAAATACGAAAATGTTTGGTGAAATACCTTGAATGAATGATGTAAGAATATAAATTACCGTACCAATTAAAAACATCTTTTTTAAACCAAATCGTTCACCCATTTTGGTCCATATTGGCGTTGAGGAAGCCATCATCAAAAAATAAGATGCAACCACCCATGACATGTATGTCATTCCATGTAAATCTGCCATCAATGAAGGCATTATGGTTGCTACTATTGTACCGTCTAACCCAACCATAACATTAGAGATCGCAAACGCATAAAAAGCTAAGTTTATTTGTTTATTTTCCATATTTACCGTTTTCTCTTCTACGAAAAATATAGTTACTATTTTATTATGAACAAATAGTAACTATATCATGTCAACTCATCTACTTATTTGTTACCAAGCATAGGCCTCAGGCGCAGAACCGCCTGGCCCTGGGAATATATCATCCAATTGATTCATGACGTCGATTGACAAATGAATATCCAAAGCATGCACTGCTGACTCTAACTGTTCAACTGTACGTGGTCCAATAATTGGAATTGTGATATCTGATTTATGCAGCAACCACGCCAAAGCGACGTCTTGTTCAGTTTCTCCTAGTTCAGCACATAAATCTGCATAACGTTGCAATTGCTGACGATCATACTGCGTTAGAGCCTCAACGCGTTCAGAACGTCGACCAGAAGTTGTATTGAGTGCATTTGCTGCCAACAAACCGCCTTCCAACGGACTCCATACTAGTACTGACATTCCTAAATCTTTAGCAGTGGGTAATAATTCTAGTTCTGGTAAACGTTCTAATAAGTTATATAAATGTTGTTCACTAACTAACCCTAAAAAGCCGCGTTGATCAGAAGCTGCCTCGGCGTAAGCTAAATGTCTTGCTCCAAAGTTACTTGATCCAGCATAATATATTTTTCCTTGCGCAATCATATTTTCATAGGCCACAAAGATTTCTTTCCAGTTTATCGAATGATCGATGTGATGCATTTGATACAACTCGATATGATCGGTTTGCAATCGTTTGAGAGACGCCTCTAAATTACGATAGAGCTTATAAGCTGAAACACCAGCCTCATCGTTGGGCCCATCTAACTCATTACCCATGCTATTATAGAATTTTGTTGCCAAAACTACTTTTTCGCGACGACCTTCACCCTGTGCGAACCAGCGCCCAATTACTTCCTCAGTGTAACCGTGACCGGGTCCGCCCCAACCACCATAAACATTGGCAGTGTCAAAAAAATTAATTCCTAATTCTAAGGCACGGTCCATAATTTGAAAAGCTACTTTGTCACTGGTTCTAGAGCCAAAGTTCATAGTTCCTAAAGCTAATCGACTAACTTTCATACCTGTTTTGCCAAGCTTAGTGTATTCCATTTTTTCTCCTTTTCAAAAAATAACAGTGTACCGTTCTAAATCCGATTAAGATAACATGCTATTTTCCCAAGAACCTTTAGTGTCAACATTTGTTAGCTCAGCCAAATGTTCAAGTTCAGCAATTTCTGGCTCAGATAATTTGATATTCTGTGCCCGTTCTTCGGAGGCGATGTATTTCTCATTAGTGACACCGATAATTGGTAATGCACCTTTATTAATAGCCCAACTTGTCGCAATGTCTGCCACTTTTGCCTGATATTTGTCACCCAGTTGTGCCAAAGCGTCTATCAATGCTGCTAATTTAGGCAGATTAGCATTATAGGTAGCCGCACGGCCACTGCCTTCAGGCAACGGGTTGTCAGCATTGTACTTGCCAGTCAAAACGCCTTGTTCAAGTACCATATAAGCATAAAAATTGATGTCATTTTCAAGACAATATTCTAAAATTCCCGCTTTTTCGGACGATCGATACAGTAAACTGTAATGATTTTGTACTGCTGCCAATTTCACACCAGCCTGACCAAGTATTTCAGTTACACGTTTGATTTGTGACAGATTATGATTTGAAACACCAACACTTTTAATTTTTCCACTTTGAATTAGTGGAATCAAATAAGGCGTCCATTTTTCGACGTCAGACGGATTATGAATCCAATAAATATCAATATAATCTGTATGTAAACGTTTAAAACTACCAGTTAACATGTCTGCCATAGCAGTTTTTTCAGGTCCCGTGGCAACTTGTGGTGTGAACTTTGTAGATAGCAAATAACTGCTACGGTCATATTTTTTTAATAATTCACCAAGAATTATTTCCGAACTTCCTTCGCCATAAACAGCAGCAGTGTCCCACAAATTAAAGCCCTTGGCCATTGCCGTATCTACAACAGGTTGCAAATCTTCAGTGGTTAAATGATTACCAAAGACTTGATCCCCACCAGCAGCACCTGATCCCCAGGACCATGTTCCTAACGCAATTTTTGGTTTTTGTGTTTCATTTGTATGTGTCATATATTTTTCCTTCATGATGTAATATTTTCAAATGTTTCAAACGGATGAATAGTTATGTCCATAGATTCTGATAAATATAACGGATCTTCTTGCACAACACGATCACGTGTTGCTTCATCAGAGACATCATAAACAATTAAACCGCCAGTACCATCAGTTGTCGTACCAGCAAATACGAGTAGCCCTTCGGCATTTTTTTGCTCCAAATAAGTAACATGTTGTTTAACTACTTCATTAATATTGACATCATGTTGTTTAATCTTACCGACATTGGGTATTGCATACTCAATAAATTTCATATTAATGGCCTTTCTCACTGATTTTTTAAAGCATAAAGACGTCACTTTTCATGACGTCTTTCTGTTACCATGGTTGCCTAGTTGGGCCAACCGTAAACTCGTTTACATTAGTATCTTCAGGTTGATCAATGGCAAACGCAACTACATTAGCGATACGATCTGCAGGAATCTGATATTGATCGTAAACCTGCCCCATTCCTTCACGTGAAGCTTTGTCAGCAATAGAATCAAGCAACTCAGTTTCAATAGCTGCTGGGTAAATAGTTGCTGTACGAATATTTGTACCCTCTTGGGCAGATTCCATACGCAAAACTTCCATCAGATCACGAACAGCCCATTTTGTAGCACCATAAACGCCGGCGCCTTCATATGCTTTAATGCCCGCAACAGATGATACAGCAATAATGTGGCCAGCTTTTTGTTCAATGAACTTTGGCAAAACTGCAGCGATGCCTTTCAACACGCCTTTCAAGTTAACATCAACTGTCTTATCCCACAAGTCAGTTTGTAAAGCAGAGAGTGGTGCTGTCGGCATTAGGCCAGCATTCAAGAAAATAACATCAACTTTACCAAACGTATCTAAAGCAGCTGTGACAAGCGCTTCATTGTCATCTACTTTTGTTACGTCGATTACCTTATAAATGGCTTGCCCGCCATTTACTTCAATATCCGAAACAATTTTTTTAAGCTTGTCTTCACGACGTGCGCCAAGTACTAATTTAGCACCGCTGGCAGCCAGTTTTTTAGCAGTAGCTTCTCCGATTCCTGATGAAGCACCTGTGATGATTACAACTTTATTTTGAATTGTCATTTTTTACCTTCTATTTTTTTAGCTTTAAGACATGTTCGTTATACGTTTTACATCCACGATGGCTTATCAGCATCCGTATTAGGCTTATTAAGACCTATACTGTCACGAACATAAGTATCTGGATTTAAAATTACCTTCGTTACAAAATGAGCTACACTCTTTCGAGATACTTCAGTGCCTTTGAATGGTTCATGTCGTCCTGTGGTTTCGTAATCAACTTCATCATAGTCTGTTAACCAAGCTGGGCGAATCATAGTATAGTCAATGTCTGACTTATCTAATAATTCAAATGATTTTCTAAATCCAGGCAAGTATGCCGAAATTGCTTGTTCATTCCATTCACCAAAATGACCTGGCACTTCATGATGTGCCCCTGAAGCGCCAATGAAAATTAGACGCTTTACATTACTAGCATTCATACTTTTAATAATGCTAGCAGTTTGATCAGCAAGATCAATACCACCCACGTTTGAGTACACCAAATCAATATTATTTTTTTCAAGTGTCTCGGTTAGAAAATCTGTGTCAAGAACGTTTCCTTTAACTATCATGGGATTAGAAGCTAGCAATTCAGTGCCAAATTTATCTGGATTACGGGCAAGTAATAACACCTTTATATCGGGATACTGTGTCAGATTTTCAGCAACGAGTTGAGCCATTTTTCCTGTCGCACCAACTATTAAAATGTTCATATTTTTCTCCTTTCATTAGAACAAACACATTATAGATCTTAAAGTTAACTTTAAGTCAAGAACTTTGTTATATAATATGATTCTATTTTTTTCAAATTGACTACGTAAAAAAACTGTACTTTTCTAAATTTTAAGCGAGTAGAACTCAATCTTATGATTGAGTTTCTGAAGAGATCTATCTAATTGATTTTTTTGATTTTGAAGATTCTCACGTTGCTCAGACAACAATGCTATGCGTTCAAAGATGGTACCTTCACCTAATCGCACAAGGTCAGCATATTTGATCAGAGCCTCGATTGAGACCCCAGAAGCTCTGAGGCACAAAATCATCTCAAGCCATTCAATAATATTATTATCAAAATATCTCCGCCCACCTGTATCTCGGGGTATATCTGATAATATACCGACTTTTTCATAATATCGAATTGTTGAATTAGTTATATTAAATTTTTGACTAACTTCACTAATAGACAAGTTTTTCATATTGTCATTCCTTTCTCCCTGATTGAGACTATTGTTAAGTAACTCAAAAAATTTTTGTAAACCAATTATCGACAAAAATTTTTCTTTTATCAGAAGGTGAAAGACGTGTTTCATTGATGGTTTTTATAATAGTGTCCGTCGGTCCAAAAGGAGGAATCCCTAATGGCGCATCTGTTCCAAAGAGTACGTGACTTATACCAAAAAAACTGATTGCAAGTTCTATTGCTCGAGTATTACCTAACAATGCCGTGTCGACATAAAAGTTTTGAAAAGACTTCAGCTTATTTTCCCCTTGGATATATCGGATTCTTTCTGCAAAATAGGGAACCATGACACCTGCATGATGAACAATAATTTTAAGATCAGGGTATTTATTAAAATATTGTTTATCAATAATACTTTGCATCATTAGTGTGAGTTCATATTCCCAACTAAAAGTAATGTTATTATCCAACCTATCAGTGTTAAAAATTGGGTGTAGCCAAATAGGCTTACCAATTTCATTCATTTTTTCAAAAATTTTATCAAGGTTGATATCTAAATACTGTTTATTTTCATTGTCAATGGGTGTGTAAATTTGGATTCCAACTATAACATCATTTTGATTAACTTGTTCGTTAATAATTTCTAACGCACCATCAACATCATTCAACGGAATATTAGCCACACAACCCAGAAATCTATCAGAGTGAATACTTACAATTTCTGATAATTCTAAATTCGCTTTTTTATATAAAGATAATATTTGTTCTTTACCAGATAAATACATCTCTGGAAACAAGCTCACATTGCTAATGATCTCTTTTGAATGTTGATTGATATGATCCAATCTTTCTTCAATATTAATTAACAGTATGTTATTCATCCAAGAATTTTGGCCAGTTAAAACATCTCTCCCAGCTAAGTTTCGCAATGTTTCTAGGTATTTTGGTGGTAGAAAATGAGCGAAAACATCAATTATGTTTGTCATATCTATAATTTCCTCTTCTCACTTTAAATTACTAGCGTTCATCTTTATTTTGAACAACAAAATTCCGTGAACGATTTAAGAAAAAAATGTATAGTGCCTCAATAAATATAATATTTGAAGCTGTTAAAATAATAAATACAGTAGCCGACCGACTAAAAAGACTAATGATAAAAACAACTAATGTTACTGAAAATACATAAATCCAAAAGTAACTCGGCAGATTTATACTCTCTTTATTATATTTAGTCGCCATAAAGATGCCTAGGTAAAAACAAAAAAGGCCCACAAAAGCAGAAGAAATAGTTAACATCAGGTCTGTTCCAGTCTTCCCAATTAATTCAATTGATACGGATACAAATGTTATGCCAAAGATTACTAAATAATGCAAATATATTAAATAAATTCCTGTTGGATCATTTTGGCTAACATTAATAAAATGATCAAATTGCGTAATATACATCAAAAACATGCCGCATATCATGCTAAAAACAAGGTATGACTGTATGCTAATGGTATGAACAGTAAAGAACGAAGCTACCTCAACAATACTTTCACCAAAAACTACAATGGCTAGTAAAGTTAATCTTTCTAACAAATGCGAAAAATTAATTGGCCGCATTGCCATAGTCCTAGAAAAAAATGCTGGAAGTATCCATCCCATCAACACCCCAGTTAACATGAATGTCAATCCAATACTGAGCGTTTTAGAATATGCAGCTATTAAAAAGAAAATAGCTCTAATTAATAAAATAATGACAAAAATTCGTGCGATTTTTCGATCAATTGCAGATTTTTTTTTCTTAAAAACAATAAGATATTGTGTTACCAAAGTTATTGTCATCAGTGCGCTCGTCACCATAAATGGGCGTAACCAATGGTTTATTTCACCCGAAAATGAATTAGACATGAACAAAAGTAAAGACATATCCAACATTAAAAATAGTATATCTACGAGATTATTTGATCCGTATCTATTTGTAAAAACAGTTTCAAACATCCATGTATTAACGAAAATCACTAACAACACTACCAAAAAAAATAATTGTTGAATTAAATCCGAAAAATGAACCACATCATGTATGACATGTGTCATTTGCGAGATTGCATACACATAGACGAGATCAAAAAAAAGTTCTGGCATTTCTACTTTTTTAATAGATTGTAACATTAGCTTATTTCCATCCTTTAAATGAGTTCTGAAGACTAAATTATAACTCTTAAAGTTTAGTTTAAGTCAACCTTAAATATTAACTCCCAGATAAAAACTTCAGAAATTTGTTAAGAAAAAACGTTATGATAAACTCCCACTCATAACGTTTTTGGATCTACTTGCAATTAGAACTAATTGACAAAAATTTTTAAAATTTGCCATCACTGGTATTGGCGTCTTTAAATTAACAACAATTATTCTATTATTTTTTGTCCGCATCAAGTAAAATTTCACCCGCTTCTGGGTTTTTAGATATGGCACCTATTATTTTATGGGGTACGTATGGCTCTTCAATAAAATCAATATCTGCTGAGGTCAATCTTATATCAAACGCACCAATTGCATCATCAAAGTACTGTGCTTTTGTAGCACCTATAATTGGCGATGTAACCCCTTTTCTCCACTGCCAAGCTATTGCAATTTGAGCCATTGAGGCGTCATATTTTTTTGCGATCTCCTTTACTCTGGTTGCTATTACTTGATCTGTAGACTGGGTATGATCATACTTCCCTTTAGACACAATATCTGTTTCACTACGCAAAGTATTCGCAGACCAAGCTGGTCGCGCCAATCGCCCAGCTGCAAGTGAACTGTATGGCATTAGCGAAACCCCCATTTGCTGACAAATAGGAATAAGCTCACGCTCATCCTCTCTATACAACAAGTTATAGTGATTTTCCATAGCCGAAAAAGTTGTCCACCCCTTATCAATTGCGATTTGTTGCATATTATAAAACTGATATCCGTACATAGCAGAAGCACCAATCGCACGAACTTTACCAGAAATAACCAAGTCGTTTAGAGCTGACATTGTTTCTTCAATAGGTGTGTTGTAATCGAATCTATGGATGATATATAAGTCCAAATAATCAGTATTCAATCTTTTCAGCGTACCGTCAATTTCTCTGTTAATCGCATCTTTTGACAATCTGCCGGGATTAAAATAAACTTTTGAAGCTAAAACCACCTTATTTCTATCGACATTATTTTTAATCGCTTTTCCAAGGTATTCTTCACTCGTACCCTTGGAGTACACGTTAGCTGTATCGAAAAAATTAATTCCGAGGTCTAATGCATGCTTTACTACTTGTTCAGTCTCGAAAGCATCTAATGTCCAGTCATGCATTGATCCAGCTTGACCAAAGCTCATAGCCCCAGCACATATTTTAGAAACTTGAATATTTGTTTGACCCAATTGCGCATATTCCATCGACATTTCCTCCTAAAAAAGCATTTATTTCGTTGGATATTCTTCTTCAGAAACCGGATTTAACCACTCAGTTTGTAAGTCTTCTCCAGGTAGTTCAAACGCAATGTGACTGAACCAGCTATCAGACTTCGCACCATGCCAATGGGCTACACCAGCAGGAATTTCCACTATCATACCAGGCACAAGACTGACAGGATTTTCACCCTTCGCTTGATACCATCCTTCGCCATCAACACATATTAACACCTGACCACCGCCACTTTTTGCATGGTGAATATGCCAATTATTTCTCGCCTTTGGTTCAAAAGTCACATTAAAAATTTGTAGAGCATCAGTTTGTTTTGCTAAAGGGTTTAAAAATGAATTACCTGTAAAGTATTGACTAAATTCTGTATTTAACTTACCTTGGCCAAAAAAACCGCCATGGATTTCTGAAATATTGTCATTATCATATACCTCTTTCGCCATATTAAATGCTGCCCACGCATTAGGCCAACCAGCATAAAATGCAATATGCGTCAATAATTCAGCCATTTCCTGCTTCTTAACACCATTTTTGCGGGCGGTCTCAAGATGATACTTTAACGAGTTATCAACTATACCTTTGCCAATAAGAGCACTGATAGTGACAATGCTACGTAGTTTGAGTGACAATTCATTTTCACGTGACCAAACTTCTCCGAATAATACATCGTCATTTAATGATGCGAATTTTGGTGCAAAATCACCCAAAGAATCATGACCAGCTGTTTGTTTAACCATTTTTTCCCCTTTTCAAATTACACTTTATTTACTGTCATTATCTACTAAAACAAGAAATATGTAAAATGCTTATTTTAACTTATTAGTTATGCAAATAGTGTATAATTAGCATTATGAATACAAAACTATTATCTTATTTCCTCACTGTTGTTAGAGAAGGAAATATTAGTAAGGCTGCTGAGAAATTACATATGACACAGCCAACATTAAGTAGGCAACTAATGAAACTTGAATCCACAATGGATTCAACACTTTTTAGAAGAGGTAAAAAAACGATAACGTTAACTAGTGACGGTATTTTACTCGCTAAAAATGGCCAGGCAATTTTAGATATGGTTGACACTACCTTTCAGGAAATTCAACAAAATCACAAAATTCCTCATGGTGTTGTACGAATCGGTGTTGTCGAGACAAGTATTTCTACTTATTTGTCAACATTCATCACAGAATTTCAAAAAGAATTTCCTCAAATTTCATTCGATTTTTATAATGCCGATGGAAATGATATAAAAGATAGACTAGACGGGGGCACTTTAGACCTCGGATTTTTAATTGAACCAATTGAAGTAGCTAAATATCATACACAAATTATAGGTACACAAGAACGCTGGGGCATTGTTCTTGAAAAAGTAAACCAGTTAGCACAACAAAATGAAATTTCTAGTACGGACCTATTTGCGCAACCAGTCATTCTTCCTCGACGATCAATTATCATTGATAATATATTAGATACGTTGAATGTAAAAATAGCCCAGCTGAACATTGTTAGCACGCATAATCTTTTAACAAATTCATTGTCAATATTAAAAAAACAACATGCACTACTTATTTCTGTTGAAGGAGCATTGACTATTAGACCTGATGCTGATTTAACATTTCTACCATTTGAAAATCATATTGTCAGTAACCATGTTTTAGTTTGGCGTAAAAATATACAGTTATCAACCGAAGCAACAGCTTTTTTACAATATTTAGTTGCTAAAACAAATATTTAGCCACCATGTAAATTTAATCGAACCTTATGCTGACATCAAGCGGTATGAGGTTTTTTATACCAAAAGCATCTCTACTATTTTTGCCACAAAAACTTACCAATAGCACGATCAACTCTCTCATTTTCATGCAATTGACTATGTTGTCCTTTTTTACCTAATATTTCTAGTTCTTGATAATGCTGATACTTCTCGCGTAGTAAATATTTGAGAGATCTGGCAGAGACTACTGTGACATCGCCATCTGAATTACTACCATCCTGTAAATTACCAAAAATATTTAATACATCAACTTGTTTATTTGGATAACCTTGCCGATGGGTATTTAAATATTTAAAGTTGCTATCTTGTATCTTTGGTGCGCCATTTTTTTGCAATGAATTCTGATTAGGTTTGTCGTCCATACCAACAATGCCATCAAAATGCCCCGCAATCTTGACTTGCTTTTGAAGAGCAGGTAACCGTTTGTTTTGACCATTAGTGACTTGGTAATACATTGTCGTCAAATTTCCCATTGAATGGCTAACCGTATTGTAACGTTTAATATGATAATCTTTTTGCAGTTTTTTCAAGACATTACCAAACCACTTCTGTGTCACTTTGTAGTTGTAATACTTGTTGTCAACGGAGACAACTTGAATTAATGGTTTTTTTGCATTTGCAGGCCAATAGCCACTAAAACTAACTTTACCCTCTGGTGAAATGGTTGCCGTTAGAACCTTTTTTGCATTATTATAATGTTCTGCATAGCGAATCATGCTATTTGTCGATCGGGCGCCCGCGCCCCAACCATGTACATACAATGTGGGAACACTATTGGATCTATTAGCCGTTTCAGGAATTGTACGATGTCTCATCCACAGCACTACACCTACTCCAATCACAAGTAAAATGATACAGGTTGCTATCGTAACGCTTAATATGATTTTTTTCTTCATTTTCCCTCTTATTCTTCTAGAACCCTATTGTTTAGAGTAATTATTGAGTAAATATTTATTCCGAATTACTAAATGTCCTAAAATGCTATATTTAACAAAAAGCCGAAGTCTATTTCAAATTTTTATTCAAACTTTCTGTCAAGCTAATGGAATATTTTCAAAGACAACTTTATTATAGTTGTTAAAGTCAACTTCAACGCAAGCCAATTTTTTAAATTAGCAAAAATATTAGAAACTTTGCAACTTAAGTTACATATTGTTGGCATGTAAAAGGATTATAAAATAAAATTTTAAGCCGAAAATTCACAATAAAGATTTGATTTGTCAATAATAATATTAAAACCTAACCAAAATTGATAAATATTCTTAACTGAGAATGACTGTAAATACATTTGCCAAATTACAAGAGATTTTAATAATTCCTCTTATATTTTTCTTGATATTTGGGACTCATATTCTTCTTGAGCCTTTTCTTGTTCAACTTTCTTTTGATTTCTTAAGAACTGACGTTCTGCATTTGTTTCAGCGCGAATGTCCTGCCGCCACAAGCGACTAATTTTATTGAACGAGCTACCCCGCACTGGCATCTGATCACCTATGTGATTTGAATTTGGGGTTACATTGTTGATCAACGGCTTGGAGTCCAATTTTTTTTCCTGAGGGCTAGATGCAATTTTAGTTCTATCTACGTTACCGCCTTTGTCACTTTTTTTAACATGGCTTAGTAGTTCAGACATTTGTTGGTCAATATCATTTATTGAGGTGTCTTCAATTTGTGCTAAATGTTTGTAGAGTTGATTCGCTAAGCGTTTCCTTAATTCCTCTTCCTTATTCTCAGACCACTTGCGTTGCCCCTTATGCATCACGCCCTGGTCTTCAATATTAATGGCGTCGTATTCTTGTGCCAGCGACTTAAAACACTCATATTCAGGTTTAAGCTCTTCGGCAAACAAATCATCTATTAGTTGAACGGTTAATTGATTTGCTTTTGCCATCTTGCCTTTTCCATCTGTTAAATGAGCGTTACCAACTTGCCACCGCCCTTTCATGTCTTGAGGTAAAGCATCATAAATTTGCTTGATGACTTTGGCGTGACGGTCATTTAATAAGTTGTCTGGCGCTGTCTCAACAATTTCTTTTTTAAAGCCACCAACACCTTTTAATATTTCCTGATGCCGCCTTAGTTCCCGTGATGACATTAATTGCTTTCTAAACTGTCGCTTGGCTTGTTCAATCACCTCTAGAGGTATAACGCCGATTGGTTGCCCTTTATACTTGCCTTCTTGTTTTAGCATCTCAGGCCGCGTTTCACGGCTTTTTTTAGCAAACCAGAGATGCATGTTTAGGTGATCGGTATCTTGATGAATCACACCAAACCAAACAACGTCATTTTCATCTTCTCCCAAAGGTAAATTAAAACCTTTGTTGATTAGCGTCTTAGCAACCTCTTGTTCTGCATGCTTCAATTTATTTTGGTCTATCATACGAGTTTCGGGATCATAGAGATTGTTTTTAACTAACCAATCGCCTCTGATTGAAAAAGCGAGTTCATGGATATTATTGCCATTTTTTTGAGCCTCATCCAAGTCTTTTCTCAATACAGAAATATCGTGATTATCATAATTTAGTTTATCGCTACCAAATATTGGATGCGTTTCTGTTACCGCAGAATTGCGGTTAGCATAGCCAGGCTTGCTAAATTGTTCCTTTAAGTCAATTAAATCGTTCATGGACTCATTATTGAGATCACTTGTCTTCTCAGAATTATCCGCATAATCAACGAGGTCTGAGTATTTTTGTCCCTTCATATCTGCTGTACTAGAAGTGACGAAATGTGCTGGTAAATTGACCATTGCCGTCTTTTTTTCACCCAACGCAAATGCAGCAATTTCACCAGTCTTCGCCATTTTGCAATTCCTCCATAATCTCTTCTAAACTATCAAAATCTTGTTCATAATCAATTGTCAAACGGCGGGCTGTTCTGGAAGACATGTTCAGCATTTGAGCAATTTGCATATAGGACTGTTGATAGTTATTAAACAGAATTAAACTTATCTGAGCCAAATAGTACGTGCGTTTATCGCGTTCATGTTGACTGTCAGCCATCTCACTAACTTGAGTAGGATGGTGCCAATTGAATTCATCAAGTTGTTCTAAATACTTTGTCAATTGTGCTTTTCTTTTATTATGCTTTTTAATCGTCATCGAGGTGTCCTCCTGTTTGGTGATATTTTTTGATCAGCTGCTTATCGCGACTCCGAATTTTTTTATATTCTTCATAAGATTGTGCCAATTCATTGTTTGGATTGAGTTCTGTTGGTGTACCAAATTGTTGGAACTCTGTTGGATTAATTGGGTTGATGGCATATTTAACAAAACCATTTTCTAAATTAATGCCTTCTGGAATATATTCAAGTTGACGTTGCTGCATGGTTAAAAGAAATCCTAATAAATTCTCTACATTTGCCAATTGCGCAGTCAATTTTGAATCACTTTTTGTGGAGTTGGCATCATTTACCTTCTGGGCTAGTTCTGAATAATTAAGACGTGCATTGTTGGCATTAAGCGCAATATTTTCTACGAAGAAATGCAAAGCAAACTTATAGACACTACTTCGACTAAACTTCGCATTAAGAGCATTTGGGTGTCTTTCTATCCAATGCTTCATTTGTTGAAAATACCATTCTTCATCTCGTGAATTTTTAATTCCAATCATTGTTGGTCTTTCATCAAAAATTAATTGATTGATGTCAAATTCATTTAACAAATTTTCAATAAACTCTAGTTCTGATTTAACCTCTAAAGGAATATCTTCGGGTAGCGTTGTATCATATTTTTTATTCAAAACATTTCTTCTTTTGATGAGCGCCTTCATTTGACTTGTTTTGAATTCTATTGCATCTTTCATTTATTCGCTCCTTTCAGCATTACCGTTTAAGTAGTTGATTGTCCAGCCATCTTGAACGTTAAAAACATAGACATTAAATTTCAAAGTATTGTCATTTGACTGTGCCATCATGTGAACACCACGGGGTACTAACTCAACATTTTTGTATACGGGTGTGACTTGATAACGCACATAATTATTTTTTGACTGATGCAAGTAATCAGCAATTTCAGTTTCATAAGTCACCATACTTTTAGCATTAACCCGACTGTCCGCGTTCAATTGTCGCGTGCCTGTAATTAGATTTTTTGCTTCGTTGTTTAAACCAGTAAATTGATAACCAATTAGATGACTACGGTTGTATAACCAGTCTGTATTATTCGTTCCCGTTTTAATGGCGTGATAGCCCGGTGTTTTAATTGTTAACCGTTCACGCGCTTTGTACCTTTGAGATGGAGGCATCAACTTTTGATTCAATAAGGCATTAGCAACTTGTGGTCTGCCTAACCAATCTAATGACGAAAGTTTTTGCCAGCCACCTTGTTTAATTTGTAAATCATCTTGTGTAAATGTTGGTTGGTTATGATTGACTTCAACAACTGTTTGACCAGTATATTTCAAATCAACAAGTTCATCGTTTTGTGTTGGAGAGCTACTTTGTGTATCAATGTTAATCAGTTGTGATTGCGAACCTAGTGCTACAATTCTTTGCAAAATCGACACACGGTTTAAATAGACAATACCTATCAATATGACAATGCTAAATAGAATTCCTCTTGCAAATCGACCACGTTTATAATTTTTCATTTGAACCTCTTCTGCTTATTCAAACTCATCAAAGTCAATCGACTTTGGCAATTTTTTTTCCTGAGGGCGAGCGTTTTTTTGAATTCGTTCTACCTCATCATTCAAGTCTGGAAAATACATATCAAGTCGCGCTAGAATTGTTTTAAACATTTCGCCTATCGCAATGGTATTGTCATTTAATCCGTGCACAACGTTATTGTTAGCCATGATTAAATCGTCGAGATAAGTATGCAATATTTTTGCTGCGCTATCTTCTTCAATCTGACGCGCATAGTTAGTTATCAATTCCCTCAACAAGTCATTTGATGTAACGCCCTCCTGTTTGGCACGTTTTTCGATTAAGTCTAATACGTCTGGATTCAATCCACGTATATCTTTTCTAACTGTATCCATGAAAACTCCTAAATATATTTTGATAACTGGGAACAGGTTAAGGGGGAATGGCGGTACGCAGTACCTCAGCCCCGCCGTGCGGGCATTCCAGTGGCGGTAAGCAATTTCTAAAGTTAAACCTTTTTTAAACCCTCGTTTAACCCTTTTTAAACCTTTATTTGATTGAAAAAAATAGCCCAATAGGGAAATCTTTGAACTATTTAGAATTACAAATCGGTTGGTTTTGGCAGCAATGAATTTCCTTCTTGAACTTGCTTTTTAGTCTTTTGATATTGACTAATATTTGTCCTAGCACGTTGAATATTTTTTTGTGCATCACTGATTTGTGTTCGTATTTGTGTAATGGCATCACGCGCATTATCAATGCTAGTTTGTGTATCTGAGTCATCAGACTGGGCGAGTATTTTTTGGTACTTTTTGATGGACGATTGCTGTTGATCAATTGCTTTTTGATATTCAACAATCGCGTTTGTATTCTTGGAAATCAATTTTTGTTGTGCCGCTATTTTAGCTTCACTTTCGCTAACTTCAAGTTCCTTTTGGCTGGCAAATGTTAGCGTATTTGATTTAGATACTTTGTCACGATTGATGATGAATTTGCCACTTGCCGTATTTGTATCTGTTGCCGTTTTCTTCGTACTTGAGCTTTCAGCACTAACACTACTTGGCGCTTCGACTGTGGCAGTATTTATGCTTTTATCATGAGCTGTTAGTGTTACAGCATTGAAGTTATGACTCAAGTTTTTAAATTGAACCACGACTGTATTATTCGAAGTTGGTACGACACGACCTGTCACTTGACTACCACCATGATCAGTCATAGCAGTGAATTTAATTTTGCTAATATCAACCAAATCTTGATCAGAAACAGCTCCGTCAGAAATTGTATAATGCAGTTCCAAAACACCATTATTTTTATTAAAAACACTTTTTGTCAGACTAGCAGTTTTGTTCAAAGTGCCAAATGACACTGGCGTATTTAACTCCGTACTAGGCAAATTTGAAGGTCGAGGAGTAATATTAACCATCACGGTTGTACTAAAAGCTATCAGAATAAATAGGCTAAATATGGCAATTAAATTGCGCCGTTGATGTTCCAAAAACCAAGTTCCAAAGCGACTAAATCTTTGAAAGATATTTCTAAATTTATCAGCTATTGTGATTATTGCAGTCATTGTCCTACCCCTCTACATACTCAAATGCATTGCTGTTAAAGTCAGGGTATGGTGGCAAGTCCTTATCTGTCACTTCACTATTTTTACTGTCAGCAAGCTGTGTTTGAACAACAGGAGTTTTTGATGACTGATTAGATTTATAGATGCGGAATTGTGTCACTTGATTTTGCATCGCATAAATTTTTTGACCAGTATTTTTATCGGTGTAGTTGTGATTGCGCATCACAAATTCAACCTCAACTACTTGACCAACATTAGTCACATAATAATGAATCAATTCTGCTGTTTTGTTAAAAGCAACATAATCAATGTAAGTTGCTTTGCCATCTTTTAAATCATTAATGGCTAATTTGAAGTAGGCAATCTTGATTTTATTTTCACCTCTTACAGTGAAGTTAACATCACGAACTAAACGTCCTACGTGGTGATTAATTTGCATAATAGTTTCTCCTCTTTTGATCTAGTAAACTAATAATTGGTGTCAGTTGTTTGGTTAAATAGTCTTGAATATTATTTGGTAATTTGAACACGGGAATTTGGGTGCCAGAGTCAGAATAATGAATGCCCTTTTGGACTGTACAGCCGATATAATGATTCCCTAGACAATCGTCAAACAACTCACCTTTGACTTTCATCTCATGTGGCTTTAAGCAGACAAAGGCTCGTTTTTTGGTGGGCTGAACGAGATTGTCTTTTAATTCTTTAACGAGAATGACTACATATTTGGTTTGTTGCAGCTCGTGTAAACTTTGCTCATCCAACAGCGTTAATTGTCTGACTTTCATAGTCTCTCCCTTTAGGTCTTGCAGCTTCATGGAATGGTAAATGATAGTGTTCCATCAATGCTTGAATTGCTTTAAATGATTGATAAGAGGTACGGTATAATCTCACTGCGCCATCACTTTCTAGTTCATGATTTTCAATTGCTTTGATGACTTTTCGACTGAGTTCCCCTGATGATTTAGCAACAAAAAGTATATCTGCATTGAAGAAGTCTACTGCAATAAATATGTTGTATTGGTTTGCCATTATGTCTCTCCCCTCTTGAATTTTAAGTTAAAATCCCGCCGCCGATTGTGCCGTTGTAACCGCAATTCTTAAACGATTTTCAAGCCCGCTAGCAAAATAATTGCCATATTGATTGATATCAATCAAATGGTCTCGCATGTATTCCACTTGCTTAGAACCAATCTTTGTCAGAAAGAGTTCATTGCCTACTTCACCTTGTAACTGCTTTTGTAATGTCAAAATAGAATTACCTTTTTCAAGTTCAGCCGCTAAATATTTATAGCCCTGGTCAAGTGCATTGACAACAATCTCTGCCTGTTTTGGCTCATTCAAAAGTAAATCGGGAATTAACCTTTGCACTACATTTCTTAAGTGAGGATTTTTTTCAATGATTTTGCCGATGGCGATAAATGATTGTTGAGATTTTTTTGAATTGTTATTATTAGTTACTTCATCCTCATCAAAAGATGCGGTCTCAATTTCACTCAAATTAGTCTCATTACTCTTAGTCTCACTTGACTGTCGTTTTGACAGTTCTTGACCTGTTATTTTAACGGTTCTTGACCTGTCATTTTGACAGTTCCGGACCTGTCGTTTTGACAGTTCCTTGTCCCCCAAGGCTTTATCCCTGTGGATAACTTCAAAATCGGCATTTATGTTGCCAACGTACAATCTATTAGGTCTATTTAACCCTTGTCGTTCTTCTTCAAGTAGCCCAAAATATGCTAGTTCTTTTTTCAAACTAATGACTTTTTTCTCGCCGACACTAAGCATTGCTTGCAGGTCCCCGTTTTTGTAAATCAAGTAGACATCACCATTTTTATCAATCCAATTATTCTTAATTGACAACAAGAAACGATCGCGTAGAATGGCATAAGCCATTTTCGTTTCAAGCTTCATTTCAGCATAAAATTCGTTTTCAAAAAGAGCTTTTGGAATTTTATAAAACCGTTCGTTAGTTTCGACTTGGTCTCTACTAACCCGTGCCATTTTCCTAGGTGTATCTTGGTCATTTGTCATCAGCATTCCCCTCTAGTGTTGCAACAATATCTTCAAACGAAACATCCATAATTTTGTAAAATTTGATGAATGTAGTGAGTTTCGGATTATAACTTGGATCGGTTTCAGCTTTTGATATCGTAGCCGTTGATAACTCCCCTTTTGATTTCACAGCTAATTCCAATTGTGTCAAACCTTTTCTTTCTCGATAGGCTTTTACAATTGATCCAAAAGAATGTCTCATTTTGTCTCTTTCTCCCTTGTTTTGGTTGTCAAGTTCCATTGATTTGTTCCCCAATAATTAACCGTCATTTAAGACGGTTTCTTAACGGTTTCTTAATATTTAGGCTGTTTTTAAGCAAAAAAAATAAGCCCACACAGGACTTATAAGCTTTTAAAATAACGAATATTACTAAAGCGTTACTTCATTTCAAATTATTGACTTGGGAGTTTTATAGAATCGCGTAAACCCTTGTGCGCCAACGTATTAACAAGCCTCTGTTACGTTAGATTATGCACTTTACACCTAAATTGGTAGGGGCGGATTGCAAGTCATTTACCAGATGTTTAATCAATTGGTAAAATTCCGGAAATATTTTCGTAATTTCACTGATTGTTTTTTTATTTGTAAGACACTTCTTATTCTATTATACCAATGTCATACATTAATGTTAAATCACTGTCCACAATTTCTCATCCTTATTTTAAGGCTGTTTAACATCTTGTTTCCTCAACTAAATTGCTAAAAAAATACAGATACTTCAAACTTTCACATTTGATGATCTGTATTTTTTAGGATTCCGTGATATTTTTGATCTGCTTTAATTCGCACATGTTCTAAATCTTTGAAGTTCGTGCTGTCTACATACGCATTTTCGTTAATTAAATACTGCGTCAACTGTTTATGATCATGATTATTCCATGGAATTGCTAGTTTAATTACTATGGTATTTTCTTGCTCAAAATGTGATGACTGATTTGCGATATGTGTTGTATATCCAGCTTGTTGAACATTCTGTTCGAATTGTTCTAATAACGATTTACTTGTGCTGGATATAAAGTGCTGTGGTACATATAATCGGTAAACTTGCTTTTCTAAACCCACTGGTTCCAAATCATTTTTTAGTGTTTGAATGATATGTTTAATAATTAATCGGATTTGAGTCTTGATATAGCGGTATTCGGTATCTTTATTCTTGGGCATGGTCTTATGAGTTTTCTTTCTAAATGAATTTGATTAATATTGGTCAGTATAAATTATTGAATATAAAATTACTGAATTTAAACTGTCAATTCGGTAATTTTGAAGTATTTGCTGAATTTAAACTGTCAATTCGGTAATTTTGAAGTATTTGCTGAATTTAAAATTAAGCTGTTGAGCTTATTAAGTATAAAAATCTATTTGACAAAAAAAGATAACACTGTTATCTTTTAAATACATCACCTAAGCAAATTAATGGTAAGGTAAAAAATATGAAGAATACCAAATCTCTAATTCTAAACACCACTACAAAGTGGGTTCGTGAGAAAGATTATCGTGAAATATCTCTTAGAACTCTGACCAATTCGATTGGCATCACTACGGGTGCTTTTTATAAACATTTCAACAATAAAGAAGACTTATATTATCAAGTTTCAATATTATTATCGCAAGAATTAACAGAACGATTAAACATTGATACTACTGCTGAGCCAACTAACGAATTATTAAAAGTAGCCGAGCAAATCTGTTTGTTGTTTAAAAGTGAACCCTATTTAATGGAGTTTATTATGTTGAACCAATCTAATAATCTTGATGCACATAAGTTTATGTTTTTAGATGCGATTAACAACTTGATACAGCGAGTTAATCCAACTGAAAACGAACACAGTAACAAAGCATTATTTATTCAGCTATGGTCCTTTATACAAGGATATGGTGCATTAATTAAAAATGAAATAACTAACTATGACCATGAATTAGTGAAAAATACACTATACAAATTTTTGGAGAAATAAACAGATGCATACCCTTATTATATATTGCCACCCTTATCAAAACAGTTTTAACCATGCCATATTAGGTGCAGTTCAACAAAGTCTTAATCAATCCAACTTAAACTATCAAACCATTGATTTGTATGCCGATGACTTTTCTCCAGTTTATTCCACTGAGGAGCTAAAACTTTATCATAGTGGTCAAACCACTGATCCATTAGTTGAAAAATACCTAAAGCTACTAAAAACGGTACATACTGTCATAATCATTTCCCCTGTTTGGTGGAATAGTGTGCCAGGCATGTTGAAAGGATTTATTGACAAAGTAATGAAAGAAGGAGAAAATCTATCACATACGGTTACGAAATTAGGTGTTCAAGGTGAGTTAAAGAATATAAAAAGATGTTATTTAATCACAACATCTTCCTCACCTACATTTTATATACGTTTTTTCAACGGAAATGGCATCAAAAAAATATTTTTAAATCAAACATTAAAGCAACTAGGTTTCCAAGGCCGTTCTTGGATTAACTTTGGCATGATTTCGACTACAACTGCTGAAAAAAGGGAAAAGTTTCTTAAAAGTATGCAATTAAAAAAGTTTGAATAGCAAATTAGTTCATATTTCTTAGCAAGGACGTTAAAGTAAATGACCGTTCGGGCTCTATAAGACGTTAAGATGTTAATTTATCACCTATACGAATTGTTAATCCAGTAGTTTCATAAATCTGTTTTGCTAATGCTGGTATTTGTATCGATATGCATCATCAAGACGACCAATTTGTTTTGTTTGTCGCTAGTAAGGATTGTTAGTAAGTTTTTTAGTATAAAAGCATGATGTCAATTAACTATTTAAAAGAATTCGTTTATGAAAAAATGAAATTTGTAATGCGTTGTGCAGCTTTCTTTGTATTTTGGTCAATATCATCGCGATTCCAAGTGTCTTTAGGATAATCAACGAGACCTTGCGCAATGGGATATTTACTACCCTTATAACCGTGGTTACTTAGTACATTTTGTTTTTTAGTTCTAAACCAAGCATCACCCAGGCCTCGATTTATCTCGGATTCAAGAAGTATTTTGTTTCCGATTTTTTCAACGTATTCATGGAACTCTTCTTGATCGGTCAAATTAGCGTCTTGTATAATATTTGCTCTATTATAGCCACTTTGTGGCATGATATGTTCAATATCTGGATTTGTAGTTAAGTCAAACGGTATTTGTTGCTCTTGAGCATAGAGATATTCGTTCAAGATAATTAACGAATTTGGAACTCCACTATCAGTTAAAGATTGTTCGATATCATCTTTATTGAAATTTTCTACTATGTTCTGCTTTATTTCTTTAAGTAGTTCCTGTTCTGAAACTGTATCGACTTGACTATACTTTAGATTGATGCGTTCAAGGAAACCCTTGAATCGACTGTTTCCATAAGCAAAATCAGTAATTTCTAGCACTGCTGACAATCGTAATAAATATGATAGATATGCATCGTCATTTCGATAGAATAAATAACTTGATACAAAAGGCAGAAAATTACTGTTGAATTTTGTCATTATTTGGCCTAATTCCGTGTTATAAAAACTAGTAATTATATCCAACAATTTATCTAAATCTGAAGTGAATTGTACATCATTATTCAATAATGTTTTGTTCTCTGCAAAAAAAGCTCTAATTCCGGGATTACGGGACATAGATCCATGTTGAGCCGATAATTGCATAAATATATAATGCGTCATTAGCAAGTTTAAGTTCACAGGAGAATTATCAGATTTTTTTACGATATTCTGCCAATTTTTTTCAAATAGTTTTCTATCCATAGCCTTAGCAGTCGTTTTTGAAACGATGACTTCAATTGGGGTCAGTGGTACGCCTGTCCCATTCAGTGAATTGAAAATGTTAATGGCTTGATCTGTATTGAAACTAGTTATTGTGATGACTTGACAATATTCAATTAGATGTGTTGTGAAATCTCTAATTTGAGTGTTAGTTAACTTACTGCAATACTCATGGAAAAATCTGAAGTTTTTGTAATAGTTACTGTATTTATTATCTTTTTGTTTATGAGCCAGCTTAATAACTTGATCTCGAATCGTTTCTATATTTTCATTAATTAATATAGTCACCATATCAGTGGCGTATAATTCTGATACAGAATCATTGAAATATTTTGTATCTTTCTTTTGTAACTCATACTTATCTTTTCTATACGAATAAGATTCATCTTCTCCTAAATTATAAATCATAGATATAATCTTATTTTTTAACTCGGTAAGTTTTTCAATCAACTTAGCATCATCCAGGGTATCATCATTTAACTTATGCAGTTCACTTTTTATTTTAATTAAAACCGCTTTAAGTAACAACATAAACGAAGTAGTTCTCTGTTGACCGTCAATCAATGTAACATCATGCTCTTCACCTGACTCTTGGGCTATCAAAATGGCACCAAAAAAATAATTATCTTGTGTACCTGCATCAAAGTTTTCTTGGTGCGTTTCAATATCTTCTACTAATTGCTCACATTGCGATATTTGCCATGCGTAAGGACGTTGATAACTAGGTATATAAAATTCATTTCGACCAAAAAAAAGTTCAATGTTTTGTGGGTCTGATTTAATATCATTGCGTTGCATTATTTTTATTTTCCCTCTGTAATGTCTAAATATATTCTAGTATCTCACAGCTAACAGAATACATCAATGTGACTCAGCAATGTTATTAAATTCTGTTTTTCCCACCTTTGCGTACTTACCACGTTTTTATACCTTTTTATTTTTTCTTTTTGCATAAGCTCTTCGATATCTTTGCATCGTTTTATACTCTTTATCAAACAACTCAACTGGACTCTTACCCTGTAAAGCTATTCGCATCGGCATAGCGTTCATTTTGTCAGCCACCTCATCTAATTGTTTTTGTCTTACTGGCTTAAAACTTGTGCCTTTAGGGAACCAGTCACGTAATTTACCGTTGCGGTTTTCGTTAGATCCACGTTGATGTGGTGATGACGGTGTGCAGTAATAGAGTTTTATTTTAAGTTCTTTTTGAACGTATTCTAAGAAGTCCCAAGAAATAAATTCGGAGCCATTATCAGCGGTAATTGTTCTTACTGCTTTACCATAGCGTTTATAAAATAGTTTAAACGCTTCAATCATGTCTTTCGATTGTTTACTTTTAACTTTAATTAAGGCATAAAAGCGTGTCTTGCGTTCAACGACCGTCATAATAGCTGAATGGTCTTGATATTGCCCGTTATTTTGTTTCATCGGTAAGACTAAATCAATTTCCCAGTGCCCAAATTGTTTGCGCTTGGCCACTACTGGTGAACGATCATAGATTGAATGGCGCACTAGCTCTCCACTCTTTTGTAAGTTTTCTCGTAAGCGAGCAATTTCTCGTTGTCTTGCTCTTTGATTCTTGGCTAACTCTCGTTGTTTAGGTGAACCATCTTGACGATGATATTTGTGGGTACGAATATCGATTAGACCTCTTTTTGACCAGTCTCTAATGGTTGAGGACGATACTTCTACATCTTGCACATTTCCCGCAATCTGTTCAGGTGTCCAATGTTCCACATTAATCCAGTGTTCAATCAGCTCCTTTAATTCTGGTGTAAGCAATAGTCTTTGTCCTACACGAAAGCGTTTCTTAGTCGCGATATATTGACCACGTTGCGCCGAATACTTAATGCGTGCATGAATACTCATTCTTAATAAAGTGTGACGGTCTAAATTTGAAAAATCCAGGACATTGCCACGGTCTAATTCACGGCTAATCACTGATGGGTCATAACCTAATTGACGACCAATATCAGTCTGTGATAATTGTTCATTGTTCCACAAATGTTCAATTAAGTACCGTTGGTTTTCGTTTAATCGTGGTTGGCGTTTCCGTTTCTTTGGTTCTTCTGCTGTCATTTGTTTTTTTATTCTCCTTTGCTCAATAGTGTACAATTTCAGACTAACAAACGTTTATAACGTCAAGATGATAAACGTTTTAAAAATTTACAGCCTAATATTACTTATCGTGAGGCTTCATAAAGTTGTTTTTTCGCTTGTTTTATTTTTGCTTCAATCAGATTTATGCCACTTTCGCTATTGATATCATGGCCATTTAATAAGTTGGTTAAGTCACGGTATTCAAAGGTTAAAGCAATACTGGTTTCAACTAAATTTTGCACTTGCTTGTCTAACTCTTTTCCAAAAATCAAAACATCACCAAAGGTTTGTGACTGCACCGATTGAATGTAACGATGTAACTTTATTGACATCTGAAGTGTGTTTTGGAAGTTTGGTGCCCCAGGTTTGAATTCAAAATTCTGACGATCAGATGCTAAAACAGTTAATAACGATTGATAAGTGTTTCTGAATCCTTGAAGTTGATCGACGTAGTTTTCTAGTTGGTCTGGTTTTAACCATATTTTTTGTGTCATTGTTTTCTCCTTTTTATTTTGTCATTAAAAAAGTAC
Organism: Leuconostoc sp. JNUCC 76; assembly: GCF_053667755.1. Lineage (NCBI taxonomy): Bacteria > Bacillati > Bacillota > Bacilli > Lactobacillales > Lactobacillaceae > Leuconostoc > Leuconostoc sp. JNUCC 76. The sequence continues at coordinate 1,051,110 of NZ_CM132206.1, read as the reverse complement.
TTATTTATTGGTAAACAAGTACTTGCTTGTTATTTGAGTGTTTTATTTAATGATAGTCGTAAATTTTTCAGCAGATTCACGCTGATGTGAATGACCAAATGTAGTTGCTTTACCGACAGGAAGTAGAAGAATTGGCTCTAATTTTTCTGGTAATTTAAGCATCTCCATTATTTTTTCAAAATCAACACCCCTCATCGGTACTGAATCGTAACCAAATGTACGTAGAACGTGCATCAAATTCATACTAAATAGGCCAACATCAAAACGAAGACCTATTTCCTGTTTATCTTCTGGATGTAAAGAAAAATAAGTTTCAATTCTTTGTTTTTTATTGCCAATTTCTTGCTCAGTAATTAGATGATATTTAAGACTTAATTGTATTAATCGATTAACTTCATAGCTTTGCCGATCTCCTAATATTAAAAAGATAGCTGAAGCTTGCCCAACTTGTTCTTGATTAAAAGAAAATTTCTGCATTTTAACTAATAGTTCTTTATTTTTAATGACTACAACCTGCCATGGTTGAGCATTGTTACTTGATGGTGCGTTGGCAGCGTGATTTAATATGTTTAAAATTTCATCATCACTGATATTGTGTTTATTATCAAAATGTCTAATTGATTTTCTCATATCTAATTGTTCTAAAAAATTCATGTTGACCCTCTCTTTTTGTAAGTAAAATAAGTATAATCAATATCATAATGATAAAATAGTAGGCACAATTTTGTTACTTAGGAGGCATTGCTAAATGCAATCAACTAATAAATGGTCGTGTGGCATTACAAGGATTATGGATACTTTTTCCGGTAAATGGCGTCTTAATTTGTTTTGGATTATTGCTCAAAATGAAGGCATTGGTTTTAATCAACTCAGAAATCAACTACCTGAAATTACTAATATGATGTTAGTTCGTTCGCTTGATACTTTGTTAGTTGAAGGATTTATTTCAAAATCATTGTCTGGCAATAAAGCGCCATTTCATTCAGAATACCACTTGACCCATAAAGCGAAAGAGTTATTACCTCTGCTTTTAAAACTTAATGAATTTGGAAAGCATTCAGATTGAATCTATTAACAACAAGTAATATTCAAATTTCTTGATAACGTTTTTTGGGTTTTTCAAAATTAATAGTTAATTTTTGATTGGCTTGTGTAATGGCATTAATCATCGTAGCCTTAACTAACTTTTGTTGTTCAGAGGATAATTCAGCACTGTTTATGGCCTCAATCACTTCTGCCCAATGACCAGTTTTTTTCAAGACGGCCAAACTAGGCACAACTGAATCCAAAACCCATTTTTCAATCCGTTCAATACTTTGTTCTTTGGGTTGACGAATAAATTTCATTTTATGACCTAGAGCGGTTAGTAATGACCAAGCGGGCATTGGTTCAACGGAAGATTCAATCGTGTCACGAACTTTATCAGCTTTTAGTAGCTTTTCCTCAATTGGTTTATCAGTAAACCAAAGATACGTATACAAAATATCAAAGGTGATTTCCGTTAATGTTTTATTGTTGTCCTGATCAAGCCATTCATCAATGACATATTCTGCTTTATCTTGATGTAATTCTAATTCCACACGGTTTTGTACGTCTGTGTCAAAGCCTTTGCTGGCTTGTTCTTTGCGTTTATCGTAAGCACGAATAACAAACGGTGATTTTCCAAAGTTCACCGTCCAACCATCATCAACGTTGCCATGAACGGCATAAGATTTTGATTTACTCCAAAAACGTTTTTCTTGCACGGCTTTTACGAGATCATTCATATCTAGAAGTCCCCATTTATCGTTGATAGCAATATCTAACCGAGTGAGATGTCCTCGATACTGTCTCGCTTTTTGAAAGAAACCACGCCAAGTGACATTTTGTTCTAACAAAGCCTTTTCAAATAGGCGTGTGCCTTTACCAGTTAAATATAAAGTTGTCCCATACTTTTGTTCAATGGCCTGTGTTTCAGGGCTTTTAATAGGTGCAAAGTCTTGAATATAAATGTTCTTTTCGCCAGCAAATGCCATTTCACGGGTATAGAAATTTTGTGATGTTGGCCGTTCCAAAAATAAATCAGGTTGAATATTTAGTACATCGTTGATTACTTGTTTTGAAGTTAAATCCGGAAATGTCAAAGAAATCAAATCGAATTGTACTTCAATACTTTGAGCTAAATCTGGATAAACTGATAGTAAATTGTTTACAAAACGTTCACTAATACCTTGTTCTTTATTTTCAATACGTCGTATTGTTTTTTCATTGATACCCATAGTAATTGCCAATTCTTCTTGTGTTACATCAAGTAATTGTCGTATTAGTATCAAATTATTATTTGTTAATTCTGGTACATTTAATTCTTGTGTCATTGTCTTTTTTCCTTTCAACAGTTGGTAGCGACCAACGTTTTTTAAATCAACTAATTGCTCTAATTCATTTGAAACCTTGTTTTGTAATTGGACGTCAGACTGTCTCATTTTTGCTTTGAATCCTAATAGCTCACTACCTGTGATTTCACTAATTGGAATTTCACTACCGATATTGGGTAATTGTCCTAAGTCAATAGTCGAAATGGTTACGTTATAAGTTTCAATAATTTCATCATGCCATTTCATGCCAATCATGATAATGATTTCTAACGATAACCGTATGCTATGTTGAATTGTTCCTAGAAAAATAGGTGTGTACGCTTTTGGTTTATGATTAATCGTTATCATGTCGGCTTTCCTTTCTCAAAATGTCCGATTTGGCGTTTTCAACCGGACATTTGCTTTTTTAATCTAAATCGCTTCATATCAGCGTTTGTTCCCCATATTGGGTTGACGCTTTCAGCGTTTTTACCGGTTTAACCCCCCTGTTAGTAACTGGGGGTTAAAGCCTTTTTGGTGACTTTATTTTTGACGCATGTGCCAGTCGCTTACAAATGCTTTGCATTTGCTTAACAGCGACCACGCACCCAGCCCCAACGCTACGCTAGGGCTGGGCGTGGCACTGTCTCTTCCTTTGGTCGAGCCACGCCTAAAATAAAGTCACTATGTACATAAAGCCCCGGTCTCTCACAGGACATTTGCTGTAAAAGACTAGAGCTTTAACAATAGTTACTTACTTGATATGTGACAGTTGATCCAAAAGACCCTCAATATCCTTTGTACGGTTGACACCGTGTGTCTGCAATGACTTAGCCGTACCAAGCAAAAAACCTAAGTTCTTACGTAGTTCTGCAAAATAAGGTGGCAGCATTGGACTAACAGCACGTAACTGTTCTTCATCTGCCATTGCTTTCTTAAGTTCATCACTTAGTTGAGCAAGGTGTTCAAGTCCACCTATCTTTTCAATTGCCTTCAAATCTTCAATTGATTGAGCGGACAAAGATTGAATTTTTTTAACTTCTAAAGCCATAATTTTACCTACTTTTCTTTTTTTAACTACAAATATTTAATTAACAGCAAAGCCAAACACAGATACTAAGTGTTGGACTTCTAGCATGGTATTTCATTTTAATAACTCCTTTATTCAAAACAAAAACGACACAACCAATATGTTGTATCGTTTTTTTTAAATCTGTAATAAAATCAGGTATTCTTAGTGTAATTATTTTAGGTACTTAAGAATATAAGATAAGACTAGAGCTGGTTGATCTTCTTGTACCAAATGGCCTGCCTCCTTAATAGGAATCAAAGAGGAATTAGGAATTAATTTATTGAGCTTTTCTCCTTGTTTTATTGGAATCCAGATGTCATCTTGACCCCATAGTAAAACTATTGGTTTTTCAATTTTAGAGTATAAAATTTCAATTTCATCAGTATACTTCTGATTTGACTGTGCTATTTGTTGATAAAATGCTTTTTTTCCACTTTCACTTAACCATGGCTTTTTAATACCTTCTAACGCCTCCGAATTCATATTATGAAACGTAGCACCATTAACATATTTTTCTAACACAGCTTCATGGATGTAGTCTGGTAGACCACTAAAAGCAGATTCATGCAAAGCAACATGAGAAAAGAATGGTGAACCCCACGGAGCCACAGCAACAGGATCAATTAACAATATCTTTTCAAAGTCAATTTTATTAATTAAATAGGTTCTCAGTACGGTTGCCCCACCAAAATCATGCCCAACAATTTTAGGCTTATCAAGATGCCAATAATTTATTAAAGCAGATAAAATATCATTTTGAACACCTAACGATACATCAGACACATTTTTTTCTGATTCACCATAACCTAATAAATCATAATAATAGACTGTAAACCACTCACTTAAAGCTGGAATTATTTTACGCCAATTAAATGAAGACCATGGCGTTCCATGTACTAGTATTAGTGGTTCACCAGAACCTACCACATTATACTTAACAAAGCCAAATTCACTTTTAAAGACCTTATTTGGTTTTTCATATTCGAGTGTCATGTATGCTCCTTATAGAATATTATTCAAACAAATTAATAGTATATTGCTATTTTAACTTATAAACTAGACTTTTCACAACCCACAAAAATGGGCTATACCATTTCAGGTTAACATAAGTCTCACTATCATAAGTAACGGTATATCAACGTTGATAAGCACTAAAAAATGCTTGTGAAATCTTAAAATTCACAAACATCAAATAACACTATTTTTACATTTCACAAACTAGTCATTTCAGCAAATTTCACAAATCGCATCAATTTAGACCAATTTTCTAAACTCTTTGATATACGCATCTAACTGTTCTTGCGAACTTTCAATATGCTTCATCAAATCAACAATATCCTGTGTAAAATCAAAAACATCAACATCTCTTATTTCTGCAATAAATCGTAACGCTTTTTCATTTTCAATTGCGCCACTTTCAACATCAATATTCTTAACAATATTTCTAATATTAGCCATTTCGTTGGCATCAATCGAACGTAGCTTATCCAACATCAACGACATATTTCTTGAACCATTCACTAAACTTAACCTAGTTCGCTCAATTGCCATAATATCATCTACCATTATTTTCCCTGACTTTCTCTTATTGCGATATTTTCACGCATGTATTCATGTAAATTAAAATTTTTTGGTACTTCTGGTGCAAAGAATGACCTGACTTGACTATCCCCAATCTTAATAAAGCCCCAGCCTTTCAAACTAGATGACAAAGGGCGCAACTGCTTTTCATTATCAGGGAATACCATTTTTTCAATTTCAGGTGTTGGCACACCCATGTTGATACGCATATTCAATTGGTTACGTATTGCCATAGGTAACGTGCCTGCATCAGGTCTCTGCATACCAATTAAAATATAAAAACCTAATTCACGTCCCAACATAGCAATCTCTCTAAGATTTGACATTGCTGTCTCATAACTAGCTTTAGTTGGGTCATCATAAGCCAATCTATCATTCATTTCATAATAAGCACCAAATTCATCAAACACTAAAAAATAAGGTGTAAACCCAAAATCTTTATAAGTCCCAACTTGACCCGATACTTTAATTGCTTCAATTTTTTCAGCACGAGCCATCATTTTAGTATAAAAATTTATCACAGCTTGATTGATTTCAGATGCCACACTAAAAACATTATTTTTTAATTCAGGTACATGTTTTAAACCAGCTAAATCAGACCGTTTTGGGTCAATGATATAAACAAATTTAGTGACCTGTAACAACTGTCCGATAATCGCAAACATGGTATACGACTTACCAGTACCAACGTTACCTGATATTAAAGCATTGTAGAAAGTATCATACTTCCAATCAATACCCTTTGAAATCTGCAATAACCCTTTTTTAGGTTTCAATTCTTTTAACTGTCGTCTAAATTTAATCGGGTCAAAAGCAAAGGAACTAATCATTATATTTTTACTAAATTCAGTTGTTTGCATATCAGCGAGTAATGCTGTTTCAACAACATTATCAAACTCATTTTTAGAAAAACTTTCCATGTATTTTTGGCCGTCTACTGGCTCTTGTAAAATCAGTTGACCTGTTTTGTGTAGTACCTTTAATTTCAATTTTGGGAAATAAGCGATAAATGTCCCATTATCATCACTAGCAGTATCAAAGAACCCTTTAGAAACAATCAACAAACTTATCATCTGGCGTAATTCAACTGTTTTCAAATACTTTGAAATAAAGTCGGAATGTTCTGGAACATAGTGCTTGTAAAACCAAAACAAACCCCAACCAAACAAACCAGTCAGCAGAATACTTAAAACAACTGGTGACAGATACCACCAACTATATTGCCCTTGCATCAACAAGTGAAAAATATTCAGATACCAAAACCCAAAGCAAACCGTTACTGAAAACAAAATAAAAAGCAAAGCCCTTTTAAATAAAGTCTTTGCTAAATACTGATCGCTGTATTTAATTTTCTTAAACATCTGTCTCCAATCTTTGCATCTCATCATTGATGACGTTATCATACATTTGATGCGTGAACTCATTTCTAAATCGTTCAAATTTTTGAGGACTGCCCTTAATTTCATTCAGGGTAAGACTATGCTGGTCGGGATAAGGACTATCACTTGCATAATCTTGCCAAGCAATTTTCCCATGAACATTGATAATGGCTTGCACCAATAACAACACATCTTTTCGTGTCATACGATACTTCTTAAATTCACTCATCATTAAACTCTCTTTTCATCACAGCTAACGGGCACATAATCGTTTCTAATCAATGCCGATAATTCATTGTAACTATCAATATATTCAAGGTAATTACCAAAAATATCTAAGCTATTATAATTACCAGCTCTAACCATTAACTTTGCTTGTTTTGCAAAATATTCTAACGACATATCATGATAGATAAAAGCATATCTTGCTTCATCAAAATCTTTAATTTGGTCTTTGATAGCTAAATACTTATCATGAAATATTTTGTAAGCACGATTAGCTTTACGTAAAACATCTTCGTTAACAAGCATACCCTCGGAATAACCAAGCATCGTGTTTTGTAAATCTGCCATTCTAAAATCAACTTTAGTCATAACATCTCCAAAATCTTTTTATCAACTCTAATTAGTTCAAATGTTTCAAATAATACAATAATTAAAACAACTAACGATAAACTCTGTCAACTGTACAGTCATTGTATTAGTCATCAAAAAAAAGCAAAGTCTTTTTATATAAGCTCTTTGCCTTTATTAACTTCTTTATTTAATTGTTTTTAAAATTTATTCAAACATGAAATTAAAAATTCATGATTATTTTTTTGCATAGTTATCAGTCAAAGAACTATGCAAAAAATAGTGAATTCTAAAACCACACCCTACATAATTTTTATTATAATATTTATTTTTTTATAAAGGACATTAACAGTATTTTATCTTTCAATAATATCATATCGAATAGATTTAAAACTATATCTAAAATATTTTTTTAGAAAAATAAAAAATAGCCGAGAAAATGATAAAAGTGCATAAATAAGAGCTAATCCTAATAAAAAAGTAATTGTATATAGTAAAAGTGCAGCAAATCCTTGCGGATGATAACTAAGTAAAATAAATCTAATACTACGATTTTCGAAAAGTTTTTCATACAATACATACACTGGAATCACGACGAGTGCAAAAGAAAAACTAGCCAAAATAAATGATAACAACCCAACAATTCCAACAACCGGCAAACCAACAAAAAAATTAAATATGAAGTTGCCTAGTATAGAAAAATAATTGGTTTTTTTTGTTAAAACTACATCATACCCCAACAAAATTGGTAAAGAAGAGTTATAAAGTTTTGCTAAATCCTCCAAGATTGAAATTGATGGTTCTCTAGAACCATTTTCCCAACGTGAAATACTTTGACGAGTTACGAATAACGAATCAGCAACCTCCTGTTGTGTCAATCCGGAGTTTTGTCTAATTTGTTGTAAATTATTTTTCATTTTTATTTTCCAAATATATAATAAATGTAGTTTTATTTTTTTTACAAGTGTTTAAGTTTATAATTGTTTTTCCTAAATAAAAAAATAGATAAGGATAAAAATATAAGGCTAACTAATACTGATACCATTATGCCTTGGAATCCAGGAATTGACAAGTTAGACTCCTGACTGATAATGCTTTCTAAAATGTCCCATACCATATGCAAAACAATCACAATCCATAGTCGTTGTGATAATAAATAAATTAAACCCCAAACAATGCCCATTGCGGTGACATCGATGGCAATAAAAATAGCTGTTATCCCCTCTCCTGAAATAATACCACTTAAATGCACTATCCCAAAAATAATACCTTGATATATAATCGCTTTAAACATTCCATTTTTTTCATGAACATAAACCTTCATTAATATTCCAAATATTAATCCCCTAGCCAATATTTCTTCTACAAATCCCGCGTAAAAGCCAAACATAAAACCATCAATCGTTAAATGCCAAGTACTAAGTGGATGTAACCAAAATCCCGAGTCAAAGAATAACGCAACCATGTGTACTAATATAATGATAAACCAATCACGTCTAGCAAAAACTGATTTTAACGAGTAGCTAGTTTGTATTTCCCTGACATTATTGGTTTCCATTAATTTTTTAACCATTAAAATAACAAATGGGATTGAGATCAACGCACTTGCTGTAAATGATTTAACAGAATTGGTATTGGAAAAAGCATAAATCAATCCGGTAGGGATACCTTTTGCAATACCTCCAACAACTAGAAAAATCATTATCAGTTGAAAATAACAAAATATTTTGTTTGAAGAAAATTTGAACGTGAGAATACGGCTTAACACGCATAATATTAACAATAGTATAGGTAGTATGATAAAAATAGAATATTCACTATATCCTTTGTTTACTAGCATGTTAGAAATCACAACCCAAGATATTATTTGTAATATATAATTCCAAAAATTGATAAAAGTATGTTGAAATTTTTTTGTTATCCAATTTTTTGCATGAAAGGTATCAAATTTTAAACCAAAAATACCAATAAATAAAGTCGCAATTAGCAGAAAAATATTTTCAGAATTTGATAATTCGTGAGAAATGATTAAATTAAGTGACATTAATATGGCCAACAATTCAAAACCTAAATATAATGTTGAAACCATCGTTTTTGTGTGTTGCATGTTTTGCACCCCTTTTTTGTATACCCATATTAAATAAAAAACTGTCTTTTTATTCAAGCACCAATTTGGTTACAGTGCACTAAACATCAGTAATAAAGGGCTTCAAGCTCCGCACCAGCATTCTTATCAACTGTCTTAAAAGCTTTCGTCCATTCTTCAAATAGCGAATGGATAACCACTTTACCAACACGCCCATAAATATCTCTAAACAAACATTGACCCTTTTTTAGGTCTTTTAACATATCCATATTTGATTTGTTTACTGGCAGACCAAAATGGCGTAAGATATTTTCACGCTCACTATCATCAGCGCTATCAAAGGCAAAAATTTGTCCGTATTGACCGTTACTTTTTTCATCATTGACATCGCCAACTCTTTGCGTGGAATAAATCAACATATTGTTTTCGGAACGACCCAAACGCTTGATGCCGTCCAAAACTTTACGTCCAGCAGGCGAAGCGTTAAATATCCAAGCTTCATCAATAATTTCAGCACTAAAGCGTTTCGTGTCTTCACGTCCAAACTTCTCTAAATATTTACCAAGTGCCAACATAATCGACACCGAATATTTTTGCGTTTCAGTGTAACTACGTACTTCCTGGTCAGCGTGTGGCAAGTCCAAACCAGTCACTTCTAAAATTGTCCGTTGATTATTAAATTCGATACTATCCGTTTGTCCGTCACTAAAAGCCAGTTTGAGCATACTATCAGGAATGACACTCTCATAATAATTCGCTAACTGTTGTGACTTCTCATTGCCAGTTTTTAGAATTTCGATAATCGCCATTGTACCAACTTGCTCGCCAGCCAAGCGTTGATTACAGACTTGTTTAATCGCATTGGTTAAAGCCGTATCAAGTTTCATATCTTGTGAGATTGACCGAACCTGTACCAACATTTCCTTAACCAACGTTAAGACACTAGGTCTTTCATCTACGGTACTCTGACTATTCAAAGTAAGCATTGGGTCAAGGACAACACGATTAGAGTTATCATTGGCATTCAAAGTCACATAATGAAATGAATTCATCAGCTTAGTGAAAAATGGGTTGTCGTTATTTTCGAGTGATTCCTTAAACCAACGTCTCACTTCTTGTTTTGGGTCAACATATAGTAGCTTCACATCAAACATTGCTAAATATAAAAGCAATACTTTAACCAAGAATGACTTTCCTTGTCCGGTATCGCCAGTGATTGCTATGTGCGGACTATCTGTTTTCGCCCCAACAATACCTTTGTTGGCAATCACTGGGTTAATCAACAACAATGTTCTTGAAGATGCCACGGCACTATCCACACTAAAGTAACGGTTAGTATCTAATACACGTCCGATATAAAAACCTGTTCGAGAACCTAATTCATGACTAGTGCCAAACATCAACTGGGCTAGAGCTGGCGCATTGGTAAATTGTCGCCAACGTTTAAACACTCCCAAATTGGTCGCTGGTAAGTTTTGATACAACAATAATTCTTGATTAAAACTAGGTTGAAAAACATCTATTTCACGATTAACAGTTGATAACCGTGTCTTTACTTCACGAATTTTTGTTTTCAATCCCTCAACATCATCATCACGAACCACTAATACAAGTAACCACTGCATAAAGGCATCTTTACTATCCATGACATCAGCCAAATCTTGTGCCAAAGCAAAATTAGTACGAGATCGCTTTGAACTATCATCATCACTTAGTAAGGCATCTTCTAGTTCATCTTTATACTTCCCTTTTGAACTTCTGGTCTCTTGCTTCATACCTTTAAAACCGTCTCGTTGTGGAAAGTTAATTTTAAAATGAACTTCAACAGGAAATTTAAATGATTGCAATTCAGGAATAAGCGCTAAATTGTCTAATCTATCAGGCAAATTCAAAACCAAGTGACTAATATAATCTGTTTCTTCCTGTGTTTCACGCTTAACAATACCCAATTTTGCTAAGTCAAAAGCCGTATCACGCATATTAGAGAAATCTTTTATGCCTTGATGATGATAGGTTGATCCCAATATATTGATTAGTTTGTCTTCACTCATCTTTGTTGCATCTAGTGGTCGTAAAATACCAAGTACATCGTCATTCATGGTTTGATAACGTTCAAAGAATTTGTCATCAAACTTGACCTGATAACGCATGGTTTCTGCCAAACGTCTTAAAATAAGGTCGGTGGCAAACTGGAATTTGTCTTTTAAGCCGTCCCCAACACTGGTATTTTTCAACTTAACGCCAACATAGAATTCATCACGAATTGCTGGATTAAATTCACTTTCCAAAATATCGACTTCTTCTTGACCCATATAGTATTGCGCCACATCAGATATATCTTTTGCCCAATCAGGACTAGTACCTTGAATACGACCCGCCAAGTCCATATCAACTGGAATCAACTTCAAATCAACATCATCATATTTTTGTAATCGCTCAAACACATCAACAAATGTTTCTTTAAAATTGCTTTTATCTTGTGCATTGGCGACATTGATTTGAAATGGTTTCAACTGATAGTAAGCCCACACATCACCCACTGTTGTGAGGAGTAAATTATCTTGATACTGCACAACTGGGTTTTCATACTTTACATTGACATTCTTTGCCATAAATTAAATACTCACCTTTCTTTTAAAATTTGTCATTGATCACTTGCCCCGGTCTCTGCAAAATTATTGATTTGTTTCACATCAGTTGACACCAATTTCATGTTTGGGTTATTTGGTTTCATAAACGTTGGTGTTTCTTGTATCGCAAAGTCGCTCACGTAATGTTTGTTATTGACGTTTTGCACATTGATTGTTTGAACTTGTTTGTCATCATGATTGAAATTCAAAACATTGTGCCAAAATATTTTGGGATAGACCTTTTGACAATGTGCGCAATCAGCATTGTAAAACATCACGGCTTGTACATTTGTATCTAACCCTTTAACATCATTATTTTGAAAATACATTGATGCTTTCGGTATAAAATAAAAACCAGTCACTAATAACAAAATGACTGGTAATACGCTATTAATAATAATTGTAATGGGTTTGGGTAACTGTTTTTTATTCCCTTTCTTAGTTTTACTGCCCCCTCTAATATAGTGTTTCATAATTACTCCTTTATTTTTTTTAAATTCATTCTTTGGTAAAAATACATTGCTAAGCCAAAGAAAGCACCTTCTATAATGTAAACTCTGACTGTATGCCATGAAGTTAATTCACTCAAATGTGGTGACATAATTCCGTTAAGAATAAAGGTTAATACGCCAAAAGTAAAACCTTGCTTTATAGATATATTGATTAGACGCTTCTTCTGATAGGCAATATCTTGGACTTCATTTTCAACTAAATGCCTACTCTTTGTTGCAAAAATAATGTATCCAGAGATACCGAATACTACGAATATAATATTAGCCCCAATATACCAGAGAAAAATACTTTCCAAATGTTTATACTCATCAAGGCTTAGAATTAGAAACACAAGAAAATTACTAATCAGAGAATAATAGAACATAGCTATGAAAGCAGTGTTTCCAATTTTATAAATTTCGTTACGTCTATATTCGTCTAAGACCCCTTGAACACCATAAAAGCGTTTTAACATTCTTGTTGAAAATTTTTCCTTATTTGTCATCGTCTTCCTCCCAGAAAAGTGCGTTTAGATCAGTTCCAAGTACATGAGCTAATTTCAAACAAAGCGATAATGATGGATTATACTTATCATTTTCAATCAAATTGATAGTCTGTCTTGCCACACCAATCGCTTGTGATAATTCGTATTGTGACATCTTTTTTGCTTTGCGATACTCTTTGATATGATTCATACTGAACTCCAATGTCATTTATATGTGACTAACACCATTCTAGAGTAGACTAGTTAATATGTCAAGTATATATGACACACTAAGATATTGAGTTAATTTTAATTGATGTTAATTTCTGCGTTTTTATATCAAACCAGCCATGTAAAAAAACTGTTTGATTGATTGATTTTTGACCTGTACCACTAGTTTGTACAATTACAGTCGCTAGACTTTCGATTGTTTGATTATCTATATCACTTGTATAACCTGTGGCTGTTTGATACTCACTAGTTAAACCGAGATTATCAATTCGGGACCCACCTGTGGCATCTAGTCCACTATCAAATAATTTATTTTTTTGTTCGCTTGATAGACTTAAAATATCTGATACTTGATTAAATCGCTTATCATAATCAGCTTGACTACTAAAAGTATAATAAGCCTTTGCAAATTCTAATAACTTTCGTTTAGCTGTCGCATCATTTGCATTGTACGTGGTTTGTAAGTTATCAATTTGTGTCGTTACATGGTTTTGAAGCTTTTTCACTTGCGACACTTCCTTTCTAACGTCTGCTATTTGTAACCGTTTATGATTTGTGATTGACATTGTGATGCCAAGACTAATTAAAAGCAAACCCATAATGCTAAGTAAAACCTTATTTTTCATTATCGAATGCCCCTTTCAAGGTTAGTCGTGACATATCAGTCACTTGCTTTTCATCAGTATCATAAGTGATTGTGTAAGCCACACTTTGTACATCACTCTTAGTAATAACTAGATATTCTAAATCAGACCCCCAAGCATTTTTAAGCCCGACAAGTGGTACATCATAATGTGCTTTATCACTAAACGTCACACTAGGCGCAAAAGTTTGAGTGAGTTCGTTAATCACTTTTTGTGATGCCAACCCTTTTAAACTATCAGAATAAGTTGAAGTAGGCTGATTACTAAATGTTTTTACAAAATTAGTGACTTGATTAGTGCTATTACTAACTGTCGATTGTTGTGATTGAGGACTAGATACGATTGTCTTTGACTTTTTTTGACTTAATTTAGCTTGCTTTAAATCAGCTTTAGCTTGAACCAATTGTTTATCTAAATTAGGCATCTGATTAAATTGTGTTACAAGAATACCATCCAAAACTAAACACGCAACAATGATTAAACGGCTATTTTTCATACTATCTCCTTTCGATTATTTACCTTGAATAAAGGTTACGCCTTGACTTGCTGTTAATTCTCTAAAACTAACCGTTCCAGCCCCAGATGCCACAACATTACATTCACTAACTAAGAAATGCTTACCGTCATCACTGATCGCTTCAACTACGGCAACGTGTCCGTAAGTCGGGTCGGCACCGTCTGCACCTTGTGAGAAACTAACTGCCCAGCCCACATGTGGTTGGCTATCAGTTTTATAACCTTTGGCTTTAGCGTTCTTGCCCCAATCAGCCCCATTGCCTAAACCATTTTCTACTGGTGTGCCTAATTCTTGCATACGGTTATAGGTGTACCAAGTACATTGTCCGAATGGATAAGTATTTGATGATGACGTGGCTGTGAAATTCGTATCTTTAATTTTGCTTTTATAGGCACTAGGTATTTCTTTAACTGGCGCACCACTAGTTCCCATACCTTGCGCAACATTAGTAGCGCAACCATTTGAATTATTAGTTGTATTATCGGTATTTTGAGTCGTTTCGGTACCAGTTGTGGCGGTATCAACGGCTGTATCTGATGACCCATTGGAAAACTTAGCATACCAAGAACGAGCATAGCTTTGTCTTGTAGCTGTTGTCCCAGCACCACCACGTTCCCAACTAGCTCTTAAAAATTCAGTGGCATCATCAACGTTAGTCATTTTCAGACCTTGCTTTAATAAGTCAGAGTTTGTGCCGTCATGATTAAGCGCAAAATCTAATTGCAAGCTGGCATCAGTCCACTTTTTATTTTGAGATTTCGCATAATCCAGCAACTCAACACGTCTTGAATTGTCCCATTGATTAAGCCCTAAAGCATAACCACTGATACTAGCATTCATTGCCGTTGTCTCATTGTAAGTTGCATTTGATTGCACAACACTAGCATTAAAACCACTTTCATGTTGTGTATTACCCAGATAACCAGCAATACCAGCTTCGGTCACACCTGATATTTTTTTAAGGTTGTCATGCAAAGACTTAGCAACCGCTTCTTTATCAGCACTGGTTGTGACACTAACGTCTGTACTGGTAGATTGACACTGATCACTATTGCTAAAAAACATACCAATAATGACAATAATTAAAAAAACAAGGGATAGAATAGCTATTAAATAGCCTTTCAGAAGTTTTTTCATCGCAACTCCTTATCTAAATCTTGCTTGTTTTGTTTACGCTGTTCATTATCAGCTTGTAAACGTTGATTAAAATGTGTGGCATCATCTTTTAGTTTCAATACCTTTGAACGTGCCTCACGTCTTGTTGGCTCTGTAGCACTATCAGAAATCTCAGGCACTTTCTTTAATTCTTTTGAACGTTGATAGCGTGGCAATTCCACTTCATCAGCAATTGCTCTACTATGTGTACCGTTATTTTCAGGAAAATCATTGCCCCTTGACTGTGGCGTGTCATGTGGTATATCTTGATTTGGCATTGCATTCTTCAAACGACTAGCACGGTCTTTTTTGACTTGTGCTTGATGTTTTGCCATATCTTTTGAAAGGTAGTCTTTGCGAGCTTGCTTACGCTTTGCTTGTTCTTCCTGTTCAATTTCATCACGAAGTGCATAATCATCAAAATCATCACTATGCTTGTCTTTGTAATTGTCTTTCATGTCTTTGCCACGTTTGATACCGTTACGTGCGCCTTGATACATACGATTAGCACTATTACGCATTTCATTTGCCGTACCTAATGCTTTACGCCCTGCCCTAGTCATACTGATTTTGTTTATAGCATTATTAGCCATACTTGAACCAGTAATCGTTTGTACTAACCAACTTTTGTTTTTCCAAAGTAGAATCATCAAAACAATATAAACAATAGAGTTCAACATTGAACTGGCACTATCAACTGGTGGCACCACCGTATCAGTGACATTGCCAACCCAAGTAATAAACATGATACCAAATAACAAACCAACCTTAGCAAAAAGCAAACCAAGCGCACCCATTGCTGTTTTTAAAGCGCTGTTTGCAAATTTAGGAATGAGAGAAATCATGATTGTAAAAGGCGCCAAATAATATAACAAAATAGCCCCTAATTGAACCAGCAAGTTAGCCAACCCAACCATAAGCAATGGTACGCCATAAGCAAATGACATCACTGGTGACATAAAGGCGATTGCGACTTGATACCACTCTTGTCCGCCTTTCTTTTTAATATAACTATTATTTTTCGCAAATTCTGACAGCACATCATCAGTGACATTACCACCAATTAAGCGATAAGGGTTGCCCATTTTATCATTACCTTTTTCGGCATCTGACATAGTGGCAACACCATAATTACCTAACAAAAATGGTCGCTCAACTGCCTGTTCAAAATATGAATATCTCAATGTATTTTGAAAACTATCTCCTGTATCACTATATGCACCTTTAATATCACTAGTTGAAACAAAGACCGCAGTCTGTGCATTAGAAGTTAGTGTGTTAATCGTTGACAATACCGTACTACCAGCTCCAACCCAAGCAGAACCTACAACAGCAATGACTACGATTGTCAAAATGGACTTTAACCCGCCACCACTTTTAATACTCTTCGCAAATGTCCATACTAGACCAACACCAAATGCTAGATATAGTAGTCCTTTTAAGGCATCACTTTGCCATGCTTTGTTAGAATATTGCCCAACACTAGTTAGTACACTGTTAATACCACTTGTAATACCAGTTAAATTAAACATAGTAGACAACGCTTTATCAAACAATGGATAAACAATGTTTAAGTTAATTGCAGTGAACAGATCAGTGACGATATGTGCCGCACCTGATGAAACATCTGTCAATGAACTATCTTGATGATAGAACTTGTAGTTTTGCAAAATATGACTGTTGACCCAGTCCATATCAGGTTGACCTAACTTTGATTTAATAACATCTTCTGGATAGTCACTTGCGGAAGATGTGTCACCAGACTTTTTTTCTGCATCATTGGTTACTTCACTAACAGCTTTTTCAGCTTGCTTTGAAGCATCATCAATTGCCTTAGTAGTATCATCAGAAATCACGGAGCTGCTCGAATTACTACTATCATTTGCGGACACTTGTGTTTGTGCAAAACCCAAAACAAACAAAAAAGAAGCCAAAATAATTAGCTTCCGACAAAATTTTATTGACATGTGCTTTCCTTTCAAAATAAAAAGCGCTTGCAGTATTTGCAAACACTAAGCAATTTATTGAACCGTATTATTCGTCCAAGTATAAACCAACGGCATATTATCATAATATGATTTACTAATGTAGCCATCAACCATTTTCTTTTTGCTTAAATCATAAGCATTTATCATAGTTGGTTCATTATTTTTATACCCATTCTTATATAGCTTTTGAACAATAACGTTTTCTGACTTATTATAAAAAATTTCAATCTTAGCAAAATTCCCGCCATCGGAACTTGTATCCATATCATCATCATAATTATTAACACCAGTAGCTGTCATAGCTTCATCAACACTAGATTTATCAACAACACCGTCATTTGAGTATTTAACAGTGTAATCTTTACCCTCAACATATTTGCTAGTTGATGTGCTTGATACGCTTGATGCACTACTACTTACTTTAGCCGTTGTACCAGTTTCTTCAGTAGTCGAACCCGAATTATTGGAAATTATGACCCATGATGCTAATAAAATGATAATAACTAAAGCTAGTCCTGCAATCACCAGATATAACACGTTCTTTTTCTCAAATTTTTTTGATTTCTCAGGCATATTTTTTTTCTTATATCGTGTTGTTAATACATCCATTTTATCACACCCACCTCTTCATATAGTTTTAAGTAACCAAAATGATGAACTACTTTAATTCTACAAACTCTGTTACAATATTTTTAGAATTATATTTTAAGTTGAAACAATTATTCGGAGAACAAAAATGAAACAATCAGAAAACAAAATTTACTTAATTCACGGCTACACTGCAACTCCTGAAGACAGTTGGTTCCCATGGCTTAACAAAAAATCACAGCAAAGTCTTTCCATTCCAATTGAAATTATAAAAATGCCTAACTCAGACAATCCTAAAGTGAATGAATGGGACAACAAAGTAAACGAAATTATTGACACATCAACTAATATTACAATTATTGGTCATAGTCTAGGCTGTATTGAAGCACTTAGATTTGTTTCACAGCACGATGTATCAAATGTTAATTTAATTTTAGTTTCTGGATTTGATGAAACCACCAACACATTGCCACAATTGCATGAATTTACTGATTTTCATCTTGCCATGGATAGTATTTTACCAAAGATAAAGAAAGCAGTTGTGATCTCGGCGATTGATGATGATATTGTCCCTACTCATTATTCCCAAACATTAGCTGAGCATCTAAATTGCAAATTCGTTCTTTTACCAAGTGGAAAGCATTTTATTGATCGAGATAATGTCTTTGAGTTACCAAGTGTTTATGAGGAATTACAAAATATGTTGTCTCAGAATTAAAAATTTTCTGACTAGTTATCTGCTGGAACTGCCCCAACACTGCCCTATTTTTAATTGGCGATAACATGATTAAAGCATGTGTGAAAACATGCTTTTTTTATACTATAAAAATTGATACCGTTGGTTATTACTGTTCAAATGTTTATCCTGATACAACTGTTTCTTTTGAAACCAATAACGCCAATAATGTGTTAAGGCATATTTAAGCGTTGTCTCAAATGGTAAATCATCAACTTTGAGTAGCTTGTCTAATTGATAAACACCGACTAAGGTACCAACCAATAAAGCAAACCCCCATGTTAAAGCCCCATTATTCACAGCATAAAGTTTGAACACAAAAATAATCACGGCATCGATCACTGTTGTGATTGCCAAAACACCAGCAATTCGCGTATCAATAAAGACTGGTAACTTGAAATCGCCATAAATCGTTTTGAACTTTGCCGAATTAGTATAAACTCGTCTGTAATTGTACATACACCTTAGCCCCCTAGCCCTTGAATATAATTCAAAATTGTATTCATCAAACCAGAAAAGGCATTTAATGTATTGGCTGGTCCGTTAATGAAGAAATACATTAAAGCACCAATTAAAATTGTAACCCACATTGCTTTAGTTTCACTTTTACCGTAATGACCGATTGCACGACCACCTGCGATAATCACAACCGCACCAAGCAACACAGGCTTCAACGCGTTATAAATATCCATAATAAATCCTTTCTATGCTTGTACAAATTTAGTGACAAAATAGGTTGATGATTGCTTTTTCAAATCTAACCTAATTGTCTGTACTTGCATAATGTTTGTACCATGAACTTGAACCGTCATTGTCGCTGTCACAACTGGCTTATCACTTGTGCCTGTTACTTTGATACTACTATCATCTAACGTCACAAGGTCAACAGCCCCATTTAACCCCGCAGGGTCGGACATTAACATTGACATATCTTTAGTTGAAGATGATACATATTTTTGTGCAAATTGTTTGGTAAACTTAACGACTTTTGCCGTGACTTCACTATCGTTAATTGTCTTACCAGTTTTATCAAATCTTGCAGTCCCTACGTGCCCGACACTATCAATCGCGTTAGCAACATAAGGCAAACCAATCACGGTTAGTTTTTCATTTTCCTGTGCATACGGTACATTAACCGTCATATCACTTTGTTTGCCGTCCGCTTCAACCACTAAGCTATACTGTGCTGTTTTGACACTATCCACAGTGAAGATGCCATTTAATTTAGCACTATCTAACTTCATTTTGGAAGTGCCAACGTTGTTAGGTAATGTGATATTACTTGCCAAATATTTGCTTAATTGTTGGGAACGACTATCAGCGTTATTATCTGATGACGAATAATACAGTGTCAAAAAATTGGCAAGATATTGTCCGACAACAGGGTTGTAACTGGTTGTGCCAGCACTTGCCTTATCCAATTTTTTGCTTAAAGTTGTGACCGTTGCACGCAATGTTTTATTCTTTTGAGCGATCGCATTGGCAAGTACCAATATATAACTAAAGTAAATAAAAAGCCCTATTAAAAATAATAGAACTATCTTACGTACCTTACCTAAATTCATTGTATGAGCTTTCGGTATTTTTACTGCTTTTTCCTTTTGCTTTTTTTCATACTCAAAATTCACTTTGAGTTTTGGGAGACCACGCATTTCACACCCCCTTTCAATAATTTTTAGCAAAATAAAAATCAATCATAGAATATGATTGATCCTTGAAGTTTAATAATTAATCAGACATTTTTAAAACTACGTTTATTGACAAAAATTAGAATAGATAAGCCAATTGCCAATGTCAAAGTATATGTTGGAAAAACTAGAATATTTCCATTATGAATGACACTCATGATAAAGGTCAAAATACCGATCATACAATAATACATAAGACCAAAAATGCCACTAGCAATCCCAATAACTTCTTCATAAGCATATAAAGAAGTTTTTAGAATAACCGGTAGTGCAATATTGATACCTAAGAATATACCAAAGATTGCGATGTAAATCATAAAAATATTGGCACTAGTAAAGGCCCAAATTGAAAAAATTGAGCAGGCAACAGCAATACAGATTCCGGATCGAATAACATTGAAACTGTTAGTCTTCACAGCTAATTTATTGACAACATAAGCACCTGTAATCGTTCCTAGAGCAATTAAAATACCTGTATTGCCATAAGCGCTGGTACTAAGTTTTAAATTATTAATAAAAATAAATGGTGCTTCAGAATAAAAGTTAAATAATATCGCATTGAAAACTGCAATGGCAAAAGCATTCAACAGAACAAATTTGTCTTTTAGTAACCTGAACGCAACGGTTATTAATGCTTTAAGCGAATAATCAACTTTCATCAAGTTAGTTTCAGGTAGCTTAACGGAAGTGAGTATCAATAATATTATGGCCAATACTATTAGAAACAAAAATACGCTCATGTAATGAAAATGAGTGACTAGTTGCGCGCCAATAATCGGCCCAATAGCCGGTGCAATAGAGATAACTGCGCCGACAGTCGCAAAAATTTTGGTAGCTTTTGAACCTGAGTAACTTTCACGCATGATTGCTTGTGTGATAACAGATCCTACACTAGCGCCAAAAGCTTGAATAAAACGACTCATCATAATTAAGTAAAAGCTATTAGAATACAGTAAGGAGATATTGCCCAATAGGTATATCAAAATTCCCATTAGCATGATTGGCTTTCTGCCGTATTTATCAGATAGTATACCCCAAATCAATACGCCTAGAGCGAATCCAATAAAATAAATACTTACAGTCAATTGAATATTAGAATCAGTAACTTTCAATGTTTTGCTTAGTGTGGGCAATATTGGTGTAAATATTGACTCGCTTATTTGCGGAAAACCAATTAATAAGCAAAGTAATGCTACGGATAGTTTAAATTTTTTTCGGGTGTCCATTTTTTAACCTCTTAGTTTATTTATTCTTTAAATGAACACCCTTATTTGACTACAGCCTCTAATGCAATAAAAATAACGTAAGGCATTTTTATTACTCCTCCAATTTTTAAGGTATTGAAAAAATCAATATAGTATTAATGTCCTAGTATTATAACATATCCGTCACAACTGATTAAGAATCACAAATACTTACGCTTGTAAATCAAACCACCCAAAGCAACTAAGCCAGACATTGCCAATGCTAAGATGCCATTACCACCCATAGATGACTTTTTTATTGCATCTGTTAAGGGCAATGCTTTAGCTACGGCGTCATCAAGTTTTTGCTTTGCTTCAACAACTGGTGCTTTTGTCGCATCTTTGTCATTAGCAGTTAATGCCTGATTATAGGCTTCAATTGCACGAGCAACGCTAGGTACACTAGCAACTTGTGTTGGCACATCAACAACGTTGCCTGAATTATCAGGTGTTACTTCAACTGGTTTAACATGATTAACTTCGCCTTGATTGTTTGTATCAGGCGTTGTTGTTAGTGGAACGATGTTATTATCGCTTGATGACCCATTGCCACCAGTCGTTGAGTTATCCGTACCGCCACCATTTGATGAAGAACCATTGTTATCTGATGAAGAACTTGAACCACCATTATCAGATGATGAACTACCACCGTTGTCACTTGATGAACTTGAACCGCCATTATCAGATGATGAAGAACTACCACCATTATCAACGGTTGTACCGTCATCGGTTGATGAAGAACCGCTACCATTGTCACTTGATGAAGAACTACCACCGTTATCTACTGTGGTGCCGTCATCGGTTGATGAGCCACCATTGTCAACGGTCGTTCCGTCATCTACGGTTGAACTGGCATCACTCACAACATCAGTCGTAGCACTTAATACAACTGCCTTAACTTGTGGTAACGCCTTAGTCGTTGCTTGTACTGATTGTGCTGTACTAGTATCAGATGTTGTTGGTACAGTATCAGCACTAACTGCTTGATGACCTAATGCCAAAGCCCCCAGCACAGTTCCTGCGATTAAAAGTTGTTTTTTCAACATAAATATTGTCTCCTAACAATTTTATTGATTGGGCTTCACACCCCATTTGGCTATATTCTGTGATAACGTCACGACCAGCAGTTAATCTAATTAGTTTTGTTTCTTAAACTTTTTGCTCATTGCACCAAGTAAACCTAGACTAGCAATACTTGCCATAATGCCTAATACTGCACCGCTACCTTGCTCTTTAGCATTAGTATGTGGCAAAATACTTGCCGTTTCCACTGCCTTTGGTGTGGCAGGTGTTTCTAGTGTGACAGGAGCAGGAATAGATGTCTTTTCAACTTTTGGTGTCTTCTTGATATTGTAATAATGCACAGCAACTTTTTGTTGCGTTGGCTTATCAGCAGTAGGCATATCCGCTACCGTTACATTATGAACCGTTGCCGTTAGTGCAACTGGTGCTGTTGGCTCTGACTCATATTCTGGCAATGCTGGTGTCACATTTGTGTTCTTAATTTGAACAGTGACTTGACCATGTGTGTCCCATACCCAATTATCATCAACTGTCAAAAACTCAATTGATGAACTTGTTTCATTTGGTGCCAATGTAAATGTCTTGTTAATAGCTGTTGTGCTGTTAATCGTTTTAGTAAACGTCGTATTACCGTCATGATAAACAGAGAACAATTCATTGCCGTCCAAATTATAAACATGGAAGTTAATGTCTTGATTAGCAGCTTGGTTTGGATAATAATTCGTGTAAGTGTATGAATATAGTTCAATTGATGAAATAGTAACCGTCTCCGAACCATCGCCATTAGAAACCACAGTCCAATTGATTTTTCCTGTCAAAACACCATGACCAATGATATTAACACCGTCATTCATATCGTGTTCAAGTGTAAATTCGCCTGTGGTTTGGTCAACACTAGCTGTCATAAATGTTTTGTATTGCCCACTGTCAGCATCTGTTTGTGTTGTCGCACTCATCGTGATTTGTGCATTAACTGCTTTTTCAAATTCAGCAACTGCTTCATCATAAGCTGCCTTTTTATCAGCATTTGCCTTATCAACGGCTACTTTTTGTGCCTCATAGTCAGCAACCTGCTTTTGATATTCGGCTGTCAAATTCGTTAGTGTAGCTGTGTCAGCATCTTGTGTTGCCACACCGTCCGTAACGGCTTTCTTATACAAATCAATGTTATAAGCCATTGCATCTAATAAATCTTGACCCTCAAGCCCAGTCAATGACTTGTATTCTGGTGAAGTCTCTGAAACCCCAACACTTACATCAATACCTGCTTGCTTAGCGATATCAATGGCAGTATTTAAATCAGTTGTAGACTTATCTAAATCAGCTTGACCTTGTGTGGTCGCTGTTTGTTGGTCTGTTGTGGCTGTTTGATACGCTTGATCGTTTGCCTGTTGTGTTGCCGTAGCATCTTTAACGGCTTGGTCTTGCTTATTCAAATCAGATAGCACTTCATCTGTTTTTGATGAAGCATTGTCATCATTGATTGTGACATCAGTTGTCGCACCAGTTGTCACATCAACACCAGCATCAGATGCAACTTTGGCATCATCTTTTACTGTATCTTGTGCCTTATCGATTGCATCTGATGCTTGGTCTTGCGTGAAACTTGTACCAGAAGTGGTTGGCACTGTGCTTTTTTCAGCAGTTGATGAAGCAGTAGCAGTTGTTGCATCAGCATCAGTGGTCTCCGTATCTGTTGTTGTATCGGCAGATGAAGCTGTTAATTGAACTTGACTGTCATCTTGTGTCGTATCAGTTGTTTTAACAGCTTGTGCATCAGACGTTGAAACAGTATCAGCACTGACTTGTGTGGTGTTAGCACTCACAGCAACACCAGCAACCGCAACGGCACCAATTACCCACAGTTTACCTGACTTGTACAACTTATATGTTTTTGAATTTTGCATAATTTTTAAATAAAAAAGAGCTATTTTTAGCTCTTATCCTTTCTCTCAAATATTCTTTTGTAATTGATTGATTAAATGTAAACCTCTAAAGGTTCTTTGAACAATAATAAATAAAAAGGTCAAAACACTACCAATTATCATAGCGACATGTAGCGATTGACCCGAACTCATAAAGAGTAAAAATATAGGGAACATAGACCCAACATAGACAAGCCAGACCCCAAATATAAAGCTAAAATAAATCATTTTCTGTGCCATTGTAACAACCAAAAAAGACCGATTATTTAATTAGCCTTTAACCTTTCTACTAAATTTTGAGGTTACTGACGCTTGAATGTGTCAGCATTGTTCACTAAATCAAATTATTAGAATTAAATTCTACTATCATTCAGGTTTAACTACATTTTTAATTTCGTTCTGAATAAGTTTAATCTTACTCTTGCTTGAATTCTTAATAAATAATGGTACAGTTTCTTCTAATACATCACTTGACTCTAAGCCATAGAAACTACTTGGTTTAACAGTATGTGATTGTAACCATAAACGACCAGAAATAATTAAGCGATCCCAAGAGTGTATATCAGGTAAATTGAGTAAATCTTCATAGTTTTGACTCGCCATAATATACTTAAATTCTCCAACAGTCCCTCGCTTATTAAGCGTATATTTAGGAAACTGTGGTTTTATAATATTTTGCTTAACAAGATTATTGGCAATTTGCTTCATGTACACGTTAACCTGTGGTTCAACTTTAAATCCAACATTCAGTGTAACATGCACGATATTGTTAGTACCCAACATATCCACTGAATAGCTTTTTTCATACGGATCGTTTGATGAGCGTATGGTAACAAACCAGTAGGTTTCAGCTTTTTTAGGTTTTGATCCTAGAATAGAGTATATGACGTATCTTTTTAGCATGTAGTTTTGATGAATATTTACAATATAAACTAGATTTGAAGAGAAAATCGGTTCTTCACTATCTTTCGATAAATTGATTAGTTGTTTTCTGTAATCTTTTAATGAGAGATAATCATTTTGTTGAGATATTGCCTCACGACGTTTGTTTCCGTAGTACCAGATCATCATAATACTTAATACAGCTATCATTATAATCAAAGTGGCATACCCACCGTGTAGGAATTTACCAAGACTTGCAATCAAAAATACGGCTTCAATCATTCCGAATATTACCACAAACATTCCAGCCATAAACTTATTTTTCATTGTTTGTTTAATGAATTGGTATAGTAACAGCGTTGTCATCAGCATTGTGATTGTAATAGAAAGTCCATAAGCAGCTTCCATATTGTGAGAGGTCTGGAATGTCCATACAATGATTAAACCTATAACACAAAGTAACCAGTTAACGGTGCCAATGTACATTTGCCCTCTTGCATCACTTGGGTAAAAAGTCCGCAGACGGGGAATGACCTTTAAATTAATTGCCTCACTGACTAAAGTGTACGCCCCAGAAATAAGAGCTTGAGAAGCAATGATTGCTGCTAAAGCAGCCATTACCACACCAAAAATCCGCCACCCACTGGGTAGAATCTCAAAAAATGGATTAGACGATTGCCTTAATAAATTTTCTTGGTTAGTATGAGACATAATCCAGGCGCCCTGTCCCATATAATTCAGAATTAGCATGCTATAAACAAAAATCCAACTAACATAAATGTTATGCTTTCCAACATGACCCATGTCAGAATATAAAGCTTCAGCACCAGTAGTAGCCAAAAAAACGCTGCCTAAAATAAAAATTCCAGTCTTATTCTCAGGACTAAATAAAACAGCAATGGCGTATGTTGGTGACAAAGCTTTAAGGATTGTCAGGTCACTAAAGATGTTAATTAGACCAAAAAAACCAATAAACAAGAACCAAATAAGCATCACAGGACCAAAAATCTTTCCAATTTTTTTCGTACCAGCTTTTTGGAATGTGAAGACAATTAATAGAATAACAGTTACTACAAACAAAACTATGGTTTGATTATTTGGAAAAATAAAATCGCCTATCCCTTGCCCTTTCAAGCCCTCTATAGCTGTAGTAACTGTAACTGCTGGAGTCAATGTTCCGTCAGCCAATAAGGCTGCCCCACCAATTAAAGCTGGTAATAATAGCCATTTTTTATTAGGTTTTTTAACTCTGCTGTATAGAGCAAAAATACCACCCTCACCATGATTATCAGCTTGCAAAGCTATGATAACGTACTTAATAGTAGTAATTAACATTAAAGTCCAAAATACTAATGAAACAGAACCAATAACAAAAGTGTCAAGATTATGGGCGCTTTTTGCACTATTTAAGATAGAATTCATTGTATATAGTGGCGAAGTTCCAATATCACCGAACACTATACCTATGGCAATTAAAGCACCAGCCGAAGACCACTTTGACTGATTTTCTTTTAACATTTCGATAACTTCCAATACTGTTTATTTTTAACTTAAACAGTATTATTGCACAATAAAAAAAATATTGCACCACTTTTCTATTATTAAATTAATTAATACAAGTTAACTTGTTACCAAAAGAATTTCAAATTTCTTTCAGAGTAAAACACTCATAAGTCCTACTCGATTAAAAACCTTGCTGACAATGAGAGCAAAGATAGAATAATTCACTTATACCCATCTATTTATACAAATTTAAATATACAATTTGTTCTATATAAATATGCTATTAACTTTTTTCTTTGTCAGATTGATTAGTACTTGTCTTGTTTTGATTTGATACTGGTTTTTCTGATCCCTTTTCATCAAGTGCAACTAACGTATCAGCATACACCGTCCAATCAGTGGCATCATTACCAGCAAATGCAAACTTCAAACCTTGTGGCACTAACTTGTCCCCTGGCTTCAAACCAGCTTGCAAGCGTTCACTTTCTGCTGGGTCAACCAAAATACGGACAATGTTATCATCATTGCCAACATCGCCTGATTTGCTTTGTTGGATAAAGTTGAACTGATAATTTGAGATGATTGGCTCATCGTAATCATCACGAGCAACTTCGCCACGATTATCGGTTTTGTAATTAGGTGTAACCCTAAACAAAACTAAATCATGATTATCAAACGCATCAGCACTACGCACACGCCCATGTGGTGTTTTGTCTTTACCTGATACGAATACAGCATCATATTCTTCTTCTGGTAAGGTATCTGTTTTAGCATCAGACATAGGTAACAAAGTTCCTGTCTTAGTAGCAACACGAGCGCCACTTCTTTGGTTACTGCGAGCAGTACCAGCAATAATTTTTGCATCGATCAGTTTTAGTGGTGTACCAAAAGCCATGCTAAAATCAAAACCAGCCTGTGGTGTAACGTTTTCAGTATTCAATGTGTTATTCACATTCAACATCGCTACTGCCACATCAGCATTGGCACCAACTAAATTGCGCCCAGCAAATGTGAGCTTTCCGATACTTTTCCCTTGTAGTGATAAACTACCAAATTTATTAACCATAATGTGAATTTCCTACTTTCTTTATAAAAAAAGCAAACAGAACTTTGTATGTTCCATTTGCTACAATTTTAATAATTTCATTTTGAAACATAGACTAAATTGAGCTTATATTTCGTTTTATATTGTGTGCTGTAGAAAGAATAACCTTTGTGTTTTTCTTTACTTTTAAAACAAATATGCTTTGTTTTGGAACCACTACCTTTGCTGAATATACATTTCATCATCAATCAAACAATGATTAAGATATCATTTTTAAAACGTATGGTTTTAATAGTGGATCACAGTCAGATATATCTTGCCAATCATTGATAACTTCATCATTATTTTTATCTTTGCTTAAAGAATAAGATAATGATGTTTCGTTAACTATTCCGTTCTTTTTTTCCGAATTCCTAACTGCACCTAAAAAATATCGTAAAAAGCTCATGGCATATTTACCGCGAACATAACTTAGTTTATCAGTATTTTCAATATTTCTTTGAGTGTCCAACATTGTTTCTTTTATTAGTTTTTGCTTATTGACATCGCACCGAACAACAAAAGACTCGAGTAATTCCGCAAGTGAATGTTCAATTGGGTGGATTACCAGATTATCAAAATTAAAAAAAAGTTGGAAGTCAAATTTTTTAATTATTGGATTCAGACCCAACTGTAGACAAGTATCTAAAAAAATGCCAATACGTATCATTTCCTTATTAAATATTTGTAAACAATCATCAAATTTCTTTAACAATTTTTCTCTATATTTCCTTGTTATTGAAGTATGGTAATCTATTAATTTAGCAAAGGCATTCACCGATACATAATAACTTTCCACCGAATTAACAGATGTTACAAAACAATATTTGTTCTCCCATTTTTGACTAGGTAACTCATTATCAAGGAAAAAAAGCATGTTAATAATTTGCTCTTCTTTGTCGATCATATAGTCAATTAGACGGATTAAATTCTTTCTGCCATTTGCATTTACCGGTTGCAGTAATTTTTTTGTTATCAGATTATTATTTCGAATGTGATATCCATAATATTGATAATCTTTTCCTTCGACAACAACTGCTATCGAATCATCGTTTATAATATCTTGTACTTTTGTCCATAACGTAGTGACATTGTTTGTTTTGTTTAACATGTCTTCGACATAATTATCAGGATGCATTAATTTTGAACCTCAATTTTATTTTTCATATATACGGCATTATTTCGTATGTTGATATCAGAAAATATAAAAGGAGAATGAGTAATAGCTACAAGATATTTAAGTGAATGCGCTCTTCGCATGCTAGGAATTAGTTTTTCTTGCCATTTTATAGATAATGAGAGTTCAGGTTCGTCGAAAAATATATACAAATTCTCTGAATCGTGCAGGAAAATTCTGGCAAAGAGTGACACTACCTGTTTCTCACCAGACGAAAGGTTAGATAATTCTACATTTTTTTCTGTCTTTTTGAGTTTTAAAGTTATTTCGAGTGCTGCTGGATCATAAGAAAAATACTTATCCTCTAAGAATTTATTTACTTCCTCTGTAAATGAGAGGATACGTTTTTCTAATTCCTCACTTTGTTTATAAGTATCAAGTAATAATAGAACAAAATTTTTTAAGAGTTTAAAGTTCTTGTCTTCCTGGTCTCTTTTTAACTGAAGTTTAATTTTTTCTTTCAATGATTCATCAATACGATTGCCTAATCTTTGCAACACGATATTCAATTTTTTAATGTCAACAGAGGTAGATTTATTTTCTATTTTATCAGGACTGGTGTACTGAGAAAGAATCTTGACATTGAGTTCATTGAAAGCCTCAAGAGACTGTTTTCTTATTTTGGAAAGCAATAAATCTATTCTGGCCTGTACATCTCCCATACCGAATTTAACGATTTCATTATCTGACCCTATTAACTTCTCAATTTCCCTATCAATATCACTACCTTCAAATCCTTCTGATTGAATCGACATTTGATGCAAATCATCAGAAAGGCGGCGATAAGTTGGAAAATAAAGAAATTCGATATCATTCATATTACTGTCAAGAAATTTGACAAAGCGACTAAGTTCACTACTTTCAGGTGTACGAGTCAAATTGAAATTTTCACGTACACGTTCTACTTCCCTCAGAATTATATGAAGAGGAGGATTGGATAAATTAGCTTTACGGGCTTCTTCGATTATGTCGTCGAAATCTCGTTCCCGTTTTTTCTTATCTATAATGTTATTGAATTCGTGCAAATCAAATTTCATATATAGCAAATTTAACTTAGATTGAATAATTTGCCTTAATTTGAATAATGAACTGTTGGGTCTATAATTATTGATGTTTTTATATTCATTAATGTACTCTTCAATAGCAGTTTTTGAAAGTGAAAAGTGATTATTTCCAGAAAAGAGAATGTCTATTGTAGAAAATTCAATATTTTTTAGATGTTCAAAGTCTTTTTTTAAAGTGTAAAACAAAATTCTCATTATAGAAGTTTTTCCTAAACCATTTTCTCCTACAAATATAGTAAAGTCTTTTTTAAATGTCGAATGAAAATCTCTGTATCCATATAATCCATCGATTCCAAATTCTTTAATATATTTCACGTTTATCTCCTCAATATTGTCTTAGGCTAATTATACAATAAAAATTAAGTATAAAAAAAAAATCAATGACTACATCTCTAAATATTTATAATTCTTCGCATATTGATCCGGTAAATACTTCTATTTCACAGATTCCAAAATACTTTTATTTAATTTGCTAAAGTATTTTTCTTTTAGATAGTTAGTATAAAAAGGATCACGTTTAAACTTATTGGACATTTTATCTATATAATCTGAGTCCAAGATAACTGCTTTTCCTTTTGAGATTTCTTTTTTTAACGGACTCAAAACTAATAATTTAGAGTAGTCTTCTGATTCAATTACTTGGTCCAAATCAGACGAAAAATCTTCAATCTTGTTTGATAGTGACAGATTATGAATACCATCAATTATTTGTTCAACCATTTGATCTGATGTTTTTCCCTTCGAAACTTCTACCCTTTGGTTTGAAAGATATGTGTCCAATATTTTTTTTGCTTTACTTTCTTTGATATATTGTTTTCGCTGTATGATCGCATCAAAAAATGACCTTTTGAATTTATCAATTCGGCATTTTACTTCTTCAGGATAAAATAAATCTTCTAAATATTTTTTCATTAATGTTTCATCAAAATACAACATTTCTATTTCATTAAAGGGGAGCGTGTATATGCCCTCTTTTTCAAAATTATTAATTTCATCTTGTACTCTCAAATCGTTGTCTATGATTCCAAAAGCTTTACCACTGTTAAATACGTTATTCTTGTTGTAAGCTCTTGTGTAATTGATAACGTTTAAGTGTCCTTCAACTGGAAAAACAATAGCCGACTCTTTGAACATGCTTGTGAACACTGTGTAGTCGAGACTGGATATCGTTCCTTCGACAAAAATGACCGGATTTTGCGTGCCTGCAAGTTCGCTAATAAGCTCTCTTGGTAATTCGGTATCCGCAAGTTCTTTCAATTCCCAAGTATTAGGATATGAAAAATTTTTTATCCAGAGAATGTCTGTGTTTTTTCTTGAAGAAATAAAAGACACATTGTGGGATATATATATAAATTTAACATCCTGGCGTTCAGATTCTAATGTATCCCATAGTCGATCAGAAATAGTTGAGTTAAGATATGTTTCGGGCTCATCTATAAATACAAAACTTTCTTTGGGTACAAATAAAATTTGCAACATGTAATAAAGAACAGCCTTTTCGCCATCGCTTAAAGAATTAATTGAATAAATATCGCTGCCTTTTTGAACATTAAGAATCCTTTTTATAGGGTCTTCAACGAGTTTAATATTCGGAAACATTATGCTCCAAACTTTTTTCAAAGTAGTTAACTGAGTTGTTAAATCTTCTTTTGATCCAAAATAATCGTTCGTAATTAAAATGTGCTCATTAACTAATACTGTGATTAATTCAGCAAATATTTTTCTATTTTTTCTATTGTAGTCATACAGATTATCTGAAATCTTTGCTTTTCGAGCCATATCCTCCTTTTGAATAGTATTAATATCCGATTGACTAGCGGTTATAAATTCAGATGAATCACTGAAGTCTGTATATAAATATTTTTGCGCTGGAATCATAATGATATTATCGGTTAATGCATCTTTCAAGTAGGAAGCAAATGAACTTTTCCCAACTCCATTACCTCCCACAATAACCACGTTTTTATCTTGGATAATTTTTAAGTACTCTAATCTCTCAATATCACTTTGTAATTGCATTAAGTAATTGTTTGTGTTGTTTTCAACCATTTGAATATATTCTTCTAATGACGTGTTAATATCTTTACTAATCATTAGTGTATGTCTTTGATTGTCAAAAATACCTAATGTTTTCTCAATTGAAGTACAAAGTTGTGCGTTATCCCCAGATAACGCAGCTAATTTTATTAACTTATCAAGTGCCAAATTAATATTATCTTTGAATTTACCTAATTGGATAGCGTCATAAGATGAATAATATACTAATGTTTTTTCAATATTTTTCTTCAATTCATTAATTTTCTCTTGTATCATTTTTATATTCCATCCTCTAAGGCTTATTATACACTGGGTGTGAATAAAGAAAAATAAGGATATAAAAATTCTAAAACGTTGAACTTATAACACCGAATGAATGGAATCGCTTCATTCAATTTTTAAGCTTGAATAAGTGGAATTATAATTCTACCAGACTTTAACAGAAGATTATACCTGCATAGGATAGTACATTAATTTTTGTAATCACGACCACCTTTCAATTTTGGACTAAATAATTGAATAAAAATAGACCAATTTATTTCTGATCAATTAACACTGATTCGTTTAAATGTAGTCATATTAGCTCAATTCGAACTTTTTTGATTATCCAATTTAAACATTAACTCCAGTAATTCTTTGTTTTTTTCAATTTGCTTGAAAATGTAATTCACATCATCTAATTCAATTAATTCAATTGAAAAATTTCTAGAATATTTAATTAACATGGAAGCTGATTGAACTACTTCATAAGCTAATTCTCCAAATTTTTGGTTAATCAACAGTGCTTGCCACATCTCAAGAATAATTTGATAATTAATTGTTTGATAATCATCATCTTTTGAATAGAATTCCATGAACAGGCTACTTTTGTATTTAACTGTATAAAGTAATTCTTGAGATTTCTTATCAATTTTCAAATCATAACTTTTGATCAGTACTTCAAATAATAAACTATCTTGGTGTACTTGATTAAAAACTTTACTAATATCTTTTTTAATATTTAAAAGTTTTCCAGCATGCTTTTTCTCGTAATTTTCAATAGCTGTAAATGGTATTCTTTCATTCAAAAAAGAAAAGTATTCTTCGTTTTTACTTTCAATTCGTTCATGCATTCCTAAAATGGGAATTTTGGTTGCATGTTTCTCATCATACATACTCGCCATGTCTTCAATAACGTAAACAAGAGAATCATATTGCTCCTTAAATTCTTTATCGTCAACAAATTTATCAAGTTTCAAGTTAAAATACTTGGAACGCATGAAGTCTGTATCAAGTTTGTTTTTCTTGAATGTATTGTTTGTATTTATAGTAAACGAAGTAATCGCAAATAATGCTGTTGTAAATGACAAAGAAACCGTTATTTTATCTTTCAAAGAGGAAATTTGCGGTGTACGCACTATTGGGATATCAATACCCAGAACTAAACAAAAGGATATGATTGCAAATATTGAAAATAACGAACCTAGAAAAAAAACTAAAGTATCTCTCCAGTTTTGTCTTAAAAAAATTGCAATTAAAACAACGCGTTGCTTCAAGAATTTCATATTGATCGCCTACTTAATAATTAAGTTAATTTATATTATTTATGATTATATTATATATTTTGACTGAATTAAATAATAATAATTACCAACATAAATATATCATTGAATTGAAGTATTAATCTTTTGGCACGCTATTCAACAAAACATCTTGACTATATCTCTGTGTGTGAATAGTCTCTCACACTTTTGTTGTTTTCACGACTGCAGAACCTTTGGTGTAACATACATGCCACAGTATGCACACATCGCATTGGTACTGAGATTTTTTCTAACGGAGTAACAAGTTACGTTGATTGTTGTAACTGCCCTAGACTGTTATCTCTACACTCTTTTAGAGGCTCCGAGTTAGCTAATTAAAGCCAACCATGATTGCTATAATTCACAAAATACTTTACAATTATCATATTGAAGATTAGTTAAGTAAATTTGATTTTTGAATAAGGTTGTCGAGACATTATTTTATAGTAATCAATTTTTATATCTAGTTTTCAAAGTACATAATCGACTAGCCACTGGTTGGTCTTTTTTTTCGTGCTTATTTTCATTTTTTAGGTTTTCTTAATAAATTAAGCCTTTTTGACAAAAATATAAGCACAAGGTATGTTACAGAAGTATTTCAACTTCCATATCAAACCTTATGCTTATTATTCTACAGACTCCGGTCAAGCTGAAAACCACATGTTTAATATATTGGTAATCTACCGTTAACATGTATGTAAAACTAACGAAGATTATTTCTAAATCAAAGCACAACTTTTTATAGAGTATCATGATTTGGTTTAAAAGTAAACTGCACGTCCACGCTTTTAGAACGTCTATACAAAGGCTTTTAGCAATCTAATTACTCACTATTATATCAAATGTTTCAAACAATTAAACCGTTTTCAAATATTTATATTTTAAGCACAACAAAAAAAGACACATCTAGTGCCTAAAGTTCATTATTTTTATTACCAGCTTTTACGGCTTATTTTTCATCATTTTGGCGTTCTTCAAGCATTCGCTGTTTACGTTTTTCATAAGCTCTACGGTAACGTTGCATAGCTTTATATTCCTGTTCAAACACTACCATAGGTCGTTTGCCGTCTAGTGCTTGTCGTAATGGCATAGCATTCATTTTTGAAGCTACTTCATCTAACTGTCGCTGCTTAACGTCTTTAAATGACGTACCTTTAGGATACCAATCACGTAGCTTACGATTTCTGTTTTCATTGGAACCACGTTGTTGTGGTGATGACGGTGTGGCATAGTATAGCTTAATTTTAAGCTCTTTTTGAACATATTCTAAGAAGTCCCATGAGATAAATTCAGAACCATTGTCGGCTGTTATAGTACGCACAGCTTTGCCGTAACGCTCATAAAATAACTTAAACGCTTCAACCATATCACTAGATTTCTTACTGCGAACTAATACTAAAGCAGTAAACCGAGTTTTGCGTTCAGTAAATGTCATAATCGCAGTAGTATCTTGATAACGTTGATTATTCATTTTAGCAGGTAAAACTAAATCAATTTCCCAATGTCCGAACTGTTTCCGTGTATTTATCTTTGGTGGTCGTTCATAGATTGAGTGACGGACTAGAATGCCTTGTGACTTTAGCTTTGAACGCAGTCTATCAATCTCACGCTGTTTTTGATACTGCGTTTTAATTTTAGCTTTTTCTGCATCTGTACTATGCGCACGTTTACGATAGTATGGTCTTAGATAAATTTTACCTTGTTTTGCCCAATTCCTAATCGTTGAGTTTGCGTTTTTTTGGTGTTTCATCACTCATAAAACACATTTACTCCTTAAGTATGATTATTTTAATATAGGTCTTTATCCCTTATAACATATTTAACATTTTACAATGTTGCTTGTTATTTTATTTTTTAACCTAACTCAAAATAATAGGCATATACACAGTACTAAAAAAACAATACTTTGTTTTTTTAGTACTCCAAAATCTATTTAACATTGGCATTGATAAGAGTACAATTAGAGAATAATAATCAAAATTATATTCATAAACAAGGAATTTTAAATCATAATGGCAAAACTATCTTTCAGAACTGTATCTCAAAATTTCATCACCCCCGGATTGATTTTTTTATCCTTTGTTTGGTTAATTCCTCTACTCACCAATTTTGCTGCTTCTTTTTTAAATTTTTCTTTTTATAAAAGCTATCAAGGTTGGTTGCTATCAGATATCACCCTATACCCTCTTCCTATTATTTTTTTAGCTATTTATCTCAAAAATAAAAATAAGGCCTCAGTTGTATGGGAAGCACCGAAATTGCTTAGAATTCTACTTAGCTTGCTTGTTGTGGTATTGTATTTTTTATTTACAATAATAAGCCATAATTTTTTCCCTGTTTCTGTAGCAACTAACCAAACCCAGCTGTTAAATGCATTAAATAATTCTTCTATATTAGGAATACAATTAGAGTTGCTAGCTATCACACTGTTGGGCCCAATTTTTGAAGAATTGATGTGTAGAGGTTTATTAATGAACTTCTATTTTAAAAATTCTAAATTTGGATTGGATGTTATCCTAAACGCAATTATTTTTTCGTGGCTTCATCAACACCAGAATTTATCAGTATTATTACCTTATTTTATTTTTGGCTTATTGTTGGGATTATTATATCGATTCACTGGAAAACTGCAATACACCATGTTGGCACACATTCTTATTAATACCATAATTGGATGGCCATATATTCAAGATAATATCATCATCTTTTTATAAATTTCTTTCTCGTATTTGCCGTTTCACTTGATATAACTGTTCTTCAATCTTGTTTAAACCACTTTCGTTATTGCGATCAGTTCCCTGAATCAGCAAATCTAAATCACGATATGCGAAAGTTAGCTCAATTGACTTAGAAACCAAATCTTGTATCTCAGATGCTAATTCTTTGTTAAAAAAAAGCACATCTCCGTATGTTTGAGATTGTGCTTGTCTAATTTTAGCTTGTAATTGCATTGATACGCTCAACGTTGTTTGGAAGTTGGGCGTACCACCTTTGAATTGAAATCCTTGTCTATCACTTTCTAAAGTCTGATCTAGTTGACTATATAAGTCTATAAACCGTTCTAACTGCTTGATATACAGTTCTAATTGTTCTGGTTTTAACCATATTTTTGTTGGCATCTTGTTTATTCCTTTCATTTTTAAATATAAATAAAAAAGCTAGTACCTATCAAGCACTAACTCATCTATATTGTACAAGACACTGTTTGTTATTAACAAATTATCAAATATTTGCCATAAAGAAAAGGCTGTCGAATCTTATTAATCAATATCATAAATTGGTAATGATAATTTATTTAAAACCACATTCAAAGAGATTTCTAAATATGCCTGCTCCTTTTCAAGTTTTTCTTTATGCCTTAATAAAATTTGACGTCGTTCAGCAATAGAATTTGGGTTAGATAGTAAACTACAAAAACGTTTAATTTCATTCAATGGCATCCCAGTTTTCTTTACTTTAACCAAAAAAAGAATAAATTCTAAATTTTCTTCTGTATACGTTCTATAACCGTTTATATTACGTTGAATGTGTGGAATAAGCTGCTGCTGTTCATAGTAACGCAAAGTTGCTTTACTTAGATGTGAAATATCACTTATTTGCTCAATTGTATAATTCATAGTTTTTCCTCTTGCATTAAAGTATACTTTAACGTTTATACTTATGCTACACCAATTTATTTTAAGGAGAAAAATTATGAAACATCAGATTGGTAATCAGAATATCATCATGGGTATTTTATTATTTTCAAGTATCGTTATTGGAATCAGCATTTATGAAATGATTCCACTTAGCAATTTTTTATCTACTAAATTTACTATTTCAGCAACGACTGCTGTACAAGCAAATAGTTTATTTTCTCTAGGATATGCCATCGGATTTCTAACAGTAACACCATTATGGAAGAGATTTAAAAATAATCGTAAACTACTTTTCTTGAATCTACTACTTGCGTCTATTGTCACTGTACTTCTTGGATTTGTAAATAATTTCGAACTATTTTTAATTCTTCGAGTATTGCAGGGTATTTTTTCAAGCTTTTTTGGACCAATTGCTTTTGCCTCAGTTTTAAAATTGATTGATCCAAAACGTATTACTTTTGCTAATAGTCTTATCACATCAGGCTTTGTCATTTCAAGTATTGTCGGACAAATATACAGTACCTCTATTTATCAGCTGATTAATTGGCAGTTTATATTTATTTTTCAAGCTGTTTTGTTAGTTATTATCTTATTATTACTTTGGCACATAATCCCTAGCCTTCCATCACCCAATGGCCATGTTTCTGTCAGCAGTAGTTTAAAAAACATCCTTTCAAATAAGATATTGTTAAAACAATACTACATTACATTCACACTCTTATTCTCTTTTGTGAGCATGTACGCTTTGGTTAGCGCCAATAATTTCATAGCGATAAATCATATTATGCAGTTCCGTATTTACGGATTGATTGGAATCATTACAGCAATCATTGTCCTTTCAAAAGTTTCCGGTAACAACCAAATGTTTGTGTTAAGACTCTCTCTTTTATCAGTTTCAATCGGATTTGTTATTTTATCTATTGTAAGAAATGAAATTTTTCTAACAATAGGTAGCATAATTGTTGCTTTTGGAATTGTCCTATCACTCCCGTTAGTCGTTTCAATCATTGGTTCAACAGCAATTTCGCAAAATCGGTCATTAGCCATCGTATTGTATACTTTCATTCTGTTCATAGGTGCAACACTTGGGCCAATAATAACTAACTATTTAAATCAAATTTTTGGTGTTGTGATAGCCTTTAGCTTTTTAGCTCTACTAACTTTAATAGGTGCCTTATCTTCGACAACTATAAAAACCAAATAGTTAATCAATTTTTTTAACTAAATTTAAATAGTTACAACAAACTATACTCTTTTCTTTTGAAATTTATGTTGCTAAATGGCACTGTGGGTTCAAAATACTTAAGTACTGAATTTATTATTAAATGCCAAAATAATGGATTTACACACTCAAAAGACACTCTGTATAAGAGTAATTTTGAGTAGTAAAAAATTTTTATAATATCATAATACGTCGGTTCGTTCAATGTTATGGATCGATAGATACGACGTGAACAGTCCAATCGCTGTCAAGGTCATCGGAACAATGAGAAATGAACCGATAGATTGGTCTGCGTTGCCTGCGCCAAGAAAGAATGCAATAATGATAGCCGTAACAATAGTAGTTCGAGTAGAACGTTTCTTCATACCAAAGAAGAGCGGTACTAAAGCGACACCACTAGCTGAGAAGTCGTAAAGAATGGTGCTTATAAAATGTTTCAGAATGCTATTATTCGTAACTTCTCCAATGATAAAGTGAAAATGATTATTTAATAAATTAACTGTGAAAAATGATATCAGTCTAGTCCAAATGATGAAAAAGAGTGCAAATCCGATAATAATAATTAATTTTGAAAGAATAATCTTTTTTCGGCTAATTGGATAAGTAAACATCAACGTAATCGTCTTGTCGATGTATTCTTCCACAATAAGCCGTGAAATTAATACACCCGAAAAAATTATAAACACAATTCTCGTGATACTATCGACTAGGAAAAGAAAATTTGTGTTTGTAATAGGAGAATCTTGTTTATCAATGTACAATAGAAAAAATAGAAAAGCTGGAATAATTAAACTCGCTATCAAGCCGCCGATAACATACTGTTTGAAATTTGTTTTCCTCATCTCTAACCTAATTAATTTAAACAACTTCTTTTCCTCCTACTAATGACAAGAAATAATCTTCTAAGGAACCAGTCTTTGTATTAATTGAATCAATGTCAATGTCATTTGATACTAACGTTTTATATAACTCATGTTGAGATGTTTCTGTTTCATAAATTCTTATTTTTTTACCGTCCATCACTTTAAAGTTTTTGATGTTTAATTTTGAATCAATAATGTGTGCTGTTTGTGTTATTTGACGGGTTTCAATTTCAATATACTCTACGCTACTATCTCTAATTGATGTCATGGATACTTCCTCTATCAAACGGCCATTATTCATCACGCCTATGGTATCGGCTATTTGTTCAATTTCAGATAAAATATGACTTGAGATGAGTATAGTAATTCCATAATCATGATTTAGCATTTCAAGTAAATCTCTAATCTCTATAATACCGACTGGGTCAAGTCCGTTTATTGGCTCATCCAAAATTAATAGTTCAGGTTTTGTGATAATAGCCCGCGCAATGGCCAGACGTTGTTTCATTCCTAACGAAAAAAAACTCACTGATTTAGTATCAACGTTTTTGAGATTAACAAGTTGCAAAGCTTCGTCAATCTCGTTTTTATTGTGATACCCCATATATTCGCAGTGCAAGTCCAGATTTTCCTTTGCGGTCAATTTTTCGTAAAAAATAGGATACTCAATAATAGCACTCATCCGTTTAAATAATTCGTATGAATTATTTGTCAAGGTACTGTTGAATAACTCAATAGCCCCTTGACTAGGTTGCAATAAATTTAGCATCATTTTCATGACAGTAGTTTTCCCAGCCCCGTTTGGACCTAACAACCCGTATATCTCTCCTTTTTTAATTGACATATTAACATCAGAAATTACATTTATGTCGTCAAAGCTTTTTCCTAAATCGTGTGTTCGTACAATATATTCCATGTTGCTTCCTCCCTTTATTTTACGTCTGTTTACAGTTACTATTGTAGTGGACTGACTTGTCTTTTTTCTTTCTTGTTTCTTACTTATTTCTTAAGGTGAGGAAGCGTGAGAATCAAGTATTGATTAAGGAAACACTATAGTAATTTTTTAAGGCAAACAGTAAAAATTGTTTTTTCATAAGGCACACTGGAAAGAGATATTGTTCCTCCTAAGCTTTCCACTAGCCGTTTTGTTATTGTTAATCCTAACCCACTGCCTTGATACAATTTGTTTCTGGAATCCTCTAATGTATAAAGTCGCTCAAATACTTTTCCCTGACTTGCTTCTTGAATACCTTTCCCTTTGTCCCATACTTCTATGTATGCAAACGAACGATCATATCTTACTGTTAATCCAATAGTCTGACCATCCGCTCCGTATCTAATAGCATTAGAAAGCAAATTTCGTAGTATTCTACCTAGAGACTCTATAGTTCCAATG
This sequence comes from Leuconostoc sp. JNUCC 76, assembly GCF_053667755.1. Classification (NCBI taxonomy): domain Bacteria; kingdom Bacillati; phylum Bacillota; class Bacilli; order Lactobacillales; family Lactobacillaceae; genus Leuconostoc; species Leuconostoc sp. JNUCC 76. The sequence continues at coordinate 1,010,313 of NZ_CM132206.1, read as the reverse complement.
GCATAGATAGGTTCTTCAGGTATTTCAATGCTGACGGTCCAATTTTTGTTTTTAAGTACATGATGAAACTCTAAAATGGTTTCCTTACAAATTTCACTAATATTAATTTTTTCGAGTTTAACTTTATTATCTCCTGCTTCCATTCTAGCTAAGTCAAAAAAACTATTGATTAATGCAAGTAATTCTACTGCTTTATCATATGCAGAATTGATTTCTTTTTCAGATTCGTGCTTAAAACTTTTATTTTCTTTTAAAATTTGAAGGTAACCAACAACAACTGTCAGAGGTGTTTTTAAATCATGAGAAATGTTTGATATCATTTTACGGACAGCTTCTTCTTTTCGCGAATAATCAGCCAATAGTTTTTGGTTATGGTTAAGTAAATTGTTGATACTTATTAATAGTTCGACTAAATAGTGATCATCTGTAAAAACGAGTAAATTTTCACTTGTTTGATTTTCGATAACATTGTTTAATTTTTGAGTCATATAATGTAATTCACGATTACTTTTCTTTTTTGAACGAGATTGCACTGCAATTATTCCAATAAGTAAACAGATAATGGCTATTAAAATATACATCATACCTTTCTCCTATCATGTCGCCAGTACATATTCTATTATTATTCTCCCAATTTGTAGCCTATACCCCAAATCGTCGTAATGTATTTTGGATTGGAAGGAGTCTCCTCTATTTTCTCCCTTAACCTTCTGATATGGACATTAATGACATTTTCATCACCATAATAGTCATCATGCCAAACATTTTGATAGATTTGAGATTTTGTGAATACATTATTTGGATGACTCAGAAATAGTTTTAAAATTTCAAATTCCTTTGCGGTTAGTTGAATTTTTCTTTCTGGTTTCCACACAGAAAAATTTTTGGTATCAACTGTTAAGTCCATATAGTGAAAGACGGTTACATTGTTCTCATCTTTTGAGTAATTTACCCGTCTTAGCGCAGCTTTTACTCTTGCCGAGAACTCAATTATTGAAAATGGCTTAGACAGGTAGTCATCTGCCCCCAACTCTAATCCCAACGCCTTTTCTACATCAGTATCTTTTGCGGAAACGATAAGTATTGGAATTGAGCTGCTTTCCCTGATTTGTTTCATCACTTCCAATCCGTCTAATTTAGGAATCATAATATCAAGTATTATTAAATCAAATTTTTTATTTTTAAATTTCTGGATGGCTTCTTCACCCTCAAAAGCATGTAATAAATCATATCCTTCCTTTTCTAGGTAATTGGACATCAATTCACTAACGGAGTGGTCATCTTCTACAATTAATATTTTTTTCCCCATATGTGTAATCTCCTGTAGGTGGTTTTTTAATCTTACCATAACGAACCAAATTATTTTTGAATTTCATCAAAACAATATCACCTATAATTGCTCATAAGTCACTAAATTGGACTATTTTCATTAAGTTACTTAGGCCATATTTGGAATGCAGTTGTGATTATAAAAATTAATACCCCAACCCTACAACTGTTGGAAAATTTGGGTTTCAAATAATCTTTTTCACGCTTCAAAATTGAGTGAATAAGAATGTTTCAAGCCATAATTTTTACATTTAATATTATAATCAGAACTCGTATATTGTGACCCATACCTGAATGAATAACCAGTGGTTTTTTTGTTTATTCAATGCCATTTGTAAGGCACTTGTGGCAAAACTGGCCATCATTGTATCGTCAATTTTATAACCTAATACTTTTCTCTTTTCAGGACAAAAAACTGTCTCTAACGAATTAGCCAAACATCCTGATCGATGTAAAGCTACTAAAGATGACTTGAATTCCGGAGAGTACCCATTTTTATATGCATAGTTATATCCATAATAAAGCTCCTATGATTGAAATATATCGAACAATTTCGTCCGTAATTACATCATAGGAGCCACTCTTATACTTGAAATATATTGTTAAAGTTAAACCAGTAACTCTAGTTTTTATATACTAAACTCTGACTCAATACTCTCTTTCAGTCGTGGTGAATGTTCCATGAATTCACGTAATTTTGGGTTTAACTGCAGACACAATTGTATTTTGAACTCCTGTGAAATCCTCAACATCAAACTCCATGCCGGGGTAGATAGCAATCAACCTTTTTAGTGATTTCAAGTGTTCTTTGATTAGGTAAAAATTATCGATGTCAAAAAGATTATGATTTGTTATTACTATGACATCTAGTTCTGATTCTTTGATACATTCTTCAAGCCAACTTAAGCTAAAATCCAAACTCCAAATTCATGGCCTTTCGATGGTGTTGGAACAGTATGAATCTGGGCTAGGTCATCGCTGAAGAAGAGTTTCCGGTTAATGGTATTCTTCTCTGAAATTAGTGTGACTTTGATACAAGTCATCATTTTTTTATATTACTCTGGAGCATCATTTAAGAGTTAGTCGTTTCTATCCACTTCTGTAATATATTTTGATAATACACTAGTTGCAACACTCTTATTATATTTTTCTGAATTGAGATTAACAGGCAAGCCGTTTTCATCAAAAAATTGGCCGGTAATATTATCAAACTGCTCATCCAAGGAAAGAAGTCTTCCCACTGGGACGGAAGTATTCGTTAATGATTTTGTGTAAGCCATTAAATCACTTTTCACGTCACCAGGGAAAAAACTGTTAACAGTAGTTCGTTTGATTCTTAACTTATCCGCAAGTAAAAACATGAGGAGTGTTTTATGTGTCACAGCCCATGCCGCTCGTAATATATCATTCAATTGTTTTTCACAAACAGGTGCCATTTTAATAGCTTGGGGGTTGCCTGTTACAATAAGTACTCGACTATCATTCAATACTTTCACGAGAGACATAGTTAAATAATAATGAGATAATAAGTTAATGTCGATATTATCTTGATTACTAGTTGGATAAATGCCTGCACTGTGAATCAAAACATCCACATGATCTGTGTTTTTCAAAATAAAATCAACCACTTTTTTTCGACCTAACACAGTTGACAAATCCCCGGCTACGTAACTGGAATTTTCGCCCAGCTTGTTTTTCGCTAGTGTTAATTTGCGCTCATTTCGACCAACTAGAATTATTTTGTTATCCTTTACTAAATCTTCCGCAATAGCTAATCCAACTCCTGAACCACCGCCAGTTATCACAATATTTTTCATTCTCTACTAACCTCTTTCGTAATCAACTGTTGTTTCCCATTCGTAATCCGCCGTTAACCTCAACCACCGAACCTGTCATATATGTATTAGGTGCGACAGCTATAACTATTTGCGCAACTTCAAAAAAATTCTCCAAACCTTTTTAATATGATTTTTGATAAAGCATACTGTTTCATCTTTTCCGATAATTTATCAGTCATCGAGCTTACTATCATTCCTGGACAAATTGCATTAATTCTGATTCCATTGACTGCATACTCTTGGGCATAATTGACCCAAAATATATCAGAAAATTCTCGTCTGGCGTGCAAAATTAAGTTGAAGCCCTGGAGAACCATAATATTGAGCGATAACAAAAACATCCATAAATGTTCTCCCATTTTCAGAATTCACAGATCCAAAAAAGCGCCATATTTATCGTAATATTTTTTTGCATCTAAATTGTTACCAATATTTTTATAACACTTAGATATTAATAAAGAATATTCAGCTAGCATAAAAAAAGTCTCTTTTTTAATGACATCATCAAACCCTTTCAAGAGAACTGAAAGTGATTCCATGTACCTCTCTTGCTTATATAAAAAAACACCATATTGATATGAAATGACGTTTAAATTTTCAGTTTTTTCTCGACATTTTAAGAAAGCATTATAGGCAGTGTCGAAATAATCAAAGCTTTTTTCAAAAAAACCAAAATCTAAGTTTACAACTCCTAAAGAATTAATCAATAAAATTTCAATTTGATTCTCAGGTTGATAGGGCTTCTTCAGAGTGCAAGCAATAGCAAGTTTTAGATATCTTTCTACCTCAAGCAGATTACCTTTTGTCTGATACAAAGCACAAGCATAATAATAATAGTAAGTTTGAAAATCTCTGTTTGATTCAAGCTGATCCAATATTTTGCTTGAGTCCATGTATTCTAGCATTTCAGTGTATTGATGATTTTTACATAGTTGAAACACATGCTCAGCAAAATTAGAAGAGGCTTCAAAATCTAGTATCTCTTTTAAAAATGAATTAGTCAAAGAAACATCTAGTCTTGCGCACAATTTATAAAACAAAAAGACATTTGGCATATCATAACCGCTTTCTATGCTACTTATAATAGCTTGTGAACAAAGACCGTCGGCCAATTCAGACTGTGTAAGTTTTTTCTTTTTCCTACTCGATTTAATTAGTTCACCAACACGTTTAGTCGCCTGATCCAGAACATCTTGCATATTTTCAACCATCCTCAACTATAGTATTCTTGTAATTTTATTTTACCATTTTGATTCAAGCGCGTTTAAAACAATCAAATTACGACTTTGTTGAGATTTCGATTAACTGTTTTATATTTTTTAAAAACGTACTAAAATATTTTGAAAATGCTGTATTACATAAGAATAATATTGGAGCAAGTCTACTCGTTTCCTCTATATACAATGACTGAGTTAAATGAGTTATACCAGAATCTAAAGTTTCAAATTCCCAAATAATGCTATAATCGAGTATTTGTCCATCAACTTTGTTTTTCCAAAACGAATAATGTATCTTGCCTATTAAATACCCCGCGGCTCAAAATTTGAGTCCATTCTCATTAAAAGAACGGTTGCTTCATATTTACGTCGATTATCTAATTGCGTATGGGCGTTAACTTTTAGAATAGACAATAAAATATCTCGCGCAGCACAAAATTCATTATTAGCGTTCATTGCTTTAGCTAAAGCCAACATGTACTGTATGTTGTTCCTGAGTATGTCGTTGGCTTTGACTAAATTTTTCAAATAACTTTTTTTGTCACCTAAAAACAAACTCTGATGACCTTTAATGTAATACCACTCAGAATTTTTGTCAGCAATCAATGCAGCTCTGTTAAGTGCTGAAGTAGTTTTCATCATGTAGTATCTTCCTTTTACGGTTTTGATTCCTTTAATGTACCCTAATCTTCCATAAGCACGGGCACTTTCTAACAAAATTAAATTTTGTTCTGGCGAAGAACTGTCGAAGCGTGCTAATAATGTTCTACCCAGATAAAGAACCCTTTTATGATAATCTACCGGTGTATGATTTGCATCCGGATAATTTCTCAAAGCCTTTTTATTATCGTTAATCATCGCTCGTAGCATTTCTTCTTTTACATCTATTGATTCGACAGATTCTTTTTCTAGTTGTTCATGGGCCAGACTACTTAACAATTCAATATTTGACCTGCTAATAGCAGGTATTTCTTTTCTGGAGGTTTTCGGTATTTGAATCGGATTGCCAACAGCTATGCTAACTTTCTTAAAATTTGGGAAGATTGAAAATTTAGGTAAAACATCAAAATTTCCATGCATACCAATTGGTATAATTTCAACTCCCGTGGCGTATGATAAACTTTCTGCACCATTTTTTCCAAAATACATATTTCCAGTTGGTGTTCGGGTTCCTTCAGGATAAATAACAACAGCTGCCTTTTCATCGGTCAACTTATCTTTTAGAACCATCATAGAAGACATGGCGTTTTTAGTTCTGTCAACAGATATACTATTTAAAGATAAATGCCACCACCTTGAAAATGGTTTTTCAAACGCCTCCTTCTTTGTTAAAAAATAAACAGGTTGATTTGGATTTTGTTTTTTTAACAGATGCAAGATTACAAAATGATCCATGTAACTACTGTGGTTAGCGATGATTATACGTGGCCCATTAAATTTTAGATTGTCTAAACCTTTTACTTTGCCAACAAATAAGCTTACAATTTTGGTTGTTAACTGTGTGAGAATCGTATTTGTTAAACTCATTTACATATACTCCTACATCTGTATTTGTTCCATATAGATGGTCAACTCTTTAATACTTAGTAGTGGTAAGTTAAACTTTTTGGACATATCAAGCAACTGAGGTAGTCGTGCCATTGTTCCATCTTCATTTAGAATCTCACAAATAGCGCCTACTGGCTCCTCATTTGCTAATTTAGCCAAATCCACAGCAGCCTCGGTATGGCCATTCCGAACTGTAACACCACCATCAAGTGCTTGAAGTGGGAATGTATGTCCAGGATGAACAAAATCTTTCTCTGTGCTCGATGGATCAGCCAGAACTCTGATAGTTGCTGAACGATCAAATGCTGACACTCCCGTTGTTACGCCGTGCACTGTCTCAGCATCGACCGAAAAAGTGAACCTCGTCCCATTGCTCTCTGTATTGTTTGCCACCATCTGAGTAAGTCCTAAGCGGCGGGTAATACTCTCTCCAACAGGAGTGCACAATAATCCCCTAGCATGTGTAACCATAAAGTTTACATTTTCTGGACTCATTTTTGATCCGATGCCAACTAAATCACCTTCATTTTCTCTATCTTCATCATCCACCAGAATGATTAGTCCACCTTTTTTCATATATTTCACAATTTCTTCTACATTAGCCATTTGACTGCCTCCTTTTTCTATACTACAAAGCATACTTTTATTTTTGTCTCTATTCACACCAAATTCTCAATAATATTTATCAAAATACTGATATTTCATTGAATATTCATAGTTATCTGTATTTTTTGTACTCATCCTGATGACGAATTTGTTTTGTATATGCGGAATTGTGTGACTTGATTTTGAATGGCATACATTTTTTGACCAGTATTTTTATCAGTGTAATTATGATTGCGCATCATAAATTCAAACTCAACAACTTAGCCAACATTAGTGAAATAATCACGAATTAATTCAGCCATTTTGTTAGAAGCGACGTAATCAATGGATTGCTTTACCATCTTTTAAATCATTAATTGCTAATTTAAAGTAGGCAATTTTGGTTTCATTTTCACCACCTACAGTAAAGTTTACATCACGGACTAGACGTCCTACGTGGTGATTAATTTGAATAATAATTTCTCCTTTTTTTGATCCAGTAAACTAATAATCAGTGTCAGTTGATTGGCTAAATAGTCTTGGATATTATTTGGTAGTTTAAACACGGGAATTTGTTTGCCAAATTCAGAATAATGGATGCCCTTTAGGACTGTACAACCGACATAATGATTACCTAGACTGATGCCGATTGGCTTGTTGTGAGACCGCAATTTTCAAACGATTTTCAAGCCCATTAGCAAAGTAATGGCCGTAATAATTGTTATCAACCAAATTTTGTAGCGGAACAAGCCCGACTCGTACGAGCATTATTGGAATGGCATAGCATTTCTGCCCTGAATTTGAGCTTGCACCTCCATAACAGTATTACCTTTTTGAAGTTCTGCTAACCATGATTCAGACTTTTCGCAACGATTAGTGCTTGTTCAGGATCATTCAATAGTAAATCCGAAATTAACTTTTGAACAACACCTCGATTGTTTTGAATAATTTTGCCGACGGCAACCAGAGGCTGTTGGGGATTATTATTATTTGTTTCGTCCTCATCAAAATAAGTGGTTTCTGTTTCACTCAAATTAGTCTCCCTACTCTTAGTCTCATTTGACAGTTCTTGACCTATCAATTTCATAATTCCTTGTCCCCAAAGAGATTATCCCTGCGGATAACTTCAAAATCAGCATTCCCCTCTAGTGTTGCAACAATATCTTCAAACGAAACATCCATAATTTTGTAAAATTTGATGAACGTAGTCAGTTTCGGATTATAACTTGGATCGGTCTCAGCTTTTGAAATCGTAGCCGTTGATAATTTCCCTTTTGATTTCACAGCTAATTCCAATTGTGTCAAACTTTTTCTTTTCGCGATAGGCTTTTACTATTGATCTAAAAGAATGTTTTATTTTGTCTCCTTCTCACTTGTTTTTATTGTCAAGTTCCATTGGTTTGGATACCACTAATTAACCGTCATTTGGCACGGCTTCTTAATATTTAGGCTATTTTTAAGCAAAAAAATAAGCCCACACAGGACTTATGAGCTTTTAAAATAACGAATATTACTAAAGCGTTACTTCATTTCAAATTATTGACTTTGGATTTTTATAGAATGGTGTAACTCCTTGTGTACCAACCTATCAACCAGTAGAATTACGGAAATATTTTTGTGATTGTACTGGTTGATTTTTTATTTGTAAAACACGGCTTATTCCATTGTACCAATGTCATACATCAATATTAAATCACTGTCCACAGCTTTTAAGACTGTTTAACATGATTAATCACTTGTTCGAATCGTTAATCCAGTAGCTTCATGAATCTGTTTTGCTAATGCTGGTATTTGCAACCGGTATTCATCATCAAGACGACCAATTTGTTGCGAACGCTTGGCTTGTCCGATTTTATAGTATTCAAAGAAAATATTAACTTTTTTGGCATATCGCTGATGAACAATACGTACTTCATAAATCGTATTGGGTTGTTTTGTAAATAGCGTTTGAATGGTTATGATTATGTCTTCAATTGGATTCATTTTTCTCTGATAACCGTCCTAATATCTTCAAAAGCGATAAATTGTTGATTAATGTAGACACCTAATTCTGTAAAGCCATTAACTAAACCAGTCACATTAGGAATCAGATAACCATCATTAGTTTCAATGTTTTGTTGCACAGTCACTATGTGATAATTCACACAAGAATGTTGTAAGGTACTTTGTGCTTCATTTAGTGGTATTTTAGGTAACTTTTGCGTTTTCTGATTGCGTTGAACGTCCTCTTTGACTAAGGATGAGGTGTGATCGGATAAGAAGTAACCATTCCACTTGATTTTGCCACGTTCGCGATAATCATTCTTAAAGTAGCGATTGATAATGGTGCTAAAGTTTTCTTTATTTGTCATATTGCTGTGCCAACACATTCTTTCTTTTAATCATAACTATTACCCCCATTATGGCCACCCACTAGGCTAGCTCGATTAATGGCAGTGCCCCCCTCTTCTTTGGACATGGCTCGCATCAAAGCAGTTGTGCCAAAACGTTGCCGAATTTCATCAACGATTTGGTCAATTTTATTTGTTTTAAGAAGATGTTCAGGTTGTTCAAAAAGATTAAGCTGTACGCCAGTGTCATCAACTAAACCACCATAATCAATCCCAATGTTTCTAATCACTTCGCCATGCCAGTACTTTCTAAAAAGATTAACCATAACAGCCATTAAGGTATTGGTATCATTGGTAGGATTAATCCGGCACTGTTTCCTAAAACCATGAGATCCCTGTTGCTCAGTTTCAGAAAAGGAATAACCGATAAACAAACTAACTAAGCCTGTTTGCTTTTGATGGGCACGAATTCTTGTAGCGACTTGATCAGCCATTTCACGAATGACAAGTTCAATCTCAGCTTGTTGGCTATAATCACGTGGTAATACTTGTGAGTTACTATAAGACTTACTTTTTGGTTTAATGTTTTCAGCCAAATCAGAACGGTCAATACCCCAAGACAACGCGAGTAATTGTTCACCCATTAATCCTAGTTGCGAACGAAAAAGATATGGATCTTGATGCGCTAAGTCATTCATCGAATGAATACCCATCAAATTGAGCTTACGAGCAGTCCGTGAACCAATACTCCAAATATTAGTGAGTTGTGTGATTGGCCATAATTTATCTGGTACATCTTCATAATGCCAAATACCTGTTAAATTCTTTGCGTGTTTAGCTTCAATATCAAGCGCCAATTTAGCTAAGACTGGTGAATCACCAATGCCAACAGTTAAATAGATACCTGTTTCTGCCCGAACTTGTTGTTGTATTTTGAAAGCAACTTCTGCTGGTGTCTTGCCAAATAACTGCCAAGAATGTGTCATATCAAGGATAGATTCGTCAATGGAATATGGCAATAAGTGCGCATCATCAGTGTATTGTCGATAGATATTATTAATACGTAGATTTTCTTGAATATAAAGATTCATTCTCGGATGAGCAATCACTAAGTCCGGACAAACAGGAATATCACGTTGTCGGGTAACATTAGTGATACCCAGTATTTTCTTGACCATTGGTGAAGATGCCAAGACTAAACCACCGTTGGTATTTTCTTGTTCTGACATCACAACAAGTAATGCTTTTAATGGGTTATAGTCACGTTCCACACACTCAACACTGGCATAGAAACTTTTAGAGTCAATCATAAATATCACACGTCGTTCTTCATGTGTATAATCATATTCAGTTTTTGGTTGATCTACCATAGACTATCTCCAAAACAAAAGCTGTATAATTCATTATACGAACAAATGTTCTGTTTGGCAAGAGAAAACTATAATCCTATAAACAAATTACTGTTCTCCAGAAAGTTCAGATTCTTGGTTAGAGGGTAAAGTTTGCAAAAGCTTAAAAAAGAAATTCGAATTCCCTGTACTAAAATAGTTATACCAAGCCTCTAACGTGTCTGACTCAAAAACATCTAAACTCTCAATAAAGTGTGTGAGTGATCATTTAATAATCCAATATTGGCAACCGCTACAGTTGCGCCACAAATTGCGCCTACTGTACCACCAACTGAAAGTAATTCTCTTGAAATACTAATAATTTTACTGTTTTTTTGTTCATTACAAGTATCGGCACCTGGTAACAGTAGAATACTATCTTCGTCCAAGATAATCTCTTCAACTAAGCAGTCTGGCGCTATTTTAAAGCCTCCCATAGTACTAATAGTTTTTTTAGAATAACTAACTGTTTTTATTTGTACCAAAGAAGCATCTCTTTTAAAAAATCGTTTAGAATTTATTTCTGCAGTAATATATCCTATTTCCCAGTCCGCTAGCGTGTCCAATACATAAACATAAATTGTTTTCATACTTTCCTCCATTAATTAGTTCTGCTATCATTATACTTACTGATTGTTGACAACATTATGGCAACAATTCTAAATAACTTAAAGGTGGATAACAAATGAGAGTTAATAGACTTGTTACTATTATTATGATTCTTATTGATAGAAAAAAATTGGCGCAAAAGAATTAGCTGATATGCTTGAAGTATCGACCCGAACTATTTATCGTGATGTAGAGGCTATCAGTATGGCAGGGATTCCAGTTTATTCTACTTCTGGTGTCGGTGGTGGTTTTGAAATTATGGAAAAATTTAAAATTGATAAAAGTACTTTTTCAGAAACAGATTTAACCACAATCCTAACAGGAATGTCCAGCATACCAAGTATCATGAAAAGTAACGATTTTATAAATACGCATACCAAAATTACAAGTTTTATCTCTAAGGATAAATTAGAATTAGCTCGTTCGAAAGCAAATGCACATCGACTTTAGTAATTGGGGAGACCATAGAGATTTAGAACCTTACCTTACTCTTATCAAAATATCATTACAAGAAAACAAAGTTCTTTCATTTGAATACATAAATCATAGTGGGAATCAAACCAAAAGACAAGTTGAACCCTATCAGTTAATTTTAAAAAATAGTCAGTGGTATTTTCAGGGCTATTGCTATAAAAGAAATGATTTTCGTTTGTTTAAATTATCCCGTATTTCTAATTTACAAATTAAGAATCGCACGTTTATTCCCAAAATAAATCCAGACCCCCTTTTAGATACGACAGAAATTTTAACTAAATTACGAATAACTATTAAACTGAGGATTCATGAGTCAATTTTAGAACGAATTCTTGATTATTGTGACTATGAGAACTTTTCAAAAGATGATAAAAGCCATTATATTGTTAATTTTCCTTTTATAGAAAATGATTATTACTACAGCATGCTTTTAGGTTTTGGGGATCAATGTGAATGTCTAGGACCCCTACATGTTCGTTCAACATTGAAAGAAAAAATAAAGAATTTATCCCGAATATATGAATCTTAATTGTGATTACCTAGACAAAAATAAAATTATTGAAGTATTAGTTTTATTTTGCTTATTTTAATTTTCTTTTTTCATCCGCACGACGATACCTTTGCATCGTCTTATATTCTTTATCAAACAACTCAATTGGACTCTTACCATCTAAAGCAATTCGCATTGGCATAGCGTTCATCTTATCCGAAACTTCATCTAATTGTTTTTGTCTTACTGGCTTAAAACTTGTGCCTTTGGGGAACCAATCACGCAATTTACCGTTACGATTTTCGTTAGATCCACGCTGATGTGGTGATGAAGGTGTACAATAATAAAGCTTTATTTTAAGTTCTTTTTGAACATATTAAAGAAAGTCCCAAGAGATGAATTTAGAACCGTTGTCAGCGGTAATCGTTCTTACCGCTTTACCATAGCGTTCATAAAATAATTTAAACGCTTCAATCATATCTTTCGATTGTTTACTTTTAACTTTGATTAAAGCGTAAAATCTGGTTTTTCGTTCAACAACTGTCATAATAGCGGAATGGTCTTGGTATTGTCCATTGTTTTGTTTCATTGGTAACACCAAATCAATTTCCCAATGCCCAAATTGTTTACGCTTAGCCACCACTGGTGAACGATCATAGATTGAATGACGTACTAGCTCACCACTTTTTTGTAAGTTTTCTCGTAAGCTAGCAATTTCTGGTTGTCGTGCCCGTTGGTTTTTGGCTAACTCACGTTGTTTAGGGGAGCCATCTTGGCGATGATATTTGTGGGTACGAATATCGATTAGACCTCTTTTTGACCAGTCTCGAATCGTTGAAGACGAAACGTCCACATCTTGCACATTTCCCGCAATTTGTTCCGGTGCCCAATGTTCCACATTAATCCAATGCTCAATTAGTTCTTTTAGTTCTGGTGTTAGTAATAGCCCTTGTCCCATACGGAAACGTTTTTTAGTAGCGATATATTGACCACGTTGCGCCGAATACTTAATTCGTGCATGAATGCTCATTCTTAATAAAGTGTGACGGTCTAGATTAGAGAAGTCTAGCATATTGCTACGGTCTAATTCACGGCTAATCACTGACGGGTCATAACCTAATTGACGACCAATATCAGTTTGTGAGATTTGTTCATTATTCCACAAATGTTCGATTAAGTAGCGTTGATTTTCGTTTAATCGTGGTTGCCGTTTCCTTTTCTTTGGTTGTTCTGCTGTCATTTAATTTTTCTTTCTCCGTTGCTCAACAATATACAATTTCTGACTAACAAACATATATAACATCAAGATGATAAACGTTTTAAAAATTTACAGCCCAATATTACTTATCGTGAGGCTTCATAAAGTTGTTTTTTCGCTTACTTTAGCTTGGCTTCAATCAGATTTATACCACTTTCACTATTAACATCATGACCATTTAATAAGTCGGTTAAGTCACGGTATTCAAAGGTTAAAGCAATACTGGTTTCGATTAGAGTTTGTACTTGTTTATCTAACTCTTTATCGAAAATCAGGACATCACCAAAGGTTTGTGACTGGACTGATTGAATGTAACGATGTAACTTCATTGACATCTGGAGTGTGTTTTGGAAGTTTGGTGCCCCAGGTTTAAACTCAAAATTTTGGCGATCAGATGCTAAAACAGCTAATAACGATTGATAAGTACTTCTGAATCCTTGAAGTTGATCGACGTAGTTTTCTAGTTGGTCTGGTTTTAACCATATTTTTTGTGTCATTGTTTATCCTTTCAAAATTTAAATATAAATAAAAAAGCCAGCACAATTTGATTTGTGCCAACTTACTACTTTATACATCATAATTTATTAATAGTTAAAGCAACCTAGAAAATTCTCTTGATTGCTACAAATTAATATTAAAAAAACACTAGTCATATTAAACTGTGTTTTTTATTCTTGATTAATAAATAATACTTTATTACTATTCTGTGGTTGAATTAGTGGTTATTAATAGTTGTAACATATTATTAAATTGACTCTTCTCTTTTTTTAGAACAGAAAAGAAATTTTGATCTACTTCTTCAACAATTGGTAACGTTTCATTAATAATATTCAGACCACCTTGAGTAAGCTTTATAACTTTTGATCTGGTGTCTTTTTTTGAGGCTTCACGTGTAACGAACCCAAATTTTTCTAAATTTTTTATAATTACTGAAGTCGTCATAACATCAATATCAGAATGTTTTGCAATATTCACTTGATTAACTTCATCATTGTGTTGTGTTAAGTAAGCTAGTGTTGACAAAACAATAAATTGCGGGTGAGTTAAATTGTATTTACGTAATTCATTTTTTATACGTGTGTGCCATAAATTATAAACCTTTACAAATGAGAGCCCTACGGAATTAACCGCGTTATCTTTAAACTCAGAATTAAATTTTTGAGTCATTGGTAGCAGCCTCAATAAGTGCAAAAATACTTGTTGGAACATCTGCAAATATTTTTGAAACGAATTGTAAATCATTAATTTCGGGTTTTCTATTTGAAGGTATGAATCCAACAGAGTGGTTACTTAGTTGCTAATTCTTTGTTAAAAAAACATCGCCATAAGTATGCGCCTGTGCTTGTCTAATTTTATCTTGTAATTGCATTGATACACTCAAAGTCGATTCGAAGTTTGGCTTACTATCTTTAAATTGAAAGCCTTGTCTATCGCTTTTTAACATTTGGCTTAGTTGACTGTATAAGTTTCCAAACCGCCATTCTAACTGTTTGATATACAGATCTAATTGTTTTGGCTTCAGTACAGGAAATAAATTATAACAATCATTGGGGAAACATTTTGAGTGGGCTAGCTATTTTACTTTCAAACCTGATGAACCAAGACCTATTTAAACTAGTTACAATTAGCGGCTTAATACTTTTCGTGATAACAGGCCTTTTTAATGGTCTAAAGAGTAATTTATTTCATATCAAGCATCATGTTATAAGTTTTTTATCACACTGTTTTTTATTGTTTCAATAATCTATAGTTAATACTTAAATTTATCTTTGTAAGTTGTGACATATCATGAGATCTTCATTATTTAGTTATTGAACAGTTATACGAAGCTAAACTATTCATCTAACATGCTATAATAAATGAATTGTAATTAAAATTAAAATTGGAGATTAGTTACTCGCTTATGCAAAAAAAAAATATATCACATAGGTTTATTTTTTCTGTCATCAAACTCATTTTTGAAACTTTTATGATTTTACTTATTGTCATTTTGCTAACAAAATACGTACCATACTTTAGTGTTGCAATTATAATATCGGAGCTTATAGTTGTTGCAATAATTATAAGCTCCGATCAAAATCCTGAATTTAAAATTCCTTGGCTACTGTTAGTCATTTTAGTACCAATTTCAGGAATGATGATTTACTTTATATTTGGTAAACGAAAACTTTCAAAAAAATACACAAAACGAATGGATGAGGCTAATGAACAGTTACTGCAACATTCTGAAGGTAAAACCTTAAGGCGACCCTCTGAATTTAAAATACAGTCACTGTGTAATTTAATTCAAAAATCCTCAGGAAATCAATTATACCAAAATACCAAACTAACATATTTTCCCCTTGGAGAAAATATGTGGTCACAGTTACTAATTGATTTAGAAACAGCCGAAAAGTTTATTTTTGTTGATTATTTTATTATCGAAACTGGTTTATTTTGGGATAGTATTTTAGATATTTTAGCTAAAAAAGCGTCAAAAGGGATTGAAGTTAGAGTAATGTATGATGACATTGGTAGTTTTAAGACATTACCCAATAATTTCACTGTACTGATGAACAAACATGGAATTGAGGTAACCCCCTTCGCACGTTTCACCGGTGATGCAAATAGTGACGTTAATAATCGATCTCATCGTAAAATGTTAATTATTGATGGTCAAATTAGTTACACAGGTGGCATTAATATATCTGATGAATATGTTAATCTCATTGATCGTTTTGGTCATTGGAAAGACACTGCTATTCGTATAAACGGACTAGCAACTAATGAATTTACTAAAATGTTTTTTGTTGATTGGTACACTAACAATATGGCAAGCACGCTTAATATTGAACAGTATCTATTAGCAAAGCCAGTAGAATCAGAAAGCTTTGTTCTACCTTTTGGCGATGGACCGAGCCCCATCTACAATTATCGTGTATCTAAGCTTGCATTAATCCAATTACTTTCAACCTCGAAAACTCGTGTTTTAATAACCAGTCCGTATCTAATCATAGATGATGAATTAGCCAATGCTTTTCAGTCAGCGGCGTTACGAGGAATCGATGTAAACATCATCACCCCAGGTATCCCAGATAAAAAGATAATTTACGCGATGACGCGGGCAAATTACAAGCGACTGATGAGTTCTGGTGTCAAAATTTATGAATACACCCCTGGATTCATTCATTCAAAATATTACATTTCAGATGACAATGTTGCTATTATTGGTACTGTTAATCTGGATTATCGCAGTCTTGTACACCACTTTGAAAATGGTGTGGTTTTAACAGATAAATCAGTATTAAGTGATATGATTAATGACTTTGAAGAAACTCGCTTAGTTTCAAGTCTCGTTACAGAAAATAAACTTCAACAAAGTATAACTCATCAAGTAGTTAATCTAGTTTTACGAGCATTTAGTCCGTTACTTTAAAAAAAGCTATAAGTTATATTTTAAAGAATATAACTTATAGCTTTTTTTAATAATTTGTAACTATCAATAACTTCTTCTGTATTGCGATTTATTATTTTGTCGAAAGAAGAACCCGCAAAAGTAGACCTATTTTTTCCTTACGCGTCACGTATACTTTTTTTGATATGTTAGAAAATTTTTGCTTCTTTTATCAGTTATTTTGTCTACGGTGTAATTAGTTTCAGAGTACTTAGCCAAGGTAACTTTGGATAAGTATTGTAACAATGATTAAGTTTGCGTATTAGATTGACTTATCAAAAAAATATTTTTATCTATTCCATATTTTAATGAAAGTTGGTTTGGAATTATTCTGTTTTTGGTATATCATCAGTTTGGGAATCAGAAACTGGTAATAATGTTCCAGACTTTGTGGCAACTCTTACGTCATCAAGACGATTACTTCAATTCAGTACCAAAAGGTTTAGCAAAATCAAAGCCGGCCTGTGGCGTGATGTTTTCAGTATTTAGGGTGTCATTGATATTGAGTACAGCGACCTAAATGCACCATTTGTTCCAACTTTGTTGCGACCTATGTAGGTCAATCTTCCTAAACATTATTGTTTTCTCTTTTTTATTAATATTTTTTGATAATCTTACTTTTTAAAATTAGTTTGGTTTTGTGTAATAAAAAGAGTCTTATTTTTTTGAAGGTAAATATGTCAAATTCATCTCTGCTTTTTTAGGTCTGAGACACCATAATGAATAAAGACCTGGAATAAGAGCATAAAAGATTAACATTGATGCCCAGCCATTATCTTGAGATAAATCAGATGTAGGTGTCCAAAAAGAAAAATTATTTAAAAAATGAATTAGGATGCTATAAATTATACTTCCTGTACGCATATATAGCACAATCGAAGTCATTCCTAAGAAAAATGTAAAAACTACCTGTTGATGAGTAGCCATCAGTGTAGGTGAATTTGGCATTAGTAAGTTAAAATAATGCGTCGTAGCAAAAACAAAAGAAGTTACGAGTGCAATAAACATTGGTTTCCATTTACTATTTTCAATAGATACTGCTAGCCCAATGCTACCAAATCCTCGATCTCGAACTTCTTCAAAGATAGCAGCTCCTAAAGCACTAGCAATAGTGGCCATAATTATATAAAAAGAATACTCGGTTATGGTTGGTAGAATGGCGAAAGCATCAATACCATATAAAAACAGTGGTACTATAAGTATTGGCCATTGTCTTTTTAAGGATGTAACGTTGGGATTAAACGATATTTTCTGCTTAAAAATTTTTTTTGTGTAACTGAGTATGACTAATGTAATAGCAACAACAATAGCGAAATAAATAAATTCGTAATAAGGTTTAGATTGTAAACCATCAAATGAGTACAAGAGTGCAAGTGTACTTATTTTATAAACTAAATATGCTAACCACATACCACCTACCGTTGAAGCAAATTTTTTCCAATCCATTATTGTCTCCTTATATTTATCAAATCATTTCAATTTACCAAATTTTTTCTTTACTTAATAGAATACTTGGCTAGCTTTCTTTTTTTACTACTAACTGCACCTAAAAAAATACCAATATGTATCTTCTTTTAGATATTTGTAAGTAATAAGCCAATTTTTTTAATAATTTATGGTCTATTAATTTAGAAAAGTCAAACGCATATTCATAATGAGTTTGTCTAAGTAATTATTGCTCATGTTTTTACAGTGAAAATAATTAAACAATTACATTTATTTCCCAACAAAGTAAGAATAATTTTCCCCTTTACCTATTGATTTTGAAGGAAGTTGATCGAGCATCATAGTCGCTTTAATCAGGGATGATACTTGCTGATGCATTAAGTTAACATTAAACTTGTCCATTTCCAAATTTTGACTACTAGTAGTAAGATAATCCGGCATAGGAATCAAGCCAATAACCGGAATTTTTGCGTTAAATAGCGGTTGACTCTCACCAAATTCAAACCTGTTGTGACCTCGTAATGTAATGGTTCTAGTCATGGCTCTGCCTTTAATTGCTTTCAACCAAACATCATTCATTACAGCATTACCTGTATAAGTATATTCAGTTTGAATTTTTCCAGTAGGTTCAAATTGACCTTTTTTATTATCTTTCCATTCCATACTTCCCAAATGCTCAGCTGTTACTGCGGCCACCGCTTTCATATGATTTCCTTTGCCATCCCAAACTTGTGGATTATCTGCCATCCACGTTGAAGTCGCTTGTGAAGTGCCTTTAAACACAGGCAATCTAAAATGACCAGTAACAAATGCAAATACTAATGTTTTATTAGGTTTTTGGTGGCGTAAATACTTGATCATTGACAACATTCCAATTGCCCCATTCTCTTCTATTGCATTTACACCATCTGTATGAGAATTAACAATGATAGACTCTTTACTATTTTTTCCAGGTATCGTCACATAAAAAGACTTAGTACTAACTTTTTTCCGCGTCGCCAAAAGCGTAAGCTTCCCATGCTGATGTTTTTTGGCAGCACGAATGAGATTCTTACCCTCGTTTTCATTTAACCAAACTGCTGGAACACCTGCAAATTCTGTCGTGAACGGTTGATATTGACCAGATACTTTTTGACCCGACGCACCTTCCCAAATATAAATGACCCCCTTTACATTTGCAGCTTTTGCTTTTTTTAAGTTTGATGCTTTCAATGCAGCAGCTAAAGTAATATCACCATCACTGGATGAAGCACTCGTTCCTTGTGGAAAAACACTTTGTTGATTCATGATAAGTTGTTTAGGCAAAACTGGCTGAATATTTATCTTAACAACTGCAATTTTACCAGACGCCTTCTCAAAATCATTATTCTTAATATAAACCAATTCTTTGTCTAAACCTTGCTTAGATGTTACTCCTGAATAAGGATAAACGGATGAGATTGGAATTGACTGATGATTGACTACCAATGAACTGGATTTTGCTGTCCAATTTAAAAATTGGTATTTATTTTCATGAACTGTCAGACCGGCATCTTTTAACTGTGATTCTAGCCACTCAATAAAATTCGATTGACCAACTGAGCCCGTCAATCTACTGCCAAAGCTATTCATTATTGCCATGTTGGCCATCTGAGATTGGGAAGTTTCTAAGTTTGTTTTATTCAGTTTAACAGTTGGTATTTTAGGGAGTTCCCTTTGATATTTTAATGTCGGATTACTTACGATATCAACTGCAAATGCTGTGACACCTAAACTAAATAGCACAACAAACAAACCTTTCAACAACAAAGTTAAACCGATGTTATTGAGCTTTGTTTTTAGTATAAAATACAAACTCGCAATCAATTGGACAGCAAGTTGTAACCAGAGCAGTGGCAGCCAATCAAATACCATATAGCCGAAATCAAACAAAATTGCACTCATCAATAACAGATATATATAACGGTTTTGGGCACGTTTCCCAAAACGCATCATCAAAATAAATATAATTACGACTATCGCTGTAATGACCGCTAACAAACGAAAATATCCAGAAAACAAAAGGTTGATTAAAGATAAACATACTAATAGCAGACTCATCATTAAATTCATAATACCATCTCTCCATTTTACAAAAATTATAACTACAATACTGAAATACTATTGTAGCAAGAGATATAATAAGAATAAATCAATTAACCATCAACTTGTACAAATAAGGAGATTTTGTAATGTCTGATTTAATGAAAGAAATTCACATCGAAATGAAAAATAAATCTAATTCCGAAGTTAATCGACTAACTAGGGAAGCTATAACTACGGCACTAGTTAAATTACTGAGGCACCAAACACTTGATCGAATATCTATTAGTGACATTGTCAACTTAGCTGGTGTATCACGAACAGCCTACTATAATAATTATCATTCAAAAACCGACATTCTCAACGACTTGATTAATAATTTTATTAATGATATCAACGATTCTCTTCAACCATACGCTGGTAAAACCTCTGGTAAGTTAAATCAACCTCGTGAATTTATTGACACGCTATTCAATTCCGTTTATCAGCACAAAAGTGTTTATGAAACTTTGATTAAGGCTAATCTCAGTCAACAATTACTAAAACAACTCAATTCATTAATGATTAAATATAAGCCAGCGAAAAACATTGAAGAAAAATATCAAGTTTATTTTCAAACTGGTGCCTTGTTCAACGTGTTCACTCTTTGGATCGAAAATGGTGCAAAAGAATCCTGTGACGCAATGACCCAAATGTTTACCCAACATTATGACAGCTTGAAATATTAGAATACGAACATAAAAATTAATTGTTATAGAAATTTTTTCTATATTCCAAAATGTTTTTTTCAATATACTTCTTTTAAACCATGATAATAGTTTCAGTAATTGTTGGAGTAATTTAAGGCTTTGAACATAAAAGTTGTAAATTTGATCTAAACTATAGTAAAATCCTCTTTCTTGTACATATTCGTATGAATCCATGGGTGTATTGTTAAATTTTGTAGTCATGTTGTTCCTCTGATATAAAAATATACGTAATTATATTATTGACATTCATACCATAAAGGTTAATTTATAGGAATTTCATGGCACTACACTATTTGTAACTTGCAGAAAAATAGTATTACCCTCTGATGCAATTGTTTGAAATAACCACTTTTTAACTTCTCTTTATAAATGAAATGATTTTTACTCCCGATTAGGAAACGATAACTCATAGATTTTGACATTAAATCATGAACCGTGATGGTTAATGATTTGAAAAAAAGCACATCCCCAAATCTTTGAGATTGTGCTTATCGTATTTTAGTTAGCCAATAAACTTTCACTTTCTTTATTTTTAACCTTTTATTTTATCTAACAATTTTTCAAATCTGGCTTGATCCCAAATATCAGGTACAGGATAGGCAGGATTAGCCTCTTTTTCTGCGCCATGAGCTAGTTGTTGAACAAATGACGTATCAATTTCCGGTAATTCATTTGGCATATCCATCGATTGGCGTAGCAATTCAATTTGTTCTATAAACTTAGTAGCGAGTTCGTGCTGATTGTTTCCTTGTATTCCTATTACTTGAGCAAGAGAGGCTAGTTTCCCTTCAATTTTTGGCTGATATTCTCTTAAAACTTGGGGTAAAAGAACTGCATTAATACGGCCATGTGGTAAATGATATAGTCCCCCAATACCGTGCGATATGGCATGCACGTAACCTGTATTACCATAGCTTAAAGAAATTCCAGCCTCAAAAGAAGCAATTAACATATTTTCTCTTGCTTTTAAGTCATTACCTTGGTGGTATGTTGTTGATAAATTATTGAAAATTAAAGTAATCGCTTTTTTAGCACTGATTTTAGCAGTTCTAGGAGAAAAAACATTTATATATCCTTCAATGGCATGTGTTAAGGCATCCATACCAGAATTGGCCGTAGTATCTTTTGGTAGTCCTAACAATAATTTAGGATCTAAAATAACATATTTTGGAACAATAGCAAAATCAGTAATTGGATACTTTCTTTGTGTCTGTTCATCAGTAATCACTGCAGCTGGTGAAATTTCAGACCCCGATCCAGCTGTTGTGGGAACTGCAAATAACAGTGGTATTTTTTTTCTGATTTTCATCGTACCTGTCATTTGATGGACTGTCTGCTTTGGTTTTGCAACTAAAGCCCCTGCTATTTTAGCTGTGTCCATCACTGAGCCACCACCAATTGCGATAATGGCTTGGTTATGATTTTGTCTATAAATTTCGGCTGCTTTTTCAACCGTTTGAATATCTGGATCAGGCAATACCTCAGAAAAAACGCTTATTTTAATATCATTAACAGTTAATTTATCAAAGAAAGATTCTAACGAGCCTCTGTTAATGAATCCAGCTGTGGTAACCACCAAAACTGAGGTAATTCGTTTTTCTAGTAAAATATTACTTATTTCTAACAAGCTTTCGGACCCGTTAACAACATCAGGCTTAAGAAAAATTTGTCCTCTTTGGAAAAAGCTGAACATCATCTGCTCTGATCGCGTGAATAATTTAGTTATCTCATTCATACTAAAAACCTTTCTTTTATATAAGCTCACAAGTATTTTCTAACATAGTAATGAGTTCTTTTAATTCATTTACAGCCTTTTTAAGTGTAAGGAAGTAAAAATGCTTTGTTCCCTCTTTTCGAACTGAAACAATCCCACTATGACTCAATAATTTTAAATGATGTGATATTGTTGGACGTGATAGATTCATTCTTTTTGTAATATCATCTACAGAAACACCTTCTGAGCCCTTATCAGCTAAAATCATGATAATCTGTTGTCGGTTTTCATCGTTTAGTGTCATGAATGTTGGTAATGATTGTTTAAATAGTTCTAGATTTCTTTTATTGTTCTCTGCTGTCGTCATATTAATCCTCATCATTGGTTTATATGTTTCAACTTATGAACTAATGATAGCATCTTTTTTGATACTATGAAAGAATCTATTATGAGTAACCATTTATTTGCGGAATGGTCTTGTCATTTTTTTGATCAGTATTACTTAATTTAGTCACTGAAAACAGTCGCTTTTTAATTTTTTATTCTGCTATACATTTTATTTATAAATCAAATCGCACTTTCATTTAATATAAATCTGTATAATCTTTTTTATGAGACACTTCAAAAGAAAAAACAGTAATTTAACAAAACTAATTGTGTTTATTTTAATTTTCACACTTGTTACAAGTGCTTTTTTGTTTTATAAAAAATCTATCAAAGAAAACTTAAATTCATCAACTTCCGCAGTGGTATCTCTTTCTCAAAAAATAACCCATCAACCTGATTCTGCGCTCAAAAAGCAATGGAAAACAACATTAGCAAAACAAAATGCTAACGTTAATATTGCCGTTTATAACCACAAAACTAAACAAACAACCATCTATAATAGTGATACCAGTGCTACCTATCAAACAGCAAGTATTGTTAAAGTTAGCGTCTTGACGAATCTTTTGCAACAACATGAAGAAAATAATACAGCATTGTCTACTACAGAAGAAACGCTGGCCCAAGAAATGATTGAAGAATCTGATAATAATGCGACGACAACGTTATTAAGTACCTACGAAGGCAGTTATAGCGCCCCAGATGCGTTATTTAACGATTTAAATATGTCTCAAAGCAAAATGAATGCTGATGCTTGGGGTTTGACTACAACAACTGCTCATGATCAAGTTAAACTTTTGAATGCCTTAGCATATGGTAAAAATTCAACAATTGACAGTACTGACCGAAATTATGTGTTGAATTTAATGGCAAATATTGATTCTGATCAAGACTGGGGTATAAGTACTGGTGTTGATTCAAATGCTACAATTGAGTTAAAAAATGGTTGGCTAGAGTATGGCAGTGGCTGGATTGTTAATTCAATTGGTCATGTTAAAACCAGCGACAATAACTATACAATTGCTGTGTTAACTAATGGCAACCCGACCGAACAAGATGGTATCGATTTAATTGAAAAATTGGCAACTCTAACAGCACAGCACCTCGACTCAGATTGATATTCTTATTTTGACAATCCATACAAAAGGCCGTCATTAAACTAACAACCATTGATCCAATCAATACCCATCCAAACACCAATTTTTGCCCCTGGAACTAATCTAACAATTAAAAAGACACTAATGCTATTGCGATGATAGCCAATGCATCTTTAGTTGATACTCTGTTTTGGCAATTTCATTTATTTTAAGCCCCGCCTCTGTGAGATGTATCTCATTAACTCGCCTGTCATTAACATTCGCAATTCTAATAACAAGTCCCTTTTCCACCATTCTGTCGATCATAGCTGCTACAGATGAGACTATTATATTAAGTTCTTGCTCAATGTCTTTCTGTGTCACGTAACTTTTATTATCACCAATAAAATCAATTGCTGATAGCTGTGAACCAGCTACACCATGAGATCTGGCTAGTATATTAAGATCTCTCACAAGATTTCTTTGACCAATTTTGAATAATTTACCTATTGAATCGATAATATATTTTCACCAAACATAATCTTAGCTGGCTAACTAATATTATAGAACGAATTTTCATCTCGAATCATATTTAAAAACAACTTTTTGGTATATTTTATATTCATTTAATTTTATATTGTTACTGTATATACATACCTTAATAGAGGTATACCTACTATTTATATAAGAATTATTCTCTTTTTCTCTATAAATACTCTCTCCCCAAGAAACAGCCACCTCCCATGGCTGTTTTTTAATTTATAATTTTGTCTGAACTGATTAAGAAAGCTGAAAAAGAAACAAGGCAATAGATGAATATCTATTGCCTTGTTCTTTTGATAATTTTTAATTAGTAAAAGAAAAACTAAATAATATCTTTTTTAGGGAAAGATTTAATTGCTATTAACATAGGAACAGCAATCCAAATCATTCCAACTAATAATACATGTACAAACCCAATAAAACTAAACTGCATTGTAATTGAAGAACTAGTTCCAGACAATGTTAACATATAAATGTAATTTATAAAGTTTAAATGGAGTGTTTGAGCTAATTCTGGAAGCATCATAGAAATGCCACCAGTTGCTAAAATAAATCCAATAATAATTCCCCAAGCAGCTTTACGTGTTTGCAAAGTTAATAACAGAATGACACCGCAAAAGGCAATAGAAACAAACCACTTTTCTAGAAGGAAGAACATGAAACCTATTATTCCAGAAGAAAAAGTAATCCCGTTACCCAATAATAACAACGCAATCAAACTTTCAACTGTATAGAAAACCAACATAAGTCCACTCAGAATGCTAAATGAAGTTAGTTTCCCTAAGTAGTAGTCCTTAATATTGCCATGAACTGTGAAAATATTTTTTATGAAGCCGCTAGAAAAATCCCCACTGATAAATAATGCAAGCATTATGCCTAATAAAATATTTATAACACCGGCTCCAGTGGTCGAAGTCATAAACGCATCCTTTTGAGCAGTTTCACTGACCACTCCCATTAATGTATCTAATGTAGTATTATTGTTACTCATGACCATTGCAACTGCCATTATCGTAATAAAACCAAGAGAAACATATAAAATAGTGGAATGAATCAATCGATAGCGATCCATTTTAAAGATTCTAATCATTCTTTGCGCCTCCAACTAATTTTATAAAGTAGTCTTCCAAGTCTTCATGATAGACAAAAACTTCTTCAACTTTAAAATCATTTTTTGAAAGTATATAGTTCACAGTTGCAGTATCCTCGGTATCATAAATTTTAAATTCATGGTCAGATACAAGCTCATATTTTGTGATATTTAATTCTTGCTTTAATAAATTAAGTGCATTATCTGCATTTGACACTTTAACAGATAAATAACTTTTACGTTTAGCCAGCAGCTCTTCTGCAGTTAATTCTTCCAATAACTGACCATCGTTTATAAAACCATAATGAGTTGCAACTTTTGAAAGTTCACCTAAAATATGCGAACTAATAAAAATTGTGACTCCTTGCTCATGTAATTCTTCTAGCACATTTCGAAAGGAAACAATTCCTTCAGGATCTAAACCATTTATCGGTTCATCAAGGATTAATAATTCTGGATCTCCCAACAACGCAATAGCTAACCCTAAGCGCTGTTTCATTCCTAAGGACAGATGCTTAGCTTTTTTATTTTGTACTTCTTCTAAATTAACCATTTTCAATGCTGATAAAGATGATTCTGTTGGATTATCTAAACCTAAGTTAAAAGCTTGCATCAACACATTCGAAAAAGCAGACATCTTTGGATACATCCCCACTTGTTCAATAAGAGCCCCTACCTTGTGTCGCACTTCATCATCAGTAACTGGATGTCCCAATATTTCAATCGCTCCTGATGTAGGTTGTATTAAGCCACAAATCATTTTTTGAGTTGTAGATTTTCCTGCACCATTTTTACCAATAAATCCGTAAATGGAACCTTTAGGAACAGTAATGTTTAAATTATTCACAACATCTTGACTATTGTATTTTTTTGAAATATTTTTAGTGATGATAGCGTTCATTATTTTCTCCTAATTTGATTACAAATGTAACCATTTTTTTCCTGCATATAATACAATAAACACAAGTACAATACTGCCTACGAAGCTAGGTACGATACTAATATTCAAAAATGTCGGACCATAATTTAATAATTGATCTGCAGCCTGGGCGCCTATTCCACCAAAAGCAACTCCCAAAACATAAATTCCGATACGTTTAACACTCGAAGATGGTTTTGTTAACAGATTTGTTAAAAATGCTAATAGCCCACCAGCTATAATTCCAATAACAACATTTATAAAAATTGTCATTCTAGTTTCCTCCTAAAATTGTCTTTTTTGTTTGTCAATAACAATATTATTGCAGAGATTTGTTGCTATATCGCTAACAAAATGTTTAAGTATTGTTAATGATATTTTATTTTATGCTTTTTAATAAAATACTATTTATTTCTGCTCAAAATCTGAATATATACCGATTTAAATTCTGTGCTAAACTACCTATTCTATGCTGCTTTTTAGCTGTTCAATTTTTAATACTTTGTTATGACAAGACCTCGACAAAAATTAGTTTTGCATGCTATACTATCTCTATTAATTATCTAAGAGGGGCTCTTAAAATGCGATATGTTCATAACGTTCTTTTTAATTTTGATTCAAAACAAACTAATCATGATAATCTAGC
This sequence comes from Leuconostoc sp. JNUCC 76, assembly GCF_053667755.1. Lineage (NCBI taxonomy): Bacteria > Bacillati > Bacillota > Bacilli > Lactobacillales > Lactobacillaceae > Leuconostoc > Leuconostoc sp. JNUCC 76. Next base: position 983,186 of record NZ_CM132206.1, on the reverse strand, counting down.
TGCTTTAGTAGAAAATTTTCGTTGTATTAAAGGAGTGCAAGATGTTTATTTTGGAAAAAACAAAACTCCTGAAACCGATAAAATGGCTGGTTTTAATTATGGATTAACGCTTTTCTTTGATTCATATGAAAATTTGGAAGCTTATGCCACTCATCCTAATCATGAAGTTTTTAAAAATGCCATTCAAAATTTCACTAATGATGTTGTTGTTATGGATTTTCAAGTTTCATAAAAGTAATGTACATTCAAATTATTTTATTCCACAATTAAACAACATCGACTACTTATCATAGTGCATTTTTTTCAATATACGACTTAACCTATTTGGTATGCGTTGTGTAAATAAGTATACTTGTTTAAATCTTTTTAGCTTATGGTATCGTCTAGGATTTTTTTTGTAAAAATCCTGATGATAATTTTCTGCTGGCCAAAATTTGGTTGCATTTTTAATTTCAACTACAATTGGTCGTGCGAAAACATGAGAATCAATAATAGATTGTTTAGACTTTTCTGCTATATATCGTTGCCTTTCACTATTTACAAAAATAATTGGCTTATAGTTCTCCCCCCTATCTTCAACTTGGCCTAAATTGTCCGTTGGATCAATAAGTAGCCAATAAATATTTATCAGTTGTTCATATGTTATAAACCGATTATCAAACAAAATTTCTACAGCCTCAACATGTCCTGTATGTTGGCTTAAAACCTGATCATATGTGGGATTTTTTAGTGTTCCCCCAATATAACCAGAAACAACTAATTTGATTCCAGGCAATTTATCGAATGGTTCTACCATGCACCAAAAACAGCCGCCGGCAAAAATAGCTAGTTCTTGATATGATGAGTTCTTAATATGATGCAATGTCATTTTTTCATTTGAACTGGTTTGATAACTATCAGTAATTTTTAAATAAAAATCCATCACATCAGGAGTTAAATTATTTCGAACAGCTAACGGTTTAAACTTATATTTCAATTCATCAATTGTGACGTTAAGTCTAGTCGTGTTAAATTCATTTTTTGATTCTATTAATACTTGCCGTTCCCAATCACGAGTTGCTGGATTTAAAATAAGATTATAGATGTTTCTTTGAATTTCATCTTGATTAAGCTTCATTTTCCCACGCTCCTCAATTTGTTGATGGAAACTATTTCAATACAATTTATCTCCACCTCTTAATTTCTCAATTGAACCAAAGTATTCGGCAATTATCAGTTCACCAAAACTTATTTATTTCTGTTGCTACGACTGAAATTTTATTCTCTCCTAATGACAGATGTATACACTTACATTTGAACTAAGTCAAATATAATGCACTCAATAAACTAATTTCCACCATAAATACCTAAAATAATAGTCAATATACCATGTACTATAATAATATTTGGAAAATGGTTTCCTAAAATAATCACGCATAAAAAAATTGAAAATACAATCTATAATTTTTTGTAAACAAAAAAAACATCCGAACGTAGATGTTTTTGTTTAATAATATAACTCATAACAATTGTTCTCAAAAACAATAAAATTTGAATAATACATAGCATTACGCATATTTCACAAAAATCCAACCACCTAGAACAAAGAAAATCAACAATGAAGCTGCACCTAACTGAACTTGTCCAGTGCCAGCAGCAACACTACCAAAAACCAATGGGCCTAAAACTGCTGAAAATTTTCCAAAGATATTGTAAAATCCAAAAAATTCACCGGAATACTCTTTGGGAATAATTTGACCAAAATATGATCTACTCAAAGCTTGAATTCCTCCTTGCGCACTGCCAATCAAAAAAGCCATTAACCAAAATCCCCATGCTTGTGTAATAAAAATCGACATGATGGAAATAATTGAATAAATAAAAATTCCGGTTAATATCATTTGACGAGTTCCAAAAATTTTGGATAACTGTCCAAAAATAATTGAAGCTGGAAAAGCCACTAATTGAACGAACAATAAAATTGTAAGTAATTGTGTCATGTCAATACCTATAGAAGTTGCAAATAAAGAAGCTTCAGTAATAATTGTATTGACACCATCAATGTAGAAAAAGTATGCTATCAAAAATCCAACAATTTTTGGATATTGAGATAAATGTTTTAGCGTACTTACTAATCGTTTAAAAGATTGTTTGATTGGATGTTGTGGTACTGGTAAAAAATGTTTTTGACGAACTTTAAATAACATTGGCAAGGAAAAAGCGCCCCACCACAAACCAGCAAGAATAAAAGCAAACATGACTCCTTGTTGACTAGACATAAAACTTCGTAATGCATAAAAAATAACAAATGGTACAACGCCACCTACATAACCAAGGGCAAACCCCCAACTAGAAACTTTGGGCATGCGCTCTGATGTTGTGACATCTGTTATAAAAGCATCATAATAAATATTAGCAATACTAAAACCAATATTAGCTAATACAAACAAAAATAATAACATCCAAAATCCATCAGCTGGGACTGCTGCTAGTAGGAGTGTTGTAACAAAGCCTAGTAAAGTAGATACTAACCAAGCTGGTTTCTTCCAGCCACGAAAATCTGCTAATGAACCTAATATTGGTGCACATACAGCTACAATTAGCGTTGAAAAAGAATTTGCATAAGACCACCAAGAAGTAGTTTGAGCAGTCGATATACTAATATTTTGACCAACTGTTTCCAACCACAGTGGTAAAACCGCAGTAACAACAATCAAACTAAAACTTGAATTTGCCCAATCATATATCATCCAACTTCGTTCTGCTGGAGTGAACTTAGAAACTGATTTTAACATACGTCACCTCATTAATAAGGGTATCAAATATTTTGATAGATAATGTATAGATTGTGTCAATATACCATAAATACAACATTACGTGATATGTTGTAAAGGTTTCAGCAGATTCCCACTGATGTGAATGACCGATTTGTTCAAGCTACTTTCAATATTGTGATTAGTTCCTTCAATGAGCAAATATAAGTCGCTTTAAGTTCCAACGACTTTGACACCGGAATTTGAATACGAAGTACTAATTCTTTGCTAAAAAAGCACATCGCCATAAGTCTGCGTCTGTGCTTTTTGTCTTCAAGACTATTCAATAATAATTTTAAACTGATACTGATTTTGTCTCTACTAAATAACCATATCCGCCTACAAATACAGCATCAATTATATCATCATGCGTTGTTAAATTAACAACAATGCGTGATGGGCTATTGAGATTATAACCTTGTTCAAAAATGTATTGTGACTTCTTCTCAACATACTTAAATAGATAACAAGCCAGCGCACAGTTAGAAGTTCCCGTTGCAGACTCTTCATCAATATCATAGAGTGGTGCAAAATTTCTACAAATTACAGTAACATCGCCATCTTCTAGTGCAAATGCATGAACGCCAATCACATTTTGTTCCTTACTCAATTCAGTCATAGCCCTAAAATCAGGATTTAGCTTTTGAAGTGCTTTACTTGACTTTATTGGTAAGAGAATATCTCTCAATCCAGTTGAAACAATTTGAATTGGCAGTTTTGAATTAATTGAATTTGTATTTAAACATTCATTAAATGAATCTGATGTTAGCGTATTAAAGTAAGTAGGAACATTTTGTTCCATAAATACCATACCGTCTTGGTCCACTCTCATGGATAAAACACCCGATTTTGTTTCTATCGTATACTCACTTTTAGATAATTTATTCGTTAAATTCATAAATGCGAATGTTGCTATTGTAGCGTGTCCACAAAGTGGCACTTCTTCCGTAGGCGTGAAATACTCTAATCGGAAATCTGCTAATTCTGACTTGGTTATAAAAGCCGTTTCAGCATATCCCAATTCTTTGGCAATTGCCATTTTTTGAGCAGAATTTAAATCGGGTCTATCAAACACAAGGCCAGCTTTATTACCACCAGCGTTGTCTTTACTAAAAGCACTTACTACATATACGTCAACCATTATTATTTGTCTCCATTCAAAATTACTGCGATTGCCACTTCGTTCTGATTAGTATACAGATTTATTTAAACGATTACAATAGATACTTTTTAAGTAGTTAAAATCATTTATTAACCGCTAGTTCCGCGTAGCTGACGATTAGCTTGATACAATGTCCACTTAAACCTTTGCAATCATTTCCCTTAATCAGCACGATAAGCAAATGACAACTCAATTGATTTTGAAACAAGAAAAAAGCACAAAATGAAATTGTGCTTTTGATGAATCTTCTTATTTAGAAATTAGCTGTAATTAAGGTGATAATATTATTGAACCTAAACTGCTGTTCCACTAGCAGTCACGATAATTAACATAATAGCAGAATGTATGAATTGATTGTAATGAACACTAGTACCAACAATGGCATCTTTCACAATAACCTAAATACTTTATACCGGCGTTTATTTTCTATATTATTGTTTAGCTTTTTTTCACGATTGATTGCATGATTCCGAATCGACTTATAGTTACCTAATAAGAACCCAATGTTTTCCGAATTTCTGTAATGTATGATGGCAAATATGCTTCATGCCCAAAAGCCAATAATAGAATCTTAAAAAAATTATTCGTTGATCCTTCTAAATTAAGTGAAATAACCCATCGTATAGTGAATAACAATTATATTTTTTGTGCTCAGCAATTCGTCGTGTCCGGTTAATTCTTGCAATCTACCTATTGATAAATTCTTTTTTAAGCTGAAATTAGTCTAATTCACCATCGCTTTCAATATTATTTTCAAGTTTCCATAGTTTTGAAAATACACCATTTTTACTTAGTAATTCAGATTTATTACCACACTCCTTTAAATAACCATTGTCAATCACTAAAATATTATCAGCGGTTTCAATTGTTTTTAATCTGTGTGCTACTACAATAACTGTTCTATTTTCAACAAGATTACTCAGTGCTTTTTGAACATAGTATTCATTTTCGTAGTCTAATCCTGAGCTAATTTCATCTAAAAATAGAATAGGACTATCTTTTAAAATGGCTCGGGCAATAGCGATACGCTGTCTCTGCCCACCCGAAAGTTGAGATCCGTTTTCGCCTATATTCGTATCGTATCCATTTGCTAAATGTTCTGTAAATTCATCACATTGTGCTAGTTTTCCTGCCTCTATTACTTGTTCATCAGTTGCATTTGGATTACCTACTCTAATGTTTTCTTTAATTGAATTATTGAATAAAATCACTTCTTGAAACACCATCGAAATTTGTTTAAATAAAAAATTAGGTTCTATTGTTTTAATATCAACACCATCAAGTAATATCTTTCCTGAATCATATGGATAAAATTTTGATAATAGCCTTAAAAATGTACTTTTACCAGATCCAGAAGGCCCAACTATGGCTGTTACCTTTTTTTCAGGAATTTGACATGAAATTCCTTTAAGAATTTCGTCCTTTTTTGCATAACCAAAATGTAAATCACTAACTGTAAAATTATAATGTTTTAAGTCCGGTTGCAAATTTGCTGAATCTGGTTGTGTGTCATAAATCTTTCGAAGTCTATTCATGCATAATTTAACATATCTATATTGAGAAAGAGTTTCAAATATTCCCACCATTGAACCATTGAATCGTGTTGCAACAAGTATGAAAACAAGGAACGTAATCAAACTAATATTACCTGTTTCCCACCAAAACCCACCAAAAATTATTAATAATACTAAATTAATTTGAGTAACACTCGTAATTAATCCATGGAAAATGGCAGTAGGTAATTCTGTTTGTAAATGACTTTTTTCTTGTTGTTCTAACAAGGAAAAAATTTCTTTTTTTGCTCCGTGAACAAAGTTAAAGAATCGTACTTCTGGCATTTTTTCTATGAATTCTTGAAAAACATTACTTTGCTTTAGTAATTGTTTGTCATATTTTTCATGTGCACGTTTTTCTATACGGCCAGAAAGCCAAAAAATAAAAGCAGACATTGGATAAGTAGAAAACAGAGTGACTGCCATCCAAAAATTATAAATACTCATACTTACAAAACCCAATGCCATAAATAAGAACATACCTATCATTTTTGGCATAGCACCACTAAATAGTTTTTCTTGTTCAGAAATATCATTAAGTAATACATTGGTTAATTCAGCTGTACTGTGTTTAGAATAATAACTGGCCGGTAATTCTTTCATTTTATTAATTAACCGTATGCGATTTTTTTCACTCTCTTTATAAGCAGAAACAAACAAAAAAGTATAATCAAAATAGTTTGATACATAAAGTATAGTGATAATAACAAAAACTAATAATATTACAATAACCGGCGATGTAAATAAATAATTTGCCTTTTCCCATTCTAATAAGAAAACAATAAATAACATCATAGGTAACATGGCTAGAATGTTATTTATAAACTCCAACAGTGAGGATACTAAATAGTTTCGGGCTCCTTTTTTTGAAAGTACAAATTTTTTAGAAATCTTTTCAATCATTTATTTTCCACCCCCAATTGCCATTTCTGCGTTTGTTGATGCATATGAATCATTTCTGAATATTTCCCATGTTTATCAACTAATTCTAAATGGGTGCCACGTTCAACAATATTTCCATGATTAAATACTAAAATTTGATCAGCGTATTTAGTGATTTTTAATTTGTGATCAATTAGAATTAATGTTTTTTCTTTTGCCAAGTGAATAATAGCTTCCTGCATTTGCTCCTCATTTTCAGAGTCAATTGAAGCAGTTACTTCATCCAAAATAACGATTTTTGCCTTTCGTAAAAATGCTTGGCAAAGGCTTAATCTTTGCTGCTCACCTCCAGATAAATGAACACCTTCATTTCCAATTAGTGTATTTAATCCGTTTGGCATTTTTGCAATCAATTCGTCGCAACAAGATAGTTTGATTGCTAGTTTAATTTGCTCTTCGGTGGCATCAGGATTAGCAATCTTTAAATTATCCAAAATAGATCTTGTAAATAACTTACTATTTTGTGAAATGTAGGTTATATTTTCCATAAGTTGATCTTCACTCATATTTTTAATATTTTGATTACCAATAAGAACATTACCTGAATATTCTCGATAAGCACCAATCAATAGTTTGGCAATAGTTGATTTTCCACTACCACTAGCACCAACGATAACAGTCATTTTCTTTTTAGGTATTGTAAAACTAATATCATTCAATACTGGTTGGCTTTTAGAATATGAAAATTCAATATTATTAGCAAAAATATCATCATTTGAAAAATCTTTTGATATTTTCTCTTTAGTTTTTAAAAATAAAGAAGTTTGGCTATAACCATCAAACATATTATCTATTCTGTTCACTGCTTGAATGGCCATTGAAAAACTTTCACCCAGTGATAAAACTTTCGTTAGTAATAATATAATTTGTGAACTAATAATGATACAAAATAATGTTGTAGCACCGCTGTCTGAAATCACAGCTGTATTTTTCAGTGTGAAAACAATTAAAAGTGGAAATGCCTCTAGTACAATCTGATTAATCACATAAGGTAACCGTACGGTTAAAGAATAATTTAATGCCCATTGACTATAGTTTGATATTGATTGCCTGAATCTTTTAAAGGTTGTTAACGGAACATTGAATAATTTGACTAATGACATGCCTCTGATGAATTCTGTCGAAGATGAATTCATTTCATCTAAAGAATCCATATAATGAACTATGTCGCTCGTATTCCCCATCATTTTACTTAAAAGAAATAGTGAAATTATCACTATCATTAGAATTAGAAAACCGTACAACCAATTAATCAAAAAAATACTAACTAAAATAATCATTGGGCCAACAACACTTCTAATAATATCTGGGATATTATGTGCTACAAATGAATGTGTTAAGGAAGCATTGTCATCTATTGTCTTTCGAATAGCACCTGATTCTTCACTATCAAAAAAACTTAGCCCAACATCTAACAATTTATTAATACCATATATTCTCATGTTTCTTTCAATGCGAAACCCTGCCATATGACTAAGCCAAAGAGAAATAAAGTATGAAATAATGTCTAATAATATACCACCCAATGCGAGGTAACCATAATTAAATATGTTTGCAGCAGAAATATGTTGATTAAATGATAATGTAATTAAGTTGTAAATACTTAAATATGGCACTAGCATAAAAATAGCACTTAACGCTGAAAAAAATATTGACCAATACAAATATTTATTATAGTTTCCTGCAAAATTAATAATACGTTGAATTTTTTGCATAACATTTCTCCTAAACATATTTGTTGTTCCATTTTCCAATTAAGATAGCAATGCTATCTTAATTGGAAAACTAAATATATACTACCATTGGTAATTAAAATGTCAACATTTGATATTCAATAAATAATTTATCCAAGATGGGGTTTGAAAAGAATAAACGTCACGCATCAATTTTTTTGTTTTTTCTAATGAGTATTCATGCATTAAAATATCAAGTATTGTCGCTAAATAAGAGTAAATAAAAAAATGAAGTTGATCATCTTCCCCTGTAATTTCTTTACTAATTAATTTTTTTTGTTTCAACCATTTAATTGTTTCTATTGTTCTTGTTTCAGAAAAAATAGTAATTTTCTCTAAAATATTTTCATATTGTGAACCGTTAGATTTAAACAAAACTAGTTTAGTGATTTCAGGATGAAGATACATATAGTCAATAATTGGGTCCAGTTCACTTGTATTTTGTTCCCAGTATTTTTTTAGGAAAGAATTATTGAGCACGGAAGAATTTTGTACCCCTTCATTGAAAACCATCATCTGAAAAACATTACTATATTCGTCGTATATTTTTTTTAAACTCAATAAATATGGTTCAATTAATTCATCAAGTAAATCTTCTTTACTTGTAAAATGTTTATAAAAGGCTCCAGTGGTAACATCAGCTAGCTTACAAATTTGTCGAACACTTGTTGTTTCAAAGTTCGCTTTTAAAAAAAGGGTTAAACCACTCTGTAATAATTTTTTATGAGTTTTTTGATAATCTCTAATATTTTTCATGGTGACACGCTATCTCATTTTATTTGATATTTCTAGCAAACTACGTTAATAAAATTTTCTTTGTACTTATTGTAACATGTTACGTTAATCACTTGCTTTTTTTAAATAAAATCATCAAATTATCCAAATAGTTTTAAAAAATCTGTGTAATGATCGTTATCAATATCAACAGACTTAGGCTTCGAAAATTTTTCAAATTTTATTATCTTATCACAAATTTGAAATAAAAATTGTGGGTCATGACTAATAATAAAAAAAGATATATCATGCTCTTGCTGATAATGATTTATAACATTGATGATGCAGTTTAAACTTTTCTCGTCCAACCCTGAAGATGGTTCATCTAAAATAATTATTTTGGGATGGTGTATTAATGCTGTAGCAAGGACAAGCCTTTGTTTTTCACCACCGGACAAAGTTGCTGGATGACGTTGTTCATATCCGCTTAAATTTAACTCCTGCAAAAGATATTGTCCTTCGTTTATTAGTTTAGGAGTTTGTTTTAGATTTAAAAATAATTCATTCCACACGCTATCAGTAAAAAGTTGATAAGTTGTTTCTTGCATTACATACCAAACATACTTTTGTAACGACCATTTTCTAGAAACATGGTTTTGAATAAAGATTTTGCCTTTACGTTGATTTTTCAGACCGGAAATTATTTTCGCAAAAGTAGATTTACCGACACCATTTTTACCTACCAATCCAACTATTTCATTTGAATTAATTTTGCAACTAACGTTTTTTAACAGCATTTCATGATTAAAATGGTATGAAAAGTTTACATTCTCTGTTCTAAGTAACTCTTGTTTGTTTATTTTTTTATTCTGAGTAATAGGAGTATTTTTTGTTGGTGAATCATATATACTGAGTGGCCGCAACCCTAATTGATCCAACTGATCATCATTTAATTCCTTTAGTTCTTTGGCTGTGAATTCCCTTTGAATAGCACCATTATTTACATAAATAAAACGATTAATAATTGGCAATAAAAAGAATAATCGATGTTCTGAAATTATCAGAGTTGTTTTATGTTCCAACTTAGATAATAGATTGCCAATATGGACAGCTTCTTGTAAGTCTAGGTTAGCTGATGGTTCATCCATAATCAACAAATCGGGATTATTTGCTGTTGCTGCTGCAAAAGCTACTGTCTGTTTTTGCCCACTAGATAAATTAACTGGACGTTTTGTTAATATATCATTTAATTTAAATTCCTTGATTATTTTGTTTCTTTTGTGTGTTAACTTTCTTTCATCAAATTCGTTAGAACTTAGTTTTAAATTTATTTCATCTGAAACGCTATTGGCAAAAAATTGATTCCTGGGGTCCTGAAAAACGTTACCGATTTTGTTAGTTAACTCTGCTACAGGCCAGTCTGTAATGGACCTATTTTCAAATAGAATAGTTCCCTCAATATTATCGGGATCTAAAAACTGAGATACGCCATTAATTAGCTGTATAAGTGATGATTTACCAGAACCAGAGGGCCCAATTAGAGCAATTTTTTCACCAGCATTAATTTCTAAATTTATATTTGATAAGATTTTTTTATTATTAATTTTAAGAGAAACATTTTTTAATTTCAGCACAACTAAAATCCTCCTAACAAACTGAAAATACTAACTATAAGAATTAATAAAATAAATAATAGACCGATGAATGTATTTACATTCAGTCTAATTAATTTATATGAAGTTTTTTTACCAGAAACTGTCAGTCCTTCAGTAAAAGCAGCAATGCTTAAATCATCAATCAAACGTGTTGTTCTCATTAATGTTGGTATTAAATAATATTCCATAATAAGCACAGGTTTTCTGTAGTAAATAGGATTCCTTAATGATAAACCATGTGTTAATCTGGCTTGTTTAATTTCCCTAAATTCATCATTGAGAATGGAAAAATATCTTATTCCAACAATCAGTGACATCTGAATTTCAGATGGAACTTTCAATGTTACCATTATGCTTCTCAACTCATTAATCGGAACGAGACCAAGTGAAGAGCCAAAAATTATTGTAGGCAATAATTTGAACATAATTGTAATAATCCAACCAAGTAATCCTAGATATGTGTTATTTGTTGCACCAATATAAATTATACAAAAAATAAATACGACGGAAATGCTCAGATATTTAAAAGATAGAATCATTTTATTTTGAATCATTAAGTATATGATGCCAATAATTGACAGCAAAAATGTTGTTTTCAAATTGATAAAAAAAATTAGACTGATAACAAGTATAAAAGTAATTAACTGGCAAAACGAATTAATTTTTATCATGATTATCTAGATAACCTGCCTTACGAAAGTGTTTGTTGAGTAACTTCTCACCGATCCAACATCCTAATATTGCCAATAATAATGTTGTAAGCAAATTTGCTACTATCCAAAGTGGATTTGTGGCAAAACTTTGCATTTTGTCAATTAAAGTTGAAGAATACTGCATTTTTTTATAAGCACTTCTTCCTAAAACGTAAAGAGAAAACATATCACCAAATCCGAGAGCTACAACATAGATGGCGTATGCAAAAGTTTGTCGTACAAAACTACGATAGTTTTTATAATTCCCAAGTAGAGAAACTTCCGCAATAATTCCGAATAAAATTGAATAAGGCAACATAATGATTAGGCCCATTAAAGAATATATCAAACCTAATACTAAACTAAAACCAAAAATGGCTCCTTTTTTACCAATTCGGTATGCCATAAGCAAATAGATTATAGCGACTGGGAACAGTGAAATACCACTCAATATAGGCCATGCAAAAGGCATTACAAAGCTAAAAATCAGACCCATAATAGACATTAAAACATATGCTAATAGTGAGTATATAACCACTGCTATATAATCCTTACTAGAAAATTTATTATTATTCATAAAACTAATATTCCTTATATTATCATTTGTAGGTATCTCCTACATGCTTTGAATATATTATCTATACTCAGATGTGATGACGCGCCGTGAATTAATTTTCCCTTCCAACATAACTTTTGGTAACTGTTTCAAAAAGGGTCTAGTCACGACTCTTCGACGTGTTGATCAGATGGATATCACTGGTAAAATAGTGAAATGCGTTTCAACTTGTTTACGTTGAGCGCTTTTTCAAACATTTAAATGCCAACCCTATGTCAACATCGAAAAAAGAAGCTTAATTAACTACAAGCAATTTAAAAGTTGTGATTTTTTGATAAACAATTGCTGAGATTAAACAACGTTATAATTAGCTACCAGAAACCATGGTCTATCAAAAAAATTGTTGCACAATCAAATAGTGTACTTACTTGGCTCACAAAATATTTACAAATTATATATCCCATAAACCCCTCCTTTAAAAGTAATGATTATCATTATAGCACAATGTATAATATCATTTTATATTACTTAGCAGATTTCACAATTGGATTATTACCTTGTAAGGTAATTCGCACCGACATTGCATTCATCTTATCAGTAATTTCATCTAACTATCGTTACCTATCAAGTTAAAAACTAATTCCTGTTGGGGTATCAATGACGTGCAGAAAAAAGTTCTATTTTAAGTACTTTTGGAATATATTTCAGAAAATTGCAAGAAATAAATTTTTCGAGGACTAACTTGTTTGCATTTAGTTACCATCGACGAAAAATCGTAGATGGAATGGTGCAACAACTCACCACTTTTTGTAGTTTTCTCGTAAGCATGCAGTCTCTCGTTACCTTGACCGTTGAAAAAATTAGTTAAATCCCGCTATTCAAAGATTGAATGTAACGATATCACTTCATGGATATTTGAAGTGTGTTTTGTAAATTGGGTTCACCGGGTTTAAACTGAAAGCCTTGTCTATAACTTTCTAACGTCTGGTTTAGTTGACTAGATAAGTCTCTAAATTGTTCCAACTTTTTAATCATATTTTAGTTGGCATAATTTTTCTTTTCACAAATAAAAAATCACCACTAGCATTGAGTGATGAACATATAATAATAGAGAATACTTATTTAAATGCGTTAATATTATCTTGAAGCAGAGTACTTTTTTGGATAATTAACCAAATAGCTTGTATGATAAACAGAAAAGCACAAAATCACGATTAATCGCATGAGTCCGAACCGACTTATAGTACCCAATAGGGACCAAATGTTTCCCCGGATTTCCGTAATATATGGTGGCAACATCGGACTAATTTCTAGATTTTTTTCAAATCAGCAATTGATTGTTCTGATAGTGATTGTACTTTTTTAACGTCAAAAGCCATATTTTCCTTTTGTCTTTTTTGGATATTAGCAACATATACATTTAAACTTGAAATCATATTGGATTACGTGCTAAATATTTCATGAATAATATATCTTCCCTTTCTGTACTTAGTTGCTATACCAGACTAAATATGGTGTAATAAAATAAAATCATGAGGTACTACTAATAACTAAAAAACAAGTCAATAAAGATAATAATCCAGTTGAATCAACACTTCACCCGGAACAACATTTTGCATTCATTAGTATCAAAAGTATGATTATTTTAATTGCTATAGTCATAATTTTACTTGTTTTGTTTGCAGTTACCGGTAGCTTTAACTAGACCCAATTGCTTAAACCTACCGATCTAATTCTCTCGTCTAGATTGGAAATTCTGAATATTGTACATCAAAGCTCTACAAAGTCTTCATCGAAATTAAGATCATAATTACAATAGTAGATTTTGACACACATTATATTGTTTAAATACTACTAAAAAAGCAAAGAATAAAAATATTCTTTGCTTTTTTATCTGAGGTTTTCCCATTCCGACCTTAATAGTGTCCACTCATTCATATCAGCAAATTTGCCATTACTATATAAAATATCCTCGCGTTTAGTTCCATCTAAATGGCAGTTCAATTTTTGTGCGACATGATTACTCGAGTCATTATTAATATCGACATTAATAATGACTTTACGTAGATTATATTCTGTGAATCCAATAGTCATTAACGCTGTTACGGCACGGTGCATAATGTTCTTGTGATGCCATTGATTACCAAGCCAATAGCCAATTTCGGCATGTTTGTGTTCTTTATTAATCTGGTTAAAACTTATCATACCAACTGGCTGATTACGATAACGGATTACACAATTTAAAGAATCACCTGCACCGAAATGAATAAGCGTTGTTTGCAGAAACTTTTTTTCATCGTTAACAGAATGAAGTTGATTAGCCCACGGTAGCCATTGAGCAAGTGTAGTGCGGCTGTCTTCGACGAGTGCATACAGTGCTGCTGAATCCTTATCTGGCAAAGGTAATGCTATACTAACTTCGTCATCATATCTAAAACTAAACACAAATATGTCTCCTTAAATTAAAAAAGTATTTGAAATAAATAACTTATTTATTATAAAATAATAAAAGTTGTTTGTAAAATCAAAAAATAAAGTCAAAATCTTTCGCTTCATGAATAGGTTGATCGTTTTTTATTTTTAATAGCGCCACTTTCAAAATCAATAAAGACTGGCACTTTTTAAATCACCATAAATCATTCAAAACTTGGCTGAATTCGTGTACACAAGTCGATTATACATTTCTTAATTTTCTAACCCTTGAATATAGTTCAAGACAGAATTCATTAAATAGGTAAATTTTAAATAAAAAAAGCATGTTCCACGCTTCAAATGATTATAATGCTATCAAATTAAGATTAAATTTCTTTAACTGTTCAGAATGATGAGACGTCATAATGACAACCTTGTAATCATTGAGTACGAGGTCATTAATCATGCTCAAAACGAGAGGAGCATTTGTTTCATCTACCCCACTTGTCGGTTCATCAAAAATATAAACTTCTTTATTCAATAAACACTGCCCATACGTCAAAACAATTTGTCGTTCCCCACCAGACAATTGCCCCATTTTAGTGTTCCAAATTGGACTCAATAAATTATTTCGCACAGATTTTGCATTTTCGTATGATTTTGAGTCAGATTTATTGCTTAACTTACTATAAAAATCAATGGTTTGTGCAACCGTCAAAGTAGGGAAAAAATGTACTTGTTGAAGTTGATAAGCTATTTTTTGATAAGAAGGGATTCCTACTTTTTCGCCGACAGCCCCTTTCGGTCCCACTCCAGCTATAAAGTCTAATAGTGTACTTTTACCAGCACCATTAGCACCCATAATAATGTTCATTTTATTACTTGAAAATGACAAATTTAAATTTTTTGAAAGCTGACGACTATCAAATGTCACAGAATAATTTCTAATTTCCATTGTTTCTCCCTTTACACCCTATCGGCAATCGCATTTACAGAGAACTTGGAAATTGAATAATATCCAATTATTGCATAACATAAACTAACAATAACCATCTGAAGCCAAATTCCAGCACTAACTAGCCCTATATTAAATATAATATTTTGTACTTGTAACGACATTTCAGTCAAAAAGCTCAACGGATTTAACAGACTTACCAGACCAATAATGGAATAAGATGTTGGAACCGACATTATAAAAAATAGTCCAAATAATATTATTCCAAGCAGTATGTTAACTGACTCAATTTTTATTTTGAATATCAATAAACTACTACCTACTAGTGTCACTGGCAAAGCAGATAGTAGTGCGACAGCCACTCCAGCGAGAAGTAATTTAAAACTTAGTTGATGAACAACTATCATCACCAAAATGTTGAATATACTGAGTTCAATACAAATGATTGCTAGTTGAACTAAAAACATTGCAGTGATAATTTTGAATTTAGAACCCACCACAAACAACATTTGCTTGTAAAAACCTTGTTCCCGTTGAACAATTAATGACACAATAACATTGTTAAGTATTGTAGCAAATATAATATACGCCCAAAAATTTCCAATTGTTTCCATTGCAGAAGTAGTAAGGTGACTGGATGAAGAAGTAAAAGTCACATTTTTATAAATAAAATAGATAATTGGTAGCAATAAATTGTAAACAAAAGCAAACTTATTACTCAATATATTAATCATATAGACTTTACATAAAGCCGCTATATCTCTCATCATATTCTCCTCAATATATAATCACAATAAATTTTATTATATACTAACGAGAAGTTTTTAGGTAGTCCATACAAAAATTGAGTGTGATCGCGTTTCATCTTTGCATACTTTTTAATATTATCAATAGACATAATAGTTTTCTTGACGTGGATTAAAAAATTAATCCACGTTAAATCTTAATCATTATAAACTCGATGTCCACTCTCATTTTGTTCAATTAGTGGGATCAATCTTTCTTTTTCATAATATCATCACGTGTGTTTACTCACTTCCGTAAATTGACTCATTTCATTTATTGAAAATTTCATTTTACCTCCTTGCATTAAAGTATGCTCTAAGATGTATTATTATCATACAATTTTATAGCGAATAAAAAAATTTAAGGAAAATATGAATGATGAATAAAAGAAATAAGTTTTCAGAATTGTATTCAACTTGAACCCCCAAAAGTTTTTTTTCCCAAATTCTACAAGGATTATATAAATTATGAAAACTACATTGTCTTTTTTCAAAAATAAAATCACGATGTATGTTACAGAAGCATTTCAACTTCCATATCAAATCTTATGTTTATAATTCTACATACTCTGTGCAAGTCATTTACCAGATGTTTTAATCAATTGGTAAAATTCCGGAAATGTTTACGGTTTCTAAAAATTATTTTAAGGTTGTTTAACATCTTGATTCCACAACTAAATTTCTAAGAAATACAGTATTAGTTTAATTTATAATGCTAGTTAGAATTGATTTTAATTTGTTTGCTTAACAACACCAATACTTTGGGGCTGAATTATAATTTCTACTATGGGCACAATAATAATTATTCCCAATAAAAAGTATGTTAGCCGATAAGCATCTAATTCTGGCTGATATTGATTCAGAATTGAAAAACTAATTGTTACTAATGACACACCGATTCCTTGCGACAAATTTTGGCTTACAGCACCTAGTGTATTAGCACTATTTCGTTCATCATAAGGGATTTCTACTAAACTCATACCATTATATGCCGTTAAAGCTAAAGATCTACCAATACCTGAAAATGTTAAGATAGCTAATATATAAATTTGATTCATTTGTTCTGTCAACGTACCAATCATGAGTGTTGTAATAAATATCAGAAACAAAGAACACAATATGGTATTTTTAAACCCTATTCGTTGTATGATGCTGTTTGCTACTGGTTTTATAGCAATATTACCAACGAAAATAAATAACACAAAGGAACCTGTTTTAATGGCAGACCAATGGAAAGCATTCTGAAAAAAAATAGTACTTAGATATGGAATGGCACCCACAGTTAGCCACATGATACTACCACCGAGCTGACTCACTTTATATGATGAAAATCTGAGTGTTCGCATGCTAAATAGCGGTACTTTCGTATTCATGAGATATTTTACGGTAACAATACTGCTAGAGATAAAAACAAGTAACAATATTATCGATGAAATGTTAAGTGCTTTGTTTGATGAAATAATGTCCAAAGCTATTAAAAGCGATGCACTAGCTAAACTAATTAAAGAAAAACCAATCCAATCAAAAGTTGCGTTTTTGTTCTCATGTTCGCTTTCGTGTTGTAAAATTGTGTTCCCAATGATAAATAAAATCATACCGATTGGTACATTAATCATAAAAATCAAACGCCATGACCAGTATGTAGTTAGTATTCCACCGATAAATGGCGCAATAGCCGGTGCTATTAGTGCTGGCCAAATGACATAGCTAATCATCTTGAGTAAATTTTGAGGTGGTGTATTTTCTAGAACGATTAACCGAGCTATCGGAACCATTAATGCACCTGAAAATCCTTGTAGTAATCTCATACTTAACATTAGTGTGAAATTTGACGCAAGTCCACTACCAATTGAACTAATAGTAAATATAATAATAGCAAAGAGCCATATTGTTTTATTACCATATCTTTTTGCAAGCCAACCACTCAACGGTATGAAAATAGCTACAGCTATCATATATAGACTAATGATTAGCGAAGCATTAGCAGAAGTAATATGTAAACTGTTTTTGATTTGTGGTAAAGCCGTAGTCACAATGGTACTATCTAACATCTCCATAAATAAGCTTAAACCCATTAACAGAGCAACTCTTTTTTCATTGTTTTTCATTTTAATTATCCCCTTTTTATTTGGAACATTGATAATGCTATCAGTTCTATTTTTGTTTATGAATAAAATCATAACACGAAGTGTTTACATTGTAAACACTACAGATAAAAAGGAAGACATCACAAATTATTGTAACGTCTTTTTCGGACTAATTAATTTTTGGGACTAGCTATTCCAGTTATTAATGATGGTATCTAATGCTTCATTAAGTTGCTGATATTGTTCTGCTGAACAATGATTAGCTATTTTTTGATTAAGATCAAGAATTTTATTTCTAATTTGTTGGGTTGTTTTTTCCCCACCTTTAGTTAAGTATAGTGCATAAGCACTTTTATTGCGGTCACTACTTCTACGCTCAATTAGCCCTAAGGCTACGTATTTTTTAATAATACGTGTCAAAAGGCTACGCTGGACATGACGTTTATCAGCTAAAAACTGCTGGCTACACCCAGGATTTTCTTGGATTGATAAAAAAACATTATAATCAGTCACATTGACTGATATTTTCTCACCAAAATCAGCATATTCTTGCATAAATAATTGATATAAATGACTGATTTTACGGCCGGTTTCTTGTAATGCCATACCTTTAACCTCTTTCTATGAAATAAATTAATCATAACATTATCTGTTGACCCTTTATACACCTTGTAAATCTTTTAGTTGTTTGGTCACATCATTGGACTTAGGAATAATATTTTCTTGCCGTCTTTCTTCAGCTCAAATTGTTATTTAAAATACAATTTTTTTCTCAAACTAGTTTCAATAATGGGACGTATTAAACGATCAATTGATACACTTCATACATTAAATAAAACGCATATCCAATTAGAACGGACCCTGATATAATGTTAAACCAGAATATTATGTTCTGAGGCAAACGTCTTTTTAATAGGTTTATTAACAATGTCACTGCATTAAACCAAATAAAAGTCGCTGCCATAATTCCTAACACAAATGGCCAAACCTCACGATTGTTTAACGTGCCTCGAAAAGCACTAAGGGTAATTGAACCATCAATTATCGCTTGCGGATTGGCCCAGGAAACAATCAATGCAGATGTTAAAGCTTTTTTTACAGTTGTCCCATTGTGTTCGGTCTTCAGCTGTATCGTTTGTGAAGATCTCAAAACCATGGCTCCCATCCAAATTACCAAAAAGCTTCCCACAAGCATGACTATAAATTTTAACGGCAAGTACTTGTTAACTAATGTGCCAAATCCAAAATAGGCAAATAAAACAAAGGCACTATTGGCAATCCAAATGAACATTGAATACAAGTATGCGCGTCGCAAACGATTGTTCAATGCGTTGTTGAATACGTATAAATTTTGCATGCCAATAGGTGCTACTAATGCAAATCCCAACAGTAAACCATTATAAAACATAATGTCATTCTCCATTTATCATTAAAGTGTTCATTTTCAATGTTGCAACTTGCAATTTTAAAATTTTCTAGTAAAAACTTATAGCCAGTCTTAATTTTAATTAAGACGCTTAGCACGATACTGATGGGGTGTGATACCATAAATTTTTTTAAAAATTTTAATGAAATAAGAGTTATTAGGAATACCAACATCATTACCAATATCACTAATGGACCGATTAGTATTTTGTAAAAGTGTTGTAGCTTTATCCATTCTAATTCGCATCAGTTTTTCTGATGGTGATATGCCAGTTTTTGATTGATAAACATGACGAAGATGAGAAATACTTCCATGTGCCAAAACAGATAGTTCTGCCAGTGTTAAGTCTTGATCATAATAGCTCTCCAAAATGTAGTTTATTTCAGCAACCCAAACTTCATCAGAGACAATTTCATTGATCGGCTGGCAACGTTTACAGGGTCTAAATCCGTTTTTTACAGGATCATCAAGATTAGTAAACAAAAGAACATTAGATTTATTTGGTATTCGTGATGGACACGACGGCTTACAAAATATTTTGGTTGATTTAACGCCGTACCAAACTTTTCCGTCGAGAACATTGCTATTTGTTTTTATAATTTCCCAAATACTGTCAGTTAGTTCCATTTTGATTCCTTTTTCTGAATACTATGCTCTTTTGTTCCCAATTTAATAAAAATTGTTTCCGATCCAAGCCTCCCGCATATCCCATTAATGAACCATTGCTCCCAATCACTCGATGACATGGAATGATAATCATTAGCGGATTATGCCCCAAAGCATTGCCAACTGCTCGAGACTTGTTACTTTGTAGAGAACTATCAGATTTTTGTAGTGCATTGGATATCTGTTTATATGTAATTGTCTGTCCATATGGTACATTGCTTACCTCTTGTAAGATTAGTTTCCTAAACTTTGTTACTTCCGGCTTTAATGGGACATTCATTACATCAGGATTTTGTCCGGCAAAGTATTGTTCTAACCAAAGCACCGCTAAATGAATAGGTTTACTTTCTGACTGTTCTGTAGCATTTAAATTATACGTCGAACCATAATTCTTTTGCCCTTTTATCCAAAGACCGAGTAGGTAAGTTTCATCGCTCAATAATGTAATATCGCCTAATGGAGATTTGTATGTCATTTTGTGCAACATAAATTGCTGTTCCTTTATTTAAATGTAGTATAATCACACCAGCAACCGCATCTTTGCTTCAGTTGCATTAAATAGTCAGTATTTGGTTTGTGATTTAGTTTTTTACTTCTATAATTCCGTTTAATAATCCAGTATCAGTATATTTCCCATTCGGAGACAAAGCCTTAGAACAATATAGGGCTGTCCCCATAGCCTTTTTTACCAAATCTGTGTGTTGAT
This sequence comes from Leuconostoc sp. JNUCC 76, assembly GCF_053667755.1. NCBI lineage: Bacteria > Bacillati > Bacillota > Bacilli > Lactobacillales > Lactobacillaceae > Leuconostoc > Leuconostoc sp. JNUCC 76. The sequence continues at coordinate 962,350 of NZ_CM132206.1, read as the reverse complement.
TATGTGATATATTATCTCATTTTGTTCTCTCTGCAAATAACTTATTACTTTTTTCAATCAAACAGTTTAGGTAACTTAATCGTGTAAGTAGTATCCACTAACCAGCCCCCTTTCTTAAAAAAATTATAGCAAATTAATGACTTAATAAATAACAGTATTTGTCTTTCATATTCATTCACGTAATATTGATATATTTTTTTAAAGGATTACATAAAAAACAATGAATTTTAGTCAAAAGAAAAAAGCCCTAATAATAAGGACTTTCACCCAATAATTAAATTTGGCATCCGATTGTTAAGCGTACTGTAAATGCCAATCGCTTCTTGACCTACTTTCAAAATTAATTGAATGAACGATTACCATTTGTCGCAAGCTCAGCATTCAGTGTATAGCCTAGTAATTTATTCAGGGTCAAAAAGCCTAGTTGAATAAACCCACCTGCGTTTCGTCAGTTTCAAACAGATAAATTTTTCCTACGTTAATACATCTTATACAATGTATATTGCATTCTTATTCTCGAGTAGAAATCTTTTGTAATGTTTTGGAACCAGAAATTTGTTTAGTAAAAATTTCAATTAATTTATCCACTTCGACTGTATCTTCGAGGTTTTGAGCTATTTGTTGATTAAACATTTTTTCTATTTTTGTTGTTTTATTTAAAGTACTTTTACCCAGCTCGGTTAATAATAGTTTGGTTTTTCTAGAATCACTACCATCTTTTTTCTTAATGACCAGATTTTTTAATAGCAGACGTTGCACAACTCTACTTGGATTGTCAGAACCACAAATCAATAAATCTCCGACTTCAGAAATTGAGAGGCTGCCATAATGAGCTAATATTTTCAATACTTCATTTTGCGTTGGCGTAATATCTTCACTAGATAGGAGTTGTGCAAAGTGTTTTTCGCCTTCTAAATCAACGGCCTTAGTTAAATATCTTAGTTTTTCTATTTTATCCAAAACGTAACCTCTTTAAACTATTTTTGTTTCGTCATTATATTATAAACCATTTTAACCATTCTGTTTCTCGTCAATATTCTTGGCAAAATCATGCTGGTGAAGTAATTATTAAAACCATCAATTTTTGATATTTTTTTCTTGTTTAATGCAGACATCGTAATATCAACGACGTGTTCAGGTGTACGCAGGTTTCCGTAAGATACGCCACCATTTGAAAAGAAATTTGTATCTGTAGCCCCCGGACTAATTGCAAATACTTGAACGTTTGTTCCTTTCGTTTCAGCTGATAATGCTTCAGAAAAAGACAAAACAAAGGCTTTACTAGCTGCATATACTGCCATGGTTGGAATTGGATGATACGCTGAAGTTGAGGCCACATTGATAATCGTACCATTATTATTTTCAATCATTGAATTTAAAAATAATTTAGTTAAATCAAACAAAGATACTATGTTTAGCACAATCTGATTATGTTGGCTTTCGTAAGAAGTGTCATTAACGAAGCCATTAGTTGCGATTCCTGCCGAGTTCACTAATGTTTCCACTTCAATATTCTGATCTAATAACTTTGTATAGATTGTTTGTGCGATGTCGGGTACGGATAAGTCGTACGCTAGTGGCATAACGTTGATGCTAAATTTACTCTCGAATTCTTGCTTCATCAATTTCAACTTATCCTCTGACCTTGCAATCAAAACTAGGTTACTATTTTTTTGAGCATAATGTTGAGCAAATGCTCTCCCAATACCAGAAGAAGCTCCAGTGATTACTATGTATTTCATTTTATTACCTCTTGGTTTAATATATGTTTAGACATGTATGTCTAAACATATATTAAAGCTTCAAACCCAACTTGTCAATAAAATGTACTATTTCTCCTAGAAAACCTGTTTGATAGTCGCTAAGTTATATTGTAAAGTTGATGATCATTCTTCACATTATTTTCGAATAAATAAAGTAGTTCATTTTTGGTACAAGAAAATATTCCAAGTCAAACCGTTTAAAATCAAAAAAGACTAAAAATTTTAGTCTTTTTTGATTTGTTTTTCAATTTTTGAATTCTTTTATAAACCTTCTATTATTGGTAAAATCAGCGACAACACAACGCTAAAAAGCTTGAGTAGGATAATTTCTTTTGATTTGCAAAACTTGCCAGTTTTATGAATTTATAAATGATAAATTAATTATTGGAAAATTTTGCTCAATTGGTGACAATATAGAATCCATAATGAACGGTGCTAGCTAATTTATGAAAAGTATAACACCTCACCTTTTTATTATGGACGCTGAATTGTCTTAACATTTTCCTGTAGTTGACGATTTACCAAATAAAGGAAATATTGTCATAGAAAATGATGTTTAGGTAGTTCAAAATGTAACAATTTTACCAAGCGTACATGTAGAGCATGGAACTAACATTAGTGCTAACGGCATTGTAGATAATGATGCTTCAGCTTACTCGATTGTTGCCGGAAACTCTGCAAAAAATTCGAAAGAAATTTTCAGATAATGCAATTACTCATTCTATTCAAACTTCATTTTAAAAAATTGCTCAACATCTTGAACCTTTTTGACTAATTCTGATGCTGAATTACCAGTTAAAATATAGTAACCAATTCTATCATCAGAATTGGTTGGTGGAATTACGGTATCTCCCAATTGTTTCATTATTTTCATGCGATTAAATTCTGGCAATGACTTTATTTCTTTTAGACCTTTAATTTCTTTTAATCTACCTGATTTGTTTGAAAAAAGAAATTTAATGATGGAGCATTTGTTTTTAGCCACGTTAAATGTTATTTTTCTGTTCAAATAAAGCTCAACAGTTTTCGTAAAAATATTTACACCATAAGCATTCAAAATTAAATCTGATGTAATACAGTCCCCTCCTGGACGCCCATTTACTTCAATAATTTTTGGGCCAGTTTCTGTTAATTTTACTTCAACATGAGCTGGACCATTTTCAAATCCAATGGATTGAACGGCTTTAAAAGCTGCATCGACGATTACTTGTTTGTCCTCTAGTCTAATTTCTGCTGGAAATGTATGCATTAACTCTACAAAGTAAGGCGGTTTGGTAGTTTTTTTAGCTGTAACTTCTACAAATGCTATTGAATTGCTGTTTAAGAATAGTTCAACACTAAACTCTGGGCCAGTTAAAAATTCTTCCATTAAATATTCATTTTTTACTTTAAATCCCATATAGCTTTCTTTTAATTTTGTCATTTCTTGAAACCGTTCTACCAATGTTTGAACAGTGTCAATATAAAAAACATTAATACTACTCGCAGTATTAACTGGCTTTAAAACCAATGGAAAACCAATTTTTTGACTAGCTTGAATTGCTTCGTCAATATTTTTTACAACACTAAACTTAGCTGATGGTACATTTTTTTGAGCATATACTTTCCTAGCTGCATCTTTATTCCTAGCAAAGTGTGTTGCACTTACTGAATTACCAAATAATTGTAATTTTTCATTAACCTTAGCGGTAATTTCCGTAACGTAATCAGTAGCTGGAATAATTGCATCAAAATTAGTATACGAACTTTTTTCAATTGCTTCCAGAATACTCTCTGCATTCCTTATATCAGCTACTATTAAATCGTCATAATAATCTTCATAGCCATATTTTTTTGGATTATCCTGATTGCTAACAACACAAACAACTTCACAACCTAGGCTCTTGGCTGACTTAACAAATTCAACACCGTAAAAACTAGGTTCTACCAATAAAACTCTGTTCATATTATATTCCTCTCTTTTTGTCAGTAGTAGTTGATGTAAGTCCTATTGCACTCCATATCATTCCGAAAAACATAATGAAAAACATGACTAGGAAGCCTAAACTAGCCCCGAAGCGATCATTCAGCATACCAATTAAGATTGCAGCAAAAACTTCCATAAACTGCGCAATTCCGTTCCATAGTGCCGTAGCTCTACCCATAAATGCGGGTTCTATCTTTGCCATTAGAATTGTATTGATAATGACACGAAGCGAAGAATTTGATAATCCTAGAAGAAAGGTACAAATATACATCAAAGTAACGTAATGCTTGAGGTAAAGTAAAAAAAGTGCTAAGCCTGCTAAAAAGAAAAATAAAATAATTAGTTTTTTACTTTGAAATTGATTTAGAAGCAATCCAACCATAATCCCAGCTGCTAATCCCCCAATACCATAAAACATATCTGCCATACCATAGACAATACTAGTGGCATGAAGTGTTGAAGCAACATAATCTGGTGATGATACATTGAACAATTGTGTAATTATTAGTGGTAATATTGAGAGTAATCCCGCATTCATGATTGTTTTTTTATTTAAAATATATTTTATTCCTGAAACAAAATTACCCTTTGCTCCACTTGGATTCATTTGAGATATCCTATCATTTTCGATAGTTAAAATTAATACACTAGCGAAGAAAAACAAACAAATATTGATTATTAATATAATTAAAAAACCAGTGTAGTTTAAAAGGAATCCAGAAATGGCACCTGCAGAAAACATTCCGACCTGTAAAGAAACTTCAATAAAAGAATTAGCACTGCCAAACTGTTCTTTGGATAAAATGTCTTGGACATAACTTCTGGATGCGGCCATATATGTAATCCACCCAGCTCCAGTGACAATAGATAAAAAATACATCATCAAAATACTAAATCCTGAAAAATAAAAGTAAACTGCTACAATACTAATCAGAAAAGCTCTAGTAATAAAGGTCCATAAAATAACTTTTTTTCTAGAATATTTATCAGTAATAGCACCAGCTAAAGGCGATACAAAAAATCCTGATAAAACATTAATAGTTAAATATATACCAACTAACTGATTAGAATGCGTCTGTAAAAGCAAATACCAATTGGCGCCGACCGTTGTCATACCTACACCAAAACCTGAGATAACATCAGCTATTAAAAAGTTACGAAATGATTTTTTGTTTAGTAGTAACGCCTGTTTATTCATCGCTGCCACCTAACAGTAATTCTTGATTAAGCTGCAAAAGTTTTGTCATAGCCATTCGATCATCTTTCACTTCTTGCGGTTTGTTACCTGATCCGATAACATAATCGACAAAATTCCAATTAAGAAAGTCACATATATATTGAAATTGATGTATGATTGGCATTCCCTTTACTGTTGGTCTATCATCCCCAACTAAGAGTAAATATATTCTTTTCCTTTTGAGATCTTGCTTAAAGTTTTTATTAGTTGCCAAACTTTGCGACCAACGATCAATAAAATTTTTTAACAAACCAGAAATACCGTACCAATAAATTGGTGTTGCAAGAATAACGATGTCTGCATTAACCATTTTCTGTATTAATGCACTATAATCATCTTCTACTGTTTCCCAATTTTTTCTGGTATGCCTTTGATCATGGATTGGCAAAACCTTGTACTTTCTTAACGCTATGTTGCAATACGACAAATTCTTGAGCAATACCGCTAGCATACTATCTGTATTACTATTATCTCTAGAACTGCCATTAATGACTAAAATATTCATAACTTGATCACCTAAGTCCTTTACATATAAAGTATCTTTAGGTTATCATCAATATTATAATATGCTTAGAAAGTTGCATATAGTTCACAGGAGACCTCATGAATACTTATGGAGACACATTTAAACATTTGCGGGAGGCTAAAGGAATCAGTTTAACTGAGGCATCAAAAAATATTGTTTCAAAATCTTTCTTGTCACGTTTCGAACGTGGACAAAGTAACATTGTTTTTGATAAACTTTACTCCTTATTATTAAACATCAATGTATCAGTAGAAGAATTTGTTTATCTTGACAATCACATAAATCAAAGATATCAACCATTTCATTATGATGATACAAAAGACTATGTTGATGAGCAATCCGTAGCTTCTTCCATAAAGCTTCGTGATTATTATTATCAACAATGGCAAACTAATCACGAACAGTATTACTATGTCAACTTTTTGAAAGAAAAAGCTACACTAGAAAAACATCAATTATCAGAGCTAACTCTAGTTGAAAAACATTTTTTATATGACTACTTGTTCAGCAAGGAAACTTGGACTCACTATGAAATTAGACTTTATATGAGCATTATCACCTTATTTGAGCCACTTCAATCTTATTATCTTACGGAACAAATGATTAAGAAAGGTTCTGATACAGTAGATGTGAACTGGAATCATCAAGCCGACTTGCTATACGTCATATTAACAACTGCTTTGACAATGGCAAATACCAATCATGTGATAGAGTTATCAAATATGATTACTGAAGCACATACTTTAATTCATAATGAGCAATATCTTTATGAAAAAACAGAGCTTCATTTTATTGAAGGTTTATTGCTATATCTTCAAAAAAATTACGAACCAGCACAAAAAAAAGTACAGGAATCACTCTATATTTTTGAGATTCTAAACTCAAAACATTTAGCAAAGCTTTATCAACAACGTTGGCAACAATTTCTCGATAATTACAATCATTTTTAAAAAAAAACAACGCACAATATGTGTTGTTTTTTTAGTATAAATTATGATATCTTTCTCGAAACTTGTTGATAATATGTCTTTGATGTTTTCAGATAAATCAAATAGTATATAACAGTAATTGCTATAGAAAAAAATTTTAAACTTATTTTCAATAAAAAAAGCTATAGTACTTTGACTATAACTTTATATTGTCGAACTTGACAATCCTTCAATTAACTCTATTAGTGTATGTCCTAATTTATCTGGTGCTTCAATGTAAGCCCATGGATGATCAGAGTTTAAATTACCATAAATATTCTTATACCCATCTGCTTCCATTAAACGTAATGTTTCCTGTAAGTTCTTTACTTTAAATCTAACATGGTGTAATCCTTCTCCATGTTTTTTAAGGTGCTCCCCAAAAGGACCGGTTTCACCATTTTTATTTACAGGTTCTATAATTTCAATTTCAAGTGATTCATTTTTCCCAAATGCCATTTTCAATGCAATTGAAGTCTCCTTATCACGATAAACAACTGGTATATTGGGAAGTAATACAGATTTAAATGAACCAAATAAAGTCGTATAAGTCGGCAAAGCAATATCCAAATTGTTAACCACAAAAGCAATTTGGTCTATCTCTCCAAGATGATATGTTTCTGATAATTGTTGTGTCATAAAAATCTACTCCTATACAATCAATTTTCTATCTATGCCGTTGTTGCCTTTTTTATCCAACTAGGATGATTTGTTGGTAGTGTTATTTTAAATTCCGATCCTTGATTTTCTTGAGAAGTCACCTCTATTTGCCCACCAACTAAATAAATTATTCGACGTACTAAAGCCAATCCTAGACCATTTCCTTGAACTGAGCGTGCGGTATCTGCTTGATAAAATTTATCAAAAATATGATCTTTGACCTCTTCTGTCATACCTATACCATTATCACGTATTTGAACAATGATTTCTTTTTCAGAAGGTTGAATTAAACTGACGGTAATTTTACCATTTGTGCGACTAAACTTTATTGCATTGCTAACCAAATTATTCCAAGCAAGTTCCAATAAAGCACTATCACTAGTAATATATGCATCTGGCATATCTACTTCAAGTTCAATGTTCTTTTCTTCCCATAAAGCCTCATGGCTGACTAACACCTCGGCCAATTGTTCATTCAACAAATAGGTGTCATTCTTTGGCGTTATTTCCTGATTATCTATTTTGTTTAACTTTAAAATATTTGTAATTAAGGTACTTAATCGTTGGGTTGCATCTGTAATTCTAGCTGCATACTCAGCTCTTTCTTCTACAGATAAATCCTCATCTTGAAGTATAGAAGCATAATTTTGAATCACAGCTAAAGGTGTCTTAAGTTCATGAGAAACACTGGCGATAAAGTCTGTTTGCAAGGCTTCAACACTTCCAAGTGCTTTTGTCATAATATTAAAATTTGTAATGATAACATCTAACTCTGTGATTGTGTCAAATCCATGTGAAGGTTCAATGCGCACATCATATTGCCCTTCTGTGACTTTTTGTGTTGCCTCAAGAATTTTTTTAACTGGTCGTCCAATGGTATACCGCCGCCATAATCCATTAACAACTGTCAAAAACAAAGCTAAAGCAATTATAATAACTAAACCGAGAATCGCCCTGGGTCTGATAGAATTAACTGTTTCTTTACCCGTAGGTACATAGATAATTAAAATAGTTAAGGTAACAACTAAGGAACTAGATAAGAAATAAACCAGATAGTTACCAATTCCAAAAATACTGTTTTTAACGGTTTTTAAATCATCATTCATTCGGAACCGCCTTATAACCGAGGCCTCTTACAGTAACAATACTAAAATCATCAACGTCAATTAATTTTTCACGAATCTTTGTTATATAAACATCCACTGTGCGTGTACTTGTATTTGTGCCGACGCCCCAAAAATCGTCCATCAATTGGCCTCTTGTAAATGTTTTTTTAGGGAAAGATAATAATTTGAACACTAATTCAAATTCTCGTAGTGTGAATTCAATCACTTCACCCCGATTGTAAACAACATGTTCATCTGCATCCATGATAAATGAGCCAATCGTCAATCTCTTGTTGGAAGCAATTTTCGCACGGCGCAACAATGCACCAATTCGTAATAACATCTCATCAAAATTAATAGGTTTAACCATATAATCATCAACACCTATACGAAAACCAATCTGCTTTGATTCAAAATCATCACGTGCCGTCATAAACATAATCGGAATATTATTATCAAGTTGCCGAATTGTTTCAGCAAATTCATAACCGTCAACTTCAGGCATCATAATATCCGATATGACCAAATCAAATTTTTCAGCATACATCAAATCAAACGCATCGTTAGCATTGAGCGCGCCTTTGACACTATAGTCATGCCTTTTTAATACCGAACATACAGTTTGATTCAAGTCTTTATCATCTTCTACTACTAAAATTGAAATCATAGTTAACTTGTCGCTTTCTTTACTTTATAGACAGTATACCAGTGATAGCTACTACAATGAAGTTTTTTGAATTAAATAGAATGCTTCATAGGAAAAAAGGAGACCACCCACCACTGTTGATAATATATGACAGCCGAACAATTCTGGTCCATTCAGCAAAAAATGATTAACAATAATGGCTCCTATGATTCCTGAGCCCATCCCTATTGTATAATCAATTGCAAAATGTAATTTAGTTTTGTTTAAACTACTAGACCATCTTTTAATGCCTGTAATCAAACCACCAGACATCATACCAATTAATATTGATAGAAAAAGTACTATCATCTTTATTAATCTCGATAATCAACGTAAGCTTTGATTGGCAACACGATAGCCGCAATCACTGCGCCACCAATAGCTAAACCAATTAAAGCCTTAACTGTGCGATGTTCCGTCTTTTGATTTTCCATAATATTTCCTCCTGAAATTCTAAGCTAAATAGTATTTAAATTATTCACTCTTCAAATCCTTTAATCATTGGGAATAATGTAACTAACATGACAATACCAATAAAACCAATAATAATACCGAAAATCATCATATTCCATACCATTGACATAACCATTCCGATACCAAAAATTGTAGCACCCAACAAACCAAACAAACTAATTAGTACAATTCGAGTATTCCATGTCCACAGTGGCTTACCTTCCATTTTACGTCTAATTAAGAATGCAACTAATGCGCCTATCAGGCCTATGATACCCAAAGCAATGCCCAATGTACCCGCATGCCATTCAGGTAATAAAGCCATACACATACCAATTGCAAAGAAGAATCCACTAATAGTGCCAATAAGCATTGTTACAAAATCTTTTTTCTTCATAAGTGTTCACTTACTTTCCTTTATGCATTTCCTAAATGCAACCACTTTTTCCCTGCATAGACACCGACAAATGCTAACACGATGCCACCAATAATTGCTGGAACAAAATTACTGTTTAAGAAAGTAGGACCATAATCTAATAATTGATCACCGGCAACTGAACCCAAACCACCCAGTGCAACTCCTATCACTAAAGTAATAATTTTCTTTAATTCTGTTCCTGGTTTGTTCACCATATTTCCTAAGTATGCAACACCTGCACCTACTATAACACCTAAAATAATATTTAATACGATTGCCATTTTTCTTTTCTCCTTTGGCTGTTTTTATAAGTCTATTATCTAATTGTTTTGTTTATAAATTGCTAAACTTTTGTTGCTGTTTTGTTAATTTTAGAATTTTTGTTTTCAATTTCATCATTTGGTGTCTCAAATACAATACCGTCTCGTTTAGTAAATTGAATATTGTTTTCTGTTAATATATCGGCTAAAGTTTTAACATATACATCGCTTTCAAAGCTTTGCATAATATCTACAAATATTTTGTCATTAGCTGCTAACATCTCAATTGATAGCCCTTTTGTTCCACTCATATATGTGTGCATTTCTTCAATATGTGACTCAAATACACCTAATTGTGTTTGACCAGAGTAACTTAAAATAAAAGTATTTAATAGCATATCATCGAACATTGACATCATTCTTTGTTTATCAGCAAATGTTGGCTGGGCATCTAACTTTGTATATAAAGCCATCATTTGATTTAATAACTGATTTAGGTTTTCTTGCTTCTTATGTTCTTTTATCTCTTGTCTGAATTTATTGGCCAACTCCGCAAACAAAGTATTATCATCAATGTTTTTCTCTATGGGCAACGTAACACTTCCTACACAATTACGAGACGTTGACTGATGCGCGCTACCCATTCTCAAGTCACTTGCCATGTTGACAACAATAGGCTGATCAAATTCAGGATATACTCTTTGAATTGCTTGACTCATCATAATTGATATCGCTATCGCTGGTGTAGCATTATGGTTTCGAGCAAACATCATAAAACTTTTTTGATCAATGTTTAATTCATAACGATAACTTTGTTCACTGTAATCATCTGTGACTTCCGGTAATTGAAAACCTGTACGATTAATCGGATGGCTTTGCTGTGTCTTATCTAATTTTTGTTCAAATGGCTCTGCCATTTCTTCTAATTGCATGCTTTCATTGCTCTGATGAATATCTGTCAACTGTGGTAAAGAATGGTCTGTTATACTAAAATAGTAATATAACAAAGTATTAATAAATGGCGTTATGCCTCGTCCATCAGTTAACGCGTGATGATAGGAGACCTGAATTTTGTCATTCCAGAAAGTTACATCAATTAAATGATAATTTGTTTCAGCACCTCCGAGCACTCGTAACGTATTACTTTCAGTAACAATTATCGGAAGGTCATTATGAGCCAAGAAATAATTATTCTCTTTCCTCTGCAACTGACCAGTAAAATATGGGAAACGTTCTAAAGAAGCATATAGTGCATTTTGCAATGCCTCTTGATTTACCTGCTCATCTAACTTGATATCCATTACCATACTAGGCGTACCGTTTTCACGATACAAAAATGATTGACCAGATATAATTTTTTGCAAATGTGGCAATGCTTCAAGGTACTTTTTGCCATTAGTTGTTAACCAGATATTTTGATATTTTTCCTCAATAGTTGTTTCTGTCATTTTTAGACTCCTTTTTGAAAACATTCATTTCTAAGTTGTTTATGTCCTCAATATTAATTAACAATTATTGGGATTTTGTTTACGTTTTGTTTGTGTTTTGTTAATCTTATTAAGGGCTCGTTCTCGACATAAAAAATTTGGTACAATTAATAATGAAATTTCTACTGTATTATCACTTATTTTTATCTATGTAGCCCCATTACCTATAATTCATATATGAAAGATTATCCTTATGAAAATTATTGAAAAAGTTACAAATAAAGCCAATGTGCTCATCGACAAATATAACTTAAGACGACACATCACAGAAAAGGCTGATCGTGTTGTACTTTATAATGCAGCAAGCACCATATCAAATTCTTTATTTGCATTAATAAAATTGGCTGTTGGCCTATTTTTTTGGTCTCTCTGGTTTTTAATTTTTGGTGGTTACTATATCATTCTTCTAGCCATACGGTCATATTTTTTATGGCGATATCAACAAATTAGAGTTTCTGCAATCAGTCCCGCTGAACGAGAAAAAATTGAAATGAAGTACTTGCGTGAAGGCGGTATTTTATATGCACTCTTGGGAGCTGCTTTAGTAGGATTATCAGCATATATGTATTTTAAAGGTCAACCACAACACTATAATCAAAGCATTGTTTTATTAATTGCACTGATTGGATTTACAAAAATTGTAACCTCTATTGTTGGGTGGGTTAAGTCACGGCGTTTTAGAAGTCCAATTATTACCTACTTAAAATCACTGAATTTTGCGGATGGTCTAGTTGCTATTGTCATGACACAATATTCTTTATTAGCTTATGAACATTCAGCTGATGCCTCATCATCAACTGGATTATTCGGTGCAGCTATTGGAATTGTTTTAGTTATTGTCGGACTAATCATAGCTTTGCGTGCCCATATAAACTCAATTCATTCTAAATGATTTTACTTAATATAATAACGAAAAAAGACCTATCTTTAAAATTAAGATAGGTCTTTTTATAATCATTAGAATATTTTTATAAAATTTTATTTTGCTCAATTATTTGTTGATCTAAAAACCAATAATCACGATAAGTTCCAGTTAACTTAGTGTATGCAATTTCTTCTTTACCTTGTCTAAAAAGTTCCCGACTTAAATAATTTTTGAGAATCCAGGCATCTTCTGGCATAACATGGTTCAATTTTAAAATGTCTTGAATTCGAGATGGTTCTGTATGTAAATCTTGCGCAATTTTTGTTAGTGAGTAATGTAATAACTGGAAATTGACATTTAGCTCATTTATAGTATTTGCACGCTCAATTTCATTTAATGACATGAGATGCCCTCCTTGATTTATTGTTTATGATAACACATATAATCAGAAAAAAAGTCAAAGTTCAATTCAATTTCAAATTGAGTGGCGAAACTTTTTAGTCTGCTGATAAAGCATCAATTGGATTCAAACGTGCTGCACGACGTGATGGCAATAATGCCGCCACATAAGAAATTACGAGGGATAAAATAAAGACCAATATCACGTGTTTCAATGAAATTTGTACTAAATTGAACTTAGCAATGCTATATAATAATTTATTTAATATCGCACCAAACGCTAGTCCTAGCCCTGTAGCTAATGTAGCACTAGTCAAACCAATCAAGATTGACTCGCTTGTAAATAATCTACGAATATCTTTTTTGCTTTCTCCTAATGCTCTGAGAACACCGATTTCTCGAGTACGCTCGGATACTGACATAAACATCGTCACGATAATCATCAATGCTGAAACAATTAATGATATAGCTGCTATAGCTGTTAATACATTAGTTGCCAAACTAATAATTGTATTGATCATATCAAGCATACTACCAATTGTTGAAGCCGTAAATATACGCTTATTGTCTTGTTTGATATTATTGATTTGCTTTGTAACTGCTTTAACATCATTAGTTTCCTTCACCTTGACAACGATAAAGTTAACATCTTCAGCCACACCAGCTGATTTCAAAGCCGCCTTAGTCGATCGATAGTTCAACACGTCTATCCCCGCTGCTGACGTTGTTTGCAATACGCCGGAAACTTTCAAATTTTGCTTGACTTGTGCTGTTGTTCCATCAGATTTCTGAACATTCCATGTAACTGTAACCATTTTACCAATTACAGACTTATAATTTTTTGTTGCAAATTTTTGTGCTACACTTTTTTTATCAATAACTACTTCGTTAGCTTTCGGTGCTTTTCCCGCTGTCAAACTATCTTTACTATAATTAGCAGTCCAAGTGGTCAAACTTTGAGCTGATGCCACTTGCTGATTCAATTGTACTGTTGCATTAGTAAACTGATATCCTGGCTGAATAGATGACATTTTACTGGTCTTTTTTAGTGCATTCACTTGTGATTGAGTGATGGCACCTGAACTAGCACTACTTCCTCCAGTAGTCATCTGGGACTCATCCTGACTAGCTTTAGAATAAGTCTTAACAGTCACTACATTGGGATTTGCAAGTGAAGTAACTTCTGAATTGATATAACTTTTTATTCCTGCTCCTAACCCTGTAAATAGCAGAACAGCAAAGAGACCTATCGATGTTCCTAATACTATTAAAGAATTACGCCAAAATGAATGTGTTAGATGTTTAACAGCATTTTGATAACTGGATAGTGCTGAAAGTGGTCGATCTGTGAATGAGGGGTCCCCTTGATTAGTTGGTTTCACATATGCTGGTTTAAGAATAACATCTTCATCAATTTGTCCTTCCGCTAGATGGACAATTCGAGTACCATAGTTTGCAACCTCCTGTGAGTGCGTTACGGCTATAACTAACTTTCCTGATTTAGCAATCTCATTTAAAAGCGTTAGCACTTCCTGCGTGTTTTGTGCATCCAATGCACCTGTTGGCTCATCAGCAATAATGATTTGCGGATCTGCTGCCAACGCTCGAGCAACCGCAACACGTTGTTTCTGCCCACCTGATAGTTGATTGGGGTATTTCTTCATTTGGTCGGCTAAGCCAACCTGTTCCAGTAGCTCTTTCGCGCGCGCGATTTTATTAGCATGTGTTAGCGTGGTCATTTCAAGTGAAATTAGCACATTCTCTAATACCGTTAAATGATTGATTAAATTGTAGGATTGATAAATATATCCCACTGTTGCACGTCGGTAGTCATCCATTTGTCGTTCATCACGATGATTTAGTGATTTACCATTAATAGTAACTTTACCCTCAAACTGTCGATCTAACCCACCAATGATGTTCATTAATGTCGACTTACCACCGCCAGACTCACCCAAAATGGATACAAACTGCCCTAATTCAAAATCTAAATTAATTCCTTTCAAGATTGGAAATTCTTGATCACCTAAATAATACGATTTGCGAATATCTTTAATTTTTAAAAATGCCATAACTGACCTCCTGTTTGTTAATATCATTAGTTTAAAATACTTTTGTAAACTCAATATGAACAAACAAACAATTAACCTAATTTATCAGAGATGGTATACTAACAACAAAACTAATATTCATAAAGGATTAAACATTTTGGTTAAGATTTTAGTTATCGAAGACAATTTAGCGTTAAATCATCTCTATACAACATACTTAAAGGGGGCAGATTACTATACCTTTTCCGCAAATAATGCACAACAAGCGTTAGACATTTTGGAAAATAAGGAAATTGATCTAATCTTAACAGACATTTTAATGCCTGAAATGAGTGGCCTTGATTTTATTAAATTACTTCGTGAAGCTAAATTATCAACCCCAATTATTGCAATAACAGCCTTAGGAGAATTTACAGATTTGGAACGTGGTTATCAACTTGGCGTTGATGACTATATGGTAAAACCAATCAATTTAAATGAATTATTATTACGCGTCAAAGCGCTTTTGCGTCGCGCTAAAATTAATGAATCAAAAGTTTTAAAAATTGCAGGAGCAACTTTTAATCAAAGTAGTTACAATGTCGAATACCAAAATAAAACAATTTTGCTTCCAAAAAAAGAATTTGATTTAATTTATAAATTAATTTCATACCCAAATAAAATATTTACAAGACGCCGGCTATTGGATGCCATCTGGGGCCTTGATTCAGATTCAGATGAACGAACAATCGATGTTCATATTAATCGTTTAAGAGAACATCTAAAAGAAATCAAACAATTACAAATCATAACGGTTAGAGGTCTTGGTTACCAGGTGACATTATGCACAGAAAACTAAACTATATTAAATATTTTCTTTTTGTTGCTTTAATTCTTTTCTTTAGTACCGTCGTTATTGTTGTTTCTGTTATAATTTTACATTCGCACTTTAAAATGCTTCTACCAGGACTGGAGAATCGCAATACAGTTTCCTTAATTGGTTTCTTATTCTTAAGTCTTCTCGTCAGTGTAGCGCTCTCATTTATTCTTGTTCAACAGGTTTTAAAGCCACTTTTACTTTTTATATCAGGCACCAAAAGCATCTCTGAAGGAAATTTTGAAGTAAGATTACCTACCCATTCATCTGTTGACGAAATTAAAAACTTATCGACTAATTTCAATAATATGGCCGAACAACTGGAACGTATCGCCACACTACGAAATGATTTTATTGCTAATGTATCCCATGAATTCAAAACACCACTATCTGTTATTGAGGGATATGCAGCTTTATTACAAAGTAAAGAATTATCACCAACAACACGTGATCGATATTTAGATCAAATCATTGAAAGTACACATCAATTATCGTCCATGACTAGCCATTTACTAGAATTATCAAAATTAGAAAACTTGGAAGAAAGTGAATTAGAGCAAACAAGATTTGAGATTGATGAACAAATTAGAACTGCAATTTTGTGGTTAGCTCCTAAATGGCAACCCAAAAACCTAGTGTTAAATATTGAATTAGATGCAATAAAAATAACTGGTAATCAACCATTATTGATGGATGTTTGGATCAATCTAATTGGCAACGCCGTTAAGTTTTCAAACCCAGAATCATCATTAGAAATTATTTTACAAGAATTCAATACATCAATTGAATTCACCATTACAAATCACGGCGAACCAATTTCTAAAAACGATCAGTTATATATTTTTGATCAATTTTTTCAAAGTGACACGTCACACGCAAAAAATGGCAATGGTTTAGGTTTGAGCTTAGTCCGTAAAATTATCCAACTGCACAATGGCACAATTAGATTATTAAACTCCGACCAAAACGAAACAACATTTAAGGTAAAAATTCCCAAACATAATTAACACGGTTGGTTTTAAAACATTACCTCGATTAATATTAATTTATCCAAAATGGCTATCAAAAATAATTTTTGGCAAACTATTGATGATAATATTTACTAATTATTCCGGATCTTTTTGATAATCTTCTTCCGACCAATGACGTAAAATCATTGTAAAACTGGACTGAAATGCAACAAAAAAGTACATTAAATCGTCATCCAAAATTTCCGGTTGCTGAGCTTTAATATAATTAATATAGCAGTTGATTTAGCTCATCGAACCCTTCGAACAATGGTGCCGGTATTATTTGTCTTGCTGCAGCGATTGCATTAATACACTTTGGCGTTAAAAAAGTTGTTTTAGTAGACCGCTCCGAATTCCGTTTACAAATTGCCCAGCAACTTGGATTCGAAATAATCAATAATGGTCAGCAACATGTACACGAACGCGCAACTGACATTTTAGGAACAACACAAGGGTTACATGGCACGGACTATCCCAATGCAAATATCTTTATTGATGCCGTTGATCGTAATGACATTCTTCAAGCGTTTATAGATCTTGGAGCTATTGACAGACGCTTTGTTACGGTTGAAATCAATAATTCAAACCCCACTCTTGATATGCTTGAATTGATACACGGTTCAAAAAGTATTGGTGGTTCTGGGGAATACCACCCTGAGGATGTTAAAACCGTTATGGCAATTATGAAAGGTCATCAATTTAATCTCCTTCTGATGATTACTGGTGAATTTAATCAAAATAATTCGGAAGAGGCTATTCAAGATGCGACGGATGTTAATCACACACTCAAAGTATTAATTATCACGTTAAATCGAATAAATATTTATTTTTTCAGTAATTTAATTTATTTATACTAGTACTGATGTGAATGCTGATAATCTAGTTTCCGATGAAAAATAATGTGCAAAAAGATTGCATTTTTATTTTCCTGTCAAAATACACACGAAAACACATACATGAGCCTTTGTTTATGTTTTAGGGTTACGATAATGTGATCTTGGGAATTTGAATGGCTCCTTTCACTATGACTTCAAAATTTGTTTCTTTGCCGTAAGCGTTTTATAAATACCGCCAAAGAATAATCCAACTGTGAACCCAGAAACAATACCATAAAAAATGTTGAAATTCATCTGAGTGTAAAGTACTGGATGGATAGCAAGAATAACGTTTAGAATATATTTTACTAGAAAATTGGTTAGCATAATAACTAAAGGTAAGACGCTACCCTCTTGAATTAATTGACCATCTTCAACATAAAAAGATCGTCGCATATAAAGTAAGTAACTGAACAAAAATCCTAGAATCAATGCTACCAGGTAAAAACTCAGCAATGTATTTGGAGAAGCAAATTTGTTTACTACTGTATTTAGACCCCAAATAACGAAAATAAAAGGCATTATAATTGATCTTCCAATAGAAGCAGGACTGTCCTTTATTAATGACATACCTCGTTTAATCAGTATAACTAGAACAACCCATACCCAGAAAGGTGTGTTGTTAATGATTTCGAAAATAAATCTTAGTATATCAGCCATGATGATACTTCCCTTCTCTACATAAATTTTAGTTAGTATGAAATAACAATTCACACAACAAACAAGTCGAATCAACAAAATTTCTACATTAGAAATATCTTTCAACACCCAATATCATACTGAAGAATATAACTGTTGAGATAAGAATTAGGACAAGAGGTAAAAACACTTGACGACAGGTTGGTGCGTAAATGTAAGTGGTAACTATCTATATGTTAAAAAAAAACATCATCTATCTTGAGAGGCAAAGTATTATAAAATTGTTTTGTCCTCAAAGCCATTCACAAAATCTTTTTATCGTTCTTTCAAAAATGAAAGTGCTTAGCAACACAAAAAAAATTATGTTAAACTCACATATAGTAAGTTATGTTCAAAATGAACCTAATAAATAGCATAATCCAGCAATGATTGATTTGATAAATTATAATATCGCTAAATTTTTTGCGGATAAATATCTTGTGAAACAAACGAAACTTAATTATACGATTTTACAAGCAACTGCACGCGTAGACATACCGAGGACCAATAAAATTAACTTAAATGATAAGGCGCGAACGACGAATTCAATTCAAAATATTAGCACAACATTAGCGGATATTTTGAATCACAATTCAACAATAAATCAAGTTATAAAAATGAGTGATGGTGATACACCTATATTTGAAGCTTTAGAAAGTATCCAATAAGTCATGAAGTCTTTGATATAAGTTGATGCCCAACATAAAAATATAATAGGCCCAATACAAAAAGCTCACCCATCAGGATGAGCTTTTGTACTTGTATCAATTAATGTAGTACAAAGGACGAATTAATCAATTTTCGGCCAGAAACACCGAGTTATAGATTAGTCAATCTTAATATTAGTACTTGATTGTTCAGTTGCTTGCTTAGGCAATTCAACACGCAATTCACCATTTGCGAATTTTGCTGTAATCTTGCTTGAGTCCACCCCTGGCAAATAGTAAGCACGGGACACAGATCCGTAGGTCCGTTCACTCTGCAAAATATTACCGTCATGATCAGTGTGATCCTTGAATTCATCACGTTTAGCACTAATCAAAAGTTGGTCATTCTTGTAATCAATGTTAATGTCGTCTTTATTTACCCCAGCTAATTCTGCAGTAACGGTGAAACGATCATCTTTCTCAATCACATCAGTCTTGATCGACTTTGGTAGTAAACGTTGATCGGCCCAAGGATGCATAGCCTGATTCATAAAATCAAAAATATCATCAGAACTAAAACGTTGCATTAAATTGTTTGACATATTTACACCTCCATCAAATTTTTTATGTCTACAACTATGTTATAGTATCGTCTATAAATTTTGTCAAATGATACATACTAGTTAGAATTATAGATTGGACTGGTGGTGGCAAGGTATAAACAAAATGCATTTAAACATTAAAAAGTATCTTGTTAGAAACTGTACTTATTGTCATTACTGTCTTTAATATACTTTGAAGTTAGTCCCTCTGCTTCCAAATACTCACGGAATGGGACGAGTTCCTGCGCTTCGTATTTTTCTTTATAAGCATTAACAGTTTCTGCACTGTACAGACTTTTATCTAACTTCAATGTTTCAACAGGAATTGGACGATCCTTAGTGATTTTTGCATCAATCACCACGACACGGCCTTTATCATAATAGCTAAGCGCTTCCTGAACGACGTGATCAATATCTTCAATACGACTTACTGTCAATCCAATCGCCCCCTGAGCTTCGGCTATTTTGGCATAATCAACATCTGTAAAGTCAACGCCGAAGTTGTAGGTGTTAGTATCTTCGTACTTATTTTTGATGAATCCATATTCCGTATTGGTAAATACAACATTGATAACTGGTAAGTTATAACGAACATTTGTCACAACATCTGGATATGTCATCGAAAAGGCGCCATCACCTATCAAATTCCAAACTTGACGATCTGGATAAGTGTTCTTTGCACCAATACCTCCCGGTAGACCTATACCCATTGACGCAAACAATGGTGATGTGCGCCACATATTTTTAGGTGTCATGTGCAAATGACGAACTGATAACTGTGTTACGTTACCAACATCAATTGAGAAAATGGCGTTTTTCGCTGCATGCTCATTAATTGCGTTATAAACTTGGTAAGCTTGTAGGTCTCCCTCGGTCTTTTTTTCAAGTTTGGTCATATAATCGCGCCAGTTCTGTATATTTTTAATGTTAGCCTGCCACCAAGGTGATTCTGAAACCGAGGAAACCTTGGCAAGTATTTCATCAATTGCTTCACCAGCATCACCGAGAATGGCCACATCATTTTGGTGGCGTTTACCTAGCATTGCAGGATTGTTATCAATTTGGATAAACTTGTCAACGTTACGGAATGACCCTTCAACTTCTGAAAATGGAAAATTTGTTCCAACAAATAGTACAGTATCTGCTTCGAGAACGGCTTCGTTGGCTGGCTTCCACCCTACTCGGAAATTTGAACCTGCAAAGGCCTCAAAGTCCCAATCAAAAGTTTCAAAGTTTTTACCGGTCGTGATAATGGGCGCCTTTATTTTGCGAGATAACGCTTGTACAGCTGAGCCATGACCCATGGTACCCACACCAGCATAAATAACTGGTTGTTTTGCTTGGTTTAATAGTTCGACAGCAGCATCAATATCAGTCTTATCGACAGGTGCTGATTTGTATTCTTTATACTTTGGGCCTGATGAATACAGTGGTGTTGAATAAATCGAATTGGCATCAATTTGTGAAAATCCAAAATCTGCAGGTACTTCAAGAACAGCCACACCACGCTTGGCAATCGCCGTACGAATTGCATCATCAATCAAATGAGGCAATTGTTCGGCAGTCGCAACGCGACGATTGTAAACAGCAATACTTTCATACATTGGATTTTGATTTAATTCTTGGAAGGAATCCATGTTTAATTCACGAACTGGCTTTGACCCCAAAATTGCTAATACAGGCGTATTATCCATAGCTGCATCATATAAGCCATTAATCAAATGAGTAGCCCCCGGGCCGCCTGATCCGACAGCGACGCCTAATTTTCCACCGAATTTCCATTGCATCACGGCAGCCATTGCAGCAACTTCTTCATGTTTAACTTGCAAAAACTTAATATTATTTTCAGGATGTCCCATAGCATCCATCAACCCGCTTAATGTTCCGGAAGGAATACCATATATAGTATGAACACCCCATCCTTCCATGACCTTCAAAGCTGCTAACCCAGCTGATATTTTTTTATCTGACATTCTAACCTGGCCTCCTAAAAACGAAAACACTGTAAGCGCTTTCATTATGATAACTAAATTGTATATCAACTAGGATAGAATATCAAATTAGTGAAGTAGCTAACAGTAATACTCGAATTTGGATGAGCAACCATTATTCAATTAATTATTGCAACCACTCTA
Source organism: Leuconostoc sp. JNUCC 76 (assembly GCF_053667755.1). NCBI lineage: Bacteria > Bacillati > Bacillota > Bacilli > Lactobacillales > Lactobacillaceae > Leuconostoc > Leuconostoc sp. JNUCC 76. The sequence goes on along the minus strand of NZ_CM132206.1, from coordinate 940,703 downwards.
TCTACCGAGGTTGAAGTGTTTATAAGACGAATAGTATAGCGCATACTGAATCTAAAAACGACTTTAGATGATCATTAATTCACGAATAAATTAATTGATGTTAACTGTTTGGCCCGTAGCCTGATTAATCAGTTTCGCCAACTCTGGTATTTGATACAAATATTCATAATGTCAGATTTCTATCATGTTTGGCTTCAATATCAAGCGCTAATTTGGCTAAGACTGGAGAATTTCCAATACCAACAGTTAGATAGATACCTGTTTCTGCCAGAACTTGCTTTTGTATTTTAAAAGCAACTTTCTCCGGTGATTTTCAAAAAAGACGCCAAGAATAGATCATATCAAAAATAGATTCCAAGTGTTCTATTTAGGCAAGAGGATAAATTACATTTAATTTTTTGAATGACGAAACGCACAACTAAAAGCTGTGCGTTTTTTGTATGTAGTGTTTTATTTTTTTAAATAGCTGATGCCAGTATTGTACAATATAGCCAGTTAATGTGGCAATCAAAAAAGTCCCAATACCCAGTGGCCCACCAAATATAATGGCAACTACAAAAAAGAACAAATCTTGAACAGACCTTGTCAGACGATAACTAGCCCATTTCTTTTTGTTAAACAATGGTGCAACCGCATCGTACGGAGAAACACCAAGATTTACACTTGTATATATGCCAATTCCTAATGAAAATAAAAACATACCAATAACAAATAAAAATATGGTTTCCAGATATGAAAAAGTTCCAAACCAACGTCCAACTATAGGTTCAAACTTAGGTGTAAAATAAGCGATAATGTATCCTGGTAACGACATATTGATTATTGTTCCGACGCCAAACTGGGTTTGATCGAAAAACAACACGCCAAGGAACAATAGTGCATTAAATGCAAGCTGGTAGTTCCCTAAATTCCAATGGAAGGTATCTGAGATACCAACGTCTGCTGCTGTTGCTGGATCAATGCCCATGTTCGCCAAACGGAATAAAACAATCCCAAAGGCAATGATAATGGTGCCAACAATAGACAGACAAAGACGAAAAGAATACGATCCTAATTTCCTACTGAACAAATTCTTTTCCTCAACTTATTATTTATAAGTAAAGTTTAAATGGATGATAGTGAATTGTCAATTAATGATTTAAATTCTGTATTGAGCGCATCCGCATTTTTTCAGCACAACCCCTATTCCTTAGAAAAGTTAGGATTTTGAGATTAAATCATTATTTAATGTATAAAGTTTCCTATGAGAAAATCCAGTAAATCAACTGCCATAATCAGTCATTTCTAACGTTCTGATGACCAATCTGTCTGTCGAAATTACTGTCATTCTAAGTGGTATTCCCTTTTTCTATTACCTCTGGTATTAGTAACACTAAAACGCTAGAATATTTTTACGTAACGATATAACATAAAACAAGCACCAAAAGTAAGACGCTAATTCTAAATCTGAACAAAAAAAGGTTATGCTTTTACACAATAACGCTGTAACTTAATCCCAATGGCGTCAATAAATACTGTGATTTGAACTGATACTAAGTATTCATATTCAAAATCTTAATACTCTTTTTGAATTATGCAGTACTATACCATTTTTAATTTGCCAGCGGATATGTACTGACTCAATTGAATACTCGTTACTTTCGAGAAAATGAATTTCTAAGTGCTTATTTGTATGTATCCATTTTACATCTGATACACAATAGTTAGAAAGAAATGTATTGTACTTTCTTTTAAAAACATTAACTGGGACATTTGTTGTCATATTATCAACCAACTAAAATTATTACTTTCATAATCTTTTATCTTGAATTAAGCCATTTTCCCAACTGATTAAAGTTCGAATCCGTTACGATAAACCTTGGTACATGTTTTAAAATATCAGGCATATCATTTGTCACAACACCAGGTTCTAAAAGAAAAATACCGTTCATACCGTGTAAGTACATATATTCTGTAAGTGTCTTATTTTCACTCCCATAAGGATAAGCAAACACATGCGTATTGATTGATAATTTTTTTTTAATTTTTTGTTGTGATTTTTTATAATCTTCTATTATTGTATGTTTTGATAGTTTTCCACTTGATAAAATTGGGTGATTATTAACTTGATAATGTAAATCATTGGTGTGTAACCCAACTGTAACTTCCTTATGTCCAGCCAATCTAGCAATTTCTGACCATGTTGCCATTTGCTCACCGTCTAAATTTCTACCCGTTTGTCCTGTGATTACAAAAATAGTAAACGGAAAACTCAAGTTGAACATTGTCTGAGCTGCATTACGCGGTAATGTCGTATCAATATCGTCAAACGTTAAAACAACATGTTTTCCTCTAATATTATTTTCTTTAGAGTGTTTGATTAGTTCATCTGTTGACCAAACACTAACGTCATTTTTCTTCAACCATTTCATTTGACGAATAAATTCATTTTGAGAAACATTGTATTGTTGCAACTGCGGATTTTTGGAAATTTTTTTTGCAAAATCAACTGTCTTATTATTTTTTAAGATACGATGGTAGGCTAAAACAATTACACCATCCTTAACATTCTTATTTTTTTGTGCGAAATCACGATATGTATAATCAACTTTTTGATCAATCTCTTGTTGCCGCAGTTCTTGTTTAAAAACAAATAAGGTCATTAAAAAAAAGAGACTAATCATAATACATATAACTATCAGCACCGATATTCGACTTCTTTTTTTCACTTCAAATACCCTCTTTTTTTGATAACAAAGATGTGAGCATTGGTAATAACATCAAAGTTAAGCAGATCATAATTGTTTGTAACCCTCCGTTGATAACACGTGTATTCAGGCCTAATAATAGCTGAACAACCACAAAGCTATCCGAGTAAATTCCCCATTGTGTTATTAAGGCGAGCAAAATTATAAACAAATTAAGCCCCCAAGCTACCAAAGTAATTATGTTTGATATTGTATTCCCTATCATATTTTTACGACGAATTATAATTTCTGACATCATTTTTATCTCCCTCGATCTGGACTTTTCCAAGAACCTTTCTGTTTGTGAAAAAAGGCAATATTAAACTGTGAAATAATTGCTGTTACTAGTGATGTGAACCAGTAAAAGGTGCTATAAAATGGCAACGCAAAGATATCCTGTACAGTAAGCATTGATTGACCTTTATCTTGAATTAGGCCTTGAAAAAACATGATAAAAAAGAGAGAAATATATAGAGTCAATATGCCACCAGGCAATGAAAATGTTTTGGTTGTAACGGTTAATAGAATGTATTGACATAATGTTATGACTGCCAACCAGGCCCAAATGTGACTTAAAAACATGTCAAGTAACAACATTCTCTGATAAGTACTTCCCTGCTTAACTACCCATTTTATGTTTTTTAAAAATACTTCCAGCCCACCTATTGACCAACGAATACGTTGTTTAACGTATCCTTGAAAAGTCTCGGGTACTAATATATAAGCTAACGATTCAGGTGTATATCTAATGAGCCATTGATTTTTTCTTAATCGCCAAGTAATATCAATATCTTCAGTGATAGCTGTACGATCAAATCCATTCACTGATAATAACGCTTTTTTTCGGTACAGTACAACAACTCCTGCGACGGTCATAATACCGCCATATAAATTGTCCTGAGCTCGTTTTATTCTATCAATGATACCTACATACTCTAATGCTTGTAATCTGCCAAGTAATGTTGTTCGATTTCTGACAATTGGTTTACCGGTGACAGCAGCAACTCTTTCATTAGTTACACCTTGCAATAATTTATTGATTGCATTACTAGCTAACAAAGAATCAGCATCTGTTACTAAGATGTACGGTGAATCAATTTGTTTGATTGCTTCATTTAGTGCTTGCGCCTTACCAATATTTTGAGATAATTCAATCAAATTAACTGTTATGTTTACTTGGTCATTTAACCATTTTTTGACAATTTTGACAGAATGATCATTACTTTTATCATCAACAATAACAACATCAAAATTAGAATATTCTAAATGAGTAAATGACTGTAACGTTTCAATAATGTTTTCTTCTTCATTGAACATTGATAAAAGTATAGTAACTTTATCATTTTTCACACATTCTTGTTGTTTTGTTTTAGAAATTCGAATTCCGGAAATCCATGATCCCAGTAACCAAACAATAGTCATAATAATTGGATAATACGATGTGTAGAATTGCAAAACATTCGACAAAAACATCATGATTTTTCTCCTCTTATTCTATTGAAAATTGTTTTTGATAAAATTATCTCAACTGCAAAAGATAACATAAGCGCCATAGTAAAAGATATGCAAACAATAACTGGTGCCCATACAAACCGTGCTTCTATGTTTGGCACGAATTGCTTAAAATAGTAATACACTATGCTGTCAGTTAAGTCCGAAAAAAGATAAATGGTTAATGTCATATTTGATATCTTTACCAACAAAAAGTGAAATGAGCCATTTTTTTCATCTTTAAAAGGCAATTTCAAAAATAATAAAAAAATGATGATTGACACAATAAATGGTTGATATCCCATATAATCATTTTGCGTTGTCCAAGAAAAGATCCCACCATAATTTTTTAATAACGTCAAAATTGATAGAAAAATAAACACTGTTCCAGAATAAAAAAGTAATGATTTTACACGAATTGTTTTTATTTGTTCCAAGTAAGTTTTAAAATAGAGCCCAAGGTAGTAGTATCCGATAGGATAAGCAGCTGTCCACCAATCTGGTAATATTTTCCCAAAAATGTTAAATAGTGAAGGTAAGAAGAATAATATAGTCGATGTTACTACAATATATAAATGATATCGTTTATCCTCGCTATTATGCCAAGCAGCATTTAACAGAGGAATAATTAAATACAATCCAATATACATTTCTACATACCAGCCATAGCTGTCAGTTGAATAATCCAATAGTCCAAATACGGCATCAGAAAATGAAAATTCATTATGTAGAATTAAAATATGTCCAATCCAATCAATCAATGACACAACAATGTATATCAACAATACCTTACCAAGTTTTGTAACGTACGTATCATCTAGAGTTTTTTCTCCCATTAAAAAACCGGTTGACATGATAAACAGTGGCACCGCAGTGATGAAAATCAATCTCAAAACAGTACCAATTGATGCTAATAAAGACTCAATGTCAATATCATAAAACCCCGAATTAAGAAGAAAATGAACTGATACAACAGAGAATATTGCAAAGACCTTGATACTGTCAATTTGATAGATGCGTTTTCCCATGATTACTCCCCTATATAAAATATTTGACCAGTAGTTATTATATATAGTTATCCTATTAATATATTCTTTTCTATTTTGAAAAAAATGAAAAATAAAAAAGCGTATTATAACGCTTTTATCTATCCGTAAAAGTTGTGTACGATGCCATAACATTTAATACTTTTGTAAAGTCACTTACCTTTACACTAAAAGGGCTAGGCTTTATGTTTCGACTAATGAAATCATCACGAAATGCTACTTGATCAATATTCATAAGGTCTGTTGTGCTTATAGCAGTAGTTTTTTCTTTTTGATTATTAATACTAACAAAATACTTATCTAAGTTTGAATAGTTATCTGCTATCCTGTCAATAACAATAGACGGATGCTCTATTTGTACATATTTTTTAGAAGTATTAGTAAATAATTTTGGAAATAGGTATTTTTTGATAATTTCACTTGAATACCTTTCAGAGAAATAGCTCGTAACAATTGGATCTTTTGTCACTATATTAGTGCTATTTATCTTTTCCCCATCTACCTTCACACTGTCGTTATTTTTAGTAACAGATGCAGCTTTTTTGGATAGCCTGATTTTAAAGTGCCATGCTTTCTGGTCACTATTAGGAATGGAGAAACTTCCTGGCCAATCGGAAGAATCAATTGTGTAGTCTTTTAAAACAGATAGCGTAGTAGTACTTGCATGGTTAATAGTCTCGCCAGTATTACCTGTTAATATTTCTTTTCGTAATGAATAATTGTTATACATATAATCGATAATAATTTGATGGGTAATTGGTTTGTAGTAATAATTAACATCTGAACTACTACCTGAAAATATGCCTGAGTTATTATTTGGTTTCTCGATTAACTCATAACCCTCAATTTTTTTCTCATTGGTAGTATATTTTTCATTAGGCGTACCTGTCAAAGTTTCTGAAGATGCAATTTTTTTATTACTTTCATCTAAATAATTAACAGTTACAGTTGACGTGTAAGGTTTGAAGTCTGTGGTATCAAGTGATATTTGTTGCAAATTATGGTTTGTCCCAGTAGAAGAGGAAAAAACTAAATACATCGGTTTGTCTAGTTCATTAGCATTTTTAATTGAATGATTCCAAGTTTTTCCATGATAGTTAATTTGAAACAAACGATTGTTACTATCATAAGAGATAGTCAGGTCTTCAAGTTGATTGCCATAAATTTCTTGATCAAGAGATTGAGCTCCTTCAGATAACGTCTGAATGACGCCTTGACTTGTTCCAGAAAAAAATGCACCAAATGGTACACCAGAACCTTGTGATAAACCAAATTTAGAAGGATCTGGATCAAAAATCCCTGTCTCACCAACTTGGTTAAAGTATGTGTCTACCTTAAAACCAAACACATTTTTTATGCCCCCGAGCCCTAAAGCGCCGCCATGTTTTTGATTTAGTAAATTAATTTGATCATATGGTACAAAACTAACAGCAATGCCATCTCCACCGTTGCTTTGCTGAGATTTATCGCCAACATTTACTTTTAAACTTAACAAAACATCATTAGAAAAGTTAATCGGTGTTTTTAAATAAGCGGTGCCAGACATGGACTGTTTATCCGGTGTCAACGTAATAATATTGTTATCAACAAAAGCATCTCCGTTTATTACTAGCTGATTTAACGTATTATCATTATTAATGAGTTCTCTTAAAGTGATCTTGTTAGCCGTAATGAGAGGATGCCTCAAAGTTGAGTTAATTGATATCAATAAAATTGATAAGGTGCTTGTGTAAACTAGTTTGTTAATGTTAAGTTTTTTTCTTTTCATTTTTCTTTATCTTTACAATTAGTTCTCCCAATGCTCTCCAGTCACTTAAGGTAGGCGGCTTTTTCCAAATTACTTGCTCTCCTCTTGATTTTTCATCAATTGTGTCAGATAAATAAATATCCGCATTGGTCTGGTTTTGTGTGAAGTACACGCTCGCGTGATTAATATGACTTTTTAGCATTGTAATAATCATATTGTTTGTCATTTGTGTGGCTGTGAAATTAACACTGATTTCTATCTTGTCAAGATTGATAGCTGCAATATCGTTAAACATAATTCCAATAAGATTAAATTCAAATAAATTTTGACGACTATCAAAAATTATAGTTTGTTGATCGTTAAGTATTTTAATTATTTCTGGTAATAATGTAAAAATTGAAGGATAAATATCCTGAAAGTATTTTAGGTTAACAACACCTTCTGGTCTGAAAAACCATTGCGTTTTCATACTAAATCGTTGACTATATTTTGAAATTTGATGACCTAATAAACTAATTTTTGAAAAACTTAAAGTCTTGAAATAACGTGACAATAACGGCGTAATCTTTTGTTGCGCCTTTAAAATTTTATCTTCAATTTCAGGAGAAAACCAGTAGAGATTACTTTCTTGTAGAAAATCAAACAAATCTAAAACTTCTAGCAATTTGGATAAAAAGATAGTGGTGTCACCACTTACTTGCAATGCTATCGAATCTGGTAATTTTTGTAATGTATAGATTACTGGTTCACTGACGTTTGTTAAGCAGTAACGTCCATTGTTAATCATTTCAGAAACATAAAAATCAATAAGTAATTCTTTTTGTTGAAGGTTCATATCATTAATAAGATATGTATCTAATAAAAAATCTATAATGGCATGACTAATAGATTTTATACGGCCAGAAAAAGATGGTTTCTCATCAAAGTAGTTGTAAATTGCATAACCTGCCTGAATAAATTCAAAAGGATTTTGATCCATAATTATATTGTCTAAGATATTTTTTTGTGTGAAAAAATAGGAAGTACTCCATCCGTATTCTGCCTGAATATTCGTGTAGGTGGGAAGTGATCCTGAAAGCGATCGTTTTTCTAAAAGTATTTTTAAAGGTGACAAATTAAAATAAAATTGAGACAGCTTGTAGAGATGATACCTGCTGACGCGATACTTTTGGTAGATAATACCTTTTTTAATCAGCAGCCAATCAAACTTAAATAAATTATTAATATCAATATTTAATGCTTCTATTGTTTCACGCAACATATATGTCGATAATGTGAAGTTATTTTCAATGCTTTTCATTGTATATAAACTTTGGTCTGTTTCTAAAAAATAATTCATTAAATCAATTTTTAATGAATCATTTTTAGTAATAAACGTATCTAACGAATTCATTATTATTTCCTTCTTTTTATCTAGTGTAAACCAATTAATTATACACCCTACCATATTACTTGTTTTTTTAGAATTTAAAAAAAATTAAAAAATAAAAAAGATAAATTAAATACTTAAGTTATCTTTTCGAAGCGATGTCAAGTGTATAAAAAAGAGACTATTAGCCTTAGTTATAGTGCTCTAAGAAAAGTAGTCGTAATAAAAAATATAATCATCGCATGCGTTATTTTTTCATAAACGATCCAACAAATTTCCCCCACCTATTGCCAATATGTCTCGTCACCATAGTCCAGATGGGTTGAATCCTCTTGCCATTTTTGCATATCATGTTGAATATCAGAAATTTCTTCTCGCTCACGTTTAAAAGCATTTTGACCGGCAATAAAATGCAAAGGTGGATTGTCGGATTCAGCGATTTTAATAAATACCTTTGCAGCTAGTTCAGGAGAGCCAGTTTGCTCGCCTGATCTGGCATGTGAAGCTTCCTCGGATTTCCTTGCTGGTGTATTTTCATAATCGTTAATTGAATGTTTTGCAGAAAATTGTGATCTGCCTGCCCAATCAGTTCTAAAGGGACCAGGCTCGACATTTGTTACCTTAATACCAAAAGGTTCAACTTCTAATGATAGCGCCTTACCCAATCCTTCTAAGGCATGCTTGGTTGCATTGTAATAGCCATAGGTGGGTAACGCTAGTAAACCACCTATTGATGTAACATTGATAATTAATCCTGATCTATTTTTTCTCATCGTTGGTAACACTGCACGAATCATCGCACTAGCACCCCAGAAATTTGCTTCAAACATTTTGCGGACTGCAGTTTCATCTGATTCTTCGATCGAACCAGAGTATCCGTAGCCAGCGTTATTAACCAGAACATCAATTTTTCCGAATTTGTTGAGCGTTGACTGGACAGCATTGTTAACTTGTTCTTGGTTTGTGACATCCAATTGTACTTTAAGTAGTAAATCATCCTCATTCGTTTCTAAATCATCAAATGCTGATAAATTTCTTGCGGTAGCTACGACTGGAATCTTTTTTGCAATTAATTCTTCAATTAATTTACGTCCAAATCCAGTTGATCCACCCGTTACAAGCCAAACTTTTTCTTCATTCCTTGACATTTAGTTTCCTCCTATATGATAAGTACCCGCGCCGTAACTTCACCTGAAATCAGATGATAACAAACAATTAGCGCTCATTTGTTTCATTTTACCACTTTATTTTAATTGAGCACGGTTAAGGACTCAAAACTCCACGATGTTTATATTCACGAAATAATTCTTGCGACAACTCCCTGTTCTTAGTCTTCAAGTTTAAAAATCATGGTTAATAGGTCATAAGTGATAAAATATGACTAAATTACTTTTCAGATCCATGTAGAAAAATATCTGTGCAAATGAATCGGAGATATAAGTTATGAAAATTGTACTTTTAGATGGTTATGATCTCAATCAAGATTTAAATTGGGAAACGTTAAAAAATTTGGGCGACTTCGAGTTTTATAGCCGTACATCAGTAGATAATGACACTGAAATTTTGCAGAGAATTGATGATGCGGAAGTTGTGATAACACATAAGACCCCACTAGATGATCGTGTAATCCGTCGTGCTTCACAGTTAAAATATATTGGCATTATGGGAACAGGTTATGACGTTGTCGATATTGATAGTGCAAACAACCACAACATTATTGTGACGAATGTGCCTACTTATGCTACGGATGCTGTCGCGCAATTTACCTTTTCATTATTACTAGAAATAACCGGTCAAGTTGGATTACATAACCAATTGGTCCATGATGGGAAATGGTCTAGTGTCGATGATTTTACATTTTGGGATAAACCGCTATTTGAATTGAAAGGTAAAACATTAGGGCTCATTGGTTATGGTCGAATTGCTCAAAAAGTGGCAGAATTAGCCAATGCTTTTTCAATGAAAGTTATTTTTTATAATCATCGACCTAGTGTTGCAACCCCAAAATGGGTCAACCAAGTTTCTTTAGATGAGCTTTTCCAAAAAGCGGATATTATTAGTCTTCATGTTGTTCAAACGCCAGAAACGATTAATTTAATTAATAAGACTACTATCTCAAAAATGAAAGATGGTGTGATTTTAATCAATACAGCCCGTGGAAAACTTATTAGTGAAAATGACATAGCCGAGGCACTAAATAATGAAAAAGTTTATGCCTTAGCTACAGATGTTGTCCAAAAAGAGCCAATTGAAAAAGACAATCCTTTATTAAAAGCTAAAAATTGCTTTATTACGCCTCACATCGCTTGGGCACCATTAGAGACTCGTGAAAGATTATTACGCATAACCGTAGATAATTTAAATGCATATTTATCAGGAGAAGCCAAAAACGTTATTGGTTAAATGTCCTAAAAAAAGCAGTTGGGACTAATTTCTGGTTATTCACAGCCAAATCTTTAAAGTAGTAATCCATAGCAATAATGCTCCGGATCGATTAATCCACATTAAAGAGTTCATGCTAATTCCTCTGCTAACAAAATGAGAAATTAACATATTCGAAAAATCCGCTATAAAACTTAATATGCCGTAACATAGTGCTAGATATACCATATCAACTTGAGTATGACCAAATTGCGGGAAAAAAGTTGTATAAAATAATAGCGCCTTAGGATTACTGACAGCAATGAGCACACCTCGTATGAATGTTGGTTTTCTGCTATCTTGATTAACATGCTTACGAGTCCACATTTGGATGGCTAAGTACGTTAAATAACCAGAACCAATTATTTTTAACACGACCAATGAGTAGGATGAAATTTTGAGTAAGCTACTTATAAATATTAAAGAGATGCCCATACCACAAAAACAGCCTGCAGTAAGCCCTACAACCAATGGCATCATCGTTTTAATTTCATTGGTCATACTGTTTGTCGTTACATATATTACAGAAGGACCTGGAGAAATTATAATAACGGTACTAGCTAATATAAAGGTTATCCAATCATTTACTGTCATTCGTATTGATTGCCTCCGGTTCCCACCTGCTACACAATTTGTTTAGCAAGTGAGTTTACTGGTCTTTCCCAACATCTACCCAGTCTAGGGGATGAGCATAGTTTTCAAGCTCATCTATTGATAATTCGATTGTACTATTTGTGCTACCGCCTGCAGCAAAAACAGTTTCAAATCTCTTTAGAGATACATCTAAATATACTTTTACGTCTGATTTGATTGCAAATGGTGTTACCGCACCAGGAATGTGTCCAATTCTGTCCGCAACCTGATCAAAAGGAATCATTTTTGGTCTTGAATTGTACGTTGATTTGAATTTTTTATTATCTACTTTTTTGTCACCTGCAAGAACAATCAAAACTGGATTTTCTTCCACGATGAAGGTCATGGATTTGGCAATTTGTTTTATCTCACACTTCAACAACTCGGCAGCGTGTTCAACCGTATCGCCAATGTTCTCATGTTCTACGATTCGGTTCTCTAAATGATATTTTTTGAAAAATTGACGAACGTTTTCAACAGACATTTTTTATACTCCTTGAATAATTGATATCTCTAGTATATACTGCCTGGTCAGTATGTAAAACAACAAATTATTACATATATTTTTCAATATTCACGTGTTAAATTATCTTACTTAAAACAGGAATTTTAAATTATTTTATCTCGTATTTTGGCTAGTGTATATAATAAGTGTAACCCTTAGAGTGGATTTCAAATCAATAGTTTTTTTCGAATAGAAATTAAAATAGCTGGCAAATAAAAAACAACTATGCAGTGATAGTTGTTTTTTATTTGAATTTAGTATTTTCGATCAGATAGTCGCTTAAATTTCAAACGCTTGCGGATGTTTCCGTTGAATTATACGAGTTGTTAGCCTCATCCCAAGCGTTAAATAAAGTGTCATTGTCTTTGTCCATTATATGTGGGTATTGCATCGCTAAATAATCTTTTCGCTTACCTACTTCAAAATATTTTATCGCATTTGGATTTATTTCACCACTATTCATTTTAACGATTACCAATTCGACATTGGCATTGGGATTCGGCAAACCAGTATTCATAGCTATAAAAGAAATTTTTTCTAAATTATCTTGAAATGATTGCCAAAGCTCTTTGCTATCTGGATTGGTTAAATGATCAGGAAGCCATAAAACATCGTAGTACGTCAGTTCCTCATTGTATTTATTACTAACAATATTATGAATAACCAGATCAATTTGTGCTTTTATAAAAGTATACTCAGTAGTTGAATTTTTAACCATAGCTTGATCCTATCTTTTATAGTTTAGTTACTAGCTTGATTATATCGATATCAGGTTAAATTAAATTAAAAGTTTTTTCAAAAAGAGTGAGAGTGATTTCTTCAATGTGATTTTTTATAAGATTTTCATCACAAAAAAAAATAACAATCACAGGTCAATTAAGTTGTGACTGCTATTTTTTAATAAATACCGTTATTTACATACTATCGTTTTACAATCATACGACGATACTTATCTAATTCTGTTACGATTAGAACAATCAATCCTGTTAAGATGATGAAAGACCAATCAGAAAGCGATAACGCAGCTGTAGAGAATACACCTTGCATAAATGGTATATACGTAAATAATAACTGTAAAATAATCATAGCACCGATAGCCACGAATGCCATTGGGTTTGTCCAGAATGTCTTACTTAGCGCTGGTGCTGCTGTTCTGATATTAAACATATAGAAAATTTTACCAAAAATAAGTATGTTAACAGCCATTGTACTGGCTACCGCAAAACCTGTGATATCATCTAAATGTTCAAAAACAACTAGAGCCACTGCGGCAATAATGACACTGACATAAATCATTTGGAAAACATCGTATCGACTCATTAATTTGGCCGTTGTTTTACGCGGTGGACGTTTCATCAATCCTGGTTCAGCTGGCTCAAATATAAACGCTAATTGCAACGTCAAAGCAGAAACCAAGTTAATCCACAATAATTGCGTTGCAGTTAAAGGCATTGGCTGGCGCAATAATATACTAAAGACAACAATCAATCCCTCAGCAAAACTAGTAGGTAACAAATATAAAATTGTTTTTCTAATATTATCGTATAAACGACGACCTTGCTCGATAGCTACTTTAATTGTTGAAAAATCATCGTTAGCCAATACCATATCCGCCGAATCTTTTGCAACATCAGTACCTTTAATACCCATTGCTACACCAATATCAGCTTTTTTTAATGCTGGCGCATCATTAACACCATCACCAGTCATGGCAGTTACTAATCCATTTGCTTGATAGGCAGATATAATACGTAACTTATCTTGTGGTGTAGTTCGTGCGAAGACATCATAATTTGTAACAACCTTAGCCAACTGATCATCCGTCATTGCTTCAACTTCTGATCCAGTAACAGCTTCAATTTGGTCGGCTAAACCAAGTTGTTGAGCGATTGCTTTGGCCGTATCTGGACTATCGCCGGTAATCATTTTAACGCGAATACCAGCCTCGCGCATGTTGCTAATAGCATCAACAACCTCTGGTCGTGGCGGATCAATAATAGCGGCTAATCCTAAGAATGTCACGCCTTCAGCTGCAAGTGTTTCGTGAAGGACTTCTGATGTATCTGAATCGACATCAACATATCCAACAGCAATTACACGTTTTCCAGATTTGGCAAACTTTGCTGACACCTTTGTCCAATACTCGTAGTCAAAATTTGAATTTTTTCGGGCTAATGTGAATAATCTGTCTGGTGCACCCTTTATGGCGACAAATCGTTGCTGATGCTTATTTTCAACTAAACGTGCCATGTATCGATAGTCAGAATCAAACGGAATACGATCCAACTCTTTTAATTTAGGTACTTTTTGTCCAAAGGCCTTGTAGTAGGCCGACAAAAAGGCAGCATCAGTCGGTTCGCCGTTGATGGTCCAGACACCTGCTTCTTCGGTCAAAAAAGTGTCATTTGCTTGATGTCCCATTGTTAAAAACATTTCAAGATTTTTGTCTTGTGTTGCATCGACAAGCTTATTCCCTATAAAAATGTCACCATCGGGTGCATATCCAGTCCCAGTGACTGTATAATGATTTTCACCAACGACAATATCTTGAATGGTCATTTCATTTTTTGTTAATGTCCCTGTTTTGTCAGACGCAATAATGTCTATTGCACCTAGGGTTTCAGCAGCAGGTAATGTTTTCACAATTGCATTCTTTTTGGTTAACTTTTGAACACCGGTTGCTAATATAATTGACGTAGCTGCTGGTAATCCTTCCGGCATTGCACCGACAATCATTGCAATAATAGCCATAATCAAGGTGGATATGTCATATATTTTGAAAAACCAACCTAAGGCAAACATGACTATAGCCACAACAATAATTAACCAAGAAATACCATAGCCTAAACTATCTAATTCTCGTGTTAGTGGTGATTTTTTATCTGAAACATCAGCAACACTTTGAGAAATTTGACCAATCTGTGAATGAACACCAGTGTTTACCACGATTCCTGTGGCACTACCATTAGTCACAGCTGTTGATGCATAAGCCATGTTACTACGCTCGGCTAGTGGCACATGCTCGGATAAAATAGATTCGCTTTTGAGGACGGAATCAGCCTCTCCAGTTAGAGACGACTCTTGAATACGTAAGTTGTCAGCATCTATAATTCGTAAATCAGCAGGGACATTATCCCCAGCCTCTAGATAGACTAAATCGCCAGGTACTAATTCTCGAGCTGGAACATCAAAGCGATCGCCATCTCGAATAACAGTGGCTTCAACAGACAACATATTTTTTATTTTATCTAGTGCATTACTGGCATTCACTTCTTGTAAATACCCAATTAACGCATTAATTAATACAACTAATGCAATAACAACTGAATCTGCATAATGTTGCATAAAAAGCGTTAGCAGCGCAGCTACCACTAAAATATAGACAATAACATTATTAAACTGCTGCAAAAAAATCAACCACTTCGGGATAACTTTTGGATTAACCTCATTATATCCGTTCCTTTGTAAGCGATTATTTACCTGTTCGTCTGATAGTCCCTTAGGATAATTTGCATGTAAATCATTGACTATCTTAGACCATTCTTGATGGTGAAACTTTGCTGAGGACGATAACGGAATATCATCATCTACCTCTTTCGACTTTGTGCTCATATTTTGATACACTCCTTTAAGAGAAAATATTCTTTGCGTCTTGCTGTTTAAGGTTGGCCGCTAGACTGTAAATAATCTAGTAAGTCAGTTTCCCACGCACATGCGCCGCTACTCCCGCAAGGATGTTAAATATGAAAACACATTAATTTTGTAATGTAATTGTATCATGCTATTTTTTTACTGTCTAATATAAAGATTTCATTTGTTCCCTGTTTTTTGTCGAGCAAAGAACATAACGAAAATAACAAGTGAAATAAAGAAAAGCAACCATAGGAAATGTTGGAACCCAACAGCTAGGCCTGATTTTTGTGCACCGTATAAAGCTGCAACGGTAGTACCTAATGCACCCATAAACATTTGTGATGATTGTAAAATAGCAGTGGCATCCGTCTTTTTATCTCTACTCAACTCATCAATAGATGCTGTCATTCCAATGCTAAAAGCCATATTACGCCCAAATGTGAAAATCATATACATGAGTATGAATGCTATGATTCCAAAATTTTTAGTGAAGTAGGCCATGACCAATAGACTAATCCCAAAGATCGTATTTCCTATCAAAAGTGGTATTTTATCTCCGTGCTTATCATATAAATGGCCAAAATAAGGATTTAAGATACCACCTAGTAACGTTCCAGGCAGTAAAGAGAATCCTGCCCAAAAGCTTGACGTATTTAAGATTTTTTGCGAATAATTTGGCAGCAGAAGGTTAATACCCAAATTTGCAAACATATATAAAACAACGGGAAGTAGCAGAAATAGAAATTTACTGTTACTGAGTAATCTGATGTTCAAGAAAGTTTGTTTTGAAGTTAGTGATCTAATTACAAAACCTGTTAAACTGACAATGGTGACAACTAGAAGTAAGATATTGACAGTCCCATTTTCTAATTGGTTAATTAATATCAAAGCCGTAATTAATGACACTGATAATAAGCTGAAAGCAAGAACGTCAAAAGAGACATTGGCTTGTGTTTCTTTACTGTTGTCGATAGTTTTCCACCCTAATAACAACGACATAATCGGCACAATTAAAAGAATAAAAAATATTGATCGCCAACCAAGAGTATCGATCAAAGCGCCACCGTATGTAGGACCAAATGAAGGGGCTAAACTGACAACCATAGAACCAATACCCATCCATACGCCAATCTTTGATCTTGGTACTAGTTGAACGATCAAGTTAAACATGAGAGGCATTGATATACCTGCTGCTACACCCTCTAACACACGACCAATTAACAATACCGGTAAATTACTGGCCAACCCGCCCACTAAAGTTCCTGTAGCAAACGAAATAAGGCTGGCTAACCATAAATAACGGGTATTATATCTTTTATTCAGATAGGCACTTGTTGTGATCATAATTGTTACAGAGAGTAAGTACACAGTCGTTACCCACTGTATCGAATTGAGCGATGTGCTAAAGTACCTTGTTAAAACAGGAAATGTAACGTTCATAGCCGTTTCTGCCATAATACCAGAAAAAGAAACCAACGCTACCGCTATAATAGCCATTGCATTTTTAGTTGAAACTTTATTTTCTTCCATTTTTTTCTCCTTCTAGTGAGGAATTTCTGTTATCTTCTGCCACATATTTTAAAAATTTAATTATAGTTTTTCGTTCATCTTCTGAAAAAGGCCGTAAAATATCGTCATCATGGGAGCTAATAATTTGTTTAGCGATTTTATTAATCTTTTCTCCGGACGCCGTAAGATGTATTTCATTAACTCTTTTGTCTTTTTCATTTGGTACTCTTGTAACCATTTTTTTCTCTACCATTCGGTCTATCATGGTTGCTACAGATGAAGCTTTTATATGAAATTCTTGTTCAATATCTTTTTGCGTAACGTACTTATTGTCGGCGATAAAGTCAATTGCCGATAATTGCGTACCAGTCACCCCGTGAGTTACGGCCAATTTATCAAGATCTTTTACAAGATTACGTTGCCCAATTTTGAATAATTTACCTATAGATGTCATTATAAATTGTCCTTCTTTATCATTAAACGTTAGTTAGCTAACTAACATTATAACAATGATATTACCACTTATAATCAACATAAATCAATACCTTTCTTTAATTTATTTCGTGACTTAATGGAAAATAATTACTCCGTGGTTTTTATATTCATTTAACATTTCAGCGGTATTATGAATTCATACCTTAACAGAGGTATCTCCACTATTTATATAAGAATATATTTTCTTTCTCCCTACAAGATAATATTCTCTTCTCTCCCAGAAAAGCAGTCTCTCCCAAGGCTGCTTTTTTATTATATTTAAAAAAGAAAAAGACATGTTGCCTGACATGTCTTTTTCTAATTATATATTTACTCTTCATGCAACTGCATATTTTCGTCAGTATTATTTTCTGGATACAATTGATCTGCGGTACCTACTTGAGCTAAATTGTTTTCTGTAATATTACTGCCAAATTCATTCCCAGTTGTAGCTGCTTCTAAGTTCAAACTGCTTCTAACTTTATTTGTTATTGCTTGTCGCTGAGCGGTGGTAACTCGTTGATATGAGATTCCTTCATATGTTTCACCTTGTCCTTGAACAGTATACGAAACAATATGCTTTGAGGCACTAATGTAGTTAGTACCTAATTTCAACATATCTTCCGATTTTAGATTAGAA
The DNA here is from genome assembly GCF_053667755.1 of Leuconostoc sp. JNUCC 76. NCBI lineage: Bacteria > Bacillati > Bacillota > Bacilli > Lactobacillales > Lactobacillaceae > Leuconostoc > Leuconostoc sp. JNUCC 76. The sequence continues at coordinate 922,509 of NZ_CM132206.1, read as the reverse complement.
GCAATATTTTTAGTCGTCGAATTGATGAATTTCAAATTAACTACCTGAGCTGGATTTTTCTTAACTTTACTAATAATTTGTTGCAATAATAAGCGTTGTCGTTCAGTTCGACCATAATCTCCTTTTGGATCTTGATACCGCATTCGAGAAAACGCTAAGGCTGCTTGTCCATTCATTTTGCTATAGGTTTTAAAGTTTTCACCATCAGAAGCATATTTAAATGTGCTAGAACCCTCAGTAAATTGGTATAGATCTTTGCCACTTTCATGCGCAGTTTCTTGGCTAAACGCGAACGTTAAAGGTGACTTAACTTTTACGCCACCAAGTTGTTCGACAACATCCCCAAGTCCACTCATGTTAACCATGGCAAAATAGTTGATTGGGAAGTTAAACATCTTTTGTATGGTATCTATTGTTGTGCTTACACCATCCCCCAACGAAGCATTATTATCAGAAGCTGCCTTGAACGCATAGGCAGCATTTAATTTCTGAGGGAAACTACTTTCAAACCCAGAAATGGATGTCATGATATCTCGTGGAATAGAAATTAAAGTCGTTGTTTCATTTTTAGGATTAACAGTTACAACCATCATAGAATCAGTTAATCCTACGCGACTACGATTCGTGCCAAACCCACCGTCTGTGCCAATATCTGTTCCTAAAACTAAGAAAGATATTGGCTTTTTATCCTGAATTAATTGTGTAGCTTTTTTTTCAGAATCGAGACCTGTTGATGAAAATGATTTATTAATTGTGTTATTCAAACTATAAAAATAGTATGCTGCATAACCAGAAGCAGATAGTAAAACAGTGACAACTGCTAAAATAATATATAATTTGAATGAACTATGTTTTTTACTATGAAATAACGCCATACGACTTTTAGTAGTTGATGGCGTATTTGTATCCCTATTTTTTTTCATTGTTCCCCATTACCCCTAAATTTTCAAAAATGTCTATTGGACGCTATCCATTATAACATAAGGGTTTTTGAAAATTGATTAAGAATGTTGAGGATTTCAACTGTTATTATTGTGTAAGGGAAATATAGTTGGTTACCTTGGTTATATCATATTCATGATTTATTTCAAAAATATTTACAACTTATTTTAAAAATATTTACAACTTATTTTAAAAATGTTAATTACTCAAATTAAAAATGAACTTGCAAACACCAAAAGGTTTGATACGCGAGATAACATCGTTCACTTTGCTAAGAGCCGAGGTCAAGTTGATACAAATTTGGTGATAGCAAACACGTCTATTTTACATTTTTGTGGTCGTCCGAAACCGTGGAATAAACACAACATTAATTGATTCACTATTCTTTATCAACATTATCAGCGCATGCTAGAATTAAAATATAAATAATACTTTTATGCAAAAAAAACGCAGTCATTGCTACACTTTTTTAATTCGGTAATATTAGCTGGTTAAAGACTACTTCAAAAAAAGAATAATTATTGCAATAAATGCTGGCAATCCCTGAACTAGAATAATCTTTTTTGTGGCTGTTAAAGCACCATAAACTGCAGCCAAGAAAATAAATAACATTTCCATTTGTAACATCAAAACTTGTTGGGGGCCTGATACAAACAACATAGTACCAATAATGAGCGCACCGAACAATCCATTATAGATTCCTTGATTTGCTAATAACGTTTTAACCTCTGGTATCTGAACGAAAGATTCTTTAAGATCAAATGCCTTTGCCTGCTGTGAAGTTGTGCCAAACATTTCTACAAACATAATACCAATAGCCTCTAAACTAACTAATGTAACCATAATATATGCCAGCATTTATTTTTCCTCTGTATCTACTCTTTAATTTGAACTACTACTTTTCCACGGGCATGGTGTGTTTCACTTCGCTCGTGGGCTGATTGAATACCTTTTGTGGTTAATGGATAAAGAGAATCCACAACAATTTGAAGCTCACCCATGGCGATGTAGGATGCTAAAATTGTTAAATCTTGACCATTCGGGTCTAACCACCCTTCTGTCACGGTCTTGTCTGAGGTCTTTTTCTGTTGATCAGTTAACGTGTTGGAAATGGTAACGAGGTGTCCACCGGATTTAAGGATGGCAATCCCATTATCAACATCGCCAACTGTGTCTAGCACAGCATCGAAATCAGATAACACATCTTGAATATTGTCTTTGTGATAATCAATTACAGAATCCGCTCCTAAAGATTTCACAAATTCATGGTTATTTTGACTAGCAGTTGTTACTACATATGCACCAAGCATTTTAGCCAGCTGAATTGCATAAATACCTACCCCGCCAGCACCAGCTTGAATTAGTATTTTCTGATTAGATGATAACTGAATTTTTCTCAGCATTTGCAAGGCAGTTAGCCCAGCCAAAGGAACGGCAGCCGCCTCAACAAAGCTAATGTTATTTGGTTTTATTGCCAATTTATTCGCTTTAACAGCTGTGTATTCTGCATACGAACCATTCGCTCCTTTTGAGTCAATATCTGGCCGAGCAAACACTGGGTCTCCAACTTTAAAACCTGTTACGTCATCTCCAATAGAAGCAACTATTCCAGCGATGTCCCAACCTAAAATGACTGGAAATTGCCATTGAAACATCCGTTTTAATAATCCCTCTCGCGCTTTGTAGTCAATTGGATTAATACTCGTGGCCATGTTTTCTACTAAAACCTCGTCCGATTTTACTTTAGGAATAGGCATGTCGATAACCTCTAGCTGTTCTCTACCACCATAATGATTGATCACTGCTGCTTTCATAATAGGTCTCCTTACTTAGGCTAAATAATTTGCAATCATTGGCAATATAATACCTGAGGCAGTTGGAAACGCATAAATTTGTGAGGTAATGTCCGAACTTGTGTACTGCTGATTAATCACAGGAACCAGTGCATTGACGACCTCTGGGGCAAAATCACCGATTAAAGCTGCACCAACCAGCTGTTTGTTTTTATTCACTACGATTTTAATTGCTGCGTCAATATCGTTTAGTGTCTGAAATCTCATAACTCTCCCATAAGGAATTTCATGCACTTGTAAGTTCTCATCTTTAGCCGCTTCATCAATGGTTGCCCCTATTTGTGCTACACGCGGCAATGTAAAAGCGACTGTTGGCACTACAGGATAATTTATAGGTTCCTGATTACCTAATAATACACTGGCAATATAATTTGATTCAAAAGTAGCGGTTGGTGTTAATCTTGGTATTGTTTTAGAGATCACATCACCACTGGCATAAATATTGTCAACAGAAGTTTGTAAATGATCGTTAACTAAAATACCTTGCTTATCATACAAAACATTAATGTCGTCTAAGGCTAATCCCTCAATATTGGATACACGACCTGTTGTATCCATAACATAATCAACATGATAGGTCTCTCCTTGCGTTGTATTAACTTGATATTGCCTATTTTCAAGTAATGATACGCTTGAAACAGCTTGTTTGAACTTAAAATGAATGCCTCTTTCTGTCATATCATCTACGACTATTTGAGAATAGGCCTCATCAAATCCATTTAAAGCATGGTCCCCGTATTCAATTAAAGTGACATCACTCCCGGCGGCATATGCAATTGAAGCAAATTCCATTGCAATATAACCTGCGCCAACGAATAGAATTGACTTCGGCATATTAGGTAAGTCTAGAAAGTCTGTACTGTCTTTCATAAACTCTGAACCAGAAATCGGTAGTTTTGCAGGTCGCTGGCCAGTAGCAATCACAAATTTTTCAGCTTGATAAACTTGATCAGCAACAATAATTTTTTTGTTATTTAAAAATTTGGCGTGTCCATTGATAATATCAATTCCATCAACAGACAGCATGTGTGTTAAAACGCCTGATAAAGGATCAATCATTTGGTGCTTATAAGCCATCAATTCTGGCCAAATGATGTTGGGCGTTTCATTGATTCCGATACCGTGGTAATGATGCAAATGATGCATCATTTCAGCGGGACCATCTAACAGTATCTTGGCGTTACAACCAAAATTTGTGCATGTACCAGCAACCTTATTTTCTTCCACTAAGGCTACTTTTTTTCCTGAGCGAGCTAACGTTTGTGCCCCGTGCCATGCAGCATGACCACTACCAATAAAAATAACATCATAATCCATTTTCATATCTCTTTTTCTTGTATCATCTTTTTTAAGACCTGATTAAGCGCTTGATTTTCTCGCAATACTTCTTCAATTGGACGTCCAACTTGATGTATTAAGTTGTCACGCATCATTTTGATTTCAGACAAAATGCGTTCAAAAGTAGTTGCTTTCTGATCAGACATTTTTAAGACCTTGACGCGTCTATCCTGTGAACTTTGCACCTTAACAATCCAAGACTTATTGACAAGTTTCTCAATTACCGGTGTCAATGTATTACTTGACAACTCAAGCTCGGCACCAATATCCATTAGCTTAGCCGAATTCTGTTTATAAATAATCAGTAAGCTCATATATTGCAAATATGATAAATCATATTTTTCTAATACGTAACCATACAGATGATGAAAATAACGATTTGTATTGTATATTGACAAGCACAATTCGTCATAAAGATGTTCATCTTTACTCATATCGTAACCTCCTAAACAATATTATATCGCGTGCGATATATATTGCAAATAGTACGTTATAACTAAAAAAAATAACTGATTATAGGCTTTCTTTGCCTTATCGTCAAAGAAAGCCTATAATAATTAAAAGATACTAAAAGTAACCTACACACTTTAAGTATGTTTTAAAATACAAAGGATAATCATTATGTCTAGAAAACTATTGGAACAAAATGGCATCTGCCCTGTAGCAACGACTATTGATCTGCTCAGCAGCAAATGGAAAGTATTAATTATTCGTGACCTTTTACCTGGAACAAAACGTTTTTCAGAATTAAAAATTAGTGTGGCCGGTATTAGTCAAAAAATGTTAACGCAAAGTTTGAGAGAGATGGAAGAAGATGGTCTCGTGGTTCGTCAGGTCTTTGCTGTAGTACCTCTTAGGGTAGAGTATAGTTTATCAACCTTGGGACAAAGCATGCGTCCAGTCATTGATTCGATGGCTGACTGGGGCAGTTTCTATCTTGACGAAAATCCAGACAAAAGAAAAGCATTGCTGGAACAATAAGATTAAATTATGCACATTTTTCGAGTGAATATGCTATGCAAAATAAAAAGCAACTATCTTTAAATAGTTGCTTTTTATTTTGGAAGTTACTTAGTAACTGAAAACCCACCTGTCCAGCCAATTTGTTCACTAGCTGCCAAGGTCATCTGTAGAAAACCAGTTGCCTCTAATTCACGAGCTCGATTAAGTTGACCCGCATCAAGAACATTTAAATCGCTATCATTCAAAGCCTCGATAAATAGCTTCTTCCCTTCATCGTTTCCTGCCACCAAAACGGTTGTTGTATTTTCACCAACCATTCCACTTTGTAGCGTAGCAGCAAAATTTGTATTAAATGCCTTAAGTACTATGCTATCTGGTAACTTATTTTGTAGTTCTTCTGCTGCTGAACTATTAGCTGGAACGACTAATTCATTCCAAGTCTCAAAGTTCAAGGGATTTGTTATATCAACAACAACTTTTCCTTTTAATTCTTGTTTGTATTGTTGAGCGATTGTGTCTAAAGCAGGATAAGGCACAGCCAAAATAACTAATTCACTAAGACTTGTCGTTGTATCCTCTGGAGTTAAATAGTTGACACCATTGCCAGCTTTTTCAAAATTAGCTCCGATTGCCTGTCCCATATTGCCTTTACCAAAAATTGTTACTTTCATGATAGAACCTCATTTCTATAATTATTTGTTTTGTTCACTATAATAACTATAGTACGTTTGCAACCTAATTGATAGTAGGCAGTTTAAAGTTAGTAGATATCTATTAGTAACTTATTGGTATATCAATAACTTGCCTTTATGCTTAACATTTCATTCACTTAATTGCTTTTTTTCAATTGTGAATATTTAATGTTAAATACCCATTGAGGATCACTGCACAGCAAGTCAATTTGGTTAATGACTTCTCTCCTGAAGTTTTCCATGCCGCTTGTTAGTGACAGTGCTTTTTCAGCTGCTATATTGAGGTAGCTAATTGCAAATTGACTGGCAACCCATGGATCTTTACCGACCGCAAGAAGTGTAGTTATCATTGCACCAACCATGTCTCCTGTCCCAACAAACTTATTCAATTCATCGACGCCATTGTTTAAAATAAGGTATTTATCATTTTGAACAATGACATCCTTTTTTCCTGTTGCCACAAACACGGTATCGGCATAATCAGTTGTTATTTGTTTCAAAGAAAAAATGAGATCTTTTAACGCTTGATCATGCTGATCAGAGCTAGCACCATCAATACCTTTTGCTAATGATGGTAAGCCGACAAATCTTCTGATTTCTGAAGTATTTCCTTTGATGACTGTTGGATGATTACGCGCCATAGCCATTCCTAACTTTGTTCGTGTGACTCATTAAGTCGACCCATGTTTAATAGTAATGCATCTGTTGACTGAAATAATGACGAAAATTCACGGGTATCACTACTCATGATAGGTTTACCACCAAGATACAATATAGTATTAGCCACCGTTTATAACGTAATATCATTGGTTATGCAATGTACTAACGTGCCTTTTGCAAAGGTAAAATTGATTTAATTTTTATTAATTCATTTTTTATAGCTATGCTACCCAACAAACATTCTCTGAATTTCTTTAAAAGAATTTATTTTTAGCAAATTTACTAAAGCAAAATAAGCGATTACTGATCCAATTATGGTTGCACCCACAAAACGAGGTGTATACACAAACCAATATAAATTTTGTTGTTGTCCAGTAAACCAGACCATCACCGGAACTGAAATTAACGATCCTACAATTCCGGTTCCAAGAACTTCACCAAAAATTGACCAATACATATTACGTCCACACTTATACAAGATACCTGCACCAAAAGCGCCAAAAATTGAACCAGTCAAAGCCAATGGCGGTATACCTAGCATTAGCATTCTTATTATTCCAGTGATTACTGCCATAAAAACTGCATATACTGGTCCTAGAATTACACCAGCAATAATATTCATGACACTGGACATTGGTGCCATACCTTCAATTCTAAAAATTGGAGATAGCACGATATCTAGCGCTATCATAATTGTAACGACCATTATTTTTGTTAACTTAACATTTTTATTCATTATGATTTCCTTTTTAATATTCCATTGTATTTTTATATTTTAATGATTGTGTTAATTTCGATTAGAGCATAGTTAAACCACCATCTATGAATAGACATTGGCGGTCATATTATTTGCAAGCTTTCAGGCCAGAAATACAGCTGAACCTGCCACATCATAATTAAATTCCTTTTCCAATAAAAAAAGTGCCCTTAAATACATAAAAAAGGACACTTTTGACAACAGTACATGTCGTTATCAAATATTGGTCACTTTCCTACGCTAGTATTAACTAGATCAGGTTCAAAGGGACCGATATACATCATCTCAGTCTTTGCGACGCCCCTAGTGATTATTATTCATTTTTCAAAAAATTCCTTTCAATAAGTCATTTTATGCAATAAAAAAACATTTTTCTCACCTAGAGAAAAATGCTACGTTAAAAAATGTAGCACTTTCCTACGCTGATGTTAATCAGTTCAGGTTCGAAGGGTTCTTCTCAGCCATTTTGGCGCCCCTAGCACAAACATTATTGTATCATAATTTTCCTATTAAATCTAAATAATTCATTCTATTTTTCACATAACTTTATCATTAAGTGATAGACTTACAGATGAAATTTACTTTTCACAAATCCGCCAGTCGAGAATATAAAAATACCAATCTGCTACTAAACACAGACCAGTATTTCGATGTCTCGTCATTAAGGCTGTACTTGCGTTTTCCCCTGCTCATCATTGTACAACTTCGTATCATATATTTTGATAAATGGTAGGTAAATAATGAAAGCTATTACAACACAGATTATTGCTAAGACTGCTGCTTTCCAATCAACGGTACTAATAAATGCACCGATTCCGGCTGGGGATGGCCATGGTGCTTGAATAACAATTGGCCGAATGATATGGAAGTTAATAGCTGCATAAGCAACGGAAGCTGTTGCCATTGGTGCCAAGAAAAATGGAATAGCTAGATAAGGATTATAAACAATTGGTAGTCCAAATATTAACGGCTCGTTAATATTGAAAAATGATGGTACAATTGAAGCTCGACCCAAAACTTTGAGCTGTTCGGAACGTGCTAGTAAAGTAATAAATATGCATAATCCAAGTGTCGCACCAGAACCACCTAAGATAGCAAAGGCATTATTAAATTCTCCAGCAAACGGTATGTTAGCCCCATTTGAATTTGCTACCATATTTGCTAAGAAGATAGGCGTAATGAATGCGGAAATAATGTTAGCGCCATGAATACCAACAATCCACAAGGCATGAATCAAGAACTCAATCACCATAATTCCTAGCCAGGTGCTAGTCATGCTTGTGACGAAGCTAAATGGTATTGCAATCATTTTGAAAATGTCAGTACCGAGTAACACTAAGGAACCATTAATACCCAGTACAACAAAAGCAATAACGAAAGTTGGAATTAATGCCGTAAATGATCTTGATACACCTTCCGGTACAGCATCCGGCATTTTAATCGTCCAGTTATGTTTCACACAGAATGAATACAACCAGACTGCTAAAATAGCCATAATAATCGCTGTGAAAATACCACTTGTTCCAACACGGTCGATTGTGCTGGTCATTCTAAATCCGTTGATAACTGTTTCGTCCTTGGATATGGTATTTAGCAGAACAATTTTTCCACCTTTTAAAACCAATTCTGGCAAGCACATAAAGAATGCAAATAGCGATAAGAAGGCACCATTTAATGGCGCTACTTTTAGTTTATCTTCTGTTTGAATAATACGCGTTAATTCAAAACCAATTGCTAAACTAAAATACATGGCTAAGATACCCATGGTTGCTGTGTTGGCAATCATGTACAAATCGCTAAACTTAAAGAATGTTGCGTCGAAAAAATCATTTAAGAACGGAAATACTGTCGGCAATATATTCAAAACTAATATCATAGATCCCACAATTGTAAAAGGGATTGAAGCCATACCAGCAGCCATGATCGCTCTCACAATTCTATATTGTGAAACTTTGGTCATTGGTTTCAAAAGCACTTTTTGCAGGAAGTTAAACATAGGTCCATTTTCCATAACTATTTCATCTCCTTATTATTTTTAAGAACGGACTGATAGGCTGTCAAACGTGCGTAATATTTATCGTGATTTGTTGCAATCAAGCCTAACCTTTTGTTAACTATGAGAAGCATGCTACTACTGAGTAATAACAGGATTAGTACCACTAAGCGGTTACTACCAGTATTTTGTATAAATTGGTAAAAAAATGTAAATAACGATGTTGGGATGCTCACCATTAAAATGATATTCACGATAAGCTGTGATCTGAAGAACACTTTTGAATAAATCAGTTGATTCGTATGATGTCCAAATAACTTAATTTGTTCAAGAATTGCTAGCGAAGCGATAAGCATTAAAGCAACAGGTATTAGTGCCACTGGGGTCTGCCACATAATTATGGCCCAATACAAGTTTACGAACAGAAAGAATGCCGTGGCATAACGGATTAACATGAATCGATTAAACTGCATGCTTTTAAGGCTCATTTCCGTACGATTTTCTTCGATTGCGACCTCTAAACCATACTGCTTATCCTGTGGCCTTTTTGGCCCTCGTTTGATTCCTTTTTTCAATGTCTTGTACCTCCTCATAAAGAGTCTGCATTTCAATAGCCATCTCACGTAAAGTCATCGTTGTCATTAAGTGGTCTTGTGCATGGACTAATATAATTTCCATATCAATATGACTACCCTCAGCGTATTCTTGTAATAAGTTTGTTTGCGATTTATGAGCTAATAGTAATTCGTCATTTGATAATTTTAGATTTTCGTTAGATAGCTTAAAGTTTTTTTTTCTCATAGCTTCAAAAGCCTTATGAACCATTGTGCGCGCATTTCCACTGTGTAAAATAATTTCAAAAGCGACAACTTGAATGTCTTCTGATTTCATATATACTTACCTCCTTTCATCATTAACAGAAAATTATGCCGAAATTCTGAAAAATTTTTTGAGGCAACTAATCGACGCTGTTCTTCAGTATTTTCTGTGAATTTTACTATTGCCTGCGTTGTTTCTGTCAGACCCTTATTGCTCCGATAAGATGGTGATAGCAAGAAAACTAGCTGAATGCTTGGATACTCGTCAGACCACCTGACACCGTTTGGTATAATCCCAATAGCAATTTTGGGTACTCGACTCATCGGCATAGCAGGATGTGGAACGGCAATAGTATCACTAAAAACGATTGAGCTCAGCTGTTCACGTTGATCAATTTGTTCCAAAAATTCATGTTTTAATTCGGTAGGTTCATTGAACATCAGCATATTAGTTAACTCTTGTAGTAATTCCTTTCGATGAGGCGATACCTGCCATATTTTAAAACTTGACTGGTCAATAAATTGATCAAAATGATTTAAAACGCTATTAATTGGCTGCTTTTTCTCTACAGCAATATATTTATTTCGGATTTGTTCATTATCTAAAAATTCATTTATTTTTTGAACATCTGCTTCAGTTAAAAAAATACTTACCTGTATGACCGGGACCTTGAAAACACGTGTTGACAGATCAATAGCACTGATAATGAGATTAACATTACTTAAAGCAGTGTCATCAACTTCATAATATCCTTTAATATCAACAATGTTTAAACACATACCAAATTCTTTTTCGACACGATTGTTGAGTAACTGTGCCGATCCATACCCTGTTGCGCAGATAATTAAGGCTCTTGGTTTATTTAAATTTTTATATTTTTCTGCTGCTGCCATCAAATGAAGTGCTAGATAAGCGACTTCATCGTCATTAATGTCAAACTGAGATAGATATGGTGACCATTTTATATAGCGCTTGGTATCCATGAACTCACTTAAATAATTCGTTTTTATTTCCTGTAACAAAGGATTTTTCAATTGAATACCTTGCTCAAGGCGAACTACCATCGGTTTTAGGTGTTCAATGATATTTTTCTTGAGAGCATAATCCTTAGTAACTGGGTAGTCGGTTTCTAATTCAATTCGTCGTAAGATCATATCTAAATCCCGTTGTAACGGACCATCATTTTGTATATTAATATTTTTCCCTTGTGCCATTAATTGAATGGTTAAATAATCTACTTCACTTTTCGGAAATTTTAATGATAGGCCACTTTCAATACGAGAAAAAATTTTTCTAGCAACATCACGAACCTTTCTGATTTCAGGATTAATGTCAACTTGGACAGCCTGTAATTCAAAGCCACATTTCAATCGTTGAACGCTTAGTGCAATGTATAAAACAATATTTTGTATGGTAAAGTCTGTTAAATGAATACCAGCTTCTCGACATTCATCAAGAACAATAATCGTAATTTGATCAAAACTAATTGCCTTAAAGAAAGATTTGTTTTTCATATAATGTTGAATAGAATTTTCACTATGACTGAAAAAGTAATCTAAAATAAAATGACGTTTATCGCGCTCTAATCCCGTAATGAAGACACCAATATTGGCTTTGCTTTCGACACTAATTTGATATGGCATTAACACTTTGCGAATAATCGATAAATCTTTTGAAAGTGTGGTTCTTGTAACAAATAGTTTTTCAGCTAAGTCCTCAATTAGAAATTTTTGATTTTCAATAACAAGTTTGTTCAAAATATACTTTTGACGATCCGAAATATTATTGCTGTCCTCATTAATTAACCACTGGGATAATTCATAGTTTTTATTTAAAAATAAGTCAAATGTAACGGGATGAGATATGTGCAAACGATAACCTAAACTGGGTTTCGCATCAAGTTGGGCACCTTGTGAGACTAAGGTTTCTTTTAAAATTTTGATATAATTACGAATTGTTCTGGGTGTCAGTGACAAAAGAGTAGATAATTCCTCACTGGTTACGAAACGATCTGAATTATCTACTAAATAAATTAGTAAATCACGTTCTTTTTTCCTCATCATCACACAACCTTTATCATACATATCGCTAATTAATATGCTCTTGTACTAAGTTCGCCATGCCCTCAATACCTGTTGGTATGGGTATATAGGCTTTAAAGGGAATAGAAACAACAGGCTTACCAACCTCATTTCCAATTTTTTCAAAACCTTCAAGATACATTGTTGTCTGTGGGCTGACTAGAAATAGATCGAAATCACTATTACGAATAGCATCTTCTCCTTCTGTAGCAGTAATCGCATCTACTTCAATATCTATATTTTTATTTTTGAAATAGTCAGTTGTTTTTTTTGCCATCATGGATGATGACATACCAGCTGCACAAATAATTAACGCTTTTTTCATCGTGTTTCTCCTTTTTAATTAATATTTTCAGCGTTCGTTGCGATAACGTCTTTAAACCAATAAAAGGAATCCTTTTTGCTACGTTTTAATGAGCCCTCATTTTGGTTGTTTTTGTCTACATAGATAAATCCGTATCGTTTGTCCATTTCTCCAGTCCCGGCTGAAACCAAGTCAATACATCCCCAAGGTGTATATCCAATCAAGTCAACGCCATCTTCAACTACCGCCAACTTCATTTCCCGAATGTGTTCTTGTAAATATGCAATGCGATAAGAATCATGTATTGTACCATCTTCTTCAACTTTATCGTATGCGCCGAACCCATTCTCAACAATAAATAATGGTAAATGATATTTATCTGTAAACCAGTTCAGGGCGTAACGCAACCCCTTAGGATCAATTTGCCATCCCCAATCACTTGCTGCTAAATAGGTATTACGTACTTGGCTATTTTCTGGTGTCATGTCATCAAAGTTTAACCCTTCTGGCTTTTTAACTGCATGTGACATGTAGTAACTAAAACCAATATAATCAACAGTACCAGCTTGTAAATCTGCCAGGTCTTCTTGGGTAACATCAATGTTAAATCCCTTCCGAGTCCAATATTTTGTTAAAAATGCCGGATATTGACCATTAACATGCACGTCTGCAAAGAAATAATTTTTTTCCATGCTCTTTTGAGCTGCAAGAACATCATCTGGATTCATAGAGGCTGGATAAATAGGTCCCATCGCGATCATACAGCCAATTTGAAAATTGGGATTGATCTCATGACCAATTTTAACAACTCGTGCACTAGCTACTAATTCATTATGAGCAGCTTGGTACATGCCCTCCTCACGATTTTCACCATGGTTAAAGTGCAGCCCAGAATTTGTAAAGACCAGAAAATCATTGTCATAGTTAGCCTGATTGTTAATCTCGTTAAACGTCATCCAGTATTTAACCTTGTCTTTGTATCGCTTTAGACAAGTCGTTGCAAACTTAACGAATAAATCGATTACTTTTCGATTACGAAAACCGCCATATTTTGTAACCAAGTGGTACGGTAATTCGAAATGAGATAACGTGATGACCGGTTCAATATTATTTTTGATTAGTTCATCAAATAGGTCATCATAAAATTTTAAACCTGCCTCATTTGGCTCGGTTTCCTCACCAGTAGGGTAAATTCTTGTCCATGCAATTGAAGTTCGAAAACATTTAAATCCCATTTCTTTAAATAAGGCAATGTCTGTTTTGTAACGATGGTAAAAATCAATCGCTTCATGATTAGGATAATATTCTCCTGAGACAACTCCTTTCGTAATGTTTCGCTCTTTGTCTGGTCCACCAACCGTCATGACATCAGCGACGCTAACTCCTTTACCTCCTTCTTGCCACGCACCTTCTAATTGGTGAGCTGCAACAGCTCCACCCCAAAGAAAATCTTCAGATAAACGTTTAGACATATTTAGTCCTCCTTTAACTACTTACATTTTATCAAGTAAGCGCTTACATTACCATTGAATTGTTTTCCCCATACTTGCGGAAATTACCTTACAAGAGTAGTTTTTATGATGATTATTAAAAATATATAAAAATACATAAATTAGTATGATAAAATTATTAGTAAATATATTCAATGATTACGGTCACCTCAAGGGGGAAACAAATGACTTTTAGAGAATTAAAACAATACGATGAAAAAATTTTTAACGACTGGATTAAAAGTTGGACCACTGAATCGACAATTGTTTCTGTAGCCAAACCTATTACTGGCAGTTTCGCTGAACATTTAGCTAAGCTAGAGCAGATGAAAAATAATAGTATTGATAATTTTGTCCCCGCCAGCAACTATTTCTTTATTGAAGATGGTTTGATAAAAGGCGGCGTATCATCTCGCTGGCAGTTAAATGACCACTTGCTTAATTTTGGAGGACATATAGGATACGGCGTTGCCCCTGCCTGGCGTCAACAGGGAATAGCTAAAAAAATGTTAGAATTAACACTGAACATTTATCAGCAACGTAAAATTTCACCTGTCTTGGTTACCGCTGAAGAATGGAATATCCCTAGCCGTAAGACAATCGAATCCAATGGTGGCGTCCTTGAAAACATCATCAAAGAACCTAGCACAGGAAAATTATTTTGTCGATATTGGATTGATTTGAATAGTTAGTAATAAATATCATCATCCAGAAAGATGTTTTATTTCTAAAAAAATACGACAAAAAAGCTGCCCTGTTAAGGCAGCTTTTTAAATTTAATCATCTTCGTTATTGATTGAATTCAAATGCTTAAATGAAGTCTGTATTATGATAAACAATACTGTTAGGATGCTAGATATTATCAGAGCAAGAAAGATTGCTCGACTAAAATTGCAGAACAAAACTAATATAGCAACCGTAAATATAAAATAAATAAGCCAAACACAAATAATGAAAGTTAAATAAATAAATGTGTTAGAGACTTTTTGATTATTCCCGCTCAATAATCAATACCCCCTGAATTAAGAATAAAATAATATATTTTTCCAACTTAACTGTCATTAATCAATATAGTCAAACTCCCCAACAAAATATATTATTTCTATAATTATACCATGTTTACATCGGCATCATTTTTGTTTCGTTGTCCTTTGTAATCTTTTAAGAAAAAATAGCTCAATTATCTCACTCCACAAAGCACATTCTCAATAAGAAAGTACATTCAAATAAAAAACCGTCCAAGACGGTTTTTTTCATGCTTCATTGTACCAAGGATAATGGTACATTTCTCCAGCAGGCTTATCCGTTCTCTCATAGGTATGAGCACCAAAATAATCACGTTGTGCTTGTGTGAGATTAGCAGGTAGAACAGCTGAACGATATGAGTCGTAGTAAGCCACAGCGGCAGACAATGAAGGCGTTGGCACACCAGCGGTAACAGCTAGTGCTACTACACGACGAGCAGCATTTTGGTATTCTTCAGCAATATGTTGGAAGTAAGGATCTAAGAGCAAATTATGCAAATCTGCTTGCGTTGTAAAAGCATCCGTAATGCGTTGTAAGAATTGGGCACGGATAATCGCCCCTGCACGCCACAATTGTGCTAATTCTCCAAATGGTAAATGCCAATCATAGTGCTCTGATGCCATACGAAGTTGATCAAATCCTTGTGCATACGACATGATCTTTCCAAAATATAAAGCTTTTCGAATGTCCTCTACAGTACTTTGCTCATCACCAGTAAACGAATAGTCTGGTCCTTGCAATGTTTTTGAAGCCGCAACACGATCATCTTTCATTGCTGATATATAACGTGCGTAAACTGATTCAGTTATTAATGATTGTGGCGCTCCAACTTCAAGCGCTGATTGAGAAGACCACTTACCTGTGCCTTTATTCCCAGCCCGGTCTAAGATAACATCAACAATTGGCTTGTCAGTCCCTAAATCATCCTTTCGAGTTAAAATATCAGCAGTTATTTCAACCAAATAAGAGTTTAGTTCTCCTTCATTCCAACCAGAAAAAGTTTGAGATAACTGCTCTTGATTAAGATGTAAGACACGCTTCAAAATATCATAGGACTCTGCAATCAATTGCATATCACCATATTCGATACCATTATGCACCATCTTTACATAATGTCCTGCGCCATTAGGACCAATATACGTAACGGTTGGCTTACCATCTTCTGGGGCTTTTGCTGCAATCTGCGTCAAAATAGGAGCTACCAAATCATATGCTTCGCGTTGACCACCTGGCATTAATGACGGTCCTTGCAGTGCACCCAATTCACCACCTGATACACCCATACCAATAAAGTTAATACCTTCTTGAGCTAATTTATCTGAGCGGCGAATTGTATCTTCGAAGTAAGTATTACCGCCATCAATCAGCATATCACCCTTTTCTAGATGTGGTAATAATTCATCAATAACAGCATCCGTACCCTTTCCAGCTTTTACCATCAGCAAAATTCGGCGAGGCTTTTTGATAGCCCCCACAAATTCCTCTGTAGTATAGCTTGGGATAAATTTCTTATCTTCATGCTTTTGAACTAAATCATCAGTTCGTTCGCGAGAACGATTATAAACAGCAACTCGATAACCACGGGACTCAATATTGAGCGCTAAATTACGTCCCATTACTGCTAATCCAACAACACCAAAGTCTGCTTTTTCCATTTTATTACCCACTTTCCTTAATTTAAACTTTTTTCATATATAATTAATTTACTGCACTACATAAAACATGACACGAGTAGAATCGATAACAAGCCCGAAACGGAGATAACACTGGTTAATGTCGTCCAAGATAAGAACGTTTCTTTCAATGTTAAACCAAAATATTCTTTTATCATCCAGAATCCAGCATCATTAACATGATCAGCAAATATACTTCCAGCACCAATTGCCAAAACTACTAACACTGGGCTCACACTTGAGTTAGACACAACTGAAGTAACTAAACTGGCTGCTGTTATCGAAGCAACAGTAGATGATCCTAGGCTTACGCGAAGTAAAGCAGCGATTAACCAAGCGACAAGAATTGGGGACAAATTAGTTTGTCCAAATAAATCACCAATATACTTAGAAACGCCACCATCAACCAATACTTGTTTGAAGGCACCACCCCCACCAATGATTAACAACATCATAGCAATTTGTTTGACCGATTCAGACATTGCGTCACCAATTTCTTTGATATTCAATCCACGGAAAATACCCATGGTGAAAATCGCAACAATTAGTGATATGAGCATAGCCACATCAGGTGCACCGATAAATGTAATGATTTGATAAATAACTGACTTAGCTGGCAAAACAAATGATAAGATGGTCGCAATACTAATCAATATTACTGGTAATAATGCTGTCAAAACACTAATGCCAAACTTTGGTGTATCTTTCAACTCAAACTCTTTGTACTCACCTAAAACCGAAATATTAATATCTTTTTTATAAACTTGCGGATATACTCGATGCAAAAAGTAATTGAACACCGGACCAGAAATAATGATTGTGGGAATTGATACTAAAATACCAATAAGTAAAACGTGCCCTAAAGGCGCATTCAACACCTGTGATACCGCTGTCGGTGCAGGATGTGGTGGTAAGAAACCGTGTGCAACATTTAATGTCGCAGCCATTGGAATACCAAGGTACAAAAGAGGCATATTTACTTCACGTGCAATGACGAAGATAATTGGCAATAACACGACCAATCCAACTTCAAAAAACAAAGCCAAACCAATAATAAACGATGTAATAATAACAGCAATTTGGATGCGCTTTTTTCCAAAAGTCGCAATGAGCTGGTGCGCAATCCGAAAGCCACCACCTGCGTCGGAAATTAGCTTTCCAAGCATCGATCCAAATCCAAATATAATCGCTAAGTGGCCTAACTGACCACCTATTCCTGTCTCAATACTTGTTGAAATATCAGAAACCGGAATACCTAAAATTAAGCCGACAACAAACGCTGTAATGACCAACGATAAAAAAGTGTTCAACTTAAATTTAGTAATCAAAAATACGAGTAAAATGACACCAATCAAAACTGTTAACAATGGCATAATTAATTCTCCTTTTAAATGCGAGCCCTACCTTAGTAAATAGCCACCATCAACCGGAATTGTTGCGCCATTCACATAATTTGATGCATCACTTGCTAAATAAATAATCGTACCCATTAATTCCGATGGCTTTGCCCAATGTCCTGCCGGAATGTGGTTTAGAATTTCAGTATTTCTTTCTGGATCATTTTGAAGAGCCTTGGTCATTTCAGTATCAATGTATCCAGGAGCCAACGCATTGACTTGAACCCCATAGGACGCTAAAGCATCTGCATAAGCTTTGGTTAGCCCGACTACTGCATGCTTACTTGCAGCGTAAGGAAAAATAAACTTTCCAGCTCGAAACGATTGCATCGATCCAATATTAATTATTTTCCCAGATTTTTGTTTTGTCATGAGTTTTGCGGCTTCATGTGACAGGAAATATAATGCGTTTAGGTTGATGTCAATGACTTTACGCCAATCCTCATCCTTATAATCAAGCACGTTATTTCTAATCTGAATACCAGCGTTGTTAACTAAAATATCTAATTGACCAAAAGCTTTAACACAGTTGTTGACAATTTTTTCTGCGGCATCACTTTCAGTTATATCTATGCTCATAAATTGCACTTTTCTATTACGATTTTCAGCAAATTCCGTTAACTCTGACCAGCCTCTTTCACTTCTGCTAACTACGAAAACATCAGCTCCTGCATCTAAGAGAGCTTGAGAATAATATTTCCCCAATCCTGAAGCACCACCCGTCACTATCGCAACTCGACTTGTAAGATCAAATAAATTAGATTGACTATCCATCATTTTTTCCCTTTCTTAGTGTACCGATAAACCACTCTGTGTAACCGCTTACAATCATAGTCTTTTGAATTTATTTTGTCAACTTAAATGAGCGGATTTTTTTGCCGTTAAAACATCTACTGTTTTCTCTAAGCGATTCATCGCTTCAACGAGTACTTGCATTTCATTTGCAAAAGATAGACGCACGTACCCTTCGCCAGCCTCCGTAAAAGCAGAACCGTGTACTAAAACAAGATCAGATTCGTTGATAGTGAATGCAACAAAATCCCAAGACGACATGCCAAATAGTTTTACATCGATAAACACATAAAAAGCACCTTCAGGTTTAGTATATTTTAAAGACATTTCATCTAAGCGTTGCAAAATATAGTCTCTACGCTTTCTAAACACCGTAATATATGTTTTTGGGGCTTCAATATCGGTGGTTAAAGCCGTTAAAGCAGCCATTTGCGAAATACTTGATGCACAACCAACATTAGCCTGCTGTATTTTATAGATTTCTTGAATCAGTGCTTTAGGACCAGCCAAATAGCCGATACGCCAGCCTGTCATGCTGTGCGATTTCGACAAACCGTTGACTATGATTGTTCTCTCTTTCATCAATGGCGCGCTAGCAATTGATGACGCACAATCTTGATTATATGTTAATCTTTGATAAACATCATCTGTCAGCACATATAAATCGTATTGTTGAATAACTGACGCTAGTGAACTCAATTCTTCTTTCGACAACACAATACCTGTTGGATTATTTGGGTAGTTTAAAATAACTAATTTTGTTTTGCTTGAAATTGCTGACTCAAGTTGCTCTGGAGATAATCTAAAATGAGTAGAACGAGTATCAACAACGATAGGAATTGCCCCAGCCAGAACTACTGCTTGTATATAAGCTGGGTAAGCTGGCCCAATTAAAATAACTTCGTCACCGGCGTTAATGAGCGTACGAACCGTGAGGTCAATACCTTGACTGGCACCAACGGTCACAAGTATCTCGTTTTCTGGGGAATAACTTACTTCATAAAATCTTTTAATGTAATCAGATATTACTCTTCTAAGCGACAAGAAACCCATATTTTCGGTATATTTTGTCACGTTATTACTAATTGCTTGTTTACCTGCTTCTTTAGTTGCCGCGGGCGTAGGTAAATCGATTTCGCCGACCGTTAATTCAATCATTTGGTCAGCAGGCTTCTTTACTAAGTCCAAGACAAGGCGAATTCCTGAGGCTTCTGTTTTGATTACTTGATGATTAATAGGCTTTGTCATGACATTTTCCTTTTCCATATTCTCTTGACTATTAGGCAATGCGATCTCCAGCTTCCAAAGTATTATCCAATTTATAGATGCGATCAATACTTATCAAGACGACGGCCGCTCTTGGAAAGCGATCAAATATGCTTGTTTTGTCTAAAATGTCAGTAGCAAAGTCATCATCTTCATGAATAACGGCCGTTCCTTCAAAGCGGAACCCCTTCTCTACATTAGAATCCACGACCGCAATTGCCGCATAACCATTTTGTTGTAAATTGGCATAGGCTTGTTTGAATGTATGCTCATAATAAATCAAATGTTCATCATCGTACACACGAGTTGATCCTTTAGGCCCGACTTGTGGCGACCCATCTCCTCCAGTAGTCGCTAAAAATGGTAGCTGTTGTTCAATCATTTTTTTCATTTCTTCAGATAATAATGCCATTGTTCCATCTCCTTTTGAGTGCGTGCGGAAACTGCTACATCTTTAAAATTTAAATTTTTTAAATTAAAAAGCACAACACGCAATTGTTGTGCTAGCAGTCGATTTGAATATTCTATATTAAAAAAAAGAAATTTTTCTCAACAAAGTGACACATTCAATTTGTTGGTGCTAATATACCATTAACAGAAAACGTTTACAAAGATAATGACTTATTCTTTGTTTACAAGACGTATCGTTTTCATTCTATATTAATTGTCGTTACAATTAAGCTAATTATAGAAGGAGGAATTATTCATGAGTAAAAAAGTTGCTGTTCTCGTAACTGATTTAGTCGAAGATATTGAATTCACTGACCCTGTCAAAGCACTAAAAAAAAGTGGTTCTTCAGTTACAACAATCAGTTTTAGTACTGAAGCTGTTACAGGAAAGCATGGCACCAAAATTGACATTGATAAATCAATCGGCGATGTAGCGCCATCTGATTTTGACGTACTGTTCATTCCCGGAGGCTTTTCTCCAGATCAGTTACGAGCCGACGAACGCTTTGTTAATTTTACAAAACATTTCTTGGCAACCAATAAATCATTATTTAGTATTTGCCACGGTCCACAATTGATGATCCCTACTGGCTTAGTATTGGGTAGAACCATGACAGCATATCGAACAGTACAACAAGATCTTTATTATGCCGGTGCCCGTATAGAGGATAAGCCAGTAGTTATTGATGGTAATCTCATCACTAGCCGCGAACCAAAAGACATCCCTTCGTTTAATGAAGCTATAGTTGCTGCTCTAAATTAGAAATGCAATAAAACATCAATAAAAATCATCTTACATTAATCCATCAATTTCTAAAGAAAGATGGTCTTTTTTATTCTCTTCAACAACTAGTAAATTCATATTAACTTAAAATGTTTTAAGTTTTGCCCGTTGGTATAACAGGTTCAATTTTTATTCTCACACATTATTTGAAACCCTTGTTTGATCTCTAAAGGAACATGTAGCCACCTGAACAAAGCATTTTATCTAAATCAAAAAAGGAAAGAATCAGTGTATATCAAAGACGCTGAACCTTTCCCCTCGGATTTTTTATATCAATAAGTGTTTTTTGAATATTTCAAAAAATGAAGCCCTCGGTCGCTGACCATAGCCCAAGTTTTCCAGCTAGTTTGTGATTTTGATTACATAAATGCAACTTTTATACAAGATTTTTAATCAAACAGAAAAATCAATAACTAACCAAAAAAGATTAAATTTTCAAATCAACCTGTGGTAGCTTTTTAATTACTGGAACAAGAACTAGTGCAACGATTAGTCCCATCACCGCTTGTGCGATATTCCCGATAATTGACGCCAGTCCCGCTGTCCAATTATACAACATAGCCCCAGCTAACATGTACCCAACCACCATAATAAATGATCCAATAATTAAGCCAATGACTTGGCTGGTAATGTGTTTTTTATAGCCAAAATAGCCAACGATTAATCCTTCTATCCCATGAATAATTAAAGAAAAAATCATCCACTGTGGATACCCAGCAAGCAAGTCTAACAGCAAACCGCTTAAACCACCGACAATAAATCCACTACGTGCGCCACCAAGCAGGGCAGCTAAAAATATCCCAGCTTCAACCAAGTTAACAAATCCATTTGTCGCTGGGACAGGTATCTTAACAATGTAAGATAATGCAATATTAAAAGCAATGATTGTCGCTAAAATAGTGATCTGCTTTGTATGGTTTTTTTGTTCTATCATATCATTTGTTTCCTTTTACTTTGCATAAATAACTTTTTTATACTTCAGTCAAATTGTCGCGCAATTTTACTTTTCTTTAATTATGTTACTAACTTTGGCTTGCAAGCGAGGCACTACCTTTTTTTCAAACCAAGGATTACGGTTAAGCCAAATATTATTTCTTGGTGATGGGTGAATGATAGGAAAATATTTTGGCAAATAAGTTTTATAATTTTTTACAACATCAGTTATTTTCTCTGTGCGAGACAAGTGTAGATAGTATTTTTGAGCATATGACCCGATTAAAACAATTAACTGCAGATTAGGCATTGAAGCAATAAGCTTTGGGTGCCACCTATCTGCTACACCACCACGCGGTGGCTTATCACCTGATTTTGCTTTCCCTGGGTAATAAAAGTCCATCGAAATAAAACCAAAATTACCAGAATCGTAAAATTGTTTTCTATCAACACCCAACCACTCGCGTAATCTATCTCCGGAAGCATCATTCCACATGATTTCTGTTTCTTGCACTTTTTTACCGGGAGCCTGACCAATAATCAGAATTTTTGCGCTCTGAGGTGTGTGAAATACAGGATTTATCCCTTTTTCTGTGTAAGTTAAATTATCCTTATCTGCTTTAATGTCCTCAAAAATAGTCATGTATTTCTCCCATTTATCACGAATTACATAATCTAACTTTATATTACCATATTAATACCATTCGACTGTATTAGAAATCTATTTTAGAAAATAGAAGACTGTCTAATTGCTGCAAATTATGCGACATCGTGACCACTGTTATCTGTCTTTGGTGCGAAACTAACAAGAAAAAAACCTACATATTTTAAAAGTTAAGTTGAAATATTTTTATGATATATTAATTAGCTAAATATCTAAATCATAATAAAAAGCTACCGCTATCCTAAAAAAATTAAGAATAGCAGTAACTTGTATACTTAGATAGTTTGAACTAGTTAATCTTTATTTAAATCAATCAAAATCTTGGCCTGTGATTTATCGCTTGTTAATGACTCAAAACCGTCAGAAACAACATTGTCCAATGAAATTGTATCCGTAATAACTGGTTCTACATTAATTTGTCCACTGCTAACAAGAGCAACAGTTTGTTGGAAAGTTTCTTTTGAATAAGCAATTGTTGTAGTCAGTTTAACACCTGCATTCATCAATTGCATTGGGTTAAAGCTGATTGGCTTTGCAAAAATTGAAACAATAACAACACTTCCGCGTGGACGTGTTGCATCTATTGCTTGTTCAAAGGTTGGTTGTACCCCAGCAACTTCAAATGATGCATCCGCTCCACCAGGAATAATGTTTTTAATAGCCGCAATAGTATCTGGCACTTGACTTGGATTAATCAAATCTGTTGCGCCCATTTCAAGCGCTTTTCTCAAGCGAACTTCTGACAAATCGACAGCCACGATTTTAGTAGCTCCTGCTGCCTTCGCAGCAGCAGCAACTAATACACCTATTGGCCCAGCACCAAAAATCACAACTTTTTCGCCAAATCGAAGATCAGCTTCTTTGATAGCCTGGACCGCAACCGCCGTTGGCTCGATAGTAGCTGCTAATTTTAGTGAGAATTCTTCAGGTAGATGATATAAGTTATCTTCTGGTACATTCACGTATGATGTGAAGCCACCATCCGTGCTTAAACCAATAAAGCTATAGCCATCGTAAACATCCAAATCATCAGAAGAAATTCCCTTTGTGACAGTTGGATTAACTGAAACGTGATCCCCAACTTTAAAGTTAACCACATCAGGACCTACTTTTTCGATAACGCCAGAAAACTCATGTCCCATCGTTAATGGTGCTTGACCGCCAGTCAATTCATCTGGCTGATCAACGGGAATAAATACAGGACCCTCAAGGTACTCGTGTAAGTCGCTGCCACAAATCCCAGCATAAGCAACACGCACTACTACCTCATTAGATTTTGTTGGTTTGAGTTCAACATCCTCCACACGAACATCTTTAACGCCATGCCATACAGCTGCTTTCATTGTTTCTCCTTCTGACTATCAGTTTAAATTTTGAAAGACATAAATTATCTTTATTATATTATATGTCAACGCTTACAATTTGTGTATATAAATTTCGTTGTTTTTTTGTATAAAACATATAAATTTATATACACAACCAAGCAATACTATGGTAAAAATCAATACTCATCCTCTAGATTGTCTTTTACACCTATTAATAACACCACTATCGCAATAATCAGCAATACTGCAAAGACACTAAATATGACACTAATGCCTAATTTAAAATCAAATAACCAGCCGACAAGGAATGGTCCAACCGTGGCGCCAACACGCCCGACTGCTTGTGCGGTACCCATAGCTGTACCACGTATTTTTTCAGGAAATTGTGCGGGAGTCAAGGAAATTAATGTCCCCCATGCACCTAAGTCAAAGAAAGACATAAAGGCACCAGCAACTAGTATTAAAGCTATATTAGTACCAAAGCCAAAAACGAAACTCGAAATCAGCGTGCCCAACAGATAAATTGCCAAAATCTTTTTCCGACTCATCTTATTCATTAAGTAGGCAGCTAAATAATACCCTGGCAACTGAGCTATACTCATGATAAGCGTGTATCCTAATGAATTAACGATTGAAAAGCCACGCATGGTTAGGACAGTAGGCAACCACAAAAAGATTCCATAATAGGTCAACATCACGATAAACCACATTGTACTTAAAACAATTAACCGTGATCTATGTTTGCTGGAAAGAAGCTCTTTAAAAGTGTTTTCATGACTTTTCTTATTATCCTGTTCATTTGGTAAGTGTTTACGCAATGCTAGGGCATAAAAAGCAAACAAAGCCGCAAGGGCAACGGCAGCACGCCAGCCAAAACGAGGAATAATTAGAAAAGAAATTAAGGATGCTAAAATCCAACCATAAGCCCAAAAACTATCAGCTAATAATAGCATTTGTGATCGCTTTGTGCCAGTGTAGTTGTCAGCAATAATCGTTGCTGCTACTGGTAACTCCCCACCTAGTCCAATGCCTGTTATAAAACGAATGACCATAAACCACAAGATATTTGGGGCAAATATTAACGCCAAATTGCCCAATGAAAAAATGAGTAGCGTTCCGATGATAATATTTTTACGACCATATTTATCAGCTAATTTACCGCAAACAATTGACCCAACAATCATGCCAATCGATGTGACAGCGGCAGCCAATCCTAATTCTGTACTACCGATGGCCCACTCATTTTTAATTAATGGCATGATAAACGATAGCAAAGCAACATCCAATGCGTCAATCATCCATGCCGTGCCAATAATGAACAATAAGTGTCTCTTCTTATCCATAAAAAGAACCCCTTTCTTATAAAAGTATTTTTTACTTTTATTATTTATAAAGAGATTCTACATCTTTAAAATGAAATTATCAAGCGAAACTTCTTTGCAGGCCTTCCAGGACCTTTTTTATCAACTTCTCCAACTAATTCAAATATTTTTTTATTGTTTTGTAAAAAATTAGAATTATCAGGTTCATCTTGTCCAAAAATGCCATAGACATGCCGAGCTGCTTTCAACGTAAAGGAAGATCCTAATGTTAATAAAATAGTCGGCTGGTAATTCAACTTGTTGACTATCCGGTGGCACGCCACAGTTAAAATCCAATTATGATCAAAGGCCAATCGCTTTTGAGAATCTAATTCTGTTACGTACTCATTTTCAGCTAACGTTTTGAAAAACAAATCACCCTTTTTTATGCCAAAATAATTGTTTTTAATCTTTTCTAGCGTAAACCATTCTGCCTCAATCGCACCAGATCCAGGAACGAGATTGACGTATTCTGGCAAAAATATCATGTAACTCAGCGAGAGCGCCCGAAAATCAGGATTTCTATCTGGTGCTGTAAACGTTGCTAATTGCTCTGCATGAACATCCGAAAGCGATAACCCTATTTTTTCTTTTATTAGCCGTAAGGATGCTTCATGTGCACTTTCGTCTTCTCGCAACAATATTTCTGGTAACGCCCAAAAATTTCCAAATGGCTCATCTGCACGCTTGATTAATAATACTTTGACTTGTTGCGTATTATAATCAAAACTCCAGATGACATTAGTAATAGTGATGTAAGGTCTTTCCAAAGGAAATGAATCCATAACTGCCTCCTTGTAGTTTGAATTGAATTTAAACAACCTTTTGAATTAATTTATCAAACATTCGTGTAGGTAAAATGGCATGCAAACTAACCAATATCTTTGCGCCATAACCCACTAAGTATCTAGACTTTGGTCGTTTAGTAGTCACTGACTTTGCCGCAGCAATAGTACCCCAGTCAGCTTTAATTCCACCTGGTTCAATTAGGAATAACATCGTGGCATGATACAAAGCCGCCCATATATGTCCTGCCATGGATGAAGTGTTAACGATACGGACATATTTTTGATGACGCATATGCGGTAAAACCAATTGAACAAGACTGGCAATGCCAAACAAATTAGTTTCAAATTGCTACTTAGCTTCTGCTATGGGGACACTTTCAACAGCACCAGTTATTAATACTATTTTTTGCTTGGTCATACGTTTATGTTCTCCATTTTTCGTTCGATGACTCATATAATTGACGTAAGGTTTCAAAATATGATTTGACAATTAACAAACTTATTAATCTGTTAACTTTACTGCATACTGTGTTTTCCAACAAAATAATTATAACCTTAATTTTCACGCTTTCATAATTAAAAAGCCACTGTTACCAGTGACATCATACTATCAAAATTCTAATTATTATGATTCGTAGTTTGTTCGTTTTAATAACGTAGCATCAATAATTTTTTTAATAATTTGTTTCGAATCATTAACCAAGAGACTGGCGCCCAATAAAAATAGTGGTAAAAATTGGATAATATACCTACTTCTACCTCCTTCAAACAAAAGAAGAAACAGAAAGGCTCCCGTGATACCTAATCTGATTGTTTGTGTTGTCTGTGATTTATTATGCCAACCAAAAAATATACAGCTTAAGATAATCAACCAAATGAATTGGGCAATAAACCGAAAGTTGGCCACATTTTTCCCATATATATACAGATGATTTTCCAGCACCCCTTTTAATCCATGGGATTTTGAAATTTGGTCTCCTTGAATAAAATGCCCCTCCTTTCCCCATGCAAACGAGCCATCGGCCGTATTGTTTATTTGCTTTTGAATTATAAAATGAAAATAGCCAATGACACCTAACTTTTTTAATCGTTTAACATACATTTTTTTTGAATACTCAATTTTTTCGGACTTAGTTGCTAACTCACCCATTTTTAAAGTATCCTGCGCATTATATCCACCATCACCAGAAATACCCATGTTCATAAAGTGCACCGCTGGGATAGCCCGCTCTCGATTGACGGTAATTAATGTTTGATGCTCAATTTTATTTTGAGTTATCGTGTATAAACAAATAAAAGAAAACATAACTATCAAAACTGTACTGGTTTTTTTGAGTACTTCGGGTAATAACACACGTTTTTCTTTAAACAAGCTAAGTGCCTCAATTAAACCAATTGCGATAGCGGGAATAATTGCGGATGGTTTAATGAAATACGTTCCACACACAAGTAAAGCAAAGAGTGTCATTAATATATTTTTTTGCCATAGTTTAGATACTTTCTTTGCGCTGAAATAGAAAAATAAAAATGCTGATACAAATGGTAGGACCCATGTGTCGGTATAGGGTACAACTATCCAAGGAAAGAAACCAAATACTAATATATGAATATATAAAGAAACTGCAAAGTAACGTCTGTCGATCATATAAGTGGTGGCAACCGAAAAAATAATCGATAGATCAACCATGACTATGGTCAGATAATCAAAAAACAACCATGTTTTCAACTGAAAAACATTTGAAAGAAACGACATAAACAACAGAATGGGCAAGTTATTTGAATTCAAACTAAAATATGCTCTATTGTTTACATCATTTACATGATTTAGTGTATTAATTAATGCCGAGGGATCCCAGCCAATTTTGGAATGAAATACTGTTACAAACAAAAATTGTAATAAAATTAACAATAAAAATAACGTAACTGATGTAATATTTTTATGTTGTTTAAAAACAAATACAACAGCCTTTTTGACTTTAGGTAAAAAATAAAGTAGACATATGAACAACAATATTATGCTAAGAAAGGCAAGCAATCCCAACGTCGTCGTTGTTCCTCTTTTTAAATTATCACCGATAGTAAAATTATCTGATAGAATCACTGAAATATAGGTAACACCAAAAAGTAAATAAAATAAAACCAGAATAGCAGCATTTCCCAAAGAAAATATCTTTTCTTTCATATCCTATTCACCACTCATGTCATCTCGGGTCACATAATAAAATCTCATTGGCGATTCACCGAGCTCAATTTTGTTTAATTGTGCGTGCATAGGTAAAATTTGCTTCTCAACTAACGTAAAAAAGAACTTTGTTATATTTTCTAAAGTCGGATCTATTGTGGTAAAAGGTTCAACTGTGTTCAAAAATTTTCCAGAATATGCTTTAAAAAGCTCATCTAGAGAGCTCTCAATTTTATCAAATACAATCATGTTTTCGTTTGTTGAACGGAATTCTACAGCTATTTCCCAAGAATGTGCATGTTCTTCACCTTCGCCATTTTCCCATCTAATTGCATGACTAGCATGGATATAATATTTCAAATGATAGGTACCTACTAAATTCACTTTTTTCTACCTCCTTTAATTTTAATAAAATCCTGTTTAACAATTGTTCCGACTGTTTTGAATTCCTCATGATAATTTTTCGTAGCCCACTTAGCAGAAAGATATTCTGTATTAATTACGCCAATTAAGCGTATCCAAGATAAAATAAAATTATATATGGGCATCCAAAATACACAATCGAATAGCGAAAAATAAAATGTACGCTCATCACTAAATTTTTTTAGCATCATGTTTACATTAACAAAAACCATCATACTCATGAAAACATATAGAAGATAAATGGCAACATATGATAGTAATAACAGTAAGGGTGAATAGTTTAAAAACAACAGCGCAATACTTGCGAAGAGCCATATTGTTTTTAGAAACATAAATGTGTGATCAATGATTAGTCTTCTCACTAAAAAATTTGAAAAAAATGATTTTAATCCTAAACGACTTTCAGAATACTTTTGCGATACTTCAATTTGGCCACGCTGCCAACGTTGTCGCTGAGTATATAATTTATTCCAACTTTCAATTGGGTCAACGAAAAAGAAAGCATCTGCACAAAGAATAACCTTTCCATTCGTTTTGTCTCTAACCTGAAAGGTAATATCAATGTCCTCGCCGACAGTTGATACATCATACATAAAGGTTTTCATTAATGCATCTTTTCGAAATCCTGAAAATGCACCCGACATTGTATATAAGTGATTATTTTGTGATTCAATACTCCTGCCCGACATAAAAGCTTGCGCGTACTCAAAATACTCTAAGCGTTGCAACCATTTCAATCCAACATTTTTAGTACTTTTAATCAAAGACTTTTGTGTCAGTATACTACCTGTCATGGCAGATATTGTTGTATCACTCTCAAACTTTTTGATTAGATTTTTTAAAGCATTACGCTCTAAAATACCGTCACTGTCAATGTTAATAATATACGCACCAGAACTACTGTAAATTGCAGAGTTTAGCGCACGAGCTTTTCCCTGCTCTGTCTTCATCCACTGCATATTTAATTTTGGAAAAATGTTTTGTGCAGATTGAAAAGCTTTAAAACTTCTGTCTTTACTTTTATTATCTACTGCTATCACTTGAATTCTATCTATAGGATAGGTCGATTGGTACACTGATTGAATGCATTCATAAAGTGTATCTTCAGAGTCATATACTGGAATGATAATTGAAATAAAAGGCCAGAAACTTGGATCCTTTTCAGATTTTTGCTTACCAATCGTATAAAAAAATATATTAACAAAAGACAAAATCGCAGGAACTGTTTCTACTAAAATAGGAATCAGTAGCCAAGTTATCCAGAATCCCATTTGACTTAGCGTTGAAAAAATTACGTAACTCATCTACACCTTCTTTTT
Organism: Leuconostoc sp. JNUCC 76; assembly: GCF_053667755.1. NCBI lineage: Bacteria > Bacillati > Bacillota > Bacilli > Lactobacillales > Lactobacillaceae > Leuconostoc > Leuconostoc sp. JNUCC 76. Next base: position 892,234 of record NZ_CM132206.1, on the reverse strand, counting down.
ATTTTTTGCTAAATAACCATAAGTAAATACTTTGTAGTAAAAGAAAACCGCAAAGATATAAAATACAATTCGACCGATAATTGAGTGAGCTAAAAAGAAATGATCAACACCAAAAGTATGAACAATTAGTACAATCAAAATCAATCTAATAACATTTGCAACGTACATCCACAAAAGGCCCAGTAAAGCTAGCACAATTTTTTCTTTAACTTGATACATAGGATAAAATGCTAATAAAGCCCAAAATGCTGCTGTTTCTATAACTCCTGAACACTCATAATCAATTGACATTGTAATGGCGTTAAATCCATTATTAATAGCAATTAAACCGTAATCTGAATATACAGTGGCTAAATTTAAGGGATGCGCGACTAAAGAAACACCAAATGTAACCGCTCGCACCATTATCCAAATAAAATAAGGTTTGCTAAAGAAAAATAAAATAAAAAATAGCCCTACGCTACCCACAATAAAATAAAAAGCTGGAAGCTTGGCTCTTTTAAAAACAGATAAAGTATAAAGCCAAATAACACCACTAATTAATAAAAAGATACTCAAAAAATTTAGCCTCTCTTTCTATTTTTGAAAAGTTTGCCAAATAAAACTAACAGAATCACCATAATAAAACCGCTTAAAACGATCAGATTTCCACCCGTACTAGCACCAGTTACCGTTACTTTTTGTTGTCCCATGTTATCGGTATCATAGATTATGAGGCTTTGCACAATATCTGGATTTTTTAAAAAGCCACTTAATGGGATCTTAATCTCTGCACGATCGCGATATGCCCATCCATTACTCGATTTTTCAGTGGTAACATAACCCGTCACACCCGGAATTTGTTGGTTGATAAATAATTTGTCAGGGTCATTATTGCTCCACGACCAAACAGAAGAAATAGCAGCTTTCGAACCAGGTTGGAGAGACCATATTCCACCATCAACTGAAAAGGTTAAACTAGTAATGTTGTTACCAACTTGGACATTCCAACCACTTCCTTGAAACCTATAATTATGTCCCTTATTATAAGGATCCATATCAATATAAATATATAAGTACTTATCGTCAGATAAAAAAGAACCCTGTTTGGTAACATTGCCATCGTTATAGTCAAAGAAGATATCTATCTTAGGTTTGTCTTCCCAATCCTCAAAGTTACCATCAATTGTAATATTGTAATTATTTGTTGTGTCTGCTTTGACTAAATTCGGATACAATAAGGTGACTGTAAACAGACTTACCGTTAAAACAAACAATATTAGTATCTTTTTGAAACGCAATAAACGATACCTTCCTTTGATTTATACATATTGGTTTTCATAGACTTAAAAAAATATATTTAGTTACGCTTTATTTAAGTACATATATACATCAGTCAATTGTTTGGTATTCTTGACTGACGTAATCCACTAAATCCAGTAATTGTCAAGAAAACAACCAAATGCATGCCTTCTGAATTGTACATTATTATCTCTAATTTTTCAATTAAATTTTGCTATTTTCATCACTGTAATATAAAAAAGCCTCCTTTAAATGTAAGCGCTTGCATTTATAATTTATTCGGTTTATACTATGTGGTAAATAAATGGAACGTTCCATTTATGAAAAAGGAGAACTTATGAATAAGACAATGTGGTGGCAAAATGCTGTTGTATATCAAGTTTACCCAAAAAGTTTTCAAGATAGTGATGGCGATGGTATAGGTGATTTGAGAGGCATAATAAATCGCCTTGACTATATCAAAAAACTAGGCGTTGACGTTATATGGTTGAATCCCGTCTATAAAACCTCCAATATTGATGGTGGTTACGATATTTCGGATTATAAAAGCATCAACCCTACTTTTGGCGACATGCATGATTTTGAAGAACTACTAAGCAAAGCCCACGAACGCGGATTAAAAATAATGATGGATCTTGTGGTTAACCATAGTTCTTTTGAACATGAATGGTTCCAAAAGAGCATCAGCAGCAAAAGTACGGATAACAAGTATCGAGATTATTATATTTGGCGTGACCCAGTTAATGATCATGAACCAAACAACTGGGGTTCCTTCTTTTCCGGCCCTGCTTGGACATTTGACAAGAGTTCTGGACAGTATTATCTGCATTTATTTGCCAAAGAACAGCCAGACTTAAACTGGGATAATCCAGAACTCAGACATTCAATATTCGACATGATGAATTGGTGGGCTACAAAAGGAATTGATGGTTTTCGTATGGACGTCATTTCCCTTATTTCAAAACCAACAGGATTACCTGATGGTCGGATACACGGTTCAGAATTATATGGTGATGCTGCCGAAATTGTCGCCAATGGACCACATATCCATGACTATCTAACTGAAATGAACAAACATGTATTGAAAAAGCATGACTGGATTACAGTTGGCGAAACTATCGGAGTCGACACAAAAGAAGCGGAGAAATATGCCAATTTAGATGGGACAGAACTAAATATGGTTTTTCAATTTGAACATGTTAGTCTTGATGGAAACGACAACCCAGCACTCGGAAAATGGTCCGATAACCACGTGTCATTGAAAAAATTACGTGATAATTTGACCAAGTGGCAGAAGTCGCTGTATGGTAAGGCATGGAACAGTTTGTATTGGAATAACCATGATCAACCCCGGGCTATATCACGATTTGGCAACGACTCAGAAGAATATCGAGAAATTTCTGGAAAAATGTTGGCTGCCCTTTTACATTTCATGCAAGGTACCCCCTATATCTATCAAGGTGAGGAACTAGGGATGACAAACGCTGGTTTTCAGGAATTGTCACAATATAAAGATTTGGAATCCATCAATGCCTATGAAGAGCTAGTTGAAAAGGAAAAATTAATTACACCTCAGGATATGATGACATATCTTCGTGCACGGTCACGTGATAACTCAAGAACACCGATGCAATGGAATAGCGATATTTATGCAGGCTTTAGTCATGTTAAACCATGGCTATCTGTGAACCCCAATTATCAAGCAATTAACGCAGAGGATGAATTATCAAATCCAAATTCACTGTTTTATTTTTATCAAAAGTTGATTAAACTACGCCATACTTTACCAGTGATTACCGATGGTGATTTCAATTTATTCAAAGGAAATGAGGAAGATAAGGAAGTTTTCGCCTATACACGAAAAAACAAAAACGAAACCTTGTTCGTAATTGCGAACTTCACCTCTCATTCGGTCGCACGCCAATATGATGTACCCTCTGAAAGCAAATTAATTATTCAAAATTATCTCCAAAATGACAATCAAGTATTAAAACCATATGAGGTCAAAGTGTACCTGTATACTTCTCCCTCAACCACACTGCATCTATAAAAAGGAAGGTGTATGACATGTCTAGTAATGGAACAGTTACGGTAGAAAAAGGCAATGGAAAGTTGCCTTGGAATGAACGTTTAAGTTATGGTGCTAGTGATTTTGCTTGTAGTTTTACATTTAGCTTAATTGGCACATATTTAATGTATTTCTATACTGACGTCTTTGGTATCACAGCCGGTGCCGTCGGCACATTGATGTTAGTTGCACGTGTAATTGATGCACTTGATGGACCTTTTTGGGGTATTATGATCGACCATACGCACACAAAATGGGGCCGTAGCCGCCCCTACTTTCTTTGGTTTAATGCCCCATTTACGATCTTCACTATTTTATGTTTTACAACACCAGACTTATCAATGAATTGGAAAATTGTCTGGGCCTATGTCACCTATATTGGTATTGACGTTTTATATTCAGCTTTCAATATTCCACTAACTTCAATCTTGCCAAGTATGACAACAGATCCAAATGAACGCGTTTTACTCTCCACAATTAGGTCGCTATTTTCAAACTTTGGTGGAACACTTATTTCAGTTATTGCTTTACCACTTGTCACCTTATTCGGAGGGGCAAATAACCCACGACGGGGGTTCTTCTGGGTTGCTGTCATGGCAGCGGCCGTCTTCTTCATCATTTACCTGGTTGTGTTTGCAAACCTACGTGAGCATGTACAAACCCGCCAATCACAACAAGCACTTCCAATTAAAACATCTTTAAAAGCACTTAGGAATAATTGGCCATGGGTTATTGTTGTTGGCTTAAACTTTATTTATTGGTTAGGAATGCAGACAAAGGGACAAGTAACCATCTACTTCTTTAAATACAATTTAGATAAACCTGGTCTTGCTTCCTTAGCATTGTTCTTCAATGCTGTTGGATTGGTTTCTGTATTCTTAACACCTAAAATTGTCATGAAAATAGGAAAAAAGAAGACAATACTATCAGGACTAGCACTGAGTATTTTGGGTCAATTAGTCCTTGGCCTCGGTGCACAATTACTGAACATTCCACTAGTAATTATTGGTACGATTATCGGAAACTTTGGAAATGGTTTCGTTGGGGCCTTAATTGCTGTTTTGTTAGCAGATTCAGTTGATTATGGAGAGTGGAAAAACGGCGTTCGTGCTGAAGGAATTGTAACCTCTGCCTCAAGTTTTACCGCCAAGTTTGGCATGGGTATTGGTGGCGCAATTACAGGTATGCTTTTATCACTTGGTCACTATGTGCCAAATAAATCCCAGTCTGCAGCAGCACTATTTAGTATCGAAGCAAATTATGTTTGGGTTCCTTTAGTCGCTTTAGTCATTTCATTCATACTAATACTCTTCTATCGTTTGACTCCCGAAAAGGAATTAGAAATGACACGTTATATTGATGCCAAACATGCCAGAGAAAATTTGGAAGATAGCATTGAGTAATCAGAAAGGATAACGACCATGGAGAAAAAATTTACTATTGATCCACACGATTTTGCGATAGCTCTGATAAGAAACACAAATCGTCCCGAAAAGATAACAAATCAACGATTTATTAAAAATCAATTGACACTTTATCTAGAAGCCTATTTCATGATAGAAGACTTCAATCATTTAGAAGTGAAGCAAATAGAAAACATGAAACAACAACAAATGTCAGAATTATTTGATAAAATGTTATCAGGAAGGTTTACACCATAATAATTGTAAAAGTGCCAGTTAGGCACTTTTTTATTACATAATATATTGAAGAAGGTATTTGCAATTGGTTAATATGAACGATGTAGCTAGCTTAGCTGGTGTTTCTAGAGGTTCTGTGTCTAATTACATTAATGGAAAAAAAACCAAGCCGAATACACAGAAAAAAATAGCACAAGCCATAGCGGAGCTGAACTATGTGCCAAATGCTATGGCTCGTTCTTTAAAAACTAGTCAATCAAATTTCGTTGTTTTTATTATTCCGACAGTCAACTCACCGTTCTTTTCGGAATTGAGCTACTACATGCAACAAGAGTTGCAAAAAAATGGCTATAAAATGATATTATGTAACTCGAATAACCGCTCAGAAGATGAAATCGAATACATACAGATGGCTAATACACAAAAAGTTGCAGGGCTAATTACGATGTCCTATGCTGATGCAGCTAATTTAATCGCAACAGATATACCGCTCGTTTCCATTGAAAAAAAAGTTTCCGATCAAGTCCCATTGGTTGTTTCAGATAACTATTCTGGCGGACAGCTAGCGGGGAAAACTCTAGTTAATTCTGGTGCTAAACGACTTTTATTTATTTCAAAGGCACCTGTGAGAAATATATCAGCTATTCGTGAACAAGGATTTTTTGACTACTGTCATGAACACAATATTACTGTAGACAGGTTTGTAACTCGTGACATTGCCAATTTTGTGGACGACTTTGCTACGTTCATTAATGAAAATACTATAAATAAAACATTTAACTACGACGGTATTTTTTCTGATTCTGATGAATTCGCAAGTGATTTTTACTTTTTGCTTACCCAAAAGGGAATTAATGTACCCAAAGATGTACAAATAATAGGATTTGATGGTGCTCGTATTTATTCACGACAACAAATTTTCTTATCTTCAATTAAACAGCCTACTGCCGAAATCGCCAAATCATCAGTAGAAAGATTATTATCACAAATGAATCAAAAAACTACTACAGCGTCCCACGATCACGTCACCTTACCAGTTCATTTTGTCAAAGGCATGACTACTTTGTAACTATATTGGTGTAATACCTTTTCAAAATTAGATGCGCCAATATATTGAAATATTTATCAGTGTTACAATAATAAGATGAGACTAAAAAAATTATCCAAAAACCAACTCACTAACGGTACCGCATGGCTCGCTTTTGGCAATATTACTTCGCGAGTTTTAGGCGCATTGTATGTCATTCCTTGGACGATGATGTTAGGTGCACTTTCATTACAAGCTAACACCTTGATGGGAAAAGGCTATAATTTATATCAATTTTTCTTAATGTTATCGACTGCTGGATTACCTTCGGCTGGTACAAATTTCAGCGGTTATTGCGCTATTCATGGGGTTAACATCTGTCCTAGCCATGATTTTACAAGGACTCAGTAAAACTGGCATAGCACTTAGGGCAATTGGCTGGGGCATGGCTGTTAAAATCCTATGCCAGCCTATTATGATCTATTTAACAAGCTCTCTAGGCGCTTTATTATCAACGTTGATTTCTCTGGTTATTGTCACAATTATTATGGGCAGTTATATTAATCATCGATTTGAACTTCTTGACTTTTTAAATAAGAAAGTATTAAATGCCATATATGTTAGCTCATTTATGTTATTAATACTATTTACCGGATTAATTCTATTATCAAATCATTTTGTTCCGGATACTAGAGTTAGCTCAGGTCTTTTCCTAGCATTAGTTGGCTCGTTAGGTGGTTTACTATTATTGGTTATTTACCAAAAATGCCACGTATTAGATGCCCTCAAAAATAGGTAAATACTGATACGCATTCCTATCAAAATAAAAAGGCAACTGTTCAACTCAGTTGCCTTTTTATTTATAGTATGGACGTTAAATATGATTTGCTAGGATTTCAGCAAGTTCTTCTACTTCATTTTTTTCGTTCTCACCAAAGCGGTTCAGTAATGGTGAATCGATGTCAATTATTCCATAAATTTTTCCATTTTTAAATATTGGTACAACTAATTCTGAATTACTATCAGCATCACAAGCAATGTGACCAGCAAATTCATGTACGTTCGGTACAACAATACTTTCTTTGTTAGCAAAAGCCGTCCCTACTACGCCTGATCCAGGTTTGATATGCATACATGCAACTTTACCCTGAAATGGACCTAAATCCAACTCTTTAGCATCATCGTTGTAGATATAAAAACCTGCCCAGTTCAGATTCTCATAGTTTTGAAACAATAAGGCAGCAGCATTTGCTAGGTTGGAAACGATATTAGTCTCATTTTCTAGTAGTGCATCTAACTGTTGCCCAACTAAACTTATAACTTTACTCATGAATACACCTCTTTTTATTAAAGTAATACACTTATTAATTATAAGTATATTAACATAAAACAAGTTCCGAGTAAATTATTAAACATTTGTTACTTATCTGCTATCCTTATACTATTAATGTAAACAAACGACTACTATTTCTACTTCAATTTAAAAGCGACACAGTTTATTGATGTGTCGCTTTTTGCTATTATTCTAATGTTTTACCGTTACTTTCAATAACTTTTTGATACCAGAAGAACGAATCCTTTTTATAACGCTTTAATGTGCCACTTCCTGCGTCATCTTGATCTACGTAAATTAAGCCATAACGCTTACTCATCTCAGAAGTGCTAAAACTAATAATATCTAGTGGTGCCCACATTGTGTAGCCCATTAAGTCAACACCATCAATCACAGCCTCTTTCATTTGCTCAATGTGCAAACGAAGATAGTCAATACGATAATCATCGTGTACTTTGTAATCTGCTGTCAATTCGTCAACTGCTCCTAAGCCATTTTCAACAATAAATAATGGTTTACGGTAACGATCCCACAGGACATTCAGAGAAACTCGCAAGCCGATTGGGTCGATTTGCCATCCCCATTCTGATTCCTTCAAGTAGGGATTACGACCACCCAAACTCATATTACCAATCCCGTCTTCAATGCCATCTACTCCTGTCACATTGGTCATATAATAACTGAAACTAATAAAATCAACCGGATACTGTTTCAAAAGCTTTTCATCATCAGTAGACATATTAATAACGATGTCATTTTCATTGAAATATCGATTCATATATTCTGGATATTCACCCCGTGCTTGGACATCCGTATAAAACAAATTTTTCTGATCTTCAACTTGTGCTGCTTGCACATCAACCGGGTTTGCTGTTGCTGGATACGTTTGCATGCGAGCTAACATTGAACCAATTTTGGCATTGGGCGCAATTTCCTTTAATTGCTTTGTCGCAATAGCGCTGGCAACAAATTGATGATGAACTGCCTGATAGCGCACTTGCAACTGTTCTTGCGTACTTAAATCACCATCCATAGCGCCAGTTTCATGAAATCCCCAAGCACTAGTATTAATTTCATTGAATGTCAACCAGTACTTAACTCGGTCCTTGTATCTTTTAAAAACAGTTTCGGTATAGTGATTGAATGCCTTGATGACCTCACGATCCAACCAACCGTTGTAACGCTTCGTTAGTTCAATTGGCATCTCATAATGTGAAAGAGTCACGAGTGGTTCAATATGGTATTTATCTAGTTCATCAAATACTCGGTCATAAAAAGCTAACCCAGCTTCATTTGGATTTTCTTCTAAACCAGTTGGAAAAATACGTGACCAAGCGATTGAAAGTCGAAATACTTTAAAACCCATCTCTGCAAATAGTGCAATATCTTCTTTGTAGTGATGATAAAAATCAACTCCACGACGTTTTGGATAATGTACATCCGAATGATCAGCGATAGCTTCTTGTAAAGTATCTGCGTTAACATCTCCCATTGAACCGTGGCGTCGGTCTTCAGCTTTACGTACGACTTCAGCTGTTGTTAAGCCTTTCCCATCAACTTGCCATGCCCCTTCAATTTGATTAGCAGCGGTTGCACCACCCCATAAAAAGTTTTTTGGAAAACCTGTGATTGATTCTTTACTGTACATTTTTATTCTCCTTTTATAATGCTTTCAGTTGTAGCAACCAATTTTGGTTAGCTACCGTATCTTGTGTCTCGGTGATTTCGTAATCTGCTGTATTTGTGATAATAACCATCACCGTTGGATCATATCCAGCTGCCTGAATAGCTTGACGGTCAAAGGTTATTAACGGCGTACCAACAGAGACCTTTTGTCCTTGTTCAACTAATTGATTGAAATGCTTTCCATTCAGTTGCACGGTGTCAATTCCTACATGAATTAGTACTTCTACACCACCATTAGAGATTAAACCAATTGCATGTTTACTTGGATAAACGGCAGCTACTGTACCTACTATTGGTGAAACAATTTGATCATCATCAGGTACGATAGCAATACCTTTACCCATTGCGCCACTAGCAAAAACCTCGTCCTTTACTGATTCTAGTGGAATAATGGTGCCAGACACAGGAGCAATGACTAGGTCATCTTGAACTTCTTCGGTTTTTTTAGTGTCTGCTTTACTGTCTTTTGGTTGGCTAGGTACACCGAATAGATAAGTAGCAACTGCTGACAAAACGAAGGCGACAACCAAACCAACAACCACACTAGCAAATCCCTTACCCAAATACGTAGGTAAGGCTAATAAACTAGGTAAGGTAAAAGCATTCGCATGCGCGCCGCCCCCACCAGCAATGGCACCACCGATACCACCGGCAATCGCTGCGAAAATAAATGGTCGCTTTAATTTAAGTGTAACACCATAAATGGCTGGTTCAGTAATGCCTAGTACACCAGTGAGGACTGATGATCCTGCTAAAGATTTCATCTTAGCATCTTTTGTTTTGAGGAACACACCAAGTGCAGCCCCCGACTGTGCTAAAACAGCAACACTTAACATTGGTAGCAAGTAATCATACCCTAACTGACTGATATTATTTGTCATAACTGGCACGAAAGTCCAATGTACACCGAAGATAACAAATACTTGCCACAAAGCACCCATTACAGCACCAGCAGCATAAGGTGCCACACGGTAAACACTTTCGACTGAGGATGATAACACGGTTCCAACACTAGTACCTAATGGACCAACAACCAATAATGTGACTGGTACCATAATCATCAAACTGACCATCGGTGTAAAGATATTACGAACAGAATCATGGAAAAACTTATCCAAAATTGGTTGCAAATAAGATAACATCCAAACTGCCAACAAGATTGGTATAACACTCGAACTGTATGTTGTTCCGACAACAGTCAAACCGAAGAATGTTACAGGCTTACTTCCTGCCAATAATGTAATCAAATTTGGATAAAGTAACGCACCAGCCAAAGCTGCTGCAACATATTGATTCACTTTCAGATGCGCTGCAGCTGTGAAGGCTAGCCAGACTGGTAAGAAGTAGAAGAATGCGTCACCAGCGGCATACCAAATTTGATAAGTTCCACTGGACTCTTGCAACCATCCGAGTGTCACAAAAAGTGCCAATAAACCTTTCAAAACACCGGTTCCGGCCATTGCTCCTAAGAAAGGCGTGAAAACACTTGAAATAAAACCAATGAAGCGATTAACAATATTTTCTTTCTTTTTTTCTTCTTGATTATCGCTCTGAGCTTCATCTCTTGCTAATCCAATTGCATCGGCCAATGGTTCAAAGACCCGTGCAACGTTGTTTCCAATAACTACCTGGTATTGACCCGCTGATTTAACAACAGTAATCACACCATCCATATTTTCTATTTTTTCAGTGTCTGCCTTGCTTTCATCTTTTAACTTAAACCGCAAACGCGTAGCGCAATGCCAAGCGGATCCAATATTATCTTTGCCACCGACACCAGCCAATATATTATTAGCCAAAACTCCATAATCCATTTTTTCTACCTCGTTATGTTGTAAAATAAAAACCCAAAAAACATCACACATGATATCTTTTGGGTTTTGCCTAATTAAATAGTTACAATCCCTATTTTAAATTGAAGAATCCACAATTCTTTGCAGATGCATAGTCAAGTAAACTTGTTCGTTGACTCCTGTTTGTTGTTTCGTTTGTTGTTCAAAATAGTTAATTACACGTTGTGCACATTGATATGAACTTGTGTAACGCTCCCGCAAATTTTCTGATAAATGCTGCGACATTACATTGTCAAAACTATTCTCACCTTTTTGAACATGGTTTTCATCTAATAATCGATCTACGAAGAAACGCAAATGAACAATTAATCTCTGATAATTGAGATTAGAAGAATCAATATCAGGTAATAAATCATGACGAATCAATGTTAATGCACTCTCAATGAGTTGCGTCATGTTGGTTGCTTTTTCATTGAAGTTTGGGCCAGCACGCTTTTCAACAAACTTCAAAGCAATAAAACCCACCTCATCTTCAGGTAATTGCACACCCATTTGTTCATTAATAAAAGCTACAGCGAGTGCACCAATACGATATTCATCAGGGTAAAAGTGTTTTGTTTCCCATAATAGTTCATTTTTAATGGGCAAGTTTTTTTGTAAGCGTTCTACCGCAAACTGTATGTGATCAGCTAGTCCAATTAACAAGTATCCGTCAAATGACAGGCCTAAACTTTTTTCCGCAGTTGAAATAATATGTGAGGCGATTTCAACATAATCCGACGAAATTGTATCGACCATTTCGTTAAACATTCTCGTCCAATTTTCATCTTGCGGATAATAAGTTTTTTCAATTTTACTCGAATCAACTGTATTACCTATTTTTTGCTTGAACCCAACACCGCGCCCAACGATTACTAATTCCTGTTCGCTATTTTCAGCTAGTAGAACATTATTATTAAAAATTCTTTTTACCAGCATGACTCACTCCTATATTTTGAAAATAAAAAACCAAATAATAGTTCCCCATCACCATCGCTTATCGAAAGGTGTATAGTTTCCCTATCATTTGGTTTTGCCCACCGCAACTTATTCAGTGGTTACAATCCAACTTTATATTGTTATTATATATCAAAATGAAAGCGTTTACAACAATTTAAATAAATTATCTTACAATAAAAATTTAATGTCATTCATCAAGCAAAATGCTATTTTTCAAACTGATAAACTTTAGACTCGTACGGACGAAGTGTTTCCGCCTTGTCATCAGCATAATTGCTAATCAAAATTTTTGCATTTGTGGGTACACTATAATCTCGTGTAACAATGTTGTCAGTGAAGTTATTGATAACAAGCAGTTGTTCGTTATTCCCCACACGTCGGTACGTATAGACTTGCTCGTCTTCTGGATCCAACAACTGATACTTGCCGGTAGTGATAATTGGCAAATCATGACGTAATTGAATTAGTTTTTGATAATAGTAAAATATAGAACCCTTGTCAGCTAGTGCTTGCTCAACGTTTATTGCGTCATAATTATCGTTTAATTTGAGCCATGGCGTGCCTGTTGTAAATCCTGCATTCGCTGTACTGTCCCATTGCATCGGCGTACGTGCATTGTCGCGTCCTTTCGCATGTACGTACTTCAACATTGTGTCTTCGTCAATCAAATGATCCTTGTCAATTAAATACTTAAAAGCATTTTTGATTTCAACATCATCGAAATCTTCACGTTGCAAATTATAGGCATTTGTCATTCCAATTTCTTCACCCTGATAGACATATGGTGTCCCTTGCATAAAGTGTAATAAGGTCGCAACCATCTTTGCTGAAACCACACGATACGCTGCTCGGTCATCCCCATAGCGGCTTACTGCTCGTGGTTGATCATGGTTATCCCAATAAAGCGAATTCCAAGCTTTACCGGCTAAATCATTTTGCCATTTGGATAAGTTTTCCTTCAGGGCAATCAGAGAAACTTTTTGATCATACCACTTTCCCAAAGCTGGATTTGGATTATTATCAAGTCCCATATGTTCAAATTGGAAAACCATATTTAATTCTGATTCATCTGTGTTTGCATACTTAATTGCGTTATCAATATCAACGCCAGATGCTTCACCAACAGTCATCATATCAGCTCTCTTTAGAACTTTTTCACGCATTTCTTGCAAATATTCGTGAACATGTGGCCCATTAGCTACTGCCTTATCTGAATTACCATACTCTCCACCTTCAGGTATCTCACCGTCTGGTAAACCATCTGGTTTTGATATCAAAGAAATAACATCCATTCGGAAGCCATCAATTCCCTTATCAACCCAAAAGTTCATCATGTCAAATACTGCCTGGCGTACTTCCGGATTTACCCAATTCAAATCGGGCTGTCCTTCAACAAACAAATGTAAGTAATACTGCCCGGTTTCTTCGTCAAATTTCCATGCTGGCCCGGAAAAGAATGAGCCCCAATTATTTGGCTCATGTCCATCAACCGGATCACGCCAAATATAAAAGTCACGCTTATCATTATCTTTTGAGGAACGGCTTTCAATGAACCATTGATGTTGATCTGATGTGTGATTAACGACCAAATCCATCAAAATTTTAATGCCTTTATCATGGGCTTTCTGAAGTAATCGATCAAAGTCTTGTATTGTGCCAAATTTTGCATTAATATCTTCATAATCAGAAATATCATAGCCATTATCTTTGTCAGGTGAAGCATATATTGGATTTAACCAAATGACATCTGCACCCAAGTTTTTAATATAATCTAACCTTTGTTCTATGCCTTGAAGATCACCAATACCATCTCCATTTGCATCTTGAAACGATCGTGGGTAAACCTGATAAACAACTGCTTTCTGCCACCACTTAATATCTTCTGTCATTTTTCATTCTCCTTTTTGTGTCACATCTACTTGTGTTTTTTCTTCTTTAACAATCCAAATTAAACAACCACCAATCATCAGAAAGACGCCTGCAATTGCTAACATGTGGGCCATTGATTTTCCGACGGCTGGAAAAATAGCGAAACTTGCTACCGAAGCAACAATTTGAGGGATACAGATAAAGCAATTAAACAGACCTAGATAAACGCCATCATGTTTACCATCCAATGCGTTCGTCAGAATAGTAAATGGAATCGAAATCAATGCAATCCAACCAATACCGATTAATACAAAGCCAATTAACGACGACGCATGAGTATGCCCATAAGCTACGATAATAAATCCTAAACCACCAGCTATCAAACTTAAGAAATACGTCATTTTTCTTGTCTTATCGTTTAATCTTTGAAATAAAATACCCACTACTATTGCAACAACCGAATACACTGCCTGCAGAATACCAAACCAGTTACCTGCTGCTTGGTAGCCCGCAGATGCAGGGTCTGAAACGTGCCAGATATTTTCTGACAGAGCACCAGTAGAATAAGTCCACATGTATGGAATACCAAACCAGACAAAGAATTCAACAATGCCTAAGGTCCAAAAAACTTTTGGCGCGTGTTTTAAAATATCAATAAACGACTCGTGTGTCTTATCATCAGATTTAAATCCGTGGTAATATGCCAAGGTTTCCGGATCATACTCTTTTACGTTCATAATGGTAAAAATAGTTGACAATAACAATATTGCAGCTGCGACATAAAATGAAATTTTAACTGAATCAGGTACAACCCCACGTGCTGCAGTGTTAGCAACACCAAACGAAGTTAAGATAAATGGGAAAACAAAGGCAATCACGCCACCCAAACTTCCCCATATATTTTGTAAGCTCCATGCTTTGTCAGTTTGCTTTTCATTGACCATATCAGGAATAATCATCTTAAAAGGCTGCATTGAAACGTTTGCGGACAAGTCCATGAACAATACCGTTATCGCACCAAACCACAAGGCTGTCATTGATCCATAACCAAAACCAAATGAACCTGTGTTAGGCAATAATAGTAAAACAATCAATGATACTAAACACCCACCAATGAGGTAAGGCATTCGCCGACCAAATTTATGCAACCAAGTCTTGTCAGAAAACAGACCAATTAAAGGCTGCGTAATCATACCTGCCAAAGGAGGCAAGATAAAGAAAAATCCTAATTTTGTTGGATCGGAACCTAAGGTCTGGAATATCCTTCCCATATTACCAGTTTGAACCGAGAAGGCAACTTGAACACCTGCATAACCAAAAGTCATTAAAAATAGCTGCATGCTAGTCAGCATTGGAAGCTGTCCCTTTTTATGTTCGTTAGTACTCATTATATTCACTCTCCTTAATTAAGTGATGCTATAAAAATATAGAATATTCAAACCCTCACCCCTTTATTAAGTAACCGCTTACATTTTACTGAAGGAAAAGAATCAAAACAAATATACTTTTGATTCATAAGGTCTGAGTGTATCACCTTGGTCATCTGCATAATTACTTATAACTAATTGTGCAGATTGGGTTCGATCGTAATGACGTGTTTGCTTTTGATCAGTAAAGTTACTAATAACTAGCAATTGCGTATCTTTATCAATACGCTTGTAAGCGTAGACAGATTCGTCTTCTAGATCCAACACTTCATACTTTCCGGTCGTGATAATAGGTAACTTTTGCCTCAAGGCGATGAGCTTTTGGTAAAAATGAAAGATTGACTGTTGATCAGTTAATGCATCTGCCACATTGATGGTCTGGTAATTAGGATTAACACTTAACCATGGGTGACTATCAGTGAATCCGGCATTTTTAGTGTTATCCCATTGCATTGGTGTTCGTGCATTGTCTCTTGAAGAATGATGAACATAAGACATCATTTTATCGGCAGTAACTCGTTTTTGTTGAACAACTAAATCATTATATGCATTCAAGGTATCAATATCTCGGTAGTCTTTAATGGATGGTAGGTCAATATTGGTCATACCAATTTCTTCACCTTGGTAAATATAAGGTGTTCCCTGCATAAAATGTAAAGTTGCGGCCAACATTTTAGCAGATAATACGCGATATTCATCTGAATCATTTCCAAATCGTGAGACTACTCTTGGTCGATCATGATTGTTCCAATAAAGACTGTTCCAAGCCTTACCATACAAATCATTTTGCCATTTGGATAAAATACGTTTTAAATCAACTAACTTGAAACGTTCATCACTCCACTTACCTAGTCCCTCGTGACTATTATCGATTTCTGTATGTTCAAACTGGAAAATCATTTGTAACTCACGCGAATCAAAACCGGCATATTTCATTGCATCACTTGTTGATACGCCTGGCGTTTCACCAACGGTAATGATGTCATGTTTTGACAATACCTCTTTATTCATCTCTTGTAAATACTCATGAATATTTGGTCCATTAGCAACAAAATCCATCGATGAGCCATGATTTTCTAAGGTGACATTTGGATCATTTGGTAAATCTGATGGTTTTGAAATTAGGTTGATAACATCCATGCGGAAACCATCAACACCTTGATCTAACCACCATTTCATTATGTCGTAAATATCTTGTCGCAAATCAGGGTTATCCCAATTAAGATCTGGTTGTTTTTTTGAGAATAAGTGTAAATAATATTGTTGTGTATTACTGTCAAATTCCCATGCTGATCCACCAAAGTCTGATAACCAGTTATTAGGTTCGTGTCCATCCACAGGATCTCGCCAAATATAATAATTACGATAAGGATTATCCTTATTTTTACGACTCTCTTTAAACCATTGATGTTCATCAGAAGTATGGTTGACGACCAAATCCATCATAATTTTTAGCCCTAAATGATGTGCTACCTCAAGCATTTCTTGAACATCTGCCTTTGTTCCAAACTCTGGTAAGACTTCACGATAATCACTAATGTCATAGCCATTATCATCATTTGGCGACTGATAAATTGGACTTAGCCAAATCACTTGGACACCAAGATCTTTCAAATAAGGTAATCGTTCAATAATGCCGGGTATATCTCCCACACCATCTCCGTTACTATCTTGAAAGCTTCTTGGATAAATTTGGTAAACAACTGTATTCTGCCACCACTGCACTTTTCCCATAATAACCATCCTTATCATTACTAAAAAATTTTTTGGGTAAACGTTTACGCAACTACATTGTAAACGCTTCCATATTGAAAGTCAACCTTTTTAGGTTATAATAATTGATATGGCTATCACTATTAAAGACATTGCAGATAAAGCTGGTCTTTCACCGGCATCCGTATCTCGAATTTTAACTAATCGAGGTCGTTTTAATGCGGATACAGCAAAAAGAGTTCGTGAACTTGCGGAATCAATGGGTTATCTTAAGAATCAATCAGCAGCTGATTTATCACAAAAACAAAGTCGCGTTATTGGCGTGTTAGTACCAAGCGAGCATACTAATTTTGCTGATGAAATTATTAAGGGCATGCGATCTAAAGCGTATGAGCTCAACTATGAATTACTCATCGCCTTTGTCGATGTAAACAAAGAACAACAGCTGCAAACCGTTCATTCTTTGTTATCTCGAAAAGTGCTGGCAATTGTCATGTTGGCAGTGGATATTGAAATCGCTGACCCAGTTTTTAACTTGTTGACCAGCACTGGTGTCCAACTTCTTAGCGTTTCAAATCAATTAAACAATGAAATCCCTTCAATTTCCTCTGATAATTATGATATGATGCACCAAATTGTTGATTATCTTTACGAAAATGGCCACGAAAAAATTTCGCTTATTGGTGCTTCTAATCCAAATTCAATTGTTGCTAAGTTACGAAGACAAGGATTTATTGACGCACTTACAAAGCACGGAATTAAACATCATCCCGATTTCATATGGGGGACAGAGAATGCTTACCAAACCGGAATGGATGCTATCAAACATTTTGGTACCCCGTTACCTTTTACAGCAGCAATTGGTTCGGCTGATATTATCAGCGTTGGCATCCTCAATGGTGCTAAAGATGCTCAAATTGATGTCCCCAAAGACTTATCTATCATAACAATTGACGGTACTGAAATAGCACAAATAACCCGACCCATTCTCAGTGCTGCCAAACAGGATTTTCAATTAATGGGACAGTTAGCTATTTCGGCACTAGATGAACAGGAATTAGCGCCACATGCTGTTTTCTTTACAGAGACTAAAATCGTCCCATCAGGCACAGTGACAAAACTTGACAAAAATAATTAGCACAGTAAAAAATCATTAAAGCTTATTTCTAGTAGCTTTAATGATTTTCTTTTAGTTGGATTTAATTTTGTCCATTTTATATTGAATACTTTGCAAAGTGACATCGGCAGTCGAACTGAAAATCAAATCAGCAGCCGATAAAACAACTGCATTACCAATTGCCAACGATATTTGACCAGCACCATTAATTGACTCGATGCCGGCTGCTGAATCTTCTAATCCAATGACTTGATTGGGTGACAGTTCTAGCACTTCTGCAGCCCTAACAAAAATTTCAGGATCTGGTTTTCCTTTTGTCAGTGTTGCTGGATCTACTATTCCAACAAAATCATTTGCTAATCCCAAATGATCAAGGATCATAGGAGCGTTTTTTGAGGCTGAGGCGATAGACATTTTGTACCCTGCGACTTTAGCCGACTGAATAAAACTTTTCATCCCCGGCAATATGTCTTTCTCCGTTAATGTTGCAATTAGTCGTTGATAGAAATAATTTTTCTTTTCAGCGAGTGCTTCTCTATCAGCTTGTGAAAAATCATCCGCATGATTACCCGCGTCTAAAATCATTTGCAATGATTCCATGCGACTAATACCTTTGAGTGATTCAGCCAAGTGTGGTGTCCAAGTTGTGCCGACTTCATCAGCAGTCTGATGCCAAGCTTGTCCATGAAATCGAGCTGTATCTGCAATGACCCCATCTAAATCAAAAGCAAATCCCTTAATATCTTTGAATTTCTGCATTGATTTGTCCTCCTTATTATCTCGTTAACGTGACTTGCTCACCCAATAAATTAATCGTAAGTGGGTCACCAGAAATCAGTTGGACATCTGTACCTTCTTTGTCAACCGTCACTTCCAAAACATGACCACGGAAAACCAAACGGAAAGCGTATTTTGTCCAATTTTTAGGCAAAAATGGCTTTAAATGTAATTCGTCATTTCGTACTCGCATTCCTGCAAATCCCTGCACGATTGCCAACCATGAACCGGTCATCGCAGTAATATGCAACCCATCATCAGTATCATTATTGTAATTATCCAAATCCAATCGCGCAGCGCGTTCATACATTTCAACAGCTTTGTCAGCCATTTGTAAATCAGCAGCCAATATCGCATGAACTGACGGTGATAATGATGATTCGTGCACAGTCAATGGCTCATAAAAATTAAAATTGTTACGTTTCTCTTCTTCAGTAAAGGCATCAGGAAAATAGAACATTGCGTGCAAAGTGTCAGACTGCTTAATGTATGGCGATCGTAATATTCGATCCCAAGACCAGTTCTGGTTGATTGGACGAATATTTTGTGGCATATCAGCAATCGGGGTTAAATCTTTATCCAAAAATGTATCATGTTGTACAAAAATATGTTTTTTGCCATTCTTTGTATCAACATCAGCTTCTGGTAAATACATTTTAGTAACAATATCTTGCCATTGAACCAACTCTTCATCGGTAATAGCTAACTTTGTCTTTTGCATATCATTAATTTCGTCATAGTGATCAAGCGAATACTGTAAGACCCATTTAGCCATCCAATTAGTGTAGTAATTATTATTAACATTATTTTCATATTCATTGGGTCCAGTGACACCGTGAATCATATACTGATCATTGCGTTTTGAATAGTGAACGCGGTCAGCCCAGAAACGCGCGATGCTGTAAAGTACTTGCGCTCCATCCCCATCTAACCAAGAGTGATCTCCGGTAATATTTGTATAATTATAAATCGCATAAGCAATAGTTGAATTACGGTGAATCTCTTCAAATGTTATTTCCCACTCATTATGAGATTCAATACCATCAAAAGTCACCATAGGATAAAGCGCGCCTTTTAGACCTTGTTGTCTGGCATTATGAAAGGCACCATCAAGTTGATCAAAACGATATTGCAACAGTGATCTTGTAACTGATGGATCAGCAACACCAAGATAGACCGGAATGGCAAAAGCTTCTGTGTCCCAGTACGTTGCACCACCATACTTTTCACCGGTAAAGCCTTTCGGTCCAATATTTAGCCGTGAATCATTACCATAATACGTTGAGAAGAGGTGGAACAAATTAAAACGAATACCTTGTTGCGCAGCATCATCACCTTCAATTTGAACGTCAGCCTTCTCCCACCGTTTCAACCATTCTTGCGCATGGTCTTCATATATTTCTTGATAAGATTTTTCTAAAACTTTGTCCGTCAACGTTGTCCCAGCATCTATAGTTTCTTTTAAACTATCGTAATCTCGAGAAGTGGTTACGATGACACGCTTTTCAAAATTTACTGTGCCACTAGTTGGTACCTCAATATCAAAGTTATCAGTAACTTCTTTTGTTCCACGATTAGAGCCGTGCTTTTCGCCACCAATGAAGCTTTGACGAGCAACCACTGTGAATTGTGGCACACCAAATGGATTCTCAATGGTTTGTGTGGCAATAAATGACGATGCGACACCATTACCGGCATCTAAGACTTGCCAAAATTTTTCGTCATAATTAGCATCTTCATTGACTACATCAGCATCAATGCTAGCATCAAAACGAATATTATGCTTATATCCATCTGCAGATGTAAAAGTATAATGAATATCTGCTAGTTCTTTAAACGCAGCTGAAACGAAACGCGATACTTGAACTTCAACGCCAAAGACTGTAAATCGACGATTCAAAACGCCATGTTTCATGTCTAAGGATACTTCAAAATTCTGAAATTCATTCTTGGCTAAATCAATTTGATGCCCATCAACATAAATATCTGCTTTAACAAAATTCAAAGCATTGATAGCTTTTCCAAAGTATAGTGGGTATCCGTTTTTCCACCAGCCAACTCTTGTTTTATCTGGAAACCACACACCGCCAATATAGATACCTTGATGTGTATCGCCTGAATAAACTTCTTCAAACATACCACGCATACCCATATATTCGTTTCCCAAACTAGTCATAGATTCCTGTAAGCGTTTGTCTTCAGGATTTAAATCATGCGTGGTAACTGTCCAAGGGTTAACTTCAAAGATTCTTTTCATTATTTTTATGCCTCATTCTTCTTTGCGGTAACGTTATTTCATTAACTATATTAATCTGCATTCACTGGATTACTATGAATTTCCTTAATAAAACCAACACTGATTGCACCCAATAGCATCAAAACACCTGAAACCAAGATCATTGATGGAAAATGTGATCCTAATGCTGGAAATACAACAAAACTTGCAACTGACGCCACAATTTGTGGTAAGCATATAGAGCCATTGAATAGCCCTAGATACGTACCCATGTGATCGCCGTTCAATGCATTAGTAACCATGATAAATGGATAAGCCATCATCCCTGCCCATGAAATACCAATCAAAATGAAAGATGCAATTAAAAGATATTGTGAATGGATAAAGAAAACTGAAACGAATCCTGATGCCCCTAATAGCAGCGACAAAGCATACCCAAATTTATTTTTTTCAGCCGGAATTTTAGACAATACTAACGACCAGAGTACGGCAGCTATCGCATAAACTGCCGACAAAATGCCAAACCAGTTTCCACCATTTTGATAACCTGCTGTTGTTGGGTCGGTTGCACGAAAGACATTATCTGCAACTGCGCCTGTACCGTATGTCCACAAATATTGGAAAGCCATCCAGCAAAAGAATTGTGTCACAGTAACCATCCAAAATGTTTTTGGTGCGCGCTTCAATAAAGTTAGAAACCCACCATTATTATCATTTGGCGTGTTTAATGCGTAACCATGATAAAGCTCGTAAGTTCCGTCATCGTATTCTTTCACGTTGAATACCGCAACTAGTGAGAAGACAACTAATACAACTGCACCAACGTAAAAGGAAATAATAACCGAAGCTGGAACCTGTCCTTTGCCAGCGGTATTAGCAACCCCAATTGCTGTTAACAAGAACGGAAAAATTGTGGCTAGTACGGAACCTGTATTTGATAAGAAACTCTGAATAGAATAGGCGTATGATTTTTGATCTTCATTAACCATATCACCAACAACCATTTTAAAGGGTTGCATAGCTACATTTGAACTAAGATCCATAAATAAAATCGTTATTGCACCAAACCATAATGCTGCGGTTGTAGAAAATCCAAAGCTACCAGAATTTGGTAACAAGAACATCACTATAACCGAAACTACCGCTCCAACTAACAAGTACGGCATGCGTCGCCCAAAACGTTTAGTCCAAGTTCTATCTGAAAAATAACCAACCAAGGGTTGAACAAATAGTCCAGCCAAAGGTGGCAATATGAAGAAAAAACCAAGTTTTGTTGGGTCAGCACCCAATGTTTGGAAAATTCTTCCCATTTGTGAACTTTGCAAGGAAAAAGCCATTTGCACACCTAAGAACCCAAAACTTAACATCCAAATTGTGCTAAGCGGCAAATTAGGTAATCCCTGCCCTTTATGCTTTTCATCCATTATTTCTGCCTCCAAAATATTATTTTTGTAACCGTTTACATTGAACAGTATAAAGCAGTCGATAAATATTTGGAAGCGTTTGCACGATGTTAACGGTAACATCATTTCATTGCGTTGAATCGCGGATAATTAGTTCTGGCGTAATATTAACTTCAATTTTGGTATTTTCTTCATCAGACTCAACTCGGTTTACTATCTCCTTGACCAAATTTTTTGCAATTAATGCAAGCGGTTGCCTAATTGTCGTTAATTGTGGTGAGGAAATTTGGTCAATAAATACACCATCGAATCCAATTACCCCAAAATCAGTTGGCACTTCATAAATACGTGTCAAGGATCTGACAACGCCCAAAGCAATACGATCTGTCGCGCAGACAAAACCGGTATTTGATTGAATACTTGTCACCATATTCGTCATTAATATATCCGCCGAGTGGGCATGATTTTCTGTCGCAAAAACTTTTTGACTCTTACCATATTTATTCATGACCGAACGATAACCTAACGCCCTCTGTTTAGCAAATGGTAAGTCAATTGCAATTCCAATGTACCAAATATCCTGATAACCCCTGTCTATCATATATTGCGTCGCCATCTCAATTCCTTGTTTATTATGAACGTCAACATAAGAAAGACATGAATTTTCTGGTGCTACACCATACAAAATAATTGGCACAGTCACTAATGATAAACTCTCTAAGTCTGTTTGACGCCAGCCACTAACAATCATCCCGTCAATATTGTTTGTATTGGCAGCTAAATCAGTACTTATTTCGAGCGTGTAGCCACTCTCTTGGAGATAATTTGCAATATGAATCAATAACTTGGCGTAATTTGGTTCAACTGTTGTGACATCCTCCAAGAGTAAAAATCTAATCACATACTGACGCCTATTCACAAGCGCTTTTGCCATACGATTTGGTTCATACCCAACCTCCTGAATTGCTTTCCCTACAAGCTCTTTCAGTTCTTCTGAAACTTGTTCCGGGTGGTTGATTACACGACTAACTGTCATTTTAGATACATGGGCATTCCGCGCAACATCATTTAAGTTCGCCATTACTATTCACCTACTTTTGGTATACGATACGGAACAATGACACTGGTAGCTTCAGTTCTCTCTAGTAGCGATTGCTGGTCATTAAATAACAATCGAACTGCTTCACTTCCGAGAGTCCTTGGTAAGACATCAACAGAATAAAAGTTTTTCCCTCCCAAGCGGGCGTATTCAGAGCAGTTGAATGATATTGTTGGTAATTTAGGATGACTGGGCAGATGAGCTTGTGCTTGATTACGTACCAAGTAACCAAGTTTATCATCACTAGCAACTATTCCGTCAATCGTTTGATGTTGCTCAAAATATTTCTGTAAAACCTGTTTTTGTTGCGTGAATTCCAAGGGTAAAGATAAAACATCACCTTCTTCTTGTGCTTCACGAAAACCCTGTTCGCGATTTTCTTCAAAACGCCAATCTGCCATTGTTCTAACAAATAGTGGTGATTTTAATTGAAAATAGTTGACTAAAGTCTTAGTAGCTTCAGCACTTGCTTTACGATTATCGTTATCTACATACAAAACATTTGTAGCACTTTCTGGCTCACCCGTAACCACAACACGCGCATGATTTTCACTAAGCAGTTCTGTGATTGGATCATTTTCAACTGTATATAATAAAATAAAACGCCTTACTTGTCCGGCCTCAACCATCATTTTCACCGAATTAAATACTTCTAACCAATTACTGCCTGTGGCTGTGGTTAATAAATATCGCCGTGCAATTAATTGAGAATTAATTCCAAATAAAATTTGCATGGCAAAATCATTATCTGTATTGCCTTCTGATTGAGGTTGAAATACAACACCAACCGTATTACTTTCAGTTTGTGTTAAGTTTCGCGCAGCAAAATTGGGTGTATATCCCATATCTTGTGCCACTTTCTTAATACGCTCTTTAGTTTTTAAACTGATTTTAGGTGAATCACCCAAAGCACGTGATACTGTTGAAATCGCCACACCAGTTCTATTTGCGATATCTTGTATTGTTACCATACACGACCTCCTGTTCACGTTATTTTAACATGAAAAAGATTGAGACACCTGTCTCAATCTTTTTTGAAAGATACTAATTACTTCAAATTTTTCATTTAATGTGCGCCTAACTTAATTCAAGTTTAAAGACAGAAATTGACATTGGTTTTATGTCAATATTTGACAGCTCATTCGAAGAAACATCATCATGTTGTTCCACAATCGATGAACGCAAATGATTGGGATTCTCAAACGTATTCGTCTCATGCATGTCATTGGCTGCTAATTCTTCCCTTTGATAACGACTTACCTGACCAGGTAGGTCAATATTGATATTAATTGTTTCAGTCAGGTCAAAATTAATCACATTTAAATAAATTATTTTATCTTTTATTGATGCAAAGAGCTTAATGTGATCACTACTCTGATCTGCTACATTAACATCTAAGACATCATTACCTCTATGCACTTTGTACATTTTGAAAATATCATATACTGGTGTTAGTACAAATTTTTTACCATCAGTTAATATCAATGCATTCAATACATTAATTGTTTGTGCCATACTAGCCATTTTAACTTTGTCAGCATTAGAATGAAGAATATCTAAAATGATTGCCGTTGTTATCGCATCACGCATTGTATTTTGCTGATACAATGCTTTCTCTTCGAAAAAGGCTTTTCCGTACCAATTACCCCATTCACCTAAAATCAAATCAATCTTTTCTAGTTTTTGATCAAACTCTCCTTCAGGCTCTGGCATTTGATCTAAACCATCCTGAATCAAATCATATTGTTCTTTAAGTATGTCTTCTAATTCCATTGCACCACTAATTACTTGGTACCAGTCATCGGCATTAAAATCTGTTGCTGATGCAGAAAACTCTTTCCCTAAGTACCAGTTATACCAGTGCAAGTCATATCCATCAACTTTCGGTGGACGAGCCTTTGCTAATTCTCTCATCACACTGCTAGTCCAATAACGACGCTCTTTTGGCTTATTAGCATCCGCGCCACTTAAAATAAAGTATCTCGAATCTTCTGAAAACTGATTCAATGCAAACGTTGGTGCCGCAGTTGCAAATTTTCGGTAATCAGCAACGTATTGCTCAGGGGTCATCATGCCGCCACCACCCCAAACTTCATTGCCAATTCCCCAAATATTCACATTATAAGGTGCTTCATGACCTGAGTTCTTTCTTTTTTGTGATAAATAACTTGCTTGCTTACGATTAATATATTCCATCCATTCAGACATTTCCCGAGCAGACCCAGTCAACAAATTAATATTAATCCATGGCTCAGAGTGAATCAGTGATGCAAATTCTAAGAACTCATCTGTTCCAAATTCGTTTGTTTCAACGCTGTATGTTCCAAATCCTTCATTAAATACCTTTTTCCTTTTTTTGCCTACACCATCTTTCCAATTGTAATGATCGGCAAACACGCCACCAGGCCATCTTATGATTGGTGGTTCAATTTCTTTTAAGGCATTAATGACATCTAATCGCATACCATTAATGTTTGGAATTTTGCTTTCTTTCCCAACCCAAATACCATCATTTATGGCATTACCGAGGAATTCAATAAACTGACCATGTAAACGTGGATTAATTTTTGTCTCATCTTGACGTTTTTGTATTTTAACTTTCATTTTTCCTCCAGAATTTTTGATTTATCATTATTTTGTTGAACGAATCATTTGGATAAATACACAGGCAATTAATGCAAAAGCAATGGCAGTTGGGAACACATAACCATAACCACCCATAACTACTAACGCACTGGTTACAATGGGTCCAACTGTTTGACCCAGCGTTGTGGCAATGTTCAAAATTCCTAAATCCTTACCCGCAGTTTCTTTTGAAGGTAAGACATCAATGTTCAATGCTTGATCCACGGCACCATATATGGCATAGCCTAATCCAGCAAAACCAGCAAACAGCATCATTGAGAATGTTGATTGAAGCACCCATGGAAGCAAGAAACCAATCACCATCAGGATAGAAGCTATAATAACTGGCAGCTTTCTCCGGCCCATTTTATCAGATATAATTCCTGATACAAATGAACCAACTAATGCAACAATCAAAGTAATTACTGACATCACTGAAATTGTTGCAGCAGCCGATGTAGTACTTAATCCAATGTAGCTTTGCAAAATATAGAGCTGATAATTGTAAATCATGTAGTAACTGAAAATAAGTAGACTACGCCCTATAAATGCTAACCAAAAGTCTCTCGCACCCTTAATAGGTGGCCGAAATGATTCTAAGATATCCTTAAAACTGTTATTAACAGGAGCCATACTCTTCGAAGACTCTTCACGTGGCCAAACAATAACTGTCAAAATCCCAGAAACTGCCATTAGTATACCTGCTAGTGCAAAACCGGGTAACTGTCTTGTAATAAATAACGCGCCAATCAACACGCCTACGGAACTACCAACAGTGGTTCCTGCTGACATTGATGCTGACATTGTGCCCCGCAAACTTTCTGGAACACGGTCAGACAATGTCGATATTGCTGGAGCAATCATCATGTTTAGACCAAACATGGCTAGACAGTAGAAAAATCCAATGAGCCAAATACTATTTAGAACACCCATTAAAAATAAAGAAGCGCCACCAAGAATACCTCCTACAAAAATCCATGGTGTTCTACGCCCAAATGTTGAGCGGGTACGATCTGAAAAATTACCAAATATTAGATTGGAAACTAACGATGAAATAGCTGTTACAGCATTCAAAACACCAAAAATTGCCACAGAGCTAGTAGCTCCAACTAAATTTTTCAAATGTTGTGGCAAGAGAACTGATGCAATAATTGCTAGGGCTCCCATCCATAAGAATGAGAAGAGGAAAAAACTCACAACAAAACGTATTCTATATAATTTGCTCAAACCATTATACAAAACATCATTTTTTTTACTCATGTGATTATCCATCATGATACCTTCCTTTAAAAAGTAGATGAGTACTTTAGGTTGATTTTTTTGTAAGCGCTTACTATAATGAAATAATAAGTCTTCAGTTGAAAAAAAAATTGTGTTTTCTAACTTTTTTTTGTTAAAAACGGGGTTAATTATGTTAGCAGAAACTTTAAAAGCAATTCAAGAATTAATCACTGACAAAATATTTATGCAAGACACACACAATAATGTGATATTTGGTGATGAAGATCTCTTAAATCAACTTAACAATCAACTACATTTTCACAAAGCTCTTTTGGAAAATTCCTCTTCACCACTATTTTATCCAATTGTACATTCTGATTCTTCTCACTATGATGGGATTTTGGCCATATTTTCAATAAAAACATATCACTTGTTTCTATATGGTAAACCTACCCTATCAGAAAGCAACTCTTCAACATATCTTTTGTTGAATCTCTATCAAAAATACCGTGCAATACTAGCAATAATATATAATGAAATTCCCAAGAATAATGGGACAATTAACATTAAAGCTCCAGATGATGGTATCAGTTTGTTAGAGTATTCCTCTCGTTTACAAACGCATCACAGTTATTTAGATGAACAAGCATTACTAAGCACTATCAAAACTGGTGATAAACAAATTGTCATCAATGCTTACAAACAATTTCAGGTTAAAAATGAGCACGAATCATTTTTAGCAATGAAGAATAATCGATTACGTCATGAAAAAAATATGCTCATTATTGTAGCAACCTTAGCCACACGTGAAGTAATTCAAGCTGGTGTGAATGAAAAAAAAGCTTATTTATTGTCTGATCAATGGATAAATACAATTGAAAAATATACCACTGTTGAAGACATCATTAATCAAAACGTTCGGTTAAATATTCTCCTCAATTTTGCTAATTTGGTCAAAACCCTGAAGTATAGAAAATTAAGTCACTTAGTATTTGAAATACAAACCTATATTCAAATCCATATCTATGAGAATTTATCTATTATAGATATTGCCAAACAATTCAAATATAGTCAAAACTACCTATCCACACGATTCAAAAAAGAAACAAATCAAACACTCAAACAATACATTATTGAAGCAAAAATTGAAGAAGCAAAACGTTTATTACTTTCAACACAACTATCCTTAATCGATATTTCAACGTTACTTAATTTTAAAGATTACACACATTTTTCCCATACCTTTAAACGTTTAACAGGAACATCCCCAAAACAATTTATGTCGACAAAAAAGTACTGATAGATATGAACTTTACACATCAGTCAGTACTTTTTTATTTTGTTTGCTTTGCTAATTTTCTAGCTGCGATAATATTGAATAGACAAAATAAAATAAACAATATTGTAGTTATTCCAGCTACTAAATATCGACCATTTTTTGTATGTAGCAATGAATTACCATAAGCTGGTATTCGTGTGACAATACCCATTATTCCTGCACCAGCTAAAAAAATGACAACTGGCCAGCCAAAAGTTTTATCTTTCTGTCGAAAAAAGAAGACAAGGCCAATAATTAAGGTAATTATAATAACTATAATGCCAATCCATCCATCTAAGCTTATTTGAATTGGTGTGTGTACAAACGTTTTTATGATAAATAAGGGTGCAAACAATAAACTGATTGTAAACCACAATACAAAAATCTTGGCATACTTATTCTTCATTTTTCGATTAGCTGTATATATTGTTGAAGCAACATACTTCAATACTACAATAACGCTAATAATTGAGTATATCCCGCACAGTACGAGTGCGCCAACATCCAAAGGTGTTCCTGCAGTCATTAAAGACGGCAAAAAAGATGAACCTATATAAGCTGCCACAATGTATAACGCTAGCTTGACGCCTTCCCAAATATTAGATGGCATTGCCAACAAAATTTCATCCGCAAGTTCTTTAGGATTTTTACCAAAATATTCTTCTGCAGTTAAGCCATCATTTTGGGCGTCAATTATATCTTGTAATATGTTCAGAAGTTGCACTTCCATTTTATTTTCATCACGTGTTAACCCTCCAATTCTAATGTAAACTAATATATTTTCATAAAAATTTTTATTTTTTGTATTTAACTGTACTCGTAATTGATTATTTGCCTCAATCATTTCACTGGTTTTCATCTTGATTATTCTCCTCTACTAGCTTGTCAACAGCATGCTTTAAAAAATGCCATTCTTGCATAAAGTTTTGCTTTGCCTGCTCTCCTTCTGATGTAACAAAATAATATTTACGATCCGGCCCATCTAGTGATACTTCCATTTTCCCTACAATTAATCCGCGTCTTTCCATGGCTGTTAATAAAGGATAAATAGTTCCTTTCGGGATATCTTCTAAGCCATATTCATTAATTTGTTTACTAATACCGTAACCATAATCCGGCCGTTTTGCCAAAATCATTAACATGATTCCTTGAAGAATACCTTTTAACATCTGACTGGATATATTTTGTTTCATGATGTATCCTCTCAATTAGTATGTTTAACATACTAGTAGTATAAAATAATGTCACTAATATGTAAAGCATATTAGTGACACAATTAAAACTTATATAAATTAAGAATGGGTATTTACTGCTTAACGTTAGAAATAATCACCTCTTGCATTAAATTCATAAAATCAGATTGCTCTTCAAGAAGATTTTTGTTCTCAGCATGTTTTAACGTAAAAGAAATTGAAGTCAATGCAAGATCAGCATAAATTTGGGACAAGAAAGCAACTGAAAAACGATTATTCATTTTTTGTTTTGACAAGAAAGAGTGGGCATTATCGTATAATATTTTGTGAAAACAATCTTGAACACTATGTACATCGTGTTCGAGCGACATTAAAATCAATAGATCACTATCTTGGTTAGCCATATCTTTAATAATTTTGTTAAAGATTTCAAAGGTATCTTTCTGCTGCACTGCTTCAAATCTTTGTTGGATTTCACAATTAAACTGCATAGCGTACTCATCAACAACCTTGTCAATGACATCAAACTTGTCGACATAGTGATCATAAAAAGTTGATTTACTAATCAAAGCTTCATCACAAATTTTTTTAACAGTTATCTTTGAAATACTCGTGGTCGCCAACAACCGCATCATCGTTTTAGTAATCAATTTCTCTGTTTTGATAACCCTTTTGTCTTTTGACACAATGCTAACCCCCTATTTATACATCAATAATATCATACTGTTTTCTTTTTTCAGTATGATATCGTTCTTTATTACCGCTTTTGCCAGTTGTATTTTACCTTCATCATGTCAAAATGTACTTAAAAGAAGGAGAAACAATATGTTTAAACAATATGTTAAAAACGAACAATTCAATCTGCAAATCAACCGATTCATCAATGATGAATACGAGGATGATCAAAAAGTACAGGAAGACTTAAAAAGTATCATTCCCCAATTAAAAGATGAAGAGTCTTGGTTCAAAGCTTGGAATGATAAAGCTATTGCAAGAGAACAAGATGATGATTTTTCTATCGCATCAACTTATTATCAGGCTTCTGAGTTTTATTTGTCGCCTGAGGATCCCCGAGATGAAAATGCTTATCAAAAGTATCGAGAAAACTTTTATAAAGGGTTCAACGACTTTGAATACGAAAGATATCAAGTACCTTATGAAAACGGTTATTTACCAGTTGTAAAACTAGTCACACCAAACGCCACTAAGAATCTATTGCTTTTTGCCGGGTACGATTCATACATGGAAGAGATGGTCAAAATGTCAAAATTCTTGAAGGGAATTGATTATAATATTTATGTTTTTGATGGTCCGGGGCAAGGAACTGCGTTACGTCAAGGAATTCACCTGATACATAATTGGGAAAATCCGGTAAGCGTCATATTAGATTATTTCAACCTTAAAAGAGCTAGTGCAGTTGGTATGTCATTAGGTGGATATTTAGTTATGCGTGCCGCTGCCTTTGAAAAACGATTGGACAAAGTTGTCGCATTTGATATTTTCTATAGTTTCTTTGATGCATTACGTATTCGAATGCCCTATGATCAAATTACTAAAATCGAACAACTACTAGCTGCTAAAGATGCCAAAACAGTTAACCTTATGTTAAAAAATATGATAGCCAATGATCTAGATTTAAATTGGAAAATTAATAAGGGTATGGAAAACGTTGGCGTTCAATCACCTTACGAACTATTAAAACAGTTCCAAAAATATAATATGGAGCCGATTATGCCACTTATTAATCAAGATGTTCTGTTGCTAGCTGGCGAAAATGATCAATATGTTCCAAGTAGTCGCTTAGTAGAAATTGATAGCAAATTAATTAATGCTGCTTCCGTCAAATCAATTATGTTTGACAAGGCATCTGGTGGTGATCAACATTGTCAAGCGGGTAATCGACAATTAGGATTTAATGCTATAAAAGAATTTTTATCGAATAAATAGCTAAATATAAAAAGCAGAAAAATAAATCATATTTTTCTGCTTTTTATATGCATCTCTGTTTATAAATATGGTTTTGTAATTGCATCATTTGATTTTTTTAAATCATCGATTGTGCCGGAGAAAACAACTTTACCGCCCATCTTCCCGCCTTCGGGTCCCATCTCAATCAACCAATCAGCCTGTCGAATGACTTTCAAACTGTGTTCAATAATGACAATCGTATTTCCTCTAGCAACAAGCTTATCGAAAAGCTCGAGCAAATGGTCAATATCTCTTAGATGTAACCCATTCGTTGGTTCATCAATAACATAAACACTACTCTTCTTTTGTAAGTAGCTCGATAACTTAATCCGTTGCAACTCTCCGCCTGACAATGTGCTCAAAGATTGGTTTAATTTTAAATAACCAAGACCCACATCACAGATTGCCTGCAAACCAGTAGCTATTCGTGCAATACCACTAAAAAAGTCAACGGCTTGGCTCACTGTCATAGACAATATGTCAACAATTGTCTTATTCTTATAGTCATATTGCAATGCTTTCTGATTGTAGCGTTGTCCGTGACACAATTCACACTCAGAAACGACATCGTCCATAAAGTACATATCATTAACGATAACGCCTTTCCCCTTGCAGCGCGGACAAGCGCCCTTTGAATTGTAACTAAATAACGATGGACTAACTGAGTTTGCTTTGGCAAATAGTTTCCTAATATCATCAAAAATATCTAAGTAAGTCAGTGGTGTTGACCTAAGACTAATACCAATGTTCTTTTGCGAAATATTGATAACATCAATTCCTTTTTGAATCAATTCTGACGCTACTATTTGTGCTAGAGACGATTTACCCGATCCCGCCACACCACATAAAACAGTCAAAGCATTGAGTGGCATTTTTAGAGAAACATTTTGTACTGTGTTTAAATTTTTATCTTTAACAGAAAGCCATTTTTTGAAGTTTTTGATAGTATGATTATCCAATTTATCATTTTGACGCAGAGCAATACTGGTAATCGTATCACTTTTAAAAAACTCATCGTATGTTCCCGAAAATTGAATACTGCCACCATTAACTCCAGGACCCGGACCAACATCAATAATATAGTCGGCTCGTTGAATTAACAATGGATTATGTTCCACCAAAATAATCGTATTCCCTTGATTCTTTAAGACGTTCAAACATTTATAGAGTCGTTCAATATCTTTTGGATGTAGGCCTGAGCTAGGTTCATCTAGGACATACATCACATCATTTAACGAGCTTGCGATGTGCCTAGCAATTCTGATTCTTTGCGCTTCGCCACCCGATAGCGTATCTGTACTTCTTGCTAAATTAAGATAACCTAAACCAATCGTAATTAAAGCATCTAGGCGTTTATCAATCTGTGTTTTAACATCCTGAACCAGTGGATTTTTTATTTTTTGAATAAATAATTGTAATTCGTCCAACGACATTGCAACTAAGTCACGAATATTATGTCCATCAATTTTGCAACTCAGCGCCTTCGCATTCAATCTGGAACCCTGACAAGTTGGACAAATACCAGTGGATACAAACTTTTCAAGTTGCTTTCTATGCCTTTTCCCCTCATCAGTATTAATAATACTTCGCTTAATTCTCGGTAACAAACCCTCATATAAGGCAGTTTTTGGCCATTTTTCAGGAGGAGAAGCTAGTTTTTGCTGCGGTGCGTACAACAATAAATCTAGTTCTTCTTTAGAATAATCCTTTATTTTTTTATTCAAATCAAATAAGCCGCTATAGGCATAACGTTTCCAACGCCAAGCACCATTTCCAAAAGTTGGAAAATCAATTGGATTTTCATTAAGTGATTGATTAAAATCAACAAGATATGTCAAATTAATTTTCTTAGTAAAACCTAAGCCATCACAAACTTCACATTTTCCTTGGGGATGATTGAAAGAAAAGGCATCTGAATAACCAACAAAAGGTTGGCCTATTCGAGAAAATAGCAAACGTAAGAATGTATATACTTCAGTATACGTTCCTACTGTCGACCTAACGTTACCCGACATTTTTCGTTGTTCAATTGGTATTGCTATTGGCAAATTAGTAATGTTATCTACAGCAGGCCTACCATATTTTGGTAAAATGTGTTGCACATAACTCGAGAAAGTATCATTTAATTCACGTCTTGACTGCGCAACCAAAGTGTCAAAAACTAAGGTTGACTTCCCAGAACCAGATACACCTGTAAAAACTGTTAACTGATGTTTTGGAATACTGACTGAAATATTTTTTAAATTATTTTGATGAGCATTTTCGATGCCAATCCATTCATTGTTACCCACGCTATCCCCCTTTGTCGATTATCTTTAGTGTACAATTCATTGCAATGTTATCATTTTTTTATATGATAATCAAAGTCAGATTACATTGCGGATAAAATAAAAAATACAAGTAATAACTTGTATTTTTATTCATGTTTCCAATTAGTGGTCAATTGTTCAATAAATTTTTTCAAACCAGCTTGGCCTGCTTCAGAATTTTTGAAAACGCCAGCATCTTCAAGAACTCTTTTAAAAATTTGACCAACACTTTGCTCCACCACTTCCGTTACATTATCAGCATTAACAGTTTCTTCATGTTTTAATTTATCGGCCCATATCTTATATTTTGAAGCCACAGAGTCCGTATTTCCCAGAAGATATGCTTCGACTTCTGCAAGTTCTTTTTTTAAACGCGGTGGCAAAATAGCCAAACCCATCACTTCTATTAGTCCAATGTTTTCTTTTTTTATATGTTGTACATCTGGGTGAGGATGAAAAATACCATCTGGAAACTCAGACGACGTATTATTGTCTCGTAACACAAGGTCTACTTCATATTTGTTGTTGCGGAATCGGACGATTGGAGTAACCGTATGATGTCTTTCACCCGTTTGACTATGAGATTGAATAAACAAATTTGGATCGTCATAATTTCCCCAGGTTTTCATTACTTTACCAGCCGCTACGAGTAACTTGTCAGTGTCTGAATCAATTAAACGGATTGCGGTCATTGGCCAGTTTAATACCCCCGCTTCTGACAGATTCACATCTGAAATCTGAAAACTTTCCTTCAATGTTGCTTTTGCCATTGGTAAGTCATAGCGTCCTGCTTGAAAATGATCGTGGGACAATATCGAACCACCCACAATTGGCAAATCTGCATTAGATCCAATAAAGTAATCTGGAAATTTAGTAACAAATTCTAACAGTCTAGCTAAGTTTTCCTGATCAACGTGCATTGGTCGAATATTTTCTGATAGCACAATTGCATGTTCATTAAAATAGGCATACGGTGAATATTGAAAATACCAAGTTTCATTACCTAAAGCTATTGGAATGACACGATGATTCGACCGAGCAGCATAATCCAAACGACCCCAGTAGCCTTCATTCTCTTTTGCTAACTGAGAGGCAGGATATTGTTCCTGTTGTTGTGTTTGATTTTTCAGTGCTGCTGCAATTGCCTTCGGATCTTTTTCAGGCTTCGAGAGATTAATTGTAATTTGTAATTGACCATACTCGGTGTCAACTGGGTAAGATAAATTTTGACTAATTTCCCGCGTCTTGATATAGTTACTTCTTTTCGATAAATCAAAGAAATAGTCAGTAGCCTCGCGTGGAGCGTGCTCGTAATGTTGCCAAAAAATTTGTCGAACTTGTGAAGGACGAGGCACAAAATAATCCATTAGTTGTGCCCCTAGTATATCAGCATTTATTTTTCTATTTTGTAATGTGCCGTTATCTGCAGCAATTGCTACCAACTTATCTAATAGTGTTAACGTAGATAACCTCGAAACATCTTGATCATTTGCTACATGCTCATAATTTGATTCACCAATCATGCCTAATATTTGGTTTCCCAAGTAGATTGCATCTTCATTTGTGTAATCTGATTGTTTGATAACACGCTGAGTAAATTCCGTAATTAAATTGTTTTCTAACATTATTATTCACCTACTTTGCCGACCCAGTGTGCCCCGTCACCAACATTTGCTACATAAAATGAGGGATCGTAACCAACAACAGATTCATATTTAGCCCCAACAGCTGTTTTCAACTCATCAACACTATCTTGATGTACTAGTGCGATTGCACAACCACCAAATCCTGCACCAGTCATCCTTGCACCGAGCACACCATCAACTGTTTGCGCTGTTTCAACAAGCGTATCAAGTTCTATTCCAGTTACCGCGTAATCATCCTTTAAAGACTGGTGCGATTCATTCATCAACTTACCAAAACTAGCCAAATCATTTGATTTTAATGCCTCGACAGCAATTTTAGTTCGTTCGTTTTCATAGACAGCATGGCGAGCACGTTTTACAAGTATGTTGCTTTCTAATTTATCAGCATATTTATTAAAAGTTTTAGCGTCTAGTTCACCCAGATATTGGATAGGTGTATATTTTTGCAGTTGATAGACTGCTTCTTGGGTTTCACGAACACGCTCATTGTATTTTGAGTCAGCTAACTCTCTTCGTTTATTCGTATTCATAATGACAACAACATAATCACCCAAATAGATTGGTACCATTTCGTAAATCATCGTATTCGTGTCTAAATAGATAGCTTGGTCTGCTTCACCAAATCCAATAGCAAATTGATCCATTATTCCAGTATTAACACCAACAAAATCGTTTTCAGCACGTTGTCCACTGGCCACCAATTGTAATCTCGGAATTTTTAAATCATATAGTTTTTGCGCCACTACGCCAATTAAGAGTTCTAAAGACGATGAGGATGACAAACCTGAGCCGTTTGGTATGTTACCATTGATAACTAATTCAAATCCATACTCAAAACGATTACCATATCCTCTTAAAGCTTGCAATACGCCTTTAACAAAATTTCCCCAAGATGCTCTGGGTAACTTTTTTTCGTCATTAACGTCAAAACTAATCATCCCCTCATCCGGGAAATTGGTCGAATAGAGTTTTACCAAACTATCCGCTCTTTGAGATGCTACGCCATATGTTCCTAATGTAATTGAGGCTGGAAACACGTGACCACCATTATAATCAGTATGCTCACCGATTAAGTTAATTCGGCCTGGTGAGAAAAACTTGTCAGTTGGCTCATGATGAAATCGGTCCTTAAAAACATGAATTAATTCTTCATACGTTTCAGTCATTTTCATTTTTCCTTTCACAATGACTTTCACTTACTCAGCTTGCCATTTGAAATAACGCACCGCAGAGGTAAAATCAGCTTGCTTAATTGGCGTATTATATAGACCAATTGACATGAGTTCATCTCCAGAATAACGTTCATTTGTTCTTTGATCAACATAGATTCCATCAGATTTCAGGTGACTCATTTTAGTTACACTGAAAACTGGCTGCGCAGTTGACAGAACACGGTAATTAAATAACAATGCTTCTGTCTTATCTTCACTGACAAATTCCCAAGCTGTTTCATTATTTTTAAAAGGATTTTTAATACGATAGAAATTACCATACTGGATTAACGAGCGATGCTGTTTATAAAATGTCACTTGATTTTTGATTTCTGATTTTTCTTCTAATGACAATTTAGCTAGGTTTAATTCATATCCAAAGACACCTGCAGTAGCAACATCCCCACGCATAGCCAGACTCGTTTGACGCCCAGTTTGATGATTAGGTGATGCTGAAACGTGAGCAGTCATACTGGAAACTGGGTAACTTAATGTTGTCCCATATTGAATTTTCAAGCGCTCAACAGGGTCTGTATTGTCGGATGTCCACGATTGTGGAAAGAAATATAACATGCCAGCATCAAATCGTCCGCCACCGCCTGAACATCCTTCAAACAAAATATCGGGATAACGTTTAGTCAAACGATCCGCCAAATCATAGACACCTAACATATAACGATGTCCTACTTCTCCTTGACGTTCTGGTGACAACGCTGCAGAATATACTTCTGTCAAATGACGGTTCATGTCCCACTTAATGTAATCAATCTTAACATTATCCAAGATATTTACTACTTGTCGGAAAATATTATCCACTACCTCAGGTCTTGAAAAATCAAGCACATATTGATCACGACTAGGGGTCAAATCACGGTTAGGCATACCGAGAATATAATCGGGATGTTGCCGATAAAGATCAGAATTTTTGGAAATCATTTCTGGTTCAAACCACAATCCAAATTTCATACCTTTTTCGTGTACTTTATCTGATAAGCCAACTAAACCACCGCCACTCTGTAATTTAGTAGCGTACTCAAACCAGTCACCCAAAGAACTATCGTCATCATCACGCTTTCCAAACCAACCATCGTCTAAGACAAACATTTCAATGCCTAATGGGGAGGCTTCGTCTAATATCTCTTGAATTTTTTCTGCATTAAAATCAAAATAGGTTGCTTCCCAATTATTAATAACAATCGGTCTCTCTGCATATTGATATTTTCCACGGGCTACACGTTCTCGTAGCAAGTGATGATAAGCTTGTGACATACCATTTAAGCCTTCATCAGAATAAACCAACAACGCTTCAGGCGTCTGAAAATCATCAGCAGCATTTAACTGCCAATCAAATCCATCTTCGTTAATGCCAGATAAAACACGTGTCTGTTCCACATAGTCTCTTTCGACAGTGAATTGATGATTTCCCGAATAAACCAGTTGGATACCAACAGCTTCACCCTCATTTTCGGTTGTGTTTGGTGTTACTAGTGCTACAAATGGATTCATGTGGTGCGAGCTCGTTCCTCGATGACTAGAAAATTCGGTCACCCCTTGGCGCACAGTTTGCCGCTCCATTTGACGTTCGCGCACGTGTGCACCGGGTAACGAGATAATTTCTAAATCACTTACTGGTAAATCTAATTGCAGTGATGCAATTTTCTCAACATTAATACTTTGTTGAGAGAGATTCGTTATTTTAGTTGATCTTGCAACTACTGGCCGGTCACTATAAATTGTGTAATAAAGCGATAATTGGACATCTAGCGTACTATCCACAAGATAAATTATTAATGTTTTAGCTTCATCTTCAGACAACACGTAGGCCTGCGGCAAATGATCTATATGTGGCTTGCCATTTATAATTTCGAATGATTGAAAACGAAAATCAGATGCTTGTGCACCGTTGGCTCCTTTAATTTTAATCGCGGCTTGACGAAAATCTCCCGTATTATAACCACCGTATTCTTGTAATAATGTGTCTTTCGAATAACTACGATCTGTTTGATGTGGATCTCCAGATAGGTTTGGTGAGAATCCCCTATCTAGACGTGGATAATGTCGTGAACCGTGATATTTTGTAATTTTTTTACCAAAGTAGAGATGGCTTAGCAGTCCGCCCTCTTCAATTTGTATCAGGTAAGATATTTGTCGATTCGAAAGATGAAAAACATTTTGCTTGTCATCAAAAGAAATGTTTGCATTAGCCATAATCTTCCTCCGTGAAGTCTTTTACTAAATTACAAACACAGTTTACCACTAGTTTACTAAAATGTAAACGGTTACTTTTACTTTTTAAAAGTTTCTCGATATTTCAAATTTCCCGGTATTGTAGCCCAAACTGTCCAATCACGTGCATCGTTTGCAAGTTCGTAGGCTTGTTCTAAAGCCGTCTTCCCTAGTGCCGCAGGATTTAAATCTACCGTCGTTAGTGACGGAACCAAGTAAGAGGATAATTCAACATTATCAAAGCTCACCACATCAATATCAATTCCCGGCTCTAGATTCTCGGATTTCAATGCATTAATGGCACCAATTGCAATCGGATCTGAAGCAACTAAAAATGCGTCTATATTGTGTTCTTCTCTTAATAACGATATAGCCCCTTGCATGCCTGTTTCAGCATGCCATGGTCCTGTATAAAAATGGGGACTCATTTGATGTTCTTCAGCCCAATTACGATAGATTTTGCTACGCACATCTTCGACAGCAAGTGTTGAGGAGCCATCTAATTCTAGCAGATCGTTGACGCCACCAATAAATCCAATATGCCGTCGTCCAGCTTGATAAAACTCATTCAATATCCGTGTTGTCATCATCTTCAGTTCGGGATTGACAGAGTCAATGGTTTCATAATGCGTTTTAGCATCAACCAACACAATTCGCTCATTAATTTTCTGTAATTGGTTCACGGCTTTTTGAGTCATATCACCCAAAATAATAATGGCATCGTAAGTTACGAAATCCGCGATATTGATACCCTGATTGATTCGAACAACTTCATCAACAATAATGTTTTGATCCTGGGCATTCTGTTCAATACTCAGATATATTTGTCGCCAGTAAGCGTCACTGGCTTCTCGGATTTCAGAAAAAACCGTCAATACCGCAATATGAATTATTTTTTTGGAAATACTTTTTTTATGTTTTTTTGTGTAATTCAACTTTTGCGCGGTATCAATAATCTTTCTACGAGTTTCATCAGAAACTGACAAAGTCAGATCATTATTCAAAACTCGAGAAACGGTACTTGATGACACATCCGTTTCCAACGCG
The DNA here is from genome assembly GCF_053667755.1 of Leuconostoc sp. JNUCC 76. NCBI lineage: Bacteria > Bacillati > Bacillota > Bacilli > Lactobacillales > Lactobacillaceae > Leuconostoc > Leuconostoc sp. JNUCC 76. Next base: position 852,002 of record NZ_CM132206.1, on the reverse strand, counting down.
ATCTGCTTAATTGTTACCATATTTTCTTCCTCAATTTATGCAAGTTCATTTGTTTCGTTTATACTCCTTATCATTTTACATCAAAATATAAAAAATAACTATTTACTAAATATTTACTAAAAAGTATTGATTTTTTAAATGAAAGCGCTTACTATTGAGGTGTTAGCTACTACAAAAGGAGATTACAATTATGAAGTCTAACCAACAGTCAATGTCCTCACGCATTTCATACGCTTTTGGTGCATTTGGTAATGATATGTTTTTTGCGACATTATCAACGTATTTCATTATGTTTGTTACCACACATTTATTCAACAGTGGTAATGCTGCGCAAAATGACAAAATGATTAGTTCAATTACACTAATTATCTTTTTGTTACGTTTTGTTGAATTGGCAATTGATCCATTTATTGGTAATGCAATTGACAATACTAGCACCCGATGGGGTAAATTTAAACCTTGGGTGGTTGTTGGTGGGACGGTTGGGTCAGTTGCTTTGATCATTCTTTTCACAAATATGGGCGGTCTAAATAAATCAAACCCACTTCTTTATTTGATTATCTTTGGCGTAATCTATATTATTATGGACATTTTCTATTCATTTAAAGATATTGGATTCTGGTCAATGATACCGGCATTAACTTTTGACTCACGTGAGCGTGAAAAAACCGCAACTTTTGCCCGTATTGGTTCTACTATCGGTGGAAACTTAGTCGGCGTTGTTGTTATGCCTATTGTTTTGTTTTTTTCTTTGAATCAAAATGATGGTACTGGTGACACTCGTGGTTGGTTCTGGTTTGCTGTTATTATTGCGGTAATCGCATGGCTAAGTGCGGTCGCTGTCGGTGTTGGTACTAAAGAAGTTGATTCCGACCTACGTAAGAACAAAGAAAAAACAACGTTCAAAAATGTTATCCACATACTAACACATAATGACCAGCTCATGTGGATTGCCCTATCTTATGGATTTTACACTACCGGCGTCACTCTTGTTAATTCGCTGGAATTATATTATTTCACTTTTATTTTAGGAAACTCATCTGCTTTCTCAATTTTCGCCTCACTAAACATTGTGACTGGCTTACTATCTGTTTCACTATTTCCAAAATTAGCTGATAAACTTAATCGACGTAATTTATTTTTCTGGTGTATCTTAACCATGATTATCGGGTTATTTCTGTTTATTTTTGCAGGACAATCACTCACAATGGTTCTAATCGCTGCCGAATTATTTGCCATTCCACAACCACTTGTGTTCTTAGTAGTTCTCATGACAATCTCTGATTCTGTGGAGTACGGTCAACTGAAGCTCGGTCATCGTGATGAATCATTAACGTTGTCGGTTCGTCCACTATTAGATAAATTAGCTGGCGCTATTTCAAACGGTGTCGTCGGATTAACTGCCGTAGTCGCAGGAATGACAACTGGTGCCACAGCTTCTTCAGTAACGGGGTCTGGACAATCTATTTTCAAAATCATTATGTTTGGTTTGCCAATTGTTATTATTTTAGTCGGCACCTACGTATTTTATCGCAAAGTAACACTTACTGAGCGCAAGCACGCTGAAATTGTTGACCAACTTGAAAAAACATGGGGAAAGAAATTTGTTGACACAACAACAACTACAACCACTCCCGAATTAAAAGCTGGTGAGTACACATACAATGCACCTATTGCCGGTGAATTAATCGATCTATCATCTGTTAATGACCATGCATTTGCTTCAGGCTCTTTAGGTCAAGGATTTGGAATTCGCCCGAACGATGGTCGAGTTTATGCGCCATTTGATGCAACCGTTCGCGTTGCCTTCTCAACAAAACATGCCATTGGTCTGGTTTCAGACACTGGTCTAGTCACATTAATTCATATTGGTATTGGTACTGTTGCTATGCAAGGGACAGGATTTGTCACTTACTTCGAGCGCGGCCAGCACGTTAAGAAAGGTGATCTACTCATTGAATTCTGGGACAAGTCAATAAAGGATGCTGGCTTTGATGACACCGTTATTGTGACAATAACTAATTCTAATGTCCTTTCTGAATTCAACATTGTAAAGCCTATTGGTAGTAAAGTTGATAAACATGATATCGTTTTGACTTTAATCAATAAATAAGTAAGTTTTAACATACAAAAAGTTATCAATATATAATATATTGATAACTTTTTGTTTCTTATGAAGACTGTGTACATTAAAATTTGATATACTACAAACACAAGTCAAATCTATTTAAAGAGGCCAGGTTTATGTTACGTTCTATTTTAATATTTCCTAAACTTTCAGAAGTAACAACAATTCAAAATATCAGGAGCGAACTTGATCCCTTATATCCACATATTCGTCCACACATCACTCTTGTGTTCCCATTTGAAAGTGAGGATACAGACGAAGCTATTATCCAAAATATTCAAACGATTTTAAAACCATTCTCGGCTTTCAACGTGACTTTTGAAAATTTTTCGTCTGATGAAAAAAATTATCTTTGGCTACCTGTTAACGAGGGGTGTTCATTCATTCAAAAAATGCATGATGTTTTATATCAATCCTCTTTGTTCTCACCCTTTTTACGCCCTGAGTTTCCATATACGCCCCATATCACAGTGGGACAGATACATAATCAGCAAACAATGTTATCAACCTTAAAAGTGCTAAACTCAAAACACCTGCAACTCCATGCTGAAATCGACACCGTTTCAATCGAACATATCCTAGATAATGACGATTCAGACGAATTCTTTCAAACTCCCCTATCTAGACTAAAAGAATAATCAATCATCAGAGCAAAATAAAAAATTATTTAGTAGATTCGCAAATGATTTTTGAGTTATTCTTGTTTAATTTAATCCAAACTGCGGTTACACCAAATAACACAACATGTAACGTTAGGCTCATTGCACTGCCTTCGATGCCAAAACGCCCACCATTTAACCATTCATAAGCTTGTGTTGGAATTGATTTGAAAATTAACACACCACCGTTGGTACCAGAAACTGCAACACCAAGAATCGGTCCTTGAAAAAAGTTCCACGCACCATGAAAGGCGCCCACCGTCCACAAATCGTTGGTTTCAATTCGAATCATAGCCATGATAGCACCAAACAAAAATAGCTCTAAGAAAGCTACTCTGGTTATTCCTGGATTTGCCAAATGTAGCGCAGCGAAAAAAATCGAACTTATTATAATAGCTGAAACATAGCTTAAATGTTGACTCAATTTACCTAACAAATATCCTCTAACTAGTATTTCTTCACCCATCCCTTGAATACAAAAACCTAAAAGAAAGAGAACAAGCCACAGTACATTGCGCATATGCCAAATGTTAACGACTTGAAATCCTCCAAAGGCGACTGCTATTATCCAAGTTAGCAGAAAGAATATTGCCCCAGCAGCGTACCCTATCAAATATTTGTTGGCCTTTTTATCTTTAGCAAAGGGCATCACAATTCTAAGATCATTTTTTCGACCTTTATACTGGAACATCAAGAAGATTGGTAAAGTAATTTGACAAATCAACATGAAAACCGTAGCTCCCTGACTATTTTCAAGCCACTCCTCAGGTAAACCGCTACGCTCAGCATATATTCCGCTAAACAATCCGCCGATATCCAATACAAAACTGAGTAAAAATGCATATACCAAATACTTTAAAACTATTTTTAATTTCCCCATGTTCAATGTTTCCCCCTAGCAATTAATACATAATCAAAATAGTTTATAATGTTTCTTAATTAATGTCAAATAATTATAAAAAAAGCATATCCACATGAGATATGCTTTTTAAAATTATTTTTTCGCTTTTCTAAGTGCTTTAAAGAGAATTTCAAACTGTCCTCGAAATGACATGGCTTTTTCAAATATATCTTCACCATCATTTAACATTTTCACCGTCACCCATCCCAAAGCCTCAGTGATTGAAACAGCAACGGAAGCATTGATTACAGCACCAGATACAGTTCCCACAGCTGGTATAAATTTAATAATATTCCCAACTGCGCTACGACCAAGACCTACAACTACCAGTTCCTTAGATAAACTTTTACCTAACCCTTCTGACCATGACTGGCCAAACAATTTATGCAATCGCGACATCATAGTCAATTGAATTGGTACTAGTAAAAACGCATCTGAGAAAGGAATTGGCGAGCAGCCCACAATTGCGGCACTCAATGATGCAGCATGAATAATCCGATGACATTTCTGAGCTGTTTGTTGATCAACTCCCGTTAAAAAAGTATCAAAAACTTGATCCAAATTCGATTGACTTTTAAATAATATCTTGTCCGCCTTGGATTTCGATTTTTCATATGAGTTCTGTATAATCTTTGCAGTTTTGTCAGGAAATCGTTGCAATAATTCAGAAAAAAAAGAATTGAATTCTTTGTCTTCTGAGACTGAGTCATCGTTTCTTTTTTCAAATTGGTTTTTGTCCATACTATTTAACATTCCTTTACCTTTATTATACCCTCATTTTAATTTTAATCGCATATAAAGGCACATAAAAAACCTGACTTATTTCTAAAGCCAGGTTTTATATATATTTATAATTAAAACTTTTGTGCGAATGTAACAAATTGCTTTGCTGCATTTGCAAGAAAATTTTGCGTATCTGTGTTAGTAATATGACCATTTTCATCGGCTAAGTTTTGAACATTGCCAATATACAGTTCTGGTTGTTGCAGAGTTGGCATATCCAAGAATACCAAAGATTGACGTAGCACGTGATGAGCCAATACACCAGAAATACCAGAAATTGATTGTGAAGCGACTAGCGCTGGTTTGCCAGCCCATGCGTTTTCCCCCCAAGGTCGAGAAGCAACATCTAAGGCATTTTTCAAAGCTGCTGAAATGCTTCGGTTATGCTCAGGTGTGACAAAGATAAATGCATCTTGCTCAGCAACTGCCGCGCGGAACGTTGTATATTCTTCAGGCGAATCAGCATCAAAATCTTGATTGTAAAGTGGTAAGTTACTGATATTCAAGTAATTTACCTCAGCATCTTCAGGCAGACCAGCTACAAGTGCGTCAGCTACTCCCTTTGAAAATGAGTTTTCACGAATCGAACCAACAACAACACCATATTTTGTCATTTATGTGACCTTCTTTCTAATTACTAAAAGTAAGTATACAATGAAATTAAATAGTTTGCAAGCATCTATTTATATCTCTTTGTACACTAACCAAGCTATCTTTGAGTAAATATTTTCAACGAAATTTACAAACGAGTGGGTCAATTATTTGCTAGTTCAATAAACTTGTTCACTTGATCCACATTTGCTCCAATCATAATAATTGCCCGCAGTGGCAAGTTTTCCATTAGCTCTCGATTACTATCAGATGAACTAATACTCTCAATCGCTGTTTGTAAACCAGACGCCACGAGTGATTCATGTAAACCATCTCGGTTAATAATTTCGCTGATATAGGTGTCTCCGCTGATTGGACTATTATTTTTGGTGCCCATTTCTAAGGAAACAATTTTTTCTAATCTAATATCGCGCGAAGAACTACCTATTTTTAGATTATAGTCACCTTGATCAACTTGCCAAATACTTTTTTTCACGTTATACCAAGCAAAACTTCTTCGATCTAAGAAAAATTCGACAGTTTTACTTTCTCCTGGATTGAGACCAACTTTAACAAATGCTTTTAATTCTTGACTAGGTTTCTCAACACGGCTTTCTAGATTTTGAACATAGATTTGAGCTGCTTCTTTGCCATATATTGAGCCCACATTGGTTATTTTGATTTTACCTGTGACATGCTTTTTCGTATTAGCTACTATTTCCAAATCTTCATACTCAAAATCTGTATAACTTAATCCATGTCCAAATGGAAATGCAACTTCTTTCTGCTTTAAATCATAATGCCGATAACCAACAAATATTCCTTCATGGTAATTTTCTTCATCTACACTAGCATTGAACGTTCCGTATGCCGGTGTGTCTTCAATTTTTTCAGGGAAAGTTTCTGCTAATTTACCTGAAGGATTTGTTTGACCAGTCAAAATATTCCATGTCGCCTCACCGACGGCTTCGCCGGCTAAATAAGTTTCTACAATTGCTTTTACTTTACTTCTCCAAGGTGTTGCAACCGCTGATCCATTTTGAAGAACAACAATTACATTAGGATTAATTGCTGATAGCTTTTGAATCAAATTGACTTGATTTTCCGGTAAGTCAATTGTTTTTTTGTCAAATCCTTCTGACTCATCTTGTTCTGGAACCCCAGCAAAGAAAATGATTTTGTCACTCGACTCAGTAATAGATTCTGCTTGCTGTTCTAAATCTAAATTACCTTTTTCTTCAGATAAGCTATACCCTGCAGTATAAGTAACATTGTAATCACTGTTGCTTGCAACCTCATGTGGTGTAACAACTTTGTACGCATTTACATGTGAACTACCGCCACCTTGATATCTTGGATTCTGAGCTAGTTCACCAATTAATGCAATTTTTTCAGTTTGTTTAATCGGTAAAACATCGTCATCATTTTTTAGTAAAACAATACTATCCTCTGCTGCTTTTCGAGCAAACTCATGTTGATTATTCTTATCATAATCCGTACCATCATCTTCGTTAACACGGAACTTTTCAACCAACGCCAGTACGCGTAATACCGAAATATCTAATTTTGATTCTTCTAACTGACCATTTTGGACAGCAGATACAATTTTATCAATCGAATATGCACCATTTCCAGGCATCTCTAAATCTAAACCTGCTTTTAGCGAAGCAATATTATCGGCCACTGCTCCCCAATCTGACATAACGACGCCAGTATATCCCCATTCATTACGCAGTATTTCGGTTAACAAACGGTAATTTTGAGAATTAAGCACGCCATTAATCGCGTTGTAAGAGCACATTAACGTTGCTGGATGTGCCTCTTTGACAATTTTTTCAAAAGCCATCAAGTATATCTCACGTAAAGCACGTTCATCAACATTCGAGGACGAGGTAAAACGTTGATCTTCTCGGTTGTTGGCTGCAAAGTGCTTGACACTCACACCAACGCCTTGCGATTGCACACCCTTCACATAAGCGCTTCCTAATTCTCCAGTAAGATATGGATCTTCGGAAAAGTATTCAAAATTTCTTCCTGCCAATGGCGAGCGTTTAATATTAATACCTGGCCCCAATAAAACTGACACATTTTCAGCTCTAGAGGCTGTACCAAGATTTTGACCTAATTCATAAAGCATGCCAACATTAAATGAACTAGCCATCAACGCCGAACTTGGAAAAGCAATGGCCTCCACACTTTGATTCAAGCCTAGTGCATCTGCACTACTTGCTTGTTTTCGCAATCCAGAAGGACCATCTGTTACCATGATTTTTGGTATGTCATTATCATGGTTTTCCGCGGTAAACCAGAAATCTTTTCCTGTTACTAATTCAGCTTTTTCACGAACGGTTAGTCCTTGTATAAAGGATAAATCAAATTTTGTGCTCATTCTTCCAACTCCTTGTTTTTGTTTTCAATACAATAATTTATTCTATTTAAGAATAAAAATTACATTTATAGCAGAATTATACCACTTTTTGGTAACGCTTACATTAGAACGTTTCATCATTCTTACTTATCTAACTGCAAAAAAACCTAGAACAAAAAAGTACTAGGTTCTTAGAAATCTTATTTAGATATATTTTCTTCTATAATATCATGAAGCTGCTGGAAGTCTTTTTTTACATTATAATCATGACGTTCCTGCTTCATCAATTGTTTTAAACCACTTTCAATTCGATCGATATCGGTCTCATCTGTGTAATCAATCCAATTCACATGCTCTAGCCAATCAAAGTAAGCGTGTTTGCCCTTTCCATAGCTATTTCCAAAAAGCAAACAAGGTGTCCCAGTTAAAACAGAAAAAACCATTGCATGCCAACGATCGGTAATGATGATTTCCTGATGTGAAAATAACTCAAGCTGTTGCTCAAACAAGGTGTCACGTGTGACCGGCGTAATCTCTTTTGGTTCATCTAGCACTGTATCAACACGTTTCACTGGTCTGTCATTACCGAGTATTTCTTTTATTTTATCAATAGTGGTTTGCTTGACAACCTTCTCTGAATCATGACGTAGAACAAACAGAGCGCCGTTACGTTCAAATTTCCAGTCTACCGAATTCATGTATAATACCATGTCCGGCGTGAAAATAACTTTGTTGTCAAAAATCGTGAGCATACGATGAAAGCTTTGTGCGTCGCGAGCTACAAGAACAAGATTTGGATTCTTGCCATAGGCTTCCTGACTTTTTTTCTTTTGAATTTCACCGTCCTCATTATCTTCAAAATGAATTGATTGCGGAAATGAGATTGTAAGATTGTCTACAAATGTCGAAAAGACTTTACGCCTTGCCTCTTCGTGATTATGATACAAATTACCCATATTGCCACCGCCAGTAAAAGCAATAATATCATCGGCACGGAGATGTTCCAGTACTACTGGAATAGCTTCATCATCATCTTCTTCAATAATTTCGATATATTGATAAGTAGGAAATTCATTTTCAATATATTTTCTTTCAGCTAATGATACTGCCTGATCGCCCATATTTGTATAACTCGGCACACCAAACATATAAAATTTTGGGCGATCATTTTGTGGGATTTCATGAACGACTTCCGTCGTATCAATGTAAAAATTAGCCATTAATTACACTCCTTTTTGGAGGCTATGATAAACTAGCTGTATCATAGGCCTTTGACATTTTTTTACTATTGACAAACAGACTTGCTAACACAATACTTAATCCATTTGACATGGCAAAAACGAAAAATACCAATGCTGTTCCAAGAATAGCAACTAACTGCGGATAGATCAAACTAATGACAAAGTTGGTTATCCAAGTTGTTGCTGTGGCCACGGACATAAATTGCGCCTTAACCTTTCCAGGAAACATTTCGGCTAACAAAAGCCATGTAACAGGACTTACAATACCTTGATGATTAGCCAAAAACAACGTTAAACTGATAAGCACCAAAGCATTAGTTACTCCTTGAGAAAAAACATTAGATTTCATAATAGTTCCAAGTAGCGCCATAAAAACAACGTTACCAATTAAACCAATAATCAACATGCGATGATGATTGGCATGTTCTATCATTCGAGTACCAAATATACTAGCAATAACAGAAACGACACCAATTAACACATTGGCATACAAGGAACCACTTTCGCCCATACCAACTTTTTCAAGTAAAATCGTACCGTAATACATCACGGTGTTTACACCTGATATTTGCTGGATCAAAGCAATCACAATTCCTGTCACTAACAAATAAATCAACTTCTTGTTTTTTAATGCTGTTGACCAATTAAATTCGTCGTTCTGCTCACTAGATTGCTCACTCTGAGATTTGATAAACTGGTTGGTATTTTCAAATCCCAATCGACGAAATATCTTTCGAGCTCGGTTAAAGCGATGCTTTAAGAGTAACCATTGCGGACTACCACTGATACGAAAAGAGTTTACCCAGAGAATAATTGATGGGATCGCACCAGAAATCACCATAACACGCCAAATTGGACCCCAATGGCCCCAGATGTTACCTAGTATTGCGTTTACAATGAAAGCACATAACTGACCAAGTACAATAAAAATAGCGTTTTTATTGACATTAGCACTTCTTAAATTTTCTGGTGAAATTTCTGCTAAGTACATTGGTGACAAACTTGATGCAGCACCAACTGCTAAACCTAATACAAATCTAAAAAATGACATAAGCCAAAAGTTCATGGCAACAGCGCAAAACAATGTAGCTATTGTAAATACGATTGCAATGATTCGTAGTGTTTTACGGCGACCAATTTTATCAGCAACTCGACCACACCCTAGTGCCCCAAAACAAGCACCAATAACCAATGAACTAGACACAACGCCTTGTAAGGTCGGTGTCAAATTAAGTTGGTCCGGACGGCTCATAAATGCCAGTGCGCCGTTAATCACACCAGTATCATAGCCAAATAAAAATCCGCCTAATGATATAACGTAAACACAGTAATGCAGAAAATTCAGCTTAATTTTTTTTGATCTAGTTTTCATACTTTTCAATATTCCTTTGTAAAAATTTTAAAAGTGAGAAAACCATAAATCACTTAAACAAATTCTTCGTATTCTTTTGGATCTTGGTCATCCACACGTCCATCTTTACGTTCCAAATCAGATATTTGGCTAACCTCAGTCTCTGTCAGTGTGAAATCAAATATATCTAAGTTACGTCGCTGATGCTGAGGAGTGGTGGCTTTAGCAATTGGTAAAATACCACGTTGTATATGCCATCTCAAAATAATTTGACCCGCATTTTTATCATATTTTTCAGCTAATTTTAAAATTAACGGTTCTGTTAATTCGCTACTGCCTCGACCTAGTGGGCTCCAAGCCTCAGTCACGATACCATACACTTGATTAGTAGCCACCAATGATTCCTGCGGCCAATATGGATGAATTTCATTTTGATTAACAGCCGGTGTGACTCCCGTTGCTGAAATAATCTTATCTAGGTGTTCCTTTTCAAAGTTGGACACACCAATCGAACGAACTAGTCCACGTCTTTGTGCCTCAATTAAAGCTTGCCAAGCCTCCACATAATTGTCTCGTTTAGGAAGTGGCCAATGAATCAAATAAAGATCCAAATAGTCTAAGCCTAAACGAAGTAACGATTCTTCAATAATTTTCAAAGCATCGTCGAAATGATGATATTTACCAGGAAGTTTTGTCGTTACATAAAATTGCGAACGTGGAATACCTGAACGACGAATAGCTTCTCCAACCGCACCTTCGCTGTCATAATTTGTAGACGTATCAAGCAATCGGTAACCGCTCTGTATAGCATTTAAAATCTGGTCAACGCCTTGATAACCTCGAATCTGAAAAGTTCCCAAACCAATTTTTGGTAAGTGATGTCCATCATTTAGTTCATATAATTCATTCAAACTCATTAAAAAGTCTCCTATTCTACTGCAAAAGGGTTTATAAAAAAGCCTAACTTGTTAACTAACAAATTTAAGCTTTAGTAGCAATACTGATATAATCCTTAGTCCGCTTTTTTATAATCAGCGTTTTTTGGATCATGTTCATAAAGATTGGTATTTTCGGCAGTTGACTCAGGATCAATCTTTTCCTTTTGATCCTTAACTTGCTCTTCTTTATTTTGGTTTTTATTTTTGTTTTCTGTCATGATAAGTTTCTCCTATACCTACTTTCTGTGTGAAACAGTCAATTACAGTTTTACGCATTGAGTTTTTATAAATTACTTATTTGTGCGACTAGTAATCCAAGATACAATTAAGACTAATACAACTGCACCAATAATTGAAGGAATAAGTGCCATTCCTGCTAAGCTTGGTCCCCATGATCCTAGAAGACTTTCCCCTAACCAAGAACCAATTAAACCAGCGACGATGTTGCTAATCCATCCCATAGCTGCACCACGGCTTGTAATTGCTCCTGCAATAGCGCCGATAATTGCACCTACGATAAGTGTCCAAATTAATCCCATAATGATATCTCTCCTTCCGGTTCTCTATCAGAACCTAAATACAGGTTACCACTGTCATATTTTTTCCGCAAATATTTAGCTTGCACTCCTATCGCGTTTAATTCTAAAAAAGGCTTAGTGACTACTAATCAAACTGGCTATAAAATTAATCATAGTGGCAATGAGAAGTGTACTAAAAGCAAAAGAAATGAGCGAGTGCCCTAAAGCAACTTTTCGAAAGCGGGTTGTAGAAAAATTGGTATCGGAAACTTGGTAAGTCATACCAATGGTATAAGCTAAATACAAAAAATCCCAAAAATTCGGAAGATCCTTTGCATTAAATGATACCCCACCATTATTTTGGTAATAAATTTCCGTGTAGTGAATAGCGTACAATAATTGAATCAAATTCCAAGAAGAAAAAACACTGAAAATACAAAATACAATTTCCATGCGACTGCCTTTACTAACAGTTAATAGCAAAATCACAATAAAAACACTCACTGCACTTGAAAAGACAACAAACGCATCAATCAGTGGGTATCGAATACCTTCTTTGAGAATTACTTTCTTCGTATGTCGCCCTTGATCCATCGGATAAAAAGAGTAAATTACTAAACAAAAAAGCACCATTATAGCGCAATCCCATCCTGTTAGGAGAACGTATTCCCAAGAAGCAGTCATAGAAGTTAGCAAAGCTACTAAGGTACCACTAGTTAAGGCAAGCAAAAAAACATTCCCGTGTTCATGCAAAAACCTTTGAATTTTTATTCGCTTCATATCTTAAATCACCCTAGCTCTAATATAAAAAGCACAACGTTTAGGCCGTTGTGCTGAAACTTACTACCGCAACTTCAAAACGCTTGTGCGTTTACTTGACACGATTGTCGTCATCGTTCACTACTTGAGAAGTTGTCTTTTTCACGGCATCAACGCCATCTGAAGTTTTTTCTTTGATGGTGCTACCAGCGTCTGTTACGCGATCCTGTAAGCTTGTTTGTGATGCGTCAAATTCTTTTTGTGTTTGAATATCAACTACTTCAACATTCAACTCAACTAGTGTCAAACTTGTTGTGTCTCGCACCTGTTTTGTGATTACCTCTGTTAGTTGCTTGTAAATATCATGTGCGTTGTGGCCGTATTCCATGATAATATCTAAATCTACCGCAACTTGTTCTTTTCCGACCTCAACACCAATGCCGTCAGTGGGATTATCCGTATTAACAATTTTATTTTTAATATTTGCGACAAAACCACCGTCAACACCTAGTAATCCTGTCACGTTTTCAATTGCATAGCCCACTACCTTTTGAATCACTTTGTCATCAAATGTTAATTCACCTTTAGGTTGATGATTCTCTGTTGCTGTATTTTGTGTAGTTGTTTTCTCTGTAGTCATAATTAAGTCCTTTCTATATCTAAATAATTAATTTTTACGTGTAAATATTTTAGAGACAATTGATAAATCGACATTGTATGCGTCGAGCAGGTAGCCAATCCAACCTGCTAGTAAGGTGACAACTATAATTAAAATTGTCTTCCAAAATCCTACAGTTACTAATAGAGTTGACAGAAGGAAACCCGCAAGACCACCAACCCAAATATTAATTGATTTTTTGTCTTTCATTATATCCGCACTCCTTTTTAAATCACACGTGTGACTTTACGCTTTGAGTTTGATTTCTGATTTACTTTAATATCAACTTTAATGGGAATTCGATTTATGCCAGCGAGTAAATCATTCAGGCTTTTCGTTAAATCGTATGAAATACGAGGTAATTCTTTGACTGTCGCCTGTTTATAAACTGAATCAGCAACAATATAAAATTTTCGTTGACGACGCGTATTTTTCAATCTCACTTTAATATTTGATAAATCTTCACCTGAGAGCTTTGTCTGAATAAACTGGTTGATCCCATGATTACTCAACGCAAGCCGTCCTTCTTTGGTTTGCTTCAAAGGAATATCTGGTAATTCTACCGGCCATATCAATATGAGTAAAAACACAAGCACGGTCAGTGACAGCAGTACAAGACCATAGTAATAAATGAAAAGATCGCTCTTAAAGTCTAAATGTATATTAAACTCTGCTGAAAATTTGAACATTTCATCAATTATTTGCGGCCATATTAACAAACAAAGCCCAACCAGATATCCGAGGCTGAAAATACTCAGAATAATTTTTTGACTTTTCTTCATATCATACCTCTCTATTATCTTATGCTACTGTTTTGCTCTCATCCCAAGCACCATTGACACGACTAGTACAAGGATCACAGCACCGATTATCGAAGGAATGATTGCCATTCCCGCCAAACTGGGTCCCCATTGTCCCAACAAAGCCTGGCCAATAGCCGATCCGATTAGACCAGCAATAATATTGCTAATCCACCCCATTGACTCACCACGATTTGTGATAGCACCTGCAATGGCACCAATAATGGCACCTACAATTAATGACCAAATCATAATCTTTCCTCCATTCTCTTCTCTATGAATTATGATATCCAATTCATTAGCCTAAATATAGCACTAACGGAAAGCGTTTACAAAAATAATGCTTTACCCCTTTACAAAACAATAACATTATGAGTTATTTTTAAAAGATTAAAAAAAACAATAACCCCTTATCAATAAGTTGCTATCGTTATTATCTGTTCTATAGTTTAATTATGGATTTCCTCTTCCAAACGGTCCCCAGCTTTATCAATGCCTTTAGCTGCAAATATGGTTCCTCCAACTGCTATACCACCTAGAATTAAAGTAGATGCCAACAATACTTTAAGTACAGTTTTTAACATAGTTCTTTCCTTTCTTACTTTTATGAGCAAATAATCTAATTTCTATTTGCTTTTTTCCAATTTTTAACGACATAATAAAGGCTAAACAATAGTTGCGACAATGCTAAAAGCATTGACAATTTATCCCAAAAGCCAATTTTTTGATGATTTTTACTCATTGTATTTTCCCACTTTCTTTGTCAAATTTCCGACCGCTTCAGTGGTTCATATTTTCAGAAATTTACCAGTGATCAGTCCTTATTTAAGACCACCAGTAACGTTAATCGACTCTCCTGTCACATAGCTAGACTCGTCGGAAGCAAGAAAAACATAAGCACCAGCTAATTCCGCAGGCTGACCTGCTCTACCAATCGGCGTTGATTGACCAAATGTAGGAATATTTTCTGGCAATTGCCCACCCACTACTTGTAACGGTGTCCAAATTGGGCCTGGTGCGACACTATTGACGCGGATTCCTCGATTTGCTAACTGCTTGGCTAGACTCAGCGTCATATTTTTAATCGCAGCCTTTGTTCCAGCGTAGTCGACTAGAAATGAAGATGGCTGTTCTGCTTGAATCGAATTAGTTGTTATAATGCTACTACCTGGTTGCAAATGAGGTAAAGCCGCTTTAACCAACCAAACGATGCTAAAAACATTGGTTGCATAAGTATCTTCTAATTGTGTTGTCGATAAATTAGTAATATCAACCTCTGCTTGTTGTTTTCCTGCAACAAGAGTCAGAATACTCAGATCACCCAAGAAATCAACAGCTTCATTAATTAATATTTGACTAAATTCTTCCGATTTCAAGTCTCCCGGCACCAATTTAATTTTTCGTCCAAGTGCTTCGACAATTCCCTTAACTTCTTGCGCATCGGATTCTTCTTCAGGAAGATAATTTAATACAATGTCTGCCCCCTCATGAGCATATGCAATCGCAACTGACCTACCAATTCCAGAATCTCCACCAGTAATTAAAGCCTTTTCATGCTTCAACCGGCCATGACCAATGTAACTGGTTGCGCCATCATCAGGAGCCGGTGACATTTTGCTTTGTAATCCTGGTTCAGACTGATTTTGTTTTGGAAAATTTTGCTTAACATATTTTCCACTTGTGTTTGCCATATATCTCCTCCCTAATTTTATAAACAAATCATCAAACACTGATTTATATATGATAAAACTGTGTTCTGAAAATAAATCAAAATAATATCTGATTTATTACGATCACTATATCATTATAAGAGAGCGGTTACAAAAATTTTGCTTACAAATTTAATGACTTGAATCTAAATAAAAAAAGCCCATGAAAAACATGGAACTTTTTTGTAACAGTACTTCTATTTTTAAAATTATATTAATAATTTTTATGCTTATTGTAATATAATTTTAAGCTCATTATTCCAGTTACATTGGTAAATTAGAATAATCCTTATCACCAACTTTAAAATAATCTCCTGTATTCCAATCCTTTAATACATATCCCATACCATTGCCCAATACATTGGTGCCGTTCATGTATTTGGCTGACCATTGCTTAATAATCTCATCAGTTGGAATGGTCTCTCTGGTATTTTGTGACAGTGTATAATACGGACTTGATCCATCACTTGAATAATTTTTAGTCCAATAATTATATTGCTTCGCATCAAACAAATCGGGATACTTATCTTTTAATTCGTTTAAATACTTTCCACCATATTCATTTTGATATTGACCTCCACCAACAGAATTTGCAACATAAAGTTCTGTCCCAAAACCTGTTTTAACATCATTACCATAAACACCAGCACGCGATGCAGATACGACCTCTTGTCCAGATAAATTATAAATTTGATTATCTACAACATCAGCCATAACTTGCATACCTGATTGATGCAATGATTTTATAGCTGAACGTAAATCTTGATCTGTCCCATATTTCGTAGGTGTATTAAATCCCAAATCATAACGATCTGTAAAAGCATATCCATTGTCGATTGTTGAATCTAAGAACGTATGATCGCCACTTGATCGATATTGTGGTGCCATTTCAAAACTAGTTACGCCCCAATTTTTGAACAAATCGGCATTTTTTGCGATAACAACATTAGTTAATTCATCATTTGTTGTTGCTTTTGGTTGGAAATTTGAAAATCCTTCATAAATTAGATTTGAATCCAAAGCTGCATTCGAATGTAGCACTTTGCCATCAGTATTTTGGGTTGTTGTTGCCACTGTACGTGCATCTTGCCCATTACTAGCGCCAACAGGGACCCAAACAGAAAGGTAACCCGAAACCTGTGGGTTTGACACGCCTCTAATACTTGTGTCATTTTGATTACTAACATTCTTATTTGTGAATGTTAGTGTACCATTTTCATTTGTCCAAGCAGTTGGTGCATTTTCGTCAGAATCATAAGTAGCAATACCATCGTCTGTTGTTAATAATGCAGCACGATATTCTTGATTTTTATGTGCAGCACCCATTTCTAGTGTAACAGTAGCTGAATCATCAAGCTTTAATGAAGCATCATTGCCAACAATTACACCTACACCTTCTGTTCTTGTCTCATTCGTACCATCATCATTGACTGTCATAGCATCATTGCCAAACCGAACGCTTTTTAACAAACCATTGCTATCTACACTCATAGTTTGTCCACCACTAACGTAATTCTTACGGGTATTCATTAATGAAACAATAGCATTATAATAGATACTTTGATCAGCCATATATTGCCCATTATCTTGATACATATCACCATAATAGACACGTGGTACTGTATCTTTGTTTGTCAACATTAATGCATAAATACTTGGCAAATTATAAATATTATATTTTTTATCAGTCGAACGCTGATCCTCATAATAAAGATCTAATCCAGCTTGTAATTGATCATCAGTGAAGTTTGTCCAGTCTGCACCAGTCGCATCAGTAATTGCTGCACCGACTTTTTCCTGAATCCCTTTATCATGAGCATGAATGATTGAATAATTTGGTGTGGCTTCATTTTCTGTATCATTATCAGTATGATCTGCGATGACTGTGCCACCATCAACATCTTGAAGCATATTAGTTAATGAACTATTCTTACCCGATGCATTTGCCAAAGATGCAGTTGCTGCCTCTCGTAAGTTAGATTCGACTAATGCATCACTATTAATTGTAGAAGTGCCGGCATCTAAACCAGATTCAACTAAGGAAATATGTTTATTAGCATTGGCGTCACTAGAATCAACTGCGTAGGCATCACGCAAATAATCATAGGTTCTTTGGATTGTATCATTATTGATAAAGTCAACAGCATCAAGACGAATACTATCAAAATTAGCATCATCATCATTAGCGGTAATTGTACCGAAATTCATCAAATAATGAAGCCAATTCAGATTTTCAGCTTGAACGGCAGGATTGGAATTATCAACATCATTGGCTAACAAAAAATCAAACGCATTCCCAGATTGACGATAATTCGAATTAGTAGTTGGTGTTAAATCACTATTACCGTACTTCAAGTACCCCCCTTGGAACCATGCATCCCCAACACCTTGATATTCTGAATCCTTATTCCAAATAAATTGTTGCTTAACAAATGATTCTTGATCTCCCCGTGCATTAAATAACAAACTTTGTAGCCAATCTACACTGTTTTCTTTTGTCACACGCTTTTCGATTGCTACTTGAACAGCTTGTACCGCAGTATTTAATTCAGACTGATCAGATTGTAGACTGTATTGATCATTAGTTTGTAATAAACCATTTTGTTTCATGAGGTTTAAATAATTAACTTCAATATTTTTATTTGGCCACCATACGGTAATCAACGGACGCATATCTGTATCTGAAGATTTTATCCACGTGGTTCCATTTTGCAGAATGTCTTTGGGACGATACCATGTATCCGCTGTTAAGAAACCATCAACTGTATTTTTAAAGCTAGTACTATCATTACTATATGCTGCATTATGTTGCGTAAATTCATTGGTAGACATAACTGATGAATTGGTGAATAGGTATTGACCATTTCCATTTTCATCAAAATAATAAGTAACACCATTTACAATGACTTGTTGATTTTTAACTTGATTGCCATTTAACGGATCAAAATACTGCAATTGATTATTTATAACAACTAAGCCGGTTACATCATTTTGTGATGCATCAACATATCTTTTACCATCGCCAGTACTGACATACTTTCCATCTGTATAAGATTGTTGAACAGTACTCACTAAGTTTCCTTTAGAAGATTCAAAATAATAAAAATTGTCATCATAATCAACAGCACCACCCTTTAATTGTTCTCCAGTTGATGAATCGAAATATTGAAGATTACCATTAACATTTTGCAAACCTTTAAGAAGAGCATTATTTTTATCTTTATAGACCCATGCTACTTTGTTATTTTCGAGCTTGATTGATTCGTAATTGCCATCTACGATGTTTGGAATTAATTGACCATCTCCTTGCGCAGACGTAAAGTAATATGTTTCATGACCAATTGTAATAAAAGTTCCTTTAGCTTGTATACCACTTGTCAAATCAAAATATCGTAGTTTTCCATCGCTATTTGTATAAAATCCCTTAGCAATTTGTCCATCTGTTTCAAATTGCCAATCTTGGCCATTATTTGTTATATATTGTCCAGATACTGGAAGTGTTGCAAAACTAATGCTTTGTTTCTCTCCACTTTCTTTATCAAAAGCATAACGTGTACCATTAATTGTTCGTTCTTCACCCTTAACTTGATAACCATTTTGATCAAAATACAGATTTTGACCATTAATATACTGTTCTCCAGTTACGGCAATTCCTTCACCATCAAAATAACTCCATACACCGTCTGTAATTTGTTCGAATTTATTAACAATCATTTCGCCAGAATTCGCATCGTAGAAATGCATATTCCCAGCATTATCAACAGCAGTGGCACCTTTAACTTGTTGACCATCGTTTTTAAAATAGAGATTTTGACCTTTGATAATTTGTGCACCTGTAACTGCATTACCATTGTTATCTAAATACATCCATGATCCATCAGGTAATTCACCAAAATCATTTTTTAATTTTTCACCACTTATACCAGTGTAATAATTAATAGTTCCATCCGAATTAATTACTTTATCATTTTTTATTTGTTGACCACTATCATCAAAATATAATTCTTGTTCGTTAATAATTTGTTTGCCTGTAACAGCAACACCATTATCGTCTAAATACATCCATGATCCGTTTGGTAATTCCTCGAATCTGCATCGTACTTGTTTACCATAAGCATCAAAGAAATAGGTTCTACCGTCGATTGTTTGCTTACCAATAACAGCAATTCCTTTATCATCTAGATACACAACTGAATTATCATCTAGTGTTTTAAATTCATTTTTAATCTGTGTACCATCATCATTGAAATATAATGTTTCGCCATTAATATCTTGCTTACCAGTAACGGCATTACCTTGATTATCCAAATATAGCCATGAGCCTTCTGGCGTTACACCCCATGAACTAATAACCATATTTCCTGTATGACCATCATAATAATGTACATTACCATTAGCATCTTTGACTGAATTACCTTTTATTTCTTTTCCATTATCATCAAAGTAAAGATTTTGACCATTAATAATCTGAGCACCTGTTACAGCAATTCCGTTATCATTCAAATACAACCATGAGCCATCAATTTGTTCTTTGAATGAATCTTTAATTTGTGTCCCATCATCATTGAAATATAATGTTTCGCCATTAATATCTTGCTTACCAGTAACGGCATTACCTTGATTATCCAAATATAGCCATGAGCCTTCTGGCGTTACACCCCATGAACTAATAACCATATTTCCTGTATGACCATCATAATAATGTACATTACCATTAGCATCTTTGACTGAATTACCTTTTATTTCTTTTCCATTATCATCAAAGTAAAGATTTTGACCATTAATAATCTGAGCACCTGTTACAGCAATTCCGTTATCATCCAAATATAGCCATGAGCCTTCTGGCGTTACACCCCATGAACTAATAACCATATTTCCTGTATGACCATCATAATAATGTACATTACCATTAGCATCTTTGACTGAATTACCTTTTATTTCTTTTCCATTATCATCAAAGTAAAGATTTTGACCATTAATAATCTGAGCACCTGTTACAGCAATTCCGTTATCATTCAAATACAACCATGAGCCATCAATTTGTTGTTTGCCCGTAACAGCTTCACCTTTATCATTCAAATATAGCCATGAACCACTTGCCAATTTAGCCCATGAACTAACCACCATGTGACCACCATTTGCATCATAGTAATGTATTTTTCCATTACTATCAGTAACAGCATCCCCCTTAACCTCTTTTCCATTAGCATCAAAATAGTAATTTTGACCATCAATATTTGATGCTCCAATCAAGGCAGTACCCTTATCGTTCAAATAAAGCCATGCGCCATCTGGTGTCCTTCCCCACGAGTGTGTAACCATGTTTCCAGTATTTCCGTCAAAATAACGAATACTTCCATCACTGTCTTTGATTGAAACACCCTTAAGTTGTACACCATTACCATCAAAATATTGTTGAGCTGTTTGACCATCAGTTGAAGTAATAGTTGTTAATCCAATTGCCATGTGACCGTCATTGAAGAAATAACGCCAATTGCCATCGGTTCCCTGATAATATTGATTCGATATTTGTGCCCCATTGGTACCGTAGTAGTATTGCTTTTTCCCGTCAAATATATATGCGTCTTGCAATTCGCCACCATTAGGTAAGAAATAATATTTTTTGCCATTAATCTCTTGGGCGCCGACAACCATGTAGCCCTCAGTGTCAAAGTAATACCAGTTACTATTATCCTCGATAAATGTATTCTTAGCCTGATAGCCACTAGTAGAATAGAAAGCAGTTTTTCCATTATCATTTGTGGTGAATCCGGTGCTTGTTTTTTCACCCAACAATTGTTTAGGTAAAAATGAATTATCACTGGAAACATTAAAATATTGGTTGGTTGCCCAATCTTTCAGAACATACCACGCACCGCGACCTTGAATATTAGATCCGTTAAAGTACTTAGCTGACCATTCAGTTATTTTAACAGTTGGATCCATTGGTTGACCATTAGAAATTTGCTTTGTTTCAAATAAGCTAGGATAATCTTTTTGCAATTGATCTAAGAAAGCACCTCCAAATTTGGCTTGATATTCCCCTCCTCCAATAGTGCGTGAGTCATACAAAGTATTATTAATAACAGAATCATAATCATATGTTCCAGAACCATTTGTTCTCACAGCAGTCACAATTTGCTCACCAGTTAAATTGTAAATTTGATCAGGAACCCAATCATTAATTGCTTGAATTCCTTGCGCATGCAAGGAACGCAATGCATCTAACAACTGATCAACTGTTCCATATTTAGTTGGTGTATCATAACCAATATCATAACGATCAGTAAAAGCATATCCGTTTTGTATCACTGAATCTAAGAAACTATTATCAGTACTTGAACGATATTGTGGTGCCAATTCAAAAGTAGTAATTCCTAAATTCTTAAACAATTGTGCATTTTGTGCAATTTTGACGTTTGCATACTCTTCAGTTTGTGTTGGTGTAGCTTGAAAGTTTGAAAAACCTTCATATATTATTTGAGAATCTAACGCAGCATTTGAATGATATGTGTTTCCATCGGTTGTTGTATCTGTTGAACTAGTAGTTCTTGCATCTTGATTTTCACTTGCACCAACAGGAACCCAAGCCGCAAGGTATCCTGAAACTTGTGCATCACTAACACCGTAAACCATGTCAGATTTAAATATCAATTGTCCTTGATCATTAGTGTAAACAACTGGTGCATCAGCGTCACTATTATAAATTTTCAAGCCATCTTTTGTACTTAACATTAATGCACGATAGGCTTGATTTTCATGTGCGGCACCCATATTAAGTACAATTTGTTCATCATTGTTTAAATTCAGATCAGTTTTATTACCAACAATTAAACCTACTCCTTCAGTACGAGTCTGGCTAGTTCCTGAATCCGTAGCAGACATAGCACCATCACCATAACGAACAGAAGTTAACACACCTTGATTATCGTGAAGATACGTCATGTTCATACTCTGACCACCAGAAACATATTTTACACGTGATTCTAATAGCGAAGTAATAGCATCATAGTATGGTGACTTTGCTGACATATATTGGCCATCATCTGTAAATAAATCACCATAATACACACGTGGCACTGTATCTTTGTTAGTCAACATTAAAGCATAAGACGATGGAATATTATATGCTGTGTATTGTTTATCGGCTTTTAGTTCATCAGCATTATAAATTTCAAATGCTTTAGAAATTTCATCAGTTGAAACAGTTAATCCATCCGAATTAGGATTAATTTGATCTTTAATAATTTGTGCAATAACAGTTTGAACTTCACTATCATGAGCTCGAATAAATGAATAGTTTGGTTGTGCTTCATTTTCGGTTGAATCATCGGCACGGTTAACTAAGCTGATAGATATATCTGGTTCTAAGCCACTTCGAGAAGCACTAGGCATATTTAGTGAATACTTCAATGCCAAGTGCATTGGAAAATCCATTGTTAATTGATTATTTCCCTGCGCTTTTATATAAGCTGGATCATTGTTATCCCAATCTTCTAAAATTGAAATATGGCTATTTGCATTTACATCACTTTGATTTGTACCATATGCTACTTTAAAATAATCACCAGCTATTTGCAATAAGTCAACGTCGACATTATCAACTGCATCAACTCGATACCCATCAAAATTAGCTGTCGGATCGTTTTGTGTAATGCTACCAATGTTCATCATATAATACAACCAGTTCAACTGTTCTGCCTGAACAATTGGATTAGAATTATCAACATCGTTTGCCAACAACATTTCATAGCCACCCTGTTTACTTGCGTCAGTGACTTGACCTGTTTGATTTGTTGGTGTCCGGTTCAATAAGCGATAATCCGAATTCGCGTCTGGCGTTTTATCATTATTGACATATAATAATGCCCCACCTTGTAAATGATCGTTTCCTTTTGATTCACTATCAATGTTCCAGTTTGGTTGTGAATCAATCATTTGATCCATATCTGTTTTAAGCCAATCGGCACTACCTGAAAGGCTAATTTTTGATTCAATGTTTTTTTGAACAGTCATTGCTGCGTTAGTCAGTTGGTTAATGTCATCAGCACTTGATACTGTAACATCATCACTCAAGAGACCAACAGATTTCATGTAATTCAAATAAGAAACTTGTGTGCTCTTATCTGGCCACCAGGACATCAGCAATGGACGAAGATCATTCGCAGTTGACGCTGTCCATGTTGTACCATTTTTTAAAATATCTTTAGGTCGATACCAACTATCAGCAGTTAAATAACCATCTACTTGTGTAAAATTATCGGCGGCTAATGAATAAGCAGCATTATGCTCGTTTCCAATGTCTGCTAAACCATTCACATACTGATTACTATTTGATGTTAACTCTCCGTTATCTTTATCAAAGTACAACACCTGTCCATCAATAAGTGCTGTAAAGTTCTTTTTTGGCTGGCCGTCATCACCAATAAAATAAGTTTTCCCATCAATTTGCTTAAGATTTTTATTGGCTGTTGTTGTATCTGCTGGCTGTGTTGTCGTTGTATCAGTTGACTTGTTGGCCGTTGTTGTATCTGCTGGCTGTGTTGTCGTTGTATCTGTTGACTTGTTGGCCGTTGTTGTATCTGCTGGCTGTGTTGTCGTTGCTGTTGTATCTGTTGACTTATTGGCCGTTGTTGTATCTGCTGGCTGTGTTGTCGTTGCTGTTGTATCTGTTGACTTATTGGCCGTTGTTGTATCTGCTGGCTGTGTTGTCGTTGTCGTTGTATCAGTTGACTTGTTGGCCGTTGTTGTATCTGCTGGCTGTGTTGTCGTTGCTGTTGTATCTGTTGACTTATTGGCCGTTGTTGTATCTGCTGGCTGTGTTGTCGTTGCTGTTGTATCTGTTGACTTATTGGCCGTTGTTGTATCTGCTGGCTGTGTTGTCGTTGTCGTTGTATCAGTTGACTTGTTGGCCGTTGTTGTATCTGCTGGCTGTGTTGTCGTTGCTGTTGTATCTGTTGACTTATTGGCCGTTGTTGTATCTGCTGGCTGTGTTGTCGTTGTCGTTGTATCAGTTGACTTGTTGGCCGTTGTTGTATCTGCTGGCTGTGTTGTCGTTGCTGTTGTATCTGTTGACTTATTGGCCGTTGTTGTATCTGCTGGCTGTGTTGTCGTTGCTGTTACTAATGTGTTGTTTGTACTATCCGCACTGACATTAGAAATTGCAACACCAAAAATTGTTGTAGAAAAAATACCTGCTGTAACCAACATTTTTCCAGATTTATACAATTTTTTACGATTGCAAACCACTCGCTTATTTCTCATAAAACTATTCCCTCACTTCAAATTCTTACTGTAAGATGCTCAATAATATAAAGATGACAAACCTTCACCATTACATTCTATTAGTCTTATGATTATCTTCTTGATTTTATGCATAATAGTATATTCAATAATGAATAAACTAAAAAAATAGTGTATACCATGCTATTTTTTAACTATTAAGTTGTAATGGGAGAAATTTAGGTAATGAAAGATACTAGTGACAACATTATTAAGGAAAAAAGAAAGTTACGAAATATATCGCAAGCTCAACTAGGTAATATTGTTGGCTCACAAGCAATGGTCTCAAGAATTGAAAATGGAAAAATATTACCCAATGCTCAAACAATATTTACGCTTTGCCAAAAATTAGAAATTACAGTAGAGGAATATTTTTGCAACATTTTCGGCCCAGATAAAAATATCACAACCTTTAGAAATAAGTTAGATTACTTATATAAACAAGGAGAAATTGACGAACTATACAAAATCTATAGTCAGTATAAACAACACGCTTCTTTAGATATGGAAACAAAACATCATATGTTAATGATAAAATCCACTATTTATCACATGCTGTTTAAACAAGCAAACGAAATTAATCAAAATGTATTATTTTCATATTTTGATGAAATTATCAATTGGCAATTATATGACATATATTTACTTGAATCCACCATTAATATGCTACCTGTTAAAAAAACAAAACCCTATTTTTTAGATATTTTGTCACAGTATAGTAGTAGTGGTGAAGTAAATATGTATTACCCTGATATTGTCACTAACATTATGATTAAATATTTAGAGGCAAGTATCTTACAGCAGCAAAATCATATCACCTCTTTTTTACTCGCTAAAATAAGTAGTGATGACGTCACCCTTAATACTAATCACCAATTATGGGTGTTATTTTTAACTGGAATTTATTACAACAATCAAGAAAAGTTGGAAGAAGCATATAGTATCACTGAGTATTTAAATGACGACTGTACTGCTGAAGTATTCAATCGTATAAAAATACATTGTTCAAAAAATAATAATAAAAAAAGCTCCTTTAATAAAGAGCTTTAACAAAATTACTTATTGTTTATTCTGTCCGTAATATGCATTTGCACCATGTTTTCTAAAATAATGTCTATCCAACAAATACTGTGGTACATGAATATCCTGGGATGGATTAAGATTCATTGTATGGTAATCGATTTCTGCAACAACATCTAGTACTATGGCATTATGAACAGCATCCAAAGCATCCTTACCCCAGGTAAACGGGCCATGATCGTTAGTTAACACTCCTGGAATTGCCATAGGATCTATTTTTTCTCTGTCAAACACGCGAGCAATTGACTTACCAGTATTTAACTCGTACTCATCATCAACTTCAAATTTAGTTAAACGGTCTGCTACCGGTACATCGCCATAAAATGTATCAGCATGTGTTGTTCCTGACGCTGGCACGGGAATACCAGCTTGTGCAAAAGCAACTGCCCATTTAGAATGAGTATGAACAATCCCACCTAGCTCGGGCCAATGACGGTACAAAAATGCATGTGTTGGGGTATCTGTTGATGGATTCAAATTACCTTCAACTACTTCACCATCTAAACTAACAACCACCATATCCTCTGGTTTCAACTCACGATAATCGACACCACTAGGCTTAATGACAAAAACACCTTTTTCACGATCAACTTGAGAGACATTCCCCCAAGTTAAAGTTACTAGATTATTGGCCGGTAAGGCCATGTTAGCTTCGTAAACAATTTTCTTTAAATCTTCTAGCATAACATTCACTCCTTTCTTTTTTTAGAAGGTAACGTTTTAATTGCCGCCAACTCAATATCTAAGCCTGCAACATATCGTTTCATAAATGTTTCAAACCCTTTGACATCTGAAGGTTCAGGCGACAAAGTTTCTGATACTTCATTTGCAAAAACAACATTGTCCAAAAAATCATCTAAGGTCTGCCCATTTTGCCTATTTGTTGCATATAGAGATAATATTGCCATTCCCCAAGGGCCACCTTCGCCAGCCGTTTTCATTACCGTGACATCTGTATTTAGTGCGGCAGCTAATAATTTTTGTGCCACAACCGGTGTCTTGAATACCCCACCTTGCGCCACAATATTATCTGTTAATACATCTTCGTCAGCCAAGATACGCATACCAATTTTAACCGCACCAAACGCAGTAAACAGATGAAATCTCATCAAATTACCAATTGTAAATTCTGAATCTGGTTGACGTACTAACAGTGGACGTCCTTCTGGTATTGCCGTAATATTTTCACCAGAATAATATCCATATCCAGAAAGTTCACCAGCATCAGCATCAGCTTCTGTCAATGCAGCATTGAAAAGCACTTTGTATAATTCACTCGTTGAAATATCGCTTCCAATCATCGAAGCAAATTGTGAGAATAACTTTATCCATGCATTCAAATCAGAGGCGGAGTTGTTGGCGTGAACCATCGCTACTGGTAACCCTGTTGGTGTTGTAACTATATCGATATTGGTATAGACATGTTTAAGGCTTTTTTCTAATACAATCATAGAAAAAATAGATGTTCCAACTGAAATATTTCCAGATCTTTTCTTAACACTATTTGTAGATACCATTCCGGTTCCTGCATCCCCCTCTGGTGGAGCAATAAACGATCCAGCAATTAACTGACCACTTGGATCAAGTAATCTTGCACCTTTTTCTGTTAAGTAACCAGCATCTGCTCCAGCCATTAACGGTTTTGGTAGGATAGTTTCGATTGACCAATTATATTGTTGAACAGATTTCAAACCACTAAATTGATGTAACATTTTTTGATTATAATTTCCTGTTCGATCAATGGGAAATATACCAGATGCATCTCCAATGCCAATGACTTTTTTATCTGTTAATTGCCAATGTACATAACCAGCAAGCGTTGTCAGAAAGTCAATGTTTTTGACATGTAATTCTTGATTGATTATGGCTTGATACAGGTGGGCAATACTCCAACGTTGTGGAATATTAAAGTTAAATAGTTTAGTTAACTCTAGTGACGCTTGTCCAGTAATGGCATTACGCCAAGTTCTAAATGGTACCAGTAGCTCATCATTCTTATCAAATGCTAAGTATCCATGCATCATAGCTGAAAAACCCATTGTCTTAATTTGAGTTATTTCAACATCATAATTTGCTAATACCTTGTTTTTAAGATTACGATAGGCCGTTTGAAGTCCCACCCAAATATCTTCTATTGCATATGTCCATAGGCCATCTTGTAAACTGTTTTCCCAATCAAAGCTACCAGAAGCTATTGTTGTAAAATCTTCTGTTGTTAGTATCGCCTTGACTGTTGTTGAACCGAACTCAACACCAAGGGCTATATTTCCTGTTTCAATTGCCTGTTTTACTTTTTCATTTGTCATATACTTGTTCTCCTAAACAGAAAACATACCTATCAATCTTGTTAAGTATCTTTTCTTTTATGCCTAAGTTTGGCCCGCAATGTATCAGTTCCTGGTTCCCTGAGCTTCTATTTCTTCAAGCGTTCTGCCATGAGTTTCAGGAACAGCAAATTTAATAAATAGCACGGCAATAATAGAAATTACACCAAAGATAGCAAATACCGTTGCTTGCGGCATTGCTGCCGTCATAATAGGAAATAACAACCCAACTGCAAATGATCCTAGCCAATTAAACGATGAAGCCAAACCACTTGCACGCCCGCGAATTGCCAGAGGGAACACTTCACCTACTAATACCCATGTCAAAGGCGCCCAAGTAAATGAATAGAAGGCTACAAAAATTGATAGAAAAACAACAATCAACATTGGTGGAAATTTATCAGCCCCAACTAATGCATTGAGAGCTGAGGGCATTAAGAATGATAAAGCCATTACTGTTCCGCCGACCATTAACAATGTGCGACGTTTGAATTTATCTGCAATTATCATGTACAATAATGCGCCAAGTACAAGTATCACACCTTGTACGATAGGCCATAACAATGCACTTGAGGCAGCTTGACCGCTCGCCTTTTCAACAATTAGCGGAATATAGTAAAATATTGCATTGGCGCCCATAAATTGTTGAAAGGCTGCGACACCGATACCCGCAGTAACTAAATACCGGTACTTGTTAGAAAATAATGTACCTAGAGTAATATTCTTCTGTGCTCCTGACTCAACTGCTACAGTGTTTTGTATGTCTTCTAATTCTGAGTCCACCTCACCGACACTACGAATATAAGTAAGCACTTGTCGTGCTTCAGCTAATTTATGTGTTTTAACCAGAAATCGTGGTGATTCAGGTAAACGGAGAACACCCAAGAAAAGTATGATTGCAGGTACGGCAGCTAAACCAAGCATTAATCGCCAAGCAAGTGTATGAGGTAACCCCTGTAGCAAATAGTCAACGATATATGATAAAAGCATTCCAGAAACAATCATCAACTGATTCAATCCAGATAAACGACCTCTCGTTTTTGCTGGCGCCATTTCAGACATGTATGAAGGAACTAATGCCGAAGCTGCCCCAACAGCTAAGCCCAAAAGGAAACGAGCAAAGAGCAACCAGGCTACACCGTTATTCGGAGATATTCCTGCCATCAGCGCACCTACTGCAAAGATAAACGATGAAGCTAATATCATCCGACGCCGACCCAATTTATCTGACAATTGGCCAGCTAATGCACCACCGAGAATTGCTCCTAACATCAAAGTTGAAGTAATCCATCCGATTGTTCCAGCATCTGTTAAATTCCAGTCTTTTTGCAAAAATGGTAAGGCACCGGTCATAACACCGATATCGTAACCAAATAAAATTCCACCAAATGCACCAAAGAAATATATAAATGAACTGGAGATTTTTTTTGTAGATCCATTTTCCATGATTATGCCTTTACTTAATATCTACATATGTGACACCGAATAAGTTGGCTAAATCGGTCAGCTGTTCAGAATCAATCGAGAAGCTCAATGTTGTGTGATGTCCGCCACCAACTGTTAACCATCCTTCAGCACCCGCTTTCAAGCCGGCCTTTGGTGTCCATAATTGCTTAGCAACTGGTAGATATGGTGTTTCAGCTTCTGGTTTATTTCCTGTGACATCATAGCTAATTAACTTAAACTCATCACCAAAATCAGAAATTGTCACATCAACAGCATCACCAGTACGTCCACTAAAGACCAAACGAGCGGGATCTTCCTTACCACCAATATCAAGAGGATGCACCTCAACACGTGATTTATCCGATGCTATCGTTGGATCAACTTCAAGCATATGTGATCCAAGAATTGCTTCATGGCCTTGTCTCAAATCCAAAGTATAATCTTCCATGAATGCTGTCGCTTGATTATGTGACACAATTTTTAACAAACGTGTTAGTGCTGCTGTCTTCCAATCTCCCTCACCAGCGAATCCAAATCCATCTGCCATCAAAAGTTGTGCTGCCAAACCAGGTAATTGTTCAAGCCCAACCAAGTCTTCAAAATTAGTGGTGAAAGCCGAATAACCTTTATCAGTCAAAAATGCCTTGATACCTAGATATTCGCGTAATTGATATTTCACGTTGTGTTCATATTTCTCAGGATCATTTTGACCAGCAACAAATTCGTATTGATCTTGGAGCTTGATGTAAAGATCATCAATTTCGGTACCATCAACTGCATTGACATATTCCACTAAGTCACCAACACCCCAATAGTCTACTGTCCAACCGAACTTAATTTGTGCTTCAATTTTATCACCGTCTGTAACTGCTACATTACGCATCTTATCAGCAAAAGTGACTACTTTAATCTTGAAACTTTCTTCATAAGCGACAGCAACATCCATCCATTTTCCAATTTGCACTTGAACGGCTTCATCAGACCAGTGACCAAAAAT
The DNA here is from genome assembly GCF_053667755.1 of Leuconostoc sp. JNUCC 76. Lineage (NCBI taxonomy): Bacteria > Bacillati > Bacillota > Bacilli > Lactobacillales > Lactobacillaceae > Leuconostoc > Leuconostoc sp. JNUCC 76. The sequence goes on along the minus strand of NZ_CM132206.1, from coordinate 821,469 downwards.
GATTTTATTGTTTAACCTAAGCCGAGCATTAATAAACGCATACTCACGATCACCGTGCGCCGATTGATTTAAATTCATGTAGTCGAAATCAATTGTGTCATAAGGAATATTATTCAACATTTGAGTTGCTAAATGAAGCAGTGGTTTGTTTAGTAATTGTGTCCCACGAATCCAATTTTTAGCTGGTGAAAAAGTATGTGCCCATGTGATGACACCAGCAACAGAGTCATCATAGTTTGCTTCTTTCATCGTTTCAGTAATATTTTCAGCTGTCACACCAACAGTTTTAAATTCAATTGGATAAGGTAAATTACCTGATTCATTTAACTTCTCGATAATCTTTTTTGAATCTTCTTCAACTTGTTTCAATACTTCAGGACCATATAGAAATTGAGATCCTGTCACAAACCAAAACTTGTAATCTTGTATATCAGTCATTTTTCATCCTCTGTATTTGTACTTGTAGCGACATTTGTAGTGTTGAAGCGACTCGGAATCAAACGATGTTATCTAGAATAATCATTTTTTGGAAACGCTTACAAACAAACTATAAAACATTTGTCCGTATAAGTCAAATATATTTATTTTTATACGATAACTTAATTTTAAAAACATAAAAAAGCTAACTAGAAAATATCTTCTAGTTAGCTTTTTTTTAGCCGTTTAATTTAACTAATATCACTTACTGATTCTCTTTCAATCAATTGAGAATGATAGATAATCGACTCAACCTTGTGATGCTTGATTTTCTGTAACAATAACCTCGCCGCATCTTGTCCCATTTTCTCTTTAGCATGTGACACTGTTGTCAGCCTAGGAGACAAATATTGTGATAATTGGAAATCATCAAAACCAATCACGGAGATATCTTGTGGTACTTTAAGCCCCACTTCATGAATCAAGTCTACAATACGTATCGCTAGCTGATCATTATATGCGATGACGGCTGTGGGCCTTTGATCTGGATTTTTCACCAACAATTCACGCATATTTTGAAGTGCTTCATTCACTTCATCAGATTTATACATGATTGAGGAACTCTCTGGTAAGATATTCGGATGGTTCTGATACGACTGAAGAAAGCCATTCAAACGATGAATACCTTGAACATCGGAAACTTGAAATACACCTGTGATTCTTTTATGTCCTCGTTTAATCAAATATTCCGTTACCTGATAGATTGCATTTTTATCATCACTGACCAATGTGGTCCCTTCAAAATTATTGTATGAGGCATTAATGAAAACCATCGGAATGTTTAGTTGCGCAATTTTTTGATACAAATCAATATTAGGTGTATCGATAGCGCTTTGGGTTGGTTCAATGATCAATCCACCTAAATTTTGGCTCATTAAGTTTGTTAATGCTGTGCGTTCACGTTTTGGGTCGTTATGGGTGTTAGCCAAAATAAGTGAAAATCCGTTTTCAGATAGCACTTGATCAGCACCATCAATAATTGCTGGAAATATATAAGATGCCACATGAGTAGATAAGATACCAATTACTTTGGGGACTTCCTCATATTTTTTTGCAGCTGACCAATCAGCCACAAACGAGCCACCACCTTGCACACGATAAACATATTTTTCATTTTCTAAATCAGAAACAGCACGTCGTACGGTGTAACGGCTGACAGAAAACGCTGTCATCATTTCGCTCTCTGTTGGCAGCTGTTGATTTTTATCGTATTCTCCACTCAATATTTTTTCTAAAATGTCTTTTTTAACAATTTCATATTTATTTGCCATGTTTAATAAAAATGCGCCGAAATATTTCTGGCACTGCTAGTCCTTTTATATGATCATTTTAATCTTATTCTTTGCAGTGTAGCAAGTGTATAAAATTAATCATACATTGAGTTTATCATACTGTTGTCATACATAGCTTACTTTTTCGAATTTGTGTATTGTTTATTGAAAATCACTTCAGGGTATTTATTAGATTTCTTAATCAAAAGCTTTTCTTTATCGCCTTTCAAATAATGATAATACCAAACTTATGGTTTTATCTAAGCTACTATGAGAAATATATACGTTAAACTATACTTCTCACAAAAGCATAAAACGTTGCTACAAAAGATTGCAGTCTTGAAAATTCATCAAAAAAACAGCTAATTGCTATTTTTTGTAAAAATACTACGAAGCAAATACCTTTTTTCATGTCATGAATTGAAAGAAAACTGATATTGGCGCAACTTTATGAAAATATTTACTGCAATTAAACTTCCAATAGTAAATTTTGATTAGCATTCACCGTTGTTTCTAATGATTTAATCAAAATCATACTGATAACAGCCAAGGGAAGAAACAATAATACGACTACTGACCAACTCATATGTGTTGAAGTATTTTCGTATATGCCAAATTGCAAATCAAACAAAAAGTGTAAGATGGCACCAACGTAAATACTGTTTGTAATGATTTTTACCAAAGAAAAAAATAAACCAATACAAAAAGCATAGAAAACTTGCTGGGCAACGCCCTTAGTGGTATCTAATCCTAAATTGAATAGATGCAACAAACCGAATATGATACTAGTCACTATTGATGTGATGAGCAATTTGTTATTGTATTTTTTTAAAAACCGCTGAATTAGATTGAATAAATATCCTCTTGCAAGATATTCTTCGAAAAATCCGGCGCCCAAAGCTATAGCTGTACAAGTGACAATAACTTCAGGTGAACTCTGAAACAAAAGTAGCATACTTTGAATATTTTCATTAATAATATATAGCAAAATAAAATAACCAAAAGCAAATAGTGATGAATACTTTTGAAACGTAGACAGTTCAATACGGTGTATGAATAATCGACCATGGTTTGAAATCGAATTGACAAGCCATGAAAATATGTAGATGCACACGATTAAAAGAAAAGTTATTATGATTAAATTTTTTAATGGTGCTTGATCTGGAGAATACGGTTCCATCGAGATACCAATAAAAAACATTATGATAATTGCAATATTCTTTATGAGAAACATTATCGGCTTATATTTTTTTCGTAGCATATTTAAAACATCCTTTAATTTTTTATTATCGTTGCAAACACTCTGGAATAACGTTATTACAAACGATGAAGTTAACTTCAATGTCAAGCTAAACTTGCTATTTTGTCATTGAAATAAAGTGGAACCAATTATTTTAGAGGAAAATGATATGAAACAACTAACTCGTGGCAAACTAGCAAAAATAACAGGTCTTAGTGCAGCGACAATTCGTTATTATGAACAATGCGGACTACTACCAAAACCAAAGCGTTTAGCAAATGGTTATCGCATATATGATGAAACTTATTTACCAAAAATTAAGTTTATTCAAGATGCCAAATCACTAGGTTACACTTTAAAAGAGATTCAAGAAAGCCTGAATATGCTTAACAAACAAATGTCCCCAGACGATTTAAAAAAGCTTGTTGCAGGTAAAATTACTCAAATTGAATCCAGAATTGATAATCTATTTACCATGAAAAAATTATTGATGTCTTTGTTAGAATTCTCAGATTCCGACATTTACAATTATTTGGGCACATTTTAAGTAAAAAAAAAAGATAACTATCGTATATGGCTATCTTTTTTTAAAGATTAAAGTATCTCATCAAAGCCATTACTAGCACACTCAATAAAACTACAACCATCAGAGAACGCCTAAAATAGCCGATAATTAAACCAGGTAACAATGCCACTAAAACAGTAAAGTTCACAGTCGCCAGCTGCCCGTGCCCATGAACAACAAATATATTTTGAAACATAAGTGTTGTCATCATTGCTAACGGTAAATACCTTAAAAATGTCGTCATCCAATCTGGAAAGTTAATATACTTAGCCATAAAAAAAGGTATCACTCTAGGAATAAGTGTCACAATAATACAGCCTAGAAGGACGATATAAAATTTAGTATCACTCATATTACTCACCCTCACTTCTATTTACCAAAACGGCGTAAAAGCTCCCCAAAACAGATGCTAACAATACAGACACAACTGCACTAAAGAAATACATAAGTAAGTACAACAAAGCCGTAGAAACGATTATAATTGACAGCACCTTAAACTTATTTTCCTTAGGATTTTGGAACATTGAAATGCTTGTCAGCAACCAAAGTCCGGCAAACATTCCCGTTAAAGCAAAATCCAAGCCGAATGCTGCAGAATCAGTAATATTTTTGCCAACTACTGCAAAAATAACACAAGCTAGCCACCATGTTGCCCATGAAGCAATATTCAAACCATGCATCCACATCACTGATCTTTTCTTGCCAGCTGCAATATTCACAGACAGTATGCCAAATGACTCATCAGTTACTAAACTACCCATAAGCAAACTGGATGCAGTAGATTGCCGCGGAAAAACTTGTGTAACCGTTAGTGACTGTAAAAACATGCGAAAGTTAACCAAAAAAACCATCATGACAATGCTGCTAATGGACGCATTGGCAACCAACATACTGATAACAATAAACTGTCCAGAACCAGCATAAAAAATCGCTGACAGCAAAAATACTTGCCAAAGAGTAAAGTTTTCTGAGCCAGCAATTGTTCCAAATGCTGCGCCAATACTAATATAACCTAGCATGGTTGGCAAAGAAGCCTTTACGCCACTCCAAAAATCATTCAATTGTTCTTTTGATAACGACATAGACTATTCTCAATTCATAACATTTTAGTCAGTTGAAGCAATATAAATATCCTATCATAACTGTTTTATAATGTTAATATTTTTATTAGTAAATAATTAGACAATTTTATATTAAATGATAATTTTTACATCAAAAAACCCAACGAGCATATCACGTTGGGTTTTCTTCTTAATTAAATTAAACAACACATCAAAGATTCGTTACCTTATAGAACGAAAAGTCACCGTAACCATCATGCTGGTGTGCATCAGTGACCGCTATGAAGTTGAAGAGCCCTGTGAAACCGCCAATTTCACCTTTTTCACCATTAACCCCTTCATCGGATAAATAATTAACATCAACATTTTCTAGTAATATCAGCCATTCACTGTCAGCAGACATTCTATAAAACACTGTCGCTTCACCAAAATTATAGACGAATTTTATTTGAACGTGTCCAATTGAAATAGGCACCTTAACGTACTGATAAATTTTTTTCTCACCCAACTTTGCTTGTGTTAAACCTAATGTTATCGCGTTTAATGATTCTGACCAGTATAAGTTTGCATACAACCAGTTATTAGCATCATAATATAGCCCTGCTCCAGCTGATTCAGAATAATGATTTGGATGAATTTCCACTTCAGTTTCTAGAGAATAAGTGAACGATGTAGCTCGGGTAGCTAAAATACTTGGATTCATTTGTGAGAAAAGTGACTCGCCACCATAAATTCTTAAGTAATCTGTATTTTCCGAATTATTGATCCATGTTTTATTCTGAAAACGATATGGAGATAAAAATCGCTTGTCATAATAAGGCTCATTAAAGTCCTCCTTGATATCTTCAGAATATTTTATTGTTGCTTCTTTTTGTTGTGGGCCATCAATATTTTCCTTAGCAAAATTTGTACCGTCAGCCATTTGTAACCAGTTGTCTGCCGTCCAATTTACTTTCTGGATACCAGTTTCTCGTCCTAATGGGTTTAATGTCGTACCAGGCAATGGGCGTGACATCAAATGTGCAACGTACCACTCACCGTTGGGTGTCTCCACCAAAGAACCGTGACCCGACTTTTGTATATTAGAATTTGGATTATACATCTCAAATTGCCCAGCATCAGGATCTCCTAGGGAAAAAAGGTGTTCTGGTGAGGAAGTAATAATTGGTTCGCCACTAGGATGTGATTCATAAGGTCCAAATATGTCCTTTGATCGGCCAATTTCGACTCCATGGGCGTAACCTGTACCCCCAGCTGCAATCATAAGATAATAGTAACCGTTTCTTTTGTAAATTATTGGTGCTTCAGCAGCACCCCTTGAAGTAAATCCGGTAGTTACTCGATGCCACGAACCAACAATTTTCTGCTTTTCAAAGTTGAATTCAGCTATGACAATATGCCCTGGTGCTTGATAATTTGGTCTTGACTCCCATTCTAAGATAGCAATATATTTCTTGCCATCGTCGTCATGAAAAATAGATGGATCAAAGCCTATTGATGTGAGGTAAATTGGCTCTGACCAAGGGCCGTGAATACTTTCCGACCAAAGCGCATACGAATCGGCATTAAATTCTCGACCCGCCATGTTTAACATGTGCGAATAAGCAATCCAATAACGTTTTTTGTGTGCATCATAGGATAGATGTGGCGCCCAAATTCCTGCTGGTGTGTTTGTTCCCTTCAAAGAGATCTCTTCTTTTTTCAAAACATGATCAATTAATTGCCAATTTTTTAAGTCAGTTGATTCAAATAGCTGAATTGCAGGTGTCCAATGAAAGGTTGAAGTAGCAATATAATATTTATTTTCTACCCTAATGATGGATGGATCAGGTGCCATTCCAGGAATAATCGGGTTTTTTATTTTTAACATATGATCACTCTCTTTCAATTAATCGCCTCAGTTTGTTTAAATCTTGGCCCACTTTTTGTTGACAGACCTTTCGAGTGACCAAGAATCCCAACCGAACCATTCCTTATCATTAATTGTGTCAATATTAATTTTGTAACTCCAGAAAAAATAACCATCAACGCGTTGCCACTGCTCAATTTGTAAGTTCCAAAGATCTTGATAAATACTTAGCGCATTGTTTTGATCAATTTCTACTTCCTGATCAAATACCTGTTGGACAGGGCTAACACCACCTTTGGTATCTGAACCTGTAGCCAAAGAATTGAACAAAGTCCATTCACCTACTACTACTGGAACAAATTCTTTGACTTTAGCAATCGCATCCCCAACTTCATTCATGTATTGATGATACGAATCAAGTGTTAACTCACCTGTCTTCATTTCAGCAATCATTAGATATTGGTGGGTATCTAATACAACATTCTCAAATTCATTTTGCTTAAAAAATTCCGCCCATTTTGAAATATCAAATCCATCATGAAACATAACCACCTTATCTACCGGTAGTACTTCTCGTAATTTGGTGTATGATTGCTTATAAAATTCGTATAGAAACTTAAATGTAATTGGTGCGTTTTCCAATGCCATCTCGGGATCACGAGGTTTATACCGATCAAGCATTGTTTGAAACATTTCGGCTGTTGCAGGTTCATTTAATACTTCAATACCATATAACCCAACTCTTTGCCCATAACGTTCGGCCAAACGACGCAAAACTGAAATAGCAAAATCTACTTGATCTGAATGTTGTGCCCAGTTCTGAACACCAGATATACCACCATTGTCAAAACCATTTTGACTCCCAGGAACTGTATGCAAATCAATTAGAATTTTAAGGTTATATGCTTCAGCCCAACTAAAGGCTTTATCAAGATAATCGATAGCACCAATAAATGGTGACACATCACCAAAAATAAAATAAGGAACTGGAATACGTATTGTGTCTATTCCTAAACTTGCGATATTTAAGAAATCAGCCTCCGTAATAAAATTAGCCCGGTGCATATTTATGCGTGTTTTGTAGTCTGTTTCACTTAAATCACGTGGCAAGTAATACTCATCTTCTGCTGCTACACCATCAAATAATTGTGGTGCCATCCATTTTTCCAAAACAAGCCATCCACCTAAATTAACACCTTTAATCATTGTCTAAATTCTCCTTTACTTTGTCGACTTAATCATTTGGATAAATATCATAGCTAGTGCAGAAAATACAACAGCTGTTGGAAATACCAAATTATATCCGCCGAATCCAACTAAAATACTTGTAACAATTGGACCAACTGTCTGGCCTAATGTGGTTGCCATGTTTAAAATCCCTAAATCCTTACCCGATTCAGTCTTGTTAGGCAAAACGTCTATATTCAATGCCTGATCAACCGCACCGTACACTGCATAACCTAATCCTGAGAATCCTGCAAACAGAATCATTGAGAATGGTGACTTCATAATCCATGGTAACAAAAACCCAATGGACATGAGCAAGGTTGCAATATTTACTGGCAGCTTTCGACGACCAAATTTATCTGACAAACTCCCTGAGACCAATGAGCCAACTAATCCGACAACCATTGTCACGATTGACATGACCGAAATAGTTGCAGCAGCAGCTGTTTCACTTTGACCAATATAACTTAACAAAATATATAATTGATAATTCAAAATCATGTAGTATGAAAAGATTAATAATGACCTACCGGTAAAGGCTAACCAAAAATCACGGGCGCCTTTAAGTGGTGGACGAAATGAAGCTAATAATTCCTTAACGCCACCTGTAACTGATGGTAATGACTTTGCAGAACGCTCGTGTGGCCAAACGATAACTGTCGCAATACCTGCAATACCCATTAGGATACCGGCCGTAATAAATCCTGGAGTCTGCAACGTAATAAAGCGGGCACCAATTAAGGTTCCAAGCGACGTTCCAACGGTAGTACCAGCTGAATAAAATGCTGATGTTGTTGCACGCAAGTTTTCGGGAACTCGGTCTGACAGAGTCGCCATAGCTGGCGCAATCATCATATTTAAACCAATCATACTGATACAGTAACTAACCCCGATTAACCAGACATTTTGAAACAGACCGATAGCAAACAAAGATACACCGCCGATAACACCACCTGCAACAATCCATGGCGTACGTTGGCCAAAGCGAGAACGCGTGCGATCTGATAAATTACCAACGATTAAGTTTGATAATAATGAGGTTATGGCGGTTGCTGCGTTTAAAACACCAAACACGGCTGTGGAACCTTCGGCTCCTACCACATTTCGCAAATGTTGTGGCAAAAGAACTGCAGCTATAATTGCCAATCCAGCCATCCACAACAATGAGAACAAGAAATAAGATATCGTGAATCGAAATCCATCTTTTTTGCCCAATTTAATTTGAGCATCTACTGTCTTATCCATTATCAGTTACTTCTTTCTATAATTTTTACATCCCAAGGCTGCAATGTCACTTGACTACCTTGAGCCATGTGTTCTTGTTTGATTAACTCCATACCTGAGAAAGGCGCAGCCAGGCTTGTACTCCTATCCGAAAAATTAAACAAGAAATCAATGCTTGCACCGTACTCATTTTGTGCTGATTTAACAATCACTGGGAAAGTTGCATCATAATTGGATTGGAGAACTCCTGATTGCTTGATAACATGTTTTACTAGAGCATTCGTAACAGATTGGCTTGGCCAAGCACCTAAATACCATGCCGTACCATTACCATATTTGTTTTCAGTAATAGCCCCAAATTTTTTCCAATGATTATTATATGAGGCTAAAATTGTTGCTCCATCACTTTCGAGCAATTCAGCCCACTCACTGATTTGCAAATCAGTATCTTCAAATATGCCAGTCTGATCTTCTAATGTCTCACCATTGGGGTCGACAAACATGTGATAATGCGCACCAATTGCTTCTCGAATAATTGCTGGCTGTATATCAGTCCGTACTTTGACATGTTCATCAGTCACACCATCTTTAAATGTGAACAATACATTGCCACCGTCATGAATGTAGTGATTTAATGCTTTCAAAAAGCTTTCGTCGCTGACATATAACATTGGTACGACAACTAATGAATAATCACTCAAATTAATCGTTTTTGGATTCAAAATATCGGTTCGGACATTTAATTTGTAAAATGTATCGTACAATCTCCGAAATACATCATTGTATTTTACGTCCTTCCCAATCGCAAACTCTATCCAATCGCTGGATGTTGCTGTGAGACTTTCGTTATCTACCACAAACGCTACGTCTGCTGAGTGATTTAAGTTGACTAACTTATCAGACAAACGTTCAAAGTCATGTCCCACTTTCTGAGCCTCTTCATAAACCGGATTTGGTTCAAAATCATGACTCAATAACCCTTTCCAATATGTCTCGAAAGAATTATGGATAGAATGCCAGTGCCAATATTCAATCATGTTCGCGCCATTAGCGATATGATTAAAGGCAAGTTGATAAAGTTGACCTGGAAATGGTGTCCAGCTTTTAAATGCTTGTGCCTGTGTTTCTAGCACCAAATAATTTTGATGCTTAATTGAACGCGCAATATCGCCAGCAAAAGAATTTTCCGTCCCTGTAAGTTGATCTTGTGAGGGATGATAGACATCAATTCCCACAAAGTCTAACGGTTCGGCTGCCGCAAAATGATTGACGTCTGGTTGAATGCCATACGAATAATCACGCCATTCAAAATCAAAATTGTGTGTCACAAATTGAAAATCTTTTTTATATTCATTGACCAAATCAACTTGCCAACTTAAGTATTCCTGAACCAGAGAACGTTGATATTTTGCAAACTCACCTGCTAAACTGCCGTTAATTGTACCGTTTACATTCGGAAAATCCTCCCACGTGTTAATACGATTCGACCAATAGTCGAGACCAAACTCTTTATTGAACGTATCAAGATCACCAGAAAATTTTTCTTTAATTTCTTCAACAAAGCCGGCTTGGACATGGCTTGCAGATGTACCATAGTGCTTGGTTTCATTATCAACTTGATAACCAATGATGTTCTCGTAATCAACCGTTTTCTGCAACATTTGACGAATAATCCGCTCAGAATAATATCGATAAATTGGACTGGTAATATCCATTATCTGCCTGGCACCATAAGGCAAGCGGATCCCGTTATTTTCAACAAGCACCTCAGGGAACTTCCTAGCCAGCCAAGTAGGAAATGCATACGTCGGCGTGCCCACAATAACCGATATCTTTGCATCCCTCATTTTATTGAGCGTATAAATCAGTTTACTAAAATCGAATACACCATCCTGTGGTTCGTAAGTACTCCAAGTACTTTCTCCAATTCTGACGACATTAATTTTGGCTTCTTGCATCATTTTGATATCTTGATCAATACGATCATAGGGTAAATACTCAAAATAATAGGCAACGCCAAACAATAATTCCTTATTTTTGTTCATACGATTCCTTTCTTTGTGTTAAAATAAAATAATAACTCTTGATAACGCTTTCATTATGGCGCATAATTATCTTAAATGTAAGCGCTTTATTCACCATAAAAAAGCCCTTTTTGAGGTTATCACATGAAATCATTCGAAAAAAAAGAGCTTCAAGGCTCCATACGATTACCCGCATTAGATTGGAACATCTCTTTCTTTGGTGGTCATCAGCAAGATATCAAACCTGGCTGGCACTACCCTTCTGAACGTCATCTGGCTTTTGAAGTATTTTACATTGTCGAAGGTGCTATCAATGTAACGGCCTTTGATAATACAATTCGCCTAGAATCGGGGGATATTATGGTTTTATATCCCAATGTATGGCACGAAACAACTAGTCTAACAAATACAACCTACTTTAATTTTCATTTCAATTTAGATGATGAACGTTTCGTCACAAATTTAATAAGTCAGGGTATCCTTAATTTTCCTAACGGATCACTAAAAAATATCCCTCTTATCAAAAGTTTGGACAAATTACGGGACGTATTAAACAAAAACATGGCGTACACTTTTAAGGATGAGTTGAAGCTTCATGTATTACTGTCTGATTTTATTTTCCAATTATTTTCTACTGAAGTATTAGAACACACATCCCTTAACTCCTCCCAACTGAAAATAGCCAGTTCAATTGCTTATGGTATAAGAACTACTTTGCAAAAGAATATCCACAGCTACTTTAACGAAGATTTCATTGTCAGCGATCATTCGTCCCGTTTAAGTATTGACAAAATTTACAGTGATCTAAAAATTAGTCCAAGTTATGGTGGAGAAGTGTTTAGAAAAATTTACGGATACGCACCACGACAATATTTAACAAAATTAAAAATTGCACAAGCTAAGCGGTTACTGCAAATGCCTGATTTAAGTGTGATTAACATTAGCGAAGCGCTGGGTTATCAGGATTCCGCTCATTTTTCACGACAATTTAAAAAATGGACTGAAAATACCCCCTATCAATATCGTAAAAATCATCAATAAAAAAGTACCGATTGTTAGCAATCAGTACTTTTTTAAAATACAGCATTCTCCAACACTGTCCACTCATCAAATATGGTATCTTCATCTTCAAAACGACGATTGTTCAATAAATATTCCTTTGCTTTTAAAACCAATGGTGAAGCATTACGAATACTTATATTTTCCAGTGGTATAAAAACAGCGCCTAATGAATCTTGCCCATCAAACTGTGGTGCAATTTCTTCAACTTTGCCAGACAACTTTTCAACATCATAAAATACAGCGATATGTTGATTATAGTGGTAATTTAAATAATCCCAAGGATATTTAAAACTAGTAATTCCCAACTGACTATATTTCTGAACCGTCAAACCTGTTTCTTCTGTTATTTCACGTTTAATAGCAAGCGATAATTCTTCCCCATCTTCTAAGCTGCCACCTGGCAAATCAAAACGATTAATGTATGGTCCACCATTCTTTTTTATGACAACAAGCCCTTTACTGCTTGAATAAATAATGCCATAAACGCCAAATGCACGATGATATTTTTCCATATTCCATTCCTTCTTTCTAAAGTGTGAATAGCGTAAAAAAGCAAGTCATATTACTGACTTGCTTTTTTATATAGACTTATAGTACAACACTACCTAAAAATTTTCAAAGGCTGTGTCGATTTGCTGATATTCTGTTTCAGTTAAATCAATGTTTAGTGTAGCAACGTTATTAGTCACTTGGCTTGCATTACGTGCCCCAGGAATAACCGCACTGATGCTAGGATTGGCAATATACCAAGCCAGAATAGTTTGCGAGATTGAAGCATTGTGATTTTTCGCTATTTTCTCAACAAGTTTTAAGGCAGAAATAATTGTTTCAAATTGTTCTTTTGTAAACTGCTCAAATTTATCAGCATCTGCCAAGCTGTACTTTCCCGTTAACAATCCAGAAGCCAATGGAAAATATGGCACAAAACCAATATGGTTTTCTTGCAAGTATGGCCATAATTTATTTTCCGCTTCGCGGTGCACTAAACTATATGCATCTTCGACATAGTCTACTTGACCATTTTTATTAGCTTCTTTAATTTGTTCCAAACTGAAGTTTGATACACCGACTGCACGAATTTTCCCTGATTTCTTCAAATCATTTAAAGCAGCAACTGCTTCATCTTTGGGCGTGTTTTCATCAGGAAAATGAATATAGAAAATATCGATGTAGTCCGTCTGAAGTCTTTCCAAGGCATCATCAACTGCTTTTTTAAGAAAAGCTGGTGTATTATTAATTTTTAAATTATCATCTGGATCTTGTGCCGCTTTAGTAGCAATTTTAAAGCTTGAACGAGAATAATTTTTAATAACTTCACCAATGATTTCTTCTGAGCGACCAAGACCATACATATAGGCTGTATCAATCATTTGAACCTGCGAATCCAATGCTTCACGAACTATATCAAAGCCATCTTCATCTTTTAGGCCCTCAAACAAATTATGACCGCCTACTTTATTGGTTCCAATGCCCAACTTCACAGCCTTACTACTTTCTTTTTGATTATGTGACATGATTCTCCTTTCTACATTCAACTAACTATTAATTAGCTTAATTATATAGCAGATTAATCAATAATACTGTTTTCATGCTTAATTATTACATTTAAAATTCTCGTTTGAGCAGATAATACTCATTCATATCGCGCAATTGACCACGATGAACATAGTAATCCGGATGAGTTGCCAAATATGAAAAACCTGCGTGTTTGGCAACTGCATTACTGCCAACATTCTCTACATCGGCAAACAATGATAACTTATTCAAACCAATATTTTCAAAAGCATACTCACAAACCTTACGAACAGACTTGGTCATGATACCTTGATGCTGAAATTTTGAATGTAACCAATACCCTATCTCTGCTTTTTTGTTCTCTGAATCAATATAATGAAGATCAATTACACCCACAATATGATTATCTCGAATAATTGAAAACAATGCATCAGTACCATCTGCGATACCATGCATTTTTTTCTTTATATAATTAACTTCGTCTTCTTTTGTTTTTGTTAATGCCACAAACCCAAGAAATTGACCGATGTTTTCTTGATCATTATAGAGTAACTCAAACATTTCATCGGCATGGCTTAGTTCGGTCACCGCGATAGCAAGATGATTCTCTATCGTACTTTCAAAGTAAATACTCATAATTTTCCCTCATAACGTATAGAATATCATATACTCTAACACAATTATGATATTACTACATTTTTTTATTAGATATTCGGATTTTTGTGCAATATATGCGCTGGATTACCAACGATAGTCACGTGACTTGGAACATCATGTAAAACCACTGTTGCAGCTCCGATTTTCACATGATTTCCAATTGTAATATTTCCCAAAATAGTAGCATGCGCACCAATCAGTGTGTGATCGCCGATTTTCGGGTGCCGGCGACTTGTGTCTCCAAGGGCATGATGCGTACTACCTAGGGTTACACCATGATATAAAATCACATCATCACCAATAATTGCTGTTTCACCAATGACAGTTCCAGAGCCGTGGTCAATTAACAGACGTTTCCCAATTTGCGCGCCAGGATGTATCTCGACTCCTGTGATTAAGCGTCCCCATTGCGAGCATAGATGCGCAAGAAGCTTCAAATTGAGTTGCCACAACTGATGGCTAATACGATAAACCCAAACAGCATGCAAGCCAGAATAAGTTAAAATAATTTGCAAATTAGAAGAAATGGCGGGATCGTAATTTCTGATCATTTTAATATTTTCAAAAATAATTATTCTCCTTTTAGTATTCTATAAATTACCAAGGTTTATAGCATTTTGGACAGATTTAATGGACTGTTCGAGTATTACCAAACCACTGTCTAATTCTTCATAGCTAACAGTTAGTGGCGGAGCTATCCTGAACACACCACCCATCCCTGGAAGATTAACAATATTCATATGAAGTCCTAGTTTATAGCAGCGTTTTGTAATTTCATCACCAATAAATTCAGATCTTTCTTTATTGCTTTTACTTTTTATAATTTCTAATCCTTGAAGAAGCCCACGACCACGAGCATCCCCAACAATATCATATTTATCGACTAGTTTTTGCAATCCATCATGTAAATAATTCCCTTTTTCTTTGGCTACTTGACATAAATTATCACGTTCAATAATATTCATAACTGTGCAACCAACAGCTGCTACCAAGGGATCGTTCACGTGCGATGTATAAAAAAGAAATCCTTTTTCATGAGCCTCTTTTTCGATTTTATCCGTCGTAACCAATGCTGCTAATGGTAGACCCGAACCCAATGTTTTTGATAAAGTCAAAATATCTGGTTCAACGTCATCATTCTGATATGCAAACCATTCACCAGTTCTACCTAAGCTAGTTTGCGCTTCATCAAATATCAGCAACATACCACGTTCGCGACATTTTTCTTTTAGTGCTGCCAAGTATCCTTTGGGGGGCACCAAAATACCACCACCCGATACAATTGGTTCCACAATGCAAGCTGCTAGGCTACCAACCGATTGTGCATCAACCATTTCAAATCCATAATCTAGTTCTTTGCGCCAATCATATTCTCCTTTTGAATTGAAAAAATTGGGACGGTATGTATACGGCGTTGGGATTGAAAGTTGACCTGGAGAGGTTGGTGCCCCAGATTTTCTAGCTGAAGCATAGGTGGCGCCAGCGCTAGCCTGCGTCACACCGTGCCATGATTTATTAAAAGAGACGACTTCAAATTTTCCTGTGACCAATTTAGCCATTCTCAAAGCGGCCTCATTAACTTCCGACCCCGTCGATAACGGAATAACTTTGTTTAAAGTCCCTCCTGTTTTACTAGCAATGTTTTTAGCCAAATTGATATTAGGTCGCGAAAGCATACCACTATATAAATGATCCAATCGTTGTACGGTTTGCTGTACAGTTGTAACAATTTCAGGATTTGAATGTCCTAATGTGGAACTCATCTGCCCTGACGTAAAATCAAGTATTTTTTTACCTGATTCTGTAAACAAATAAGTCCCTTTTGCGCGGTCAATAATATCGGGACTAAAAGCCATTCCAGCGTACCGACCAACATATTTTTCTATATCACCCCATGGTTCCTGTGATTTTTCAAATGCTTCTATCATATTCAAATGCCTCTTTCGATTAATAATTAACTTGAAATTAATTTTAAAGCAATATAAAATTAATGAAAAGATAAAGTATCTGAGGATATAGTTCAGTTTTTCTAAACGATTGAGGTAATATGAATGAATATTTGGCAACTGCAAATTTTAAACCACCTAGCCGAACTAGGAACAATGAATCGAGTTGCTGATGCTTTATTTGTTAGTCCTGCAACAATATCACAGCAATTAAGAGACCTTGAAAACGATTTAGAATTAACGCTGATTGAAAAACAAGGACGGAAAGTTTATCTGAACCAAACTGGACAAGAATTAGTGAAGAGAACCCAGCCGGTTTTATCTGAATTAGAGACGATCGAAAATGAATTTAAAACACGACAAAGTGAAATTGCTGGTATTGTTCGAATTGCAACCTTCACCAGTGCACTAAATTCTATACTTATTCCTGTCATAAAAAATATTAATCAAACCTTTCCGAGTATTGAATGCAGAATATATGAAGAGGAACCCGACCAAAGCCTATTAGGACTTCAATCACACAAATTTGATATTGTGTTAACTGGTTATTTTGAAAAAAAGGTCACTTTTCCCAATTCAGACATCATATCGACCAATATTGGCGAAGATAAATTATTAGTGGTCTCAAGTAAAGACGACAAAAGTATTTTACCAATTAAACACTTTTCAGACTTAGCATCAAAAAAGTGGATCACAGAGCCCAAAAATACATATTTATCTAATCATATCATCCAAATGTGCCGAGAAAATTTATTTGACCCTGATGTCGTTAGTGAAATTCACAGTTATGATGCTATAAAAAGCTTAGTAAAATCACAACTTGGTATCTCTATATTGCCTTCCTTAGCACTTACTCCAGGTAATGATATGGATGGGATTTTTATTCATGATTTTGATATTAAAAGCAAGAGACAAATCTACCTTTTAGAACGTAAGCCACAAAAAAAAATCCCCGCAATCAAAATTGTGTCGCAAATGATTACCAATCAAGCAACTACAGTTTTAAAAAACTTTGATTGATTTTTACAAGTTTAAAAAGCGACTTCAGTAATTGAAATCGCTTTTTATTTTTTCTAACAGAATTCTAATATATTTTTCTTGAAACCTGCTGATTATATGTTTCTGATATTTTCAGAGTATTGTGTTGCTAATTGCACTGATTGATTTCACTAAAATTATGACATCCGTCGTTGGCTGGCTTAAAGCTCGTCATTTTCGTAGTCCAATTATTACTTATTTGAAATCATTAAATTTAGTCGATGGATTAGTTGCCATCGTGATGACACAATATGCACTACTATCCTATTAAAATTTACCTAATGCTTCGTCATTAACAGAATTGTTTGGTATGGAAATTGGTATTTTTTAGTGATAACACTTCGAAGCCCATATAAAGTTCTTTTCGCGTTAAATGACTGCAACTGTAAAAAGACCGCCGTGCACACATCACACGATGAATGGCAAAGGGTCTTTTTAGTACAAACATATTCTGAAATCATTTTAATTTTATTCAACTACTCTCGCGTTCGTCTATCTGAAAAGAAGTATAAATGTGATTCGACTCATTGTCTTTATCAAACAACATCTTTAAAGCTGTTTCTCCCATATTATAGAATGACTGTGTGACGCTCGTGATACGAGGGCTAACAATATCAACTAAATAGGTGCCGTCAATGCTGATTACTGCTAGTTGATCTGGTACATTAATGTCTAGTTTTTGAGCTTTGTTAATAATACCTATTGCTGCCAAGTCACTCGCGCCAATAACGGCTGTTACATCCGTTTGTGATGCATAATATTGCATTGATGATACACCACTTTCATATGAGTAATCGCCATCAAAAATCCAATCATCATTTTGAGAAATATGATGGTCCTTCAGAGCTGACAAATAGCCAGCTACTCGTTGGTGACCTATAAACTTATCCACTTCTAGACTTGATAAACCAATTTTTTTGTGACCTTTTTGAATCAAAAACTTGGTTGCTTCATATCCTATTTTAAAATCGTCTGAAGACACAAACTTTGATTCTTTACTCATTGCAGTTGAAACAAATACATGCGAAATACCACTATTCTTTAGTAAATTGATAGCATCACCACGTAGTCCCACAGAAATTAATAATATGCCAGTGACAGGTCGTTCAATAACAGTATTGAGTGCTTTAATTTGTGTTTCTTCATCATTATCACCCACAAATAGGATTATTACACTCAAATCCCTCTCAAAGGCATTTTTTTGGATACTTTCAATGATCTTCATTGCAAAATTTGTTTTGGGTGTTGGTACCAAAATTGCAATAACATTACTTTTCATGGTCACTAATTCTACTGCGGCTTTATTTTTTTTGTAGCCCAATTCTTGAATTGCTTCATGAACTCTTTTTTTGGTTGCTAAAGAGTAGGCTTCTTTTTTACCTGCTAATACTCTGGAAACAGTTGCGATTGAAACATTTGCTTTTTTAGCAACATCTTTAATTGTAACTGACATTATGAACCCCGTTTTCTAACTTACATCTGATTTTATTATATCCCAACACTACTCAATCTCATAAATTAAATAAATTCTTATTTTTTTCGTGTGTGGACGATTATATCAGTCATTATAATGAGTAAACGTTTACTGTGTTGATATAAAAGGATTGTAAACGTTTACGTAAAGTGATAGTCTGTGCTTATAAAATAAAAAAGGAGAATCATACAATGACTAAACAATGGTTTAAAGACTCAGTGGTATATCAAATTTATCCTATGAGTTTTCAAGACAGTAATAACGACGGTATTGGTGACCTTGCTGGCATCACTCAACGTTTACAATATATTCATAATTTGGGTGCTGATGTTATTTGGTTAAATCCTATTTATGTCTCTCCAAATAAAGACAACGGCTACGACATTGCTGATTATCGCAATATCAACCCCGATTATGGCACAATGCAGGATTTTGAAGATTTACTTCAACAAGCTCATCGCTTAAACCTTAAAATTATGATGGATTTGGTTGTTAATCATACGTCAGATCAACATGTTTGGTTTAAAGAAAGTCGGAAGAATCAAGCTAACGAGTACGCAGATTATTATATTTGGCGAAATCCGGTAGACGGACATGAGCCAAATAATTGGAAGGCAGCGTTTGGCGGTTCCGCTTGGACTTATGCCCCTGATCGTAAGCAATATTACCTGCACATGTTTGCCGAAGGACAACCTGATCTCAATTGGGAAAATCCGGATGTTCGTGAAGCTGTCTTTGATATTGAAAGATTTTGGTTGGATAAAGGTGTTGATGGATTTCGAATGGATGTAATCAATTTAATTTCTAAACCTGAAGGCCTCCCTGATGTCACAGGAACAGCAACTGCAGGAACAACATTAGACTTTGTGGCAGACGGTCATCGACTCAATGAATTCTTACGTGAAATGAATGACGAAGTATTGTCTAAATACGACACGATTACTGTTGGTGAAATGCCTGGCTCAACCCCTGAGGATGCGATTAAATACACAGGGCTAGATAGTCATGAATTGAATATGGTCTTCCAATTCGAACACGTTTCTCTTAGTCCTAATCCAGACGTACGACTTGGTAAATGGAATGACAAACCAATTAAACTAGAAGAGTTAAAAGAGTCCTTAAATCGTTGGCAAATTGGATTAGATGGCAAGGGGTGGAATAGCCTCTATTGGAATAATCACGACCAACCCCGTGCAGTTTCGCGATTTGGAAATGATAAACCTGAATTTAGAGTATTGTCTGCTAAAATGTTGGCAACTACCTTGCACATGATGCAAGGTACACCCTACGTATATCAAGGTGAAGAACTAGGTATGACTAACGGTCATTTTGAGAATCTGGAACAATATGAAGATATTGAGTCGATCAACTTTTATCATGAATTTGTTGATGAGCAAAAGATTGTTGACAGCGCAACAATGCTAAAGTATTTAGCTAATATGTCACGTGATAACGCGAGAACCCCTATGCAATGGAACAACCAACAAAATGCCGGATTTTCAAATGTGACACCTTGGTATGCACCAAATAAAAATTACAGAGCAATCAATGCCGAAAATGTTTTGTCTGATAACGACTCCGTTTACTATCATTACCAGAAGTTAATACAACTTCGTCATGATTCAGAGATCGTTAGATATGGAACGTTTGAAGCAATTGATCCTGAAGATAACCAGGTATACGCATACCTTCGTCACTATAAAGAACAGTCTATTCTTGTTTTGAGCAACTTTACTGACGAAATAGTCACTCGCGACTATGAACAAACGAAGTTCGCAGAATTATTAATCAATAACTATTCAGATGATCAAGGAACAACCTTACGTCCATATGAAAGCAAAGTTTATCTTTTGACGAAATAATTAAAATTTCTGACAAAAAGAAGGTGCTATTTTGAATCAAAAAAATCCTCATTCTAAAATTTTTGTTTTAGCTGTTTTATCAGTATCTGTCATGATCACAACAGGTACAGCAATTTCTTCTGCGTTACCTGAAATGGCGAAGAGTTTCCCAGATATTTCCGTATCCCAAATTGATATGATTGCTACCATACAGCAATTTTCAGTTATGATAACACTACTTCTTTCTGGTATCATTTCCAAAAAGCTTGGTATTAAGAGGACAATTACAATTGGGTTGATTTTAACGGGCATAGCCGGTATATTTCCGTTTTTCTCCCATAGTTTCATCTTAATTTTAATTTCAAGGTTAATCGTGGGGTGTGGTATTGGCCTGTTTAACTCACTTGCCATCACCATTATTGATTTATTTTATGAAGATCCTGCTCGTTCTCAAATGCTTGGTTTTCGTTCTGCTACGGAACAAGTTGGTGTTTCAATCTTAAACATTGTCGTTGGCTTACTCGTGCTAATTAACTGGCATGCTTCATTTTTAATCTATCTTTTAGCCTTCCCACTACTACTCTTTTTCTTAAAAGTAGTGCCAGAACCACCTATCTCACAAGATAGCGATAATAATAAACAGCGCATTAACTTACCAGTCATCATTATGACACTGTTATTAGCGTTCATGGTTGCTTGTACTACAGCAGTTATTATTCAGGTTCCAAATATTATAGTCACTGATCTTTCAAAATCAAGCGCTGTTTCAAGTTTGATTATTTCAGCTAATACACTGATGGGCATGGTAATGGGCATACTTTTCGGACGTATTTATCATTTTGTTAAAAAATTTATTTTACCATTAGGTATTTTATTTATGGCGTTTGGTTCATTAATGATGGTTAGTTTTCACAGTGTTGCTGGTGTTACGCTTGGCGCTGTTGTTTGCGGTATGTCATATCCACTTGTAGGATCTTATATCTTCTCGCTAGTAAGTGCTATAGCACCGAAAGGATCAGAAACATTGGCTAACTCAACTCTATTAATTGGCGCAAATCTTGGGTCTTTCTCAACACCCTTATTCTTAAGTGAGTTAGGAAAAATGAACTCATTAACGACACATGCTGGCCCATTCTTAACGGTATTCTGGTTGTTAATTATTCTGACAATTATTGTATTGATTTACCAAACTTTTTTCCAGAAAAAAGTGCATCAAAATATTATGAATTAATGATCATAAATAAATTTAAAATATATAACAAAAAAAGCTTTGTCCTTGAGACAAAGCTTTTTCATTTATCACACTTTAAACAATGTTGGTCGTACATACTTCAACAACTCAATAACGATTGTAGGTGCTAAAGAAAGAACTATAATCACAATCCAGTGTCCTAATGAAAGCGCCGTTAAACCAAATAACGTCTGTGTAAATGGCATTAACGTAATCACTAAGGTAATTACTGTCGCTAAAATTGCCATGTTAACTAACGAAGGATTAGCACGATAACTAATAGCAAAAAGCGTCTTTTCTGAACGAATATTGAACACGTGGAATATAGAAGTCAATGACAGAATGGTGAAAGCCATTGTTTGACCAATTTGCTCGTTAGCTTGCAAACCACCAAAGACAACATTTTGTCCAACCCAGATGGCTACCAAGGTAACAATCGCAAACAAAGCAGCATTTAAGCCAATTTGACGACCTAGCCCTTGTGCGAATAACTTTGTGTTTTTAGGCATCGGCGGTTCGTTCATGACGTTTGTTAACATTGGCTCACGACTAAGAGCAAATCCTGGCAAACCATCTGATACCAAGTTAATGAACAACAGGTGTACGGGCAGCAATGGTGATCCCCATCCTAGCAACATGGCTATCAAGATCACTAACAACTCTGATATATTGGCACTTAATAAGAAATTAATTGTCTTTCGAACTTTAACATAAACACCACGTCCCTCAGAAATAGCATTAATAATCGTCGCAAAATTATCGTCTGTCAAAATGATGTCCGAAGCTTCACGGGCAACATCTGTCCCTGTCTCACCCATCGAAATACCGACATCCGCTGCTTTTAATGCGGGAGCATCGTTGACACCATCTCCAGTCATCGCAATGGTTGCATCTTGACGCTGCCATGATTTAATAATTCTAATTTTATCAGTTGGTGTCACACGGGCATACACGCTATACTGCTGCACATTATCATCGAGCTCTTTGTCTGATAATTTAGCTAACTCTGAACCTGTAATTGTTTGATCTCCAGTACGTAAAATGCCAATTTCACGCGCAATTGCACTAGCTGTTTCAACGTGATCTCCGGTGATCATAATTGTTCTAACACCTGCAAGACGAGCCTTTTCAACCGCTGGTGCCGATTCTGGTCGTGGTGGATCGATAATACCAACTAACCCCACCAATGTCAAATCCTGTTCATAAAATTCTTGTGTTGGCGCTTCTGGCATAACATCAAATGTTCTTTTAGCGATTGTCAAGACACGTAATGCCTGTCCACCGAATTTTTTGTTGACACTTTCAGCTTTATCACGATTCCCATGCTTAATCATTGGAAGCAAAACATCAAATGCGCCTTTGGTAATCGCAATGTAGCCACCTTCTGGTTGCTTATGGACGGTGGTCATTCTTTTTTTCGTCGAATTAAATGGTATCTGTTCTACTAGCGGATACTTTTCTAACAACTCTTCCCGTGTCGCTTTTTCATCAATAGCTCTTACTAACGCTACTTCTGTTGGTAGACCATCATAAACAGTCCGCCCCTCAACAGTTTTAACTGAAACATTGGTTGATATGGCTGCCAAAGACAACACTTCCGTAGTAGTATCGTCCAAGCCATCTGAAATATCGGTCAAATGATCCTGTTCATCTTGCCACACCTTTCGAACAGTCATCTTATTTTGTGTTAATGTACCAGTTTTATCGGAAGCAATAACGTTCGTTGTGCCCAAGGTTTCTACTGCTGGCAACCTTCGGATAATCGCATGCTTTTGCGCGATTCGTTGGACGCCAAGCGCCAGTGTCATTGTAACAATTACTGCTAATGTTTCTGGAACAACCGCAACGGCCAGAGAAATTGCTGTCAAAAAGATATGCTTCAAATCCATGCCCTGGTAAATACCTAACCCAAGTACGACCACTGCGGCACCTATAGCTACCCAAGAAATGTTTTTTCCTAATTGAACTAGACGTCTTTGCAATGGTGTTAATGGAATTTTTGATTCATTACTAAGTAAACTGGCAATTTTACCCATTTCAGTCTGCATACCAACAGCTGTAACAATTGCTCGTCCATGACCGTTAACAATCGTCGTCCCACGATATACCATCGTAATTCGTTCTCCAAGACCAACTTCATCATCTAGTTTAAACGTGGCATCTGCATTCTTTTCAACCGGCAAACTTTCACCTGTTAAAGCAGACTCTTCAGCTTGAAGCTCAATAGCCTCAATTAAACGGGCATCAGCGGCGATTGCGCTGCCGTTTTCAACAACCAATACATCCCCAAGAACCACATCATCCGCGTCAATTTGTTCTATCTGTCCGTCACGCAAAACTTTAACTTGCGTTCGATTGAGGTTTTGCAAGGCTGCTAATGAATCCTCAGCTTTTCCTTCCTGAACAATTGATAAGACCGAATTAATAACGACAATACCAATAATTAAGAGACTTTCAAAATAGTTCCCCGTATTTTCTAAGTATGTAGCAACAAACGAAATCACCGCCGCAATTAGCAAGATGATTGTAGCAACATCATTTAGGCTGATTAAGATTTTTTTCAACAATGAAACTTTTTTTTCAGCTACAAAAACGTTGGCACCGTATTCTTCACGATTTTTAGAAACTTGCTCAGCATCTAAACCTTTCCCCATATCAACGTGGTGCGCTGTGATTGTTTCCTTAACACCTCTTCGGAATGCTTCCATTTAGTGTCCTCCTTTTTGTTTACTGCTTATGGAAAGATTATAAAACCACATGATGAAATGTGGCCACGACACGTTTTTCCCAGCGTGTTCATGTTGGCAGTTGCATACTATTCAAGAACAAGCGCAACAATAATGATCAATTCAAACGGAGTCCCTAACACTCACTTGATTGATCACTGCGCTTTATAGATAAAAATGAATCATTTCCATCTTAAATTAGTCATTGTATGTCTCTACGTAACTGAGTTACGCTCTTCGCTGTCAAAAAATTTATTCTCTCATAATATATGAGAATATGATAAAAGAAGAATAAAAACGATTATTCTTATCTAATTAGTATGATACTTCTATTGTAACATAACTAAACAAACGCTGTATTATAGGCAAACAAAAAAGAATAGAAAATGAAAACAATATCAGCAATATGAGAAACGCTTATCAAATGGATTTTATTTGATCAAAGATATTAATAAGCTCCAACAAGCTGAGTGCAACTTCGGCACCTTTGTTTCCTGATTTGGCGCCTGACCGTTGCTGTGCTTGCTCTAACGTATCCGTAGTCAACACACCAAAAACAATTGGCACATCGGTACTCAAACTTATTTGAGAAACACCGTTAGCAACACCATTAATGACAAGGTCATAATGAGCTGTATCTCCTTTTATTACAGCACCTAATGTTACAATGCCATCATATTTTTGATCCTGTGCTATTTTTTTGGCAACTATTGGAATTTCCAAAGCTCCCGGCACCCAAATAATATCAATATTACCCGCATCAATACCATGCATTTCTAGAGATTCTTGCGCGCCAGCAAGCAGTTGCTTAACAATTAAATCATTAAACTTACTGACAACAATTGCAATTTTTTTACTTTTTAGATCAATTAATTTAGCTTTATAAATCATTTTTATTTACCTGATTAATGTCAATCACAGCTTGTGATTAAATTTTTCCTTTTTGGTTTGCATGTATTGTTTATTCGTGTCATTAATGCCTGTAATTAAGGGTACCTGTTCAGTAACCTCAATACCTTCCTCAATTAACGACTGCACTTTATCCGGATTATTTGTTAATAAGCGAATTTTCGTTAGTCCTGATATTTTTAGAATTTCGGCAGCCTTTTTATAGTCCCGTTCATCCGGTAGATACCCTAAGTGAACATTCGCATCATACGTATCAAACTTATTTTCTTGCAACACATAACTTTTTAGTTTTTCGTGGAGTCCAATACCACGACCTTCTTGACGAAGATAAACAAGAGCTCCACCCTGTTTGTTTATTATTTTGAGCGCTTCTCTCAGTTGAGGACCACATTCACAACGTTTTGAACCAAATATTTCGCCGGTTAAGCACTCGGAATGTAGGCGAACTAAAGGAATTTGATCAAAACTACGACTACTTTGAATGAGTAGCTCTGGTTTTTCTTCTTCATTCACGCTGAACTCCGTCAAATGAAAATCACCATATTGAGTTGGTAAATATACCGTTGCCCCCTCATCAATGCCTGATAGCTTTTGATTCTCTCGATAATTAATTAGATCCTGCATTGATAATTGAAACATATCGTGTTTTTGCGCTAATTCTTTAAGTTCTTTTTCTCGAGCCATTGTTCCGTCTTGTGCCAAAATTTCAATTATATACGCCACTGGTGGCACACCAGCTATTTTAGCTAATTCAACAGCTCCCTCAGTATGTCCCTGTCGTGTCAGTACGCCACCATCTTCAGCGACTAATGGGAAAATATGACCAGGCGTCGCAAAGTCAGCAGATGTTGTACTTAAATTAGCCAAATTTTTGATTGTGGCAGCACGTTCATACGCAGAAACGCCCGTCGTGCTGTCAATATGATCAACGCTCACAGTGAACTTTGTCCCAAATTTTTCAGAATTATGCGTCGTCATTTGGTCTAACCCGAGTTCATCAGCACGAAATTTAGTGATTGGTACAGCTAGAACACCTCTTGCAATTGAAAGGGCTTCATTGACTGTAGCTGCCGTCGCAAATGATGCTAAACCGACCAAATCTCCTTCATGTTCTCTTGTTTTGTCATCGCTCAAAATAATCAGCTTACCTTTTTTCAGCTCTTTAACTGCTGTTTTAACTTTTTCTGTGCTACTTGTCATTATTATTTTCCTTTCATTAAATATTTCGCCAAAATATCGGTTTCAATATTTACCAAATCATGTTCACATAATAATCCCAAAGTTGTTTTGATTAATGTAAGTGGTATTAGACCAACTTGAAATACATCATCTCTCGTTTGAACAATGGTCAGGCTCACACCTGATATAGTAACTGAACCTTTATTGACGATCTGATTTATTAGCTGACGGTCTGCTAATTTAAAAGTTAACAACGTGGTTTTTCCACTGTACTCTTTTTTGACTACTTCAGCTGTCTGATCTACATGGCCCAAAACAAAATGGCCATCAAATCGGTTGGAAACTAAAAGTGCTTTTTCCAAGTTTACTTTTTGACCAACTTGATAGAATTTAACAATGGTCGTTTCAAAAGTCGGTACCATAATGTCGAATTCAGCAAAATTTGATTCTAGCCGATTAATTGTTAAACAAATACCATCAACCATAATGCTATCGCCTACTCTGCTATCAGAAAAATAGTCTTCGGATGCAGCAATTTTTAAGCGCATTTCTTTATCATTACGATGATGGAGGCTTATCAAATGGCCAACTTCTTGTGTAATGCCTGTAAACATACTTACACTCTTCCTTGCTTGTTTACATATATTTTTTTAACAGCATTACCAACATACAACTGCTTTTGTGGTTTTTGATTGAAAGATATTCCTTTTAGTCCGCCCTCAGGTAAAATTTTATTTGTGGTATAAATCAACATTTCTTGCCATAAATTATGTTTCAAAAATGAATAAATCAAGCTTGGCCCGCCTTCAACCATCACAGATTGAATATTCTGTTTCGCTAAATCGATTAATATGCCTTTTAGTCCGTCTGATATTAATTTGGCATAGGCGCATTGCTTTGCAAAATTTATATTTTCGGTATATATTAACCAATTATCCGAAAAATCAAAATCTGTATCTCTTAAACGTCCACGTCGATCAATCACTATTTTCATTGGTTGTCTGTGATTAATGTTAATATATCTAACTGTTAATTTAGGGTGATCGATCAGCATTGTTTCACTACCTATCATAATTGCACTTTTAGATGCACGTTCTTTGTGAACATCAACATCTGCTAAAAAATCTGTTAGTTTTGTCTGTTCTCCAACTATTTTAGTAACAAGTCCATTTTGAGACATTACTGACTTTAACTGAACATAGGGTAATTGCTTGTTGAAAAAAAAATCGAAGGCTGGGTTAATAAGTTGATATTCTGTCGTATTTAAAACATCTACAATAATTCCAGCATCTTTTAAAATTTTAATGCCTTTGCTATTATTTGTAGGATTAGGATCCTTTTTACCAATCACAACACGATGTAATCCCCATCTTTTAATCGCTTCTGCACAAGAACCAACTTTTCCACGCGAAGCACAAGGTTCTAATGTAACATAAAGTGTTGCTCCTAAAACCTGGCTCTTATCTTTTACGTGGTTAAAGGCATTGATTTCCGCATGCTCTTCCCCAAATTCTTCATGATATCCAGTGGCAATAATTTTATTCTTTTTGACAAGAACCGCACCGACTCTAGGATTTTCAAAAGTTTTGTAGGGTAATCCCCTGGCTGCTTCATGAGCAGCCAAATTCATCCATGTTAAATCATTCATAGCTTACCTCCTGAATTTTTCAGGACAAAAAACCCGATGCGTTAAAAATACACATCGGGTTTATAGTAGTTTAGATTAATTCAAAAAAACCTAGACACAGCCAAAGCGGCTTTGCCTAAACTATTTTAAATCTTCTCCCATCCAGACTCTAACTGTCGGTCACAGAATTTCACTGTGTCAACCACGAAAATATCGTAGGTCACGGACTAAGGCCATAAGCCATCACCGTCGGTCGGGAATTGCACCCTGCCCCGAAGATTAAATTATTTAACACTGCTAATTTATCATTAGAATTCTACAATGTCAATCAAAAAATAATTCCTATATGCTTGAATTCATAAAAATTATTAACAAAAAAAGACTGCCTAAAGCAGTCTTTTTGTTTATCCTTTTTCTCTGACTAGTGGGCAAGAAGCACATCTTAAAGCCCCATCTAGCAATGAATGCCATGTAAATACAATAGGAATAACAGTATACCCTTCTCGTTTCAAAGCTTCTTGCAAGGCTGTATGCCTTTTTTGTACAATAACTTTTTTAGGACCAATCACCAAAACGTTGCCACCCATTTCTTTTCGAGTTTTAGCATCTATATCAATAAACTTATAATCTTTAAGTTCATTTGGTAAATCCTTTAATACAGGTTTGTGAATAATAGCTGTTTTGGGACCAATAATAGTCATACAACAATCGAGATGCAAAATAGCATCGTCATTCAAGTAAACTGGAATAACTTTCCATGGTTGTTCAACGATATTATTCTCAAAATCCTCGTCTAAAATACTTTGCAACCATTCAACACCCGCCATGTTACTTGCATACTTACCAATGCCGACGAATACATTCGGATAATTAACGATGACATCACCGCCCTCAAGATATATTTTATCTTTTTGATTTATCGTATGAACTTGATTGTTCTTTTTAATTGCTTCAACGATTCTTTGATACCCACGACGTTCAATTTTTCGCATCTCAATTTGAACATTACCCTCGATTAGATGTTCACCAACACTCATTGTACTATCTCGGGCATACATTTGTCCCATACCATAAGGATCCTGTTTCGTCGGCGTTACTGCATCAACAGTATGTACTTTAACACCATTTGATTCTAGAATCCTTTTAAATTCCGCTAATTCATTTTGAAACTTTTTAGCAATAAAATTTGGTACTCTTTTACCGCGCAAGACTGTATAAATATGCTTCGTAACAAATTGCTTCCATTTTGCAGTATGGTCTTCTTGCTCAATTTCATGTGTGTCTGGAAAATACAACTTTGTTGCATCCCCAATAATGACTTCTTTTAATGGACCGTATTCGTTATAAACATTGATTTTCATTTTTTCTTCCCCGTTTCATTAGACATAAACAAATTCTAAATGTACAAATTCATAATATGTTTTGAGTTCTTCTAAAATGCGTACTTTTTTATCTCGCAATAGTGCCGCATTTATTTTTTCACTTGTATCATCAATTATTACTTTTATTGAAAAATACATCCCTGTTTTGTAAATATGACATTCATGCATTTTAATGTCACGTCCTAAATGCTTTGTTAGACAAACTTCAAATTCATTTTGAATCTTTTCATCAATCAAGCGTCCCCCACAAATTTCGTTAAATGCATTCTTCAATACTTTAATTGGTGTTGTAATTGAAAATAGAACCAGCAACACTGTTACAAAAAAATCACCAGTATATAATAAGAATCCCAAGCTAGAATTTTTTGGAATCAATAACACCAAGAACGCTGCTAATCCTATACCCCCACACATGATTGAATCTATGCGCGTACTTTTTGACTCCGCGGATAACATCGTACTTGCGCCACCTATTTTACGGTTTTGACGACTGTAAAATAAGGAAATTGTTAAGCATAATATAACCATGACAATTTCATACGGAATGATTGGTGTTAAATCTAATAGTTCTCCTTTATGGTAAACAAAGTACTGATATGCTTTCTGACTAACTTGTATAGTAGAAGTAGTCAATAAGATCAGCGTCATTGATGATTTAAAAGCTGCATACATTGGCTCAAACATAAAATGCCCCTGTGGAAAACGTTTACTTGTTTTAACACTGAATTTTGAAATCATAATTGCTGCTATTCCTGAAATCAAAGTCATGATTGTGAAATATGTATCTACAAACAACGCTTGAATTTGAGTCAAGTAATAGACGAAAAGCCCTAAACTTCCCATAAGTAAGTTCATCGCCAAGCCAACCATGAATGCGCGTTGCTCAACTTTTTTTTGAGTCATATAATTTTATCCATATCAGTTAGTTTATTTGCCAGCTTTATGAGTGAGCTTAGCATGTCTATTTAGTTAACCATTTTTGCTAATTATATATGTACTTCATTTGACAATTATTGCCCCCTTTTTTCTTTTTTAATTAACCAAAGTAATTACCTTAGTTAATTACTTTACAGTAATTTTTCTGACCTGTCAATACATTTTATTCACTTAAAATATTTAAATGAGTATAAAAATGCCAACAAAAAAACACTGTTTTTTATACAAACAATGTTTAAAAATGAAAATTATTCTTTCCAACTTACTAATTTACTTTAAACGAAAAACTATCTGCGAAACTTTGGAGCTTCGAATCAATCATTTCAGCCACTAAACGAGCATCATGAATAGCTGTTATAACCAAATTAGCACCAGTATTAGCATCTCCTGCTACCATGTAATTTTCTTGGTTTGTCGCCCCCATAACATTAAGCTGCGTTATACCTAAGTCGATCAACACTTTAGTGTCGAGTCCTGTAAATCCAACAGCAATCAGTACTAAGTCAGCTTCATAAACTTTTTCAGAACTTGGTATTACTTGTTTATTGGCATCAATTAAAACAGTGCGAACACCAATGACTTCTCCAAAATCATTTCCTAAAAATTCTATCGTCTGCGTTTGATAGGGTATTAATTCAGGATTGACAACATTCATAGCTTCCGCTTGTCCATAGGTGATTTGTTTTTGCCATGGATATTCTGGCCAAGGTGTCGTACGGTCTGTTGGTTTTTCTGCATGATAATCAAATTGTGTCACATTTTCGGCTCCTAATCGAACCGCTGTTGCAATGCAATCTGTTGCTGTATCCCCAGAACCAATTACAATCACTTTCTTTTTAGATAGGGTTTTCTCAAATGTTTTCGTTCCATTTTTTAATACATTTTCAGTTGCTTCATTTAAAAATGGTAATGCAAAATCAATTCCTTTTAAATTACGACCAGGTACATTTACGTCTCGTGCAATTGATGCGCCAGTAGCAACTATGACCTTATCAAAATCAACGTCTAATTGTTCTTTGGTAACATCCTTTCCAACAGTTGTATTAACTTTAAACTTTATACCGACTTCTGCCATGGCTTTAAAGCGACGCTTGACAACCCATTTTTCTAATTTCATATTTGGAATGCCATACATTAAAAGACCACCTAAGCGTTCATTTTTCTCAAAAATTGTAACCTCATGGCCTAGTTGGTTTAATCGCCAAGCCGCTGTAATTCCTGCTGGTCCAGATCCAATAACTGCAATCTTTTTACCGGTCCGCTGTTCTGGTAGACCATCCGGAACCACCCAGCCGTGCTCAAAAGCATACTCGACAATGAAATCTTCATTATCCTTGATTGTAACACCTTCACCATTCAAAAATTCGTTACACGAAACTTCACATGGAGCAGGACAAACCTTTCCAGTAAATTCAGGAATTGGATTAGTTTTCGCTAACCTTAGCCAAGCCTGATGTAGTTGTTTTCGATACAATAAGTCGTTCCACTCAGGAATTAAATTATCATTCGGGCAACCACTTAATTGCTTACTTTTGTTGCCATACAATGCACCAATATGACAATATGGGACGCCACAATTCATGCAACGAGCCGCCTGTTCGATTCGCTGATCGAATTTTAGTGGTTCTTCCATGTAGTTAAAATCTTTAACACGTTCATCAATTTGACGATAAGGATTGTTTACTCGTTCGTATTTAAGAAAGCCAAATGGGTCAGCCATTGTAATTACCTCACTTCGATAATAATGATTTTAGTTCTTCTTCAGTTTCTGGTACTCGTTCATATGCTGGCATTAATTCATTAAAAGCTTTTAATTCCTTAGTCAAGCCACCAAATCCCTTAACTTCATATTTATTCATGACATTTAACACCTCATGATATTCAGTTGGATAAACTTTAATAAAATTAGCTTTTTCAGTTTCAAAATGAGCTAAAATATGCCTAGCTTTGGGAGAGTCAGTATACGTTACATGTGCCCGAAGCAAACTATACAATATGTCATCCCCACGTGTTTGGCCAATTTCAAACAAATCCACCATTTCCATGTTAATATTAGCCGTTGCTTGATGATTTGGATCATAAATATAGGCAATTCCTCCTGACATACCAGCAGCAAAATTACGCCCAATTGTCCCCAGAATGACAGCAACACCTCCCGTCATATACTCACAACCGTGATCCCCAACGCCTTCAACAACGCCACAAACGCCAGAGTTGCGAACAAAGAATCGTTCACCAGCGCGGCCATGAAAATATGCCTCTCCAGCAAATCCACCAAAACAAGCTACGTTACCAATAATTGGCGAATTATTCGTATCATATCCTGCATCTTTTGGTGGCGTTACAATTAAACGCGCACCAGATAATGACTTACCAACATAGTCATTCGCTTCTCCAATAATTTTAAGTTCCATACCTTGTGTTGTATAGGCTGCAAACGACTGTCCCGCAGAGCCAGTATACGTATATTGAAGAAGCCCTGAAGATAATTTGGTATTTCCATAACGCTCTGCTATCCAACCACCCATCCGAGCACCAACAGCTCGTGATACATTATTAATGGGCGCAGACATTATTAATGTTTGTTTGTTGTCAATAGCCGCTTTAGCGGCCATATCTAACTCTGGCCATTGTCGTTTAGCAATGAATGGATCTTTTGTTTTTCGTGCTATTGGAATCACTTGACCAATCATGTTCGAAAAATCAAGTGATTTATACTTTTTGTTCGTTGTAAAGCGAGTTTTCAATAGTTCTGTATGTCCAACCATTTCTTCTAGGGTACGAAAACCCAGTTCGGCCATTAATTCACGTAAATCTTGCGCCAAAAAAGTCATCATATTTATGATGTCTTCTGGTTTTCCCTGGAAACGTGAACGTAATAATGGATTTTGAGAAGTAATTCCCACTGGACAAGTATTTAAATGACAAACACGCATCATAATACAACCTATTGCCACCATTGATAATGTTGCAAATGAAAACTCTTCCGCACCAAGCATAGCAGCAATAGCTATATCTCTACCTGTCAACAATTTGCCATCAGTTTCTAAAGTCATTCGTTGACGTAATTTATTGGCGGATAGAATTTGGTGTGCTTCAGCTAACCCTAATTCCCAGGGTAGTCCAGCATCACGAATCGAGTTTCGTGGTGCTGCCCCTGTGCCACCATCATATCCAGAAATTGTAACTGTGTCAGCACCAGCTTTCACAGCACCAGTTGCAATCGTACCAACACCTGTTGAGGAAACTAATTTGACATTAATTTTGGCATACGGGTTAACCGCTTTTAAGTCAAATATTAACTGCTTTAAATCTTCAATTGAATAGATATCATGATGTGGTGGCGGAGAAATTAAGCGTACCCCTGGTGTTGAACCACGTGTTTCAGCAATCCAGGGAAACACTTTATTTCCAGCTAGTTGTCCACCTTCACCTGGCTTAGCACCTTGTGCCATTTTGATTTGAATTTCTTCGGCTGACATCAAGTATTCTGCGTTAACACCAAAACGTGATGAAGCAACTTGTTTAATCTTAGAATTTTTAATTGTGTGAAAACGTTTCCTATTTTCACCTCCTTCACCAGAATTTGACTTAGCACCTAATCTGTTCATTGCCACAGCCATAGTCTCATGAGCCTCTTGGGATAATGCACCAAATGACATCGCGCCAACCTTAAATCGCTTCACTATATTTTCAACACGCTCAACTTCTTGAATATTAATAGGCAGACGATTAGGCACAATGTCCCACATCGACCGAATAGTACCAGGATGTTCATGCTCCGCTTCATGAATGTCAGCCACATACTCCTTGAAAAGTTCTTCATTTCCAGTCCGGACCGCCGTTTGAAATTTATACATCATCATTTGATTATATAGATGGTATTCACCATCTTCTCGTAATGAATAAGCACCACCTGAAGGAATTGGGTCGTCTTGAGATTCGTCATATGCTGCTTTGTAACGCTTTAAATATTCCTCCTCAATTTGATTTAGATCTAAACCACCAATTCGTGAATGTGTGCCAGTAAAATATGTATCAACAACGTTCTTTGATAAACCAATCGCTTCAAATAATTGCGCTCCATAATAGCCTTGAATCGTAGAAATACCCATTTTAGCCATAATCTTAACAATACCTTTTTCAGCAGCTACACGATAGTTTTCTTGATGTGCTGCATCATTCATATCGTATGCTTCTAAAATTCGGTAAGCACCACGCGGATATATCGCGGCTGCTCCGTAACCAACTAATGTTGCAAAATGATGGGTTTCAATGGCTTCCGCAGTATTTAACACAATTGAAGCATTTGTGGCATTTCCGTTGGCTGCCAAATAATTTTTTAGTGAGGACACAGCTAGAAGAGCCGGCACTGTCAGTTGCTTTTTGGTTACCTCACGATCAGATAGAATCAAAATTGTTGCGCCAGAGGCAATAGCAGCATCGGCTTGTTGATTAATGCCAATTAAGGCTCTCTCTAAACGACCATTTGCCAATCCTGTTAAGTTATAAGCTAGCTTGATAAGCGCAACTTTTTGTTTAGAATTGGAAATATGTGCAATTTTAGCAAAATCAGCCGGTGAAAGAATTGGCGAGTCAATTTTTAACTTGCTTGCATTTTCTGGCAAATCTTTTTGAAAATCATTTTCTCTGCCTAAATACATCTGTGTTGCAATGACTAGGTGTTCACGAAGTGCATCAATTGGTGGGTTGGTGACTTGTGCAAATTGTTGTTTGAAAAATGTGAACAATCCTTGTGGCTTGTCCGACAAGACTGCTAGTGGTGAATCATATCCCATAGCAACAGTTGGTTCTTGTCCGGTATTAGCCATTTTTAAAACTGCACCATCAATAACTTCTTGCGTATAACCAAAGCGTTTGAAAAGGGTCAATCTTTCCTTATTATTTAAACGTTTTTCTAATAAATTTTGATTTGGTAGTTCTTGCAATGTTTCTTGATGATCATTAAGCCATTGTCGATAAGGATGTTGAGTTGCAAAATGATGTTTTACATCTTCATTTCTCGTGAAAATTCCTGTTTTTGTATCCACCAAAATCATATTGGCCGGTCCGAGCACACCTTTTTCAATAATTGAACTAGCAGGCACATCAACTACTCCAGATTCAGAAGATAAAATGATATAACCATCATCAGTAATCAAATAACGCGATGGGCGTAACCCGTTACGATCTAATCTTGCACCAACAATATCTCCATCAGTAAAGACAACGGCAGCTGGGCCATCCCAAGGTGCCATGAAGGATTCATTATATTCAGTAAAAGCTGCAAGTTCATCCGAAACGTTGGCTTCTTTCGAGTGCGCTTCTGGGACCATCATTAATAAAGCTTGTGGTATTGAACGGCCATTTCGATATAGATGCTCCATTGTATTTTCCATCATAGCCGAATCAGAATTTTCTTCGTTATAGATAGCAACATTATGGGTTTTCATCCAGTTAACATCACCTTGCAAGGTATTAATTTCACCATTATGCGCCAAAAAACGAAAAGGCTGTGCACGGTCCCAAGATGGGAAAGTATTAGTTGAAAAACGTGAATGCGTTAGCGCTATTTTGGCCTCGACATCTTCATCATGCAAGTCCAAAAAGAACTGCCCAACTTGGTATGCATGAAGCATGCCTTTATACGTAATTGTCTTAGCCGACAAGGATACAATATACATATCTTCGTCTGAAATCGTATCTTCTAAATGACGCCGTAGTGTATACAAGGCGTCATCAAAATCCCTTCCTAGAGCAACATGTTGTGGTTTTTTAATAAAGACCTGTCGAAATCCTGGCATAGCTTGTTGCGCAGTAGGACCACAAGCATCAAAATCAAAAGGTACATCTCGATCAAAAATGTATTCGAATCCCCCTGAAATAATTTCAGTAATTATTTTATCTAAAACCTTCTTTTTAGCTACTGTGTCAAAGGGTAAAAAAAGCATAGCCACAGCATATTCTCCTGACTGTGGTAAATTGATCCCTTCTACTTTTGCTACTTTTTTAAAAAATTTATCAGGAATTGACATCAACAAGCCAGCACCATCCCCTGTATCTGGTTCTGATCCTGTTCCACCTCGATGATTCATTCGCGTTAATAGTGTAATGGCACGTTCTACAAGTTCATGAGTGGCTTGCCCATCACGCTGCGCAATAAATCCCATACCACATGCATCATGTTCAAGTGACTCGTCCCAAAGTGGCGCATCATTTGTCAAATGCTCACGAAGTTTTGACTGTTTCATCTTTTTTCCCCGCACTTTATTTTATTTAAGTTCAAATTATATTGAATACCAAACGAAAAAATTAAAACTTTTTATAATTATACTCTTATTTTTTTAATCTTTTAATATAATTTTGGAATAAAATACTCATAAACGTTAATATGATTAACCAGTTTTTTAATATATTATGCAGTTCTTTTGCTTTTTATTTTTCTATTGATAGAATAAAAGTATTGGGGAAATATTCAAATACGAATGGATGAGAGGAATGAATATGAGTTTATTAAATGGATTAATTGGTAATGCTTCAAGCGTTCCTGTTGCAAGTGTCCAAAAAGAAATTGAGCCTCTTTTAATCGAATCAGAAATAGTCGAAAACGCATTTCGACTTGTACGTGACTTAGTTATTTTTACAAACAAGAGGCTTATTTTAAGTGATATTCAAGGATTTACAGGTAAAAAAGTTGAGTATAAATCTATCGCCTACCGCTCTATTGCAAGGTTTTCTACCGAAACTAGTGGTCACTTTGATCTCGATGGAGAAGTAAAAATCTGGATATCTGGGCAAACAGAGCCATCAGAAAAAATACAATTTAAAAAGGGGCAAGCATTAACAGATGTACAAAAGTTATTAGCTCAAAAAGTTTTATAATAACCAACCATTTGGCTGTGTTGAAAACCATTTAGTTTTACGTGCTGAAATATAATTAAATGCCCTTTATTGGTGGGCGTACATATCAATCATCATAACTTGCAATAAAAATACTAATAAGCGAGAGAACAAATATGGCTCATTTTTTAAATTATTTTGTGTCACACATCAGATATGTTTATATCCTTATTTATACACTACTTACAACAATACTAGTTATTATGGGATGCTATTTATTCTGGATGCATCATCATAAATAGTTGCATTTTTGCAAGTTTAAACCAGCAAAAAACACCTAATTTGCATAATTAGATGTTTTTTATAAACTATAATTATTTTACAAGCAAAACATTTGTATCCGCACGTTCAGATACATAACGTGCAGTAGAACCAATAAACATTCTTGTCAAGATAGTTGTGCCTGTTTTCCCCATCACAATTAAGTCTGGATTATAATTTTCTATAACTTCGTTAACCAAAACGAAACGAGCATCCCCTTTAAAGATATGTGTATCAAATGGTACACCAGTTGGCTCAACAACAGATGCTGCTTTGGAAAGATTATCTGATGCTAACTTTGTTAAGCTATCTGTCATCGAAGCATAGAAAATCTGGCTGCCATCATGATAGGCAACAGTAGAGTATTGAATGACACTAACAATTTCAATCTTTGCATTA
This sequence comes from Leuconostoc sp. JNUCC 76, assembly GCF_053667755.1. Lineage (NCBI taxonomy): Bacteria > Bacillati > Bacillota > Bacilli > Lactobacillales > Lactobacillaceae > Leuconostoc > Leuconostoc sp. JNUCC 76. The sequence continues at coordinate 783,448 of NZ_CM132206.1, read as the reverse complement.
AATTTTTTAGCTAACTGGGTGCTATACTCCACCGCTCTCATAGCCGCCTCACTACCATCAGTCGCAACAACAATTGTATTAATCATGAGCATTTCCTTTCCAATAAACATAAGATGACCAATCTTAACCTTACCTTAAGCGTAATAATACTTTAAACAATAAAAAACAACTCACTCTCTAACAATATTCCCCAAGGCTTTCACTTGGCCAAATAATTATTATTCTGCTTAAACTAATCAATTAACATCATGCACGTAGCATTCACTTAACTTCATAATATAAACAACGAGCAAGTTGTCTCATGGATTAGGCGAAATCCATTTATACCACTTACGTGAAATAAGTCAGCAACTTCGTTGCTACAGGACTTCTTCTAATCTATGTCTAAAGTATACAACACCTTCCACTGAATTGCAAGCGCTTACAATTGCTTTTAACAAAAAAGCCGTGCCTTTTGCACAACTTTTATTTTATTATCAATAACAAACCTATCAGTGACGCTTCATACTTTTAATAGGATATGTCAAAGAAATCATACTTGGTATCACAATTGGTAATACAATGATTAATATTATTAAGCCAAATATTACCGTGATTGCAACCTGAATTAACGTTAACACACCAGAAGGTATTAGTGCTGCAAATGTGCCACCTAAAATAAGTGCGGCAGATAATACAACAACACCAATTATTCCCGTAGCCCTAAGAATTCTATCTCTGGCTGAAGGAACTTCCTTTTGTAGGTCACGATACTTCATCATTAAGAAAATACTATAATCGACACCTAATGCTAATAGCATAATAAATGCGAAAAATGGTGTTGTCCAAGAAAGCATATCTTGCTTCAGGAAAATATGGCTGATGATCTGAGTAAGACTTAACGCCATAATATAAGATACTAGCAATGTACCCATGATATATAGTGGTTGCAATAATGATTTGGTGATAAAAATCAAAGCAATTAATATACCGACAACCATAATAATACCAGTTCTAATGAAATCTGCCGAGGCAATTGCTCTGGTATCATTCGTTCTCGAAGTTTGTCCTCCAATTGCGGCAACTGCGCTGGCGAGTCCTGTTCCTTTCAAAGCACCCTCAACTTGACTTTGTAGCTGAGAAACTTTTTTCATTGACTTTTCCGAATTAGGATTACTATCTAGAATAATATTCAAGCTAGTTGCTTTCTTATTTTCAGACATGTACGCATCTAGAGCAGATTTGTAATCTTTTCCATTCAATACATTTTTTGGTACATAGTAAGTATTGGCTGCTGAAGAGTTCTTTAATCCAATCAAATAGTCATTTGCTGATTCTAAACCACTACTGATTTGAGTTGTCCCATTACTTGCTTCTGACAAGCCTTCTTGAAGTGATTGAACCTGTCCACCAGTAGTTTTCAGCGAATTATACATCGTTTGTTGACCAGCATTGAGGTTATCAATACCGGATGTTAATTGACTTTGATTATCAGCTAAACTTTGACTACCTGACTTGATTTCTGCAACACCACTATTAACAGCTGTTGCACCAGAAGATGCACTAGAAACACCGTTGGTATATGCATGCATTTGACTTTGCATATCTGATACACCGGTATTTAATTGTGACAAACCTTCTGTTAATTGTTGCGAACCACTTACTAATCCAGTTTGATCTTTTGTTCCCCGTAATGCCATTAATATTTGCTGTGTACCAGAAATAGCTTCGCTAAGCTTATCTAATGCTGATATTGAAGCGGTATTAGCTTTAATCGAATTTGTTGCTAATGCACCTAAATTAGACATTTGTTCAGCAAATACCTTCAAATTACTTAATTCTTCAGTAAGTGCATTGCCTGTTTGTTGGAAAGCAGACATGTCATTTTCTAACTTTTCTGCAGCTGTGCTTGCTGTAGCAATATTATTTTTGTTAGTACTTTGTGCTGAACTGATTTGTGTATTGATGGATTTTGATTGTTCTTGTAATGCTGATCTTAATGCAGCTTGCTGCTCATTACTTAATGCTGACTTACTATTAATACTACTAATAATATTATTAATATCATTTTCAGAAAGTACATTGAGTGAACTATTATTATTATTCAATGCTGCATTTAATGAATTTTTCAAGTCATTAGCATCTGTCTGTATGTTAGCACTAGATGTTGTTAGCAAACTAGAAGTATTGTTAAGCTTGGATAGACTATCATTGCTGTCTGAACTTTTAGATAATGAGTTCATGGCTTCATTCAAACTTTGCAAACTTTCCTTCAGTTCGTTAATTTGACTTTGCTGTTCCCCTACATCATTACCAGATTGTGCACTCAATTCTGACTCTAATTGCTTTAGACCACTTGTGATTTGTGCAGATCCGCTGTTCAAACTGCTTACACCAGTATTCAGTGTACCAACTCCTGATTGAATGGCCGCCTTATTACTGTCCAAAGTTGCCAACCCCTCAGCCAACCCGGACGTACCAGAAGATAGTGTACCTATACCGTTATTCAAATCATTTGCACCTAAACTCAGTTGTGCGCTACCATTCTTTAATTCTGTTGAACCATCAGCTAATTGTTTGGCACCGGCAATGCCCTCATTTATATTACCAGCTGATAATTGACTACTTGCTTCATTCAAACCACTTCCAATAGATTTTGTACCAGAAATTGCACTTTTCAAACCGTCTGTAACAGTTCCTAATTGATTACGAACATATAGTTCTTTTATCTTAGAACCACCAGGACGTGTGGCCGACGTTACTGTCTTAACACCTTTGGTTTTTTTCAATTTTTCCGCCAAACTATCAATGGTTTGAAGACTATCTTCATTATCCAATCGGTTTTTTGATTTTATGTATAATGTTGATGGCTCCGCTGTTCCTTCTGAGAAATGCTTCTGAACAACTTTAAAACCTTTTTTGGCCGGAATATCATCCCCAAGTTCTGTCAAGGTATCATAGTTTAATTGACTGTTGTAACTAGCAAATAATGGAATAGCCATTATCACAACTGTCAACAATGCTATCAATGGATATTTGATAGACTTCTTAGCGATACCATGCCACAATTTGCTTTGCGATGTTTCAGCAAATTTTTTACTTGGCCAAAACAAGTATTTACCAAAGATGACCATGAAGAATGGATTGAGTGTCAATAGCACGAGAAGCAAAACCGCAACAGCAATTGATACTCCTACTGCTGACTTATAAATTGAAAACTTCGCTAACTCTAATGTAGCAAAACCGATGAGTACCGATATTCCACTATACAGTATTGTTCGTCCTGCAGTTTTTAGTGCTCGCTTCGTCGCTTCTAGCTTTTCATAACCCGCATTCAGTTCTTCCTTAAACTGGTCAAACAAAAGTATGTTATAGTCGGTCCCTATTCCAAATAACACAACCACCATAAATACTTGCGTGAAATTGGAAAGTGGGAAGTTAAACTTATCAACTAAGTTCATGACTACACTTAGCGATGTAATAAACGATACTCCCACTGAAAACAGTGATACAATCGGCGTGATTACTGATCTAAAGACGACCATTAATACAAGAAAAATAAATACAACCGTTATCCATTCTGTTTTATGCAATCCCTTTTCAATTTCCTCAGAGAAGTCATCTTCAAGAATGTCACTACCCGTTATGTAGGTTTTAACACCATCAGTTTTAGCTTGTTTGGTTAAAGTTTCTGTCATTTGACTGACAGACTGTTTTTTATCCACTGTTAGCTGAACTAATTCCGTTGTCTTATCTTTAGAAAGCAATTGTTCCTTAGCTTCAGAACTATCTTCTGGCGCTAAAATTGACTTAATGTGATAAGTGGATTTATTTTTCTTAAAGTGTTCGACTGTTTTCGCAATGTTTTTTTCCTGACTAGCAGTTATTTTTTCATTACCATTGTTGAAAACAACGATTACTTGCCGCGTATTATCTTGACCCTTGCCCCAATTGTCTTGAATTTTTTGCGCTACCTCGCTTTTAACAGCGCTTGGTAAACTTGTATCACCTTTTTCTTTAATAAGCTGGCTTGTATTTGGCAAATATATGACTGCCGAAATCATAATAATTAGCCAAATGACAGCTTGTACGAGAAAAGTTCTTTTGCTACCCTTCACTCTAGTATCCTCCAGTAATTTTTTCGTACACTATGTTATTAAAACGACATAGTGTACGAAAAATATTATATCATATCTTAATTTCATATCAAATGGTTATTATTTATTGCTATAATATATTGATAGTATTTCTTACTAATGAATCGGAGAAATAAAATGGTTGGTACCAAAAATAATAGACGTGCACAGTTAACGAAAAAAAACATACAAGATGCCCTAATCCACCTAATGAGCGATAAAAATATCAACAGTATATCTGTAACAGATATTTGTAAAACTGCTGACATTAATCGAGGAACATTTTATGCTCATTTTCTTGATGTTACTGATTGCATGAATCATATGGAAAAAGAAACTGCCAATGAACTTTTTTCTATACTTGAGAATGATAAACAGACTGACTCTGTGGAAGTTTTGTTACAAGCCATATTTGAACTAGTTGAAAAAAACAACAGGGTTTTTAATTTTATTTTGACTGAAGATCAAGACTTTTTAGCAAATATTTTATCTACCACAAAGCAGAAGTTTTTTAACCAGCTTGTCCCAGACGATGACACACTATCAATGAGTGAAAAGCAATTTCTATACGAATATACATTGAACGGAATTGTTGGTATGATCAGACATTGGATAAAAAATGATATGAAAGAGTCGCCTAAGACACTCACATCTTATTTCAACAAATGGTGTTACCAGTCTTAATTTTTCTTTCTCTAAAAAAACCTACGTGAACCACGTAGGTTTTTTACTATATCTCACTGAATTTACCATCATCAATTTTGGACATTTTGCCATCAATAATTTGATAAACTTTATCCACCTCTTCCTTCAAACGTAAATCATGGGTCACCACAATAATTGTTTTGTCATTCTTATGGGCTAATTCACGTAATAGCGACATAACTTCTTTGGAGCGGGCTGTATCCAATGAAGCAGTTGGTTCATCGGCTAAAATATATTCCGGATCAGCGTACAAGGCCCGCGCAATAGCAACACGTTGTCTTTGACCACCAGAGAGTTCGTTAGGATACTTTGCTCCCAAGTCCTCGATAGCTAATGTTTTTAAAACAGTGCGAAACTCTTCATGAGATAAATGTTGTTCTTTCACTTTATCCACTAGTTCAAATTGCTCATTAACCGTTAAGTAAGGCACTAGGTTATAAGATTGCAAAATAAACCCTACCGTGTTTAATCGGAGATCTGACTGCTCTTTTTTCGATAACTCGCCTATTATTTCATCATTAATTTTCACCGTACCGGATGTGGGAGATTGTAATCCACCAGCAATTGTTAAAAAAGTTGTTTTTCCAGAACCTGAAGGACCAACAACTAATATTAATTGCTGAGAGTCAGCACTGAAATTAACATTATCCAACGCCAAAAATTCACTTGTTCCGGTACCATATTTTTTACTAACATTTTCAAACTCTAAACGGGACATAGTATTAACCTCCAATCATTTCAAATGGATCTACTTTAATTATTTGCCTAATTGGTAATAAGGACCCAAGTAGCGACATAATCAAAATGCCAAAACTTGTGGTAACCACTTGCGTGGTTGAAATGGCTATTGGTACCTCGCTAGGGAGAACGTACGAAGTTATAATTGTAAAAATAATTGCCAATCCGATACCTATCACCGCCATCAAAAATGTTTGTGTGAGAGTATTTAATACCAGATATTTAGTAGAAATACCTTGTGCTTTCATAACACCAAAATTAGGTAATTTTTGAATTGTTAATATATACAAAAATATTGAAATAACAATCAAAACAATAACAAAGAGAAAGCCAATCATAAATTTAAAGGTTAATTGTTGTGCTTGATACCCTGGCAATTTTTCAATAAAACTATTTATCGTGTATAACTTGCTGCTCTTAAAGTGAGTGGCGCCTGTAATCTTTTTGTTAAAAACTAACGCGTTGACGGGTGCCTGGTTAATTTTCTTTAAAGTCTGGAAAGACGTATAAATAACCGGAGCCACGTTCAAAGATGCATTCGAAGTAAAGCCAACAATTTTCAACTTCTCGTCACTGTTAGCTACAGTAATCTCATCCCCAATTTTAAATCCTGATTTTTTTAATTCATCAGAAACGGTTGCCGTATTATCCCCAGTAAAACGATGCCCAGATATGATTTTTATGTTTTTGTAGATAAAACCATCGCTTTTGATTGCTAAAATTTGTGCGTTAGTTTTATCAGCATGGCTATTCTTAACTAGTGTGCTGTACTGGCTAATTGCAGTTCCTTGCCCACTAACCTTCTTTTGATCATCACTATCCAAAAATGACTGTGTCAGCCGCCCTTCAGCATCTGTGTCTAATAGTATCTTTGATGCCTGCCATTGCGTGATTGCCGACTTGTTTAAATCAGACAAGCCCGTAGCAAGACCATTTAAAATAAAAACTAAATAGCTAATAAAAAGTATTAACGTAATAATTAAACTATAACGTAATTTCTCATGTCTGATTTCTCTTAATGCCAAAAACATGATATGCCTCCTGCCTCTCTAACTGTTTAATTAACATCTTTACTGCTCTCATAAATGCTAATTGCGCGTTTCCTTGCGTAAGAATGATCCACAATAGGAAAAGGATAGTTCTGCCCTATTCTAACACTAAATCGTGTCTGTTCCGAGTCCGAGAGTTTTCCTGGTTCATGAATCATTTTGTTGTCCACATTCTTTAGTTCTGGCACATATTTTTTAATGAATAGTCCATTTGGATCAAATTTTTTTGATTGTAAAGTAGGATTAAATATTCGAAAATAAGGAACACTATCTGTTCCCGTAGAAGCAGCCCACTGCCAACCGCCAATATTACTTGCCGCATCATAATCTAGCAATTTATGATGAAAGTATGCCTCTCCCCACCGCCAATCAATGAGTAAATCTTTAGTCAAAAATGAAGCGACAATCATCCTTAAACGATTATGCATCCATCCCGTCTCATTTAATTGCCGCATAGCAGCGTCCACAATCGGAAAGCCAGTTTGGCCTGTCCGCCATGCTTCAAATTGTTGTTCATTATTTATCCAATCAACATGTCGAAAATCCTTATTGATTGATTCAACGTTTTGATTTGGGTACATCACATAAATCATGTTGTAAAAGTCACGCCAGCAAAGCTCTTTCATAAACGTGATTTTGCCATCACTGTCAGGAGACTGATCGATTGCTCGCCAAACTGTTCGAATTGATATTTCTCCGGTCCGCAAATATCGCGACAAATGGCTAGTGCTGTCGTTTGCCGGAAAGTCTCGTCCCTCATCATACTGATCCAAACTTTCGTTAATGAATCGATTGAGCACCTTTTTGGCCGTCTCACTACCTAAATCTTTTTTTATAAAAGAAAAACGATCATCTATAAATGTTTCTAATAGCTGTTCATTTTCTGGAAAAAGTAATCGGGTGCTCTTGATTCGTTTATCAATCACATAGCTTACTGGTGCTGGTTTTTCTTGGCGTATCCATCTTTTAAAATAAGGGGTAAATACTTTGTACCCTTCCCCTGAATCCTTTTTTACTTCGGTGGCACCGTGTAGATTATAATCAATATAAGGGTGTGCTTTAACTTTTAACTTATTCTCAAAAAAGGCTACACTTTTTTGATCCCTATTTCTCCCAAAACCTCTTTCATCAAAATTAAAAAAGATGTCATGCCAATCTGGCAACTTCTGTTTTAAAGAAGTAAAACAGTCATTAATATCACCATACATTATGTTTAAAGTAATACCTTGTTTTTTGAGTTTGTTTTTAAAATGCAAAACACTCGCAAAAAAAGCACTCTGATTGACAGTACTCTTTTCTGTCACTTGTTCCGGATTAATATGAAACACAAAAAAAATTTCATTACTATGTCGCAATGCATTAAATAATGCAATATTATCCTCTAATCTAAGATCTCTGCGAAACCACATAACAGATACCATTGTATTCCCCCTGCATCTTTCTTTATTGCCACGAATAATTATGGCAAAACACCATAACAGTTATCTATAATGCATTGTATCAAATTAATAAATAATAAACTATTAAAGCGTTTATCGCTAATAAACGAACAATAATAAAATAAATTAAACAACGAATAGTTTTTAGCGACCATTTTTAAGCAATCAGTATGTTAAAATAAAACATATCAATAAATTAACGAACAATACAGAAAATGGAGTACACCACAATGACCACTGTGATTACCAATGAATTCACAAAAAAACTACCAAAATGCGAGTTACATGTGCATATTGAAGGAACCATTGAACCAGAGCTAAAGCTTAAGTTAGCGCAACGCAATAATATTGCGCTAACTGAAACAACCGTCGAAGACATACAAAAATCTTATCAATTTAACGATTTAGCGTCTTTTTTAGCTGTCTACTATCCGGGAATGTCAGTTTTAATAACTGAAGAAGATTTTTATGATTTAGCTTTTGACTATTTACAAAGAGCTGCTGACAATAATGTTCGTCATGTCGAAATTTTTTTTGATCCTCAAGCTCATACAACTCGAGGCATTGCCTTCAAAACGATTATTACTGGCCTCCATAGAGCCATTGTAGACGCACGCGCTTTAAATGTTGATGCTGCACTTATTATGTGTTTCTTGCGTGATTTACCGAAAGAGTCAGCTCGGCAAACTCTTCTCGAAGCGCTTCCTTACAAAGATAAATTCATTGGTGTAGGACTTGATTCTGATGAACATAATAATCCGCCTTTAAAGTTTGCTCGTCAATTTGAGGATGCGGCAGCCCACGGCCTGCATTTAACAACTCATTGTGATATTGATCAGAAGGATTCCATTGACCATATCCGCCAAGCACTTGAAATCATGGAAGTCGAACGACTCGACCATGGTACCAACATCGTCGAAGACCCAGACTTAGTCAACTTAGTTATTAAAAAAGGAATCGGTTTGACATCTTGCCCCCTCTCTAATTCTTTTGTTACGCCAGACATGAAGGGTAAAGAACTGATTGACTTGTTAAACCAAGGTGTTAAAATTTCTATTCATTCTGATGACCCAGCCTATTTTGGTGGATATATCAGTGACAATTACTATAAAATGGCTACTGATTTCAATCTAAGCAAGGAACAATTGATCCAATTAGCTCGCAATTCTTTTGAATCAGCTTGGATTAGTACCGAACAGAAAGAATTATATTTAAAAGAATTAGACCAATACGCTGCTACAAATTAAGAAAAGCCTATTCCTTTAGTGGGAATGGGCTTTTCTTAGTTAATCATCACTCGTTCAAAAACTTGAACTTGTAATTCATATAAAATACAATTAACCAACTTATGAAATTAAATATGAGTATCGTATCCAATAGACGATCACTACGATAAGAAACAACTAATTCATTATGACCTTTTCTTTGTTTGACGATTGGCGTTCCTATTCGACTGAGTTTGACATTTGTGTGCAGCATTTTTTGATTCAATCGCAAAATAGTATCTGTGTACTTTATAATTGGAATCTGAATACTCTTAACGCTATTGCCTTCCCATTCGACTACCAATTTATTGCCATTGATAGACTTATGAAAGTATTTTTGTTTGTTAATAACTTGATGATGATAGAGTGAATATTTATCTTTACACTTAACTGTTTTCACTGGTAAGTAATCTGGGGTGGATTTTACCACGTATTGTAAAGCTAGTGCTTTATTTTTTATGAAAAAGGAATTCTTGATTTCACTGGTATTTTCAGATGTAAAATACGTATGAACAGAAGAGTTTAAAAAGGATTCCGTTTGGTGCCACACATTCAAGGCATTGTTAGTTGAAATACCTGTTTGAAACAACGACAATAGTAATAAACCATAGCTGATGAGCCCAAAAATAACTGATTTATTATGCCACTTTTCCAAAAGCAAACCAACTGCTAGGAGTAGCAGAACTGTGAAAGGTACGAAAAAACGAAACGGAAATTGAATTGTCTCAATTAATTGATTATGAGAATTATTCAATAATTTCCATGGAAATAAATTTGTACATAAAATAAACAAAAATCCGCAGGTAACCGCTGTTACTTTCAATAATTGCGACTCTTTTTTCCAATGCTTACAGATTGTCCATAGAGCAAACAGCACAATAATCATTAAGATGGGCGGATAAAATAACCAATAACTACTACCCTTAAAAATAGTTGTTTCTGCCATCCATTTATTAACAAATGGTTGAGCAATATTATTTTCGCTATAAATTGCAATAAAACTATAGAGTACATTTAATACTAAAAAACCGAAGATAACAATGGCTAAACCTAGCTGTTTCAAAAGCTTAATTTTAGTGTGCTTACTGTTAGAGAAAAAAGCTGTTAAGAAAAAGCAAGTATACACAAACACAAGCAAAAAAGCTGACAACATATGAACTTGACACATGACGCCGATACTTATAGCCGTTTGGATTGGATAAAGCTTCTTTTTTTCAATTAAGTCGATTAACGGTATAAGGCAGAGTGGAAATAATGCTGCTCCCCAACTCGAAAATCCTTGTCGTAATGTCCAATACTGAACGGAGTATGTAGTCATATACAAAATACTTAATGGTATCCTATACACAAGCTGTACACCAGCTTTTTTTAAAAGAAGATACAAAGACAAACCAGAAAAAAAATACAAAATGCCATTTGAAATCACCTGATAACCAAACCAAGAAGGACTAATTAATACAATCAACCCTTGTATATAGGCCATAAATGGTCCATACAAGGCATTGACAATTCGACCAGAAGATTGGAATCCATACATGGAAATAAAATATTGAAAGTTCCCATGCTTTATCTGCATAGCCGTATCAAACAAACGATTAAAGTGAAAAATAGCATCAGATCCAATAATCATTGCATGGTTTAAGAAAAATGGTATTAAAAGCAGTATCGACGACAGTAGTAGAATGGCGATTGGCCATAGTTTTTTAACCTGTTGTAAAATTGTTGACATAACTTCCCCTATTTATGTATTACTTGGCTAAGATTAGACGCCAGAAAAATACTATCGTTTTAACATAAAATGAACATTAATTTTAAGCATATTTATACAAAATGTCGTTTTGTTCTTTTTATAGTTGCTATTTGACCTTGTTTTTATTATGGTAGGTATAAATCGGTTTAGAACGAATTAAAAAAAGGATTTATCATGTTAAGACGTCATTCCCCAGTATGGTTGCATTGCTTCATTGTTTTTGTCATTATCTTTTTCTTATCACTCTTATCAACGTTACCCGCTTTTACCAACAACACATTCAAATTGAGCTACGATGGTAATATTCACTTGGCACGCTACGACGCTATAACACAAGCACTTAGCCATGGTTCTTTACCTCCCCTTGTAAATTTTATTGGCCTTCACCATACTGGGATTGCCATGAACGGTATGTATCCTTGGATAACCAGCACTATTTTTATCATCCCCAAATTATTGTTCAGTAATCCAATAGTTGCATTAATGGTCGGATTTATCGTTTTAAACTTTTTAACAATTTTTAACGTTTTCCTACTAGCTAAGTTTATAACACATAAAAGATGGATTCAAATACTTGGTATAGCAATATACCAATTTAGTTCTTATCACATGGCTGTCCTTTATTCTCGTAATGCACTTGGAGAAGCACTGGCTTATGCTTTTTTACCCCTAGTTCTGCTGGGATGTCTCAAAATATGGCATAACTTAACAAATGGTTGGCTATACTTAGGATTCGGTATGGGCGCCATCGCCAACAGTCACATTCTTTCTTTAATTATTGTAACAATCATGATTGCCATTTTCTGTTTTATCAGAATTTTACGTCATCAATTAACACGAAAAGAAGTCATTAATTATATAAAAGCCACTGTTCTAGCGATTTTATCGGCTTTTTATACGCTTACTAACATCGGGTCACTGCTAGCCTCCAATTTATTAATGAGCCCAACACCAAAATTAGTACCGTTAAATGCAACAAAATACTGGCAAGCTCTTCTTGATAATAGCATCATTGAACGTTCCGCTAACTTTAACATGGGGCCAATTAACACCTTCCTATTGTTTTTCCTAATGATTATGTTGTTTACAAATAAATCTGGTTTATGGCGCCATTGGACACTTGCAACAATTATTGTATTTTTTAGCACTTTTGACTGGTTACCTTGGCAAAACCTTGCCGGCACACCTATCAATATGATTCAATTTTTGGGACGATTATTGTTCATTTCTTCTCTATTTCTAGCCATCAGTGTTATGTATTATTTTGACCAGTATCCTTTAAAGTACAAAGACATTAATTTTGTGATTACCTTAGCTTTAGTTGCAGTCAGTTTAAATGCAGTTCACACTTATCACAACAAAACCACGAAAGATGGTTACCGTTTTTGGCTAACTAGAGACAACTATGACCAAACCATTAAAAATAGCGCAATAGGCATTGATTATTTACCCGCAAACAATAAGCATCAACTGCAATCCAGAATAACTGCTTTACAAAATGCAAGTGTTTCTTCCCTGAAAATAAAATCGCAAACATATAATAGTGCTGAGTACATGATCACTACGGCAAAGGAAGGATACTATTCTCTACCGATTGCTGTATACTCAGGCATTCATTACAATGTTACTTTAAATCACAAAAAAGTAAAGCTTGCAAACAGCCACGCTCTTAAATTAAAAATCCCTAAGGGCCTGAACCGTTTAAAAATCACGGTTACAGTAAATATCAGTAATTATTTCACGATGCTGATCAGTCTATTGACGATAGTATACAGTATCGGGAAACTAACATTTGCAAACTCAAACAGTTTTGCAAGAAAAAATAAAAAGCGCCAAAACGATAAATAATATCTTTTTGGCGTTTTTTATTATACTTTTTTATTTTATGATCGCAGCACCATAAAAGGCTTAAGCTGCTACTATCTTATAACAAATCCCAGGTAGAGGCGCTGATTGAAGGGAACAAGTGAATTATCCGAGCAATTTCTTCTTTGTTAAACTTAAATTCAACGGCTGGCAGCAATGTGTTGATAACATTTTCTGCTTGCTCACTGACTTCTGTTGCACCAAGCAATCGATGTTCATCATCAAAAATTAAGGTGTTCTCACTAATTGTTTCCTTGTTCACCTTACGATACCAATCACCAACCAAATTATTCTCTTCAATTTGATAATTGTTTTCTTTTGCTGCTTCAACAGTTACTCCAACTTTAGCAATTCTAGGAGATGTAAATACGACTGATGGAATCACAGGATATGCGATAGGTTCTCTGCTTTGACCAGAAAAACGCTTAAACAAATAAGTTGATTCAAAGATTGCTGTTGGCGTCAATTTAGGCTGTGTTTTATCAATAACATCACCTGATGCGTATATGTTATCAATATTAGTTTGCAAATACTCATTAACAACCACACCTTTTTCATTGTAGTTCACACCAATTTCTGCTAACCCTAGATTGTCAGTATTTGGGATGCGACCAGTCGCATCTAACACCCATCCCACTGATAATGATTGATCATCACCATAATTCACGATAACTTGATCACCTGATTTTTCAAAACTTGAAACCTTAGCATTTTTAACAAACTTTACGCCACGCTCCTGAAGATCATCAATTACTTTGTTGACATATGGCTGATAAAATTCTTTAAGCGCTTTTTCCCCGTGCATCAGCACCGTGACGTCAGAACCAGCAGCATTGGCAATTGTTACAAACTCCATGCTAATGTAGCCAGACCCTATAATAACAATCTTGTCGGGTAATTCAGTTAAATCCATAAACTCACGGCTATCATGGGCCAACTCACTACCAGGAATGTCAAGCCTATGTGGACGTAAGCCAGTTGAAATGACAATTTTGTCAGCAGTTTTTGGCTGACCATCTACTAGAATAGTGTGATTATCTTGAAAAACACCTGTTCCTTGGATGATATCAATCCCTGAACTCTTAATAAGTCCACCAATCATCCCTGGCAACTCATCAATTACTTCTTGCTTGTGCGCAACACTTTCTTTCCAATTGATTTTCAAGTTACCCGCAACGACACCCGAGAAACGCTCTGATTCACGAAGTAAAGTAACTGGAGCATCGAGTGTAATTTTAGCGTTACAACCATAGTTTGGACATGTACCACCAATCAAATCTTTTTCTATAATACCAACTTTGACCCCTGATTGAGCAAGTGGCACTGCACCATCAAACGTACCATGTCCACTTCCTAAATATAAAACATCATAATCGTATTGCTGTGTCATAAAATTTCCTCCAATTTTAGGGCTCTTACCGTATCAGTTATGGCAATTATAGTTCAGGCAAATATGTATGGCAAACAATATACTCGCTCAATGATTAACGATGTAACGTATTTATTTTATAATATAACAAGGATAGACAATAAATAGCACCTTCAATAATGGTGATAAAGAAGCTCACAGGCCAATTACTAATATAGCTCAAATACAATCCCATCCAAGTGCCAAACAATGCAAACACAAACGAAAGCAATATCATATGATGGACAGACCTAACAATGTATTTGGCAGAAGATGCAGGAACCGTTAACAAAGAAAATATCAATAATGATCCAACAATTTGCGCGGTCACACTGACGGTACATGCAACTAGTATTAAGAATAGTAAAGAAATCCAGACAGTCCCTTTAGCATTCAAATCAGAACCAATTGTATCAAAAGATATATACTTAAGTTTTCGATACATTAATAGTGTGATTAATAAAATAACGATAATTAAAACTAATAGCTCGTATAGGTTTTCTTGGCTAATACCAACGATGCTACCAAATAAAATGTTAGTGGCATAACTAGACTGCTTATTGGACAGAGACAAGAATAAGACACCTAATCCAATGAATATTGCTGAAAAAACACTAATAGAAGATTCCCGTTGACTCAACCTGTTACCCGCGAGAGAAACAAATATTGAACTTAGTATCGTAAATAATAGCATGCCACCAATAGGTGATATTCCTGCAAAAATAGCAAAACTAGCACCTGAAAAACTAATTTCAGATAAAGTATGGACATAAAAGGATGTTTTACGTGCTACAACGAAAACACCGACAACTGCACAAATAATTGATATAAAAAAACTTGCTATGAACGCATACTGCATAAACGGATAATTAAACATGCGTACTCCCTCCTGCAGAAGAACGCAATTCTTTCATTTCACCGTGGTGATTACTAATGTGCAGTTCATAATCACCAAATAAACTAACCAACTCCGGATCATGTGTAATGAAAATAACGGCTAACTGCTCTTGTGCAATAATTTTTTTAACTAGTTTCAAAAGATCAATCCGCGACTCATAATCCAAATTAGAGGTACTTTCATCTAAGATCAACATCTTCGGATTTGCCATTAATGCTTGTGCCAAATAGGCACGCTGCTTTTCGCCACCTGAAACACGACCTAAGGCACGATTCTTAATCTCCTTTAAATTAGTTACAGATATAATTTTTTCTAAGTGCTTCTTCTCTGAGGAAGTTAGCCAAGGCGTAAGAGGATGCGTTAAATTCAATACTATAAAATCTTTTACACTAAGTGGATACTCAGCATCAACGTCTCTAAATTGTGGTACTAATTGAATGTCACCAAATTTAATGTGCAAATTAATTTCTGATTGATAGCTCTTTTTGTCTCTTGCTGCCTTTAGTAAGTAATTAATTAGGGTTGTTTTGCCAACCCCATTGTCACCGGTAATGCATAATAATTTCCCTGAGTAGGTTGAAAAAGAAAGTTTTTGAATTAATAGACTTCCTGGGACTTCAACATCTAACTGATTAACTTCTAAAATTTTCTCAATCATATAATGACTACTGTTCTGATTTTTGGATTTTTTCTAACTGCTTATACTGACTCAACATCCATTGTTTGTAGTTTTTACCCTTAGGCATTGTTTCAGTAACATTTAATACTGGTACATCATGTTTCTTTGCTAACTTTACTAACTGCCCAACTGTTTTGTCAGTTGCTTGCGTATTTTGAACAAAGAAGCTGATTTTTTTATTTTTAATATCATCTTGCATTGCCTTGATATCTTTGGGTGATGGGTCTGTACCATCTTCAACAGACTTAGAAAAGTGTGTATTATTTTCAGAATACCCTAGTTCTTCCAAAGCGTAATCAAAAACCGGTTCACTTACATCAACTAACTTATTATCTGAATTCTTTTTTAGTTCTTTTATTTTTGTTTGAATAGGTTCCAAGCTCGCAATATATTTTTTAGCATTTGCTTTAAAAGCAGCCTTATGTTTAGGATCTATTTTTGAAAACTTGTCAGCCAAGTAGTTTGCAAGTTTAGGCATTGTTTGGCTTTGATACCATAGGTGAGGATTATCGCCGTTTTTCTTACCTAAAATATCTTCACCAACTCGAACAGATTTAACATTTGCATTTTTTGCTAGCTTAGTCATCCAAGAGTCATAACCAATACCATTGTATACAACTAAATCAGCCTTGGAAACTTCTGTAGCAATTTTGGCGCTTGGTTCATAATCATGTGGATCAACATTAGGATTCGTAATGACCGATTTAACCGTACCATACTGACCTAACACTTTTTCAGCTGCTTCACCATAGAAATCAACTGAGGAAACTACCTGGATATTTTTTGTATCAGCTCCCACTGTGCCGTTAGCAACAACAAATACGAAGAGCGCTAAAATAACGCCAATCAAACCACCAAAAAAATTCTTTTGTTTCATAATTCTATTTCCTACTTTCTCATCTATTCTAAAATTTATGTTGAAATAAAAGTTTTGTTTAAGTTTGAAACATAAGAACTGCCCTCTCTCTATTTAGTGTTAAAAATATTCTTTTCTTATTATAGTAATCATTACTATTAAAGTCAACAAAAAGTAATGCTTACTTTAAAAGAAAAAGAGCGACTATATTTTTACAATATAGTCGCTCTTTTTTATAAATAAGGTAACTTAATCTCATGCTGTCTTGTTATTTTGTTGACACCGGTCACACAAACCAAACAATTCTAATTTTATGTTTAATACCAAAAATTCTTTCAATGATTCTTTTAATGCAGGAGACAAACTTGAATCTATTTTTATCACCCGATGACAATTTTGGCAAAAAAAGTGGCCGTGTTGCGGCGAAACAAAGTCACATTGGAATTTGACATTCAGCTGACCATTTTCAGAACGTTGTTCAACGATGCCCAGTTCAGAGAATTCTTTGATATTACGATAAGTTGTTGTATGGCTAACATTAGGATACAGTTGTTGCATAAAGCTATCGACATCAGTCACTGATACGTATTGTGATTCAAATTTTGATAAGTATTTGAGGAGATCTTTGCGTTGTTTCGTTACACGAAATTCGCTATTCTGTAAGATATCCAACCCTTTTTTGTATTGTGTCTCATCGTCTGTCATAGTATTACACTTTCATTATTCATCAAATTTACTTAACAATTATTATCTCTCATAATTATTATTTAGTCCACTGCTTTGTTCCAAAGTGATAATTGGTCTCGCTTATTTCCTTAAAACTTGAAAAGTCATTTTTTACTACTTCTAAGTTCAATGATGCTACAATAAATTTACCAAGGCTTCTTCACTCAATACTTGGGCTCGTGGCACATACCGCGAAGATATGTGCATCGTTTGTATCTATATAAGGAGATATATTATGACAAAAATTAGTGAAGTTTTCCAAGAGTACAATTTTTCGGATGATAAGCTAACGCTGTTAGCTGGTCCATGCGCAATTGAATCATATGAAACATGTGCTGAGGTTGCCGAACAGTTAAAAGAAATTACTGACGAATTGGGTATCAACTTTGTTTTCAAATCATCATTCGATAAGGCCAATCGTAGTTCACTTGAGTCCGATCGTGGTGCAGGAATGGCTCATGGCCTTGAAATTTTGAAAAAAATAAAAGAGACTTATAATGTCCCTATCGTTACTGATGTTCACGAATCTTACCAATGTGAACCAGTCGCAAAAGTCGCTGATGTATTACAGATTCCTGCCTATTTAAGTCGACAAACTGACCTCTTAATTGCCGCTGCCAAAACTGGTCGTGTTGTTAATATTAAAAAAGCTCAATTCATGGCACCAGAAGATATTCAAAGTGCTGTGCATAAGGTTGAAGAAACCAACAAACATATTTTAGTTACTGAGCGTGGTAGCATGTTTGGTTATCATCAGCTCGTAGTTGATATGACCAGTCTTATTCAAATGCGTGAGACTAATTTTCCTATCATCTACGATGCTACCCACTCTATCCAAATACCTAGTGGTTATGGTAACCATTCGGGTGGTAATAGAGATTATGCATTCCCATTGATGCGTGCAGCCTTAACGATTGGTGTCGCTGGTATTTTTGCAGAAGTACACCCCAACCCACCCAAGGCTATTTCTGATCAGGATAGTCAATTGTATCTTTCCAAAATACGTCCAATCTTAGAGGTAGCTAACGACCTCTTCCATCAAAATCTCAAGATGAAGGCGGTTTATGATCATGAAGGTTTATTATGAAGATGCAAAGAAAACATTTGATGCTGAGATAGAAGCACTGAATCGCGTCAAAAGTTCACTGGGTAAATCATTTGATGAAGCAGTAGATAAAATTTTATCTACTAAAGGTCGCGTTATATTTATCGGCATTGGAAAATCTGGTATCATCGCTGATAAAATTGCTGCTTCATTTTCTTCAGTAGGCTTGGCAAGTTTCTATATTGATGCAGGAACAGCGTATCATGGTGATTTGGGACGTGTATCATCTGATGACGTTGTTATATTCATATCCAACAGTGGTGAAACACAAGAAGTACTCCAAGCCCTGTCAGCGCTACAAAATATCCATAACAATGAATTGGCAACTATTGCTTTGACAGGTTCTGAAGATTCGACTCTCGCAAAAAATACAGATATTGTGCTCTCAATTGATGTCGCTGAAGAAGCCGATATCACAAAGTTAGCACCAACTAGTTCAACCACAGCCACACTTGTCATGGGAGATGCCTTACTAGTTGCCATCGAAACTGCCAAAGAGTTTGATCGCGAAAGCTTCGCAATGTACCATCCTGGCGGCTCCATTGGGAAAATTTTGCTTCAAAACGTTAAGAACTCAATGCACACTAAGATTCCTTATGTTCATGTCGACACTTCAATCAATGAGGTAATCTACCGTATCAGTGACTACGGGATTGGTATTACCTTAGTCAAAGATGAACAAGAAAATGTGATTGGTATTATTACTGATGGCGATATTCGAAAAAAATTCCTCAATATCAGTAGAGTCAAAGGATCAACAGCAAAAGATTACATGACACAAGGTTTCATTAGCATTAGTGAAAACAAAAGAAATCGTGAAGCCTGGAGAAAAATGGCCAACTATAATATTTCCAACTTAGTTGTTTTGGATAAGGATAAAAAAGTTGTTGGTGTGGTCACCATTCATGATGTACTGGAATGATATTTGCTTTGTACTAAAAAAGACTGGAAAAACCTCCAGTCTTTTTTGATATAAACATATATAAAATCAGTTGAACTGACTCAATACTTTTCGCGAGACAACAATTGATATTAAAACGCCCAGACCGAGTGGTAATAACATTGCATAATTCAAATGGCAAATTTCAAATATCATAAATAAGGCCATTAACGGTGCTTGTTGTGAGGCGGCAAGTAACGTGGCAGCACCTAGTATAGCTACTTCCCACATTAGAATGCCTGGAACCAAATAAAATAAAAGACTACCAATAAATGCTCCTAGGACTGACCCGATGGCAATTGCTGGGGTCAAAGTCCCTCCAGCAGCACCAAATCGAATAGTCAATACAGTAACCACCATTTTTGTTAAAGCACCTAATAGCAATAAACTGACAGAAAGAAATCCTGCGCTGTTGATAGCCACTTGTGCTAATGACCGACCATTTCCCATCACTTCTGGGAATATTATGGAAATTAGTCCCGTGGTGAATCCCATGATAGGCAATTGCCACAGAATGTTATTCTTGCGTGTTTGATTTTTTTCTGCCCATTGGCATAACTTTCGAAATAATGCCCCAGCAATACCACATAATGGTGCAATCACTAACACCACCAGCAAAGTGGCTACTGATAATTTCGCGTCCCCAACTAAGTAATATGGCTTAAATCCTTTGGCAATTGACCCAATAAGCATTGCAATCGTTGACATACTTAAGCTGACTGCAACTGTACGTACCGTCATTTTTTTTAATAAAATTTCAGTACAAAAAAACATTCCAGTTATTGGCGCAATGTATATTCCTGCAAAGCCAGCGCCTGCGGCTGATGCAATTAGTAATTTACGATCATCACTAGATAACTGAGGCAGGTTAAATTTTTCAAACGCAGACGCTACTTTTTGGGCAAGCATAGCGCCAGCTTCTCGCGGAGCGAGTTCACGTCCCACTGAACCACCAGTACCTACATAAAATATTTGTGTCATGACATGAAGTATAGTTTGCCAAAAGGGCATCTTCTCTCCCGACAATGCTTTAGCAATGCCCACCGTTGGTTTCGTCTTTGTTCTTAAAAACCACCAAATAACAGCAGCAATCAAACTACCGATAAACACTGAAAATAATCGGCGGACAGGTATTGTTCCGGTAGGAGCTGGTTGCCACGCGGTTTCTTCATAGCTCAAAAATAATTGTTCAACATATTCTAATAAAAGCCCTAAAAAAAGAGAACTGAGGCCAACGACAATGCCAATCAGAACTGTTCCACCAATTAAAACCATTAACTGATGTTTACTTTGACCAGATTTAACGTTGTTCTTCTGCAATGTGTTTTTCATGACAAGCACTCACCCTATCTCTCTGATAAATATTAAATTACCTCACTATTATATAATAACTAAACAAAAAAAGATGGCCACTACAACAAATTACTTATCGTAATGGCCATCTTTCTACTTTATTAATTTTTTAAAACTGCAATCATAAAATCCATGAAGTCATGTACGAAGCGCTCAGACTTTACACCAACGGCCACTTTTGTCGTTGTCGGTTCAAGTAGCCGCTCCCGGTCGCCAATCGTTCGGCCATAATCTTTCGTTTTTTGATCATGAGTCACGCGCATATTTAATGAAATTGTCATAACATAACTTGGATCTATCGCTACCGCAACGGCTAAAGGATCATGTAAGGCCGCTCCCCTATGATCAATACCTAAATTATCATAAGCGTCAATATAATAGTCCATCAAATCAGCATATATTTGACCAGCTTTAGTGCCTAAGTCACGCCACTTTTTTGTGTGTTTCTTTGTCAGTAGCGTACGGAGAGTCACATCTAATCCTACCATTGTCAAGTGTTCTTGAGCAGTAAATACTTGATCTGCGGCCTGCGGGTCCTGATTAATATTTGCCTCTGTAAATGGTGTAACATTGCCAGGAACCGTTAAAGCACCACCCATTAATGTAGTGTTCCCAATCAGCTTTGCAATCTTTGGATCAATTTGTAATGCTTTGGCTAAATTCGTCAATGGTCCAGTGGGTACATATACTAATTCATCTTGGTATTGATGAGCCATATTTATTAAGAACTGAATGCCACTTTCTTTTTCAATTGATCGTGGTGATTTTTCTATTAAAATATTCCCCACACCATTGTCACCATGAATAGCTTTCGATATAGGCATTACCTCAAAATCATTAACTGTGGAAGCATGTGATTCGCCTAAGTATACAGGTACTTCGTCAGCATGTAGCAAATGTAATAAATCTAATGTATTTTGTGCTGCAGTTTTCATTAGTGTATTACCATAAGAAGCGATCACACCAATTAAATCTACTCGCGGATCACACACAGCTAAAGCCAAAGCTAGCGCATCATCAACACCAGTATCCAAGTCCAAAATCATTTTTGTTGATGCCATTTTAATTTTCCTCTTTGCGATATTGATTCATTTTCGGTACTTGTTCAACAAACCATTTTTCAAATGCGGTTGTGTCAATATCAACTGCCACCTGTGCATTCAATCGACCTTCTGACCATCGATTTTGCGTGTCGGCAATCGTGGCGCCCGCAGCCGGTCCAGAAACAATAATATCAACCCAGTAATCTTTAACTGTATAAAATTCAGGATTTAATAGATAACAAATTGTATTAACATCATGCATAGGCTTACCACCTTCTGCAGTATCAACATAAGCTGTCATAACTTTCTGTAACATTTCACCTGCTTCCCCTTGACTGCCAATGGCATCTATTGTTTCAAAAGGTAATAGCGCCTTGAGCGTTACATCAAGACCGATCATAACAATTGGCACACCACTTTTGAAAACAATATCAGCTGCATCTGGATCAGTAAACACGTTAAATTCTGCAACTGAAGACACATTCCCTCCTGACAAAGAGCCACCCATCAAAACAAATTTTTCAATCTTGTGAAGTAAACTTGGATATTTTTGGATCAGCAATGCAATATTCGTATATGATCCAGTAGCAACAATAGTAATTGGTACGATCGATGCTTCCAGTTCTTCGGCCATTGCAGTAACTGCATCTAATTTAATTGCTTCTTTTGTCACTTGAGGAAAATCATATCCAGGCATACCCGATTTGCCATGAATATAAGCAGCATCAGAGAAATCTTTTTTCAATGGTGCTGCGGCACCTTTTGCAACTGGAATTTGGGTTTGATGAAAAAATGTTGTCAACTTTAATAAATTATTGGTTGTTTTATCAACACTAACATTTCCAGCAACACTTGTTAACAGTTTGATATCAATGCTAGGATTGCTGAGTGCTATCGATAGAGCAACTGCATCATCAATCCCTGGATCCATGTCTAAAATTATAGGTATCATCATTTCTCCTTTTAAGAATTTCTCTTTTGATTACCAAACAAACATTCCTGCTGTTGCAGCTGACAATAATGAAACTAATATCCCTGACAACAACATGTATGGCACTCGTGCACTAATATAATCATTTTTTTCTTTACTGACAAGTCCTTTGAAACAACCAATAATCATGCCTAGGGTTCCAAAGTTAGCAAAACTAGTAAGGAACACCGTCAAAACAATACGTGCATGTTCATTTGCAAACAGTCCCTTACCGGCCATAATTGACTTTGAAACTTCACCCATGACAACAAACTCATTAGTTACTAATTTTGTACCCATGTATTGCGCAATTTGGAAAGCCTCGTGAACATTGAATCCCAATAACCACGCAAATGGAAACATGATTACGCCAAAGATATTTTCTAATGTTAACCAGTGTAGCCCGGTCAAACTGAACAACTGATTGATCAATGCAGCCAAAGAAACAAAGGCAATAACAGTAGCCGTAATAATTAAAATCAACTTTCCAGCGCCAAGAATTGAATCGCCTAAGAATGAAAAGAAAGGCTCCTTTTTACCATTATCCGATGCAACGCTGACGATAATATCTTCATCTGGCGTCACTTTAGTGGGATTTAAAATCGTAGCAATGATAATAGCACCTAATATATTAAGTGGGATGGCGGTTAAAACGTACTTACCAGGAACCATTTGAGTATAAGAACCAATAATAGCCGAGGTGACACAGCTCATCGACATCATAGCGAGCGTAAAGTTTCGTCGCGCAGACATCATATCTAGTTGTGTTTTTGAAACAGCCAAGACTTCCGTATTTCCTAAAAACATCATTTCAATCGAAAAGAATGCTTCAAATTTTGGTTGCCCAGTTATAAAAGCGAGCCCCCTACCAATCCACTTAATAAGCCATGGTAGTAAACCAATATAGGTTAAGATATCAAACAAGGGCACAACCAATAAAATTGGCAACAAAGCAGAAGTAACAAAGTTAGGCCCCCCATTATTGGAAGTCAACCATTCAGGCAACGCAAATGCAATTCCTTGTGTTGCCACAGAAACAAGCCAATTGAAACCATCAGCTGCAGCTTGTACAGCAATTTGTCCGGCTTTGAATTGAGTAAAAAACCAGGCTAGCAAAATCTCTAATGCCAGCACAATGCCGACTGATTTCCACTGAATATTTTTTCGATCCCTTGAAAACAGAGCTGCAATGGCAATGAAAACAAAAATACCAAGAATATTAGCAAATAAAAACATGAGTTATTCCTCTCTTGAACAAAATGCAAGTCAGTAAAACGTTTAACCAAAAACATTATAACACCAACTTTTTGAAAATGGAAGCGTTTTCAATTATTTTTTACTGGTACAATAGTTTAAGAACAATGTTTTTAAACTAAGGAGTAAAATGTGATGCGCAAAATCTCAATAAAAGATGTTGCCAAAAAAGCGGGCGTTTCCATTGCTGCTGTATCTCAAATTTTAAATAACAAAGGCCAACGTTTTTCTGAGGCAACAACTGAAAAAGTACTTCAAGCACGAGATGAGTTAGGCTACGTTCCTAACAGCGCTGCAAGAAATCTTAAAGGCAGGCACAAACGCTTGATTGGTATCATAGTCCCTTCTTTCCGCATGCCTTTTTTTGCCGACATTATTCAAAGCATGCAAGCTAGTGCGCCATCCGATGTTAATTTAGTATTTCTAGGGTCAACCGATGAAAGTTTACAAGATGCAATTTTTTCCTTGGTTGAGCGTGGCGTAGAAGCATTAGTCTTTGGCCGTCACATTCCTAATCGGGCAGAGGTTAATACATTTTTAAAAAAACGTAATATACCGTATCTTGTGCTTGATCAAAACGCCGATATAAATGCACATGATATGGTTCAAACAAATGAATTTACAGGCGGAAGTATGGCAGCCAGTCATTTAATGTCTCTTGGTCATCGAGATATCGCTTTAATTTTACCAAATAATCTGACCGATAACATGCGACAACGTCGAGCTGGTTTCTTAGACACGTTATCTACAGCAAATTTAACGCCAAAAATAATCAATACTACTACTTTGTCAAAACATGGCGGTCTGGCAACTGTTCATCAACTCATTCAAAGTAAATCTACAGCAGCATTCATTTTAAATGATGAAATGGCTATCGGCGTTTTGCGTGGTTTGGCCTATCAAGATATTAAAGTACCTGATGATATTTCCATCATTGGTTATGATGATACAGACTATGCAGAATTTATGATTCCTACATTAACTACCATAGCACAACCTGTTTGGGAAATTGGTGAAACAGCTTTAAAAATGATTATCCGACGTCTCGATCATCCTAACCTTCCCCTGCAAACCGAATTTTTCGATGTTAAATTGGTTATTCGTGAATCGACCGGGCCAGTTAAAAATACAAAAGGCAACCACTAAGAAATTATGGTTGTTTTTTCTTGACATTATTTTTAAAATAACGTACACTGTGATCAACCCTTAATTTGGTAAAACGTTTAACCAACTTTGACATTTTAAGGAGTAATCGTTATGAAGAATAAGGTTGTTGTTATCGGTAGTCTCAATATTGATACTATTCAAATGATTGATAGATTACCTAACCAAGGAGAAACCATCACCGTTAACAATCAAGCAAGTACATTTGGTGGTAAAGGTGCCAATCAGGCAGTTGCAGCTGCTCGTCAAGGAGCTGATGTAACAATGATTGGTGCTGTAGGTGATGATGACCGTGGACGTGCCTTCAAACAACTATTAAGTGATGAGGGGATTTCAACGGATTACATTTTTACAAAGAGCCAGTTTACTGGGTCTGCCACTATAATGTTGGAGCCAGATGGACATAACACGATTATGGTATATGGTGGCGCGAATATGAATTTAACCAGCGCCGATGTGGAAAAAGCACGCAATATAATTGCTAATGCTGATGTAGTCATAGCACAGCTTGAAGTCCCTACTGAAGCCATTGTTGCTGGATTTAATATCGCCAAGGAAAATGGCGTACTAACTATATTAAATCCGGCACCTATTACTTCAAATCTTGATTCAAATATTATTTCATCTACTGATTTAATCATACCAAACGAAACTGAAGCTGCTGCCCTAGCTCACACTGAGCCAACCACAAAACAATCATCGTTAGCAGCACTTACTTCCAAATTAAATAAAGTAGGTTTTCCCAACGTAGTGGTTACACTTGGTAGTGAGGGTGTTTACTACCATGTCAATGAATCGGCAGATATTTTACCTATTTTCAAGGTAAATGCCGTTGATACTACTGCTGCTGGTGACACATTCATTGGTACTTTTTCAGCTAATATTGACGAAAACTTGTCGAATTTACGAAGCGTCATTCGACGTAGTTGCCTTGCTAGTTCAATAGCTGTCAGCCGATCTGGTGCAATAGCCTCTATTCCAAATAAAAAAGAAGTTGACGCTGGTTTGCTTGCTAATGCGGCTATGGCGGAATGAGGTGTATCATGAATGAAAAAAATTTCCAAAAAAAACAAGCAGCCCTCGCAGCTTTAAATTATATCCAGACCGATATGATTGTCGGACTAGGAACTGGTTCAACTGTTTCTTATTTTCTAGATGTTTTAGCTGCTTCTCAATATAACATCATCGGTGTGACCACTTCAACAATTACTAGTCAGCGATGCGCAGAACTAAATATTCCAATTGTCGACATTGATGACATTGACCATATTGACATTACAGTTGATGGTGCAGACGAAGTCGACTCCTACCTTAACGGTATAAAAGGTGGCGGGGCTGCCCTGCTAATGGAGAAAATAGTGGCTAAAAACTCAAAGGAAAATATCTGGATTGTTGATCGCAGTAAAGTGCACAACACGCTAGGTTCTTTCCCGTTGCCCGTAGAGGTTATCCCCTACGGCAGCGGTCAATTGTTACGACAATTTGCCAATAAAGGTTTATTTCCCAAGCTACGTCGTCATCCCGGCAATAACCAACCCGTTATCACTGATGCTGGTCACTACATTATTGATTGCCATATGACCACAATTAACAATCCATATGCTCTCGCCGAATATCTTGAAAGCCAAGTTGGCGTTGTCGAACACGGTTTGTTTTTAAATGTTTGTGATCGAATAATTATTGGCGATAACACAGTAGAAATTAAAGAACGACAGCAAGCTCATGTGGAGATAAACTGATGTACATGATATATATTGCACTTGCCATTGGAGCTGGTTTAATTTTGGCCGCTCAAAATGCCGTTAATGCGCAGTTAAGTTTTTTACTCAAATCTCCCCTCGTTGCTTGCTATATGGCCTATATAGTTGGTTCATTTTTATTGTTCATTCTGACTGTTATTCTGGGTGACTTTTCAAAAATAGAGCTTATCTTTTCAGCACCAATATGGATGACAACAGGTGGCCTTTTCGGATTGGTATTCATTACAAGTTGTATTATTCTTTTCCCAAAAATTGGGTCTGTAGAAACAGTCATGTTTCCAACATTAGGTCAAATTTTATCCGGTATGTTTTTTGAAACCTTTGGATGGTTTAATACAACGGTTGTTATGATTTCTGTGACTCGCATCATTGGTATCATCATTCTTTTAGCTGGCACTTATATTGCCGTAGTGTTATCGGCTCGACATTCAGCTATAGAATTGGCAAGTAGTGAGCATTCAAAATCACAAATGCTAAATCGTCTCTGGGCTTTTGGAGCTGGTATTTTGTGCACTGTGCAATCCACCTTTAATGGTCAGCTAGGTCATTACATCAAAAGCCCAACTGTCAGTGCATTATGGGCCTTCATAATCGGATTGGTCGTGCTCGTTTTTTTAAAAAACAACAATTGGCATAATTTGCGCATTGGTATCCGTCTGTCACAAACTTGGTTTGCTGGTTTAGCTGGTGCTGTGTTTGTAACCCTTATGTCGCTTCTCATCCTACCGTTAGGTCCAGGTCTCACGGTTAGTATTTCAACACTAGGTGTTATGATTGGCGCCATGCTTATTCAACAATTTGGGTTATTTCAATCAAAACAGCAATCAATTTCTATCTATCAAATAATTGGTGTTATTGGTATGTTGATTGGCATTTTAATTATTAAAATATACTAATAATTAAAATCATTACTTAGATAATGTTTTTTTGTTTGCTAGTGAACAAACCATTCTCTTGCAACTCCTGGAGTCTTGACCTACTATAAAGATTATAATACTAAGAAAGTAGGTCTATATTTATGACATTTCATGAACTAAGCGACGGTCAACACTTACCAGAAATTGGTTTTGGCACATATAAATTAAATGGCTTTGCAGGAACACAATCAATTTTATCAGCAATTAATGCTGGTTATCGTCTATTTGACACAGCCTTTAATTACCAGAACGAAGGTACTGTTGGACAAGCTATACAACAATCGCATGTCAATCGAGATGAATTAATCATCACCTCAAAGCTTCCAGGGAAGTATTACAGTAGTTATCAAGACTCAATTGATCTAATTCAAGAATCCTTGTATCGAAGTAAGTTAGATTACTTTGACTTGTACCTATTACATTGGCCCAATCCGATTGATGATCATTATCTAGAAGCTTGGCACACACTCATTCAGGCGCAAAAGTTTGGTCTTGTTAAATCAATCGGTGTTTGCAATTTTCTACCTGAACACATTGAACGTTTGAAAAAAGAAACAAACATATTACCAGTTGTTAACCAAATTGAATTGCATCCTTATTTCAATCAACAGGAATTGCGTGAATACAATAACACTCAAAATATTTTAACACAGGCTTGGAGCCCATTAGGTCGTGCAAGTGCCCTTTTGAAAGACCCTGTTTTAGTTGAATTAGCTAAAAAATACCACAAGAATATTGGTCAACTCGTGTTGAAATGGGAAATATCTCTTGGTGTATTGCCTATACCTAAAGCAAGTAGTTACGCAAGACAAAAAGGCAACCTAGATCTTTTTGATTTTGAAATTAGTTCATCTGATATGCAACGTATCAACGATCTAGCAAAACCAGATGGCAGGATAAATAATCAAGATCCTGCAGTTTATCAAGAATTTTAATCAATAAAAAAGCAGTCAACTCCTAATCATAGTTGACTGCTTTTTACTAATTTAACGAGATTACACGCTATTTCACACCGCTAGCAACATCAGCATGATAAATATACGAGCGAGTCATTGGTAGATTTGTACCAGAAGGCCCCTTGGTAAGCAAATATTGAACAACGTCAATGTTTCCTGATTCGAAGGAAGCCGCACAAGCTTGCAAATATAAATCCCACATTCTGTAAAAACGTTCGCCATATTTTGAAACAACTTCCTCATCAACTTTATGGAAATTATCTGTCCAGATTTCCAGCGTTTTTTGATAATGACGACGTAATGGTTCAATATCATCAACCTGCAAGGAAGCATCTATAATGTGTTCAACGTTTTCAGCTATATTTGGGATATAACCACCTGGGAAAATGTATTTATTGATCCAAGCATCAACACCTGCACCTTTATGCTGTCCAGTGATACCATGAATTAATGCTGTTCCGTTTTCTGTCAAAAGATGGTCTACTTGTTTAAAGTATTCACCTAAATTCTCTTTCCCGACATGTTCAAACATACCAACAGAAGTTACATGGTCATAAGTATCTTTAAGTTCTCGATAATCTTCTAGATAAACATGAACGCGACCTTCTAGGCCTTCTTCTTTTATTTTATTAGAAACAAAATCATATTGTTGTTGACTAAGCGTTACACCAGTGGCTTCCAAGTTGTATTCTTTAGCCGCTGTGAATAATAAGGTTCCCCATCCACACCCAATATCTAATAAAGTTTCACCTGATTGTGCATGAAGTTTATTTAAAATATGGCGTACCTTGTTCCATTGTGCATCTTCAAGCGTATCTTTTTCGCTAACGAAGTAAGCACAAGAATAGGTCATCGTGGGATCCAACCACATTTTGTAAAAATCATTACCGATATCATAATGACTCTGTACGTCCGCCTTACTTTTATTTTCCGAGTGTGAGTGTTTAGGAATAAGCTTAGAAAACTTAGATCCATTCAAAAAACTTTCCTTGGAATCATAAGCAATTTTAACCAATTGTTGCAGATTACCCTTAATTTCAATTTTACCATCCATGTAAGCTTCACCAAAAGTAAGTGATGCATGAGCCATAATGTCTTTGATTGGTATGACTTCGTGAAGAATGATTGTGGCGATTGGGTCACCTTGACCGTAACTTGCCTTTTCCCCATCCCAAAATTCAACGTCGATTGGGGCGTCGAAACTAGCTTTAAAAATCTGTTTATAAATCGTCTTGTCAAGCATAATTTCCCCTTTACCTACTATACTGGTATTGTAAGAAAACATCTTAAAAAAGTCAACTATCGCAAGTATTTCTCAACATTTTTAACAAAAGTGATAATTTAATCAGATGAATTTCACTGCCAATATTTGTTTCCAATTAAAACACTCATACCCATTCCACCCGCTACACACAACGTAACAAGCCCCAAAGCAGGACGTTCAATTCGGTTTAAACTATTCAATAACCTTGACACCAATATGGCACCAGTTGCACCATAAGGATGACCATAGGCCAATGCTCCCCCTAATGGATTAAGCTGTTTCTCTGATATGCCAAGCTGTTCACAGCATAAAATCCCTTGTACTGCAAATGCCTCGTTAAGCTCAACGACAGCAATATCGGAAATGGTTAAGTGATGCCTATTTAATAACTTTTTAGTAGCATATACTGGGCCCAATATAAATTCTTCAGGTAAAGCCCCCACTGTAGCTTGATCTAGATAGTATCCTTGGGCAACATCAATTTTATTATATTCCTTTAAAATAACCGTGGCTGCACCATCATTTATTGGACAACTATTTCCTGCTGTCACTGTACCGTTTTGTCGAAAGGCAGCTTTAAGTTCAGCAAGCTGATCGATAGAAGTATTAAAACGAGGACATTGATCTTTAGTGATTAACTTTTTACCAAAACCAAACGGTACGATTTCTTGATTTATTGTTTCTTGTTCATCAGCTTTTTTAGCCTTAAATTGACTTTTGTAGGCATATTCATCTTGCTTAACTCTGGAAATATGATACTTTTCACTCATATTTTCTGCAATAATACCCATATCTAAATCTATTTGACCTTGTGGTACCATTGGAAATCTTTTAATTATTTTATTTGTTTGACGATCTAATACAATGTTAGCCGTAGAAGTGCTTTCAACGCCACCAGCTAAAACAATTTTCGCATCACCACTCAAAATACTTTGAACACCTGAAATAACAGCCATCAGTCCAGAAGCACACTGACAATCAATTGTGTAGGCTGGTTTTGAGAGTGGAATTTCCGAAGCAATAGCACATCTTCTAGCTAAATTACCACCTAAATTAGTGACATTGCCTACTAGAATTTGGTCAATACTTTTTATTGAAAATCCTGGTATTACCTTTACTTGCTTTTTAAACAACTGTGAAAAAAGCTCTTCCGGTGTTTTATTTGCATAGATGCCGTTCACTTTTCCAATTGGTAACCTTTTAGCGCTGACAATCGTTGCTTTAGGAAGTATTTTTTTCATTGATATGTACCCTTTTCATATAAAGACACTAGCTCTTTTCTAGAAATTTTATGATTAGCTGTTTCGGGAATTTGCTCAACACTAATATATTCTGATGGTATTTTATATTTTGGAAGAAAATTAGCTAAATTTTTATTTAATTTTTCTATATTTATTAAATTTGTTGTTGTCATCACAATAATGTTTTCACCATAAGAAGCATCGGGAACACCGAAGACAACAACATCACTCAAATATTTTCGCAAGATTACTTCAATTTCACTCGGGTAAACCTTATTACCACCGTGATTGATGACATCGCTTTCTCGAGCATAAATAAACAGTTGATTGTTTTTTATAGTGCCAACATCATCCATCAAGACTGGTCCTTGAAAA
Source organism: Leuconostoc sp. JNUCC 76 (assembly GCF_053667755.1). NCBI lineage: Bacteria > Bacillati > Bacillota > Bacilli > Lactobacillales > Lactobacillaceae > Leuconostoc > Leuconostoc sp. JNUCC 76. The sequence continues at coordinate 751,612 of NZ_CM132206.1, read as the reverse complement.
GCATCCCCAATATATCCACTAAATAAATAGGGACTCTTCACCATTAAAGCTTTCTCTTTTGTAAAATTGACACTAACATTAGGAAATAACTGACCAACACAAGCATCATTTTTACCACCATCAACTCGCTGCCAAGCGACTAAGCTAGTTTCTGAAGAACCATAAAGTTCATATAATTTCACTTCAGCACATTTTTCTTTCCATTTTAATATAATCTGATTAGTTAATTCACCGCCACATGACACAATTCCATTAATATTTTGAAAAGCATGTTTAAATTGTGGCACATGCGATAAATATGTTGGCACAGTGAAAAGCATTGTTTTCATTTTATGTTTAATAATGTCTGCTTTATCAAAAGTATAGAATGTTTTTCCAAAATATAAACTAAGAAGTAATGTATGCATGCCTAACGATGTTGTCAATGGGCTGGTAGTCGTTATACCTTGATATTCTTCTAGCTCATATATTTTATTACAAATTTCAAAACCTATTCGCCAAGATTGCCAATTTCTCTGATACATTTTGGGAAGTCCTGTTGTTCCGGAAGTAGCACCACAAAACAATAGATCTTCCTCAAAATGCTCTAAAGAGTCATCAGTAGGCACAACATCTGTTATGAATTGCCATTGATTCGTAACATTAATGAGTATTTTGTCTAGTTTATCTGTGTCATGTTGACTAATCACTATTGGAATACGTTTGGCATAATGAACAGCAAGAAACTGACAAATAAATAATACACTTGAATTTCCGACTAATACAATGTATTTCTTTTTTAAAGAATATTGTTTTACCAACTCTTGAGCATATTTTGATAAGTCATTATAGCTATAATTTTGATTAGCCGAAACAACTGCTGTTTTTGTGCCAAATTTGGATACTATTTCGTCAAAATTAAAAATCTCCATTTTTTGTCAACCTCTTTTTATAAAAGGTTAACAAAAAGTAGAGATCAATGCAACGATACTAAGTGAATAAAAAGCTATCATTCCGACAAACTGATCACCATTTGAACTACTTGATCATGTACTTCTATTGGTAAATCATCAACGAGCTGAGTAGTCAACGCTAAGCTTATAGTTTTCCCTGAGTACTGCTGCAAAAATTTATCATAATAGCCTGCTCCAAATCCTAATCGCTGACCCTTTTTGGTAAAAGCCAATCCAGGAACGAGAACTAAGTCGATATCTTCAATAGGACGAGAACTAGCATTTATTGGTTCTTTAATACTTAACTTTCCAACTTGATAACGTGTTTTCGGATCAATTTCCATAAATACCATTTGATGATTAATAATTTTTGGTACTACAACTCTTTTTTTCTCCTCCCAAGCCTCAGCAATAATAGGCATCGTATTTAACTCAAAATCTGTACTAAGTGTAGTTGCTATTGTATGAGCTGTCTGCCACTCTGTTTTTTTAAAAAGTAATTCATAAAGTTTTTTCTCTTCAAATTTACGTTTTGAAGCATGTTCAGTCATTAATGCCACTTTTTGTTGCTGTCTTAATTCTTTTTTTGTATACATTTTTTTACCAAAAAAGCCGGCATAGCCAGCTTTTAAATCAATCAAACAAATGAATCATCGCTAATGCTTCAGCATCGCGTTTCACTTGCTTAAGTACTTTTTCGTCATCATAGTTGTGAATTGCTGTGACAATTAATTCAGCCACTCGACTTGCATCAACTTCATCAAAACCACGAGTTGTTATGGCTGCAGTTCCAATACGAATACCTGAAGTTACAAATGGACTCAATTGTTCATTAGGTAAAGCTTCTTTGTTTGTGGTAATCGAAACTGTATCTAGCAATTCTTGTGTTTGTTTTCCATTTAAAGCGGTTTTGGTTAGATCTAAATTAAACAGATGGTTATCTGTCCCACCAGCTACAACACGAATGTCATCAGCATCATTAAACACCTTTGCCATTGCTTGTGCATTTTTAATAACTTGTTTTGCGTAATCCTTGAATTCCGGTTGCAAGGCCTCACCAAAAGCAATTGCTTTACCTGCGATAACGTGTTCTAATGGACCACCCTGCGAACCTGGGAAAATAGCTGAATTAAGTTGTTTAGCGTATTTTTCTTGTGACAAAATAACCCCACCACGTGGTCCACGCAACGTTTTATGAGTTGTTGATGTCACAACATCTGCAATTCCTACTGGATTAGGATGTAATCCAGCCGCAACCAAGCCAGCAATGTGGGCCATATCAACCATTAAGTAAGCACCCACTTCGTCAGCAATCTCACGGAACTTATCAAAATCAATAATTCGTGAATATGCAGAAGCACCGGCCACAATCATTTGTGGCTTTACTTCACGAGCTTGTTCGGCAATTGCTTCATAATCTAACGTTTCTGTTTCAGAATCTAATCCATAAGTATGTGATTCATAAACCTTACCAGAAAAACTCACTTTAGCTCCGTGTGTCAAATGTCCACCGGCGTCAAGGCTCATACCTAATATTTTATCACCTGGCTTCAAAAAGGCCATATAGGCAGCAGCATTCGCTTGAGATCCAGAATGTGGTTGAACGTTAGCGTATTCTGCACCAAAAAGTGCCTTCAAACGATCGATTGCGACTTGTTCAATAACATCAACATATTCAGTTCCACCATAATAGCGTTTATATGGATAGCCTTCTGCATATTTGTTGGTCAAAACCGAACCTTGTGCAGCACGTACAGCTCTTGATGTAAAGTTTTCAGAGGCAATCAGCTCGATTGTGCGGTTTTGGCGTGCACCTTCCTGTTGAATAGCACTCCAGACGATAGGATCTAATTCTTTGTATGACATTTGATTCTCCTTGGTTGGTATAGCCTAATTATACATTAAAAATAGCGCTATTTGAATCAAAAAAAATTAATATGCTAAACAATAACAACCAAATCACAATGAAAGTTCGTCTTTAAGAGACTGCATAATTGTTGTAGGATCAATAACTTTAGTATGCAAAATATCTTTATCAAATAATGTTGCAACTTGTTTTGGGACACTTGTATTTGTTTGCTCTGCCAATTTTTGTAAATCTTTTGCACCACCAACTGTTATTTCATTTAAGGCTGACAAAACAGTTTGAGGGAACTTATATGGACTAGCAGTAGCTGCAAGTAACGTTTGCAAATTATCAGACTCATAAACAAACCTAGCAACAGCAGTATGTGGATCGATCAAGTACCCTGTATCTTCATATACACTCTGAATCGTATCTACGACCTGCTTTTGTGTAGCAAATTTAGCAGTGAATTTATGAAGATTGTTTCGAGTTGATTCAGTTAACTTGTATTCACCATTAACCGCTAGAGACGTCATATATTTACGGACTTCTTCACCATCACGCTCACTAGCAAAATACAATAACCGCTCTAAATTACTAGATACTAAAATGTCCATCGCTGGTGAATTTGTTACTTTAAAGTCGCGGTGACGATTATATTCGCCAGTATTAAAGAAATCTGTTAACACATTGTTTTCATCTGATGCAACAACGAATTGATGTACTGGTAAACCAAGTTGGCTAGCATAATAAGAAGCTAACACATTTCCAAAATTACCAGTTGGAACAACAATATCAATTTCTTCACCTGATTCTACTTGACCATTCTTCACTAACTGGGCGTAGGAATATATGTAATAGACAATTTGCGGCACCAAGCGACCAATATTAATTGAATTAGCCGATGAAAAACGCATGCCTTTTTCTGAGAGCTCTTTAATCAAAGATTCATCACTCAGAATAGATTTTACAGCTTTTTGCGCATCATCAAAATTACCTGTAATTGAAGTAACGTGAGCATTACGTCCTTCTTCCGTTTGCATTTGTTGACGCTGAATATCGCTGACCCCTACTTCTGGATAAAAAACAACGATTTCCGTGTTTTCAACATTTGCAAACCCACTCATTGCTGCAGTTCCAGTGTCACCTGATGTTGCTGTTAAAATAACAATTTTATCTTGTAAAGATTGTTTTTTAGCAGCTGTTGTGAGCAAATGTGGTAAGGCTTGCAAAGCAACATCTTTAAATGCCAGTGTTGGTCCGTGAAAGAGCTCAATATAGTGAAGACTGTTTTCATCGTGTAGCGTTACAATATTTTTGGAATCCCATTGATTACCATATGACTTTGAAATAACATGGTCAATTTCCTCAACAGTAAAATCATCAAAAAAAGCATCAAATACTTGTGTTGCAATTTCTTGGTAACTTTGTTGGCTTAGATTTTTCCAATCTAGTTTTAATTTTGGCCATGTTTCTGGAACATAGAGTCCACCATCAGGAGCAATACCATTTATGATTGCTTGACTCGATGTAACCGCAGGGGCCTCTCCACGTGTTGATACATAATTCATAATGAATATATTCCTTTTTTTTATAATTTATCCAATTATAACAAATTTGTTTATTTTTAGATATTATAATGATAAAATCATAAGAAGAAGATATATAATACACTCAAAAATAAAGGGAATATCACATGGAAATAGGCATCGGTCTTTTTGGTCTCGGCACAGTTGGAAGTGGTGTCGTAAAAATATTACAACAAAACGCTAATCAAATTACCCAACGCACGGGATCTCATTTGGTCGTACGCCACGCTGTCGTACATAATCTTAATAAACCGCGCACAGGTTTCACGCAAGATTTTCCAATTACTGATAATCCTGAGGATATTTTAAGTAACGATGAAATACAAATTGTAGTAGAAGTCATGGGTGGAATTGATTATGCATACGATATTATCAAACGCGCACTTATGGCAAAAAAACATGTTGTCACGGCAAACAAGGATTTAATCGCAAGTCGTGGACAAGAGTTAGCTGAATTAGCTAACCAGAATGGTGTTGATTTGTATTATGAAGCTGCCGTTGCTGGTGGCGTGCCTATCTTGCGTACGCTTTCAAGCAGTTTTACGGCAGATGAGATTTCACGTGTCGCTGGTATCATTAACGGCACAAGTAACTTTATTCTAACGCAAATGGCTACAAATGGTTTAACGTACGCAGAAGCCCTTAAATTAGCTCAAGAAAAAGGTTTTGCTGAATCCGACCCCACAAATGACGTGGAAGGCTTTGACGCAGCATATAAGCTAATTATTTTATCTAACTTTTCATTTGGTGTGCAACCTGTTATGGATGACGTAACTATTACTGGCATTGCCAACCTAACAGATTCAGATATCAATGATGCCCATGGTTTTGGCTACGCAATCAAATTGCTTGGTGTGGCTCAACGTGTTGGTGATGCACTTAGCATTGAAGTCGCTCCACACCTTGTACCATTCAATCATCCCTTAGCGACCGTTAACAATGAAAACAATGCCGTTTTAGTTAATGGTGAGTCAGTTGGTGAAGTGATGTTATACGGGCCGGGCGCTGGTGAAATGCCTACTGCTAATTCGGTATTAAGTGATTTAACAAATGTCGCTACCAATCTAGCGCTAAATACTCCAGGAAGACCATTTAATACTTTTAACCAAGACCTAGATCTAGCTAAACCTTCACAGCGCGTGGCAAGACGTTTTATTGTTGTAGAAGTAGCTGACACGCCTGGAGCAATGTATTCCGTAACTGGCATGTTTGCATCCGCAAAAATAAGTTTTACTGATTTAAAGCAGACCCCAGCAAAAAATGGTTTTGCTCGATTAGTTGCTCTGACACACGCTGCCTCTGATGCGCAGCTCAATGTTATTCGTACAACAATCCGAAATGCTGATGGCATTAATTTAGCAGCGGAGTATAAAATTTTCTCATGATTAAAATAACTGTTCCAGCTACTAGCGCCAATATTGGCCCTGGCTTTGATTCTCTTGGTGTGGCCTTAAAACTATATTTAACCTTAGAAGTGTATGAAGAAACCTCTGAATGGCAAGTGATTCATGATTACGGTGCAAATATGCCCAGTGATGTTAACAATTTCATCGTCAAAACAGCACTGTTATTAACCCCAAACTTGACACCTCATCGTATCGTTGTAAAATCTGATATTCCACTTGCACGCGGACTGGGTTCATCATCTTCTGCACTGTTAGCCGGTCTAGCCATGGCCAACATTCTGGCCGATCTACGATTGAGCAATGATGCTTTATTGAAGCAAGCGACGGCTTTAGAAGGTCATCCAGATAATGTTGCTCCAGCCTTACTTGGCGGGAGCGTAGCAGCCTTTTATGATGGTGATCAAGTCTACCATGCACCATTAAATTTGCCAAAAGACATTAATTTCATTACCTTCATTCCAAATTACGAACTGCTCACAACTGAAGCACGTAATGCACTGCCTGCTGAGATGACATTTAAAGATAGTGTTGCTGCTAGCGCTATCAGTAATACTTTAACCGCAGCATTGAACGCCGGTGATTTTAATACAGCTCGCGTTTTAATTGAAAAGGACCAATTTCATGAACAGGCTCGTGCTCATTTAGCACCACACCTAAAAATTATTCGCGATACAGCCCATAAACTAGAAATTGTCGGCACTTATCTTTCTGGGGCGGGTCCAACTGTTATTACCCTCGTATCAAAAGACAATGCAACTAAGTTATTAAAAACGCTGACAAACATGGCTTTACCAGGAAAACTATTATTACTAGAACCAGATTATACTGGTTTACAAATTACAAAAAATAATTAGGAGAATACGTGCTCCCTAGCACTTACATATTATGAAAGTTACAAAATTTGGTGGTTCTTCACTAGCTAACGGTCAACAACTGCAACGTGTCTACGATATCATTCGTGCTGATGATGATCGGAAAGTTGTTGTTGTTTCAGCACCTGGTAAACGATTTAAAGATGATCGTAAAGTGACCGATTTATTGATATCATACGCGCAAGCTACGCTTGCCGATGAAGATACCACTGAAATTATTGAAACGATTAAACATCGCTATCACTCTATTGGTGAATACTTTGAGTTACCAGATTATGAACTAGCTGATCTAGATGAACAAATTGAACATCTAGCAAGAAAACATTACCGATCATTTGATTATTTATATGCAGCATTCGCTGCTCATGGTGAATATTTAAATGCGCAATTGATCGCTAAAATCTTTAACCATTTAGGTATGCCAGCTCGTTTTGTGGATCCTAAAGAAATTGGTTTGCTCGTGGATGATAATGCACGATCAGCAACATTTGATACCGCTTCTTATACCACAATCGGCGAGTTAGACCTGTCAACCTCTGAACGACTCATTATCCCTGGCTTCTTTGGCTACACTAGAAGTGGCGACATGGCGACATTTTCACGTGGTGGTTCAGACATAACTGGTGCTATTATGGCACGCGGACTACGAGCTGATTTATATGAAAACTTTACCGATGTCAGTGCCATCTACGCTGTTAATCCTTCGATTGTCGAACATCCAGCAGCCATCCAACAAATGACATATGATGAAATGCGCGAGTTATCTTACGCTGGTTTTGCTGTATTCCATGATGAAGCCATTATTCCAGCCATTCAAGGTGGTATTCGTATAAACATCAAAAATACCAACGATCCCGATGCCCCTGGAACATTTATTGTTCCACCTACAGAAGTTCAGCAAACACGTCCTGTAACTGGTATTGCTAACTCCAACCGTTTTGCTGCGTTATACTTACATCGATACTTATTGAATAAGCAAGTTGGTTTTACCCTTCGTATTCTTGAGATTTTGAAGCGTCACAACATTTCATACGAACATATGCCTTCTGGTATTGATGATTTGACAATTATTTTTGATAAAACAATGTTAACGCAAGAGCAAGTCGATAACATGTTAAGTGATATCGCTGCTGAAATTAAACCTGATACATTAAAGTGGATTCCAAGCTACGGTATTATTATGGTTGTCGGTGAAGGAATGCGTAATCGTGTTGGTGCCTTGACAGAGATTGTTGCGCCCCTTAAGGAACGTAATATCAGTTTACAAATGGTCAACCAAGGAGCTAGCGAAATTTCGATTATGTTAGGAATTCAGCCCGACTTATCTGATAGTGCTGTAGAAGCAATCTATACAAATATCTTTAAATGACATAACAAAAGAAGCGTATTAACTTAATAGTTAATACGCTTCTTTTGTTAAACTGATGAATTGATTATTTTCATCAAATAAGCCAATATATACATCCGGCATTTTCATTTTTTGCCAATCCATAAAATTGAAATGACCATTTGTTAGGTAGTGGAACAATAAACTTAATGCCGTCCCGTGACTTGTAATAATTATTTCATCAGAAGATTCATCAATAATTTGATAAAAAGCTGTTTTCATTCTTTGTTGCACAGTTATTAAAGATTCTTCTCCATCGGTTTTAAAATAAAAATTTTGCCACAGCTTTTCTAAATGATTTTGCCAATCTATTTGGTCATTAGTTTGCCGTTCGCGCAATGCGGCATTCAAATTAATTTCTATACCCAGTGTGGTTGCTGTTGGTTCAATAGTCTGCAACGCACGCTGATAAGGTGATGAATAGATAGCCTTAATATTTTTGCCTACAAAATAACCTACCAAATCATGGGCTAATCGCTTCCCTTCTGCCGTTAATGGTGCCGAATAATCGTCTTTAATTTTAGCATCACGTATGCTATGGCGCACGAAATAGATTCTTCTCATAGTGTATTAAATACCGTGTAAATACGTTTTCAGATGTTCTTTACTTAAGTTGTTTGATAGTCCGATTAACAGCTTTAATCGCGCTTTAGGGCCATTAATACTGGACGCAAAGATTGCGCCAGATTTTTCTAATTGAACACCGCCACCTAAATAATCATATACTGGTGCAGCAACACCGTTGAAGCTTCTTGAAACAATGACTACTGGCGTATTTTTCGCTAATAAATATTCTACTCCGCGAGCTGCTTCACGAGATAAATTACCAGCGCCAAGTGCTTCAATAATAATTCCGTCAATATTGGCATCAGCCAAAAGTTTCAATAATTGGCCATCCATACCAGCATATGCCTTTAAAACAGGGATATTTTTGTTAATATCTACATCTGGTAATACTTCTTGTTGTGGCAGGTCATAAAAGTAAATAATTTGTCGTTTCGTTAGGAGCCCCATCGTGCCACTAAGTGGTGACGCAAACGTTGCCACATTGGTAGTGTGTGTTTTAGTTACAAATCGAGCGGCATGTATTTCATCATTCATCACAACGATCACACCACGGTTTTTGGATGTATCATCTGCCGCTACACGTAGCGCAGATTGATAATTGTACAAACCATCTGAACCAAGTTCATTGGATGAACGCATTGCTCCCGTTATAACAATAGGAAACGAAACTTTTAATGTACTATCGAGAAAGAATGCTGTCTCTTCCAATGTATCAGTACCATGAGTAATGACAACACCATCAAAATCATTTTTGGCTTCAGAGATACGTTTTTGTAACTGTAGCATGTGAGAAGGACCAATATGCTCGCTTGGTAAATTAAAAATGTTTTCAACTTCTAGTTCGATATTTGGAAAGGTAACCTTCGCTTGAACTAAAGGATTTTCAGCTCCTGTTTCGACATCGCCATCAGCATCTTCATGCATAGAAATTGTACCACCGGTATGCAAAACTAAAATTTTTTTCATGATTACTTATTCCTTCTAAAATTAACCAACGTATTTTGCCACGAATGCATTTGCTCAATAAATAACTTTGCTCGTGGCTTCAAACCAACTTGTTTTTCGTAAATATAATCAATTACACGTTGCAAACCACGTTTGGTGATTACTGACATTTTGATGTCATGTACTTGGCGCATATCAATGACACTAAATTGACGTAAATAAAACACAGTTTTTTGATCAAGCATTAATCGCTGATCATCCAGATTAAAATGCTGTTCTGAAATAATGCCATTGTACTTTTCAGAATAATCAAATTTTCCATCTACTTGACCTGTAATCGGATCAGCTCTTAAGTTTGGAGCCACCCCTAGAGGAACCAGTAATTGAATTTCAAAAATATTAGCAATAATTTGAGGGTCGAGTCCCTCATCTAGTTTCTGTAACGCGACAAAAAGTTGATTATACCATCGTGTTATCTTTTCCCCTTCTTCAAAGGAGGAATCAATTAAACTAGCAATCAGCGCAGCATAGGCATTTGCTTCGATATCTTCGATAAGCCTTGAATATACTTTTATATCTTGAACATCATTCATGTAACCTAGTCCGGTTTCTCGTTTCGGTAGAGCACCATCAAAAGTTACAATTGTGTAAGGTTGTGTACCAGCTGAGAGTTTAGAAGTAGCTTTCTTTGCACCGCGTGCCAAAAAAGTTCGCATGCCGTACGTTTCCGTTAGTATGCGAACTAATAAATCATTATCTTTATATTGTCGTGTATATAATACAATGCCACGAATAATTGCCATAATGACTCCACTAAATCAATCGCCAAAAATTTTTTTATGACAACACAGCATCATTTTAGTAATCTTCTTGACGGTATCCTAATGTTTGCAAAGCTTGTGGTCGGTCACGCCAGCGAGGCTCAACCTTAACCCAAGTTTCAAGGAAAACTTTGTCACCGAGTAGACGTTCAATGTCCTTGCGCGCCCTCGTACCAATATCTTTGATCATCGCACCTTGTTTACCAATGATGATATTTTTCTGTGTTGGTCGTTCAACAATAATCGATGCCTGAATATGAATTTTTTCTTCATTTTCACGAGCAATTTTGTCGATAACGACAGCAACTGAATGTGGTACCTCTTGACGTGTTAACTGCAATACCTTTTCGCGAATTAATTCTCCAATAACAAAACGTTCAGGGTGATCCGTTAATTGGTCTGCATCGAAATATTGAGGCCCTTCATCCAAGTGAGACACAATATTGTCCAACAATTCTGGAACATTATCACCTTCTGTGGCAGAAATAGGAAATACTTCAGCCCACTCAGGCGCATCATTCTGATAGTTAGCAATAACATTAAGCAAGTCATTTGGCGCTAATAAATCAACTTTGTTAATTAGTAAATAAATTGGCGTATTTTTAACTTCTTGTAACCGATCAATAATGAAATCGTCACCACGACCACGTGCCATTGAAGCATCTACCACAAACCAGATTGCATCCGCCTCATGAAGCGCAGAAAATGCAGACTTCACCATAAAATCACCTAGTGAATTTTGTGGTTTATGTACACCTGGTGTATCAATGAACACAACTTGTGCATCATCAGTTGTGTAAATGCCTTGTATTTTATTACGGGTAGTTTGGGCTTTATCTGACATAATGGCAATTTTTTCGCCAACAATGCGGTTCAAAAGCGTTGATTTACCAACATTTGGACGACCAATAATCGCCACAAATCCTGATTTAAAAGTAGATTCTGTCATAATATATATGCGGCTTTTGGCCGTATTCTCCTGTATGTGTTTTATTTACTAAAGTCATGAATAAATTGTGAAAAATTGGTAACAATACCAAAATGCCGCCAAACATAAGGTTGAAATACAATCAATAAAATAATAATTTCAAAACCCACAGCAACTAAAACGCCACCAGCAGCGACATCTTTTGCCAGCCCGGCAAGTGGATGATATCTTTTTTCAACAACCAAATCGACCACGGCTTCAATAATCGTGTTCAAAAACTCACTTGATATTACTGTAAATACTGCGACTGCAACCCACAACCAATCTGCACGGTTTAAGCCAAGATGTAAGCCCACAAGTAATATGAGAAATCCTAGCAAGATATGTATTCGCATATTGCGTTCTCTGACTAGTATCAACCAAATACCGTGCAAAGAGTTTCTCATGGCTCGAAAAAATGTACTGTTCCGTTGTACTTTTTTATTGTAATCTTTAGGCGCACCTTCTAGCTTTTTATCTTTTGAGGCCATAATTATCTAAAATCTCTCGTTGTAAATCAAACATTTCTTTTTCTTCTGCATCACCCAACATATGATCATATCCATTCAAATGTAAGAAGCCGTGCACCACTAGGAAACCTAATTCACGTTCATAGCTATGTCCCAAGTACTCTGCTTGAGAATTAATAATATCCACAGAAACTAGAATGTCACCAATATTTTTAGCTAACTCAGAATCCATCAATTCGTCTGGTAAAACTGGAAAATCATCACCGTCTTCTTCAATCGCAAAACTAATCACGTCAGTGGGTTTGTCTATACCACGATATTTTTTATTATATTGATGAATTTCTTCATTGTTCATAAATGTCACTGACATTTCTGTATTATCGGGCAATTCCAAATATTTGCCAGCATAGTCTAGTACACAGCGAACCAGATCCTGATGATATTGGTTAACACCAGCTTTTGTTTGGTCAATAATAGCCAAATCCATTAGTTAATTTGCTCCTTTTTTAATTCGGCTAATTTTTTTTCAGCTGCTTCATAGGCACCAACTATTAGACCGACAACCGGATGACGAACAACATCGGCACTACCGAAATGAATAAATGACACATGATCTACGTCTTTCAAAATACGTTGAACCGAAATAAGACCGGATTTTGCACCGTATGGTAAATCAATTTGGGAGATGTCCCCATTAATAATCATTTTCGATCCAAATCCAAAACGTGTTAGGAACATTTTCATTTGCTGATTCGTGGTATTTTGCGCTTCATCCAAAATGATAAATGCCTCGTCCAATGTTCGACCGCGCATATAGGCTAGTGGCGCAATTTCAATCACACCACGCTCCATTAATCGCTGGGTCTGTTCCGCGCCAATTAATGCATTCATAGCATCGTAAATGGGACGCATATATGGATCTACTTTTTCCTTCAAATCACCTGGGAGAAATCCTAGTGACTCACCTGCTTCAACAGCAGGACGTGTGATAATAATTCTTTCAACGTCACCACGTTTCAAAGCTGCTATTGCCATGACGACTGCTAAAAAGGTTTTCCCTGTTCCAGCTGGCCCAATGCCAAACGTGACATCATTCTTACGAATTGATTGCACGTACTGACGTTGACCAAAATTTTTAACGTGAACGGAACGTCCTTTATTGTCACGAATTAGTACTTCAGAATATAAGTCACCAAAATACTCCAATGTCCCACGCTGTGCCATTGTTATTGCACTCACAACGTCGGTATCGGATATATTAATTTGATGCTTAATTAATATAGTTAACTCGCGTAGTACAGCTTTAGCTAATGGCACTTTATCCTCATCACCTGAGATGGTCATTTGGTCACCACGAGCATGAAGTCGCACAGTTAATCCTTCTTCAATTAACTTTAAAAAACTATCATTAACGCCAAGCAACTTCGTCTGTTGCTCCACATTTTCAAATGTAAAAATTTGCTGAATTTGTGCTGTCAAAAAGCAAATCCCCTTTATATGTTTCCTTTATTCTACCATATTGCCGTGATTGATGGTAGTTTATGCACAAAATATCAGGCAAAATAAAAAGGACTATTGTCCTTTATTCCACAGTCAAATCATGCATAATTGCGTCATAACCTTCAGCTTCTTCATCAGCGGTCAAACGCAATGGCGCAGCAATAAATTCTGTTATTTTAGCTAAAACATATGTGCCAATCGCCGCAAATACGATAGTAAATAAAATTGCGATTAACTGTTTACCAACCAATGATACATCACCGTTGATTAAACCAGCAACACCGCCAACACTTTTATCAGCAAATACACCTGTCAAGATTGCGCCCACAGCGCCACCAATACCATGAATACCAAAAGCATCTAGTGTATCGTCATATCCAAAACTATTTTTAACAAATGTGATACCAGCAAAGCCTATAAACCCAGCTAAGAGTCCCATCACTACAGCTGCCCATGGTGCCACAAACCCTGCTGCAGGCGTAATAGCAACTAATCCAGCAACACCACCACTAGTAACACCAGATAATGTAGCACGCCCATGATACTTATATTCAACGAGGCCCCAAGTTAGTACAGCTGCAGCTGATGCTAGCCATGTGTTAACTAACGCTAGAACTGCTGTGCCATTTGCTGCGAGAGCTGATCCAGAGTTAAACCCAAACCATCCAACCCATAGCAACGCACCACCAATCAAAACATAAGAAGGTCGTACAGGTATGTGTTTGTCAATATGACGATGTCCAATCATCAAAGCCAATACCAATCCAGTTACACCACTAGAAATGTGAACAACAGTTCCACCAGCAAAATCAATCGCGCCTAGCTGAGCCAAAAATCCACCACCCCAAACCATGTGCGCTAACGGTGAGTAGATAAAAATCAACCAAAGTGCGATGAATACAAGCAATGCTTTGATTCTAACTCGACCAATTACGGATCCAGTAATAATTGCTGCAGTTATTATCGGAAACATGCCTTGAAACAAGGCAAATGCACCGTCAGGAATTGTTAAATCTTTAGTAGAATGCGTGAACGAAACATTCGTTAAGAACAAATGTTTAAAATTACCAATTACATTTCCACTACCACCAAATGATAATGTATATCCAACAACAAACCACACTAACGAAGCAATTCCAATAATCATAACTGGAATAAACATCGTGTGCAGCAAGTTTCTACGCTCACCCAATCCACCGTAGAACAAGGCTAATCCAGGTGTCATTACCCAGACTAATGCAGCTGAAACTAAAACCCATGCTAAATCACCACTGTCCATTAAATCACTCCTACTTGTTTTTCTTTATTAATTTAATATTAGCAGTTCTCTAAATTTTAGTATTAAACTGTGGTAGCTTTTCTTACATTAAATTAAAAAGGCTATAGTGATTGAATAATCAAATCACTATAGTCTTTTTTTGCAAGTACAAACTAGAATTATTATACTGTTTGAACAGTCAACATATTTGTTGTACCTGATTGTGACATTGGTACACCTGCTGCAATAACAATAGTATCACCTGAATTAGCCAATCCTTGGTCTTTAACGGCCTTCTTAGCTAAGTCGACCATTTCGTCAATAGTCTTTGGTGCATCATAAACCACTGGAACAACACCATAGTTCAATGTCAAACCACGTTGTACGCGTTCAGAATAGGTAACGGCCAAAATGTTAACATCAGGACGGTGCTTTGAAACCATACGTGCAGTGTAACCAGAGTTAGTTGATACAACAACAGCTTTAGCATTCACATTACGTGCGATACGAGCAACAGATGCTGCAACAGCTTCTGTTGAATCAGTCTCATCAAAGAAAATATCCTCATGACGACCGTTTTCGCGCAATGAAGTTTCAGCTTTTTCGTCGATAGCAGCCATTGTGGCAACAGATTCAACTGGATAATCTCCGTTAGCTGATTCACCTGATAACATTGTTGCATCAGTACCATCAAACACAGCGTTGGCAACATCGGAAGCTTCGGCACGTGTTGGACGTGGGTTTTCTTCCATTGAGTCAAGCATTTGTGTAGCAGTAATAACAGGCAAACCTGCTTTGTTCATCTTGCGAATCATGTCTTTTTGAACCAAAGGCACGTTTTCAGCAGGAATTTCAACACCCATGTCACCACGTGGTACCATCAAAGCATCTGAAACTTCCAAGATTGCATCAAGATTGTCGATACCTTCTTGTGACTCAATCTTAGGAATAATTTGAACATGTTCCATGTTCTTTTCCTTCAGCAATGCACGAATTTCGAGCACATCTTCAGGCTTACGAACGAATGAAGCAGCAATGTAGTTGATTTCGTGATCCAAACCAAAGCGGATGTCATCAGCATCTTTTTCAGTAATACCTGGCAAATTAATTGAAACACCAGGTGCGTTAACACCCTTACGTGATCCCAAAATACCATCATTATCAACGCGAACAACTAATTCGCGAGTGGCTGAATCTTTTTCGACAACAGTTGTACCAAGCAACCCATCATCAAACAAGACTTGTCCACCTTCTTTAACATCATCGAACAAACCAGCGTATGTAACGGCGATTTTTTCTTTTGTTCCTTCAAGGTTTTCATCCATTGCAATACGCAATGTGTCACCAGTATGGAATTCAATTTTGCCGTCAGCTTGCTTTGTTGTACGGATTTCAGCACCCTTAGTGTCCAACAAGATACCAACTGTCTTACCAGTGATCTTTTCGGCTTCGTGAACAGCATTCATACGACCCAAATGTTCTTCGTGATCACCGTGTGAAAAGTTAAAACGGAATACGTTGGCGCCCGCTTGGATTAACTTTACGATTGTTTCGACATCAGATGATGACGGACCAAGTGTTGAGACGATTTTCGTCTTTTTCATGGTTAAATAGCTCCTTAGTTATCTTGGTTGTTGCTTGTGCAACTCTACCCAATCTCTATTTTATACATTATGACCCATTTGTACAAGTCATATTATTAGTAAGTTTGTTTAAAAATAATATTTTCACTACCCAGTAAAGCTGCTAATTCGCGCATGATAACGGTTTCACTAGTCATCCAAAATTCTTGATCAAGTTTTTGATTTTTACCATCTTTTTGCCAGTGAATTACCACTGGATTATGGCCATGATGTTTTTTCATGATTTGGCCAATTTCCTCACGTCTTTCCGGTGTGTCATGCTTTTCGTCAAGCTGAAGAAACCAAGTCCCTTGAATGGTTTGGACGCGCTGGGGTTCTGGCGCTAAATTAATGTGATTAGCCACAATAGCGATTTCATTCCGCATATCACGCTCTGATTTACCAGCAATACTCAATATCGTTCCTGGCTTTAGAAAATTGCTTATTTTTTTAAATAGTTGCGGGAATATGGTTACACTAATTTCTCCAGTGGTATCAGAGACTTTCACGAAAGCCATATCATCCCCCTTTTTAGTGCGGATCTGGCGAATACTGTCGACAATTGCGATTATTTTCTCAACCTGACTGGGCTGTACGACATTTCCTATTTGACTAAAACCATTTTCCAAAATGAAATCAACATATGTATCTAAAGGATGACCTGATAAATTAACGCCAATGACTTCTTTTTCTTTTTTCAGACGATCAGACAAAGCAAAATCATCATACTTCTTAATTTTCGTTTCTTCCAAAATTAAGTTACCAAAGCTTGCACCTTCAATCAAGCTCGCTAGATTTTCGATTAGTTCGCGTTGATTATAGCCAAACGAATCAAGTGCACCAGCATATACTAACTGCTCTAAAACTTCTCGTTTACGCATTTTATCTGGCAAACGTCTGACAAAGGACTGGATTGTTTGAAATGAACCATTATTTTGCCGTTCTTCTAATACACCTGTCACAAAGTCCGTACGAACACCACGGATGTTGTTCAAGCCCATTTGTAATTGGCTTTCGATAGATGTCCAAAGCTTATATGATTTGTTGATGTCTGGCGCTAATACTACAATTCCGCGCATTTTGGCTTCAGATACATATTGCTGCACTTTTTTTTGTTCCCCCAGATTTGCATTTAATAGAGCTGTAAAAAAAGCAACTGGATAATGTGCCTTTAGAAAGGCTAACTCAAAAGCCAATTTACTATAAGCAACTGCATGAGAACGATTGAAACCATAATTAGCGAATTCATCAATATAAGAAAAAATAAGTTCTGCTTGTTCTTGATCATGCCCATTTTTCAAAGCACCTTTAATAAATTTCTCATGCAGTTTTTGCATTTTGTCGACTTTTTTCTTCGACATGGCACTTCGTAAAACATCCGCCTCGCCTAGCGTGAACCCAGCATATGACTCCGCAACTAGCATAACCTGCTCTTGATATACAATGATACCGAAAGTTGGCGCCAAAATTGATTTCAAACTAGGATCTGGGATTGTCACTGGTTCTTTACCATGGCGTCGAGCGATAAACTTATCAATATTTTGTGCAGGACCAGGACGGTAAAGCGCGTTAACAGCCACAATATGTTCAAAGGTGACCGGTTTCAACTTTCGCAATACGTTTTTAATGCCTGCAGATTCAAACTGGAAAACTCCATTTGTGTCGCCTTTAGCAAATAATGCTAGGGTTTTGGCATCATCTAAAGCAATTTTAGTAATATCAAATCCTTCTGGTAGCTCTTTTTGAGCATAATAGAGTGCTTGGCTTAAAATTGCCAAATTTTGTAATCCTAGAATATCGATTTTAAGTAACCCTAATTGTTCAACTGGATCTTTTTCAAATTGTGTTAATAAGCGTCCCTCCGTACCAGATTGCACGGGCAATGTTTTTACCAAAGGGTTCGCACTGAGTACAATTCCTGCCGCATGTGTAGAGTAATTTTTTGGTAGACCCTCAATTTTCAAAGCCGTTTGTAATAATAGTCTACCATTATCAATATCACGAAGAGCATTCTGCAATTGTGGCGCTTTGAGCGCATCATCAATAGACACTTTTCGTCCATTTTTTCCTTCAGGTATACTAGCACTCAACTTGCTCAATGCTGGGGTTGGTAATCCAAACACTCTACCAACATCACGTAGGGCTTGCTTAGAAGCTAAAGTACCAAATGTAATAATCTGACCAAAATTTCTTTTCCCGTACTTTTGATAAAGGTAGGTGAATAGTTCTTCACGCTTGCTTGGTGGCCAATCAATATCAATATCAGGCATTTGCACGCGCTCATCATTTAGAAAACGTTCAAATAGCAAATTAAATTGCAAGGGATCTACATCGGTAATTTGTAAACTGTACGCAACCAAAGATCCAGCGACAGAACCACGACCTGGTCCAGTTTGAATGTGGTTTTTATGTGCAAAGTTAACAATGTCCCAAACAATCAGGAAGTAATCGCTAAATCCTAACAATTCAATGGTTTTTAATTCGTGCTGCAATCTTTCTTCGTACAAGTTCAAGCTCGTATTATGTCCTTGTAATCGTTTTTTTAATCCATTGACAGCAATTGTTTCTAAAAACTGTGCGTTGGTCACGCCAGATGGTGTTTCAAAAGGTGGTAAAGCCGTATCTTTAAATTCAATGCTGACATTGCTTTTTGAAACCAATAATTCGTTATTAATATAAGCTGTCTTTAGTATTTCTGTATCTTGATATTCTTGCTGAACAACAGTTAAATCTCTTAAAATATGTGAACCTTGTTGCTGAGCCAAAATTTTAATATCGTCCAATTTAACATTTGCATCAATTGCTTTTAAGACTTGAGTAGTGAAAGCATCATCTGAGTTAAGATAATCAATATCATCTAAAGCAATCATACGACCACCAGTTCGTTCGCTAAATTGCGCTAATCTCTCTTGTATCTGCGGTGCCATTTGCGAATTAATACCAATAAAAGAATGGTGCTCGTCCACAAGGGTGATAAGTTGTTGCCAATAGTTATCAACTTCCTCATACCCTGAAGAGATGAGTTGAACGAGCTCACTGTCAGTTGGAAAAACAATGTTTATACCAGCTAAGTGTTTAACCATTGTTTCCCACTGAAAATCTCCCTGACTGGTCATCTTCGCTGATGATAGCCACATTAGATTTTGGTAGCCTACTTGGTTCTCAGCTAATAGTACGATTGGAAATAGTGTAGCAGTATTCACAAGTCCGTTGACCATCAATGTCAAGCCAAATAAGGGTTTAATTCCATGCTTTCTTGTTTGTCGAAACCAGTCTATCGCTCCGTACATTACATTAACATCAGCCAGTGCAATGGCTTCATAACCACGAGTCTTTGCTGTCTGGACAATTTGTTCAATTGTATTTGGATTTTTTAATAAGCTATAACTGCTTAAAATTTGAAGCGGTGCGTACATTTCAACTCCTTATACGAACATCTGTTTTCTTTAATTATACAGAAAAATCACATAAAAGTCGTCAATTTTAACAAATATTAGGGTTCTTCAAAATCAAAAATTAGACATTTTCTATTTTCTTGTTTAAATTCACTTAAAAACTTGCCATTTGTGAAAAAAGGTGTATTATAATGACAGTAAAGAGGTAAAAAATCATGAAATACATTATGGTAGCAATTTGGTCGGCAATATTTGGTGAAATTTTGGGTTATATTGTATCCCAATTGAATTCTGGCACTTATGATTTTGTTACTGTTGCTGTCATTGCTGTTATTGTTGGTGAAATTGCGATAGTTGCGATTCCAGCAATTTCAGGATCAGCTGCACCAAAAGAAGTTGCGTCTGAAGAATAAATCACAAGATTAAAAAAGAGCTCAGTTGAGCTCTTTTTTGTTTATCCAAAAGTTATTTTTCTTGTGCAAGTTTTACAATTTCTAAAATAACGTCTGTTGCCTGTTCCATGACTGTTGTAGAAACATATTCAAAACGGCCATGCATATTTTCGCCTCCAGCAAAAATATTTGGTGTTGGTAGCCCTAGGAAAGTTATTTTTGAACCATCGGTACCACCACGGACAGGTTCAATAATTGGTTTAATCGCTAAGTTATTCATCGCTTTTTCAGCCAAATTAACTGAACGCATATCATCTTTCAAGATTTCACCCATATTATAGTATTGATCTTTCAATACAACTTTAATACGCTTTTCCCCTAATTTCTGATTAAAGGCATCGGCAATATCTAATAATCTTTGCTTACGTTCTTCAAATATATTTCGGTCATGATCACGAACAATATAACGCAGAGTTGCTTCTTCAGGATTACCGTCAACTGCTAGAAGATGCCAAAATCCTTCTGTTCCTTCGGTGTTTTCTGGGCGATCATGGACAGGAAGTTGTTCATGAAAATCAAATGCTAGTTGAATGGCATTAACCATTGTATCTTTTGCAGTTCCTGGATGAACATTTCGTCCCTGAATTGTGATATCGGCGCTCGCAGCATTAAATGTCTCCCACTCAAGCTCGCCTAACGGTCCGCCATCCATTGTATAAGCGAAGTCAGCACCAAATGCTTCAACATCAAAATGATCGGCACCGATGCCAATCTCTTCATCTGGTCCAAAAGCAAATCGCAAATCACCATGTTTGATCTCTGGATGTGCAATTAAATACTGGGCTGCCGTAATGATTTCAGCATCTCCAGCTTTATCATCAGCACCTAATAGTGTTGTGCCATCAGTTGTAATTAAAGTATGTCCCGCATATTTTTTTAAGCTAGGAAATTCGTTAGTTGTCAATTCGTAACCACTATTTCCCAACTTAATTGACGATTGGCCGTCGTAATTTTTAACAATTTGTGGGTTAATGTTCGCTCCATTAAAATCTGCAGTATCGACGTGTGCAATAAAGCCAATTGTGGGTACAGCACTGTCATCAATATTGCTGGATAATTCCGCAAATACATAACCATCTTTCATGGTGCGTACATTTTCAAGACCAATAGCTTTTAATTCGTCAGCTAAATCTGCCAAAAAAGCGACCTCTTTAGGTGACGAAGGTACTGTTTCTGAGTTCTCATCAGATTGCGTATCTACTTTTATATACTTCAAAAAACGTTCTGTTAATTCAGGATACTTTGTCATATATTACTCCTTTTGAGCATTTGCCCACTGCTTTAGCCGTTCACTAAATATATTTGTATGGATCTGTATTGATTTTTGTAGCAACTATATCAACAGTGTCACCAAACCATTCTTTGACCTTATCAACCATTTTTTCATTAGCAATGGCTTCCATATGATGATCAGGATCGATCACAATAAAATTTGAAGCCAAGATGTCGTGCCCAACGTGATAGTAGACATCGGCTGTGACATAGGCATCAGCTCCAGCTTGTTGCGCAACCCGCCACCAACGGCCACCATCTCCACCTAGCACAGCGATCTTTTGAATTGGCTTTGTCACATCGTTAGCGATAACGCGCACTGCTTGAACTTTAAACAAATCACGAATTTTCACAGCGTATTCTTGTACAGAAATTGGTTGCACTAATTGTCCAATCCTGCCAAGACCCGTTCTCTTATCTACATTTGGTACCAGAGGCACTGCATTTTGAATACCGAGCGCTTCAGCCAGCCAATCGTTCATGCCACCTTGTGCACTATCCATATTAGTATGTGAAGCATAAACAACAATATGGTGTTGAATCAAATCTGCATACATTCGATTTTGAGGCTGTGATAAGTCTAGATTTTTTGCCGGAAAGAACATGACCTCATGGTGTGCCCATATAAAATCGACCTGATTATCAATTGCTTCTTGAACCACTTCTGGACGAACATCAAGGGCTGTTATTACTCGATGCACGGGCTGTTTAGGATCACCAATTTGCAGTCCCGTAGGGTCACCCTCCTCAGCTAATTGTTTGGGCGCAAAAATCTCAATCTTGTCAATTAGCTCTTGTGCAATCACTTGATAACCTCCTGAATTTGCTGATATTTGTTTTTCCAATCTTGATAAATGGGTGAATCAGTTTTTCCAGCAAATTCAAGATTTTCAAAAATTGTGTCGATACGGTCCAATTCTTTCTGCCATTTAGCAACAAAAACGGACGTTTTGCTCTTTCGCAAGACAGGACCAAATTTTTTATCAAGGCTTGATAAAATTTGGGTGCCCTTTGTTGCAATCATAATTTCATAAAAATGGTTATCCTCTTGTTCAACAACCTCGTCGTTAATTTTATACTGATGGTTGTTTAGCCATGTTCGCACAACGTGCTCATCAGTATTGGGTTGTAGTATAAGCGTTTCAAAATGTTTTGCTCTTGAAAATCCCGCTTCTAATATGTCTGTAATTAAGACACCGCCCATACCAGCGATTGTGACTGTGTCAATATGATCCTCATCTTTAATTGCCGCTAATCCATTCGCCAATCTCGCCTCAAGTTGTGTGGTTAACGATTTTCGAACAATTTCGTGCTGCGCATTTTCGTAAGGTCCTTTAGCAACCTCACCAGCAATTGCGAACGAAATTTTGTTATTAATTAATAAATTAGCAGGTAAATAAGCGTGATCAGAGCCAATATCGGCTAACCTTGCGCCTTTGGGTACAAATGAAGCCACAGCTGCAAGCCGTGGTGAAAGATGAATACTGTCCATTTTCTATCCTTAGAGTTGTTTTTTACTCATTTTAGTATAACAAATAACTCAATATCTCGCTGATATCATGTACTTTTAATTAATAAAGACCACAAGTTACATCATACTCAAATTTCTTCATTAAAAACATTAAAATGTTAGAAAATATAACATTATTTGGTGATTAAATTCTATAACATACGAATGAATAGTTTGCACGATAATTGGTCCTGTGTTACACTCTATGCGTGAGCTTTTCACAAATAACTGAAAACACCAAAATCTGGGGTGCCGTCGTGCTGAGATAAAACCCATTACACCTGATCTAGATAATACTAGCGTAGGGAGATTTACTTGAAAATGTATTTATGAAATGACATATCTTACCAGTACTATGTTTTGTAACGTTATCACTATAATATGTGATGATGAAATAACACAAGTTTGTTAAGTGTCGTTTATGCATTGAAATTATGACCACAATTTTTCAAGCCAGTCTTCCTTGTGAAGTCTGGCTTTTTCTAATTACACCCGATTTTGCGGTGATTTCGGCTACATCAATTATTAACCAATAAGTCATGAAAACAGTTGTATATCTCATACTCTTATTGGTTAATATCGGAAATTTTAGGAGGTTTTGCAAATGTCTGCAAACAAATGGTCACTTCGCGATGTTATCTTCATCGCACTAATCGGTGTGTTTTTTGGATTTATATTTTGGGCTTGGGCATTTGGCTATAATGTCATCGCTGCCTTTTTAACACCATTCGGATTAAGCGCATATGCTAATGATGCAACATTGGGTCCTTGGCTAATGGCTGGTCCTATGGCTGGGTTCATCTTACGTCGTCCTGGTGCATCTATTATAGGTGAAACACTTGGCGGCACAATTGAAATGGTTTTTGGCTCTCAATGGGGTGTCATGAATGTTGTCGCTGCATTAATCCAAGGGTTTGGTACCGAACTTGGATTTGCTGTATTTGGCTACCGTCGTTGGGACAAAACGAGTTTGTCAATGTCTGTCATCACAGTTACTATTGTGACATTTATTTGGGACCTTTTCCGCAATGGATATGCTGATTATTCATTTGGTTTGTTGATTGGATTATTCATTACTCGTCTCATTTCAGCAGCTATTTTTGCAGGAGTTATCGTTTACTTCACACAAAAACTAGTTGCTAAATCAGGTATTCTAGAGGTTAATAAAAACGAGGTGGTCTCATGATATCAAGTATTGCAGTCCAAGTATTACCAATGACAGCTGATACAGAAAAAATCATTCGCATAGTTGATCATGTGATTGCTTACATTGACAAGAGTGGTGTCAACTATCAGGTAGGTGCTTTTGAATCAACTCTTGACGGTGATTACGATCAATTAATGGATATTTTGAAAAATCTGCCGAAGGTTGCAGCAGAAATTAGTGACATTCCTGTCATGGTTTACAGCAAAATAAACATGGCTACAGATTCTGATGTTTTAACCATTGCAAAGAAAACAGATAAATATAAATAAGCGGAATTTCCGCGTACATAGGGAATTATTATGGTTACTCGTTTAAAACATATCAGTTTGTCATATGGCAACACAAAAATACTTGATGATACCACTATGTCAATATCTCACAATAGTTTTAACCTATTAATCGGTCCATCTGGCTCTGGAAAATCAACCCTTCTCCGAATATTTGCAGGACTATATCCCCAACTAAAAGGTGAAGTGCTTGTTAATGATCAATCAGTTACCACATTACCAGCTAACGAAAAAGCTAAAGTCGTCGGTTTTTTATTTCAAGATCCAGACACTCAATTTGTTATGAAAACACCACTGGAAGAATTGATTTTTACTTTAGAAAACTTGCAAGTTCATCCTTCTGATATCAAGCAACGTGCAACGCATGCTCTAGAATTTGTTGGTATCTCAGAATTAACTCATCAAGATATTAACACCTTATCAGGTGGTGAAAAGCAAAAAGTTGCATTAGCTATCATTGTTGCAATGCAAAGTGATTTCTTATTATTAGACGAACCTTTTGCAAATATTGATAGCCAATCTCGTCAGGATCTATTAGCTAAATTGAAAGATTTACAAAAACAGGGACAAACCACTATATTAATCACTGATCACGATTTACATGGGTACGAACCACTTGTTGATCATGTATGGGAAATACACCACAAAAAAGTAACAACTGTTAATAACTTTCAGAATCGTATTTTACCGGAACAAAATGTCCACCTGCAATTACCTAAAGAAGGTGTTTTGCAATTAAAAAACTTTGAACTTTTAGTGGGACAACGTCAATTAATTAGTATTTCTGATTTATCTTTGGCTCCTGGTGGAATTACGCTCCTTACTGGAGCAAATGGCACAGGCAAGTCATCCCTTTTTAATGCGCTAACTCGTCTAAAATCCTACCAAGGTGACATTTTGTATATGGATCAAAATATCAAAAAATTTAATGCTGCAAAATATGCAAAACAAGTAGCATTGATATTTCAAAATGCAGAACGACAATTTTTACGAATGACGATTCGTGAGGAAATCGCGTTGAGCGTGCAACATGCGCAGCAACCAGAAAAATGGTCCGAAAAAGTCATTACTCGTTATTTAGAGCGCTTAAATTTGGATGGACTACAAGATCATGTCGTTTATCAGCTCTCTGGCGGGCAAAAGAAAAAAGTTCAACTCTTGGTGATGCTAATTGTTGGTACACCAATATTATTGTTAGACGAACCTATTGCTGGTCTGGACACAGATTCTGTTCGTGTTGTAGGCGAAATTTTACGAGAAATCGCAGACATTGGACGACAACGTTTTATTATTATTAGCCACCAACTAGATCAGCTACGCCCAATCATTGATTATCATTTGCATCTATCTAATCGAACGTTACAATATATGGAGCATTTTTTATGAATCCAAGTGTTAAATTTCTACTTATACTTATCGTTAGCATCGAACTAACTTTTGTCCTGAATTATCAAATCAATGTTGTTGTAACGATTGTTGCTGGTATTTATCTTGTTCTTTCAAAACTGTCTTGGAAACGTTATTTGCTATTAATTGCCATGCCTATCTTGCCTGTCTTAGGTGCATGGACATCATTTACAACTTTTGGTTCCCATGAAATGGCAATTATCATGATAACTCGAATTGTCGCCTATATATTCCTAGGAGCGGCTTTTTCGTTTACAACGGATATGGTCCTGCTTCTAGACACACTTGAACAAAAATTTCGTGTGCCAACCACTTTTGTCTACGGTCTTCGCGGTGCATTATCTTTTGTGCCACGTGTTAAACAAGAAATTCAAACTATCCGAACAGCAGCCTTAATGCGTGGTGAATCTTTAACATTTTACTCACCACAATTATTTTTCAAAGCTATTCTAGTTTCACTCCGATGGTCAACTCGTTTAGCAGAAGCTATGGCCTCGCACGGATTTACCGAAAATGCTGAGCGGACACACTTTAAAACAATTGTGATCAAAAAAAGAGACTGGATGATGGCAATCAGTCTCTTAGTCATATTACAGTGCATCATAATATATCTTTAATAGGTGCAAATGTTTTACGATGAATCGGTGTAATGCCGATTTTTTTAATACCCTCAAGATGTTCTTTTGTACCGTATCCAGCGTTCTTTTCGAAACCATAACCAGGATATTTTAAACCATAAGAAGCCATTAGGCGATCACGTGTGACCTTTGCAATAATACTGGCTGCACCTATAGAATTACTTCGTGCATCCCCTTTAATTAAAAATTCTTGTGGCAAATCTAAATCTAACCGCATAGCATCTATTAATAAAGCTTCAGGTACGGGAGCCAACTGGTTGACTGCCTCTTTCATCGCAACACGCGCTGCTTCATAAATATTAATTTCATCAATAATTGAGGCTTCGACGCTACCAACACCTATAGAAATTGCTTTTTCTATAATTTTGTCGTACAACTCGTCTCTTTTTTTTGCAGACAGTTGCTTAGAATCTATGACATCTAAAACATCAAAATCATGCGGTAAAATAACAGCTGCCGCAACAACTGGGCCAGCTAAAGGCCCCCGACCAACTTCATCCACGCCAGCAATTAAGTCGTAGCCTTGCATCCAGTACTGACGCTCAATATCAAAACGAGATAAAAAATGCTCGCGTTTTTCCTGCAACATCACTTGCTTTTTTTGCCAAGCTCTCAAAGCATTTTGTACGCCAACACGTTTATCTTGTTGCCAAATCAGCAACTGCTCATCGTTAGGCAACATATTTTTCAATTGTAATTTAATATTTGCAATTGTGTCAGTCATTTTTCATCTCAATTAAATCAAGTGTAAACGCCCCTAATTTATTTTTTCTAAGATCATTTAGTATTCGTTCACTGGCCTTGTCATAATCGTCTTTGAATCCTAATTTGCTTGTGATGGATAATAAAACATCTACATTCTCTTGATCAAAAATATTGTCGTTCAAATGATATCGCTCAATAATGGCCTCTGGTCGATATTCTCGAAAAAAGTTAATTAAAAATAGTGCAGCATCATCTTTGGCAAAGATTGTATCTTTCACCGCTCCTGTTAATGCTAGTTTCATGCCGATGTTCTGATCTTCAAACTTTGGCCAGAGCACTCCTGGGGAATCCAGTAATTCTAATTTTGTTGGCGTTTTTAGCCAAGCAACTTTCTTCGTTACACCTGGTCGATCCGCCGTTGGCGCAACATTTTTCATTACCAAGTGATTCAATAATGTTGACTTACCGACATTTGGCACTCCAGAAATCATGGCGCGAATAGGCTGATCTTGAATACCTTTTGCTAGTTGTGCTGCTTTTTTTGCTTCAACTGCTCGTCGAGCTGCTTTAGTCACTAATTGCGGAGTCCTTGGGTCACGCGTATCGAGCACAAGTACTGTGTATCCTTGTGCTTCGAAATGTTTTTTCCATGCCCGTGTTTGATCAGGATCTGCTAAATCAGCTTTAGTCATAATTAACAAACGGGGTTTATTGCCGATTAACTTATCCACTTCCGGATTACGGGAGCTTTCGGGAATACGGGAATCAACCAGCTCAAAAACAACGTCAACTAGTTTTAAATTTTCCCGCATCAAACGAAAAGCTTTGGCCATATGGCCAGGGAACCATTGAATTATTTGTGCCATTAAACATATATCCTTTCTAACATCAACGCTCAGCGTTGTATAGTGACCACGCTTCATCAAATGTTGTCATACTCATTAAATAGGTTGTATTCTCTTCTAAGTACTTTGACAATTCATCAAAATCACTACTTTGTTTTGGAAATGACGAATCTAAAAAGGCATTATTTGCAAATTGTTGCACTTCATTGGCTGCCATAGAATTACGATTCGTCATTAACCAATTGTAAAATGAACGATCACTTTTTCTCATTTGCAAGACCTCCTTGGAAAACAAACTGATCTGCTTTTATATTAATGACCTTTGCTTTAAATTTAATACCTTGCGTTGTGGGTAACTTGCTCATATCAATAAATATTTGTTTCTTCTTCGGTACGATTGTAACGTATTGAGGCGCATCATAACTTGATCTGACGTAACTCATCACAGTTTTAATCGGCAACGATAGGTTACCGATTGCTAAAGACTTCGCCTGCATAACAATGTTACCATTAGGTGTTAGCTTGGCATCTAAAGCCATACCAAAATTAAACTTTTGCCCTAGAAATTTTGCACTGCCATACATCATCACATCATCACCAATTTTAAATGTATAACCACTATTATCTGTATCATTAAGGTAATGAGCTACCAAAGCATTAATTTGTTTTTTATTCAAGGTTACATCAAACGTCGCATCTGATTTGCTTACTTTAGACACATTATCTTTTATTTTCACGGGGCCTGTTGCATCATTAAAAATCCAAATAAACCCAATTATTAGAAAAAGTAGCAATCCCCAAAAAAGCCAAAACCAAATTGGTTTCTTTTTTTTAACTTCAGTTTTCGATCTAATTAATGTTTGATCAGCCATTTATCTGCTTCCTTTTGCATTTTGTTAAATAATTGTGTTGTCATATAATTATAGCCCTTATTATTTGGATGGTAATTATCATCAGTACTAATCCATGCGTTATTAACACCTGCTTTACCAGTTAATACGGCAGTCATAGCAGCATCCGAACTTGTACTATTATTAGAGCTTGCAGATTCTAAAATCAATTTTTCACGTTGCGCCGCTGTTTTGAATTGACCATATGTCAAATCAAAAATATTAACAAAATATGCATTACCATCTTTTTTTGCGACAGTAGCATTAACTTCATTAAATAACTTAACATCGGCGTTAAAATCTGATCTGTCAGCAAAATGAACATATAATGGATTATAATTTCCAAATATGAAAATGGGTGCATCTGAATTGAAAGAACGAATATCCTTAAATAAGGCTGTGAGCTTTTGTTGATAAGATTGTTGCCCTGTTTTAACAGCAGCAGATAACGCCTTTGGTGAAGTTGCTAATACATTTTTTAAAAGTATTTGTTGTAAGTCATTCCCACCTGAAGTCATTATAATTACATTAGCTTCTTTTAGATGAGCTTTAAACTTTTGCTGCGTGTCCAATCTTTTTTGAATTTGATCGGAGCGGTCTCCTGCTTTTCCAAAATTGCTAATCGTTACACTGATATTATCAGTAGAACGAATTTTTTTTGCAATACGGCCAGAGTAGCCCCTCATATTCTTTTCGTCACCAACACCTTCAGTTAATGAGTCACCTAGCGCAACTAAATTAATGTGCGAAACTTTTTTTACAGAACTTTGAGATTCATTCAAATTGTTTTTTTGATTTTCCCAGATTTTGATACCGTAAAACGCACCAATGCCAACCAGTAAGATAACTATGAAACTAATGGCAAATTTTCGCATGCGTAATTCTCCTGAAACTTTACTGGTAACCATTATAGCGTAAATAATTACTATGTACAAAGAACGAGTTTTACCGTTCTTTATTTTACTGCTATGAAATATTATCTTGGCGCTTTGCTCTCCAAACTGGATAAGCAATACTACTATTTGCAATGTAATATAAATATTTCCCTACATTAGCAAAGTTACCTTGAGTCAGAGCCTTTGCTAATTGAACAACATTGTATATTATCCAGAACAACCACTGATCTTCAATCTTGAAAACATTCATAATGTTAGGAATTAAAGATAAAGCAAAAACTGTGCTTGATAACCAAAATAATGGACTTGTGCTTTGAAATGCTAAATAATTTAATCCAAAACTTAAAATTATTGCCCCTATAATCATGACAAAAAATAATTTTTTAAAATCAAGTGCCCGATTTACTCGCTTATCACCATAATGAGTCCAGCCACCAACTGAGGCCGCGTTAATAAGAAACGAAAGCGGATAAGTTAGAACAGCACCACTGTTTCCTAACATAAAATCAATTATTCCAGAAAGCAATGTATTGAATGTACCAACAACATTACCAAATTTATTCAAACGAGATGTTAAACGAGTTGACATTATTGATAAACTGGATGACACAACAGAAATAATACCAAAAGGAACATACTTTGCCCAATTATCATGAGCAAACATCACTACACTAGCCAAATTATTAAACAAATAACCCGAACTATAAGCAACAAAAGCAACAATCAAAATCCCAACTATATCAATAATCCATGATCGGTTAAGTTTTTGCATTAGAATTAGCATAATAAAATGCCCTCCGCTTGTTTTTCGAACACCGAAACGGCAACGTGCTCATCAGTTTGTTGTTAACGAGCCGATCTGCCGTGAACGCCCGGAGTAGTTTTGAATGGCATATTCAGGCCAATATATTGTACTAACGTATTAGTTAACTCAAATTAATACGTCTAGTAATAATACTATATACTACAGCTACAACATACACACCAATTATACGGTCAAGGTAGTCAGTGCCAACTTGTACTAAGAAAACGGATAATGTCTGATTCATCCCCAAACCGTGAAGTACCTGTACAATTGTACTAGATCCTGAAGATGTTATACCATGAAATAATATGACCGTGATAATTGAGCTTACAATTGTAGCTGGAACAGATATAACAAGTGCCAACCACCAAATTTTTTTTATTTCCGTAGCTTTCACTTTTCGATACACAAAACCAGCCATAAGTGCGGTGACTATTTGACTAGGCATGAAATAAATTGAAAAAAGATCGCCTGTAAAACCATTGATCATTGCTGTTAGAACGCCAACTATAACGCCCCCGATTGGGCCAAAAAAAGCTGCACCTAATAATGTTCCTATTGTATCTAGATAAACTGGTAGTTTTGCTAGCAAAGCAACATGACCACCAACAATATTAACAACTATAAATAGCGCAATAAGTGTTATGCGTTGAGTAGAAATTCTTCTCATGATAACACCTCAAGATTTGTGGCAATTTTAGTTAACTCGGTTAACACTATTGATGAAGATAAGTTCAATAAGCGAGCTATTATTTCAGACATGACATGTAATGAATCAACTTCTGTTAAAATAACTGCATTAGGCTCTTCTTGCCAAAAATCAGCTACATCAACAATGCTTTGACCTAATGCAATACCATCAGTCACCACCGTGACATATTTACTCATGCCCCTTGTGTATTCAGGATAAAGTGCATGGATAATAACTAGCGGGTCATTAATGACCGCACCCAATACATGTTCCTGTTTCCAATGAAAATCAAAATAAAATTGAATTATTTTTGTAATAAATATTGAGTTAGCAGGGTTTAAACGTTGCATTAATGACAGAATATTTGGTGTTAACAATATTTTTCTCGTAACATCGAGTGGCACAATTTCAGCAACAATTGGACTGTTTTTTAAAACGTAATCTGCTGCGTCCGGATCAACCCAAAAGTTATATTCAGCAACCGGTGAAGTATTACCATTTGATTGATAAGCACCGCCCATTATAATTAATCGTGACATATTTTTCCAGCATTTGGGCGTACTTTGCATTGATATAGCAATATTGGTCAATGGCCCTAAAGCCAGCACCCAAACATCATCATTATTAGAAAGTAATTGCTCATAAGCTGATAAAGCCTTGAGTTTACTAGCCGATATTATAGGAGCAGTAACATTGCTTTCTCCAAGCCCATCTATACCATGCGTGTCCTGAGCACTAATATATTCATGTTTCAACGGTAAGGGAGCACCTTCAAAAACGGGAATATCAGGTTTCCCAGCCTCTTCAAGAACTTTAAGGGCATTCTGCACACCAATATCAGTAGGTACATTGCCCTCGACAACAGTAATTCCAATGACATCTAATTCTGGAGAATTTAGCGCAACAAGAAGTGCTAAACTATCATCTATTCCAGGGTCTGTGTCAATAATAACTTTTTGCATTTCATCTTTCCTTTCGTTCACATGCGAATCATATTATCAAAATACTCATCACACTTGGTTTTTTATTCTGGGATTTTCCGAACCAGTCCGGCACAATTGCCGATTTTGATAAATGCTTTTTAAGTGTACCAATTTTAAGCGCACAATAAAACCCCAGAAATAGAATTCTGGGGTTTTATGTTAACGCGCTCGGTACAAAATTGCTAATGCGCCTACGCCTGTGTGAGTAGAAATAATTGGTGTTGTATTTAAAACTGGAATTTCAATATCAGGCCAAATTGCTTTTAAGCGTGCTGCAATTTGAGCTGCTTCCTCTGGAATTCCTGCGTGAGAAATACCTATTGACAATACTTCCTTATACTCTTGCATCTTAGCAATAACATTATTGTTGAATTTAGCAATAGTCTTCATACCTCTACCTTTGAGAAGCACTTCAACGGTACCATCATTTTTTGTTACACCAGCACCTACTTTTATATTAAGTAAATTACCGATGATTCCTTGTGTTTTACTCAAGCGACCACCGGCAACCATATTTGTCAAAGAAGTAAAACTCAAAAAGATATGCGATTCATCCCGAGCTTTTTCAACCGCTGGTAAAATTTCAGCCATCGTAGCCCCTTGGGAGGCCATTTTCGCCGCTTGTAAGACAACAAATGCTTGCGCACGGTCAGCTGCTAATGTGTCAAATGTTGTAATCTTAGCACTTGTCAATGCAGCTGCTTGTTCAGCAGCGCGAACAGTTCCTGACAGCCCTGATGATAAATGGAGACTTAAAATTTCGGAATCTGGAAATTTCTTATGAATATCATCATAAACAGCTTGAAATGTGCCGATTGAGGGTTGCGATGTTTGAGGGAGACTCTTACTTTCAACCATCTTTTCAAGAAACTCATCGCGCTGAATAGTGACACCATCTTCATAGACTGTACCATCGATTTGTACTGATAGTGGCACAATTTTGATATCATATTTGGTAATTTCTTCTGGAGTTAATGCTACAGCTGAATCTGTAACGATTTTAATATTTGACATATTCTTTCCTTATATGCGTTCATAGCGTTCGACAACGAATGCGTAATCATGATTATTATCTTTCGCATGTGGTTCACTGGACTTTAGTTGGAATTGTGTTAAATCCACCTCATCAACAAAAGTATCACCATCAATCACACCGTCAACTCGCGTTATAACTAAATCTGTTGCATAAGGCATAAACTCACGGTAAACCGCTGCACCACCAGCAATCGTAATATCTCGCTCTTCCTTAGCTATCAAATGCTTGGCTTCTTCAATGGAATGAATAACTTTTACTTCTGGATAACTCGGTGTCCAGTCTTCTTGCCTAGTCATAACTACAGTTGTTCGTTTAGGCAATGGTCGCCCAATACTAAGCCACGTTGGACGCCCCATAATCATTAAGGTATTCACCGTTTCATCTCTAAACAGCTTGAGGTCATCAGGCATATGCCAAGGTATACCACCATCTTTTCCAATTGCATGTTGACGATCTTCAGCCCATACCATTTTAATTTTGGTCATTTACGTACTCCTTTGCAAATTTTTCAAGTGCGTCGTGATCATTTAAAACATCACCAACAACGACAGCATACTCAATTTTTTTAAGCACACGCCCCAATAAAGGCCCAGGTGCTAAAATACCAGAACGAATCAATTCACCACCACTAATGTTAATATCGGCAGCTTTTGTAATCGGTAACATCTCTATTATATGACTTATTCTTTCAATTGTCTCGGACTGAATATTGGTTAGGGCCAAAACTTCAAGTAATTCTTTCTGATAAGCCAAAACTTGGTATATATCAAATACAGTTGACTTCTCTGGATTATGTACGATTGGAACAATTGCACTGACCATTTTCATCACGTTACGACTCATTTTCCAATCGTACATAAATTGACGACGTTTCTTGTCATCAAATTGAGATCTTGACAATACATGTGTCCAAGCAACGGCGTAATTTGTAGCCTGGTTTTTATTTAAATCAGCTATAATACTTGACCAATCTTCAATGTGCGGACCTGGTAAATAATTCATGACCTGATCGCGCAGGGCCAGTTCTAAACTTTGCGATGCTTGATTGCCTAACAACAGTTTTTCAAATTCAACTCGAACTCGCTCGACAGCGATCTTAACCAAGTTCGGTGCCAAATCTACCAATGCTTTTTGGGTGTCAGCTTCAATGTTAAAACCAAGTTGGGCGCTAAATCTCAAAGCCCGCATCATTCTCAGGGCATCTTCTGTGAAACGTTTTTCGGCATCTCCAACGGCTCTAATAACGCCTTTTTTCATGTCCTCTAGGCCATCAAAAAAATCCAATATTTCACCGTCGTGCCGCATTGCCAAAGCATTAATTGTGAAATCACGCCTTTTAAGATCCTCTTCGAGGCTACGTACAAAAGTGACACGATCAGGTCGCCTAAAATCCGTGTAAGTTGACTCGACACGAAAAGTCGTAATTTCATATCCTGTTCCATGGTCCAAAACCATAACTGTTCCGTGTTGAATGCCCGTATCCACAGTATTATGAAACAATGATTTAACTTCTTCTGGAAAAGCGCTACTTGCAATATCAACATCATGGATCGTTTTTCCAAGCACAGTATCACGCACCGAACCACCAACAAAATAAGCTTCAAATCCAGCATCTTCTAACTTTGTTAATATTGGTTGTGCATCTATAAATTCTTGAGGTAATTGTGTAATTTTCATATGAGTCTATTTTACCAAAATAGCGGCAATTGCGTATCTTTAATATTTTGTATTTTCTAATCGCATTTGCATATCAGCATCATCTGGTTCGATGTTTAAATATCTGACCATCATGTCAATCTCGCTTGCACGTTCACCTTCTTCATGGTACCAGTCAATAATATCACGCAAAAACGAAGCATTTTCTTGGAAAAACGGTAAAGCCATTTCCCAATATTTAGTAGCTTGGTCTTCCTTGCTTTCCTGATAATAGGCGCGCGCCAAATGCCAATAAAACTCAGGATCAATAACATCTTCTTGAATATGTTTCTCTAACAACTGAATGTCTGCTTCAAATTCTCGTTGCTTTAATAGCAAAGCAGACAAAACAATTATTGACGGTATATCTGTATCATCTAAAGCTAAAGCATTTTGATAATATGCTTTAGCTTTAGCATTATCTCCAAGTTTTTCTGCCGCCAGCCCAGCTAAACGGTATAATACTGTGTTGGTCTCATCTTGAGCTAACCCTTCTTGATAAACTCGGTAAGCGTCCTCAAGTTGTTGTTCTTGCTCGTACGCTTGTCCCAATATCGGATAAATAGACGTATATTTTGGGTCCACTTCCAATACACCATTAAACAAATCAATCGCTTCTTGGATTCGTTTGTTTCCTTGATACAAAACTGCTAGTTGGAATCGTGTATCTAATGTCATCTGTTCTGGTTTAATTTGTTCTAAATAACCAACCGCATGCTCATAATTGCCTACTTGAGCGTACGCCATACCAATCCGCGCTACAATATCAACTCGACTAATTTCTCGTTTGCCTTTTTTCAGCAACGCACGATAGCGTGGAATCGCCTTGGGGTAACTTTGATTAGCGTAATAGAATTCAGCTAAGGCAAATTGAATCACATCTTCATCTGGGGATATCTTTTCTGCCTGCAATAGACTGTGTTCTGCGGATTCCGTTAATCCCTCAGACTGATAGACGTCTGCCTTAACAAGTAGAGCCTGTAAGTATGAAGGTGAGTCAGGATTAATTTGCGCTAAATAGTCTTGCGCTTCATCAATCTCACCATCTTCAATCGCAATATCAGCTAATGCCGTACGAAGTTCATCCTCATCGGGGTATTTTTCTAATAATTTTTTATAGGCACGACGTGACTGATTCAAAAACCCAAGAGCATATAGCTCCTCAGCTAAACTATAAATTAAATCATCACTATCTTTTCGTAATGATTGTGCAAAAAACTTTTTTGCATCATCTAGTTGCCCACTTGAGAGAGCATCAAGCATTTGTTGCGCATAGTTTGTTTCCATAATAACCTCGTTTTTAATCAGTAATTGTAAACATTTGTTCCGTTTGTAGATCTGAAATCGCATTTAAATCTAATGTCACGCCAATGCCGTACTTCCTTGGCACTGACATCATCCCCTTATTCACAAGCAAACGTTCCTCAATAATATCACGTTCAAAATAACGCCTGCTATCCGAAATATCTCCTGGGAAAGCAATTTCAGGTAAACTACTCATTGCTATATCGACGCTTCTACCTAAACCACTAGTTAGCATGCCACCAATCCATGGCTTATCAACAAGTTGGATGGCCGTCAAAGCGTTGGAAATACCACCAATTTTGCCCTGCTTAACTGTCAAAGCTTTCGCCGAACGACATTTCAACATCGTAGCAACATCGCTAAGATTATTAATTGATTCGTCTAAACTAATGATTTTATTTGTATGGGCTTGGAGTACCGCATGCTGTACAAAATCATTTTCCCCAAGTGGTTGTTCAATGAAACCAACATTTTCAGGTAACCTGTTAATTTGTGCCATATTTTCATCTGTAAAGCTACTGTTTGCATCAATTGAAAATTGTTGTTCAGGATATTTGTTTAGCAATCGGTTCAAATTTTCAAACTCAACTAAATGAGCATCAATTTTAAGCTTAATTCTCTGATATCCTTGCGTTAATGCTTCATCAATACTAT
Source organism: Leuconostoc sp. JNUCC 76 (assembly GCF_053667755.1). Taxonomy (NCBI): domain Bacteria; kingdom Bacillati; phylum Bacillota; class Bacilli; order Lactobacillales; family Lactobacillaceae; genus Leuconostoc; species Leuconostoc sp. JNUCC 76. The sequence goes on along the minus strand of NZ_CM132206.1, from coordinate 714,757 downwards.
CTGCCATACCGACAGCGATTCCGACTGGAACTGTTGCTCCTTGACCATGAATCATTTGTTGTAGAGATTGATGCGTTAATTTACCAATCGCATCCCAAATAGCCATTTCTAAACCTGCCTTAGCGAATGAAGCAAATGGCGTCAGTTGATTCAAACGCTTCGAAAATGATTGTGGATTACTAAAAGAAAATCTTCGAATTTGTGGTAGCAATACTGTTTTTAAAATTTCTCGACTGACATATTGATTTTCAGGTGCATACGAGAAGTCTGCAAATGACTGTACTTCACCATAACCTACAGCTATCTCACCACTATCTTCGTTCAACAGTTCGATGGTGACAATAGTTAATGGCCGTTCGCTAATGGTGTGATGCGCCGTTTCAAAGGCTTGCAACATAGTCAGCGCAATAGGTATTAAAGTTATCTTTTTAATTTGATACATCAAGTACCTCAATAAATGCTGCTGGTTGCTCAAAATGCGTATTATGTCCAGCATTGGGTACAATACTTATTTTGGCATTTGGCAGTAAGTTTGTCATTTCTTCGGCAATAAGGTTAAATTTAATATCTTGTTCACCTACAATAACTTGTGTGGGTGTGTGTAATGATTTCAAACAAGACCAATAATTTGGTTGCACACCACTGCCCATATAACGGAGTGAGTTCGCAACGTTGATTGGATTCTGACTCATTCGTTGTTGATGCATAAATTTTTTTTGCTCTAGACTAACATGTTGTTGTGTAGCAAATAGTGGCATCTGCTCCCAGTCCGTAACAAATTTTTCAAAATTCTGCTGGATTTTTTCAGCCTTTTTGTAATCAGAAGCACACCGTTCACGACGTTCTTGAGCAGTCCTTAATCCAGCAGTTGTGCTCTCTAAGTATAATCGCTGAACCATCTCACTGTGCACCATGGTAAAGCCTAAAGCTAATCGACCGCCCATCGAGTAGCCTAGTAGGTTAATATCTTTCCAGTGCAACTGATTCAATATAGTCGCTAAATCTTGTATTTGATTAGCCATTTCAAATCTGGTAACTTCAACCGACGTTGTATGACCACCAAACCCCAGTAAGTTCAAAGTCAATACTTGCCCTGGTAAATGATTAATAATATGATTAAAATCACAATGAGACCCCATAAAGCCATGCAATAATAGCCACTTTTGATTTTCATCATTATTTTTCGTCAGGTAGGCCTGATAAGGATAATTATTGGCGTTAATAATCATTTTAACATCTCCAATACGTCACGATGGTCATCTCTATTCCTCTGACGATCGCTTTTATATTCAATCAGTCTCGTCGTTTTTGAAGGAGTTTGTAAAATTTGGCTTAATGCTTCTGGAACACTCAATTGATGATAGTCTATATCATATAAATCAGCAATTTTTTTCATGTTAATATTTAATGGGGTGCCAAATAATTGTTCAAAATACTTTGGTGCACCGGCCTGCGGTAAAAATGAGAAAATGCCCCCACCGTTGTTATTAATTACTATAATATCTAACGGTAACTGATAGTTTTTAGCCATCATTAAACCATTCATATCATGAAATAACGTCAAATCACCTGTTAACAAAACACTCCGCTGCTTAACCACTGCGCTCATGCCCAATGCGCTTGATATCACACCATCAATACCATTAGCCCCGCGGTTTGCATAAATACGCTGCGTATGGTTACCAGTAAAAAAATTATCCATGTCACGTATTGGCATGCTGTTAGCCACAAAAATATGCGTGTCATCTGGAACAGCATCATCCAAAGCAGTTATAATATTCATTTCGTTACGAGTTTTTGTTACTTTAGGCAAAGACAACCACTTTTGATTAAAATCAATCTGATTTTTAGACACCGTCAAATGCATGTTTTCCAGGAAATCATTTGGCGACATCTTAATTGCTCGTGCAATATGTCTTGTATGATCTACACCAGCATCTTCATCAACATGCCAAGTTAAAATTTTTTCCTCTTTTAGCCACTGTAATACACGTGCAGACACTGGCGTTTTACCAAATCGAACAACTAAATCAGGCTTCAGATCAGCATTAATTTTGTGTGCCTGAAGTAAAACATCTATGCCATGAATTGTATTTGTATGTCTACTTTGACTAAGCACATCGGCAATGACAGGTACATTATTTTTAATAGCAAAATTTTTCAAACTATCATCATAACTATCCAAAACATTTGGACCAGCCAATATTAATAATCTTTTTGCCGTTATTGGTGGTAAATGATATTGCACGGTTTGCTGTTCAAAAACTACTTGTTGAACATGCACCTCATCTTGTCGATCCAATGCAGGCATTAACGGCTTACGAAGCGGTAAATTAATTTGAATAGGACCGCGTGGTGCAGTAATAGATAAGTTAACCACCTTTTGTACCATGAAATCAATATACTCTGTCACATCGCTGTGCATATCTTGCAAACGTATTAAAACTGCCTGTTTTGTTAATTGACCAAACAAGTTACTTTGCGGTATGGTCTGTGGCGCTCCATTGAACTGCAATTCTTGGGGTCGATCAGTTGATAATACGACTAATGGTATGTTCGCAGCATACGCTTCAGCCACTGCTGGCATATACTCTGCAATTGCAGTGCCAGATGTTCCTAACAGGGCAACAGGTTCCAAAAGTGTTTTGGCGATTCCTAGAGCAAAAAAGCCAGCTGAGCGTTCATCAACGTCAACAAATAATTTAATTTCATTATTCTGTTCTGCATATTCTGCTAAAAGTAATGCTATCGGTGTACTTCTGGATCCAGGAGACACAATAAAATGTCGAATACCACTTTCAAATAGTGCCTGAAGTAAGTGCTTTGTATTAAAAGTTAGTGTATCCGTCATTTGATAGTTCCTCCAGTAACTCAAGCATTGGTTGAAACTTTAAAGTTGTTTCGTGATATTCTTGTTGGCTATCTGATTCAGCCACAATACCAGCGCCTGCAAACAGACGAGCATTTTGGTCATTAACATACATTGATCTAATACCGACAACGAATTCTCCAAAATTATTTTTTGTAAAATAACCTATTGGGGATGCAAATAAGCCTCGGGGATGCAATTCATAATTACGAATATATTCCAAGGCTTCTTTTCTTGGTAAACCGCCCAGAGCCGGGGTTGGATGCAATTTTTGGACAACATTTTTAATAGAAATGTTGTCAGCTAATGTGCCTTGGATTGGCGTATAAAGATGTTGCACCTGCTTATTTTTCAACAAGAAAGGCTTACTTGGCACATGCAGTTGCTTAGTTAAACTATCCAATTGCTGAACAATATTATCCACAACATAACGATGCTCTTGATTGTTTTTTTCGCTATTCAATAGCTCTTTACCCAGTTTAACATCTTCTAGTAGGCCTATCTGTTCGCGACGAATTGTACCGGCCACAGCTGCTGTTTCTACTTGATTATCATTTATTTTAACTAGTCGCTCTGGTGTGGCAGTTATAAATAATTCAGTATCTCTTTTGAGGGCCACATGATAAACATCTTGCTGTTTTTGCAATGCTGGTATGACTTCAGACAGAACCAATTTTGATGATAATGTTACTTGCTGTTGCCGGCTAAAAACCACCTTTTTTAAACTTCGATTAACGTTCAACTCATTAATTAAATTCTGCACCCTTACTCGCCAATCAGCCTCAGCACTTTCATCGATAATTTTCGGTGCTTGTGGTTCTTTTAATTGACTAAGCTGCATTAAATAATTATCAATAGCTGTAGTACTAGATAGTAATTGATTATTTTGCAATAAAACTAAAAATTCAGGTTCAAACCAAAAACCCTTCATAATTCCTGCTTCTGATTGATCATCAAAAGAGCTGGCACCAAAAACAATCGAATCTGTTTTATCTGGCATTTTTGACCATATTTTTTTTTGTCCAAATGCATACATTGTGCTTTTTTTATCACTAGCTTCAAAGAATGCAGCAACTTGAACGTTATCTAACATTTGATTTAATAAACTGCGATCCATCGACCTCAGCGTGCGTCGATATCGTATCAATTCGTCTATGATTACCATTTCACATGTGCCTTTAACATATAAAAAGCAACAGATATTGATCTGTCGCTTTTACTTTAGTTGTTGCGCAGACGCCTAGCGGCCTGCCAGACATTGCCTACTTCAAAATTTTTATTTAATATTACACCATTTTCAATACCCGCAAGTACAAATGCTTTTGCATCCGCTACAGCATCAGTAACACTGGACGTTACAAGGTTAGCCGCAATGCTGGATGAAAAAGTACAGCCTGCTCCGTTGTTCATGGGTATATTTGCCATCACTTTTTCCTGTTCAAATATCGTGTAGTGGTTATTGTGAAACAGAAGATCGAATGTTTGATTACCAGCGAGTCGCGCACCACTTTTAACTACAACACTCTCGACTCCAAAACTACCGATAACTTTTGCCGCAACTTTCATATCGTCTACATTCTGAATCGTTAAACCAGACAATAATTGTGCCTCATCTAAATTTGGAGTTGCAACCGTGGCTAGTGGTAATAACTGATTTTTTATTGCTTGTACCAAAAAATCAGTATTTGTGCTACTCGTTTCTTTGAACACCATCACGGGATCAACAATAATAGGCACATTGACTTTTTTTAAATACTCAGCAACTAAGTCAATAATGTCAACTGTGGGTAGTAAGCCAACTTTAATCGCAACAATATCATCTAATGCTAACGTTGAATCAAGTTGTGCTTGAATAACTTTTAAATCAGTTGGATAAATTTTAAAATTGTCTTTTGTTACGGTCACAATACCTGTGATCACACTTAACCCAAAGTATCCAAATTCATTAAATGTAGCTAAATCAGCTTGAACCCCACCACCTGAAAGTGAATCAGATCCAGCAATTGTTAGTAACTTCTTAACCATCATTGCTCAGCCGATGCCGTAAAACTAATATTCTGTCCATCGTCTGTAATCTGAGTAACAACGGCATCATTTCCACCTGATGTAATGTTCCATGAATAAGTACGTCTATTTTCTTTAGCCCATGCAATAGCTTCACTAATCTTTTTGCCCTTCAATTGTGCTGAATCAGCGACACTGCTTGAAGATGATGAACTTGAGCTACTTGAAGATGACGACGAACTTGATTCACTTGACGATGACTCAGAATCACTTGATTCACTGTCATCCGAGGAACTGCTATCTTCAGAAGTTGAATCAGAATTTTCTTCAATTGTACTATTTGTACTGGTTTTCTGTTCAATTGGTGTGGTTGTTTTTTGTGCTGTTGAATAATTCATGTAGATAAAAATACTCAACGCTACAACAATTAAAATTACAAGCACAATAAAAAAATTACGTACTGGATGCTTTTTCTTATAAAATTGTGGTCGTTTATAATTATTATAATCTGCCATATTAACCTCTAATCACTAACCATTATATCAAATAAAGCGATAAATTTCCCACCATATATATGGTATGATTAATTTTACGAGATATTGTGAGGTTTTGGCTATGCAGACAACTAACATGGAACGCATTTCAATTAAAGACTTAATTATGATTGCCTTTGGCACCGGAATGTACGGCTGGGGTTTAATTAATATAAATATACCTAATAATTTAGCTGAAGGTGGTATATCCGGTATCACACTGATTTTGCGGGCACTTTTCAATTGGAATCCTGCCTATACTAACTTGTTATTGAATGTGCCTCTTCTTTTTATTGGCTATCGAATTTTAGGTAGACGCGCGTTAATTTATACTATCTGGGGAATTACCTCTCTATCAGTGTGGCTATGGTTATGGCAAGTAGTTCCCACACCACCTGCACTTCATCACGATATGCTCATTGCCGGTATCATTGCAGGAATAATTGCTGGTTTTGGTCTAGGTATCGTCTTTAGATTCGGTGGCACTTCTGGCGGCAGTGATGTCGTTGCACGTATTGTAGAACAAAAATTCAGTATCCCTATTGGTCGAACAATGTTTGTACTTGATGCTATCGTTTTGCTGTTATCACTAGTTTATATTGATATTGTGCACATGATGTATACACTAATTGCATCATTTGTATTTTCACAAGTTGTTAACATGACGCAACGAGGTGCTTATGATGCAAGATCCTTTATGATCTTTACACAGTACCCAGAAGAAATGTCACATGCTATTATGGATGAACTTGATCGTGGTACTAGTTTACTTAAAGCTGAAGGCGGTTATTCTCATCGTGGTCAGCGGGTTGTTTATGCCGTAGTTGATCCTTCTGAAGTTAGCACTGTCAGACGTATTGTTGATCAAATTGATCCAAAAGCTTTTGTTTCAATATTTACAACACAAGAGCAACTAGGCGAAGGATTTTCTTACCAACGCCCTCAAAAATCAATATTTAAATTCAAATAAAAGCCACAATATTGTATTGTGGCTTTTATTTTTTGACTGTTTCTTTCTTTTCATCATCTTTTGGCGTTGTACCATCAGCTAATGTTTTTTCAGTTGGTTTATCCCATGTTACAAAATCACAATCAGGGTACCTCTGGCAACCATAAAATGTGCGCCCTCTTTTGGTCTTCCGCTGAACAATCTGTCCCTTATGACACTTTGGACACAATAAACCAATTTCTTGCACAATAGCTTTTGTATTACGACAATCTGGGAAACGTGAACAAGCATAGAACTTACCGTATCGTCCCATCTTAACCAACATTGGCGCACCACAAACCTCACAATCCATTCCCGCCAATTCATCATGCATAATGATTTTTTCCAGAGACGTTTCTGCTTTTTCAACTTCTTTTTGAAAAGGTTTAAAGAACGAATCAATTACTGGTACCCAGTGCTTATTACCGGTTTCTACTTCATCTAGCTCATGTTCAACCGCAGCCGTGAACTTCATGTTGGTCACATCAGGAAAACTTTCTTCAACAATTGTTTGAACAATTTCTCCCAGTTCAGTTGGCACAAACTTACGCGCATCAATACGAACATAGTTCCGCCGTTGGATCGTATCTAGAGTTGGCGCGTAAGTTGATGGACGCCCTACGCCATTTTCCTCTAAGGCTTTAATTAGCGTCGCTTCAGAATAACGTGCTGGTGGCAAAGTAAAGTGTTGTTCAGGATCTGTATTCGCCAAACTCACCTTGTCTCCTTCGCTCAACGAAGGCAAAACATTATCTTTCTTTTTTGCTGTTGGATAGGCTTTTGTAAATCCTTCAAAATTTGTTTTAGAGCCGTTAGCTCTGAAAATAACACCGTTTTGTTCAATTGTCACAGCCATTGTATCTAAAATTTCTGGTGTCATTTGACTAGCAACAAATCGGGACCAAATCAAAGAATATAGCTTAAATTGATCAGGGGTTAGTTTATCTTTGATAGACTCTGGCGTCCGATTGACATCAGATGGTCGTATAGCCTCATGGGCATCTTGAGCTCCCTCCTGCAGCTTTCCTTGTACCGGCTTATGTTGTGAGTATTCTTCACCCCATGTATCATGAATAAATTGTGCCGCAGCATTTTTTGCAACAGATGAAATACGCGTCGAATCTGTACGCATATAAGTAATTAATCCTACTTGACCTAACCCCTTGCCTAGATTAATACCCTCATATAGTTGCTGTGCAGCCATCATTGTTTTGCGCGTTCTAAATTTTAACTGCGTATTGGCTGTTTGTTGCATTGTTGACGTTGTAAATGGTGGTTGAGGTTGACGCTTGCGTTGCTTTGTATCTACCTTAACAATGTCAAAATCGTCATCTTTTTTAATCCGATTCAACACCTCTTGAACACTGGCATTGTCTGGCAATGGCTGCTTTTTTCCATCAAATCCGTAGAATACTGATTTGAATTTGGTGCGATTCTTTTTAAACATAGAATCCAGCGTCCAATATTCTTCTGGTTGAAAAGCCTGGATCTCTCGCTCACGCGCAATGATCAAACCTAAGGCCACAGACTGCACGCGACCAGCCGACAACCCACGCTTCACGGTTTTCCAAAGAATAGGTGATATTGAATAACCTACTAATCGATCAAGAATACGACGTGCTTGCTGTGCATCAACAAGATCTTGATTAATAATGCGCGGTGTTTTAAAGGAATTTTTAATTGTATCTTTTGTGATTTCATTGAAAACAACTCGATTAGGTTGTTCAGGATTCAAATCCAAAATATGCTGCAAATGCCAAGCTATTGCTTCTCCTTCACGATCCGGATCGGAAGCCAGATAAACGGCTTTTGCGGCTTTTGCTTCCTTGCGTAATCCCTTGATAACATCGCCTTTTCCGCGAATATTAATATACTTAGGATCATAATCGTTTTCGACATCAACACCTAAGGTGGATTTAGGCAGATCACGTATATGACCAAGGCTAGCAACTACTTTATAGTTGCGACCCAAATATTTTTCAATTGTTTTTGCTTTCGATGGACTTTCAACAATAACTAGATTTTTTTTGATTTTAGATTTCTTTCGTGGTGCTGCTTTTTTCTTTTTTGTTGCTGTTTTGGTTTCTGCCAAAATAGATTTCCTCGCAATCTTTTATGTTTAAATATAGTATTTTTTGTTACATTAGTCACTAATCAAATTGTTTAAGACTTTATAATTTAAAATTGATTTGATTATAACACAAAACCGTCTGTTCAGAATTAATCTAAGCAGACGGCGTTGTAATTGGAAAATAGGTTTTACCTTTTCCAAGCAAAGAAGTGCAACAGTTTAATAATACCTAGTACCAGTAAAGAGGCTCCAAGTAATTGCCAAAGGAATATTGCACTAAGCAAAGGCGCAAATAGTAACGCGATTCCACCAATTATACTGATGAGAGCTGAAAACATTGCCCATCCTTTTTGTGTGTAATACTTCAGTGATCCAAATTCAATAATTCCTTCGAGTATCCATGTCATACCAACAAGCAAGCCAACAATTATAAACAAATAGGTAGTTGCTGCATACAAGTTTATAAAGGTGAATATACCGGCGATGAAGTAGACAGCCCCAACGACCAAATTACCCACACGAGCCCAACCGTCTTCATCTTTTCTATCGAATACGGATGCTATGTGCGATATACCTATTGCAATAAAAGCTAACCCAATTAAAGCGGCTACTACTGAAGCACTATGCGTTGGCCAAAAAAGTATCAGAGCACCAAAAATAATTGACACAATAGCGTCAAATCCAATAATATTGCGTAATTTCTTTAAAAATATGCCTGACATTATTCATCCTCCTTCTCATTCACTCCATATTATACGCTTTTAATGGCTAATTCTCATTTTTGGACTACTCTTGGTGTTTAAGATGCTTTTGAATTAATTCAGCACCTACTTTTTATGAAAATAAAAATCAACCAGAAACTAACCTGGCTGACTTTTTCATTTTCTATTATCAATGCTTATCTGAATAAAAACCACTCTCGGTCATATAATCCTTAGTGTCTACCCCCATAGTTATCATAGGCACAGCACCAAATAATCGCAAGCCTTTATTCAAATAAGCATTGGCATGGTTTTCTTGCTGATTTTTTCTCAGTATATCGTAATCAATATCTTGACTCATTAGCATATCCTTCTTTCACTTAAAATAGTAGCAAATAAAAACAACCAAAATACTCCGTTTGGTTGTTCTTAGCCTATTTCGTTTTTATTGATTGATATCTATAAAAAAACGATATCAGAAAGACAATTGAAGACAAGCTCCTACTAAATTAAAATAAATAGATGGACCATGTTGGACTCGAACCAACGACCGAACGGTTATGAGCCGTTTGCTCTAACCAACTGAGCTAATGGTCCAGACAGTAATGCCCCACAATAGTACTTTGAAATAAAATTGGTAATTTTACATCATTTATATTTTCGAAACTATCGTAGGTCACAACCATTTTAAATTATATCATCAAAACATAATAAATTAAACTTGAAAAACATAAATATTGAAAAAATAAGATATGGTTTTCCGTGACCACATCTTATTTATTGTATACATTTCAGTATACATATTTAAGGAGCATCTGACTCATTGCCAGAAAATTATTGCTGTGTAAACGAATACTCAATACAAGAAAACGCTTACATATTTATTATATCAGCATTTCAAGTTTCGTCAATGCCCTTTATGATATACATTTTTATATCGAGCAACTAGTCTGCACAAGTATATTTGCATGTCGCACTTTAGAAGTATTATAATTAAGAAAGTATGGTAGCTTACGCTTAAAAATAAAAAAGTTGTTCCTATTTTTTAATAATACTAAAAAATGATTGTTGAATACGTGCTAAATATCCACGCTAAACTGTTCGGGAGAGAATTTATTATGTTAAAGTTACTAAAAAAAGTAACTATCAGTGCTGTGTTAGTGGTTGCCGCTAGTACGATATATCCTGCTTTGGGTGTTGCTGCTGATAGTTATCGGAATGAAAAACTAAGTGGTGCTGAGCAGCATCCTCTTAATTTCAAAAACGAAAAACAACTTGTTTTAGCTGATCAAGATAGTCAAAAGCGTGCCGTTGATGCTCATATTCAGCTCAATTATGCTGAAGAGCCAACTGCAAAACAAGCGAAAAAACTAAACTACAATCCTGTTGGTTGGCACAACTATAAGTTCAAATATAAAAAAGCCAACGCATCTATTGGTAAATCATGGCTATTCAATCGCGGACACCTTATTGGTTTCCAATTCAGCGGCTTAAATGATGAAGCAAAAAACTTAGTCCCAGAGACAGCTTACCTAAATACTGGTGCACTTAAAAAATCAAATGCTAGTAATAAAAAAGCCGTGCTTTACTATGAAAGAGGCCTCACAAAATGGCTTAAGCAACACAAATCAAGTCGTTTAGATTATCAAGTTACGCCAATGTATAGTGGCAACGAACTCTTGCCACAACAGATTCGCCTAGCTTACGTAGGCTATTCTAGCTCTGGAGAGAAAGTTAAGATTAGTCTTAAATCATACCGTGAAGAAGATGGTAATGACAGTGCAACAGTCGTTTACCTAAATAATGACAGTTCAAACGCAATTATTAATTATGCTGATGGGACGGCCAAAAATACATTACACAAAAAGGCTGACTTAGCCGCTCAAAAAGAAGCCTCAGAAGAAGCTAGCTCTGCGGCAGCCTCTTCATCTGCCAGAGCCAGTTCTGAAGCAGCTTCATCTGCCAAAGCTAGTTCCGAAGCAGAACAATCTTCAATAGCTGCTGCACAAAAAGCTGCAAGTGAAGCTAGTGTATCACAGGCAGCCGCCGCGTCATCTCAAGCAGCAGCTAATTCTGCAGCAGCAGCTTCATCTGCACAAGCTCAAGCTGCACAGAATCAATCTGCAGCAACAAAAACATATACTGGTGAAAGTCAACAAATTATCGGAAATTCAAAGTCACATATTTATCATGTCCCTGGTCAAGCTGGATACTATATGAACAATAGCAACGCTGTTTATTTTAATAGCGAAGCAGACGCCCAAGCGGCAGGATATCGTAAATCATTACGCTAATAAAAAGCCCTCACGGGCATACATAATTATTTTTAAAGAACTCAAAAGGATTGAATTAAATATCACTTTGCTGATTCAAAATCATAGAAATAAATGCTCTACGATAAGTCAACTTTTCACTGATATTTTTTAAAATAGTCCGTGCCTCTCGTGGTTTATCGGTAATCACACCATTGACACCTATCATATAGGCCGTTTCAATATCAAGTTTGTCGTTAACTGTCCAACTATACAAACCTTTGTTATGGTGTCTAATTTGGTTGGATAAATGTGAATCAACCTTTGAATATTCTATAGCATAGAATTTACTAATTTGATTTCCATCAACTGTATTTTTAACGGGTGATAATAATCCCGTAGTTAAACTAGTGTATTGATATATTCGTTTAATAACGTTTTGGTTCATTGATTGAATTTCGCTTTTATTTTCCTTCATTTGCTTGCCATATTTGGCTACAAATTGTTTTAATTGCTCATCTGTTACAGTTTGATTCAACTTCAATTCCACTAATAATTTTTGTTTTTTGTTATTAGCCAAATCAATATATTTCGAAAAGCTAGTTAAATAAAATCGATGCCCATCTTCCGTAACTTTTTTGTTTTTCAGAGTCGACCAATTTGTTTTTGATATGTCAAGCGTCTCCCCCGAGACTGTTTTTACTTTAGTATTGTGTGTCAGAACATATACGCCATCTTTTGTGGGTTGAATGTCGATTTCAACGTAATCAGGATGAGTAGCAATAGTTCTTTTCAAAGCAATTAACGAGTTTGGCACGGCATTCGGATATGAAACACCTTTATGTGCAATCACTAAATATTTTTCTCTTGGCGATATAAAATAATTACCTGAAATCAAAGTACTGCCTGCCCCAATAGCTAAGAGTATGAGTCCTTGCAAAAAAATTGAAGAACCATTCAACTTTGCTGCAGAATCTTTCTTGCGGTCAATTGTCAAAAGAGTGACATACAGGTTTAAGATATATGCAGTAATAACATACATTAACGCACTTGTAATAGCAAGTAAGATGTTAGCAATAAGGCGTCTATTATTTACGTCAAAAAAAGTATCAGCAAATAACTGCACAAAATATAATAACGCAAAACAAATGCCACTAGCTACCACCAAACGAATTATTGATTTTAAGAATAACTGTGTTGCTGAGGCCATACCCTCTCTTGCAGATATCTTGATAGCGTCCAATAAGGAATAATTTTTATAAATCGCAAAATAACCAATGTGTCTGAATTTAATTAACAATAAAATCAGTAGAAGATAGCACACTGTGAAAATCGTATTTGCCCAAAATCCACTCACCGTATCAACAAAAGTTTTGGGTAGTGCAAGATATTGAGCAAATGGCACTTTTAAACCAAATTCAACTAACGGGATCATCAAAATAATAAATGCCGCGATTGAAGTATGTAATTTATAAGACAATAACTGCCTAGTAAAATGCTTTCTGCCTTCTTCTCCCCACGAACGTCGAAGAAAGGATAATACAATACCTGCGAACATAAACCAAAGGACAATATAAACCCCAATTATTCCCAATAAAGATCCTAAGTATTTTGAAGCTGAGTCGGTCAGTGAAGCTAAACTACTCGTATCAACTCGATAAAAATCTGGTAACGTTTTTTGAGCAAAATAAATGATTGTTTTAGCAACGAGGTTGTAAATAAACAAAGCGACTGCCCATTTAAAAAGTGTATTTAATTTTATTTTTTTCATAAGTATTCTCTCACGAACTTCTGGGATATTATAAATTTTATTTTAGACATAAAAAAGAAAGCGCAAGCCAGTACTATTCATAGTACGTAACCTGAACAATCTCATGTTACCATTAAAACAAATTAATGTCATACTCTGCTATTATCAGTCCACTAATCATCGATGCGTTTTAAAAAGTTGATGGTTACTTGAGTGAAATTTTCTGGTTCTTCGATATGTGGAATATGTCCCGATTCTTCAAATATGTGTTCTTCACCAAATGTAGACATACCCTTCAAATCATAAACGTGGTCAGCTGGCCATAAAGGAGAATGCTTACCCGCCAAGAATAAATGTGGTACACGTTCACGTTTAACAATGTCACGCCAATCTTCGATAAAACTATTTACTAATAATGGTTCATTATATTTAAAGTTAAAGGGATGATAAGCCGCTGCAAGTTCACGTTTGATGTCACTTGAAATTTTAGCATGCGTTAATTTAGTATGTGGCAACTTTTCTGCTGCCGTCCATATCATTGTTATATCTGCATTAAAAATCCCCAGAGGCCAAGTATCATCCCTTAAAATCTTGGGCATTTGATCTTCCGTAATAATAGCTTTGACATCTGCTTCGCCATACAGTGACAAATAGGACCAAATTGTACTTGCACCCATTGAATGTCCTACAAGAACTACTTGATTGAGATGAAGCACTGCGATCAACTCGGCTAAATCTTGCCCATGTCTTGACATACGCATGCCATAATCAACCGTTTGACTTTCACCATGATTGCGACGATCATAAGTAATCACCTGAAACCCAGCCCGTTTAAGCGGTTCTATTTGTGCCGCCCACGTAGCCTGGTTGCCCGAATAACCTGCAACTAAAATAATTGGTTGCCCATCGCCGTATATATTGTAATTCAGTTTTACGTCATCATTTGTTATAAATGTTGGCATTGTTTACCCCCAACATCTTCTATTCTTAAACTCATCACACACTTTGTACTTAAATATGGATTGGTAGCCCATCGGCTAACTCAGCTGCATCCATAATTGCTTCACCGAGTGTCGGATGTGGATGTATTGTCAATGAAATATCCTTCGTTGTCAAACCATTTTCAATCGCTAAGGACAACTCGGAAATCAAGTCCGATGCAGAGGGACCAACAACCTGTGCACCAATTAACGCATTACTACTTTTATCACTAATCAGCCGCACAAAACCAACAGCTTGATCCATAGAAATAGCACGACCATTACCGGCAAACGGGAACTTTGAAATTTTTGCATCCAAATGATTTATTTTAACTGACTCAGGCGTTTCACCAGTTGTTGCTAATTCATACTGCGTATAGGCTACAGAAGGTAGTGAATAATGTAAATCACGCGCCTGCGCATCTTCTGCGATGGCTGCAGCAGCTATTTTTCCTTCAAAACTAGCTTTATGAGCCAACTGCGGACCTGCGACAACATCTCCAATGGCATATATATGCGGAACGCTCGTTTTCATTGTATCGCTTGTTGTAACCAAGCCTTTGCTGTCTACTTTGATATCGGTATTGTTCAATCCCAAACCGTCTGTATTGGCGCGACGTCCCACAGCTACTAAGAGATAATCGCCCGTAATACTTTGCTCCTTACCGTCTGCCTCGTAGCTCAACGTCACTTCCTTAGCAGTCTGTGTTGCTTCCTTAGCCATTGCGGACGTCACAACCGTAACACCATGAGCTTTAAAATCATCTAATACTGGTTTCGTCATTTCCGCATCAAAACCGTTCAGTGTGTGGTCCAAACCCTCAATAATGGTTACTTGCGCTCCTAAATTAGCATAGGCACCGCCAATCTCAGATCCAATAACGCCACCACCTACAATAATTAATCTCTTTGGTATTTCAGTAAAAGCTAAAGCACCAGTAGAATCAACGATGCGTCCACCAAACGGAATAGTTGGAATTTCAACCGGCTTCGAACCTGTAGCAATTATTGCATTGTTAAACTGCAATAGTTCATGACCATCCTCTTGTAAAACATTCAAGGTCTCGTTGTCATTGAACACTGCCTCTCCTTTAACAATTTCAACATGATGCTTTTTTAATAGCATCTCTACACCAGAAGTTAGCGTGTGTACTACCTTATTTTGTTTCCAATCCTGTGTCTGTTGCCAATCTAGTGTGACACTAGAAGTGGTTAATCCAAACGGAGTCTCCTCGGTTGCTTCACGGTACCTATGACCTACATTAATTAATGCCTTTGATGGAATACAACCAATATTTAAACAAACACCACCAATATTATCACGCTCGATAATAACAACCTTTTGTCCAAGTTCAGCAGCTCGAATAGCAGCAACATAGCCACCAGGACCAGATCCAATGACTACTGTATCAATTTCACGTGCTTGTGCACCAACAACCATAATTACACCTCCATCAACATATAGGCTGGATCAGATAATAACTGCTTCAAATAATTAAGAGCCGATTGTCCTAACATGCCATCAATCAAACGATGATCATAGGTCAATGATAATTTCATATTTTGACCCACGGCTAGCTCTCCATCGTCATTGACAATCGGTTCCTTTAAGATTGAGCCTAATCCTAATATTGCTACTTCTTTACCGTTAATAATTGGTGTAAACCAAGTACCTCGGGCTGAACCAAGGTTAGAAATTGTGATTGTTCCGCCCTGCATTTGGGCAGGTGTAATTGATCCATCACGAACTGCTTCAGCAAGATCAGTTATTTCTTGCGCAATTGTGAAAATAGACTTTCGATCTGCGTTCTTAATGACTGGCACAAACAACCCAGTAGGCGCATCCACAGCGATGCCCATGTTAACATCATCGTGGTAAACAATTTCTTGTGCTTTCATGTCAACACTAGCATTTAATTCTGGGAATTTCTTAGCTACAGCTGCCAACGCTTTAACAGCATAGGCTAGGTATGTTAAACGTATGCCTTTGTCATCACGAGCCATTTCCTTAAACGCCTTACGGTGGGCAACCAATTTTCTAACATCAACAGAATCAAAATTCGTCACTGTTGGAATAGATGCTTGCATATCCATCGCTCTAGCTATCGCCTTACGTACCGGTGCCATTGGTTGACGCCCTTCACGTAATGGTAATGCTGGTGCTGGTTCATTTTCCTCATGAACAGCTGCAGACGCCTCTGTTTGAGATGTGGTTGATGTTTGCGTTTGAGTGGATGCTGAATTGTCTGATCCTTGGAAGTTTTCAACGTCTGCTAGTGTAACATGGCCATGGCGACCAGTAGCTGGTACTTGTGTTAAATCTATATTTTTCTCATAAGCCAAATGACGTACTGATGGCATCGCCAGCACATGACCGTTTGCTACTTGAACAGTGCTAGTTTCCTTAGGAGCTGTGTTTTTTGGGCTGCTTTCCTCTGTCTTCACTGCGTTCGAAGAAATACTTGGTTGTGCTACATGACCGTTATCAGAGTCATTATCACTGCTGCCGTCTCCATCAAACTCAATTAATGGATCGCCAACCTCAACTGTTGTTCCGGCGTCAACAAAAAGTTTTGTAACTTTACCACCGTAAGGAGACAAAATTTCTTGAATCAGTTTGTCATTTTGTACTTCTGCGACTGGGTCATCAGCGGCTATCGTATCACCAACTTTAACCAGCCAAGAAGTAATATCTCCCTCCGCCATACCTTCGCCAATATCTGGCATCTTAAAAATCTCAGTCATAATTTACAACCTCCACTACTTTGGCCACAACATCGTCAGACTTAATCATCCAATCATTTTCTGCTTGTCCAAATGGATAAACAGAGTCTGGTGCAGCTACTCGACCGATAGGTGCTTTTAAACTCAAAATAAATCGTTCAGAAATTTCACTCATAATAGCAGCGCCAATACCTGCCATTCGTTGGGCTTCTTGCACAACAACCACACGACCTGTTTTAGCAACTGTTTCTCCAATTGATTGAATATCTAACGGCGAAACTGTACGAAGATCTAGCACCTCAGCTGAAATACCTTTCTTAGGTAATTCCTCAGCGGCCTTCAAGGCAACAGGAACGCCACCGCCATAAGAAATGATTGATACATCTTCTCCTTCGCGTGCGATCGCAGCTTTATCTAATGGTGTTGTGTAGTATCCTTCCGGCACATCACCCTTCAATGATCTATACAAATGTAAATTTTCTAGAAATACAACTGGATCATTGGACGCAATAGAACTTAGTAGCAGTCCCTTTGCGTCAGCAGGATTTGCCGGCATCACCACTCGGATACCAGGAATTTGTGCTACCATACCCTCTAAATTATCGGCGTGCATTTCTGGTGTTTTAGTTCCGCCACCATAAGGAGAACGGACAACAATTGGCATGTTACGCGTACCATTAAACCGAAAACGATTTCGTGCCATTTGGCCTGCTATCGAATCCATTACTTCAAATACAAAGCCAAAGAATTGAATTTCCATAATTGGTCGATAATTCTGAGTGGTCAAACCAATTGCCATTCCACCTATACCTGATTCTGCTAAAGGTGTATTAAAAACACGATCTTCACCGTATTTAGCTTGAAGACCGTCAGTGGCACGGAAAACGCCACCATTTTTTCCAACATCTTCACCAAAGATAATCACATCATCATCTTTTTCCAATGCCAAGTCCATCGCTTCGCGGATGGCATCGATGTAACTTTTCACAGCCATGTTACTTTCCCTCGCTTTCAAACTTAGCTATTTGCTCTTTCATTGCCTGACTTGGGACTTCGAGTGTATTTTTAATAAAGTTAGAAATTTTTTGTTTCTCAACACTATCTGCAATCTTAATTTGATCATCAATCAGTTGATTGACTTCATTTACATAATCGTCTTCTTGTTCTTCACTCCAAATACCCTGATCCTGCAATAACTTGCGCATGCGAATAAGCGGTTCTTTTTGCCACCATTCTCCAATATCATCTTTCGTTCGGTAACGTAGCGGATCGTCTCCAGCTGTCGAATGAGCCTCCAAACGATTAGTAATCGTTTCAATCAGTACAGGGCCATTGCCATTTGCCGCCCATGCACGAGCTTCTTTAGAAGCTAAATAAACAGCAATCGGATCATTTCCGTCCACCACCAGGCTTGGTAATCCAGCCGCCCAACCTTTTGCAGCTAAATGCGGTGCTGCTGTTTGCAAAGCGCGTGGTGTAGAAATAGCGTAACCATTGTTCTGAACAAAAAACACTGCATTAGCTCTATACGCTCCGGCAAAATTTATGCCCTCATAAAAATCGCCTTGTGATGAACCACCATCACCTGTATAAGCATACACAACTGCATTTTTTTCACGTTTCTTCAAACCTAACGCAATACCAGCCGCCTCCACATACTGCGCACCAATGATAATTTGTGGCATCCACGAATTTACTGGTTTGTCGTCTTCAGTAGTATATACATTTCCTAAAACATGCCCACGTGACCACAAAATTGCCTTCCAAATTGGCCATCCCTTCACAACAATTTGTGGGATGTCACGGTAACCCGGCATTAGCCAGTCATCATCATTAAAAGCATAAGAAGAGGCCATCTGTGAGGCTTCTTGACCAGCTGTTGGTGCAAAAAATCCAAACCGCCCTTGCTTAGCTAATTTTGTTGAACGAATATCTAACTGCCGACTTAAAATCATGCGTTTTATAATATTGATTAAGTCTTCATTAGATAACTCAGCACGCTCAAAAGCTTCATCATCAACAATTTTTCCAGTATTGTCTAATACACTTAATGTTGGGAAACTATTTGCTTGTGTAGTAAGCTGATGATTAAAGTCAAGTACTTGCTTATTTGTTGCTGTTATGTCAGCCATTTATTTTTACCTCATCTTTCTGAAAGAATGTTTCTAAAAGTTCATCATTTGTGATGCTACCAAAGTATTGACCATCTTTATTTCTGTCAAGTACTTCGGCAATTGCATCGCGAGTAAATGGAATACCGATTAATTCTGATTTCATTTCACGCCAATCTCTTACCCCTAAAAAGTCTCCTGTAAAGTTTACATCTGTAATATCACCATTTTTAACATCGATTTGTACATCAATTGCACCACCACCATATTTAGCATGATTGTTATACATAAACTGTGGGCTTTTTCCGTAATTCCATGCCCACTGTGAAAACTTTTCATCGCGCAGTTTTTTGATAGAAGCCTTTTGTTCTTCACTCAACACATATTCAGTATCTTTGCCCTCATCTGTTAAATGGTATTTCAACTGATCAATAAATGTACTAATTGTTAACCCCTCAGGTGCATAGTCTTTGATATTGCCAACACGAGCACGAACTGATTTAGCCGCCTTAGATATAAACTTTTCATCAGCTACATTAAGAGAACGTATCATAGCATCCACATCAGTGTCCCAGAGCAGTGTGCCATGATGCATTAGATAGCCGCCGGCATATCTCTGGGCATTCCCAGAAACCTTTTTCCCCGCAATCTCTAAATCATTTCGTCCAGAGATATCAACATGTATACCAAGTGACTCCAAAGCATCCGCCATTGGTTTAACAAACTGATGAAAATCCACACTAGCACTAGTAGCAACTGGAACAAAAAATGTAAAACAAATGTTTCCTAAATCATGATAAACTGCGCCTCCTCCTGAAACACGACGGACAACTTGAACATTTTGTGACTCTATATACTCCTGATTTACCTCCGAAAAGGTATTTTGATTTTCACCAATAATCACTGCTTTTTTGTTCTGCCATAATGCAAAAACCGGCTTTTTTGGTTTTAAATTTTTTAATAACCAAGCATCCATGGCGATGTTGGTATAGGCATCTTGATTAAAATATTTAATAAATTGCATATTATCAGCTCCTTTATTGTAACCGCTTACATTATACAATTTAATTGTACCACTAGTTTTCCAAAAAATATGATCAATTTTAAAGTTTACAAAGCAAAAAAGAACCCTTACGGGTTCTTTATCTGATCTCTAAATTGTTTTACAACGGCGTAATCACCAATGTAAGGCACATCAACACCATCTATTTTTTGGTAGGGATCTTCACCCTTACCAGCAACAATAACAATATCATTTTCTTTTGCAGCAGAAATCGCTTCATGGATGGCTGCAATACGGTTCATTTCATAATGCACCTCTAATTTATCATTATTGATATGCGCAGCAATCTCCTGTGCAATATCCAAAGGATTTTCAAATTGTGGATCATCAGCGGTTAAATAAACTACATCAGCCAAATCACTCACTACGTGACCAAAATCAGCACGTCTCGAAACACCTTTATTACCTGGGGAACCAACTACAACAAGCACTCTACCATTTGGATATTGGGCCTGTGCAAAGCTAAGTAAAGCTTGCATGGAGACAAAATTATGAGCATAATCAACAAAAGCAACTCCATGTCCGTTAATTGGCAAACTAAGCATCCGGCCGGGAATAAACACTTCATCTAACCCTTTTACCATGGCTTGATGCTTAACACCAGCAAAAGAAACCAGCATCATTGCTGCCATTGCGTTTGACTCATTGAAGTCTCCTGGAACATTTAAACGATACGAACCCAGCATCTCATTGAATTCACTTTTAATAACAGTGAATCTACTTTCATGAATGGCACTTTCTTCAGAAATAAACATTTGACGGCTGTATGTGTAGACCTTATGATGTGTTTTTTTAGCATAGGTGTAAATAGTATCAAAATGATCTGTTTCAGCGTTGACAATCACCTCATCTGAATGATCTAGTAACATCAATTTGTGTGCCAAATAATCTTCAAATGTTGGGTGCTCATTAGGCCCAATATGATCTGGGGATATATTCAAGAAGGCGCCCACATCATAGCGTAGTCCATAAACACGATTTTTAAGATAGGCTTGTGAACTTACTTCCATCACAAGGTGAGTCATACCATTATCAACAACTTGTCGCATATCTTTAAACAATTCATATGACTCAGGTGTTGTCAAATCAGACTTTTTCTTGTCAGATGCTTGCGGGCCAGTAATGCGATCAACTGTAGAAAATAAGGCCGTATGATTATTAGTTGCCTCTTTCAGCATTGTATAGGCAAAATAAGCAGCAGTTGTTTTACCTTTGGTACCTGTAAAAGCACCAATCCATAGCTGCTCTTGCGGGTAATCAAAAAAAGCCATTGATAACAAGGATAAGGCCTTTTGAACATTCGTTACTTGCCACTGTGGTAAATCAACATCAATTTTTGTTTCTGTAATTAATCCTGTAATACCATGTACATTATCCAAGTAGGCTCTTTTGAAGGCGCCCTTAATAACAAATAACGTATTTTTTTGTACTTCTCGGGTATCATAGTGTAAGAAATCAAACGTCATATCAACGTCTGGTGCATCTAATAATAGATTATGGTCCACTAATAAATTTTGAATTGTTTCAGTTGTTAATCTCATAATTTCATTATACTAAAAAAGCTGTGCAATAGTCACACAAACTTTCAAATGCTTTCTTATTTTTGCTTATTCGCTGACAAGGCCATATCAGCACTAGCAGCAGCATTGTCACGATAGATATGCTTATCATCAGCAACTGCAGCATAGACCTTTGCCAATTCACGGGTTAAAATTTCTCGAACCTCAGTCGTTGTATGTGTATCCATCAACATTTGACGTAATGCTGAAGCATGGGCGAATCCACGCAAATAAATTTTAAAGTATCTTTTCAAAGCCTCAAAATGTTTCGTAGCTACCGTTTCACTAATTTCATCAAATAAGTCTAATTGTAGATTTAACAACGCAATTGATTCTTCTAATGTATGTCGGCGTGGTTGCTTTTCAAAAGCATACGGATTTTCAAAAATTCCTCGACCAATCATAATCCCATCAATACCTGGGTGCTCTTGGACTAGTGCTATTCCCTGTGCTCTAGTTTTAATATCACCATTAATTTGAATTAATGTGTTGGGTGCTATTTCGTCACGCATTGCCAGTATTTCATCAATATGTTCATAATGAGCTGGTGCTTTAGACATCTCTTTACGGGATCGTAGATGGACAGTCAGAACTGCTACCTGATGTCGCAAAATAATTGGTAACCACTCTCTAAATTCTTCTGGTTTATAAAACCCAAGCCGTGTTTTTACTGAAACCGGCAAACTACCGCTTTGAGCGGCAACAATAATTTCTTCAGCTAAATCAGGATGCCTGATCAAATCAGATCCAGAACTATTTTTAATCACTGTGCCATCTGGGCAACCCATATTAATATCAACAGCCTGATAACCCATGTCAGCTAAAACTTCTATTGACCCAGCTATCTCTTTTGGTCTTGATCCCCATATCTGTGCCACGGGCTGTTGTTCACCTTCAGCGACTGCCAAGCGACCCTGAACAGAAAACTTAGCTTTAGGATGAACCATCGAGCTAGCATTGGTAAACTCAGTATAATAAACATCTGGGGCCGCTGCTTGGGCGACAACACGTCTAAAAACAGTATCAGTTACGGCCTCCATTGGTGCCATACTAAAAAAAGGTTGCTTGCTCTCGTGATTATTTTGTACTTTTTCAACGACTTCGTCCCAGAAAAAATTTTGTTTTAATTCTGACATTATTTTGCCTCATAAAGTTTCATACTCATAAAAATATCTCTCCCATTTTAACATGAGAGAGACATTTTCACAAAAGATTGACAACCTAAAAAAGTGAATAAATGATCAATTGCTACTAAGCAACATCATTTTTGAACTGGCTCTAAATACGCCCCTCCCTATGAATTGCACTTAAAGTGTAGAATGATCCAGTAACCACAATCAATGCCTGAGAAGACTCACGAACACGCATTGCAAGTGAGATGGCTGCCGAAGCATCATTAGCAATCTCAACCTCAATACTTGGATAGTTCGATAAAATATCAGTTGCCAATTCGTCTGCAGATAACGCTCGTGTTTTGTTATTCGGTGTGACGGTAATGACACGCTGAACAAATGGTATAATTTCATCCAACATCTCATGATAATCTTTGTCCTTGAGAACGCCTAGAATCAAAGTCGGCTTAATTTTTAAGTGCCAAGAGTTCAATGCAGAGACTAATCCCTGAATGCCATCAACATTATGAGCAGCATCAAACAAAATGTTTTTATCAGCATGATAATTCATCCGCCCCAACATTTTTACATTAGCAATGCCATTACGAGTCTTTTCGGCATCAAATCGATATCCCTTTTCGATTAATGCCGCTTTCGTTTTCAATACGATACTGAAATTGTGAACCTGAAAAGCACCAGCCATACTTAAGAAATAACCGCTCTTGCCATTAATAATCAAATCAAGACCAGATGGTGAGGTATTGGATATAATGATTTCATCTCTCTTATGTTCAAACCAACGTGCGCCAACCTTTTCTGTTTGCGCTTTTAATACCTTTTTTGCTTCAATATCTTGTCCTGGATAGTCAATTACCCATGTACCCGGTTTAATAATAGCAGCTTTGTTCTCAGCAATTTCAGCGATATTATGTCCAAGAAAGTTTTGATGGTCGATGCTAATTTTAGTAAAAATAGTTAACATTGGTGGCTCAATCGCATTAGTGGCATCCAAAAGTCCACCTAACCCAGTTTCAAAAATAACCAAATCCACTTTTTTGTCAACAAATGCGAGCAATGAAATAATCGTAAAATACTCAAAATAAGATAAATAGTAAAGGGGCACATTATGATGTTTAAAAAGAGTGACTAACTGATCATAATATTTTAAAAAATCACTTTTGGATATCATTTCCCCATTAATACGAATTTGTTCACGATCATCCATGATATAAGGACTTGAAAAATGACCATAGGTGTATCCATTGGCCTTTAAAATTGATCCCAACATTGTGCCTGTTGACCCTTTGCCATTAGTCCCAGCAATATGGATAATTTTTAATGATTGGTCAGGATGCCCCAACCACATCAACACATCTTTTAGTACAGCTACCCTACCTTCATCAAGAATACGCCATGTATTATCCAGACTTTTTAGCACTGTCTTGTAGCGCGTTGCAACCTTCAACTCGCTTTTATCCATTTTTTTATCCACAATCAATCTCCAAAAAAGATATTTTCATTTAAACGCTTTAGTGAGCGGTATACCATCTAAGACGTTTTCAAACTCCACATCAAGTAATTGTGCCATAGTGGGCGCTTCATCTACTAAGCTCGCTTCTTCAATTGTGCCATGCGCAACATCTGGCCCAGCCATCACAAGGGTAGTCTGATAGCCTACTTTATCCGGCCGAAATCCATGTACTGCTTTATAGCGGTCACTTTGACCTAATTCCTTCTCATCTGTTGGTTCCACAACTACAGGTCGGTCAACTTCATCTGTAAAGAAAAAACCGTTTTGCGCTTCAACAATAAAAGTGGCTTCTGGATCAATGTGCCACTTAATAATATCTGCAGAAGTATATATCATTTCAATACCTGGTACTTGCTGTACAACATCACGTACCTCATCTACTAATGAAAGATCTTTTATATAAATATACGTAGACCCATCAGTTGTTTTGGCTAATACTCGCCAATCATTTGCAATCAACCCTTTGTCAGTTACAGTGAGCCAATTATTAATGGCAAACAACTTGTTCAAATGTATCATATTTTCAACGTCAATTTGAAAATGATCCCCTAAAACAACAAAATTGGTTTGGTCAAAAGTACCTGCGTCTTTCGTCGCTTGAATAATATCACCAAGGTTACTATCTAATCTTTTTAAAGCCTCATAAGCTTCCTTAGAACGCACGCCATATTTGTGCCGATGCGAATCCATGTCAACTAAATGAATAGCTGTCATATCTGGCTTTTTGTGTTTAATTGTATCTGCTGCGGCTTTTGTAATAAATTGGTCTAACTGTGGTTGTGCAATTCCTTTTCGAAATTTACCAAATTTTCTATTCATGTCAAACAAAAAATAGGGTGAACTAGCATGAAACGAAACAAAATATTGGTTAGTCCAAATTCGGTTAGGAAAAATTTCAGCAATATTCCATGTAATTGGCGCTTTGGCTGAAACCGGCCATAAAAAGGCTGCTGTTTTCAATCCCTTGTTGTGTGCTAAATCAAATAAAGTTGGCGTCTTGATGTCTCGCGCATACCAAAACCAGTCTGGTGAATCCCCCAACTCCGGCTGAATTTTTGTATTGTTTACGATGCCGTGCTTGGCGGGATAAACACCAGTCATAATAGTTGTATGTGAAGGATAAGTTAGTGTTGGGTAAATGCCTTCAACCTTTTTTACATGGGTTCCCCGAGCGATTAAAGCAGCAACATTGGGCATCAAGTTAATGTGCTCTGCAATATCTTCAGCACCCATAGCATCAAAAGATACAATTACTAACGGGTTTTTAATAGTCATGAATTTCTTCCTTCTCGTCAAATTACAAATATATTATATTTCATTTATTGTAGCACTGATATGAGAGACGTTCAAAAATATAATATTAGTATTTGAGTACGAAACTTTAACTTAAATTAAGCGCCAAATAGACCAAGCAATAAATGATGGGCATCTTATGCATTTAAAATTCATATAACTATTGCAACTTATAATAATCTAAAATAAGATCACAATAAATAAGGAGAAGTTTATGCCAGGTTTTTTTGTCATCATTTTTTTAGTATTATTGTTACTAATTTATATATCATTCCGTCTGAATGACGTTCACTTACTTGTATTTGTCAGCACTGTTTTGATCATTCAAATTGGATTTTGTGCCTTTGCATTTTTCTTATTCAAACGTTTATGATAGGCTACGCTACTGATTTTTCAGTTAATCATCCTCTTCTGTTTTGTAAAACTTCCGATTGTCTAAGCCAAATACTTTATCGGAAAATGATCCTGAATTTGTTTTTTCTAAAGCCCCCGTCATCATTTGAATCCCTGCATCCAGCTCATCAAGTTGATGGAGAACTTCTGCTTCCATTAATGCCGGACGAACAGGCGATCCAAACTCTAGCAAACCATGATGTGCTAGAACCACATGACGTAAAATAATCATTTCTTCACTCTGCAAATCAAAATGTAACTCGTTTGCTGCTAAAACGATTTGCTCATCAATTAACGTAATATGACCGATTAAGTTTCCGGCCAATGTATATTGTGTAGCGATTGGTCCGGAAAGTTCGATCACTTTCCCTAAGTCATGCAGCAAGGCACCAGAAATCAGCAAATCCTGATTAAGTTGCGGATATTGTAAAACAAGATTCTTTGCTAGTTTAGCAATCGACAAAGAGTGAAATGCCAATCCGCCTCCAAATGCGTGATGATTCATCTTTGCGGCAGGATATTTTAAAAACAAATCATTATATTGCGTAAATAATTTTCTAACTAATCGATTCCAGGTAGGATTAGCAATTGACAAGATAAAATCACTAAGTTCTTCACTCATTTCGGCTTCTTTAATTGGCGCATGAGTCATAAAATCTGAAGGACTATCAGGTTCCCCAGCTTCAGTTAGTCTGACGTGAGTAATTTGTATCTGAGGCTGATCACGATATGATCCTCTAACGCCTTGTAAACTAACGACTTTTCCAGGAATCAAAGTTTTAATTTGTTCATCAGTAGCATCCCAAAGATTACCAGGTAAATCTCCTGAACGATCCGAAAACAGTATATTGATATAAGTTTTCCCTGTTTTCGTTAGACGTACCTCTGCAGCTTTGATTAGTGCAAAATTATCAATGTGCTCTGTATCCTGATACTCTGCTAATAATTTTTTCATCTCACGGCCCCTTACCAGCTTAATTAGTTATAATTCTATCACTTTGTCGAAGTGTTCGTTATGAATAGCAGCTGTCCAATAGATAACTTGCTGATTCCGACCAATATCAGTTAACAATGCTATAACATTTTGTTTACGACTTAAATCAAAATTAACAAAGCCATCATCTACTAGAATAGGCATATTAATAATATCCTTAATAACTTGGCTTAACGCTAAACGAAAGGCCACATACAGTTGTTCTTGTGTCCCGGTGGATAATTCTACTACACTAAACTTTTGTCGATCATTTCTCACGACCTGCAACGTATTTTTATCGAATTGAATGTTTACATATCGACCATCTGTAAGTTTTTGAAAATAGTCCGTTGCTAACTGCTGCATCTTTGGAAAGCGATTTTGAGATGCATCTTGCAAGGCTTGATTTATCCATTTTACGCTCATTTTTTTTGCTAAATACTCGCCAAATTGTTGTATAAGCTCTGTTTTTTGGTTAGCAAGCTCTTGTTGTAACATCATGAACTGATCGTTACTAGTCCTTTGCTCCTGCTGCGCTTTGTAATGTGCAATGTCGCTCTGCAATTCAAATGCGTGTTTTTGTAGTATCGTTAAGTGATTTTGCTGTTTTTCTTTCTGTTCAAGCAGTTGTCTTTCGTTATCATACTTTAACAGTTCTTGGCGCGTACTTTCATCAATTTGGTTCATGATATCTTGATAGCGCTGCTTTAATTGTTCATTTTTTTTATATCGATCTAATGTGTTTTGCAGTTCGTGCAAATCCGTGACATGATATTCTTTAAAAATTGTGTTCTGTTCGTTCAACTTCTCAGACAACTTTTCCTGTAGTTGCTGTATCTCAGTGACAATTTGATTTTGCTGTTGCACATACATGCTTCGTCTACTTTGCTCCGAAAGACTTTCTTGTTGTTGAACATTTATTAATTGCGCAATGGTTAATTCTAACGAATCTGAAAGAATCTGAATATCAAGCTTCAGTGCAATTGGCTGTAACATTTGAATAAGACTGTCATATTGGCCTTCAATCTGTTCACTTAAAATTTGAATATCTTTTTTTTGTTGTTCATATTGATCTATCTCAGGCTGTATTTTCTTAATGTTTTGTATATTAAGCGGGCCGTAAGCCTTTTGAATCATTTGGCTTATTTGATTTTTCTTCTGTTGCTTATAGAACAGACCTGCAGCTACAATTAGTGCCAAAATAATCATCCACAAGGCAGGCCAGTGCATTATAAAAATACTAACAAATAAGATTAAAATTAACGCACCAGTCGACAACAAATATACATTTGAAGAAGATAAATTTTGTAACTCACTGTCTGTTAATCCCTTTGGCACATCCCCCTCAAACTGAGCTTCAATTTTTTCCTTCTGTTTTAGCAAATTAGCACGCTTCTCAGTATTCACTGCCAAATTCCGTTGCGCTACTTGTGCTTTTGTTAAAACCATTTGGTCGGTGTTATCGTCACTCACTTCATGAGGCACTTCAATATTTTTTAACACTTCATTATGTTGCAAAATATTATCATTCAAAGAATCAATTTCAATTTGTAATCGTCGTGCTTGCATGACCTGCTTTTCATTAGCAGATGGCATATTTTCAATTTCTATTTTTTTAGCTGATTCAAACAATTGGTATTGTTGTACTAACTGTTGTGTTTCTTGTAGTTGTTTATTAGCTGTAAGAATTTTCCCTTCTTGTTCATGTTGCTTGCTTTCTAAATCAGTTAGTGTTTGTTCTGCCGACATGAAATCATCTAATTCAGCACTTTTTTGATGTAATTCTTCCGTTGCATTTTCATATTCTTTAATGGCAATATTTAAAGGTCTTTTATTTGCCCGCGGAGCAAATAGTTTATCAGCAGACTTATCAAATTCATCCATGACATCTAACCAACCTGTGCTTCCTACAGCACCAATATTTAATAGCAACCTTTGAAAATCCACTGATTTGATTTGAGAAATTTGGGTTAGGTCTTCTTGGTTAAAATTAAAAATATCGTCAAAAGCTTCTCTTGTGAGTGGCGATAATTTTTGTTTCAGCCACTTTTCAGGATCAATAATTTCTGTTTGATTAATTAAGCGTGTAATTGTCAAAGTTGTTTTGGTACGATTCAAACGCGTTATTTTGACATCGCCCTCATCTGTTTCTAAAATTAGGCTACCACCGTATTGGCTTCCGTCCTTTGGATCGTAAACGTTATGGCCATTTTTTTTCGTTGGAAAACCAAACAGGACACCTACAATAAATGCTCTTAGGGTTGTTTTCCCCGACTCATTTTGTCCGAAAATAACCTGTAAACCATCCGATAAATCAAAAGCTTCTTGCGACCAACGGCCAAATCCGCTAATTTCTAAGCGTTTAATCTTCATTGTTTTGTCGCCTTTCTGCGATTAATTGTTCCATAGCATTTTGAAGTTCTTCCTGACCATCACCACTCATGAAATGCTCACGAATAAACACAGGAACTTGACTCGGCAAGTAATTAGTTATGTTAGACTCTTCAAACACCTTCTCAAGCGCTCCCGTCCAGTATTGTTGATCAATATTGTCAGAAACTAATGATAATTGTCCAGAATTAGCAACACTTAAACGAACTACCCACATGTTAGTTGATAATTGATCACGAATTTTGTCTAATGTCACGCCGCCATTAATTCGTTCAATAATGGTTGCATCAATCTGAGCAGTTATAGTGATTGACCAAAAAGTTATTTTGTCATTTTTGAGACTGATAATTTGATCAATTAAGTCAGCCTCATCTGTCATTGACGAAATCGTCATACTATTCCAATTAATTGGTGCAATATTTTTAAACTCTGGAATCAAACGTTGGTTCTCAGAGTGAACCAGGTAATAGCCTTTGTCCCCGGTTTCTTTACGATTTAAGCCCTGTAAAACACCAGAATAACCAATAAATGGCTGTTCATTTAGTGTTTGACGTATATGAATGTGCCCCAAAGCCCAGTAATCATAGTTTTTTTGCAACATATCACTCAAGGAAAAAGGAGCATAAGGATCACCATCAACGCCGAGTGCGCCATGATACAAGCCTATTTGATAATCAACATTCCCCTTGCTAGGAAACTCATCAATGATTTTTTCAGTTTGGCGTTGAGTTTGGTAACTAAATCCCGTCAGCGCAACTTTTTCTCCTGAATGAAGTATTTTAATTTTTGTTTCTACTTCTTGAGGAAAAACGTGGATATTGTTTGGCCAAGGCAGATGATTTCTTGTATCTGCTTCAAAGTCATGATTCCCAAAACTTAAAAAAACATCAATGTTCACATCTGAAAGTCGTTGGAATTGTTTGCTCACTACTTCTTGAATAAATGGACTATTCTCGGCTGAATTATATAAATCTCCTGGGAATAAGACAAAATCAACCTCAGCAGAAATAGCATCATCAATTAATTGCTCAAATGCCTTAATTGTTGCTGTTTGAACTGTTTTTTTTAGGGCAAATGGCAATTGTTTATCCAATCCTGAGAAGGGATTCCCCAGATGTACATCACCCGCATGAATGAATTTCATATGATCTCCTAAGCGAATATTTGTTCGTATAAATAAGTATACCTAAAAAAATACCGCGATTCAACTAAAAAAACGCTCTTTAAAGCGCTTTTGGGCTATTATTTTAATGCTTAAAATGTCTTGTGCCACTAAATATTAGAACCACTCCTAATTCATCAGCTTTGGCAATTGAATCTTTGTCCTTTATGGATCCGCCAGGCTCAACAATCGCTTTGATACCATGTTCTGCTGCATACTGAACAGAATCATCCATTGGGAAAAATGCATCTGAAGCTAATACTGCTTCATCAAACCCTGGCTTATTTTCTGCTTTTTGAATTGAATAAACAACTGAATCAATACGATTAGGCTGTCCTGCACCAATACCCAACGTTTGTCCGTTACGAGCGACAACAATAGCATTTGACTTCACATGTTTCACTACTTTTTGAGCAAAAATCATTGCCTGTAATTGCTCTTTAGTAGGCTGAGCTTTTGAAACCACTTTAAAATTATCTTCAGACTCACCAACCAAATCACGCTCTTGTACAACCACACCGCCTAATACAGAAGTGACTTCCAATTTTTGTGGAATACTTGTTGTAAATGGTAATGTTAGCAAACGAAGGTTTTTCTTAGCTGCTAAAATTTCATATGCTTCCGGTGTAAAGCTTGGCGCAATAATAATCTCAAGGAAAATAGCATGCATTTTTTCTGCAGTCGCCACGTCAACTTCACGATTAAGCGCTACAATACCACCAAAAATTGAAATATCGTCAGCAGCAAAGGCTTGATCCCAAGCAGCCTCCAAAGTTTCTCCCTGCCCTATTCCAGCTGGGTTCATATGCTTAACTGTAACAACTGTCGTTTCTTCATACTCAGCAATTATTCTAAGTGCTGCATCGGCGTCACGAATATTGTTATATGACAATTGTTTCCCATGTAAAATATCAGCATTCAGAACCGAATAAGCTTCAGGTAAGGCTGTCTTATAGGCAGCAGCTGATTGATGTGGATTTTCCCCGTAACGCATATCATCAAATTTTTCGTAAGGTAATGTTAGATTTTCAGGAAATGATGTTTCTGTCAAATAATTGGCAATCAAAGCATCATAGCTAGCAGTATGTTGGAATACTTTTGCGGCCAACGACTTACGATATTCACGATCAACTTCGCCAGCTTTCAACTTATTGACAACAACGTCATAGTCTTTTGGATCAACAATTGGCAAAACTGATGCAAAATTTTTGGCAGCAGAACGTAACATTGAAGGACCACCAATATCAATGTTTTCAATTGCTTCCGCCTCAGTAACACCTTCTTTTTGGATGGTTGATTTGAAGGGATATAAATTAACAACTACCATATCAATCGGTGTGATATCAAATTCTGCTAACTTTGCCATGTGTTCTGGTAAATCACGACGAGCAAGCAAACCTGCATGGACACGAGGATGTAAAGTTTTCACACGCCCATCCAGCATTTCTGGAAAATCAGTTACCTCATCAATTGAGATAACAGCTAAACCAGCATCCGCCAATACCTTATGTGTACCACCAGTAGATACCAATTCATAACCTAATTCAACTAAATTTTTGGCAAAAGGGACTAAACCGCTTTTATCAGAAACACTAAGTAATGCTCGTGTCATTTTAAAAATACTCCTTCATCTATTAACTTTTCAAGTGTGTTAGGATACAGCACATGTTCAACATGATGAATCCGTGTCTCAAGTA
Source organism: Leuconostoc sp. JNUCC 76 (assembly GCF_053667755.1). Classification (NCBI taxonomy): domain Bacteria; kingdom Bacillati; phylum Bacillota; class Bacilli; order Lactobacillales; family Lactobacillaceae; genus Leuconostoc; species Leuconostoc sp. JNUCC 76. The sequence goes on along the minus strand of NZ_CM132206.1, from coordinate 682,600 downwards.
AATCAATTGTATCATTAACCAGAATTGGCACAGCTTCTTGAGCAATTATTTCACCAGTGTCAATGCCATTATCCACAAAATGAACAGTTACACCAGTCTCTGAAACACCTGCTTCAAAAGCGTCTAAAATGCTATGTCGCCCTGGAAAATTAGGTAACATGGCCGGGTGGAGATTAATGATTTTTCCTGAATAAGCACTGATTAACTTTGAGGTTAAGATACGCATATAGCCTGCCAATAAAATACCGTCAACTTGATCTGTTTTAAGTTGATTAATAATGACCTGTTCCGCTTCACTCTTCGTTTCATAATTCGAATATTTAATTGCTGTAGCAGGAATACCGAATAATTTTGCTAAATTCAGGGCACCAGCAGTTGATTTATCAACAATCAAACGTACGATTTCAGCATTCAGATTTCGTTGTAAAATAGCATCATTTAATGCTTGGAAGTTAGTCCCCGTCCCAGATGCAAAAACTGCTAACCTTACTTTTCTCACCATGGTTCATTACCTGTAAAGACAACTCGTTCCTTCTGAGCAGGCGTTACTTTACCGACTACATAAGCTGTCTGACCTTGTTCTGTTAGTAATGTCATCGCATCAGCTAACTGCTGTGGTTTCACAATCAAAATCATTCCAAGTCCGTTATTAAAGGTCAATAACATATCTTTTACAGAAAGGTTCCCCTTGGCTTGTAATTCGGAAAAAATTGGTAAAATAGGCCATGAACCCCAGTTTATTTCTGCAGAAACATTTTCCGGTAAGGCTCTTGGCAAGTTTTCAGTGATTCCTCCACCAGTAATATGCGCCATTGCCTGTATTAATTTGGCTTCCACAAGTGGCCAAACAGGCTTAGCATATAAGGCGGTTGGCGTCAGTAGTGTTTCTTTTGTTTCAAACGATAATTTGTTAAAGTCCTTATCAGAATGAATATCAAAGACCTGACGTACTAGTGAATAACCGTTAGAATGAATGCCAGAAGATGGCAAGCCAATCAAAACATCCCCTTCAGAAATATTTTGCGCAGACAATAACTGTTGACGTTCTGCAATACCAACAGCAAAAGCAGCTAAGTCATAATGCTTTTCCGCATATAATCCCGGTAATTCAGCGCTTTCACCGCCAATCAAAGCCATATTTGATTCTTTAGCAGCTTTGGCAATGCCTGTGACAATTTCAGCAACCACTTCTGGTCTCATTTTATCCACAGCTAGATAATCTAATATAAAAGCAGGCTTTGCGCCTTGAGCCAAAATATCATTGGCCACCATCGCTACTAAATCTTGCCCAATTGTATCGTGTTTATCCGCAGCAATAGCTAGCAATAGCTTTGTTCCTACACCATCAGCGCCTGAAACTAAAACTGGATCCGTGTAGTCCTTTCCTAAAGCAAATGCTGCCCCAAAGCCACCAATACCATCCAAAACTTGGTCATTATACGTAGCCGCCACTGCATCTTTCATTAGGTCAACAGCACGTTCTCCAGCTTTGATATCAACACCAGCCCTTTGATAGGCGTTTTGCTCACTCATATCTCTACCCCCTGAATTGTTTGTGAATCTAAGTGAATAGTGCCATCTGATAAAAGCTCTTGATGTCGCAACGATGCCACTTGACGGGGATGGTAGGTAGTAGTTGGCTCTGGAACAAAATCAACTTCTCCAGCCTGCACAAATTTATCTAGACTGGCTTTATAATCATAAATGGGGCTTGGATAATGCCCATCAAAGTAAGCGGTCGTTAGCCCAGTTCCTTCTCCATCATATGGTAAGTCAATTGCCTTAACCAGCGCATCAACTGACAAAAATCCAAGTGAATCAGCTTCAATCATTTTTGTCATTTCTGGTAGAGAATGATTTGCACCCATCAATTCTTCTGTTGTTTGCATATCAATACCATAAAATGATGGGAATTTAAATATAGGACTTGCAATTCTTACATGCACTGATTTAGCACCAGCCTCTTTTAGCATACGTACAATAAACATTGACGTCGTACCACGAACAATTGAATCATCAATCAAGACAACATTTTTTCCAACAACAACATCACGAACAGCGCTTAATTTCATACGGACAGCACGCTCTCTTTTATCCTGTGTTGGCTCTATAAATGTTCGCGCAATATATTGATTCTTAACCAACCCCATTTCATTAGGCAAACCACTTGCTTCAGCAAAACCAGCGGCTGCACTCAAACTAGAGTTTGGGATACCAACAACAATATCTGCTTCTGGAACAGGTTTTTCCGCTGCTAAGGCTGCCCCCATTCGCTTACGGGCCTTATGCACATTCACACCATAAATCATTGAATCAGGTCGAGCAAAATAAATATATTCCATTGAATCAATATTTAAAGTTGTTTTATCAGTATAAGTATCGATGGTTAACCCACTATCGTCAATCATAATTAATTCACCAGGTTGTACATCGCGTACAAATTTCGCACCAACGACCTCTATAGCTGCTGTTTCTGATGTCACAATATAATGACCGTCAGGCATTTGACCAATCACAAAGGGACGAAATGCATGCGGATCCAAAGCAGCAAACATCCCATGTGGCGTCAATAACAAAAATGCAAAACCACCATGGACAATGTTTAACGCCTCTTTTAACTTATCTGCAAATTTGTCTGCTTTAGATCTACGAATTAGATGTAGCAAAATCTCTGAATCAGAAGATGATTGAAAAATAGCTCCTTCTTCTTCCAAATTTTCACGTAATGTTAGTGCATTTGTCAAATTACCGTTGTGAGCTAATGAGATTTGCATGTCATGAAAATTTACCATCAAGGGTTGAATGTTTTCTAACCCATTAGATCCAGCTGTGGCATAACGTACATGACCAATAGCACTTTCACCAGCTAATGCCTCTATACGTGATGTATCACGAAACACATCACTCAGTAAACCCAACCCACGCTCTTGCCACAAGTGACCATTATTATTGGCAACAATTCCGGCTCCTTCTTGGCCACGGTGTTGTAAGGCATGCAGGCCATAATATGTTAGTTGCGCGGCATCCGGTCGACCCCAAACACCAAAAATGCCACATTCTTCATTCAAACTACGCACATTAAGACGTGATGTTTCATTTTTTTCTTCGTTCATCATCGCTACTCCGCGTTTAGTTTCCATGCGATACTCTCCTGATAAATCCTTTTCGTTTCTTTGAGTGACAATTGAATATCGCTTGCTGAAGTTGTGATATTAATTGCATCTCCCGCTGTGACCACACCTAATTTTGTTACCTGATCACTTGCCATCGATTCAAACTCGGCAACATTCTCAGGTGCTACACTAACAATGAAACGGCTTGGTGTTTCTGAAAATAGATATTTATCCGCAAGCGCAAAAGTAATATCGAAGCTAAGATTTCCAGCAAATGCACTTTCAAGAAGTCCAACAATTAATCCACCTTCTGATAAATCATGTACACTCTTAAGTAAGCGTTTATCTGTTGCGTGTAGAATGAACTGTTGTGTCGCAATTTCTCGCTCATCATTGAAGTTGAATAATTGACCATCAATATTTCCAGTTTGCATTTTTTGAATTTCTGAACCGTTAAAACTATCTTCAGTTTGACCTACAAGATAAACGCTATCACCTGCCGATTGAAATGCGATTCGTGTTGCTTTTGTGATATCCTCAAGCAATCCAACCATACCAATCATTGGTGTTGGATAAATTGCTTGACCATCAGTTTCGTTGTAAAGGGAAACGTTTCCGGAAATTATTGGTGTGTTAAGTTTCTTGGCAACATCATTAATCCCTGAAACAGCTTGATCTAATTCATAATACACCTCTGGATTATCAGGCGATCCAAAGTTCAATCCATCCGTAATGCCAATTGGATTAGCTCCAGTGGCTACAATATTTCTGGCAGCTTCAGCAACTGCCATTTTTGCACCCACTCGTGGATTGAGATACAAATAGCGCGCATTAACATCAGTCGTCATTGCCAATGCTTTTTGAGTACCACGGATACGAATTAGTGCTGCATCGCCACCAGGCTTAATGGCGGTATCGGCACGCACCTGTGAATCGAAGTGACGGAACAACGATGCTTTGGAAGCAATTGTCGGCTGCGCGAGTAATGTTAATATCGTTTCTTTGACATTAACCATGTTTGGCTCAAATTGTTCATCTGTAAAGTTCGCCAATCTCGCTGGTTCACTCATTGGTAAATTTTGTTTTGGTGCATGTGTCAAAAAGTCAACAGGCACATCTGCAACAACTTCATTTTTAAAGTTTAATCGATAACGGCCATCATCGGTAACTTGTCCGATAATTACCGCATCTAAATCGGCTTCTTGGAACAAGTTAATAATATCTTGTTCCTCTCCCTTTTTAACAACCAATACCATACGTTCTTGAGACTCAGATAACATTAGTTCATAAGGTGTCATTCCTGTTTCACGCTGAGGTACCATATCCAAGTTTAAATTAATGCCCATACCAGCTTTGGCAGCCATTTCGGAACTTGAAGAAAGTAGTCCAGCTGCACCCATATCTTGAATACCTACAATAGTATCAGAATGTTCGCGAATTGCTTGGAGGGTTGCGTCCATCACTAATTTTTCTAAAAATGGATCACCAACTTGAACAGCAGAACGATCAGACTTTTCTGAACTTGAGAACTCAGCAGAAGCAAATGAGGCCCCATTAATACCGTCACGACCTGTTTTGGCACCAACATAAATAATTGAATTACCAATACCTTTTGCCTGACCAACTTGCATGGCATTTTGATCCATCAGACCGACAGCCATTACATTTACTAACGGATTTCCTGCGTAAACTGAATCAAAACTAATTTCGCCACCTACTGTAGGAATACCAATCGCGTTACCATAACCAGCAATTCCTGCAATAACACCGTCAACAATATGACTAGTATGTGTATTATCTAATTCCCCAAAACGCAGTGAATCTAACACAGCAATAGGTTGTGCGCCCATTGAAAAAATATCACGTAAAATACCACCAACTCCGGTTGCTGCACCCTCGTATGGTTCAACAAATGAAGGATGGTTGTGGCTTTCAGCCTTAAAAACAACTGCTTGGTTGTCACCAATGTCTAAAATACCAGCACCCTCTCCAGGGCCTTGCAAAACACGTTCATTGGTTGACCAGAATTTACGTAAAATTGGTTTTGATTTTTTATAAGAAACATGCTCTGACCACATGCCAGAAAAGATTCCCGTCTCAGTAAAATTAGGCAGACGCTTTAGTTTCTCAACAATCAAGTCATATTCTTGTTCAGTGAGTCCCCAGTCTAGATAAACCTTAGTATCTCGTACTTCTTCTGGTGATAATTCATTAGTTGTCATTATATTAGGCTCCTGCGAGAATGCCGCTCAAAATACTTTTGAAAAAGTTCTTACCGTCTTCGTTACCTGAAATACCATCCACTGCTCGTTCCGGATGAGGCATCATACCAAATACATTACCGCGCTCGTTCATAATCCCGGCAATATCACGTGCTGAACCATTAGGATTATTTACATACCGAAAGACAACACGATTATGACTTTCAAGAGCTACTAATGTTTCTTCATCTGCGTAGTAATTTCCTTCTGCGTGTGCCACTGGAATATTAATTATTTCTTCAGCATCATAAGAGTTCGTATAAGATGTATTTGGATTAGCAATTGACAAGGCAACCTCGTCGCAAATAAATCCAGGCACTTGATTAGGAAGCAACTGACCTGGCAACAATCCAGCTTCTGTCAAAATTTGGAACCCATTGCAAATACCCACAATTAACTTGCCATCATTAGCCGCCTGTGTCACAGCACTCATGATCGGTGAAAAACGGGCAATTGCTCCTGTACGCAAATAATCTCCGTATGAGAAACCACCTGGTAAAAAGATTGCATCATATTCTTTTAAATTATTATGTTTTGCAGAAACAATTTCTGCATCAACACCAAATTCTTGCAATGCATGTAACATGTCAAAGTCACAATTTGATCCTGGAAAACTAATAACCGCAGCTTTCATGATAGTACCTCGTCCTCATCTACCAAAGATAAATCAAAACGGTAGGTTTCGGTATTTTGATTGATTAATAGGGCATCAGTGAAACTTTCAACTTCTGAAGTAGCAGCATCAACATCGGTCGCTTTCAGCTTAATTTCAAAATATTTCCCTTGTGATACTTGCTCGATTCCGCTATAATCCATACGATTCAACGCAGCTTTAATCACTTCTCCTTGTGGATCAAGGATTGATGGCTTGTATGTGACATATATTTTTGCTAAGTACATATTATTTCTCCAAATTTTCTAAACGTGATAGAACATCACGATAACCAATAGTAACGTCACCAGCATGTTTTCGAAATACATCTTTATCAAGCGACTGGCCTGTTTTTTGGTCGACCAAACGCATATTATCTGGTGACAATTCATCAGCCAAGATTAACTTTCCCTCACTATCACGACCATATTCTAATTTAAAGTCGACTAAGTTAATATTAATTTCATCAAATATTTCTTTGAGCGCTTGATTAACTTCTTGGGCATAAGCGCGTAATTTTGTGAGTTCAGATAATGTGGCAAAACCAAGAGCTAAAATTTGAGAATCATTCATAAAGGGATCATCTAGCTCGTCTGATTTATAGTAAAATTCTTGAACGATAGGTGATAACTTTTGCATAGGTTTAGCGTCGAACTTACTAACAAAATGCCCGGATGCATAATTTCTGGTTACTACTTCAATCGGCAAGATATCAAGAGCAGTATCAAGTTCATCTGTTTCTGAAATTGAAGAAAGAAAATGATTGTCAATACCCTGACGAGTTAAATAATTGAACAATATATGTGAAATAGCACTGTTTAGTCTTCCTTTTTCAGGAATATCCTCATGTACTTTACCATTCAGGGCTGTTGCTTGATCCATATAATGAACCCACAAAATTGTAGGATTATCTGTGAAATAAACTTGTTTCGCCTTACCTTGATATTTCAGTTCTCCGCGAGTCACTGTTTTGTCTTCGTATTCAGTTGCGCTGCTCATGCAAGTTACCCCATTCTTTTAATTTTCGATCATTTTCTGCTCCTAATACCGTAATATGTCCCATTTTACGATCAGGTTTAACAACTAATTTACCATAATCGTGAAAATGCCATTCAGGATGATAAATTAAATCTTCTCTAGCTTGCGTTAACTCATCGCCTAACAAATTCAACATTGTAGCAGGGCTTTGCAACTCAATTGCTGGTATAGGTAGACCGACAATACTTCTAATATGTCCTTCAAACTGTGATACATTTGTCGCTTCAATACTATAATGTCCAGAATTATGTGGTCGCGGTGCTAATTCGTTAACCCACACTTCCTCGTCAGCGACAAATAACTCAATACCGAGTACGCCACGCAATTTAAGTGCCTCAGCGATATTCTCAGCAATTGCTTCAATTTTATTCTTGAGTGCCAATGAAATGTCAGCAGGTGCTGTTGTCGTTCTTAAAATGTGATTTTCATGAATATTTTCGACAATCGGCCAGGTCACAATTTGCCCATCTTGGGAACGTGAAACCATAATACTTAGCTCTTGCTTGAAATCCACAACTTGTTCTAAAATTAATTGCGTATCTGGAAAATCTTTTTCAAGATTAACAATATCTTGTACTGTATTGATTGACCACTGACCATGTCCATCATATCCACCACTCACTGTTTTTAAGATAGCTGGTAAAGTTATCTTTCGTAAATCTTCGGGTGAATTTACTTCAATGAAATTTGTGACTGGTACTTTAGCATCATCTCGAATAAACTTTTTTTCAGTAATGCGATTGCTTGTAATTCTTAGTAGTTCTGTACCTTGTGGCAGTTCTGCATCGCTTTGCTCATTCAATGCATCTCGATCAACATTTTCAAATTCATATGTTAACACTTCACTTCGTCGTGATAATTCATTCAATGCTTCGACATCATCATAATCAGCAACTATCTGAAAATCGGATACTTGCCCAGCTGGAGAGTCTTTCGTAGGATCCAAAATTCCAACACGATACCCCATTTCCTTTGCAGAAAGAGCCATCATTTGACCAAGTTGTCCACCGCCAATAATACCAATCGTTGCCGGTGGTAAAATTACTCCTGTCATATCAAGTCTGCCTCGCTTTCAATAGAAGTCTTTGTTTGGCGTTCTCGATATTCATTCAAGGCCTGCAATACGTCATCATCATTTAAAGCAATAATTTGCACAGCTAGAATTGCCGCATTTTTTGCACCTGCGTCGCCGATAGCAACCGTGGCAACGGGGACCCCCGCTGGCATTTGAACAATAGAGAGTAAAGAATCCAGTCCATTTAGTGCCCGTGATTGCATCGGCACGCCGATAACTGGGAGCGTCGTATTAGCTGCCAGCATACCAGGCAAATGAGCTGCACCTCCGGCACCAGCAATAATTACTTGAAGCTTATTGTCTCTTGCTTGTGTGCCAAATGCTTGTAATTCTTGAGGCATGCGATGTGCTGAAATAACATGCTTTTCGTAAGTAACACCTAATATATCCAAAATTTCTGTCGTTTTTTTCATGCTGGACCAATCACTAGTTGATCCCATGACAACTGCAACTTGAGGCATATTTTTCTCCAATGTATACAATTTCTGTGATTTGCAAGGTTATCGTTCGTTTACAATTACAATTTAACAGATTTTTATACATTTGTGTTCGTTTTAAAATAAGAAAATTCACAATAATAAAAAAAGAGTTCGTATATGACGAACATTTTTTACTTTTATTTGTTTTTATCCGAACGTTAGTAATGTATGCGTTTACAAAAACATCAAAACTGAACGTTCGTCTAAAATTTTGAGCAATAAAAAAGAAGCATTTCTGCTTCTACAAAATTAATACTTTTCTAAATATGAATCTGTTTCCCATTGAGAAACATATTGACGATATGATGTATATTCAATCTTCTTTGCTTCAATAAATTTGTCAGCAATATGTTCACCGATTGCTGCACGAACAACCTCATCAGCTGCAAGTTCACGAACTGCCGCCAACAATGTATCTGGCAAATCTGTAATACCGGCACGCTCACGTTCAATTTCATCCATCAAGTAAATGTTCTTATCAACTGAAGCCAGTGGTTCCAACTCACGCTTAATACCATCTAATCCTGAGGCAAGGATTGCTGCGAGTGATGTATAGGGGTTCGCCGTTGGATCTACTGAACGTAATTCCAAACGTGTTGACTGTCCACGAGAAGCTGGGACACGTACCATTGGGGAACGGTTTGAAGCTGACCAAGCAACATAAACTGGTGCTTCAAAGCCAGGCGTCAAACGCTTATATGAGTTAACAGTTGGGTTTGCCAAAGCTGTAAAGGCTGTAGCATGTTCCAAAACACCACCCAAGAAGTTATAAGCTGCTTTTGAAAGTCCCATTTCATCAGAAACATCTTCAAAGGCATTACCTTCTTTAGTGAACAAAGACATGTTTGTGTGCATACCTGAACCATTAATACCAGCAACTGGTTTTGGCATGAATGTTGCAAAGTAACCATTCTTACGTGCAATTGTTTTAACAACGAGCTTAAATGTCTGAATGTTATCTGCCGCTTCCAATGCCGATGCATACTTGAAATCAACTTCGTGTTGACCTTCAGCAACTTCGTGGTGAGCTGCTTCGATTTCAAAGCCCATCTTTTCCAATGTCAAGACGATTTCACGACGAACATTTTCACCCATATCCAAAGGTGCCAAATCAAAGTAGCCGCCCTTATCATTCAATTCTGTGGTTGGGTTTCCTTTTTCATCAAGCTTGAACAAAAAGAATTCAGGCTCAGTACCAACATTAAATGAAGTAAATCCAGCTTCACGTGCTTCTGTCAACACAGTACGTAGTGCGTGACGAGGGTCACCAGCAAATGGTTCACGATCCGCTGTGTAAATATCAGCAATTAATCGTGCTACCTTACCGCCGTGTCCGTCAGTCGCCCATGGGAAAATCATGAATGTTGACAAATCAGGATATAGATACATATCTGATTCATTAATACGTACAAACCCTTCGATAGATGAACCGTCAAACATTAAATTATTGTCTAACACTTTATCTAACTGTGATGTAGGTACTTCAACATTTTTAATAGCGCCCAAGACGTCTGTAAAGGTTACGCGAATAAACTCCACGTTTTCGTCTGCCACGATTTGCTTAATTTCTTCTTTGGTAAAAGTTTTGCGAGCCATGATTGTCCTTTCTTAATGAGCCCCGAATCGTCCCAGTTGGGCGAATTCTTTTTGTAGTGAACGGCGTAATGCTGCTTCTGAATCTTGTTTTTCTTGTGCTTTACGGCGTTGCTTGGCGAAAATCTCTTGAATATCTTTGATAGAGTCTCCAGCATCCAAGAAATCACGGATTTCGAGCAAACGATCAACATCATTTAATGAAAAACGTCTCTGGCCACCTTTGCCGCGACCCGGCGCAATTAATTTCTGTTGTTCATAGTATCTAATCTGACGATCAGTCAATAACGTGAGCTCGCGTACAGTACCAATTGGTAAAATTGATAAATTACGTCTCAATTCGCGTTCGCTCATCACAATACCTCCGCTTAAGATACTTTTATTCTAAACGAAATTAATAGCCTTTGCAAATTATGTGTCAGGTTTTCTGACATTGAAATTAGTTATAGACCAAATTGAATATTTTCGGTTTGGTGACTAATTGTACTCAGTTCAACTTTGATTTTTTTCAACTCTTGGCGACCAATTGTTTTTAAAAGCGCCTCCCCAGTTGCAAGATTTGCTACTTGGTCAATTAGGTCCTCTTTGATGATTAATAAGTTTTTCATTTCATTTCGTGTGTTGAGTCGCTGCACGATAAAGCTGCCAAATTGTCCGAGTAGCTCAACAGGAACATCCAATGGGCTTTGTGTACTCATCATCAAATCTAATCCTAGTTTTCGTCCCTCACGAATTAACGAAAAGATGCCGTGATTGTCATGCCCATTATTAGACAAGTATCGATGTGCTTCATCAATAAAGATTGTTACAGGAAAGCTTGGTCCATTAAGTTTCGCTATGCTCATCATTTGCATAGTCAGTATCTCAACAAGTACTTGATTTAATTTTTGTTCGTGACTAAACAAAGATAAATCAATAATCAAACTCTGTTTGGTCGCCCGACGCGTTATAAACAATCGCAGTAAATAATCGACATCATAGTGCACAATTCCTTGTTTCATTGATCTTGACAATAAAGTACGTATTTGTTTATTTTTTAAGGTTTGCTTTAATTGGGCAATGCTTGACCATGCTTTGGCAATAGCTTCCTTATCATAAGTTTGTCCTAATAATGAAAAATCAGCACGCTCATCAACATACGGCGTAATAAATTCTTCTTGCAACTGATTAGCCAGCAAGCTTAAATCAAAGTATTTATCCTTGATTTTAAGTCGTTCCACTAGGTTCTCATGTTCAATTTGGCTTCTATTAATCTTTTTATAGATTCCTGTTTTAGCTACAACATTGTTTTGTATTTGCAAACTTTCAATTGCAGCGGGTAATTTGCCCAGCAACGATTCATCTGTAATATTTAATAGCTGAGCAATTTGATCACTCGTTAGGTGAGTAACATCAAAAAAACCATCATTCCCCAACACGATACGCTGTACATTTGGTATTGTACGAAATTCACCTGTTGGATCTAATACAATAACATTCTGTTGGTTCTTTTTGAGTTCTTCTATAATGGTTAGCGCAGTCGAAGACTTTCCGCTACCGGTAACACCAGTGATCAGCAAGTGCTGAGATAATAATTCATCAGCAGAGATGGGCAAATATTCTTGTGCTTTCACATCGAAGAATTGTCGCTTAAATATTAGTGAGGTATCCTTACGTTTTTGTTTATTTATCATTTTTATCCCTGTATAAAGAAAAATTTTGACACTATTTTTATGCTTTCGCTTATTATAGCGCTGTTCATAGTATAAATAAATGGTAATGAATTTTATTCATCAAAAAATGGTTTCATTATCTGAAACCATTTTTTCAATCAATTCAATTTATTTTGTTCCACCAGCATCACCATTTGCACCTTCTTCTATGCCTGGATTCCACCAACTAACACGGGCATTAGTATTGCGTACTTTCAAATTAAATTCACTAACCAATTTTTCGGGTGCATTACGCCATGTATAAGTTTTTTTCAAATCAGCATGAGTGATAATTCGATATGTCGTTGAAGGAAAAAGACAACTAATAATTGTTAACTGTGCTTTCTTAGTTGGATTTAAAACTGACACCTCTGTTGATGGAACTGTCTTTTGGCTAGTAATTTCGTATCGGTAAATACCTTCGCTATTAGCCAACAAAATACTGTTCCCATTTAGCCATGATGAACCCTTCAGTTTACCGTCCTGTAAATACGGTGAATCATTATTGGCTGTCTGTTGCAACGCACTAAAGCCAGTCTGACCATCATTAAAATTGTGGGCTGCTAATCCATAGTTCCCTTGTCCCATAACTGGCTTTTGTTTCCCCTCCGGGTCTTTTTCGGATTTATTCGCATAATTTGCACCAAGGTTCAGTCCTTCATCACTATAGGCATCATTATAAATTGGTAATAAAATATTTCTACTTGGAATTGCTACAAATCCTTGTTTCTCAAAATTTTTTGTTGCATTTCGCATAACCATTTTTCGAATAAGGGCGCGCGAAGTTGTATCCTCTGCTGCTTTTTTATTAGCCGTTTTGCGTTCTTGTTCATGAATTGGTTCTAAAATAGCTGTTTTGATGCCAGCCACATTTTTTTGGTATAAGTAAGAACCTCCAAGGACAAGCAACGAGATGAAACTTGTGGCAAACAGTGCATCATAAAACAAATGATGATGACTAAACTTCTTATGACGTAGTCTAGAAATTACAAGTTGACCAGCAGCAACTAACAAAAAGATTATCACAAAAATTGCAACATATATTCCTAATTTTTGCATGATCCGCCATACTGTCATGTCGCCACTAGAAGTCACCGCCAATACTGAAGGCAATTTTATCATAATAATAATCCGTCCTCACTTGAATTTTTGTAACCCCTACTTTGCATCGTACCAAGTGTCACCATGGTGTGCGTCAACTTTCAATGGTACATCTAATGCAACGGCTGAATCCATAACATTCGTGACAACTTCGGTCAATTCATCAATTTCGTCTACAGGGGTTTCAAAAATCAATTCATCGTGTACTTGAAGCAACATTCTTGCCTGCAAATTATTCTCTCGTAAAGCTTCGTTAACCTTTATCATCGCAATTTTGATAATATCTGCCGCTGAACCTTGTATGGGCGAATTCATCGCAGTTCGTTCAGCGAATGACCTTAAATTAAAGTTCTTTGCTTGAATATCTGGCAAATAACGTCGCCTATGGGCAATTGTTTCTACATAACCATGTTCATGTGCAAAAGTCTTAATTGTATTCATCCATTCATGAATTTGAGGGAACTCTTGGAAATAAGTATCAATAAAACGTTTCGCCTCGGCACGTGGAATCCCTAAATTATTAGCCAAACCATAATCCGAAATACCATACACAATACCAAAATTCACAGCTTTAGCCGTGCGACGCTTAAGTGGATCAACTACTGCATCATCGGCTAAGCCAAAGACAGCACGAGCTGTTTCGTCATGTATGTCCTCGCCGTTTAGAAAGGCTTTTTGCATGTTTTTATCACCTGTAACATGGGCTAAAACACGCAATTCAATTTGAGAATAATCGGCACCAAATATTTGCCAGTCCGGATGACTAGGAACAAATGCTGTCCGAATCAAACGCCCTTCTTCTGAGCGCATTGGAATATTTTGCAGATTAGGATCAACTGATGACAATCGACCAGTTTGTGTCAAAGTTTGCAAAAATCGTGTGTGAATCTTGCTGTCCTTGGGATATATAACCGAAAGTAGGCCGTCAATGTAAGTTGATTTTAATTTTGCTAATTGACGATACTGCAAAATATGGTCCACTATGGGCGCTTGTGGTGCTAGTTTTTCTAGAACATCCACAGCCGTTGAGTATCCTGTCTTTGTCTTTTTAATCACTGGCAAACCCATTTTTTCAAACAACAATACACCTAATTGTTTTGGTGAGTTCAGATTAAACTCTTCACCAGCTTCAATATAGATGGCAGATTGAATATCAGCTATTCGTTCGGATAAGTCTTTGCCTTTATTTTGTAAGTACTCGGGATTGACCTTAATACCTTGATATTCCATATCAGCTAAAACAAACGCTAATGGTAGCTCAATGTCTGTATATAGGTGCGTTTGTTCGTGTTGCTTTAATTCTGCGAACGCTGGTTTTTCTAATTTGAAAAGCCCATCCGCTTTATGAACAATGTGTGACAACAAAAGATTGGTATCGGTTGGAACAGTGAATTTAGCGCCTTTACCATAAATATCTTCATCAGGTGTTAAGTAAACATCAAAACGCTGTGCTAAAGTTGACAAAACATTATCATTAGCTACCGTATCAAGCAAATAGGCAACCAGTATAAAATCAAAATTCACGCCCTTAAGTGCCACACCAAGTCGCTTAAATAATACAAGCTGTGCTTTAACATTGAAAACATTTTTTAAAATCTGGTCATTCTCAATCACTGACTTCAACTCTTCGGTTTGTAACAAGGAAATATCACGACTAGCATAGTAGCCAACTTCTGGATTACCAATGGCGAAACCAATCATTTCACCCTCGTGATAATTATCACCCACAAATTCAATATGAACTGATATTTTATCCCCTAGCATCGCAACTGCTTTTAAATTATTTTCTTTTAATTCGACAAAATTTACACCATTATCAAATTCTTTTGTATTCTCAAGTTGTCCAGATTTACGTAATGCTTTTATCTTCGCTAAATGTTGTTTGAAATCCAAGTTTTCATAGAATGGAATAATCTTCTCAAAATCGACACCTCTATATTCCATTTCTTCAAGCGGTAAAGGTAATGTAGCATCAGTTAAAATTGTAGCTAATTCACGTGCTTGGAAGGCTAATTCGCGATCATTGATCAAATTATCCTTCATTTTTGACTGCTTCATTTTATCGATATTATCATACAAATTGTCAATGTTATTATATTCGGTAAGTAATTTTAATGCTGTTTTTTCACCGACTTTTGTAACACCTGGATAATTATCAGATGTATCGCCCGTCAACGCCTTCTTATCAATGATTTGATCCGGTGTAAGCCCAAATTTTTCTTTTATATAAGCTGGTGTATAGCTTTCAATATCTGTTACACCTTTTTTGGTCACGTTTACAGTAATATTTTCCGTGGCTAATTGTGTCAAATCCTGATCGCCGGTTACAATAATAACAGAATATCCTGCTGCTTCACCCATACGTGAATAAGTGCCAATGATATCGTCAGCTTCTAAACCAGCCTGTTCATAATTCCGCAAACCATGCAACATAACCATTTCACGTAAATATGGAAACTGTTCTTTAAATTCCTCTGGTACTTTAGAACGGCCGTCCTTATATTCAGGAAATAATTTCCCACGATGTGTTTCTTTGCCAGAACCAGCATCCCAAGCCACTAATGCTAAATCTGGAGCCATTGGGTCTACAATTTTATCTAAAAAGTTATTAAAAGCCACTAATGCATTTGTATGCAATCCTTCATGCGAGATCATACGATCTAGCTGATTGTACATCGCATAAAAAGCCCTAAAAGCCAGAGAATTCCCATCAATAAGTAATAGTTTTTTATTGGTCATCTTAATGTCCCATCTTATATTTATCTATATTAAGTGTAACACACGTTGATATATCACTTAAGTATAGTAATTTCTTATGAATCAGTTTTTGCACGTATTTTTTGTTGTTACTAGTCAAAACGATAAAAAACTTTTAGCCAAATTCACCAGCTAAAAGTTTTACATACTTTTTATTTAGTTACAAATGCTGCTAATTAGCAAAGATTATTTATTATCAACATTGCTCATCGAATAAAACAAGTCGTTCTCACTGTCAGTTTCAATATTAAATAATAAGTCATCTTCTGTCGAATACTTTAATAGTGAATAAGTACGTCCACTATTTTCAAATTCAAACTCAATGCTTGTTTTATCCGTGTATACATGAAGCTTGAAGACATTTGGATTAACCACACCGCTTTGTTCGACAAATGTTTTATTATACTCAGTGTTTGCATTACTATCAGCGATATTTTTTGTTTGTCGTGTTACCGTGTAATATCCGGTGTCTGCATTATAATTTAAGTTAACAGTTGAATCTTTTTGCTTGAATGACAAGTGAACGTTTCCACAGACGGTCCCCTTCTTTTTATTTGTCATTTGTAAATAGAAGTTTTGACTTGTCCAGCGTTGAGCATTCAATAGTTGATAATAGCCTTCGTTATCCTTAGATAACTGACTCGTATTAATCGTGTCTTTAACTGTTTGTGTTAAACTACCGTAGGGCTTAACCAATGAAGATACCATTGTGTACTCACCGTTGACTTTGCTTAGATTCAATTGATGCGCTAAAGATAATGAGCCCAACTTATATGATTGTTCATTATTCGCATCGACTATTTTTTTGCTTGAATAACCCCAATTACCTAACCAACCGACTGACAATATATTCGTATTGTCTGATGTTTGAAAATAGTTACTAGCATAATAATCTGAACCATCATCAACACGTTTTGGTTGCTGTTCAGCGACAAATACACCGTTATTGTCAAGGTGCCCAACCATATAATAAGAACCACTTGTCTGTCCGTAATTGTAGCCATTAGCACCGAAAAACATCACAGTTTTAGTTATCCCTGTGGTTGTATCTCTCATTGTTTTTAGGTTTGGACATTCAATCAAGCCCAGATCTTTGCCATTTAAGGCATCGCTATTCAATGCCGTAGCACCTACGTAGTTGAAGTTTTTACCATCATCGCTAGTGTAAACACCAATTTTATCATCTTCAGCAAGATACATCGTTATTTTTTTAGTTTCTTTATTGAAAAAGACGTATGGATCTCTAAAGTGAGCATTTACGGACGACGCAGACATAATGGCGCCATCGGAATAAGGTTTATAGGTCACACCATTGTCAATAGAATAAGCCACATATTGTTTTTGTCCAGTTGGCGTATAACTAGTGAAGTAAGCAATTATTGCTTTTTTTGGCAAATCAGAAAAAAATTTGTTCGTGTTTTTAATTACTGATCCAGTAGCAACTGCTTCCCACTTATTCTGAAACTTAGGGATAGCTATTCCTAGTTTCTCGTAGTGTACAAAGTCTTTTGTCTTAACATGATACCATTCCGTGCCATCGTCATCATGCTTATAATTTAAATCCGCTAAATAGTAAATATGGTAGTACCCTGATGAGTCCTGCCAAATACTCTGTACGTCATTCATAAATCCTTGCTCAATATTATGATGATAATATTGCTGATATTCATTTGACGTCACAGTTCCCGCCATCACAGATGAGGTGCTGATGAAAAACAGTGAACATATTGCTCCAGCTACCCTTAGTAGTCTTGTAAATGTCATAAAAATACTCTCTCTCTTAAATTCACGCATAAGATTCATTGTACCTGAAAGATTTTATTTGTCAAACGTTGGTCATTTAAACTAAATAAAAAAGAACCATACAATTAGGTAAACATATGGTCCCACATTCAAGAGTGTGCATTTTTCGGTAGAGTTGAAAAGCACATACAATATTTTAAAACGATAGCTTTTTGAAAGCAATGGACTATACTAGGCAGTATTTATGAAAGTGTTCAAAAATATTATTTCAGCTTATGAATAATGTTATCTGGAATTGTTGACTTACTAATGATATATGGACCTTTTACTACACGTTTATCACTAATATCGGCTTTAACAAAACTATTCTCTTTCAATGGCCTCACATTCTTACCACTTAATTCATAATTGAGTGTTTTTCTTTCACCTTTTTTGGTAACAAAGTAAAATTTATATATATAACTATGTGAATGAGCAATAATCTTCCCATTATCATCTGTAGTTTTTTCTTTTTTAGGAACATGCGCAGATGTTTTGGCATAGCCGATTTCTGTTACATATGTATCATGATAATAACGTGCTACTTGAACAAAAATAATAGCCAGTAATACCAAGATAATTGAGACCAAAATAATGCTTTTTCTCCGATTCAAATTCATAATATTCCTCAACAATAATCTTCATATTTCCACAACTATTTCATTATACGTGATTATATGATTAAAATTAAAACTTTTGTTTCTAGTTTATAGCAAAATTTTTTTCACAAAAAAAAAGACCCCCTTTGGGTCTTTTTCATTAATCACGTGAACCATTAACAACACCGAAGATGCGTAGCAGCGCGAAGAAAATATTGACAAAGTCTAAGTATAATCTCAAGGCGCCATTTACTGCAAGTCCTGTTGTATCTGCTTGACCAGCAAATTGTGAGTACATCACCTTCAAATTCTGATTATCATATGCTGTGAATAAGGAGAAGACAACGACACTAGCCCATGAAAGCAATAGCGAAACGATTCCACTGTAGAAAAACATATTAGCAATTGATGCTATCAGCAAACCGATTAACAGACCAAACAAAATCGAACCTAGTCCCGTCAAATCACGTTTTGTGAGGACACCATAAGCCGCCATTCCACCAAAAACCGCGGATGCAGAAACGAAAGCCATCATCACAGAAGCTCCTGTATAAACAGCTAACAAGACACCAAGCGTTAAGCCTTCAACCACTGCAAAAGCCATCAACAAACCAAAAGCACGAGCAGGATTTTTAAAAGTTGCACGACCAATCATCGTTATAATCAACATCTGAATACCCAACAGCGCCAAAAGACCAATAACATTACCTACAAGCAACTTAGCAACTTGTTCCAAAAAAAAGTTTTGTACTATAAAGCCTGTCACTGCGGTAAGTAAAACTGCTATACCCATAAAGCTATATGTTTGTTTAAAGAATGCGCGCATTCCCTCATCTACACCCGTCACATCACGACGGGCGTTCATATTAAAATTATCCATTACTATTTACCTCCAGTATTCTAAACAATTCTGGTTATATCAATTATAACAGAAATCACATTAAATAGATATTAAGTCAAGTCCGTTCTCAATTGGCCAAGTAGCTTTTCATAAGCAAATTCATATTTTTCAATGTCACCAGCGCCCATAAAGACCATTACAGCATTTTCATATGGCATCAAAAGACTCATGTCATTTTCTTCAATGATGCCACCAAACTTACTAATTTCAGATCCTAAGTCCTTGGAAGTAATCGTTCCGGCTTGTTCTCGTGCAGATCCAAAAATATTGGCTAGATAAACTTGATCTGCCGCTTCTAAACTACTAGCAAATTCGTCTTTATACGCAATTACGCGTGAAAAAGTATGTGGTTGGAAAATGGCAATAATTTTTTTGTTGGGATACTTTTGGCGTGCCGCATCTAATGTCGCCATAATTTCTGTTGGATGGTGAGCATAATCATCAATCACTGTAATATCAGCAATTTGCTTTTCGCTAAAACGACGTTTAACACCCTGATAGGTCAGCAAATATTGACGAATTAAATCAAGGTCAACCTCTTCCATATAAGATACAGCAATCACTGCTAACGCATTTAAAATACCATGTTGCCCGAATAAGGGAACGGCAAATTCGCCTAAGTCTTTACCACGAAAAACAACGTCAAAATGCGATCCTTGAGTTGATTTATGAATATTAGTTGCAACAAAATCATCCTGTTCGGGATTAACACCATAGTAGTAGACATCTGCCGTAGGTTGCAACGAACGCAAATGTTCATCATCACCCCAAGCAAAAATAGCCTTTTTAACATTATTAGCAAAATCAGCAAATGCAGACGTTACATCTTCAATGCCAGTATAATAATCAGGATGATCAAAATCAATATTTGTTAAAATTGCATAATCTGGGGCATAATCTTTAAAATGACGACGATATTCATCTGCCTCAACAACAAAAAATTGTGAGTTAGGCACCCCTCGTCCTGTGCCATCCCCGATAAGATATGAGGTGGGGGCAATATTCTTTAACACGTGAGCTAGTAATCCGGTTGTGGAAGTTTTGCCGTGGGCTCCTGCAATTGCTATGGATGTGGTTTGTGATATTTGTTCTTGAACAGCTTCTGGATAAGAAATCATGGTTACACCAATTTCTAATGCCCGAGCCACTTCAATTTGATCATTATTAAAAGCGTTTCCCTTCACAAAAATAGCATCTTGATTGGCATCTACATTTCTTGCATCAAATGGTAATATTTTAATACCTGCGGCCTCTAACGGAGCTTGCGTATATGTATACGTATCAATGTCTGAACCAAGTACCTCGTCCCCTTGGTCATGCAAAATTTGTGCTAACGGTCCCATTCCAGTACCTTTAATGCCAATAAAATAATATTTTTTACTCATTTTTTTACAATCTCCATCACAAACGTGAAATACTGTAACTCACCTTTTCGTAACTCAAACACCAATTTCCGGTACTTTGTACTTTCATCATTGAATATTCGATAAACACGTGGTGCGTTTCTAATTTTATCTACCATCTTATCAACACTTTCAGCTACATTAATCAATTAATCAACACTAGCTGTACTTCCTCTGTCTTAATAATTTGTATCAACTAATCCATTTTTATAGAGAGTTGCACCCTTTTTGAAGTCAAACACATCACCAATTTCACCAAAATCATTTGGTAAAACTAAAGCACCTGGTTTTTCAGGAGCCCCCGGTAAATGTAACTCTCGCCCAGAAACAATCATCCCTGAAGATGGCACGCCGCGTAATGCACCATCCCATATCAAGGCGCCTGAAGGCATCATAGTTCCAGGCTGAGCTACCACTACTTTAATCCCTTTTTTCATATTTGGCGATCCAGAGACAATCTGCAAACTTTTTTGATCACCAACTTTTGTTTGTGTGATATGCAAATGATCTGAATCGGGATGATTCGAAAGGCTTTCAACGAAACCAATAACAAGTTTTGAAGGTGAAACCTTCATGATTTCATCAAACCCAGCTGATTTGATATTGGCATTAAGAATATTTATTTGCTCTTCATTTAAGAATATTTGACCATTTTCTCCAATAATTCCTAATTTGGCACCTACATTAGCGATGTTAAATCCAGTTGCCTGACCTGTCTCAGCATTACTTATTCGTGTTACGTTTCCGCTAGTAGTCACCATCTGTTTTTCCGCGTTAGGAGCAAGCGTAACGACAAGTATGTCCCCACAAGATTTTTGGTTATATGAAGTAATCATTTTATTATATTCCTTAAATTTAATATATTTTCTATTTTACATTATTCTTCACTAGCTTGCACACTAACCTCTATACCAATTACTATACAAATCAGCTATATCTAACACTGCACTAATTTCAAAGTACAAAAAAAAGCCTGTCGGCTTAGTTTTTTTGATCCATATAGTTAATTAATAACTGGGCTGAAGCCTTGCCAGCTTCAACTACGTAATCATCAAATACAATATTAGATTCTCCGTTAGCTAAATCGGAAACACCACGTAATACAATAAATGGGGTTCCAAACTGTGTCGCAACTTGTGCTACTGCAGCTGCTTCCATCTCAGCAACTAATGCCTCTGGAAAATGGGACAAGATTTTCTTTTTACCATCTTCTTGAACAAATTGATCACCAGAAACAATTAAGCCTTTTTTGCCCGCTGTCAAATTCATAAAATCAGCAACTACTGCCGGATCAGCTTCATAATATAAGGGCTTATTTGGTAATTGACCATAGGCATAGCCGAATGCTGTTACATCAACGTCAGAATACGCAATACGTGTACCAATAACTTCATCCCCTATTTTTAAATCGGGGTCTAATGCACCAGCAGAACCAGTGTTAACAATTAAATCAGGATTAAAATTATCAATCATCACTGTAGCGGCAGAACCTGCAGCCACTTTACCAATACCAGACTCAGTGAGCATTACTTCATGATTTTTATAAGTTCCTGAAGTAATCGTTGTGCTGCCGTGCTGTCTTGTTTCTGTATTTTCAAGAATTGCAGACAATGCAATCTTTTCCTCCGCCATTGGCGTGATAATTCCTATTTTCATTTTTTTCTCCAAATTTACTAGTTAATTAAAAAAAAGGCAGCATACGTTGCAATAATTAATAGAATCAAAACAATAATAATTACATTATAACGGTGCGTTAAGCGTTTTGATTTACCTTTCGCTGTTAACTTACCATCTGACCCTAATTCATAACGTCCTTTACGTGTTAGCCGCATCTCTTCTCGAGTTTCTGGTTGGACAATTTCAACTTGAGTTGGATGTTTTCTAGCGTATTCTTTTTCAACTTTGATACGTTCTTTTTCACGCACCTTTTGCTCTTTTTTGGCTGCTTTACGTGACATTTTATCCATAAATTAACCCCGCAAGTAATTCCAATACAAAAAGGCTGTGACAGTTTTTTGATCAATTAATTTTCCTGAATCAAACAACGATTTCACTTCACTAAAAGACATGGTTACTAAATCCATTGTCTCCCCTAAATCGCGTGGTAATTGTTGATCTTGTTCAATGGGTGTCAAATTTCTCGCAACATATAAATGCATATAAGCATCAGAAAAACCAACCGTTTCAACAAAACCTAACGCTTTTTCAATAGAACCCGCTGCCATACGTAATTCTTCATTTAGTTCACGCTCAACTGCATGATGAGGTTCGTCAAAATCACGTTGATCCAATTTTCCAGCGGGAATTTCCAAAATAAAATCGCCAATTGTGGCACGCCATTGTTTCTCTAAAATAATATGTTCATCATCAACAAAAGCTAAAACGCCAATTGCAGGCACGTGCCGAACAATATCTCTTTTAGCTTTTTTTCCATTATAGAGATCAACATCTTGCGTTTCAACGCTAAAGATTGGTCCCTCATAAATTATCTTAGACGATGTTACTGTCTCACGATATGCCACCATTAAATGTCTGCTGCCTCAACCGAAAGTGGACGAACCTGGGCTGCTTGATAAGACTTATACCCTTGTACCAGTACGTACGCTACTTTTTCGCCTTGAATCAATGACTTAAAGCCATCCATATCAATACCATTAAAATGAACAAAGACATCATCTCCACCTTCATCGGGTGTAATGTATCCATATCCACGTTCTTTTTGCCAAATTTTTACTGTTCCTGTTTTCATAAATATAGTATAACACACCTTTATATTGTTGGTTTAAAACGGTTCAAACACAACATTAAAAGGGATTTGTTCTCCACCAAAAATGAAAGTCAAATTTGATGGAACAACTGTATTTCATTGTATAATAAGAGTGAATTCTTGCACATGTATTTGTCATTGACATGCAGGTACCAAAATGCTCAATAAACGCTATGAACAACTTAAAGCCGCTGAAGGTGGTGCTATTATAAGTCTAACTGCCTATAGCCTGATCACTGTTACGAAATTGTTAGTTGGAAAAATTGGTCATTCGGAAGCCTTAATCGCTGATGGCTTTAATAATTTAACTGACATTTTAGTGTCACTAACCGTACTGATTGGACTTCATTTTTCGCGCCGACCACCTGATAAAAACCATCAATACGGTCACTGGAAATCAGAAAACATCGCCAGTATGATTACTTCAATAATGATGTTAATCGTTGCGTTACAAGTTCTACTTAGCGCTTTTAAAAATATCTTGAGTAATCAGATAGCCACTCCTAGCCCGCTCAGCGCAATTGTTGGCATCGTTTCAGCCATTCTACTTAGCTTTTTGTACTTTCACAACAAAAAGTTGTCCAAACGCGTACATAGCACAGCTTTGCTTGCTGCTGCAAAGGACAATCTCAGTGATATTTTTACTAGTATAGCTACCACGTTGGCAATTCTCGCATCATCACTTCATTTTTCATGGCTTGATGCCACTGTAGCAATCATTATTTCTCTATTAATTCTTAACATGGCAATTGACATTTTTAAAAATAGTGTGTTTATGCTTTCAGATGGTTTTGATCAGCATACACTGGATCAGTATCGTTTGGCAGTTAACAGAATTCCTGGTGTCATCACTGTAAAAGAGATAAGAGGTCGATCCTATAGTGAAAACATTGCCTTGGATATTGTCGTAACAATGAACCCACAACTGACTGTGGCAGAAAGTCATGCCATCACAAAACTTATTGAAAAAAAATTATTTGAAGAGTACCAAATTTTTGACGTTGAAATCCATGTCGAGCCAGCAAATATGTAATAAAAAATGGCCCCAAAGCCATTTTTTAGTCTAAAACAAACCAGTAATTGTACCATTTTCATCAATATCAATATCTAATGCCGCTGGATGTTTTGGTAATCCAGGCATTGTCATGATGTTTCCCGTTAATGCGACTAAAAATCCAGCCCCAAGTTTCGGTACAAATTCACGGATATGAATTTTGAAATCTTGAGGTGCTCCAAGTTTTTTAGCGTCATCTGTAAATGAGTACTGCGTTTTTGCCATAATAATTGGTAACTTGTCCCAACCATACTTTTCAAAATCTTGTAATTGTTTTTGCGCCTTAGTTGATAATTCAACACCAGCTCCGCCGTATATTGTTTGCACGATAGTATTTAGTTTATCAATAGCTGAATCTTCAGCTTGATATAGTGGTGTAAAATCTGCTTCTTGAGCTGATTTTTTAATAACAGCCGCAGCCAGCTCTTGTGCCCCTGCACCGCCTTTTGCCCAAACTTCTGTCGTATAAGCTGTAGCGCCAAATTTTTGGACGTAATCTTTAATAACCTGTAACTCTGCTTCCGTATCCGAGGTGAAGCGATTAATGGCTACTAACACCGGTACGCCATAACGATTCATCGCTGTTAGGTGTTGACCCAAATTCTCTAAGCCGTTCTTGAGCGCCGTGATATCTTCATTATTCAAATTTGCTAATGCAACGCCACCATGATGTTTCAAAGCACGTACAGTAGCTACAATAACAATTGTATCTGGCGTTTTACCCAGCAACGGCACTTTAATATCTAGGAACTTCTCCCCCCCCAAGTCGGCACCAAATCCCGCCTCCGTGACAACATAATCTGCTAATTTCAGAGCTGTTTTGGTTGCCAAAATAGAGTTAGTCCCTTGAGCGATGTTAGCGAATGGACCACCGTGAATAATTGCCGGTGTGTGCGCCAACGTTTGGACAAGATTGGGTTTGATAGCGTCCTTCAACAAAACAGTTAAAGCTCCAGCAACACCCAAATCAGCAACAGTCACTGGTTCTTTACTGTAGGTATAACCAACAACAATACGCTTGATACGCTCTTTCATATCCATTAAATCAGTTGAGAGTGTTAGAATGGCCATCAACTCAGAAGCTACAGTAATGTCAAAACCATCTTCCCGCGGAACACCTGAAGTTGGTCCACCTAAGCCGACGGTAACATGACGCAATTCACGATCATTAATATCTACTACGCGTTTCCACAAAATACGACGTGGATCAATATTTAATGGATTTCCTTGGTGAATACTATTATCTAGCAATGCAGCAAGTGTATCATGAGCTGATGTTAATGCATGAAAGTCCCCAGTAAAATGTAAATTAATATCAGCCATTGGAACAACTTGCGCAAAGCCACCACCAGTTGCGCCACCTTTAAGTCCCATCACAGGTCCCAAGGAAGGTTCACGTAGCGCAATCATCGTCTTTTTATCAGCCAAATTTAGCGCATCAGCCAAACCAACCGTTACTGTTGATTTCCCTTCGCCAGCAGGAGTTGGATTAATTGACGTAACCAAAATCAGCTTACCTAATTCTTGTTTACGCACGATAGATGAATCCAAATTAATTTTTGCTTTGTCGTATCCATAGGGCTCAATTTCATTGGCCTGCAACCCTGCAGCAGTAGCAATTTCTGTAATTGGTTTTATTTCAACGGATTGGGCAATTTCAATATCTGTTTGCATGTTTGTTTCCCTTTATAATTTTTGAACAGCTTGATAAGCAATATCATGACGATATTGTAAATCCATCGGTGTCTTATCTAATACATTATAAACTTTTTTTTGTGCCAATTTCACATTTTTGTCATGAGCAATAACAGTGGCTACACGACCGCCATTTGCACGCAACACCGTGTTCGCCAATTTAACGCCAGCATAATTAGTCACTAATGGGATTTGAGGAACGATTGCTCCTTTTTGAGGACGTTCAGGATAACCCTTCGCTGCTAGAACAACACCAACATACACTTCTTCATCTTGCCAATGTGACGTTGGCTTTTCACCTGACAATAGCTGCAAAATTAATTGATAAAAATCACCATCAAATTGGGGTAATACTACTTGCGCCTCAGGGTCACCAAAACGCACATTGAACTCAATGACTTTAGGTCCTTCTTCAGTTAACATGACACCTGTGTATAAGACACCAGTAAATGGTGCATGCTCTTCAACCATCGCTTTCACTGTTGGGTTAACTAAAGTTTCAATAGTTTCCTGTCGAATTTGATCTGAAATCCATTTCACTGGGCTATAAGCCCCCATTCCACCGGTATTAGGTCCTTCATCACCATCAAAACGACGTTTATGATCTTGTGCCAAAGGCGCATGAGTCATTACACCATTTTGACCCACTAATGTGAATACAGAAAACTCGACTCCTTTCAAATATTCCTCAATAACCAATTTGGCATCAGCACTTTGCGTGTATAACTTTTCCAAATATTGTTGAGCATCAGCGGCATTTTCAATAATAGTTACTCCCTTGCCCAAAGCCAAGCCATCGAGCTTAAAAACAATTGGAAAACCAAATTTTGCAATAGCTTGATTAGCTTCATTCAAAGAAGTTACGGTCAGTGATTGCGCAGTTGGGATATTGTGCTTTTGAAGGATGTTCTTCGTAAATGATTTAGAACCTTCAAGTTGGGCTGCCTTTTTTGTTGGACCAAATATTTTTAAGGAGGCTTCTGCAAATACGTCAACGATGCCTAGTGTCAACGGCTCTTCATTGCCAACAAAAGTTAGATCAACGTGTTCTTGGGTTGCGAAATCTCTTAGTTCAATTAAATTAGTTACTGGAATTTCAACTCGACGTAAATGGTCATCTGACATCCCATCATTTCCGGGTGCAACAATGACTTCATCTACTTGTGGACTTTTTAAAAATGTTTGTGCTAGCGCATGCTCACGTGCACCAGAACCGATAATCAAAACTTTTGTCATGACTGGCCTCTTTGTTTGTTAATAACTATAGTTTAACAATTATATTGATCATTTTGTATGTTTTTAAATTATATTTTTATAATAAATAACGATATGGTTCGTTTTTTGATAGATATTTTCAAGATCTGACAAAATTTGTCGAACGTTTGGATTGTAAACGGTTTCTTTTTGGACAATAAAAAGAACCAGTTCAAAACTGATTCCTGATGTATCCAATATTTATTTGTCTAAAATAGCTTGAATTTCTTTAAGTTCAGCCGCCGAGAAATTTAAATTATCGGAAAACTTTAAGTTGTCAACTAAATGTTCAACCTTACTTGCACCAATGACAACTGTTGCAACGCGCTCATCCTTCAATAGCCAAGCTAGCGCCATTTGTGACAATTTTTGTCCACGGCCTTGCGCAATTGCGTTTAAAGCATTTAGCTTGGCAATTAAGGCGTCCTTACCGTTCTTAAATAAGAATTGATTTGTTGGATGGATTGGATAATCAGCAGGAATTTCTTGCAGATAACGATCAGTTAGTAAGCCCTCAGCAAGTGGTCCATAGGCTACAAGACCCGCATGATTTTGATCCAAGACATCCAAAAGACCATCCTTTTCAGCTGTGCGGTTCAACATGTTATAAGATACTTGGTTGCCAATAAATGGTGTACCAAGTTCATCGAATATTTTAGTAATTGCTTTTGTTTGCTCAGCAGTGTAGTTTGAAACACCAACATAAAGCGCCTTACCCTGTTTTACAATTAAGTCTAACGCACGAGCAGTTTCCTCTAAACGTGTGTTTGGATCCCAACGGTGTGCATAAAAGATGTCAACATAATCTAGTCCCATACGTTGTAAGCTCAAATCCAGCGCAGCAACTAATGTTTTCTTACCAGAAAATTCGCCTAAAGGTCCAGTCCACATATGATAACCGGCTTTCGTCGTAATCACCAATTCATCACGATAAGGTTTTAAATCATTACGATAAACATTTCCAAATGTCACTTCGGCTGTGCCATTACTTGGGCCATAATTTGATGCGTTATCAAAACTAAAAATACCACTATCAAACGCTTTTAAAATCACATTTCTGGAATTTTCAAGTGGCATTTGATCACCTAAATTACGCCACAATCCAAACGAAACTGCCGGTAGAATAAGACCAGAATCACTAACTCGGCGATAAGGTAACTTTTCGTAACGTTGTTCATCTGCTGCATATACCATTTTAAATCAATCCTCCTAAAAGTAGTTTTGCCGCGCGCTTGTGCTCCAAAATATTCGGATGCACTTGTTGCGGCGAAATTTTCCACGGCGTAGTGTCCAATAAAACGAAACAATCGAAGCGCTTTATCTCTTGCTCAAAGACTTCTTTAAACGCACCATTGAAAGGCACTAATAGCACTATCTTAGCATCATGGAAACGTTTAATTAGTTCGAGCAAGTACACTCGTAACCCAAAACAAAAATCTTGCACCGTTGCACCATAATTATAATCGTTTGTGCCATAATTAACAATTACTAAATCAGAAAATACCCTAGGACGCTCAACATTCGGAGCAACATGCCATAATGCCTCAACAGCCGTTGGTTCCTGAAAAGGGGCACTCGGCGTTAAACCTGAACCACCATAGCCAATCCGAGCTAGTGGCTTATGGAGCGTTTCAGCAATCAATTCAGGATAGCTTAGCTCTGGATGTGGCTCATGTTCAATCATCCCCTCACCAGCAGTAATTGAATCACCAATAAATGTAATGTAATTTACATTGGTTGCAATTGGTGCTATCTCTCCAGAATCAATTTGGCCCGAAACTAATGTGATTGGATTAGTCCATAGCGTCATTTGATTACCAGCAATAGAACGTACCAATAAAATATAGCGACCGTCAGTTACCGATAACTTGATTACATTATTTTCAACGTTAATTTCATGCCAATTTTCTCCATTAAGAGACAATACCAGCGAGAGACCTTCGTATTTTTTTGCAAACTTTAAAGTAACTTCACGCGCACCTTGAACCATAAATTCCAACGCTGCGCCAAATTGAGTTGTAACAAATCCATTACTTGTTTTTCCCCATTCAGGAGATAAAAAAGATTCTAGATCCACTATTTTCATAACATTACGTCCAAATTATCTGGGCTTTTCAGCACATCCTCAATACTTTCAAACACATTGATGCGTCTAATTGCTTCAGCAAATGACTCGGCCACAGACAACACTTTCAACTTACTCATTTTTTTATGTTCGGCTATTTCAACAGTATTTGTTACAACAATATGATCAATTGGTGATTTCTCAAGATGATCGACCGCGTTATCTGACAACACAGCGTGCGTAGCGACAGCATAAATTTCAATCGCACCAGCATTAGTAGCTGCTTCACTGGCAAGAACCATACTTGTCCCTGTATCAATGATATCATCGATTAGAATAGCACGTTTACCAGAAACATTACCAGTAATTTGATATGGTGTATTCGGGCGAACGCTATCGACACGTCGATCAACTAGTGCCCAATCTGCATGTAAAAGTTTGGCAAACTTGCGTGCACGAGCCACACTAGAATGATCCGGCGCAACAACAACTAAATCGTTCCCTAACAAATCATTAGCATAAAAATAGTGTCCCAATGCCGGCATGGCTAGCAAATGATCTACTGGAATGTCAAAGAATCCTTGAACCTGATCCGCATGTAAATCTATCGTCATGACTCTCTTCACACCCTGAGACTCCAACATATTAGCAATCATACGTGCTGAAATAGGTTCTCGAGAACGGGCTTTTCGGTCTGAACGTGCATAACCGAAATAGGGAATAATAATGTTGATTGAATTAGCAGAAGCACGACGTGCTGCATCAATAAAAATCATTAATTTCATAAAATTATCATTTACTGGTGCCGTGATTCCTTGGATGACATACACATTCCGACCACGAACAGTATTTTCGATTCGCTCATATATTTCATTATCAGCAAATGTTTTGATATCAATTGGGGCTAATGGTACACCTAAAATTGTTGATATTTCACCTGCCAGTTCATCATTACTGCCAAGGTTAAATAACTCATATGCTGGTGTCATAAAGTTCTCCATTCATTATTATATTATACATTATACTATATGAAAACGATTACATGAAATCATATGGGGTAATATTTTCCATTCCAATCATCGGATTAACCGTACTACTAATAACCATTGTTGTTGTCAAATGAGGTTCTTTTTCACGAATAATTTCCGGTTCGTCTGTACTATCATGCTCATTCGCTTCAGTTTTGCTGTGGTCCAACCTTTGTTGCAGAAATGTGAATCTCTTCGGCACCAAGGTGCGTGAAGCACGTTCAAAAGCGGTGTATTCTCCCACAAGAATCAAAGCTTCTTTAGCTCTAGTAATTCCTGTATACAATAAATTTCGATTAAGCATTAAGCCAAAATGATTTGTCAAAACCATGATAACCAATTGAAACTCGTTGCCTTGTGCTTTATGGACGGTCGTAGCGTACGCTAATGACAGTTGATTCAAATTTTTTTTGGGATAAGCCAATTCTTTACCATCAAAATCAATGATGAGGCGATCTTCATTATCATCGTTACCAATGTCAGACTTGTACTGGACAGCAATTATTTTGCCCATATCTCCGTTATAAACATCTCGCTCGCTGTCATTTTCTAACTGTAGGACCTTATCACCTTTTCGGAAAATCGTCATGCCAAACTGCAAACTTTTTTGATTTGATTTAAGCGGGTTAAATAATTTTTGAGCCATTTGATTTAACGCAATTACACCAGCAGATGTTTTGTACATTGGGGTTAATATTTGTAAATCATCTTGCGTGTAACCTTTTTTTATCGCCAATGCAACCACTTGTTCAATCGCTTGCGAAGCTTGCTCTGAATTCACCATAAAACTCGAACGATCTGGTTGATTCTCTAAGAAATCTGTTGGTAACTCACCTTTTTTAATATGCGTTGCAAGTTCAGTAATACTACTACCACGTCCTTGTCGATAAATAACTTCTAATTCAATATGAGTGATATCTCCGCTACTAACTAAATCCTCTAATACATTGCCCGGTCCAACCGATGGTAGTTGATCGCTATCTCCGACGATAATTATCTTCATCCCATTTGGAACTGCTGCTAGTAATTTTGAAGTTAATTCAATATCCAGCATCGATGCTTCATCTATTACTAGTAAACCGCCTGCAATAGGATTATCCGCATTAAACTCTGGCTCATCCAAATCAGCAATACCCAGTAGCCGATGGATTGTCGAAGCATCATAACCCGTTACCTCAGTCATGCGCTTTGCTGCACGTCCTGTTGGTGAAGCCATTCTGACCTGATAATTTTTGAGAAAATCTTTAGTATTATCTGCAAACTTTGCACGACTTTGAATCATTTTCTTCCAAGTAGCGACCATCGTGCGAATAATTGTTGTTTTTCCAGTTCCTGGTCCACCTGTTAACAAGAAAATTTGTGATTTTAACCCGGTTTTAACCGCCTCAACTTGTCTCTGATCAAGCGTCATTTGTCCAGGCGTCACAAATGATTCATCAATATCATTTGCTGTTATATTCAATGGCGAACTTGTATTTAATAATCGTGTTAAATTACTGGCCGTTTCTTTTTCAGCGATATATAACCTTTGGGCATAATAACGACCATCATCGTTAACCAAAATATTGCTATCAATCAAGCTCTGAATAGCCTTTTGAATTTGCTTTGACATTTCGGTGTTGTTTTGATGCAACATTTGCTCGACTGCCAATAATAATTGATCGTGTGATAAAAACATATGACCATATTGAAACGTCACATTCATAATTGTTGCGTAAACAGCGGCTTGCATACGCCGTTCATCGAATTTATCTACACCAACCTTTTGACCAATATCATCGGCTTTTTTAAAACTAATGCCATCAAATTCAAATACTAAACGGTAAGGATCTTGCGTTAAAATATCTTGTGCTTCGTTGCCGTATTGATCATATAAACGTCCGGCAATATCCGCACCAATACCAAATTGATTGCCGATTTGGAACAAGCGTTCTAAGCCTAGGTTAAGTCGCAACGTACGCGCCAGTTTTCGAGCTGTTTCTGACTTTACAATACCGTCAAGAATTTTTGCGTCATCTAGAATTAGATTAACAGCATTCAATCCCAAATGGTTAACAATTTTTTCAGCCGTTTTTTTACCAATTCCAGTAAATTGACCACTAGCAAAATACTTAATCAATCCATTTTCATCAGGAGGCAGTTCATTTTCGTAATGGTCGACTTTAAATTGCTGTCCGTACTTTGGATGTCGAACCAATTGGCCATAAAATCCGTACACACTTCCTTCTTGGACGTCAGCAAATGTTCCAGTGGCAATCATTTCTGGCTCTTGCCAATCTTCTAAAGTTGATTCTTCAATATGTACCGACAAAATTTTAAAATAAGATTCTGTCGATGAAAAAATAACGTTTTGTAACGTGCCAGTTATTTTATCTAATTGTTTTTCCGGGTATGCCATCAAATTGTTGTCGAATCATCCTGTTCCTTATTCAGATAAGTGGTATTATTCCAATCCTCTATCACAAAATCCTCACCATCAGTAGTTGATAAAATAGTCGTTGATGTATTAGTCAAACCACCTCGCTCACGAATGCTCATACGGGGTTGCTTTAGTAAGCCATTTAATCCAAAAGACAGTTCCATACCGTGGGAAACAATTAAAATATTGCTTTCTGGGAAATTATTAGCGGTTGCTTTAATAAAACGAACAAACCGAGCTTCAGCTTTTGTATATCCCTCGCCACCAAATTCTTTACCATCAAATTTATCTAAATCATTGCGGTAATTGTCATAGCTTGATGCATACTGTTCTTTTACATTAGCAACTAGTTCACCTTCCCATGCGCCCAAACCAACTTCAGCTAGATTTGACCGTAAAGATATAGCAGGCTTATATTTTAGCTGTTTAGCGATGTTAATCGCAGTAATACGTGCCCTACGTATTGGCGAAGCATAAATGTGGTCGAACTTGATTTTACTCAAGAACTTGCCCACTTTTTTCATATCATTGTAACTCGAAGGTAACAATTCAGAATCACCATGCCCACCTTGAAAACGGCGCTCAAGATTCCATTCAGTTTGTCCATGTCGTACAAAGTAAAATTTTGTCATAATTAATTACTTAGGCCTCCTACATTAACCACTTCAAAAGAAATTTATTCATTTATTGCTTCCAGAACGCCTCGTTCAATTAACTCATTCACGAAAAAATAATAAAGTTTCACCAACTCAGCAGCATTATTGTTTTTGAAAATATCAACTCGCACAACATCTCCAGCAGAAACTGTACTCATTTTAAATCCAGTCAGTTCTTGATTGATTGAGACTTTCAATTGAATAGCATTATCGAGCGCTTTTTCTGGTTCTAAAGCACGGTGTAATATGTGTACACCAGCTTTATTTGTAATAAATCCAAGATCTCCAAGCGTATATTTTTTAATACTATTACTGAGTTTATATGTTTTATCGCCAGGTATCGTTACAGTTTTGTCAAAAGCCATGTCTTATTTTCTCCCTGATTCGTCTAATTAATATTATAACAAGTATTTCGGCCAAATGCTTTGCTACCAATAAACTTCTTGAACGAATATAGTATCAAACAGTATTGGTAAGTACAAAAAAAAGCCATTCAAATGAATAGCTTTTAGTATTTAAAAGTTTTGGTTAAATTGTGAACCCTTAGGATGATTTGGTACTGTAATTTTACCATTGATGATTGACTTTTCTGCCTTTTTAACTGCGGCCTTTTGTGACTTAGTCAATTCAGACTTTGTTAAATAAACACCATGATCGTCCAAGCCATAGGCGATTGTTTTACCGCCAGGGAATTTCTTATTTTTATTGTATTTATCAGCAATGTTTTTCACCCCATCGCCAACTGAAGTAATTGAAGAGGCCATTGTTGATGTGACCTTTTTTCCATCCTTTGATGTATATGATCCGTCAGATTTTTGATCACGGTCAACACCAATAATGTATAAACGATCTTTTGAGTCTGCATCTAACTTTGTATTTTCAGCCTTCGCTTCAGCAAATGCGCCATTACCGACAAATCCTGCGGCCGCAAAAATTGTGCGAATACCTGAAGCATACATAGCAGCCGCAATCGTCTTTCCCTTGGCGGAATCAGAGAAAGAATCTGCATATTGTTTTTGAACTGTCAATGATGAATCCGTTGCTTTCACGCCCGCTTCAAATCCTGCATCGAAAGCGTCGATGATGTTTCCATGGATACCACCAATAAATCCTACTGTTTTTTCACCATTTTCTTTTGCTTTTGTCGCTGCCGCTACACCAGCTAAGTAAGAAGATTGCTCCGAACGGAACATCACACTTGCTACATTCTTACGGTTTTTAACAATATCATCAATTAGCACAAACTTCTGTTTTGGATTAAGTTTTGCTGATTTGCTGATTGATTGGTTTAACGAGTAACCAATACCGTAGACAATGTCATATTTTTTACTTTTTGTAGCCAAATTAAAGTTCTGATTCAAATCTGACTGACTTTTTGTATTAAAATATGTAACTGCCGCATTTTGTCCGGCCTTTAAATTATTTCCCTTAGCATAAGATTTTGCACCCTCCCAAGCTGATTGGTTAAAGGAATGATCATCAACACCACCAACGTCTAATACCAATCCTAAAGTAGCGCTTTTATTTGTATTTTTTGAGCTAGATGAGTTGTGACTAGTAACTGCATAAATGCCACCTGCAATAACAACAACAGCTGCCAAACCAGTAAATATTTTTGTTGACCTATTCATGATAAATTCTCCCGTTTCACCTTGTTTTCAATAAAATAGTTTTGTTTAGTGTAGCAATTTCTCAAATACTAACATTAATACATTTTACGTGACCGTAAAGAAAAAACAAGGACTGAAAATGGCCTTGTTTTTTAAAGAAAAGCTGTCTCAACAAAATTATTTTTTTACAACAAATCGCAATCCTTTTGGAAAAAAGTTTTTAATTTGTCCGTTAACGTAACGTCCCCACCCAGCACCGTTACCATTAGCAGTCATTAATACCCAACCTTTATCTAAGTCCAGCTTTGTCTGAAGGACATCACCGTGAACAAATTGTGCCCACTCCTCAGAATTCATTTCATACGACTGATTAACTTCATCAGGGTTCAAGGCCAGAGCTAACGCATGTGCTGGCTCGAATCTTTTTTTCTTAAATAAACCTAATTCAAGGCCAAGACGTAATATTTTCATACTTGAAATATCTGGTGTACCAAATGGTGCCATATACAAATGATCCCCAAACAAAACATATTCATTTGCTTTTTGATCAAATGTAGCCAATGTTTCCTCAAAAAAACTAAATAAAATCTCACGTTGTTGTTTATCTAAAGATTTGTTTTTAAGCGGTTTGACAACAGATACATCATTGTAATCGTCACTAGCCTTAACAAGTTTCGCCACAAAATGACCTTCCCCTTCCAGCTTATGTGGCCACAATCTTGCAGCTTTTTTCATCTCATTTTTCGTCGTCGTTGCACTGTGCTCATTTGTTCCATTTACAAAAAGTTCGTCTATCCATTCAGGACGTGCATCACTAATATTAGCGCTGTTTGGCTTTTCAATCGAAACCAAACTAAATTCAGGATACTCCGCCATAAGCCAATTGATTATTTGTTCGTCCTCTTCTGGAGCAAATGTACAAGTTGAGTAAATAATCTGCCCACCCGGACGAAGCATTTTAACAGCTTCTCCGAGTATTTCACGCTGTCTAGTGGCATTCTCAGCTGGATAATGTTCATGCCAATAGTCTATCGCACCGGGATCTTTACGAAACATTCCCTCACCAGAACAAGGGGCGTCTAATAAGATTTTATCGAAAAAAAGTGGTAATTTTGAACTCAACTCAGCCGGTGTATGTGAACTAACAATTGCATTTTTAATACCCATACGCTCGATATTTTCGCTCAAAATTTTTGCACGATTTAAGAATATTTCGTTAGACCATAATAGTCCTTTTTGTCCCATGAATGCTGCTAGATGAGTAGATTTCCCACCCGGTGCAGCGGCTAAATCTAAAACACGTTCGCCAGGATTTGGCCTAACAACCTCACCCACAAATTGCGCTGACGGCTCTTGGGAGTAGACCACACCAGTAACGTGGTCTACTGAATGTCCGTTAACAGCTCCAAAATGTCCCCATTTACCATAGGGAAGATTACCATGATCTTCTGTATCATTGACGACAGGATGTGATTTTAATGGATTCACACGATACGCTTTTTGAACCGGTGCGTCAAAACTCAATAAAAAATCTTCATACTCATCGCCGAGGAGCCGATTGTATTTATTTTTAAAGTCTTCAGGCAACATCAATAGTTATCAACCTCTTTGTCTGTTGGAATTGAAGGAATAGCACCTGGACGTGTTACAGCGATTGCACTAGCAATGTTAGCTCGCTGCACAGCATCATCTAAATTACTAAAATCAGGTGCTATGACGCTGGCTAATGTACCGATAAAAGTGTCACCCGCCGCAGTAGTATCTTGTGCATCTACCTTTTCAGGTTGTACCCACCATCTTTTTTGACCATCGGCGATAAACGATCCCGCTTCTCCTAATGTGATAATACTCCGTTGGACTCCCTTCGCTTGAAGTGCATCGCTAACTCGATTTAATACCCCTTCATCATTAACGACAGTAATACCAGTCAATAATTGTGCTTCAGTTTCATTTGGTAATACTATGTCTGTCACAGACATTAGTTCTGATGTTAGTTCATATACCGCTGGTGCTGGATTTAGAATAGTTTGAACATTGTTTTCTTTGGCAATTTTAAATGCTGCCACAATTACGTCTAATGGTACTTCAAATTGTGCAATCAAAACATCAGCTTTAGCAATTAGTGCTGGATTTAGATCCTCAATTTTTAATGCTTGGTTAGCTCCACCATGAATTAAAATTGTATTAGCGCCGCTTTCCTGTAGCATAATGTATGCTGAACCTGTTGGTACATCACTATTTGTTGCAACTGAATCAACATTAACACCATTCGTAAGTAATGTTGCCCGCATAAATTGACCATTAGCATCATTTCCAACAGCGCCAATAAATGATACATTAGCACCTTGACGAGAAGCAGCAACAGCTTGATTAGCACCTTTTCCACCCGGTGCTGTTGTCACTTCAGTAAGCGCCATCGTTTCACCAACAAGTGGCATCCGTGGCATTTTCATAATATTATCGACATTCAAGCTGCCGAGTACGACAATGTTTTTAGTCATGTTTCCGTCCATTTTAATAAAATTTCTTTTATTATCATACCATGAAATAGATGACGAAAAGCATAGATTACTAAACATTCTTTTTTTGAAGTCAAATAAAAAAACTAATTATTTAGAATCATAATTAGTTTTTTACAGATTAGTAATTCAATATTTTTGCTTTGGTCTAAAGTAACGATAAATCGCCTGAGCTGAAATAAGTAAGAATATCGAGGCAGCTAGCATTAATGTTTTGTAAGTTTCATCGTGATATACAAGCATTGCTCGTACAATAGCTGTAACACCAATATACAAGAAATTATCAGTTGAAATATGCGCATCCTTAACAAAGTATTCTCTTCCTAATCCCAAAAATTCAAAAAATAGAAAGACAATCAATATTTGCTCTGCTAATTCCGTAAAATGTCCTGAGATATCCTTAATTGACAGCATTTGTGCCAAATTCCAAATTTCACGAATCAAAAAACCAAATATAACGATACCAATTAAAATCATCATAATATTTAAAACGTATTCAAAATATCCAGCTACCTTTTGATGCCATTCATGTTTCATAAATTTCTCCCTCTTAATGTAGACAGATTTAGAATGTTTTATATCCGTATCAAAAGTTTAACATAATTACTAAAAATCAAACAAACTTAACTGATTTTCATCTGGTAATCCATCTAAAACCGAGTGCAATGTCATAAACTCAATAATTGTTTGTGAGACTTTCCCACGCTTCTTTAAATCTTCTTTACTAATGAATGGTTTTTCTGTTCTAGCAGCAACGATTTGCTTTGCCACATTATCTCCCAATCCAGGTAATGAAACGAATGGCGGAATTAACGTATCTCCATCGATAACCCACTCCAGTGCTTCAGACTTATTTAAATCAACCATAGCAAAAGTGATATTACGTTCTAATGCTTCATTAGCCATCTCTAAAACAGTTAACAAATTTTTGTCTCCAACAGTGGCATCATTTCCTAGCGACTTCAGCTTCTGTATTGCTGCTTTAGTTGTATCCTTACCGCGACTCATAGCAACAATATCAAACGCATCAGCCCTTACA
This sequence comes from Leuconostoc sp. JNUCC 76, assembly GCF_053667755.1. Classification (NCBI taxonomy): domain Bacteria; kingdom Bacillati; phylum Bacillota; class Bacilli; order Lactobacillales; family Lactobacillaceae; genus Leuconostoc; species Leuconostoc sp. JNUCC 76. The sequence goes on along the minus strand of NZ_CM132206.1, from coordinate 644,049 downwards.
GAAAAATAAGTGGCATAGTATATCGTTGGAAAGTATACCTTAAAGTAAGCAATTCTTAGCGCCATAAGAACGTACGCAGCAGCATGAGCACGTGGGAACATATACTTAATCTTCAACATTGATTGAATATACCATTCAGGAATTTTTGCTTCACGCAACTGTTTTTGGTATTCGTCTGTTATCCCTTTTCCTTTACGTACTTTTTCCATAATATTGAAAGCATCAGCAGCAGGAAATCCCCAGTTAATTAAATCGGTCATAATTTTATCTCGCGTTCCAATTACTGTACCGATTGTTGCTGTACCATTCTCAATTAATTCATTGGCATTACCTAACCAAACATCAGTACCATGAGATAGACCAGAAATTTGTAATAATTCTGAGTAAGTATGTGGTTGTGTTTCTGTTAACATCCCCCGCACAAAATTGGTACCAAATTCAGGTAAGCCAAGTGTCCCTGTGTTAGAAAAAATTTGCTCAGGTGTAACACCTAACGCTTCAGTTGATGTAAACAAGCTCAACACGCCAGGATCATTGGCAGGAATTGACTGCGGGTCAATTCCCGACATATCCTTTAAAGTACGTACCATTGTTGGGTCATCATGACCCAATATATCCATTTTAAGTAAATTATCATGTATTGAATGATAATCCATGTGTGTAGTTTGCCAGAGAGATTTTTGGTCATCAGCTGGATATTGTATTGGTGTAAAGTCATATACCTCATATTCACGCGGTACAATCAAAATACCACCCGGATGTTGACCAGTAGTACGTTTAACCCCTGTCATTCCCTGTGCAAGTCGTTCAATTTCGGCACCTCGGTAATGTTTTTCATGTTCACGTTCATAAGCTTTAACATAACCAAAAGCTGTTTTTTCAGCGACTGTCGCAATTGTCCCCGCACGATAAACATTATGTTCACCAAACAATACCTTCATGTAATTATGTGCAATCGGTTGGTAATCGCCAGAAAAGTTTAAATCAATATCAGGCACCTTGTTACCAGTAAATCCCATGAAAGTTTCAAACGGTATATTTTGTCCATCACCAATCAATAATTCGCCGGGATGATGCGGATCTTCTTTTTCAGGTAAATCATAACCCGACTCATATTGTTTAGGATCGACCAATTCAAAATAATCTCCGTGGGCAGAACGGTAATGAGGTGGCAAGGGATTAACCTCTGTAATTCCAGACATTGTAGCGACAAAAGAGGAGCCTACTGACCCACGGGAACCAACCAAATAACCATCTTTAATTGATTTTGCAACCAGCCTTTGTGCAATAATGTAGTGTGGTGCAAAGCCATTACCGATAATGGCTTTTAATTCTTGATCGATACGAGCCTGTATTTCTTTTGGAATAGAATCACCGTACCATTCCTTAGCTGTGCGATAAGTTTTTGCAGTTAACTCATCGCCAGCCTCAGGAATCTTTGGTGGATACGAACCACTTTTTAGTGGTTCAACATCCTCTAACATCTCAACAATTAAATGTGTATTATCAATAACCAACTTTTTTGCTAATGCTTCACCCATAAAAGCATAATCATCAAGTAATTCTTGTGTGGTTTTAAAATATAAGTCCGGTAATTCTGTTCTATTTTGTGGGTTTCCGGGTTGTGTGGCAATTAAGATATTGCGATAAACCTTGTCTTCAGGATTTGTGTACTTTACATCCTCGGTAACTACAACTAGTTTCTTCAGCTTATTCCCTATTGATACCATATCTTTCAAAATATCTTGCAATTTTTCTTCATTTGCAATCAATCCTGATTCAATCATTGGTTGATAATTGGCTGTTGGCTGTATTTCAATAAAATCGTAATATGCCGCTTTTTTCTCTGCTTCTTGATATCCCTTTTCAATCAAGGTGATGATAACATCACCACCCGTGTCTCCAGTACCGATAAGTAAACCTTCCCGATACTGCTCTAGAATTGATCTTGGAATACGCGGTACCCGAGCAAAAAACTCAATGTTAGATCGAGACACTAATTTGTATAAATTTTTCAAACCTATTGCATTTTGAACTAACAAAGTGGCATGCACGGGACGCCCATGTTTCCAAGCGTCTCCTTCAGTCATGCGATCATTCAACTCATTATGGCGGTTTAAATTATAACGTTCGTGTGCTTCCTTAATTAATCGCCAAGCGATATGTCCAGTGGTTTCTGCATCAAAAATAGCGCGATGCGCTTGTTCCAAATTAATATTGAAACGCTTGGCGATTGTGCCCAATCTATAAGACTTATAATCAGGGTATAACCAGCGTGTGAATGGTAACGTATCAATAATAGCATTCGTGATAATTGGTTGATTATAACGCGTATAGGCAGCATTCATAAAACCAACATCAAATGTGACATTATGTCCAACTAAGACAGCATTTCCAGACCATTCACGAAAGCGTTTAATAACATTTTCTTCGGTATCTGAATTAGCAACCATAGCATCAGTAATAGAAGTTAACTTGGTGGTAAACTCAGAAAGTGGGAAGCCAGGATTAATGTACTCTGAGAACTTCTCAATTACGTTACCCAGCTGCATTTTAACCGCTGATAGCTCAATAATACGATCTGTCACTGCCGATAAACCGGTTGTTTCCAAATCAAAAGCTACAAAAATAGTGTCTTTATTCAATAATTCGGTTTGATCTAAATTAAAACCAATAGGCTCACCATCCTCAACTAAGTTAGCTTCCATGCCATAAATCATTTTCAAACCATTTTTTGCACCAGCAGCTGATGCCTCAGGGAATCCCTGAACATTACCCGTATCAGTAACAGCCAAAGCAGTTTGTCCCCAACCTTTTGCTAATTTCGCGACACCTGAAAAATCAGTAACTGCATCCATCGCTGACATATTAGTATGTGCGTGCAATTCAATATGTTTTTCTTCACCTTGATAAGCTTCTTGTCGATTTGCATGATCTACAACCTGCAAATCATATATGTTCATCACCAATTCGCGTGCATATTGATCTTCTTGAATGTTTCCACTTAATCGCACCCACAAACCAGACTTTAAACCATCAAAAACGGCTTCATCATTCTCGTTGTTTGAAAATTTCTTAGCAGAAATAGAACTTGAATAATCTGTCAATTTGAGTGTTAGTAGTTTCCGTCCAGAACGTAGCTCTCTTATTTCTTCCGCAAAAATATATCCTTCTATAACGACACGATTTTCTTCACCATCTATGCTATCTAAACGTGTAATTTCAGAATCAGCAGGTATTTTACGCCCTAAAGCTAATGCAACCCCCTCACTAGAAACTTTAGGCTTTGATTGTTCGTTAGCAACAATTGCTCTCTGCAAATCTTCACGCGCTTTTGCATGATGTTGTGCCACATTTTCTTGAATTTCTTGCTCAAGTTGTTCATCCAACTTTGGAGTCAACTTAATTTTTGGTAATCCAAAAGAATGATAAACTGTCGTAATTGAATCGATAACCTCAACAGTCAATGCGCGATACAAAATTGATGCGCCGACTGCAACACCAAAGTGATTCGTTTCAATTGTCTTTAGTATCGTGTTGCTAGCAAGTTGCTGCGTTGTAGCATGGTTAAGACTTGATTCTTGTAGCGCTAGATGCCAATAAGAATTGACAACTTCTTCGTTAACTTGCTGCACTGGCGTGGTGATCTCAAGTTGAACCACTGCTATATTAGTGAACGCAGTTCGTAAATACTGCTGAAATTGCATGTATACATTTACCGGTAGTATCTGTTCAATTTCGACATGAAAAAGCCACATTTTTTGACTAACTGAAACATCAACTTGAGACAAACAACCGTCATCAAAATAATGATGAATTTCTTCTGGCAGTTGAATATGCGTAAGTAAGTGTTGTAATTGTTCTTGTTGCGTTAACTTCATTTTATCCTCTACTTGAGTAAAAAAGCCGATAGAATATCGGCAATTTTAAATATACTTATTTTTCTGACGCATTTAGCAATACTGAGACAGAATCTACGACTTCACTAACTCGCATCTCAATGTTTGTGTTACTTGCTCGAACTTTGACTTCTACAACATCTTCGTCAGCCTTTTTACCGACTGTAATACGGATTGGTAGGCCAATCAAGTCCGCATCAGCAAACTTAACTCCAGCTCGCTCTTTACGGTCGTCAACTAGTACTTCCATGCCTTGCGCTACCAACAATGTCTCTAACTGTTCAGCCACACGAGCTTGGTCTTCATCCTTCATGTTAATTGGAACAATATGAATGTCAAATGGTGCTACGCTAGCAGGCCAGACTAAACCATCTTCATCTGCCTTTTGTTCGGCAATAGCACTCAATAAACGTGACACACCGATACCATATGATCCCATGATGACATCAGTTTGTCGTCCATTATTATCCAGAACTTGCGCGCCTAAGGTTTTCGAGTATCGTGTACCAAGTTTAAAAATATGACCAATTTCAATACCTGAAGTAAACTGTAATTTACCCTTACCATCTATGGATAAATCACCCTCGCGTACTGTACGGAAATCACTAATATTTTCTGCAAGTAAGTCAACATCACGGTTCCAATTAATATTGACATAATGCATCCCGTCTTCATTAGCACCAGCTGCAAAATTAGCTAAATCAGCCGCTCTCTCATCAACTAGAAGTTTAACTTCTTCTGGTAGTCCAATTGGTCCCAATGAACCAAATCCGGCACCAACTGCTTTACGAACATCCGCTTCTTCAGCCATAACCAACGAATCAGCATGTAAATAATTCTGAACCTTAACTTCATTGACTTCAAAATCGCCAGTTGTCACAACAGCAACTAGTTCGTCATCTGCAACGAACATAATCGTCTTAACTAATTCATTCTTTGGCTTGTCCAAAAATGTGGCCACATCATCAATTGTTTTTTCGTTAGGAGTTGAAATCTTTTCAAGCGCCAACTGTTCAGCTGTTGCAGATTGACGTTCGTAAAAATCCTTAGCCATTTCAAGATTAGCCGCATAATCTGTTGCATCAGAATAAGCAATCGTATCTTCACCAGCTGCAGCAGGTGCCGAAAATTCTTTAGAATCTGATCCACCCATAGCACCAGCATCGCCAACTATTGCACGATACTTGAGCCCTAGTCGATCAAAGATATTGGTATAGGCTTCTTCCATATTATGAAATGCTTCATCTAAACCTTCTTGATCAGCACTAAATGAATAAGCATCTTTCATAATAAATTCACGAGTACGTAATAGCCCGAAACGTGGTCGGTTTTCATCACGGAACTTTGCCTGAATTTGATAAACAGTCAACGGTAATTTCTTGTATGACTTAATTTCATCAGCAATTAATTGCGTAAAAGTTTCTTCGTGCGTGGGACCCAAAATAAAATCGCGATCTTGACGATTTTTAAACTTATATAAAGCTGGTCCGTATGTTTCATAACGACCAGAGCGTTGCCATAACTCGGCTGGTAAGACTTCAGGTACCAACATTTCGTTGGCATCAATCTTATCCATCTCTTCACGAATAATTGTTTCAATTTTATTTAAAACTCGTTTTGCTAATGGTAAATATGAAAACATTCCTGCTGCAATTGGGCGAATATACCCTGCTTTTAGCAAAAGTTGATGGCTTTTTACTTCAGCCTCTGCTGGAATATCCCGCAATGTTGGCATTAATAATTTCGACTGTTTCATGAATTCCCCTTATGTTTTGTTGTTATGTACGGTGCCGATAGCACCAGTTTTTATCTTAAAATATCGTTTATAGTGACGGCGACCATTAAAATGATCATAAATACAGCGCCAACGATAGTTACAGCGTTTTCAAATGACTGTGGCAAAGGTCGACGTAATAGACCTTCCAACAAATTCAAAATGAGTTTACCACCATCCAATGCTGGAATTGGAATTAAATTCATAATACCCAAATTAAGTGATAGCATAGCCATAAATATTAATATGTTTAAAAATCCTGTTTTTGCTACGGATGAAGTTGTTTTAGCAATAGATACAGGACCACCAAGCTTATCTAAGCTAAAGCCACCAGTAAATAAATGGCTTAAAGCATGCCATATTTGGCCAATTGTTGCACCAGTATTTATTAAACCATACTTTAGACGTGAAATGGTATCAGTGTGTTTTTTTTCGATGATACCAATTTGTTTAGTCTGCACACCATTTATTTTAACAGTTTTTGGTCTCACTTCAACCTGCTTTTTGTGACCATTGCGTAACACTATGATGTTCAGCTGATTTTCCTTAGAGTTACCAATAGCATTGGCAACTTGATTCCAAGTATTCGTTTTGACCTTATCAATTTGTGTGATTTCATCACCGGCTTTTAAACCAGCTTGATCAGCTGGCATACTTTTTTGAACGGTGCCAATAATTGGTTCATTTAAGCCCACACTAGCCGTGGCAAACCCTACGCCCGAAAAAATAACCAAAGCTAATACAAAGTTCATAACCGGGCCGGCAATATTAATTAACGCGCGTTTCCATACTTTGGCGCTTTGTAGCCATACATCTCGAGGCGCAACTTGAACCTCGATACCATTTTCCTCAATAATCGTTGCATCATGATCAACATGTACAGTCGTCATTTCTGTGGCATTATCTGAATATCCCGTCAGGGTCAATGCATCACTTAAATCGAACGAATCTACTTGGAAAGGCACGCCAATCCCGGCCTCATCTATTTGTGTATCTATTTTTGTGACTTTTCCTTGCTCATTAAAAGTCAAACGTAATCGTTGACCCGCATCCAGATCAGGTTCTTCATCCATGCCAGCCATGCGAACATATCCACCTACAGGTAGTATGCGAATAGTATAGGCTGTATGGTTTCGATTCCAACTGAGCAGTTTTGGTCCCATTCCGATTGCAAATTCACGAACTAATACACCGGATTTTTTTGCAACAAAAAAATGTCCAAATTCATGCACTGTAACGAGCACGCCAAACACAAATATAAAAGCAATAATTGATGTAACATTCATAAATTTAGCACCTACCTGATTTGAAGAAATCTAACATTCTTGCAAAATCATTTTTAATTGAGTATACCCAATACGGCCATCATAGGCATAACGATTAGCATTGAATCAAAACGATCTAATATGCCACCATGTCCAGGCAAAATATTACCCGAATCTTTCACACCATAATGACGTTTGAAACCAGATTCAATTAAGTCACCTAACTGACCAGCAATTGACAAAATGGCCGTAAACGCTAGCAATTCGATAAAGTTATAGTTCGGCAACCAATGGAAGATGGTAAATAATGCCGGAACAACAATAATAGCTACCATGCTACCACCAATAGAACCTTCCCAAGTTTTATTGGGGCTGATTTTAGGAGCCAATTTGTTTTTCCCAATTGCACGACCAACCATATAAGCACCTGAATCAGTAATCCATACAATCAGCATACCGAACATGACCGTAGCAATTCCTTTACTATCTGCTTGAAAAAAGTAATGAAACCCTGTACCAACATATACAATCGTCAGCGCCAATGTTCCTGCATCATCGAAATTAAAATGATTACGACTCAAAACGGTATGTAACAAAAGTAAGAAAACAATAATATAAAAAATAATGCTTCCATTAAGATTAAAGGGCATATCCTGCCAAGTTGCTTTTGGTAGTGTAATTACAGTAACACCAACAAAGCTCAGCAATGCTTCCGCAGATACGAAAAAACGATGTTTCATACGTAGTATCTCGCTCATAGCAACAACTGCCATGGCTAACGTCAAAATTAAAAGAGGCGTGCCACCAATTACTAACAATGGCACAAAGATAATTAAAGCAACGACTGCTGTAATAACACGTGTTTTCATTAAGCTTGTTTCTCACTTTCATCATTGAGACCGCCAAATCGTCGATCTCGTTTTGTATAAGATTGTATGGCTATGATTAAATCATCCGAAGAATAGTCAGGCCATAGAACATCAGTAAAATATAATTCTGCGTAAGCGGCTTGATATGGCAAAAAATTACTCAAGCGCAATTCACCAGAGGTTCGAATCATCAAGTCTGGTGTAGCCAAGTCTCCCAAGTGTGCTGTTTGTAAGGCAGCAGCGAAAACTTCCGAATTAATATCATCCGGTGACAAATGACCCTTGGCCACTTCTTCGGCTATTTTTTTTGTAGCATTAACAATTTCAACTTGTCCGCCATAATTCATTGCAAAGTTTAAAACCATGCCGGTACCGCTGGCAGTCTCTTCAATTGCTCTATTAACAGCATCTTGAGTCGCTGCTGGTAACGCATCAACATTTCCAGTAACAGAAACTCGAATGTTATTTTTAATCAAATCAGGTACGAAATCATTAAAAAAAGCGATTGGCAGCTGCATTAGAAAGTTGACCTCATCATTAGGGCGTGACCAATTTTCCGTAGAAAATACGTATAGTGTCAAGACTTTAACGCCCATATCACTTGCTGCAGACGCAATGCGCTTTACTGTATTCATGCCAGCTTTATGTCCCGCAACTCTTGGCATCAAACGTTTCTTTGCCCATCGACCATTACCATCCATAATAATTGCAATATGCTCTGGAATTTTAAGTTGCGTAGTATCGTAAACGGTGTTCTTTTTTGTTTTAAAAAGCGCCAAAACGCTCCTCCTTCGTATGCAATATTTTTTTTGCATAATGGTATCTAATTCATTTTACCAGAATGAAACGCTGCGTACAAAAAAAATCGATAAGAATATTTCTATCGATTTTTATATTTTATTGAACGGTTACACTCTTTGCCAAATTTCGAGGTCGATCAACATCCAACCCTCTGTCTAGAGTTGCGTAGTAGGCTATTAATTGAGCTGGAATCACTTCCAATAATGGCATCAGTAGCTCATTAACTTCCGGCAAAATATAGGCGTCCCCAACTTTAGCGAGTCCTTTGGTTGCAATAACAATTGCATTAGCACCACGCGCGGCAACTTGTGCGATTTCACCTCGAACTAATCCAGCTGTCTTCGTTTGTGTAAGGAGTGCAAAAACTGGTGTTCCTTCTTCAATAAGTGAAATCGTACCATGCTTTAGCTCTCCAGCAGCAAACCCTTCCGTTTGGACGTAAGAGATTTCTTTTAATTTGAGTGCCGCCTCAACAGCTACGGCAGCATCTAGGCCACGTCCGATATAAAATGCTGAGCGCTGTCCAGATAATGCGCTTTCTGCTATTGCTTTAAAATCTTCTTTTTGATCAATGATCACTTGCATTTCAACAGCTACTTTCGCCAATTCAAGCTTTAAATCCAATCCTGAATGACCAATAGCGTGAGCTAAAATAGCTTCAACACTTATTTGAGCCGTGTATGCTTTAGTAGAAGCAACCGCTATTTCCGGTCCGGCCAGTAGAGGTAATGCGAAGTCAGCTTCTCGTGTTAATGTTGAATTCATAACATTAGCAATAGTCAAGGTTGGATAACCTTGTTTCGTAATGTTATCCAAAACTTCACGAGAGTCAGCCGTTTCACCTGATTGGCTTAAGAAGATAAAGAATGGTTTTTGGCTGAGCATTGGTTGATCATAAGCAAATTCTGAAGAAATATGAACTTCAGTCGGAATCTTAGCCCATTGTTCAAAGTACCGTTTGCCAACTAATCCGGCATGATAAGATGTTCCTGCAGCAACAATATATAAGCGATCAGCCGCTTTCATTGCATCAATAATTTTGATATCGATATTTTGAATATTGTTCTCATCATCAAAATAATATTGAGAAAGTGTACGAGTAACAATTGCTTGCTCGTCCACTTCTTTAAGCATGTAGTATGGATAAACACCTTTATCAGTTTCAGTAGCATCAATATCGAGATGGAATGGTAACCGCGTAATTGGTTCTCCTTGTGCATTGAATAAAGTCACTTTATCTTTCTCAATAATCGCAACTTCATCATCCATCAATTCGATAAAGTCATGAGTTACATCTAACATAGCAGCAGCGTCGGATGTCACCACATTTCCCTGATCTGAAACACCAATCAGTAAAGGACTTTTCTTTTTAGCAGTATACATAACACCAGGTTCTTGACGATCCATCAACAAGAACGCGTATGCTGAATTGCCGTCTAGTAAAGCAATCATTTTTTTAAAAGCGTCGACTGCTGACAAGTTCTCTTCTTTTGCAAACTTATCTATCAATTGGACCGCAACTTCTGTATCTGTCTGAGAATGTAGTTTTACACCTTGCAAATATGTATCACGTAATTCATCGTAATTTTCAATTACACCATTGTGTGCTAAGTAGAAACGTCCATCTTCTGAAGCATGGGGATGCGCATTTTCAACAGATACACCACCGTGAGTTGCCCAACGCGTGTGAGCAATCCCCGAAGTACCCTTGATATCCTTGTTTTCTGTAGCACGTTCTAAATCAGCTACACGGCCTGTTTCTTTGACCAAATAGTCTCCTTGGTCACCATCATTTACATACACGCCAGCTGAATCATAACCACGATATTCTAGCTTTTCTAGACCTTTTAATAAAGTTGGTAACACTTGATTAAAACTAGTAAATCCAACAATTCCACACATTTATATAGTCCTACTTTCAAAAATGGTTTTATTTTTTATTTTGTTCACAAGTGTTATTTTACACAGCTTAAAAGCCATTGTCAAACAACTTTTTTATTATTGGTATACCCTATAAAAAGTGATTGGTACAATATTAATATTTAGAATATTTTTCCTATACAATATGAGTTTGTGGTATCATATAAAAAAATTGAAGGTGAGACATATTGTGACAAAACTCGTTACATGGCACATCAAAAATGCCAAAATTCTAGATGTATTTAATTTAAAATTTGACGATACAGAATTATGGATTAACGATAATCAAATTTTATACCGCGGAAAACGAAGTGACTTGACAGCTAAAAATACCTTTGATGCTGGTGGCAGGTATATTGTTCCTGGATTGATAGATTCCCATTTACACATTGAAAGCTCATTACTCACGCCCAGTGAATTCGGAAAACTGGTTATACCGCATGGCATTACACGAATATTTGCAGATCCCCATGAAATTGCCAGTGTAGCTGGTGTGTCTGGCATTCAGTATATGTTAGAAGATGCTAAGCAAACACCACTAAACATTCATTACATGTTACCTTCTTCAGTACCCGCTACACCTTTTGAACATGCTGGAGCCACGCTTCACGCTGATGCTTTAAAGCCATTCTATAGCGTGCCGGAAGTCAACGGTTTAGCAGAAGTTATGGATTTTCCTGCTGTAGCAAATTTTGATCTCGATATGTTACAAAAAATTAAAGATGCTGAAGATGCTGGTCGACATGTTGACGGGCATGCTGCCGGTTTAACTCCGGAGCAACTTGCAATTTATCGAAGAGTTGGCATTGACACCGATCACGAAAGTGAGAATGCAAAAGAAGCATTAGAACGCTTAAATGCTGGTTTCTCAATCTTTGTTCGTGAAGGTACGGTTGAGCGTGATGAAAAAGCAATACTACCTGCAATTACAATGGCCAATCAATCACATTTTTCTTTTGCCACAGATGACAAAACAGCTAACGACATTCAAAGTGAAGGTTCCATTGATTATAGCGTGAAACTTGCCATTGAAAATGGTATGGATCCAGCAATTGCTTTTACGATAGCAACGTATAATGCCGCTCAAGCGCATAAGTTACAAAATATCGGCGCATTGACAGATGGATTTGTGGCTGATCTAGCAGTATTCGATGATTTAGCACATTTGGAAACACCAAAGGTCATGATTGGTGGTCATTGGTATAAAGACAATCATTCAACTGTCACACCGTTAGCTAACCAATCATTAAACTTCTCATTAACCAAATCCGATATTGCCTTACCTCTCCAATCTGATAAACCAGCGCATATTATCAACATCACCCCTCACCACATCACCACCGAGCACACTGTGGAAGAAGTTCCTGTTGAACAAGGACTGTTCGTTGCAAACGAAACTTTCGCTAAAATTGTAGTCGCAGAACGTTATCACAATCTTGGCCACGGTGTCGGTATCATCAAAGGATTTAACATGCGCGACGGTGCGATTGCTTCAACTATTGCTCATGATTCCCATAACGTGATTATAGCAGGCGTAAACGACGAAGACATGATTTTAGCAGCAGATACGCTGCATGAAATTGGCGGCGGCCAAGTTGTCGTTAACCATGGTAAAATTACGACCTTACCACTCCCAATTGGCGGTTTAATGTCAGATCAACCATTTGAAAATGTCATCAAAACTAATCAACATTTGTTACAAGCTTTCTCAGAAATCAGTGACGTGCCATTTGATCCATTTTTAACTTTATCGTTCATGGCATTACCAGTCATTCCAAGTTTAAAGATTACCGATCAAGGCCTATTCGATTTCGAAAAATTTGATTTCATAACACTACAGGATTAAAAAAATGAGAGCATTAAGTATTTCCCCAGAAAAATTATTAACAATGGTCATTGGTCAACCCATAACTTTAGATATTTCTTATGCAGGCCAACTACTTCTAGCAACAACGGTGCATCAACAACCAAACCTGCCGTCTGAAATGGCAGGCGCATTAGCCGAAGTCAGTGACACTGGTCAAGTTAAATTTATTACTTTGGTTCATCCATTTACAGTGATTAATCGTGATGAATTATTTGATATTAATGAAAGTAATATCCATCGAGAACCATATAATTGGTTTGGTCCACAAGCACTTGTAATTGAGAAAAAAATGCAAGACTTCATCAACAGTTATGATGGCCCCGTTACAGAGGATGGTGCGATTCCTCGCCAATACATCCCCGACAATATTGCTGAACCAATTATTTTATCAGACAAATATTGGCAAGACTACGCTTCATTTGTCAATGACCCTGATGGTAGCTTCGCGAAGCAAATCAAACCAATATTTAAAATCATATAAACAAAAAAGCAATAGCGATGAGAACCGCTATTGCTTTTTTCGCGTGTTTTAGTTTTACGCGCCGGTAAAATGTGAAATAAATAATTGTGCAATATTAAAATAAATTAGAACTGAAGTTAAATCTGATAAAGTTGTAATAAATGGACCACTTGCTACCGCTGGATCCATGCCTAATTTATCAATAAGTTCGGGAATCAAGTACCCTGCTAGGTTGGCTACCATAATGGCGACTGCCATCGCGATACCCACCGCAAAACCCAATTGATAATTATGCTTCCAAAAAGTAACAATTAGAAAAACCGAAAAGCCCGTTGCCGTCCCTACTAAAAAACCTGCAAAAATTTCACTCAAGAAATTTTTAACAGCACTATTACTACTTCCCACAGCTAAGCGCCGGACAGCCAAAGCTAATGCTTGCGTTCCAGCATTACCTGCTGTACCAGTAATCAGAGAAATAAACACAGCCAGTATTGACGCTTTTCGTACCAGACCATCAAATGAACTAATCAGTGTAGCCGTTGACATCCCTAATAAAAGAAGTGCAATCAACCAAGGAATACGTTTAATCGCTGAATGCCATGCTGTATCATCTGTTTGACTAACGTTAACGGCAGCCAATCCGGAATAATCTTCAACAGCCTCTTCATCAATAACATCCACGATATCATCGACTGTAATGACACCTAATAATCGGTCATTATCGTCTGTAACTGGAATGGATATGAAGTTATAATCAGCCACAATTTGTGCAACGTCTTGCTGATCGTCACCAGCTTTTACACTGATAATCCTGTCTTTCGTGATTTCCGATACCAACATGTCATCAGGATGTGTTAACAAATCACGAAGAGAAATAACACCAACTAGCCGTTCTTGTTTATCTAATACATAAACGTAGTTGATCGCCTCAGCTTCAAGTGCTTGTTGCTTAACTAAACGCATCACTTCATCAACACGCAAATCTGCCTCAACTGCCAAATACTCAATTGACATTAATGAACCAGCAGTTTGCTCCTCGTAATTGATCAGCTTACGAATATCTTCAGCCTCATCTTTTGGCATCAAGCTTAAGTAGGTTGCAACTAACCGCGTTGGCATTTCCTGAAGAAGATCGACCTCGTTATCGGCATACATATTGCGCAAAATTTGAACAGCTTTTTGAGGGGGCATTTCTTGCAATAAGTCATCAATATCTTCATCATCAACATCTATATTATCAAAAACAGTCGCTAATGTTTCATTGTCAAGCAATCGCCATGCTACTGCACGTAATTGTTCCGGTAATTCACTATACACTTGTCCCATTTCAAAGTCGTGTAGCGCGTTGAATGACGTCACAAAAGCCTCATCTTGTCCTGAATGCAATAAATCGGAAAGATGAGCGATATTTTGATGTAGTTGTTCTGATTTTTCTTCCACTGTTTACTCTATATCTCTCAAGGTTTTTAAATCATCTGGTAAAAGGGTATTAAATTCTCGGTATTCCTCAATGAAGGGATCATAAAATTTCATATGATAAGCATGCAATGCTTGCCTTTGTAATCCATGCCATGCTGGTCCACCATACAAAGTATCCCCTACCAAAGGGTGCCCTATATTGGCAAAATGAACACGGATTTGGTGTGTTCGCCCCGTATGCAATTGCACCTTCACACGAGTCATGTTTTGTTCATCATCTTCATAACGACGTTCGACCCAATATTCTGTGCGAGATGGTTTGCCATCATCACGGACTTCTCTTTTGATAAAATCATCATCCATACGACCAATCGGTGCATTAATATCGCCATGATCATCCGGTAAAATTCCTGACGGATAAGCCAAATAAAATTTTTCAACCGTGTGGTTTTGTAATTGTTGATCCAAAACCGCATGGGCAAATCTATGTTTGGCTAACAAGACAATTCCTGATGTGTCACGATCGAGGCGAGTAACAACATGAGGAACTAAATCATCAGCCTTAATTGTTTCAAGGTGTCCTTTAACTTGATTCACCAAAGTATGCAAACGATCAGCATGTCCTGGAACCGTTGTTATACCGTACGGTTTATCAACAACTAGCCAATGTTCATTTTCAAATATAATGTCTAATGGTTTATAGTCCGGTACAACCAAGTCATTGCTTTTTTCTGTAGGCATAACAATCGTCACGATGTCACCATTCGTCAAATAATCGGATGTATAAACTGGTTTTTCATTTACCAAGATTGCGCCACCGTTATGCTTCATTTGGCTAAACATTCTATGCGAAACGCCATGATTTTGCAAAAAAGTACGCACTTTACGCTGTTCATCACCACTATATTTCCAAGTAAATTTCATATTTAATCTTATTCAATAACTTAAATTATATACTACAATATTTGCAATATATAATTTCTAGCTTGTACCGACTTGGAACAAACTATTACTAAATTTCCTCTCGAATTTATGTATAAAAAATCCTATCCCTCAAGACAGTAATTAGCTTTTTAATTTATTCAATTTCACTGATAAAGGCATTCTGTACACGCCGCCAAAAATCTACATGCCGATATTGAGCAAAATGGACGCTTTTTTCGGAAACCTTAAAGCGTAGTTCGGTGATATTGTGCCCCTTAATCTCTTCTTGATCATACATGACCAAAAAATGATCGCTTTTTGGTTTCATGACAATTTCTTGATCTTGTGGCACGATTAGCGGTGAACCTAATGTTCGAAATACTCGGTTATTAATTGAGGCTATTTCAGACATTTGAATTGCTGGCAAGCTCGGATGTAGCACTGCACCACCATTAGCCTTATTATAAGCTGTTGATCCAGTTGGCGTTGCAACAGCAATACCATCTCCACGAAAACGCTCAAAGGCCTGACCGCCTAAATATATATCAGCAACTAAAGTACCAATGGGTTGCTTTATAACCGCTTCATTAAGCGCTAAAAATTTATAAGATTCACCACTAGTTCTCACAACAGTCAGTTCGAGTAATGGGTAACTAACTTTTTGTCCATTATCATGGATTAAACTATCAACAAACTGATCAAGCTCCGTGCTTAACCAATCCGTATAAAACCCCAAATGGCCTGTATGAAGGCCAACAAAGCGCACGCTTTCTGTTTGATCAACATACTTTTGGAAAGCGCCCAAAAGCGTGCCATCCCCACCAACGGAAACGACAATATCCGGATTTCTATCATCAATATCGACATTGTTTTTTTTCATTGCCAGTATTAATTTTTTGGCAATAAGCACGCTATGTTCAGCATGATTATTGAAAATTGCGATTTTCATTCTATTGCTCTTATCTCACTAAGTTCTTGATCTAAAGCAAAAGTTGATTCAGATAATTTCGTCAATCGATCTGCTAAATCTTCGTTTAATTCACCATGCTTATAACGCAAATCATGTTCAACAGTCGCCCAAAAATTCATTGCCATTGTTCGCACTTGAATTTCAGCTAGTACTTTTAGTTCACCAGTATACATTTGTACTGGGTATTCAATAACGATATGATAGGAACGATATCCTGAAGGTTTTGCATTACTTACATAGTCACGTTCTTCTAAAATTTGAAAATCCGTGCGTTGACGTAATAAGTCAACTACAGTGTAGATATCTTCCACATATTTAGTCATAATACGAACACCAGCAATATCTTGCAAATCAAGTGCTAACCGATTTTCATCTAAATGTCGACGAACCATCTTTTCTTCAATTGAGGCTTGAGACTTTACACGACCAGTTACAAATTCAATTGATGAATCTTCACCAGATTTTTCGTATTGCTGACGCAAACCACGTAATTTTACTTTAAGCTCTGAGACGGTTTGAATATATGGTATAAAAAAATGATCCCAATTCATACTGTCATCCTTTATTATATTTTTTTAATTACTACTATTCTATTTTAACATATTTATGAGCGTATCATTTGTCAAGTATACCCTTGACGACTATACTAATATTTTGTATATTGAATAAGTTAATAACTCAGGAGAACAATCATGCTATCTATATATCATTTCGACACGCCACTGTCCGATAATTGCTTAATTACAGAGCAATATCTACAAAAAATTAGTCAACAAATTCACCGCTCACATCATCTGTTTTTTGTACCTTTAATCAATGAACCAATTTTGCAAATGATTAAAGATGATAATTCAACATGTGCTGATGAGCCAGCAGACAAAGCCAGCTTAGTCTATCGACTCACTCTCGATTTCAAAGCTGCTCAAATTGAAGGTAATAAAAAAGCGCGTGCTTTACTTATTAACCTACAAGAAGCGCTAACGATGGGTCATCAGAAATACTCACGTAATTTAGTAATCAATATTGCTAAAAAAGTGGGCATCAACATCACAGACTTTCTGTATAACCGTAATTCAAAAGAAACAATGCAGGCCATATTAGAAGATCAAGAACTAGCTCACGGCATGATGCCAAAAATTCAGGCTACGGTAGCAATTGATGATGCAGTCGATTTAAAAACGCAAATCTTGACTGATTTCTCCGTTAACGATTTGCTACCTGCATTTTTACCCCACATATCAGATGATGATGCATCAGAAAAAAATGCAGAAGCATCAGTCAATTTAGCATAAATAATTACAAATAAAAAACTGCTACGAGATAGCAGTTTTTTATTTGTAATTATTTTAAGCAGTTATTCGAGCTAGACTCGCCGCGCCAATCACACCAGCATCGTTACCCAACTCTGCTAACTTGACACGTGTAGAGTGACGAACAGTTGGGAAAGCAAACTTGCTCCAATGTTCTTCAACACGTGCACGCAAGAACTCGCCAGCAGCAGCAACACCACCACCGATAACAACAGCTGATGGATTCAAGATATTAGACATAGTAGCTGTGGCATAACCCAAATAGTAAGCCACTTTGTCAACAACTTTATTTGCCAAAAAGTCGCCCTGTTTTGCTAAATCAAAAACAATTTTTGATGTGACTTCTTCACCATTGTCGATCATCTTCTTTAATTTTGAACTACCTACATATTCTTCAGCAATATTTTGTGCCAAATGAACAACACCTGTAGCTGAAGCATATTGTTCTAAACAGCCACGATTACCACATGTGCACAAGTATCCATCAGGTTCAACGATCATGTGGCCAACTTCTCCACCGGCCCCAACTTTACCGTGGATTAGCTTACCATTGGCTAACAATCCACCACCGACACCGGTGCCTAAGGTAATGAATGAAACATCATCATCATTATTACCAGCGCCCTTCCATGCTTCGCCAAGGGCAGCAGCATTAGCATCGTTATCAATTGTCAAAGTAAATCCAGTTCCTGCCTCAATATCTGTTCTGACAGGTTGCTCTGTTTTCCAATTTAAGTTAAAGGCACCTGTGACTGTGCCCGTTTCGCGGTTAACAGTTCCCGGTGTTCCCATACCAATACCAATAATACGTTCTTTATCCAATTGGTATAAGTCTAAATGATGATTAATGGATTCAACAATATCTGGAACAATGTGTGCACCATCATCCAAAATATTTGTTTTAATTGACCACTTTTGTTGAATTTCACCTTGATCAGTCAAAATTGCAAACTTGATAGTTGTACCACCAAGATCAACGCCAATAAGTTTATCTTTTGCCATGATTATTAAAGTGCAAAGCGTGTTTCTAAAGACATATTAACTGCCTTATATGATGATTAATCAGCGCAATGCATGTTTCCTCCATAAAATTTATTACCTACATATTCTAACAGAAAGTGCTTACATAGTGCAAGCGTTTTCATCATTTTCATTAAATGTTTTCAATCACTTGGATTTTCAACTTCCATTGTGTGTTCATGTGATAAAATTAACTTAATTGTTGCGTAATCTTTTGCATTTAGAATGTCAGTTTTGTAGAGATTATCTACTTCTAGTGCTGCTAATTCGATGTCCCACAGACGCTTACCGACATGAATATACACACCGAATTCTTTTAAATACTGTAATACATCATAAAATGTTTTCATATTCTTAAACCTGTCCAAAAAGTTAAAATAATCAGCAATACTGCTATAGTCCCCATGATTAAGCGCGCTCGAATAGCGTATTTTCCACTGCGCCCATAGAAACCAAACATTACCGCAAACATCAGTCCACCGATTAAGCCACCGATGTGCCCCCATATATCAATATCCGTTGATGAAAATCCTGTGAGCAGATTCAAAATGACAAAGAGCCCCAACATTGTTCCCATCGACTTAACTTGCGGATCTTCTTTAAAACGAATGGCATATAAAATCAGTCCACCAAACATGGCAAAAAGTGCTGTAGATGCACCTACAGAAACACTCGACGGCGCGAATAAATATGAAAAAATATTACCAATAACGCCACCAAAAAAATATAGTCCAAAGAATTTTGCACTGCCAAATGCTCGTTCAACGAGTGGTCCAATAAACCATAAAGTTATCATATTAGTGACAATGTGTAAAAAACCAGCATGGAGAAAAACAGGTGTTAACAATCGCCAGTACTCATGTTTTAACTGGATATATGGTCCCCATTTTGCACCCATATTAATTAAAAATTCACTATTTTCCGTCATTCCACGGCTTAATACAAGCTCAATTAGGAATACAAAAGTAGTTACTAAAAATATAATTGTCGTTATCGGTGCTGTTTGATATTGTTCTTTTAATGCCTTCATAACCTTTATTTTAACAGATTATTTTTTTTTATGTTTTGTTATGTGATAAATCAATTAACTTCTTCGCATGCATCAGAAAAAGCATTCGACAAATCGAATGCTTTTTCTCAACGACGATCTTTTAACCGCTGTTGCATCAAATATTGATATCGTGTATACCAAACGTCAACATATCCTTGTGAGAATGGTCCAGAACCTTCGTTTATCCAATCAACCAAAATTTTTACATGAGCTTTCAAAATTTTATCGATTTCTGGTGGATAATGCCACTTTTTACTGTGAGCCGCATATTCATCTGCATCCAGTAAATGTTTGACACCATCAGGAAAAACTTTAATATCTAAATCGTAGTCAATATATTTTAGCGCCTCTTTGTCGAGTACATAGGGAGAAGCTAAATTACAATAATACGACACACCATTATCGCGAATCATCGCAATAATGTTAAACCAATATTTCTTATGGAAATAAACAATAGCAGGTTCTCGGGTAACCCATCGTCTACCATCATCTTCCGTTACCAAAGTATGATCGTTTAGGCCAATGATAGAATTTTCACTAGTCTTTAGTACCATGGTATCGCGCCAAGTTCGATGCAACGAGCCGTCATGCTTATAGCTTTTGATCGTGATGAAGTCACCTTCTCGTGGTCCACGACTGGGTCTATCAACGTTCATAACGCTACCTACTCTTCTAACACCGAATTCCTATTTAATTGTACCACATTTCAATCATCTGCAGATACTTCTAACTCATGAATTACCACATTAATTAATTCGGCATTATAACCCTTCGTATATAAACTATTTTTAGTTTTATATATCCTTTGACTTGGTAGTTCCTTACGGTAGCGTCGCCAGCTTTTCTCCGCTTGACGTTTGATATTTTCTAACTCAACTTCATCGTCATTTTCTGTAATCACCCTATCAACAACAATCTCTGCAATATCAAAAGAAAACCCTTTTGTAGCTAAAGCTTGTACAATTTTTTGTTTCTTAGCACGAGTTGATTCTCTTTTGTATGTGTTAGCAGATTTTAAAGCAAGTTTCTCTGCAATTTCAATTTGCTCCTCGTGAGCATAATCCGATAACGCTGTTTCGATATCATCATCACTAACACCTGCCTGCTTCAAATCCATTTTGATAACATTGGGTCCCTTAGGACTAATATTTTTTTTTGTTGAAACATAGTGTTGTGCATAATTTAAATCATCGATGTATTTTTGCTCATATAATTGGGCAACGACTTCATCCTGAATACTTTCAGATACCTCTTTTTCACTCATTTTCTGTTTAACTTGTTTAACTGTGTGCAATGAGTGGCTAAGAAAGTTAAGCGCAATGCTTAACGCCTTGGCAATAGAATCGTTATGCTTAATTTCTGCAATTAGTTCTTCATCTAATTCTCGCCCTTTCGCCAAACCAAATTTGATGAGAACACTTTCTGCTACACCAAAAGCGAATTGATTATCTAGATCAATATTATAGCGACCCGCTTTTTTTTGAATTGAAATTTTAGTTATCTTTTTCATAACTCTATTGTACGATAAATATTGCTATTCACATGTATTTTAAAATAAAAAATGATGCTAATACTGACATTAACATCACAATTTTTAATTTAAATAATTTGATCTAGTCCGATGACCACACCATCTATATTTTTCACAGCTTCTATAGCGCGAATAACACCTGGTACAAAGGCTGATCGACTTGTTGTACTTTGGGTCAGCGTTAATTGCTCATCCACACCACCAAAATAAACACTTTGCTGTGCGATATAGCCAGGCAACCGTACAGCATGGACTGGCACACGATCAATCTGTTCACCGCGAGCTGGCGCTAATTTTGTTGATGTAGGTTCCTCAATACGAGCTTTTGCAATCAATTTTGCTGTTTGCTTAGCCGTTCCAGATGGTGCATCTATCTTTTTAGGGTTGTGCGCTTCAATAATTTCTGCATCAGGAAAATATTTGGCCGCTAACTGTGAGAATTGCATTAACAAAACCGCTGATAAACTAAAGTTTGGTACAATTAAAACGCCTTTTGATGACTGTTCACGCAGTGTTGCTACTTGTTCATCAGACAGACCAGTCGCACCAATCACTAGTGGCATGTTGTGCTCGATTGCGTACATTGCATTGTCAAATACAGTTGCTGGAGTACTGACATCCAGCCAAATATCTGCTGTCACATTAATATCTGATAAGGAGGTCCACACAGGTACCTTACTCTCATGTTGATGACCACTCACAATACCAACAATTTCATATTCTTCACTCAAGTTATCTTGAATAGCTTGACCTAGTTTACCAAAACCACCAGCTAAAATTATTTTTGTCATTATTTCTCCAATAATTCATTCAAATGTAATTTTTCTGCATCACTTAAAGAAATAAGAGGCAGACGGACAACTTCACGTACGAATCCTTTTTCAGCCAATTTTGTTTTAACTGGAGTTGGGGAAGGATAGGCAAATAGAGCATTCATTCGTGGCGTTAGGTAACGTTGCAAGCGCGCAGCTTCACGCCAGTTATCTGCATTCATAGCAGTAAACAATTCAGACATTTCGTCGCCATAAAGATGTGAAGCTACCGAAATTGTTCCAGCACCGCCGACAGTGTAGGCCGAAAGAGTCATTGCATCTTCACCAGTATAGACTGCAAATCCAGTGGTTCTTTCTACCTCTGCTTCAACAAATTCAGTTGATGTTGTTTCCTTAATTGCATTAATATTAGGATGTTGAGCTAATTCAATCACACTATCAACTGTCAGACCGACCACCGTACGTCCAGGAATATTATATAACATAATTGGCTTTTCGGAAGCATCAGCGATAGCTTTAAAATGCGCAATCATACCAGCTTGACTTGGCTTATTATAATACGGTGTTACTGCTAAGATGCCGTTAATATGCTCGATTTTACTTAAAACTTTGGCTGCTTCTACGGATTCCTTTGTATTATTGGACCCTGCATTAGCAATTAAAAGTGCACGGTTACCAACCTGTTTTGCGATAAACTTCGTAACCTCAACTTTTTCTTCAAAAGACAACGTTGGAGATTCACCTGTTGTTGCTGCAATCACAAATCCTTGCGAACCATGATTTAACAGGTGTTCAATTAATTTCTCTAATGACTCATAATCAATCTCATCGTTTACTGTAAAGGGCGTAATAATCGCCGTAATTAAATTAATTCCTTCGTACATGCTATTCTCCTTGTGACATTCGCCACTCAATAAAATCTTTCAAAGCATTAAATCCTGGCAACAAAGCTGCTTCATCGATGTTTAACTTCGCGCTGTGCAGTGAATGGTTGTCATTGACGCCAAGCCAAAGCATGACACCAGGAATATGTTGCAATATGTAACCAAAATCCTCACCTGTCATCGCAGGTTTTGCTTCTTCAAAAGCAATGTCTTGACGCTGTTCCATGAAACTCAGCAAATTATTAGCTAATTCGGGATTGTTTTCAACAGGCAAATAACTTCCTGTTTCAAGGCGAACATTAATCTTGACATCATTTGCCAATGCCACACCTTCAACTATTTGGCGAATTCGTGTTGTCATTTTATCCAACCCATCTTTAGTCATACTACGAACTGTTCCGGCAAGATGAACCGTGTCTGGAATAACATTATTTGTAAAGCCGCCGCTAATCATTCCAAGACTCACTACACCACCTTCTATTGGATCAACGTCACGCGATACAACAGTTTGTAACAACATAATTAATTCAGCCGAAATGACAATTGGATCCTTACCTAAGTGGGGATAAGCCGCATGACCACCTTGCCCATAGATGTCAATTTCGAGCTCGGCTGTCCCGGCAAATAAGGTACCCGCTAATGTACTCAATGTTCCAGCAGGTAAATTAGGCTGATCATGAATACCGTAAAACTCATCAGGATGCCATTCACCTTCAAAGATTCCTAAATCAACAGCTAATTTGCCACCACTTTTTGACTCTTCAGCCGGTTGAAAAAAGATAATTAAATTGTCTTTAGGTTGATTCTCGCTAAAATACTGAACCAATCCCAAAGCTAAAGACATGTGAACATCATGCCCACATGCATGCATAACACCTTTATGTGTTGATTCAAATGGCAAGCCAGTATCTTCTGTAACTGGCAGCGCATCAATATCAGCACGATATCCTATCGTCCGAATTGGGTCAGTTCCAGAAAATTTCACGAGCAATGCAGTAGGTAATTCTTCTACTTGACGTATTGTCATAAAATTAGTTTGCCAAGATTGAATTTTTTCTAGTAAATAACGATGCGTTTTAAATTCCGCTAAAGCAAGTTCTGGAATTTTATGTAAGTCACGCCGATAGGTTTTTAAATCTTCTTCACTAACTGGCATTATAAGCCTCGCAATGCGTCAATTAACGCAGTCTTTTGTTGCGTCTTCGAATCAATCTCCTTAATAACTTTTGCAGGAACACCCGCAACTACTGTATTGGCTGGTACATCCTTTGTGACAATCGCTCCAGCCGCAACTACTGCGCCGTCACCGACCTGTACGCCTTCAATAACGACGGCATTAGCGCCAACTAGAACGTTATTTCCGATGCGAACAGGTTGGGCAGATGCTGGTTCAATCACACCAGCTAATACCGCGCCAGCACCAATATGAGAATTTTCACCAACGATGGCACGGCCGCCAAGTACAGCACCCATATCAATCATTGTGTTAGCACCAATCTCTGCACCAATATTAATCACTGCGCCCAGCATAATCACCGCATTATCACCAATTTCAACTTGATCGCGAATAATGGCACCTGGTTCAATGCGAGCATTAATTTCTTTTTTATCAAGCAAAGGAACGGCAGAGTTACGTGAATCATTTTCAATAAACACATCTTCTGATGGTAGATTCTTAATCAACAATTCAATTTCAGACCAGTCGCCAATCAATTGTCCAAATGACTCATTTCCAAATTGTTGCACAGTATCTGGCACTTCAGTTGCCAATGTACCTTTATATGTAACCTTTACTGGAGTAATTTTTTTTGCATTTGCAATGAAATTAATTAGTTTTTGTGCTTCGTTTTCAGCCATGTTATTTATCTCCTAGAGTATAATCCTGATCTAAACTGATCATGTGTTCAAAAGTTTCACGTTCAACAACGACTTGATGCTGATCATTTTCCACGAAGACAACGGCCGGTCGTGGATTTCGGTTATAATTTGAAGCCATTGCATAGCCATACGCACCTGTTGCAAGCACAGATAAAATGTCACCAGGTTTTGTCGCCGGTAATTCTGCCTGCCAAACCAATACGTCACCAGACTCACAATACTTACCCGCAATTCGCACAATCTCTTCACTTTTAGCATTTGGTTGATTGGCTAAAACCGCTTCATAATTTGCTTGATAAAGTGCTGGACGAATATTATCTCCCATACCACCATCTACAGCCAAGTAATTTCTAATTCCTGGAATATCCTTACGCGATCCAACTGTATATAGAGTTTGTCCGGCTGGTCCGACAATCGAACGACCAGGTTCAATCCATATTTCTGGCATCGCCCAATTGTACCGTGTAGCCTTCTCTTTCAAAACACGGATAATAGCATCAGCAAACTCGCTTTCTGGCAAAGGTTGATCCTCATCAGTATAACGAATACCAAATCCACCGCCAGTATTAATGACCTCTGGTTGCCATCCCCATGAATAAGCAGTGTCTGCTAATAGTGCTGCATTTTTCTCAAATCCAGTCACATCAAATATTTGAGATCCAATGTGCGCATGTAAGCCACGTAAGTGAAGATGGTTATCTTTTATTGCAATATCATAGGCTTGCTTCGCTTGACCCGTTTGTAAATCAAAGCCGAATTTACTATCTTGTTGACCAGTACTAATAAATTCATGAGTATGAGCTGAAATTCCTGGTGAAATACGTAGCAAAATATCTTGAATAACATTTTTTTCCGCCGTAATTTCTGACAGTAGCTGTAACTCCAGAAAATTATCAACAATAATTGTTCCCACACCATTTTCAACGGCCATCACAAGTTCATCATAACTCTTATTATTACCATTAAAACTAAGATGCTGAGTTGGAAAATCAGCTTTAATTGCTGTATATAATTCCCCACCAGACACGACATCAGCGTGAATATTTTCTTGAGCTGCCACTTGATAAATTGCTTTAGTAGCAAAAGCTTTACCAGCATAACTTACAACATATGGGACGTTTTCTTGTTCAAAGATACGTTTAAACGCCCTCATTGTCTTACGAATAAGTGTTACATCGTAAACTGCTAACGGCGTGCCATATGTCTTTGCCAGTTCGATTGTATCAACACCATCAACTGTCAGATGTTGCTTTTCATTTGTTGGATACGTCATCATTTCCCCTTGAATTACACAAAAAAACCCTTTGATAGGTTCGCAAAACGGACTTATCAAAGGGCATTGTTAGCATTTTTGACAGTTTCCATAGCTCACCGCATCTCTGCGACAGTCTAATAGCTCTTAACTATTAGCCCAATCAAGGTTATTTGTAGTTACCCTTGATTTCGGCGATATCCCCTAAGCTTACCATCAATTGCTACAGCAACTCCGGTAAGTGTATTGTCAATCGCGACCTCTATGTGAAATAATTTTTATTCTGTCATTATTATGACTGAATCACTATTGAATGTCAAGGTTTTTCCGTCTAATTCTTTGCTAGCAATCATGTGCTTTTAAAAAGACGTTAATAATTGGTTCATTCGCGGTGCATAAATATCACCAAATCGTGTAAAGTGCATCAATATGTAATAGAACTCATACCATTTTTCACGTTTTTGCCAGTCATCGTCCAATGACCATTCTTGCATATATTGATCATAAAATGACAGGCTAAACCCGGAAAACACTCTTGAAATAGCTAAATCATATTCTCGATCACCGTAGAACACGTTAGGATCAATAAATACAGGTTTACCTTGATCGTTAAACATAAAGTTTCCTGCCCAGAAATCACCATGCAGTAATGATGGTTGAACTGTTTGCGCGTGATTATCATTTAATATCGTTTCACGTAAATTATTATAATGATCACCACGTTGGGTCAGCCAAAAATTATTTTTTTGCGCTTGCGCCATTAGCGGATCCAAGCGTTGTGTCACAAAAAATTCAGCCCAAGAGGATTGCCAAGTATTATTTTTAGGCACAAAATCTACTAAATTATCACTATCAAATCCAAACTTTGGTGCTGTAGCTTGGTGAATTTTAACCAGCGACTTTGCTAATTCTTGTTGTGTCCCATTTCCTTGATTAATCCACGACAATACTAAGTAGGCGTGTCCTTGTAATTGTCCCTGCGCTAAAATGGCTGGCACAGTCACCACTTCCCCCAAAGCCTTTAAACCAGCAACCTCATGATCAAAAAAACTTGCTTGAGCATTTTGTTGAATCTTTAAAAAATAGCGCTTGTTGTTCGAATAGATTGAAAACGCCTCGTTAATGTCACCACCACGTACCTTTTCTAAGTCGTATGGTTTTTCAAGTCCCAAACGAGTAACAAAATCATTGCCTAAATCCATATTATCCTCCAAAATTTATTATCGGAACAAAAAAACACAATTTCCATTACGAAAACTGTGTTTTTGACAAAATAATACCCTTATTATCGACAAATTTATTCAATTGTCCCACAAGTATTAACATCTAATTGTAGTGTATCATAATATTATACAGACGTCACTACTTTGTGTACTTCTCTACTGTTAGCTGATGACTGGTAAATTGGCTGCAATTAAATCGTTAGTTATATCTACAAATCTTTCATCGTTCAAACGTAACAACCGCCAATCGTATTCCCTATCATTATCAAACTCATCAATATATGGTTCAAACTCACCTTCAGTTTGTAAAATAAGATAGCCTGCAAAAGCATCCGAAAATTCGTTTTCACTTTTGACAACACGCACCAATTGATTATTAGAAAAAAATCCGACGGCTAACTGATCATTGTTCCACTGCCCTTCAAAGGCCCACTTTAAAGTAATCCAATCTGAAAGTGTTATTCCTAGATTCAATAGATAATCCACAGATAAACGAATGTGAATTGGATGCTTACTGGATTGGGAGTCGATTCCTTGAGCATCCAATTGAGAAGAGAAGATACCACTTAATGCCTCAAAATCACTCACACTAGGTACTTTTTCTTCGTTTTGCCATGCTTCAACAGTTTCAACTTCAACATCTAGTGCATCAGCAATCTCTAATGTTGAAATTTTAGTTAATTCTTGTAGTTTTTTTAAGTTATTCATAGTTATAATTATACAGAAAAACCGCCATGAATGGCGGTTATTTCGATATTATTTTTTTCTGTTTTTTTGCAATCATCGCTGAACGAACAACACCAATAATCGTTGGCATTAATGTTACCAACGCAATACCCAAAATAATTACAGAAAAATGTGCTTTAACAAATGGAATATTTCCGAACATATAACCAGCACCGGTTGCAATTAAACTCCAAGAAAACGCAGCAATCACACTATTACGTAAGAAGTGCTTGTATGGAAATTGACTGATGCCAGCCACAAACGGTACAAATGTGCGAACAATCGGCATGTATCGCCCAATGATTATTGCCGCAGCACCACGCTTTTCAAAGAAAGCCTCAGCTTCTTTGATATGTTGTTCTTTAATGAAACGGCCAAAGAAACGGTGATGCAAGATTTTATAACCACCTGTACGACCAATCCAAAAATTGACTGAGTCACCAATAACAGCTGCTAAGAAGAATACAATCATAAATACCCAATGATTAAGTCCGGCATTTAGCCCAGCAGGCGTAGCAGCAACTGCTCCTGCAGCAAACAATAGTGAATCTCCAGGTAGAAACGGCATAATCACACTACCAGTTTCAATGAAAATTACCGCAAATAAAATCAAGTACGTCCATAAACCGAACGCTTGCACAAGATTACCAATATGGACATCAATGTGCAAAATAAAATCAATTAGAAATGACATAAAATTCCCCTAAAGTACGAATAGTAATATTTTACCACACATGTAAGCTTGTCATATTAAAATATAACTTTTCATATCTATTGCGATTTTAACTGCCTTCTAACCAGAAAAATTACAGTAACTTACTTATTTAACGCCTGTTTTGGTTGTCTCATTGAAATACAGCCAAACACGACCATCCAAATAGTAGCACCAATTGCTGGTAGACGAGATTCTGGATTAAAGAAGAGCGTAACAAATACAAAACTGAAAAACAGAATTGCCAATGGCACTAATGTCTTAGGTGCTATAACAAGAAAACCATCAGGCATGTAACTATCTGACTTACGATATTTCATATATGCCATCAAAATCAACACATAAATCATTAAAAATAAATCAGTTGAAGCACTTGTTACAAAACTGAATGCGTTTGTAATTGAAGGTATAACTGAAATCAATGCAGAGAAAGCAACCATCACTGCTGTTAACAATACAGCATTGATTGGTAATTGAGTTTTAGAAATTTTTCTAAATGGTTGTAAAAATTTAGCTTTTGATTGAAATGAAAGTGCATAAAAATTACGACTTGCACTAAACAAAACTGAGTTCAAAGCTGATGCAGCACTCGTCAACACAACAAAATTAATTAATGCTGCTGCCCACTTAACACCTGCTAATTCAAAAACCATAACAAATGGGCTTTGATTTGCAGGAATTTTTTGCCATGGATAGATTGTCATAATAATAAACAAGGCACCAAGATAAAAGAATAAAATTCGCCAAGGTATCTGATTAATTGCTTTAGGTAAAACTGAACGTGGATTTTCTGTTTCTGCTGTTGTCATTCCGATAAATTCCATACCGACAAAGGCAAACATCACCATTTGAAAGGCATTAATAAAATTACCAACACCATTAGGGAAAAATTCAAAATGATTCCAAACATTACTAAATGCAACAGTTCCTACTGGGGTTTTAAATCCAGTTATTGCCATCATAATCCCAGTAACAATTAGTGCTAAAATAGCAACGATTTTAATCATAGCAAACCAAAACTCAGTTTCACCATAAAGTGCTACAGCAATCAAATTTACGCATGTCAATAAAATCAACATCACTATCTGGATTAACCAACTTGGGAGGCTTGGTAGCCAAAATTGGATATACTTCGCGACAGCGGTTAGTTCAGCCATTCCCATAAATACGACGGTTAACCAGTACGACCATCGGGCAAAAAAGCCGGCACGGTTTCCCAAAAACTTGGTAATAAATGTAATAAATGTATGTTGGCTCGGATCAGCATAAAGCAATTCACCTATAGCACGCATCACAACAAACATGAACATTCCAATAACTAAATAAACCAACAGAATAGACGGTCCAGCATAATGAATAGAGTTTCCTGCACCCATGAATAGACCAGTACCAATCGTACCACCAATGGCTATTAACTGAACGTGTCGATTTTGTAAACCTCGTTTGGGAAGATTACTGTCGCCTTTTGAATCGGACATAATATTAAAAATTTTCCTTTCCTATTGCAAAGCACCCTTCGATAATCTCAGGGTGCTTTGCTTTGTACAAATATACCTACAAATGGTATAGTATAATTTCTTTTAACAAGCTATTTTTATTTTGCTGGTTCGGATTCACGTGAATAATTGGCAACATCAGATAAAATCAAGTTTTGGAATTCATTAAATGACATTGTAATTGTTTTTGCTTCACCATATTTACGAACTGTAACTGTATCAGTATCCACTTCTGAATCACCAAGAACCAAAGTATATGGTATTTTATTTGTCTGTGCTTCACGAATGAGGTAGCCCATCTTAGCATCTTTTGTTTCAACATTAGCGCGTAATCCCGCATCTTGCAATTTCTGTTGGACATTATTTGCATAATCTCCGTGAGCACCTAAATTAACAGGAATAATCTGCACTTGTAAAGGAGACAACCATGTTGGGAATGCACCCTTGTACATCTCAATTAAGTAAGCTGTGAAACGTTCCATCGTACCAACAATACCACGATGTAACATCACTGGACGATGATTATCAAGCCCATCACGACCAATATATTTCAAATCAAATCGTTCTGGCAACAAAAAGTCTAATTGAATCGTAGATAATGTTTCTTCATTACCTAAGGCTGTCTTTGTTTGAACGTCTAACTTTGGACCATAAAAGGCAGCTTCACCTTCAGCCTCGAAATAATCAAGACCAAGATCGTCCATTGCTGTTTTCAATTGCTTTTGTGACTTTTCCCACATTTCATCATCATCAAAATACTTTTCTGTATTTTTGGGATCACGATAAGACAGACGGAAACGATAATCTTTAATGTTGAAGTCACGATAAACGCCCATCATCATTGTCAAGATAGACTTAAACTCTTCTTCTAACTTTTCTGGTTCAACGAACGTATGGCCATCATTCAACGTCATCTCACGAACACGTGATAGCCCTGTCAAAGCACCAGACTTTTCATAACGATGCATCATTCCCAATTCAGCAATACGCATTGGTAATTCACGGTATGAACGTGGCTTATGATTAAATACCATGATATGTGATGGGCAATTCATTGGACGTAATTCCAAAAATTCGCCATCCCCCATATCCATTGGTGGAAACATATCTTCACGATAATGCTCCCAGTGACCAGATGTCTTATATAAGTTCAAATTAGACAATACTGGTGTGTAAACGTGCTGGTAACCATTTGACAGCTCTTTATCTGTAATATATCTTTCAACTTGGCGACGGATTGTTGCACCATTTGGCAGCCAAACTGGTAATCCTGAACCAACTTCTTGACTAGTAAAGAATAAATCAAGATCTCGTCCAATGACACGATGATCACGTTCCTTGGCTTCTTCACGACGAGCAATTTCTGCTTCAACGTCAGCTGCTTTCCAAAAGGCTGTTCCATATACTCGTTGCATCATTGGGTTGCTTGAATTTCCACGCCAGTAAGCACCAGCCACTGAAGTAAGCTTGAAATGCTTAATCCAACCTGTTGAGGGCACCAGACCACCCTTATCAAGTTCAATATGATCTCCTTGAACAGCAATTGTAATCTTTTCATCGGCTGGTAAATCGTTGACTAACTCAACTTTATATGGATCATCAGCAAACATTTCTAATGCTTCATCACGTGTGATTTCACGAGAAAGAATAGGTAGATCTTCTTTCACAATTTTGTGCATCATCGCCTCGATTTCAGGGAAATCTTCGATTGATACTTGATTACCAGCCCCATTATCCGTGTCGTAATAGAAGCCATTTTCAATAAAAGGACCAACTCCAAAATGAATGTTAGCAAATTTTGGAATTCGCTTTAATGCTTGTGCTAATAAATGAGATGCTGAGTGACGAAGTAGATCTAATGCTTCGCTATCTGATGTAGTGATTAGTTGAAAATCGCCACTTTCAGTAATAACATCATTCATACCAATATATGAACCATTTATTTTTCCTGACACTGACTTCTTTGCCAATGACTTTGAAATACTTGCAGCAACCTCAATTGGTTTGATGCCCTCATCAAACTTCTTAACAGCGCCGTCTGGAAATGTAAGACTGATTTCTGCCATATTATTTTCCTTTCAAATTCCATCCCAATTTTTTACATTAATAAAACAAAAAACGTCTCTTTAGATCCTTATTCGATCTAAAGGGACGTTTTACCGCGGTACCACCCAAGTTTAAAAACAGGAAAAATTCCTATTTCTCTCAAATGATATATAACGGTATCACCCGGGTAACTTTTCATTTAAAAATACTAAATCACCACTCAAAGGTAGTCTCTTATGTGTGCACTGCCCATTTTCACCAAACATGAGCTCTCTTTAAGTGCATAACATTCGAGTTGTCCTTATCAATGTTTCTGAGAAACATCATAACATTTTTTTTGCTGCGTTGCAATTATTTTTTTAAATCTGCCAATACAATCTTTAGCGCTTCTAATGCCTCGGCATCATGATCTAAAATACCATTATCAAAAACATTTTGTAGCGCAGCAATTTGATTTTTTGTAAGTGCCATTTTTATTATTCTCCTATTTGCTTAATCATTTAATTATACTCAAAAAATATAATCATACTACTGAGTTTGAAACTAATGCTAACTTTCTATTCCAGAACTACCATCTGAAATATTGACGTGTCTTGGCCGTGATCCGTCTGCTGGACCAATGTAACCGCCCGATTCCAAATCATCAATTAATCGTGCGGCTCGATTATAACCAATCCTGAAGCGACGTTGTAACAGTGATGTTGAGGCTTTTTGTTGTTCAATAACAAATTGCAAAGCTTCTTGGAATAACTCATCATCACTATTTCCATCAGCATTTTCGGAGTTATCTTGAGCAATTTCTTCATCTGTAACAGTCATTGCATCGGAATACTGAACCTCTTGTTGCGATTTAACAAATTCAACAATATTAGTCACATCAGTATTACTAATAAATGCACCTTGAACACGTTGTGTCGGCTTACCGGGCGGTGCAAAAATCATATCCCCTTTTCCGAGTAGCTTCTCAGCACCATTACTGTCTAGGATAGTACGTGAATCAATTCCAGAGGCTGTTCTAAAAGCAATTCTACCAGGAATATTACTTTTTATAGTACCGTTAATCACTTTAACATCTGGTCGCTGTGTGGCCAAAATCATGTGAATACCGGCTGCACGAGCTTTAGCACCAAGGCGCGCGATAGAAACTTCAATTTCATTGCCCACCGTACTCATTAAGTCAGCGAATTCATCTACAATGGCGACAATATATGGCATTGGTTGCATAATTGGTTGATCTGTTTCCTTGGCTTCAGCGTTCTGCTTTTCAACCGCCGCATTGTATTCACCAATATTACGTTTTCCAAATTGAGCTAAAAGCTT
This sequence comes from Leuconostoc sp. JNUCC 76, assembly GCF_053667755.1. NCBI lineage: Bacteria > Bacillati > Bacillota > Bacilli > Lactobacillales > Lactobacillaceae > Leuconostoc > Leuconostoc sp. JNUCC 76. Next base: position 610,659 of record NZ_CM132206.1, on the reverse strand, counting down.
GTAGCGATTTTCCATCTCGTCAACAACTTTTTGCAAAGACTTCGCTGCTTTGCGTGGCTCCGAAACAACTGGTGTCAACAGGTGTGGGATCCCATTATAAATAGATAGCTCAACAACCTTTGGATCAACCATCATTAATTTAACTTCATTAGGTTTTGCACGCAAAAGGATAGATACAATAATACCATTAAGCCCTACTGATTTTCCAGATCCAGTCGATCCAGCAATAAGCAAATGAGGCATAGCCGATAAGTCTGCCATGATAATATTTCCTGTTACATCTCGGCCAAGTGGCACATTAAGCGGATTATCATCAAATGGCGCATTCTCAATCATGTCCCGGAATCCAACAGTTGCCTGAGTATCATTAGGAACCTCTATACCAACATAGGGTTTACCGGGGATTGGCGCCTCAATTCGTATTGATTTTGCAGCTAATGCCAATGCTAAATCATCCGATAGATTAGCAATTCGATTCACCTTAACGCCTTGCCCTGGTTTTAACTCATATTGCGTTACCGTAGGTCCTAATGAAACACTGGTCACTTCCGCCTCAACACCAAAGCTTTGTAGCGTATCATGAACAAGACGTGATTTGTCAGTTAAACCTTTAAACTCTTTTGTTTGGTCTGTAGGCGCTAATTGCGTCAATAGGTCAGCAGTTGGTAACTGGTAATCCGGATTTTCTTTTTCCAACATATTTGTAGAAACTTCGCTATCACTAACAGAAGTCTTCTCGGCTTGTTTTTTGGGTGACTTTTTTGTTGGTTGGGGTGCTATAGGACCATTCCATTTAATTTCAGGTTCATTGAAATTCTCTTGAGCACTTGGTTCATTGACATCTTTTTCTATTTTAGGGACAGCATCTGACGACAAGCTATTATCTTGGCTCACACCTAATGGATCATCTCCATAATCAGTAATATCTTTCTTGTGTCGATCACGTTTGAAAAACGATTGTCGGGTTGGCTTTTCGTTAGCTCGTTTTTCCTGAATATAGGTAACTCCTTCATGAGCTTTTTCAACGCCTTGCTGAACAATGTCACGAGCCGGAATACGGAAAAAGATTGCAATACCACTGAATAATAAGATTACTGTTACAATCCACGTGCCAATGCTAGACATTAACATAAACAGTAAATGATACAATGCCGCACCGATTATACCACCGCCAACTGGTGTGTTTGCTGATTGATTGACAAAATCTTGACTAATTAACCGCACCACTTCGCCAACGTATCCATCTGCATTTTTTAGTGTGTATTCAAAAAATAACAATGATGAAATTGTCTCAACAGCAATAAACATCATAAAGGCACCGACCCAAAAATGAGTTGCTATTTTGGGTGTTTTTCGAGTAATAAAATAGTATCCTAAAAATAATGTCATAGGTATTAAAATCACAAGATACATGTTTCCAAAGAAAAAACGGAAAATATCAGCGATAAATACCCCTAATATACCAAGCTTAAATATCCCTAGTATACCTAAAACAATACCACCCAAAAAACATAGGTTTTGAACTAAAGGGTTCTTTTTTTTACTATTTTTACCACGTGTTGTACGCCGTCTTTGTGTAGTCTTTCTTGTCGCCAAAGTTCCACCTCTTAGTCAGTTCATTCTAACACTTTATTTTATCATTTTTAAAACACGAACAAACGTTCACATCGAATTCTTAAGCTTTGCTTAACTCTATTTCAAAAATTTAATTTTTAAACACAAAAAAACGCAACCAGAGTTGCGCTTTTTAGTAGCTCGTGAGAGAATCGAACTCTCGATTCCGCCGTGAAAGGGCAGCGTCTTAGCCACTTGACCAACGAGCCATGGTCAATAGTTGTTCGTTGTAACGAAACAACTATATTAGTTTATCAGGGAAATTTATATCTGTCAACCGTTTATTTCAGTTTATCTTGCTCATATGTGTGAGTTGTTTCTAAATTTGAAAAAGATTGCTGGCGCAATGCTTCATAAAGTACAATTGCGACAGTATTCGATAAATTCAACGAACGAACATGTGAATCATCTTGTGGGATACGAATAGCTTTCTCTGGATTTTGACGCATAAATACTTCTGGTAGCCCTGTGGTTTCTTTCCCAAACAAGAAGTAGTTGTCAGTATCATCTTGTGCGTAATTAGGCTGTGTGTAGTCTTGATTAGCAAATTTGGAAACCAAGTATAAGTTGTCTTTTTCTGTTAAAGTGTCTAGAAAATCAGGTAAGCTTGGGTGTTTCACCAACTTTACATGATCCCAATAATCTAACCCAGCACGTTTAACGTGTTTGTCATCCAGTTCAAACCCCAACGGTTCTATTAAATGTAAAACTGCATCTGTCCCAGCAGTCGTACGAGCAATATTCCCCGTATTAGCAGGCATTAAAGGTTCAAATAAAACAATGTGATTCGTCATTTTTCAGCTACTTCCTCTACTTCAAATAAATCTGAGTTTGCACGCCACCAATCATAGATGTGCGTAACAAATACTTTAGCTACTGCATACGATGGCACCGCCAACACAATACCTAATACACCAAAAATATGTCCGCTGCTCAATAACACAACGATAACAGTAACAGGGTGAATTGATAACGCCTCCCCGAGAATTTTTGGTGAAATAACGTGTGCTTCAATTGGTTGTTCAAAAGCTAGCACGATAATAGCTAATATTAGCATTTTTGGACCACCAGCAATCAGCGCTACTATGAAAACTGGTACTTGCGCAATAATTGATCCAACATACGGGATTAAGTTAAAGAAACCTGCCATCAGCGCTAATAATATGCCGTACGGTAAACCAATAACGGTATACCCTATGGAAAACATAATCATTACAGCGAGTGCAACGCCAAGTTGTCCACGAATATATTGAGCGATTTGCTTACTAATTTCTGTTAATAAATAGCGTACTGATAATTGTGAGTTATTTGGAAACTTACTAGAAACAAATGACGAAAATTTGTGTCCATCTAACAGCATATAATAAAGAATAAACGGTGTTGAAACAATTGTCACACCAATTGATGTAAGGATTGATGCAAATGAACTGATACCTGCAACCCCGCTCGTCAAATACTTTTTGCTCCAATCTAATACATTCTGATTAAGATCAGAATTCGTATGATTCAAATAATCTCTGATAAATTTAAATTGTTCACTGGCAAAAGTCTCATTAATAAAAGCTTCGCTGGTTTTCCAGTAATTTGGCCAGTTATCGATAAATTGAATGACTTGATTGCGCAATACCATGACAATAGCAGCAATGGCTACTCCAATGATAGCTAATAAGACAATCAAGACCACACCAATCGATAAATTTCTTGGTAAATGCACGTATTTTTCCAGAAGACCGACAATCGGGCTCAGCAAATAATACAACACACCGCTTATTATTATTGGTGCACCGACGGCTGTAAATAATGCACGAATTGGTTCAAACAAAAAACGTACTTGCCAAGCCAAAAAAATGATTAGCAAAACTAATAAAATTACAATCAGACCATTTAACAAGTCATTGCCAGAAAACCAACGACTATACCATGACTGTTGCTCTGGTTTTTTCATAAAAACTCCCCTTCTCATGCTATACAATTGTAATTATTTTACCATAGAATTATGAATGGCTGTTACTTTGCAATATTTTTACGATGATGTGATAATTAACTAAGGCTAAAAATTCTATTTGTGTAAATGCTTACATACAAGTATAATTAAAACAGACATTCAAAGGAGCTACTATATAATGGCAGTCTATAAAATTCTATTTGGTACGTATACAAAGCACGTTTCAAAAGGTATATATGAAGCTGAGCTTGATACAGAAAAAAAATTATTACAAAACTCCACATTCGTTGGTGGTTTGACAAATCCAACTTATTTGGCAATATCAAAAGCCAACAAAGTCTATGCGGTTGAGAACCGTGATGGTCAAGGTGGTGTTGTTACATTTGATAATTCCGTTCGACCCCTTGCTGAGATTGATGCACAATTAAGTGAAGGTTCAGCGCCGGCATATATTGGTGTTGATGAAGATCGTCAATTTGTTTATGCAGGTTATTATCACCGTGGAACTGTTGAAGTTTACCGAATTAACGATGATGGTAATTTGACATTAACCGATACTTGGCAAAATGAAGGATCAGGTCCGCGTCCTGAACAAGGATCTTCACATATTCACTTTAGCAATTTAACGCCTGACAACCGTTTAGTTGCAGTTGATTTAGGTACAGATGAAGTTATTACTTTTGACGTATCAGACAATGGCAAGTTAGCGGAAGCTGCTCGTTTCAAAGCAGAAGATGGCTTTGGGCCTCGTCACATTCGGTTCTCGCCAGATGGTCAGTATGCTTACCTCCTCGGTGAATTATCAAGTCTACTCAGTGTTTTGAAATACAACAGTGAAGATGGTTCTTTTGAACACGTCCAGACAGCACCAACTATACCATCAGATTGGACAGCACATAACGGAGCTGCTGCAATCCGCATCAGTAAAGATGGTCGCTTCATATATGTTTCAAATCGTTGTAATAACTCAGTCGCAGTCTTCAAAACAACTAATCTTGGATCTGAAATTGAACGTATTCAATTAATCAGTACTGAAGGAGAATTCCCAAGAGACATGAATTGGGACAAATCTGAACAATTCTTAGTAGTTGCTAATCAAGATACCGATAACGTGTCATTGTACGCTCGTAATGACGAGTCCGGCGAATTATCACTACTCCAAAAAGACTTCACAGTTCCAGAAGGTGTTCGCGTATTATTTGAATAACAAAAAAAGGATGCATCATTGACAGATGCGTCCTTTTTTACTTGCATTAAATTAAATTATCGTGAACTACGATTCATACGTTTTTCGGCGTAACCCAATGAGCGACTAATTCCAAACGTCAAAACGAAATAAATCAATGATGCAATAACTAATGGGAAAAATGGTTTGAAACTAGCCCCTTGAACGACACCAGTTTGGAACATCAATTCACCAACACCAATAACAGAAACAACTGAACCTTCTTTAATAATTGTCACAAATTCATTACCCAGAGCAGGTAAAATGTTTTTAACCGCTTGTGGTAATATGACATATCGCATTGTCTTGCCTTTTGACAAGCCAAGTGAACGCGATGCCTCCGTTTGTCCAAAATCAACAGAGTTGATTCCTGAACGAATGATTTCAGCAACATAAGCGGCTGAATTAAGTCCCATTGCCAGAGCACCGGCAGCAAAAGCTGATAAGTTCAATCCAATCACTTGCGTACCGAAAAACACCATAAACGCTTGTACTAGCAACGGCGTGCCACGAACATACTCAACATAAATATTACCAATAATTCTCAAAATGGCATTGGGAGACAACTTGAATAAGGCAAAGACTGTGCCAAGCACGATACCCAAAACTACCGCCACTGCAGCTAAGGCAAGCGTCAACAATGTCCCCTTAACAAACAGATTACCATATTTAGCCCAGAAGCTTTGATCGGCAAACATTAGCTTATTAGCTCTTTTTTGATAAGCTTCTAATTCGCCTGACTTAATGATGTTACCAAGTGACTTGTTAATTTTGGCTTTCAGGACTGGAGAATTTTTAGGCATCGCGATTGAAACTGCCCCTTCTCCAGACGAAGGCTTTGGATAAATAATTTTAAAGGCTTTATTTTGTTGTGTATAAGCCTTAGATATTGGCTCATTAAGGACAATTCCAGCAATTTTACCAGTGGATAATTGTGCAACCAAATCAGGAACTTTTTGAAGACTGACTATTGTTGATCCACTCATACTTTCTTGAGCATAAGTTTCTTGGGTAGTTTGTTTTTGTACACCAATTTTCTTACCAGAAAAAGAGTTTAAGTTGCCACTATATTTAGAGGCATCTTTTTTCAAAACCATCACAGTCTGTAAAGGCTTCATGTATGAGTTTGAAAAATCAACTACTTTTTCTCGTTCTGATGTGGCATTGATACCCGAAATAATGACATCAATTTTACCGGTTTGCAAGGCACCGATTAAACCATCAAATCCCATTTCCTTAATGACAGGCTTAACACCAAGATCCTTAGCAATTTTTTTAGCCATCTCAACATCAAAACCAACAATTTGGTCACGTCCGTCGACCGTAGCATGGAACTCAAATGGTGCATAATCTGCTGACAGACCGATTACTAACGTACCCTTTTTCTTGATTTTAGTTAGAGCCGGATCCGTAGTCGCAGCATCAGCATGAGTTGGCAAAACTGCTAACAATGGCAATAACATTGTAATCGTCATTATCACGATTGATACTTTTTTTAATATACTATTCATTTAATTTCTCCTCATGTGAAACAACATTACTAATTTTACCTTGATTTGAATTTTTATACAATAAAAAAACGTGGATATACAAAAGCTATTGAATAACTAGTTTTTTTATACAAAAAAACTCGCCGAAGCGAGTCTACCTGTCGCAAGTATCTATAGGCCATGTTTTGTTCCAGTGCAATGCAGGTAACATTACACCTTCGGTAATCATCTATCTAAGTTCGTTCAAACGAACCATACCGACCATCGTTTCATTTCACTAGGCCAGCCGCCCCTACCAAAAGTTTGGGTTGCCCGTTTGTGGGGTTTACCTCGTCTCAAATACTAGCTTTCACTAGCATATACGTTTCTATGGCACCTTCGAGCCTATTCAGACATAGCCTAAGCCTTAGCCCTTTCGACTGCCGTAACATCACTGTTCCTGGGTTTATTTTTTATCCCAGCACAAACACTACACCCATCTCAGAGTGTACGAGCATGGACCTTCCTCACGTTAGGAATATAACGCGCAATTACCCGATACTTGCAAAATTATTATCTTTTTATTTATTCAGCACTATTATGATCGCGACCAAACACCACACGCTCCAAATTAGCAACACGCTTAATCAAATCTAAGTTAGTTACTGCCGCTTGCTGTGCGACTGCTGCTTGTCTTTGATCCTCAACTGGCTGAGGTTGAGAAACAGTTTGAACTGGTTGTTGCGGTGCAACACTTTGTTGCTGTTTAACAGCAACTAGTTGATCTTGTGCATCTTTCAAAGCGACTTGTAAACGAGCCACTTCACTTTTTAGTTGTTCAACACGGCTACCAAATGCACCATAATCTTTAATAATATCATCTAGAAAGCTGTCAACATCAGCAGGATCATAACCGACCCCCATACGTTTTTGCTTAAAGACGCGTTCCAAAATGTCTTTTTGCGTGTATTTTACTTGTTCCACAAGCTATACCTCGATTATTTTTTTACTTATCCTATGTTACCAATAATTCTAATGAATTACAAGGCATTTTTAATACTAATAATCATAACGATTTTCATTCATTTTTTCTTCAAGTTCCGATGCATACTCTTGCAACTGATACATATCAACTTGGACAAGAGGATACGGCGTTTCCGTCTGATACTTTGTCACAACTTGAAAATCAAATAATGTCTTTCCTTCAAATTCCGTATCATAAAAAAACACTGCCCCATCTGTGTGCGCTAACATGAATTTTTGGTAATTTTTTAGTTGAATAGGCGATTGAAAAGGTTTAGTCGATACGCTCTCAGAAAAATCACTCTGTGCAATCAACCTCTGCAATTTTGCTTGATTATCTTCACTCCATTGACTGCCAAACTGTTTAAAGGGTAACATTACAGCTAATTTAAGTTGCGGATATTCTTTTTTCATATCATCCACAACTTCAATTGTCCATTGCTCAATGCCTAGCTGGGCACCTGTGATTACCCATTCCAATCCATTATCAACTTGTTCTTTTAGCGTTTGATGTAATGCATACTTGATAGCTTTAATTTTAGGATCTTTGTCGCCGAATGTTCCTAGTTCATAACTACGGTAACCCGTTACCCAAAGCCTCATAATATTCTCCTCTATAAGAAAAGTCTTGCTATGAAAGCAAGACCGAGACATTCTAAATTAATTGTTGCCAGTTGTGGATCCTGTTGAAGCTGAGTTGGCACTAATTCCTGCTTCAGATGGTGTTTCACCAGATTGAGTAATAGAAGTTACACTCGGTAATCCACCATTACTCCAAGAGGCATCTTTTACCTCGTATTCCACAATATTACCTTTAACCTTTGCGGTAACTGTATCCGGTGCGGTCCAATCAGTATTCGACTTATTTTGCATTGCATAAGCCATTACTTTTGCATAATACTGCGCTGGCAAGTCCTGTTCTGTCCAAGGAATATAATTTTTCCCAGGAACATCAAACCCCGTCCACACAGAAAGTGCATAAGACTTTGTATAACCTGTAAACCAGGCATCAGAAATAGCTTGATCAGGCATCCCTGAATTCTCATCATAGGCAACAAGGCCTGACTTTCCTGCTTGATGCAACCCAGAAATTGCAGCATCTGCGGCAGTAGCGTTAGGCTTGATGACTCCCTTCATCATATCCGTCAACATAAAGGCAGTGCTAGTCTTCATAGCCCGTGTGCCAGTTGAGTTATAATTATGGGTTGTTCCATCAGCCGTTACGACCTTTGAAATGTAAGTTGGCTTATAATATACTCCACCATTGGCTACAGCACCATAAGCGGCAGCTTCTTGTTCTGTTGAAACATTAATACCTATAGCCATTGAACCGCCAGGAGTTGAACTTGTAGTAATCCCTAAGCCATTAACAAATTTCTCTGCGTTCGAACCACCAACTTCTTCCAAAGTTCTTACAGCTGGGATGTTTCGAGACTGAGTTAATGCAGTCCGCATCGTGATATTACCCATATACTTTTTATCCCAATCATACACGGTTGTATTTGTTCCAAGATATTTGTACTTTTTATCTTCAACCGTTCGATAAGTCGGCCAATTTAAATATTCAATTGCTGGACCATAGTCTAGCAAGGGTTTAATGGACGAACCAGATGATCGGTTAGTATTGGTGGCACGATTAAGCGCTTGTAACGTCGTCAGATTACGTCCACCAATCTGTGCAACAACATGACCGTTATCAGGATCTGTCATTGTGGCGCCGATTTGTAAATCACTACTTGAAAAACTAACAGAACCGTCATTAGCGTTGTCGTAAAGTGATTGTTGTAAATTAGAATCCATGTTAGTGTAGATTTTCAACCCAGCTTTTGTTGTATCATAACCAAGTTTTTTTGCTTCATTAATTGTGGAGAGCGCGTATGCATCCACCACTTTACGGGTGCTATTAGCAGCCTCAGTTTTAGCATCTAAATCTTGTAACCCATCACTCACTGGTACTTTCATTGCATCTGAAGCCTGTTTGGAAGTAACTGCGCCATATGTAACCATTGCTTTCAAAACAGTGTCACGCCGCTCCTTAGCGGCAGTAGTGTCTTTTAAGTAAGGATCATAGTATGTAGGTGACTGTGGCATGCCAGCAAGCAAAGCTAATTGTGGTAGCGAAAGATCTGTCAGTGCTTTGCCATAAAAATATTCAGAAGCTGTTTTCATTCCATAAACACCATGTCCCATATACACTTTATTCATGTAAAATGTCAAAATTTGATCTTTTGTAAAGTTCTTTTCAACTCGCAATGCTAACCAAGCCTCTTGAGCTTTACGTTTAAACGTTTGGTCAGCTGTCGATGTACTAAATACAGAAAGCTTAACTAGTTGTTGCGTTAAGGTAGACCCACCCTGCATCCCCAAAGAGGAGCCTTTAATGTTAGATACTGCTGCCCCAGCGATACGAATCGGATCAACTCCGTGGTGTTTATAAAAGCGCCTATCCTCAATTGACACAACTGCTTGTTTCAATTGCTTTGGAATCTCATTAGAGTTGGCATAATCTCTATCCTGAGTAGCCATACTCCAAATAACATTCCCTTTGGAATCTAGAATTTGTGTAGAGTTCTCTGAAGCTAAATCTGATTCTGTGATATTAGGCGCATCGTTTGCATAAGTGAAGAAAAGTGCTGTTCCAGCTAGGCCAGCGATAACACCAAGTGTCAATAACCACAAAAAAATTGCCAGAATCCAATGATGTTTCTTTTTAGTCTTTCGTGGCTTCCGTGGTCCTCCACCTTTAGGTCCGTTTGGTTTAGGCGGTCGTGGTGGTTCTTGTGCAGGATACTCATCATACATGTTATGATTACGATTCACTCGTGACCACTGATTTGCTTTGTCATTTGCCATATTGTTGAAAACTCCTAAAATTTAATGTAATGCGTCAAGCATTTTATCCACAGCCGTGAGATAATCCAAACTCGGATTTAAACTTTCAGGCACAACAAAACTCTTATCAACTATCTCTTGATAAGAAATCGACTGTTTGCCATTCAAATGTTGCCACTGTTGTATTAATTCGCTAGCAGGATAGACATAACTCTCATTTAAACTTGTAAATTTAATGATAACAAATCCAATGCCACCTTGAGATAAAATACTCGCTAAATGAGAAATTTGGTGCTCATGAAAATTTTTTAAAGGAAAAGATGTTTTGTTTTTTGTTTCCTTTGCATCAAAGTCAATGTACTTTCCTTGATAAACACCATTGTAATCTGTAGTTGAAGCTTGCTTGAAATATGCTTCTGTAATTTTTGCAGCAGAGCGAACAGGATAGTCAACTTTGACTATGGTTATCGGTGTAGGTTTTTTATGAACAACTGCCAAACGATTAGCAAGATAATAGTCATTTGCAAGATTAATTTCATCTTCCAGACCCATACCTCGCTTACCAAATAATACCTTTTTAGTTGTTTTACCGGTACGCAATGTGTTATTTTTTAACGTCTTACCATGATGAGTACCGACTGGATAATTAATTGTCATCGCAACTCTCAATATTTTCTATAAAATATATATTTTTTATTTTACCATAAAAAAGAACTTAACCATAATTAGGTTAAGCAATATCAATGTTTGTGTGTGCAGGTTATTCAAAAACCGTCCGACTAAAGGTTTAGTCGGACGGTTTTACTTATTATTTTTTTAACTTCTCAACACCATCTTTGACAGTATCAACTGCATCTTCAGCAGAATCCTTGACGGCTTCGGCGGCATCAGATAGCTTATCTTTCGCCTTACCAAAAAGTCCCTGTGCTTTACCTTGTGCTTCGCGACTCTTGTCACCGGTAACTTTGCCTTCAACTTCTTTTGCTTTACCAGCAACCTTGTCCTGAGCATTATCAAACTTATCTTCAACTGACATATAATGTCCTCCTTGAACTTTATTTGATGTTACATATATAGTATAACTTAAATGTAAGCGCTTGTAAATAACTCACAATAAAGTTACATTGTATATTAATAGATTTTCTTCCATCATGGAGAAAATAATTAGTTATTTAATTTATAGTTAATCCTCGTTAAATATTCGAATGACATAATAATTTCACATGCCATCCACTCGTTTCTGTGGGTGGTTTGTCTATGTCAATATTTATTCTCAAAATAGACCGTGTAGCCTTTTCTAGAATTTGATATAATTCTTACTAAGCTCACTAAGGAGTCATCATGACAATTATTTTTCTCTACACTTTTATTTTATTCGTAACAATTTGTTTAATTACTTTTTTATTCGTCGGAATTATAATTCGAAGCCGCGGAACAATCATTATCACCTCTTTCGGTATTGTGATTCAAACAATACTGTTTTGCTTTTTTCGTTTCTTTATGTTTATATGAATTATCTATAATCTGTTTATTTGACCAATATTCTTATTGTATGTTTTTTGTATTTCAGACTCAATAACTGTATAAAAGTTCATATTCCGTTGGCTTTTTTTCAGGTTATCTGTGATAAAATGACAGTATCAAAAAACATCGGAGAATATGATAGTGCCCTTTTCATTGTTATTTGTTATGACCCTTCTATTAACTGCACTGTTAATCGCTGGACTAATCCTGCATAATCGTTATATGACCATCACAGCTGTTGTAGGAATTGTAGCGCAAATTATCGTGCTCATCTATTTGTGTTTCATATTCATTCCATCACTATAAAAAATTAGCCGCATTGAGCCAAACGTTACGATTTATTTGATAAGCGACCTATTTGAATAAAGATAATGGCTGTGATAACATGAACGGTAGTAGTCGTGCCTTATGTTTTACATTTAATTTTAAGCAATCACGATCAAAATTAGGGAGAATGTTTTATGAAAAAAGTGTCAGTTTTTGTTTTAATGATTTCACTCATACTTATGTTTGCGTCTTTGATTAGTTGGATTATGAGCCAACCAACTTTTGCTATTATTGCCTCTAACTTAGGTTTGCTTATTTTAGCGATTTCATATCTCTGGGAAAACCGCAATAATTTCTTAAAATAAAAAGTCCTTCTGGACGTACATATTCATTGAATAAAGATAGATAATTTGTCAAAAAAAATAAACCTCAAATGAGGTTTATTTTTTTTGAGATTATTCCCACTCAACAGTTGCAGGTGGCTTAGCCGTAATATCATACACCACGCGGTTAATATGACCAACTTCATTGACAATACGAGCTGATATTTTTTGCAATAATTCCCATGGCACACGTGCAAAATCAGCTGTCATACCATCGACAGAAGTAATGGCACGGATTGCTATCGTGTAATCGTAAGTACGGTAATCACCCATGACACCAACTGAACGGACACCAGTCAATACCGTAAAGTATTGCCATATGTCTCCTTCTAGACCAGCTTTGGCGATTTCATCACGCAAAATCCAATCAGAGTCACGTACGATTTCTAACTTATCTTCAGTGATGTCTCCTAGAATACGAATCCCTAATCCGGGCCCAGGGAATGGTTGACGCCAGACCATTTCGTGTGGCATATTCAACTTTTCACCTAATTCACGAACCTCATCCTTAAATAATGTGTTAAGTGGCTCAATTAGCTGGAATTGCATATCCTCTGGTAAGCCACCAACGTTATGATGTGACTTGATAGTTTGTGCCGTATCGGTACCAGATTCAATCACATCAGTATATAGCGTACCCTGTGCTAAGAATTCAATACCATTTAACTTTTTAGCCTCATCATTGAAAACTTGAATAAACTCATTTCCAATAATCTTTCGCTTTTGTTCAGGATCTGAAACACCGGCCAATTTATCCAAAAAACGTTCCTGGGCATCAACTTTAATGATGTTTAATCCAAACTTACCACCTAACATTGTCATCACCTGATCTGCTTCGTTTTTACGGAGCAAGCCATGATCCACAAATATAGATGTCAATTGGTCACCAATCGCGCGGTGCAACAAAACACCAACAACGGATGAATCAACACCACCTGATAGTCCAAGCAACACCTTTTTGTCGCCTACAATTTCGCGAATTTTTTGAATTTGTTCATCAATAAATCCACTCATGTCCCAGTTAGATTCTGCTTCAGCAATATTTTTAACAAAATTGGTTAAAATTTGCTTACCATTTTCTGACAAGGTCGTTTCTGCGTGGAACTGAACTCCATACAAGCGACGCTCTTCGTTAGCAATGGCAGCGATTGGTGTTTTATCTGAACCACCAATCACTTTAAATCCTTCAGGTAATTCAATGACATTATCTGAATGGCTCATCAAAACAGTTTGTGATACTGGTGTATCAGCTAATAATCGCCCAGCAGACTCTGTTTGTTGTAGGATAGTTTGTCCAAATTCGCCATTACCTGGATTAGCTTCAACTTTACCGCCTAATTCTTGTGCCATTAGTTGCATACCATAGCATACACCTAAAACTGGAATATCTAAATTGAATATTTCGCTATCAATGGTAAACGCATTTTCCTCATAAACCGACTTAGGGCCTCCAGACAAGATGATGGCCTTTGGATTATAGGACTTGATTTCTTCGGCAGTCATATTACGTGACTTAAGTTCTGAAAATACACCCATTTCACGTATACGTCGTGTGATTAATTGATTATATTGGCTTCCATAGTCTAAAACTAAGACTTTATCAAGTTTGTCAACCATTGCTTATCCTTTCGCGTAGTTAGGCGCTTGTTTTGTAATTTCAACATCGTGTGGATGTGATTCACGCAAACCGTTATCTGTTATTTGAACAATCTTAGCATTTAATTTTAGGCTTTCAATTGTTTGTGACCCCGTGTACCCCATTCCAGCACGTAAGCCACCGTCAGTTTGGAAGATTGCATCATCAATTGACATATCTCCCTCTTTAAACGAACCGTCAGATTCCAGTACTGATCCTTTTAACAGGTCTGATACCATTGTTGCATCTGCTCCTGCTGCAATAGCTTTAACAATGTCACCCGAATAATGAATACCCCCAACAGCAATAACTGATTTGTTGTCATATGCAGCTGCCACATCTGCAATATTCATTGTGATCGTTAAGAATGGGTATGTAATGTCGTTTGGTAGTGATGATTCAACGGAACGTCCTGCAAGTATTGTATCTGCTCCTGCTTCATATAAAGCAGCAGCAATGCTTTGATCTTCAACGACACCAACAGCGATGAACAAATCCGGATATGCTTGTCGTATTTGCTTAATAAGATCACGCGTATTCTTAGCTAGCTCTTCATGCAAATAAAAGAATATAGCATCCGCTCCTGCATTAACCAATGCAGCAACACGAGTTTCTGCACCGTCCACTAACCATACTTCAGCTGCTACACGTAAACGATTCTGTGAATCAACTAAAGCATTAGGATATTTTTCAGTATCAACGAATGTCTCCTTAACTTGTTGCAAACTAACTACTTGTTTTGACAAGTCTTCTTGTTCAGCAACAACGCCTAAGCCACCATTCAAAGCGGTTGGCGCAACACGTGTATCTGTTTCCGGACCAAAAGCCTCTGAAACAAGCGGAATATTTAATTCAAAATTTTCTGACAATTGTGTACGCAAGGTAACACTATATGGTAAAACGTTTGAGGCTCCTGGTACTAACAAAACTTGATCGTAGCCAAGACCTATGAACTCTGTATTTTCAGGCATGATTTTCTCCAAAGATGATTGAACTATTATTTGCAATGATAATTAGAATTGGGCAGCAACAATAGGCTTTTGCTTATCCGTCGTTGCTTCGAAATCAAATACTTCGCTGTCACGTGCAATATGCTCATGATTAACTAAGTCATCAATCGTCGTTTCTCCTAATTGTGCCATTTTTTTATGAATATCTACTAACATCGCATTTAAAATGGTTGTCAAATCGCCTTTGTATGTAACACGAGCTTCAATACCTTCTGGTACCATCTTTTTAGCTTCGTTCACTTCACCTTGGAAGTAACGATCTTTTGATCCATTTTCCATGGCAGCAATTGAACCCATGCCTCGATATGTTTTGTACTTTTGACCATTGTCCTCAAACACTTCGCCGGGTGTTTCTTCCGTCCCAGAAAACATTGATCCAAGCATGACCGCATTTCCACCAGCTGATATTGCTTTAACAATATCTAATGGCGTTTTAACACCGCCATCAGCAATAATCTTCTTGCCACGTGCAGCCGCTTCAAGGGCGGCATCACGAATAGCAGAAACTTGTGGTACACCAATACCAGCAACCACACGTGTGGTGCAAATTGATCCAGGGCCAATTCCAATTTTAACAACATCAGCTCCCGCATCGTATAATGCAGCTGCACCTTCTCGAGTTGCAATATTACCAGCAATAATATTTAAATTAGGGAAAGTCGACCTCACTTCAGATACCTTGCGGAGAACGCCCTCAGAATGTCCATGTGCAGAATCCAGCACAATTGCATCAGCTCCAGATTCAACCATGGCCTGCACACGATCTACAGTGTCATTCGTTACACCCACGGCACCAGCAACAAGCAGATGTCCTTCAGCATCAATAGCCGCATTAGGAAAGTCTGCTGAGTCAAACGTTGCCGTTTTAACCTTGCGAACTTCATCAGCCTGTGCACTAATTGTCATATTTTTATGGATGACACCAAGACCACCTAACTTAGCTAAAGCTGTAGCAAAGCGTGCTTCTGTCACTGTATCCATCGCAGCTGAGAGTAATGGAATATTAAGCTTCAAAGTAGGTGTTAAGGTTGTGGTCACCGAAACAGATTCAGGTGTCACAGTTGACTGTAAATCATCAACTAACTTGACGTCTTCAAATGTTAATCCCATTGGGACAAACTTGTTTGTTGAACTAAACTTCTGCATAAGATCCTCCAAAATAAACATGCATTCTACCTTGGTCGTATAAACAAATAAGCAATTGGACCCATCCCCAATAGGTATTGCAATTTGTTTTTAAAACGAACTTTACCGGCAGTTTATATAATTTAATAAGGCCTTTTTGTTAACACAATTGTTAACGGATCCGCCATCATCTTTAAACACAAAAAAAGCATCTGGGACACAGAGATCCACAAATGCTTTTGAATCGTCAAAAACATTTGCGGATAGTCACGACTTTTGGGGCGTGGTAGAAACTGTTGGCCGTTTTCCAACGATATATCTGCAAATAACTTCTTTAGTTGTTGTTATCATATTACCCGCTTTTATGAGAAAAAGCAACCGTTAGTTAGGCAGGAAAAGCCCATCTGACTCGACTTAAAATTTTCCTAGAAATATGTAATTTCCAACTAATTAAACACTCAATAATTTATAAAAAAACACCTGATTTTTTTCATTTACAATCAGATGCTCTTTTCTTCATATGTTTATTTATCAATATTTTTTTTGCTATCTTGCTTGTAGTCATTAATCGTATCTTTAACGGCTTCCTCTGCTGCATCCTTGATATCAGTTACAGCATCCTTTGCCTTACCGAAAATGTTTTGGGTTTTACCTTGTAATTCACGTTGTTTGTCACCAGTAACTTTCCCCTCAACTTCCTTTGCTTTTCCAGCAATCTTGTCCTTGGCATTATCAAATTTTTCTTCAACTGTCATCGTACATATTCTCCTTGAGGTTTATTCAATGTTACAAATTAATCATAACGTAGTACATAATGTTTGTAAATTATTTTGATTCTAATAATAGGACCATTTACCTCAAAAAGTGCAAAACAAAAAAGCCACCCGGGGGTGAGCAGCTTTCGCAAAAGTTCAAGTTTTCTCATTGAAGATCAACTAAACTATACTATTAATTATAAGTTTTCTAAAAGTAGGTTACAAGCCAAAACGGTAGTCAATAAAACAGAGATTGTTCAAAAGAAAAAGCACCTACTATGGCGCTTAAACAATGCAATGCTGACAAACAGATAAATGAAGTTGTAAGTTACAATTATCTAATCATGGAAGAAATGTGTAGTAACTGTCAGTAATCACAATAATGAAATGAGCTTATTTAAAGTAACTCATGAGTTAATTGTACCACATAAATGTAATGATTACTATTTATTCAAAAAAATAAAATAAAAAGCACATAACCCTCTTGATGGATTAGTGCTCGTACTATAACTAGTCTCTTGGTTTGATACATTAAATCACTTAATTGAACCGGCGAAAGATGGCAAAAAGTTCGGTGAAATCGTTTCAACGCGTACATTCAATCCAGGTTTTGGTGCGGCAATATACTGATTATTACCAATATAAATAGCCACATGGTATGAAGCGCCTGGTGTACCCCAAAATAATAAGTCACCTGGCTGAGCTTGAGAAACCGATTTCTTTTGAGTGTACATTTCTTGTTCAACGGACGAGTGTGGTAGTGAAATGCCAGCAGCATTTTTGAAAACATAACTCACTAATCCAGAGCAATCAAACCCAGTTGAAGGTGATCCTCCACCCCAAACGTAAGGAATATTTTGTGCTACCAATTGTTGCGCTAGCGCAATAATTGCGGCAGAATTTTCAGACGTAGATTGTGTTGTATTAGAACTTACTATTTGACTGACAGACCCAGTAGAAAGATTGACTAAATTACTATTACTCGTCGTAGTCGAAGATAGCTGATTATACTGTTGTCCAGCACTCGACTCGGAACTTGAAACAGCAGCTGCACCGTAAGAACTATTGATGTTGTCTGAATCATCTGTTGAAGTTGAATCTGCAGAACCCGTATAAGTTGTAGCGTCACTCGCAGCACTTGACGCAATTGGCTCACTACTTTGCAAACTAGTATTGACTGATGTGTTTTGCGTTTCTGATGCTACATCTGCCGTGCTAGACGTTGTTGAAGAAGTACCCTCCGTCGCTGAACTTGTTTCTTCATCTAATCCGCTCGAGACTGCCGAACTCCCTGAACTTGATGGCGCTGATTCTCCACTTGACGAAGTCGAAGGTACTGAGCTTTCAGCTGCTGAACTTGAGGCCAATGAATCTTGACTGGAAGCACTAGAAGTGACGGAAGATTCAGTTGATTCTGCGCTACCGGCTGCTGATACCTCTGAAACAGGTGCGTTAGCAGGAGTTTGCAACGATTCGGCGTACGAATCAGTACTTGTATTAATATCTGTTGGTGATTGATCAGCCACTGTCGTTTGTGTATCAGCGCCAACACTATTTGGCAAGTTTAAGGTTTGCCCTACTGATATCAAATCGGAATTATTATTCTCACTCACAAGATCATCGACATTCAAATTATGATTATGAGCAATTGACCAAAGAGAATCTCCAGCCTTTACTTTATACGATGTTAATTTAGTGGTGGCTTTTTGGGTAATTTTTTTCTCAGCTGGTGTCTCAATATGAGCTACTTTATCTTTTGGTATTGTTAAACTCTTTTGAGTGAGGTTAACCGTTTTGTTATCAATTAGTCCAGCAGCTTCGGCAACAGAATTAACAGCCTTGTTGACAGCGCTTTTAACATCATCAGCATGGGCGATACCCGAGCCAACGCCTACTAAACCTAATAAACTCAGTCCTGAAGCTACTACTTTTTTATCCAGTCGTTCCATATTTCCCTACCTTTCCACTCTAAACACCACAATCAGTGTTATTTTTTGCTCTCAATGTTTAAATTTTTCTTAATATTTTAATTCTATCATGAAATTGTTAAAAAAACATAAGGAATGCACTATTGTTACTAACTTGAAATTTTATTTCTACAAAAAAAACAGGGTGAATAAAATTTCCTGTTTTTAATCGTTTGTAATAAAATTATTGGTCACTTTTTAAGACACCACCAACCGCATAATGGTCTTTTGGCATTTCGCGTAAAATAACGTGAACGGCCTCTCGTGATGCACCTGCGTCTTCAACAATAACGTTGGTAATGTCTTTCACCATTTTGGCAAGTTGTTCGTGAGTACGACCTTCAAGCAATTCGACTTGTACTATTGGCATAAATATTCTCCTTCTATTTCCTATATTTTACTTTTTATCATCTAAATTTTCAAGTTGCTCTTCTAGCCGTTGTTCAGCTTCAATCTGCGCCTCAACGGTTTCAACTTTTGGAACAGCGACCGCCCGCTTCATCTGCAGCTGACGGTCAGCATCAAGAAACTCCCCTGAAACACTAACCGTATTCATTAAATTAATAAACGCTTTTGGATCAGCACGATGGACAACCTCTTGCATTTCAAATAACTCGTAACGGGAAAGAACCATCATTAATGTTGTCGAATCACGTTTTGTATAGGCGCCTTTCGATGGCAAAATGGTAATTCCTCGAATTAGGTCTTTGTGCAACTCTGCAACGACTTCATCACCTTTGGAGGTTACAATCATTGCCGTCAACTTCTGATAACCAGTATATAGCGTATCAACAACACGACCGGTTGCATAAATACCAATGATTGTGAATAAGGCATTTTGCCAGCCTATAAATGAACCAGCAATAACAACAACGCCGAAATTAATCACGTTCATCAGCGCACCAATCGATTTTCCGGTTCGCTTTTGAACAACCATCGCGACAATATCCATACCACCTGTTGAAAAACCATATCTCATGGCTAGTCCGATCGAAGCACCAATTAATAAGCCACCAAATAATGCTGCTAACAACGGATTTGTGGTTAAAGCTTGTGTCGGCGCAATAATTTGGACAGCAGATACGAATAGTGAATTAGCAAAGCTCAATATTGTAAATTTGCCACCAATCATTTTCCAACCAACAATTCCAACTGGGATATTGAATATCATAATAAATGTTCCAGTAGGCATGCTAACGTGGAAAAAGTTTTGGGAGAACAAAGATAATAGCTGCGCAATACCGTTAAATCCACCTGAAAAAACATTATTGGGAATTAAAAAAGCGTTTAATCCAACTACTTGTACAGCTGAACTAGCAAAAAAGATGAGTATCGTAAGCAGTACTTTTCGCCAGTTAATTTTAATATTTTTCATCGCCCAACACTCCACAAAATTCAAATTACATCATCTTTTATCATAACAAAAAAAGTCACGAATATGTTCGTAACTTTTTGTTTTGCTCAATTATATTAACCTTTACGCGTTTTACATTTTTTCTAAACGATCAATACGTTCTTCAATCGGTGGATGCGTATCAAACAAACGCTCCTTGTTCTTCAAAGGATTACTAATATACAATGCAGCTGATGAAGAATCCACATCTTTCATTGGCTGTGCGTTACCTAATTTTCGTAATGCTGAAATTAATCCTTGTGGATTTCTCGTTAACTCCGCACTACCAGCATCGGCAAGATATTCACGATTACGTGAAATCGCCATTTGAATTGCTGCTGCAGCCAACGGTGCTAAAACCATCATTAAAATCGAAAATACTAACAACAGTATTTGTAAACCACCACCACCATTACGATCATCATTTCGTCGTCTGTCACCACTGCCCCAAAACCACCAATTACCACCAATATTAGTTAATAGTGTGATAGCAGCAGCTAATGCTAAAGCAATAGTTGAAATTCGAATGTCATAATTGCGCACATGACTCATTTCGTGAGCGATAACACCCTCTAACTCACTTCGGTTCATAATCTTCAGTAGCCCAGTGGTGGCAGCAACTGCCGAATGCTCAGGATTATTTCCGGTAGCAAAAGCATTAGGACTATCATCATCAATAATAAATACCCGTGGCATTGGTACTTGAGCAACCATCGCCATGTCCTCAACTGTGTGCCAAAGTTCTGGATAATGGTCAGCATTTTTGATTTCATGGCCATGGTTCATCGCCATGACTACATTAGTTGAATTACTAACCATAATAATCGTGTAAATAGCACCAATAACTATGGCCGCAACTACGCCAGTTTCTAAGGAATTAAGCAATAGGTAACCCACTGCAGCTCCAACTAAGGCTACCAAAATAAAAAATACAAATAATAATACAATGGTGCGCCGTTTATTTGATTGTATTTGTTGGTACAACATTAGAACTTAACCGTAGGGACTTCTTTCTCAGCTTCTGGGACTTGCAAAAATTCACTAGGTTCAAAATGATGAATTCCCGCAACAATATTACTTGGAAATTGTTGTAACTTCGTATTATAAAGTGCTGTTGTTGAATTAAACAACTGACGTGAATAGGCAATCTTGTTTTCAGTGTTTGTTAGTTCTTCTTGCAACTTTGTAAAGTTTGTATTAGCTTTCAAATCAGGATACGCTTCAGCACGAGCAAAGAATCCAGATAAAACGCCAGTCAATTGGTTTGAAGCAACCATTTTATCAGCCGGCGTTGCGGCACGTTCTACCTCTTGACGGAGTTTCGTTACTTCTTCTAACGTACCGCTTTCATGCTTAGCGTAGCCCTTAACAGTTTCCACTAAATTTGGAATCAAATCATTACGACGCTTTAATTGAACGTCAATCTGGCTCCAAGATTCTTTTGTTTGCATGCGTGTTTTTACAAGCGAGTTGTAAATGCTAACCCAAGCAACAGCGATAATTACAACGATTGCAATTATAATCAGTATTGTCATAATGTTTCCTCTTTCTAATCAATGCCAGTTTTGGCTTTAATCCACAAAAACTGCGCGTTTGTCCTTCAGACCAACTTCATTAAACCATTTTTCATACCATTTGGCAAAAAAAGGTAATTGTTGAAACAGTGTATAAATTGTAACGCTTTTATTATTATCAATGATATCATATTGCCAGACCGCGTGCCCTTGTTGGTCACGGTGCTGAATAATCTCTAATGATACAGAGCCTATTTTTAATACAGCCCCATCTTGATCATTTTGTAATAACGTTAAGACAAAGTTTTGCTTTGCCGCTTCAACAAACAAGCTGTCAAGTATTTCAGCTGACAAGTCCTTTTGCTGCATCATCAAATTTTGAGTATCTGTCATATCAAGTCCGACAATATCAATAGCATACTCGTTATCTTTCAGGAGATAGCTAATTGCTGTCAAGCGCTTTTGAAAAATAGTTAGTGCCTCAACACCAGCGATTTGAATGGCTTCTGTTTGCACTAACTTCATAAAATGCACAGTGTCTAAGTAAAAACGTTTATTGATGATATCCCAGTATGCAACGCGTAAATTTTGAGATATTTCTTCTAAATAATAACCTCCTGCAGCTAAAGGTGCCTTGGTAAATTGGAAAGCCGCGTTTGGAAATTCTTCAAAATGGAGCTCAGCCACTTTTTGCATCTTTGGTAAAATGACTTGCGCTTGTGATAGCGAGGTCATTTTAGCTAAATTTGAAAAAGCTACAGTAATCCAATGCGTGTTGGGGTACCAATGTTCACTTGCTACACGCATAATTTCTGATTTATGCACGTCAAAAGCCAATATTTTTTTGGTGATATCTAATATTTCAGCAGTCTGATTGGCTTCAGAAAGTGCTTCAATTAATACTTGCCACCGTTGAAACACTTCTAAGTCTTTCTTTAATTGTTGTGAATAGCTATAAGTATCAAAATTCATATCATTTCTTCTGCAATAGTGTTTTCAAGTAGTCAACATAAAGGTGATCTACTTTTTGAATGAAAGCGTCGATGTCATCAAAATGTGACAATATTTCTTCGATTTCGAGGTGACGTAAAGCGTCATCTTTTTCCAATTGAAGCATTTCGGATTCATGTTCAGCCAACTTAGCTTTTACTTCAGGAACTCTTTGCTGCGAGGCCAACAATAAATCACGTTTATTTTCTAATTCTTCCCGGGCCTTTTTATCAGTACGCCCTAGCAGTCCAGATTTATTTTCTTTTAGTTGAGCTAACTGATCATTTAAAACTTGCACTTCTAAATTCCGTTTAGTTTCATCGTCCAAAAAAGTTTGTAAGCCATTCGTAATTTGTTTTATTTCACGAATCTGAATATCATTGATGTTTGCCCCAGTTGGCAATTTAATTGTTTCTTGCCATTCACCAACTATTTTTTTATTAATTGTTAACGTGAGTGACAAAACATCTAATATTGCAAATTGGCGGTGATCCCACCAAGTACCAATATACACTTTATACATTGATGGTTCATCGCTAGTTGCCACAAAATCAAAAAAATTAAACTGTTGTTTTAAATATTTCAATAATTCAGGTGCTAAGAAAATTGCCAGATTATCATGAATGTCAGTAACCATTTGGGCGAGTAAGGCATTAGAATCTGCATGAGGACGTTGGCGAATTTGCTCGTTAAATTTTTTGGAGTCGAGTAATTCATATACTTGGGGCACCTGTTGGTTCATTACAGCAGACTGTAATTGTCCGAGGTACATAATTTTACTATCGAGCCGATTGATTAATTCTGGCTGCAACACAGTTTGAGAATCTGTCATTGTTTTGCCTCCGCTAAAAGCTTAATTTAAAACCTAATTTTAGCATACCTTATATAATCCTTAAAAAGTACTATCTTAAGAATTTTTTATTGTCTTTATAGGTGTTATTTATCATCAAAAAAACGATGAAAAATCATCGCTTCGGTTGCAATATTTTAGGAATATAACGCATTCTTCGACCTAATAACTCATCTCCTAAGCCCATTCGCAAATACATTATGATTAACAAAGCGCCACCAATCAAGACCGCACTAAACGTTGTCACAGTAACAGAGAACTTTGTATCCATTGGGAAAATAAAATTACCCATAGCAAAGACGATAATATAGGCAACAATAGCCATTAGGGCTGAAGCCATAAACATCTGCCATAGTTCTTTACCAATCATACTAAATGAAACACCATAAACCTTTTGCAAAAAGTCTAACATATAGAGAATTGAAATGAACATGCCAATCACGCTCGTCATCAAAGCACCCATACCTTCAAAATAGCGTATCAATGGAATCTGCAAAACAATTTTAATGATAATGCCAACAAAAAATGCTTTCATAACAATTTTAACTTCTGAAAGAGCTTGTAATACAAACGCAAGCAACATGAACAAACTAAATACCAATGCCAGGATTGTTGAGTATTGAAGCATGTAAATACCTTCTTGGTTTGAGGCCTCGATTGGATAGAACATTTTATACAAAGGCTCTGCAATTGCATACATTCCCAAAGCACTAGGCAACATAATCAAAGAGAACAACTTCAACACTTGCTTTAATTGATCTTGAATCGTTTCATAAGTTAACGCAGCTTTACTACCGGATAACATTGGTAACGCCGTCGCCGCTATACTAGTTGAAAATGGCACAATAATCATTATGAGCTTATTAGGATTAGCACTAAAGAGTGAAAATTTTTCCAGCAAATCCGATTTGGAAACGGAAAAAAAATGATTCATTATGCTAAAGAATGAGTACTGATCGACAGCTTGAAATAGTGTGATAGCAGAGCCAATAATGATGAATGGCCATGATTCTTTCAAAATATTTAGTACTAAGCTGAGTGTTCTAGCTTTTTCGTGTTTTACAGAGTGAAGCACTGGTCGGGATAATATATGACGATACTTTACCCATCCCCACATTAATACCAACATACTAAAAATTGCACCAATAAATGCTGCAAAAGTTGATTGCACAACTACACCAGTCCAATTATCTGGATCAGCTTTTAACACAATAATTGCCATTACTAGCATGTAAGCAACTCGAGCAATTTGTTCTATAACCTGTGACATGGCTGATATGCTCATTAACTGATGCCCTTGAAATAAGCCACGGATCATTGACATTAAAGGAAAAATAGCTACCGCTGGTGCCAAGGAATGAAGTACTGGAATAACATCAGCATTATTATTGGATAAGGCGGGAGCAGCAAAGTACAAAATCAAACCAAACACTATGCCTAGTACAATACCCAAAGCCATAGATTGCCTTGTTAACTGTCTTGATCGGTAGACATCATTTTTAGCTGCCAATTCCGCAACTACTTTTGAAATAGCTGCAGGAATACCAAATGTAGCTATCGCTAAAAAGATTGCATAGATAGTGTATCCTTGGTTAAATAAGCCGTTTGCTCTTGTACCGTAGCTACCAAGCATGGCCATCCACGGAATTAAGTATACAACACCTAATATACGCGAAACCATGTTTCCAACGGACAACCACGCTGAACCTTTAATTAATGTTGCTTGATTGCTTTCTTGTGCCGTTGGTTGTTTCTCAAGAGAACTCTCAACAGTAGATAGTTGTTCTGGAACCTGCAAATTAGGTTTCTTTTTTATAATTTTTTGTCGTGCACGAATATTTTTCTCTTTAATGGCCAAAATTTCTTGTTCTGTTGGCTGAGGCACATTAGCATGGCTACGTGACTTTCGTGTCGCTTTTGGTCCCATATTACGTTTTTCTTGTAGGTGCCGTCCTGCCAATGCTAGAATTTCATCAGCCGTTAACGTTTTACCGTCAACATCTGTTTTATCAACGCGAGTATTACCGTTGAATTTTCCTGGACGTTGATCATTCGTCATGTTTGAGACCTCATTTTTAATTATGTACCCCGCTAAAGCGGGATTATTGCTTTTATTCAACTAGCAAATAAAGTATAAATTTGTTAACTCGATATCTTAACCTACCACAATATTAACAAACTTACCAGGAATAGCAATTATTTTGCGAATTTCCTTACCAGAAATAAAGTTCTGGACATTTTCATCAGCCTTAGCATAGTCGAGCATAGCATCTTTATCAATGTTACGGGCAACAGTGGCTTTACCACGTACTTTACCGTTCACTTGGAAAATAATTTCCACACTATCTTCAACAAGCTGGCTTTCGTCATAAGTTGGCCAGGAAACGTAACTAATATCATCTTCATGTCCAAGTTTTGACCATAGTTCTTCAGCTAAGTGTGGTGCAATTGGCGCCAACATTTGAACAAAACCATCCATATACTGGACTGGTAAAGTTTCTGATTTATATGCTTCATTAACAAAAACCATTAATTGAGAAATAGCTGTGTTAAATCGCATATTCTCTAAATCTTCCGAAACCTTTTTAACAGTTTGATTATAGATCTTATCCAAGTCACCATTGTTCACGGTTGTCACATGATCACGAAGTTTGTTATCATCATCAATCAGTAAACGCCATACGCGATCTAACCAACGACGTGAGCCGGCAACACCATCTTCAGACCATGGCTTACTTTGCGTTAACGGTCCCATAAACATTTCGTATACACGTAACGTATCTGCACCATAGTTATTAACAATTTCATCAGGGTTAACAACATTTCCCTTAGATTTAGACATTTTCTCGTGGTTTTCACCTAAAATCATACCTTGGTTAACTAACTTATGGAATGGCTCTTTAGTTGGTACTACGCCTAAGTCATACAAGAACTTGTGCCAGAAACGAGCATACAATAGGTGTAGCACAGCATGCTCTGCACCACCTACGTACAAATCAACGTTCATCCAATACTTTAACTTTTCAGGATCAGCCAATACCTCTGAATTATGCGGATCAACATAACGTAGGAAATACCATGATGAGCCTGCCCACTGTGGCATTGTATTAGTCTCACGACGCCCCTTAACACCATCTTCACGAGTAACATTTAACCAATCAGTAGCATTAGCTAATGGTGACTCTCCCGTTCCAGAAGGTTTTAATTGTTCTTGTGTCATTTCTGGTAGGCGCAATGGCAATTCTGATTCAGGAACAAGAGTTTGTGTACCGTCTTCCCAATGAATAACTGGAATAGGTTCCCCCCAATAACGTTGACGTGAAAAGATCCAATCACGCAAACGATAATTAATTTGCTTATGACCTGCATTATGCTCTTCCAACCAATTGATGGCCTTGTCGATGGCTTCTTGCTTATTTAAACCATCTAAGAAACCCGAATTAATATGCGTACCATCGTCAGTGTAAGCTGCATCTTCAACATCTCCACCTTCAATAACAGCTTTAATTGGCAAATTGAACTTCTTAGCAAATTCCCAATCACGATCATCGTGTGCCGGAACAGCCATAATCGCACCAGTACCATAAGAAGACAAAACATAATCTGCAATCCAAATTGGTAACTTTTCACCGTTAATTGGGTTGGTAGCATAAGCCCCAGTAAAGGCTCCGGTCTTATCTTTGTTCAAATCGGTACGTTCTAAATCAGATTTAGTTTCTACTTCTTTTTTATAGTTAGTGATGGCCTCTTTTTGCTCTGGCGTAGTGATTTCATCTACCAGTTCATGTTCTGGTGATAGAACCATATACTGAGCACCAAACAGCGTATCCGGACGTGTGGTATAAACTTCAATTTGTTTGTCTGAATCTGCAATATTGAAGAATACAGAAGCACCAATTGACTTCCCAATCCAGTGACGTTGTTGTTCCTTAATAGCTTCTGGCCAATCTAAATCTTCCAAGTCTTCAAGCAAACGATCGGCATACGCTGTGATACGCAATACCCACTGCTTCATTGGCTTGCGGTAAACTGGATAACCACCACGCTCTGTCTTACCATCGATGACTTCTTCGTTTGCAACAACAATACCACCGCCTGGGAAATCCGGAGCCCAGTTAACCATGATTTCATCTTCATAAGCTAAGCCCTTTTCATACAATTTTTCGAATATCCATTGTGACCATTTATAATATTCTGGATCGGTTGTATTAATTTCACGAGACCAATCGATTGAAAAGCCAAGCGACTTAATTTGATTTTTAAATACTTGAACATTCTTATTAGTAAACCCGGCTGGATTATTGCCTGTTTTAATCGCATATTGTTCCGCAGGCAATCCAAATGCATCCCACCCCATCGGATGCAACACATTAAATCCCTTAGCACGCTTATAACGACTCATAATATCAGTAGCCGTATAACCTTCAGGATGTCCTACGTGCAGGCCTTGCCCAGAAGGATATGGGAACATATCCATAACGTAGTATTTTTCTTTTTCTGATTTATCAGGTGCTTTAAATGTTTCGTTTTCATCCCAATATTTTTGCCATTTAGCTTCAATGGATTTGTGATTGTATACCATATATTTTTCCCTTTTGTATTTATTCTCTTTAACAGAGTTTGGCGTTACGTTTGAAATAAAAAAACCCCACATCACACCAAAAAGGCATGACACAGGACGAAATGTAAGTTTCGCGGTACCACCCATGTTCACGTATTGCTACGTCTCATTATATCTTAACGCGACAAAACGTTACGAACTACTTAATTTCACCCGCAATTTAATCAACTGAGTTCCGAATTTTGTTTGGTAAGTTTCCAGCGCCACTTACTCTCTGATACCCCGCCATACGTAATAGTGTTGAACAATAATGCTATTATTATAACACAAATTGTCATAATCAGGTATAATTGAATGCATGACTATTCAACAAAAGAAACAAAAATTAAGCACGCTATTAGCGACCATACTCTTTGGTATAATGACGTTTGGCATTCTGATGAGTCCCAACTGGTTTCGCCAATTTGATATATTTTTCCAACAGTTAATCCAACATCGTGGTACCTTTACTACTTTATTTTTCACTCATATTACACAGGCTGGCAATATGACTGCAATTATTGTAGTATCAGTAATTGTTAGTATTTTTCTAATCTATAAACATTGTTATCGCGAACTTTTATTTTTGTCCGTTAATATCGTGTTATCAGCTGGAATCATTACACAATTGCTTAAACACGTGATTACTCGTGTCAGACCACAACCACAACTTATTCAAGAAAGTGGCTACAGCTTTCCTTCTGGTCATTCTATGGCCGCAATTTTATTATATGGCTCATTAATTATTTTCATCAATTATCACCTAAAAAAAAGTTTATTCAAAACTGCCAGTGTACTTGTTCTAACAGGTTTAATTGTCATTATTCCAATCAGCAGAGTGTATGTTAACGTGCATTATCCAAGTGATGTTATTGCTGGTTTATCACTTGGCTACGTGTTACTTTTTATTTCGAAGTATTTTATTTTTGATCTTAAATCAACTACAGGAGTTCTTCATGATTCTCACAAGTAATACTTTCACACATCAATTAATTGAACAAACAGTCAGAATCAACGATATAGTTCTTGATGGCACAACAGCAAATGGTATCAATACCAGATTTTTAGCTACAAGAGTTGGAAATGCTGGAAAAGTGCTTAGCTATGCGACGACCAAGGACAATGCTAATGCTGCCGCTGCTTCGCTTTTCATGAGTGGTTTGTCAGATCGTGTAACCCTACTGGGAAAAACATTAGATGACCAATTCATCAATGAACTTGGTTCACAAAACCAAATTAGTGTCGCCATTTTCGATTATTCTGATGATGCTAAAAATATTAATGATCGACCAGCTGATTACCTAGCACAAATTTCATACGTCTTACCGCGGTTAACCCATGGGGGGTTACTCATTGTTAAATTTGAGCAAGTACCTGAAGCATGGCTTGAATATAAAAATAATCTACTTGAGGCCGACTACTCACAAGCTAGTTACATTACAAGATTCGTCCAAACGGATGTTATTGAAAGGATTTAATGATGAAAAAATTTTTGCCGCATATTGTTATGGGAATCATATTAATCATTAGCATTGTTGGCATTTTACTGATGACACAACAAAAAACACCGAGTACTAAAAAAGATCCTAAACTAGATAAAGTTGCCCTCCCTCAACTAACAACTAAAATTGCTAAAAACGAGAGTAAGCTCATCATGAAGACAACTTATGGTGATATCACCATAAAACTCTTTAATAAATACACACCACTAGCTGTTGAAAATTTCATTACTCATGCCAAAGATGGTTACTATAACAACACATCATTTCATCGTGTTATTAATAATTTTATGATCCAAGGCGGT
Organism: Leuconostoc sp. JNUCC 76; assembly: GCF_053667755.1. NCBI lineage: Bacteria > Bacillati > Bacillota > Bacilli > Lactobacillales > Lactobacillaceae > Leuconostoc > Leuconostoc sp. JNUCC 76. Next base: position 580,733 of record NZ_CM132206.1, on the reverse strand, counting down.
GATCCAACAGGTACAGGTAGTGGTGGGCAATCAATTTGGAAAGGCAAAGACACGAGCATCGATAGTGGTAACGGATTTAAAAACGAAATTAGTACCTCACTGTACAATATCCGTGGCGCTGTTTCAATGGCAAATGCAGGTACGGACACTAATACTAGTCAGTTCTTCATTGTCCAAAACCCAGAAGATGTTTCAAGTGGCGTCAACCCCAATATTTACCCAACCAAAATTCTCAATGCTTATAAAAAAGGCGGTTATCCTAGTTTGGATGGTAATTACACTGTATTTGGCCAAGTAATTGATGGCATGGCAGTAGTAGATAAAATAGCTAGTGCTAAAGTTAGCGCCACTTCAAGTGGTGAAAAATCAAAGCCCGCTAATCCAGTAAAGATTACAAGTATTGAAATTATAAAAGAAGCACAATAAAAAAGGTAGCATACGCTACCTTTTTTTTGAGCTTCATTTTTCAAACGTCCGCATAATCAAAACATCTACTTTGGAAACCTGTGTTACAAAGGATGGTACCGTACCTGCCATCGCTCTTTGTAAACGACTCAGCCCGGTTTCACCAATCACAATTAAATCATTATGGTGATCCTTCGGGAAATCCCGTGCAATCACACGTTTTGGTGAACCAAAACGTACATGAATATCGACATCATTGTGTCCCAATGACTTAGCGTAATCAAAAGATTCGTTAACAGACTTTTCTGCAGTCTGTTCCATTTGATAAACAACGTCTTCATTCATTGCGATTGAACCAAAATAACCACCACCTGTGGTATCCACTACTGTCAAAATATCAATGTGTGAATCAGGAGCAAATTCAACAACTTTTTTAATCAATGTGTTTGAAACTTCTGAACCATCAATTGCAACCAAAATGTTTTTATATGCCATGCGCCTATCCCTCTTATTTCTTAATAACTACATTATAACGCTATTAAAAAAATAATGTAAGCGCTTTTAATGGATTACATTTCTTTCTGTAAGTTATTCATGATTCGATAGCCTTCGTCCTGTCCAATAATAACTTGATCAGCAACATTTAGAAACAACCCATGCTCAACAATACCAATCTGTCCATCTAAATAGTGCCCTAGTTCAAACGGCTGATCAATTTGTTCTAAATATAGATCAACAATATAGTGTCCTAAGTCCGTTACTAGCGGTTGCTGATGATTGTCTAGACGTAATTTGGGGTGTAAATGGCGCTCTTTCAATTCAGCTATTAGTTTACCGCTTCCAAATGCTACTACTTCTACCGGCAAAGGAAATTGTCCCAGTTCATTATGCAGCTTCTGTTCATCAATAATCCAAATCACACGTCTAGAATATCTCGCCACAACTTTCTCCATTAAGAAAGCTGCTCCACCGCCTTTGATGCCATTTAAATGCTTATCAACTTCATCCGCACCATCAATTGTTAAATCTATCATCGGCACTAAGTCAATATCACGAATCGGAATACCAAGTTCTTCCGCACGTCTGGCAGTCTTTGTTGAGGTGGTCACACCAATAATAGTCATTTTTTCATCTTGAATACGTTTAGCTAATGCATCTAAAAAGTATGCTATCGTAGATCCTGTTCCAAGACCAACAACCATTCCATCTTCTATTAGTGTAGCAGCAAACTCACCGGCATGTTTCTTTTGCTTGTTCATCTTTTTGTTTTACAACACTTTTTCTAAAAATTCTTGTGCCCGCTTTGTCTTTGGCTTATCAAAAAATGATTGTGGTGTAGCAATCTCTTGTATGCCACCGTCAGCCATAAACCATACAGTATCCGCCACTTCACGTGCAAACCCCATCTCATGCGTGACAACAATCATGGTCATTCCATCTTCTGCCAACTGCTTCATCACGCCTAATACCTCACCTACCATTTCTGGATCTAGGGCACTTGTCGGTTCATCAAAGAGTAACACATCAGGAGACATTGCCAAAGCACGTGCAATCGCTACACGTTGTTTCTGCCCTCCTGAGAGACTGTCCGGATAAACAGTTCCTTTATCGGCTAAGCCAACTTGAGCAAGTAGCTTTTCAGCAATTTTCGTTGCCTCCTTGTCGCTAATATTTTTAACCTTTACCGGTGCTAATTTAATGTTCTCAATCACAGACAAATTTGGAAATAAATTAAAGCTTTGAAACACCATACCCATTTTTTCACGTAACTGATCCAACTCTTTTTCAGACAGATTTGTTAAATCCTGATTCTCAAAATTCACCTTACCACTAGTTGGTGCATCTAACATATTAATGGCACGTAAAAAAGTAGATTTACCTGCGCCAGAAGGACCAATAACAGAGATAACCTCTCCTTTTTGTACAGCAACATTTACATTATCAAAAATTATTTTTTCACCAAATTGTTTTTTCAAGTTTTTTATATTCAATAACTCAGTCATTATTAATCTCCATTTCTAATGTTAATTACTATTATACAGTGTTATAATTTATATGCATCTGTTATTCGTATTAAACTGAATACATTGTATAATATTGCATAAAACTAACTTTGATAAACTATATATGGAGACTACTAATGGCTAAAATTGTAAATCGTGAAGAAAAAGTATCAAATTCATTCGAAGATCTCATTTCATTACCAACTAGTGAAAGTAATGACGAAACTCGAAAAGCAGCATTAGGTCATGATAAAGACGAAAAGAAGAAATAAAAAAAAACACGCTCACGCGTGTTTTTTTGAATACTAATAAATTAATTAGTCTTCGATATCAGTAACTGTTCCGGCACCAACAGTGTGGCCACCTTCACGAACAGTAAACTTCAAACCTTGTTCGATGGCAACTGGTGAGATCAATTCGATTTCGAATGTCACTTGGTCACCAGGCATAACCATTTCAACACCGGCTGGCAATTCAACAACACCTGTAACATCAGTTGTGTGGAAGTAGAATTGTGGACGGTAGTTAGTGAAGAATGGTGTATGACGACCACCTTCTTCCTTAGTCAAGACATAGACTTCAGCCTTAAACTTCTTGTGTGTGTTAATTGAACCTGGCTTTGCCAAAACTTGACCACGTTCAATGTTACTACGGTCAACACCACGCAACAATGCACCGATGTTATCACCCGCTTGAGCTTCTTCCAAAGTCTTACGGAACATTTCGATACCTGTAACAGTAGTCTTTTGAACTTCGTCCTTCAAACCAACGATTTCAACTTCAGTTCCTGTAGTCAATACACCACGGTCAACACGACCAGAAGCAACTGTACCACGACCAGTGATTGTGAAGACATCTTCGACAGGCATCAAGAATGGCTTGTCTGTTTCACGTGCTGGTTCTGGAATGTATGAATCAACAGTATCCATCAATTCTTCGATAACCTTAACTTGTTCAGGATCACCTTCCAAAGCTTTCAAAGCTGAACCCTTAAGTACAGGAATATCGTCACCTGGGAAGTCATATTCTGACAACAATTCACGAACTTCCATTTCAACCAATTCAACTAATTCTTCATCATCAACCAAATCAGTCTTGTTCAAGAAGACAACCAAGTAGTCAACACCAACTTGACGTGCCAACAAGATGTGTTCACGTGTTTGTGGCATAGGACCATCAGTTGCAGCAACAACCAAGATAGCACCATCCATTTGGGCAGCACCAGTGATCATGTTCTTAACGTAATCCGCGTGACCTGGGGCATCGATGTGGGCATAGTGACGCTTCTCTGTTTCATATTCGATATGAGAAGTGTTAATTGTGATACCACGTTCTTTTTCTTCAGGCGCGTTATCGATTTCAGCAAAATCAGTAGCATCAATACCTTGCTTTTCAGCCAATACCTTTGAGATAGCGGCAGTCAAAGTCGTCTTTCCGTGATCGACGTGTCCAATAGTACCAATGTTAACGTGGGGCTTAGTGCGAACGTAAGTTTCCTTAGCCAATGTAGTTTCCTCCAAAATTCATTTTTCAATATTATGAAAAATGTTTATAAATATATTTTACAACGCAAGCCGTCAAAAGACAACAAATAACTTGCATTTTTCCGGCTTTTGAAGCCAGAAATTATTATACCGACTTATTAAGAAAATGTAAACCGTTTTGAACTTAATTTTCAAAAAAGCTTTCAGTCAATGCATTTATTTTTTCATGCCATTGTCGTTGATTTTCTGGCTCATCTGGTTTAGAGCGACCATAATAATGTGCGATACTGCTATCAACCCATTTTTCAATATCAGTTATTGCGATATCAACTCGTGGGTATAGCAATGTTAGCTCAATGCGCATTTGATGAGCTAACATTTCTAAGGCAATAGGATCTTCTTGTCCTAATCTGCTTTCAAGTGTCGCTGCTGCAGTTTCAAAAATTGGTGAACTAGTTAACGGCATTACATCGCTAAGCTGTATCGCATAAATTTCATCATCAAGCCAACGGTACTTAACTATCCCATCAATCTGCAGTTTTTGCAAATCTTCTAATAAGGTTGCGCGAATAATTGGTAACGCGTACGGATCCACAAGGAGAAATTTAGCACCAACAACAAACTGTGCCACTGGTAAATGTCGCGCAGATTCGTAGCGATCACGCTGCGCTAGCAAATCATAATCACTCATATGATAAAACTGACGCGCAACAGTATCGAGTGTTGCTTTCATATTCTCTTGCGCCAGTTCTTCAGCTTGTCTAATTTCATTTAGAACTTCATCAACAACGTCTAAATCATCCCAAAGTACAGCCAATTGTTGCGCATAAACAAAATTTTGATTTTGAACTGCAAGCGCTACAATCATTCGAAAATTAGATTCATCATCTAAATATTCTAATAGAAAATCATCCGCATAAGATGATGCAAGTTGATATTGTTCATCCATAAATAACGCTGTTACTAGACGATAATTAACTTTGAATGTTTGCATTTTCTCATAAAGCGTAGCTAACGTTTCAGCAGCATCATGCCAATTTTTTTGTTTTGTCTCAATATTGGCTCGATTAATTAATTCTTGATTTTCTGGTGTTATATTTTCATCCATAATTTATTGTGTTCAACAATACTCAAATCATGCAGTATATGATTAAAACACATGCCCTCCTTTCAAATATTCAAAAGCCCAACTCAATCGAGTTGGGACTTTTATTATTCAGTAGTTTTACTTTGTACATTCTTTTTTGCTGGACGGCGAACCTTTTTTTTATTGCTATTAGGTGTTGCTAGTTTCTTTTGTGCTGGGCGTTTGCTTGTTTGAGCACCAGATTGTGTCGCCGTTGTTTTATGGTTATTTGGTCTGCGATTTTGGTTAACTTCCATAACTACAGGCATAACCATAGGTCGACGTCTCGTTTGCTCAAATAAGAAACGTGACAATACATCACGAACACCGGCTTTTAGCTCATTCCAATCAAAGCTTTTATTGTTAGTCAAATAATCTTCAATCTGTTTAACGGTTAAATCAGAAGCTTCTTTCATTAAATCACGATTTGCTTTAACATAAACAAATCCACGTGATGTTAACTTTGGTTTTGATACGACCTGGCGTTTTTTACGATCAATTGTCACAACAGAAACAAAAACACCATCTTCAGACAAAATACGACGATCACGCAAGACCACGTTACCAATATCGCCAATACCAGATCCATCAATCAATGTCTCACCAATAGTAAATGAATCTTTTAATTCAAATTGGCCGTCAATTAACTTAAATTGATCACCCTTCATTGCCATCAGGATATGATCTTCAGGTAAATTAACCTCTTCAGCAGCATCTTTAGCTGCTGACATCACACGATACTCTCCTTGAATAGGCATAAAATACGCTGGTTGCATGATATTAAGCATCATTTGTAAATCATTTCGTGATGCATGACCACTAGAACGCATATCAGTGCTAATCTGTTTCACATCAGCACCTTGTTTGAAAATCATATCACGTGTTTTTGCTACAACACTTTCCATGGCTGTAGAAGGTGTTGTGGTAATAAACACAAGGTCATCTGAACCAATCTTAATGTGAGCGTCTTCGCCATTTGCCATACGATTCAAATGCTTAATTGGTTCTCCCATGCGGCCTGTTTCTAAAATAACCGTTTCATGGGCAACTAAACTCTTCATATTTTTTAAACTGACAAATAGTTGACTTTCTGGCAAAGGTAACTGTAACTTTTTTAATTTGATAGCTGTTCTGACAACATTTTCGATATCATTTCCTGATAAAACAAGTTTACGTTTTGTCGCAGCAGTGGCATCAATAATTTGCTGAATTCTTTGAATATTCGAAGCAACGGCCGCTACAATGATGCGCTTTTTTTTGTTATCACGGAAAGTTTCTAATATATAATCGCCAATCTTTGATTCATTAACTGAATCAGCTCCACCCTCCGTACCAGCAGCATCAGCCAACAAAGCCAATACTTTCCCTTGACCAACTTCTACTAAACGAGGAATATCGGTACGATAGTAACTTTCCGCCGTTTGATCAAACTTAAAATCGCCAGTATACACAACTTGGCCATATTCCGTACCAATTACAATACCTAATGATTCTGGAATTGAGTGTGTGGTATTAAAGAAAGATACTTTAACATTACCAAAGTCAATTTCACTTTTTTCATTAATAATGTGGTAGTCATTATAATCTTTTAGTGCCGGCTGATCTTTTATCGCTAGCTTAGCTAATTCAATTGTTAGCTCGGATCCAAAAATCGGTACATTGACTTGTTGCAAAAAATACGGCAAAGCTCCAATTGCATCCGCGTGTCCGTGTGACAAGAAAACGCCAGCAATTTTTTCAGTATTCTTAATCAAATATTCAAAATCCGGCACAACTACATCTACACCAAGCTGATCTGTTTCTGGATACTTTAATCCTGCATCCAATATAAAAATTTCGTCATTAACTGTGACGGCATACATGTTTTTCCCATTTTCGCGGACTCCGCCAAAGGGAATAATACTTAAATCTGTCATTAATCTTTCCTTTATAAACATGTGATTAACTAGATGTTTTAGGTATCACCATAGTCTACACACTCTTTTTTTATTCGTATATTTAATGAATAACAGGAGCCTGCTGGTCTAAAACACTGAGGTCTTCCTTGTTGCTTGTCTCGATACGTAATGTTTCTATTTTAGCATACTTTTCAACTCTTTTCTGGTATTATTGAAACAGCGTGTTAATAATAGAACAGCATCTGTTAAGATGACAGATAAAAATTAATAAAAAGCATGTCTATAAATGAAAGGAACAAGATACCTCATGCAACGTCATCCATTCAAACCATCACACAAAGTTCGCAATGGCATTATAATAATTATTATTTTTGTCGCAGTAGTGGTGATAGGATTTGTAATTGTTGGTCACCAATCTGACAACAAAAAAGCAACTTCTTCAAGCAAAGTTTCCCATAGCTCATCAACATCTTCAAGCAAAAAGAAGGCAAAAAAAGCAAGTACCTCTTCAGATACATCAAACAGTACTTCAACAGAAGAATCCACTTCAATGATAAGTTCTTCCACAAGCGTGGCTCCAGCTCCATCTGTTGCTAGTAGCGAAGTTTCCCAAGTCTTAAGTAGTGCTACCCAAGATGCAACGCAGACACCAGTACAAGATAACAGTAATACATCTAGCGTTAGCAATAGTTCTTCCGCATCAAGTGCTGTTTCGTCAAGTACAACTACATTTGGAAACTGGTCTTTGGCAACTTATAATGAAGTGGCCATTGGTTCAGCCACTTATGATCAAATTCGTGCTACTTACGGTAACCCTACTTACTTAACTGCAGATCAAAAATATGCTTATGCTACTTGGCAAAGCCAAAGTGGTGCAAAAGTCTCTATCGTCTTTACACCTAGCGGTGAAAGTAATAACGTTCAACTCATTGCAAGTAACAAAACACAATCAGGTTTACAATAAAAAAAGACATCTTCACTGATGTCTTTTTTATTATGCTGCTACATGCTGCTACCCTTTTACCCCAGCTCTTTGAGCAATGGGGACCAAAACATTGCCAATGGCAGCTACTAAAATAATTCCAGTAATAATTTCAAAAATGCTGTTAAACGACACAATGCCTATTAGCCAGCCTAATAAATTATGATTAGGTATGCCGGTAAAATTCGTGCGCATCACTGTAAACCCGATGACAGTAAGTAGCACCACGCCAACTGTATTAATCAAAGCGGCTAGTCCGCCTAAGAATCCTAATCCAAGCGTACGGACACCAAAATTTTTGTTGCGCAACCACTTATTAAAAGCCATACCAATTACTAGCCCTACTAAAATACGAGGTATAAACGCCGTAAAAGGATTTTGAAACATTAATGAACCAATAGACCCCGGTGTCGACCAAGCTTGCCAAAAAGTTAATAACCCCCAGAAGCCGCCAATAAAGGCACCTCGACGTGCTCCTAAAAGTATTGCAGCGATAGCTACGGTAAACTGTATAATTGTTGGTTGTGCACCTACAATAACAGCACCGAGCGGTATATATCCAAGCCAAGGAATCAGCACTTGTAATAAGATAATTGCCATAAAGAAGGTTGTAATTACCAAATATTTTGTCTTATTGTTGGTCATAATATTTGCTCCTATGTATATTCCACGCTTTATATCATATCATAGAGCAACATTATTCATTTAACATTTGTTTTTGTCGCCAAATATCGGTATAATTTATGAGTACTGCGTCTATAGTTCAACAGGATAGAACAAGAACCTCCTAAGTTTTAGCTCCCAGTTCGAGTCTGGGTGGACGCATAAGAAAAGGGTGCCGATTGGCACCCTTTTTCTATCCTATTATATTTGCTCGTTCCGCTATTGGTAACAATACACTACCAATTACACTGACTAAAATAAAACCTACAATCATTTCAAACAAGGCATTAAATGAAACAATGCTGATCAGCCAAGCTAAGATGTTATGCGTTGGTACACCCGTAAAATTAGTGTGCATAACAGTGAAACCTAATGTGGTTAGCAAAACAACTCCTACTGTGTTGATTAAAGCTGCTGTTGTACCTAATACCCCTAGCCCAACTGTCCGAACTGCTGTAGACTGGTTTCGTAGTAGCTTATTAAAGAAATAGCCAATAATCAAACCAACTAAAACACGTGGGATAATGGCAGTCAAAGGATTTTGAAACATTAAAGAACCTATCGTTCCTGGGTGAGTTATGGCATTTGCAAATGATAATAAACCCCACCAGCAGCCAACAATTGCGCCATATTTTGGACCCAAAATAATGCTAGAAATGGCAACGGTAAATTGGATAATCGTCACTGAAGCCCCAACAATAAATGCGCCAAGGGGTAATAATCCAAGCCAAGGAACAAAAATCTGTAAAAATACAATTGCGATAAAAAGTGTCGTTATTACGAAATAACGTGTTCTTTGATTAATCATTATAGACTCCCCAATAATTGCATATGCCCTAAACTATATAGATACATCATTAATTTGTCAATAAAAAAAGCACTAACTTTTGATGATAGCGCTCTTTGTTGATTGTTATTCTACAATTGTAAACTGACGATTTTTCAAACTAATTTGCACATCGGCTGCTTGAGCCACATTGGGTTCGTGTGTGACTAAAATAACTGTTTTACCAACTTCATGTGCCAGTTCTTGGAAAATTTTGATAACTTCTTGTGTATTTTCCTCATCCAGATTACCTGTTGGCTCATCAGCAATAACTATCTTGGCATCCACAGCCAAAGCTCGAGCAATAGCTACTCGTTGTTGTTGCCCACCTGATAACTGCTGAACATTTTTATCTGCCAGCGTGCGGTTAATACCAAGTTTCTCCAAAGTTGCATAAATATAATCCTTGTCGCCTGTATGCTTTGAGTTGGTCATCGATAACGCTGATGATACATTTTGTGCGGCTGTCATATAATTTAAGAGATTATATGACTGGAAAATGATTGCAACCTTTTGATTCCGGTATTTGGTTAATCCATACTTACTAATATCCTCACCATCTAGCGTAATCGTCCCTTCGGATGGTGTGTCTAAACCTGCTAGAAAACTAAGCAATGTTGTTTTACCAGAACCAGATTGTCCGACTATACTGTACAATGTTTTCGGTTCAAATGACATATTGATATGTTCATATAGTGGCTTTTCTTGTGCATTATATTGATGTGTTAAATCTTTTATTGCCAATGTCATTAATAATTCTCCTTTTGATTAGCCATCAAGGCGCATGAATAATTTTGTAATAGTTTTACGTTATTCATTTGACAAAATCTTTTTTGGCTTTAAGCGGAAAATTGGTGTTGATCCAGCAACGACAGCAATCGCGATGATTCCCAAACCTAGGCCACCAAGTTCAGCCATTGACTTTGCGCTAATCTTTGTTTTTAGGGTGTTTACTTGACTGCCACCAGCTGTCATACTAGTTTGACCACTTCTACCAGCGCCAGAAGGTGCTGTTCCACCGCCACCACCTGGTCGTTGTCCACCACCACCAAACCCAGCACCAGTGCTAGTTGATTGCGTAGCAGTAGTTTGCTGTGAAACAAGTTGCTTCCCCACCGCACTTCCTACAAAGTTTCCAGCAACTCCTGCAATCACTAGAGACAATACTAATACCGCAAATAATTCCGAAAAAAGTTGAAGCACAATTTTAAATTTACTTTCTCCTAATGCCATCAAGACGCCAATTTCATGACGACGTTCACGAATCATCAAAACAGTAATTAATGCCAAAATAATCGTACCAGCAATACCAACTATCCAAACAATCTTATTGGCAAAACTTTGAACATTCTTCATGGGCTTCATCAACAAAGCATAAGTTTCAGAGCTAGATGTCAAACTGAAACTACTTGAAATTAGCTTCTTAGCTTGCTTTGTAAATGCTTTTTCTTTAGATGAATCTGTTAGTGTGTAAACGACACTTGTTACAGATGTTGTATCACCATTAACTGTTCCTGCAAATGTATAACTTGTATAGATTGTATTTGATGGATCACTCATATTTGGTCCACCTTGACTTGATGTTGATGTTTTTGCTTTGTAAATACCCACAACATTTAATGTATAAGTTTTTGAATCATCGTCTGTGGTTTTAACCTTAATGGTGCTGCCAACTTTTAAGCTGTTGCTTGTTGCTAATTCACTTTCAATCACAACATTGTTAGTATTTTTATCGGCGGCGGTAATACCGCGACCTGATGTAATTTTATAACTTTTTGATTTGAAGTTAGTTTCGGCAGCTGTTGTTGATACACCACTAATTGTTATATCACCGCTGTTTGTTGAACCACCAAATCTACCTTGGCCACCGCCGCCACTTGATGAAGATGTTGTAACCGCCGAAAAGCCACTAGCGTTTACTGAAGCACTATTACTATATTGATAACCAGCCACATTACTCAAAGCAGCAATTTTTTCAGCCGTTTTAATTTTTACACTTGGCATTGTAATGGCAGCCGGTGTTACATTCGACGATGAGCTACTTGATGAAGACGAGCCGCTTTGACTTTTGCGCATTGAGGCAAAAGCTTTTTCACGGTCTGCACTTAAAGTAACTGTCGTACCTGCCGAATTTTTAGCGCTATTCGTCGCTTGAATAGCAGCACTTTGAATGATGATACCTGCCAATACAAATATCATAATGGCGCTCATTACCAGTGTAATCAACGCTGTACGCCCTATTTTTTGCCGTAAATAGAGCCCAGCACGTTTGATGAAATCCATAATAATGCTCCTTAACATTTCTTAATATTGACAATTTAGCACTTCTAAATTAAATTCAAATCAATTAAACGAAAATTAAAGCATCATATTATTCGTTTTTTTGGCAAAAACCTGCATTTATTGTATAATTTAATCAAGAATAATTTTAAAGAGAATAGAGGAGCAAACTTAATGTTATCGGAATTCAAAGCTTTTATTATGCGAGGAAATGTACTTGACTTGGCAGTTGGTGTCATTATTGGTGGTGCCTTTACTGGATTGGTTAAGTCATTAACAACTAATTTAATCGGTCCAATCATTGCATTTGCAACTGGCGGAACAACAGACTTAGACCAATTGCAACTTGTCATTACAAAAACGTTAACATTTAAATATGGTGCTTTCTTAAATGACGTAATTAATTTTTTGATTACTGCTTTCGTTGTATTCCTGATTGTTAAGTTTATCAATCGCTTGTTTAAAGCTAACAAACAAGAAGAAGCAAAAGCTAACCCTGAATTAGAGATTTTAACAGAAATCCGTGATTTGTTAGATGCTGAGAAAAAAGCTTAATAAAAAAGAAGTTCAAATTTGAACTTCTTTTTTATTTATCGAATGGCTTTTAGTGCGTCATCAATTTGTTCCAAAATAATTTTTTGGTTATCTGCTTGCTCAAGATCATAAGTCTGTAAATCGATTTTAATTTTTGGAGATGCATCATAAGCATCAAACCAATCACGATAGGCTGACCACATTTTATAATAATAGGCTCTTAAACCTTCATTATTATCAAATTGTTCATAATCACGACCACGCTTTTTAATACGGTATAAAATGGTTTCAAAATCAGTTTCAGCATATACCATCAAATCGGGAGCTTTTTTAGGCATTTTTTGTAGTTCAGCCATCATATTATCTAATAGGCTGGTATAAACGTCCATCTCAGAGTCAGAGATATTACCATCTTTGTGGTTTTCTTCTGTAAACAAGGCATCTTCATAAATTGAACGATCAAGAACATTATTATCGTCCGCCAATGCTTGCTTAATCATGTCAAAACGACGATTTAAAAAGTATATTTGCAACAAGAAACCATATTGCTTTGGATTGGAGTAATAAAGCGGTAAAACGGGATTATCGCCTACCGGTTCATAAAATGCTTTCGTGTTCATATGCTCTGCAATCAAACTTGTGAGTGTTGTTTTACCAACACCGATCATACCCGCAGTAATAATCACCATGACAACCTTCTTCCTGATGTTTTCATTATTTTGACTTGAAAATTAGTTTGAATCAGCTATTTTCAAGTAATCGCTAGTGAGCGACTTTTGTCATATCCGATGAACCCTCACAAAATATTCAGAGGTATTTTCAGTATTAAAGACAATATTTATTATATCAAATACATCCTTCAAAATGCAGACTACTTTAAATGCCTACCAATTTATTCTACAAAAAAAACATCCTCACGGACGTTTTTATTTAACCAACAGCTTTAAAGCTGAGCGAATATATCCATCTGTAGTATCGCTATTGCGACCAATAATCTGGGCGACCGCTTTCACATCTTTAGCTGTGTAGCCAAGTGCTAATAGTGCTTCAAGAGCATCATCCAAGGCTTGCGATTGTTCTGGATTGCTTGAAGAATCAACCATACCTGTTTTAGATGCTAACTCATCTAACTTCCCTTTCAAATCCAAAACAATTTGCTGCGCCGTTTTCTTTCCGACACCAGGGAATTGTGTCAAATAAGCCACATTATCATTTTCAACTGCACTAATAAGACCCTCGGCATCCCCGTTGGCCAAAATAGCCAAGGCGCTTTTAGGACCAATTCCTGAAACATTTAATAGCTTATTAAATAAGGCTTTCTCATCAGCGTCAATAAATCCATATAAACTGATGTCATTTTCACGAACAATTTGCTGAACATAGACATGTGATTCCACATTCTCCTCAAAACGGTAAGGATTAGCACTGTACAGACGATATCCCACGCCACTTCGAGATGCAATCACAATATACGATGGTGTGATATTTGTGATTAACCCATTAATATACTCATACATTTACGCAATAACTCTCTTTCAAATCGTTTCTTTTAGTTTAGCATAAAACGCGCATAGCACTCACCCTAAAATAAATCAGTTTAAACTAAAACTGTTAGCATCCGTCGTAATTTCATCAACACCTAGTCCAATATAATACGGGAAATCTGACGGTGATATTGTCCAAACATTTAGTCGTCGCCCTTGCCGTCTGAGCTCTTGAATTGTTTGGCTCGTTAAACTTTTCCCATTAATATCCAGCCCCGCTTTGGGTCCTAATTCGTTTAATTTTTCAGACAACTTCACTGGATCACTAGTCGAATCCCATAAAAGTTCCAGCGAAATCTTTTTATCTAGCGCATATACGTGTTTTAAGGCTTCACACTGCAAGCTAATTATCGTACTATTGTTATACAATCCTGCATTTTTAACTGCACCAATTAAATTTTGAACATCACCATCGCTCATTTGACTGGCAGGCTGTTTAATTTCAATAATTGGTCGTAAATTATTATTAGACATCTCGGTTAAATACTCTTTTAAAGTTGGCAAAGTTAGTGATTGATATTTTCCAACATTAACACCAGAGTCAATGTGATATTGTTTAATCTGAGCTAATGTTAAATCTTTAATGGCGCCATGACCGTTAGTCATACGATCAATAGTGCCATCATGGCTGACAATCCACTGCCTATCTTTTGTGAGCCAAATATCTGTTTCCGCACCATAGCTACCCTTAGCTAATTGAAAAGCTGGTATTGAATTCTCAGGCGCTAAATTTGAAGCACCACGATGAGCAATTAGCTTTGTTTGAAAATTACCATTAACACGGTATTGAACACTACCATCAGATGCAAAGTAATACGTATGCTTATCAACTGACTTCAATTGATTTTTAACAGCAAGATTTGTTACTGAATCAAAGTAATAAGTTTTTGATTCAACAGTTTGTAAACCACTTTGACGTTTGCCATCTTTAAAAAAATACTTTCCAGTTCCATCATCTAAATAACCGTTAGCCGGTTCAGCTGTCTTATAATAACTGCCGTTCACATAACCAGAGTGTGGCGTTTGGCCAACCGAATCATTTTCAATTTGTGTTAGCACTACTTTTTCTAACATTGAAGGTGGCTCCACTAAGCCCGCTTCCGAATTCACAATTTTGGTAAAAAGCATGCCCGATATCAATGCACACAAACCTACAATAAATCTCATGTTACCCCCGTTATTACTTTTATAGCATTCTACTTTGATAAACAAATAAAAAATACGTCTGAGAGTCAGATGTATTTTTTTTTCGTTTTGTTCGTCTTTATTATTTATGAATAAACATCGCGTCTCCAAAACTGAAGAAACGATACCGATCATCAACCGCATGTTTATATGCATTCAAAATATTATCACGCCCAGTGAAAGCAGCGACTAACATGACCAATGTTGATTTAGGCAAATGGAAGTTAGTTATAAAGGCATCTACAACTGTCCAGTTGTATCCTGGTTTAATAAAAATATCCGTCCAACCTGAGTCAGCGGTCAGGTCACCATTAAACTTAGTACCGATAGTTTCAAGGGTACGTATTGACGTCGTACCAGTAGCAATGATACGCCCGCCGTGTTTTCTAACCGAATTCAACTCATCAGCAGCTTCTTGGCTGAGTTGGTAAAATTCCGAATGCATTTTATGATCTTCAATATTTTCTTCATCGACAGGCCGGAACGTTCCAAGACCTACATGAAGCGTTAATTCAACTGTTTTAACACCTTTGGCACGAACCTTATCTAACAACTCAGGTGTCCAATGTAGCCCTGCTGTTGGTGCTGCTGCTGAACCATCAACCTTTGAATAGACCGTTTGATAACGTTCTTGATCGTCCAGCTTTTCTTTAATATAAGGTGGCAATGGCATTTCGCCCAACTGATCAAGTAGCTCCATGAAGATACCATCATAATGAAATTCAATATATCGACCACCATGTTCTAACTCACCAACAACTGTTGCAGTCATAATCGGATTTTCAATGTCATCACCAAAAACAATAGTTGACCCAACGGGTGATTTTTTCGCTGGTTTAACTAACGTTTCCCATACATCACCATGATCTTGACGAAGTAGTAGGACTTCAGCATGTCCACCCGTTTCCGGACGTGCACCGTGTAAACGTGCTGGTAGAACACGTGAATTATTCATGACAATAGCATCACCAGGGTTCAAGTAATCCAATATGTCATAGAAATGTTTATCCTCATAAACACCAGTTTCGGCGTTCAATGCTAATAATCTCGAAGCATCACGTTGCTTCAACGGTGTTTGTGCAATCAACGCCTCTGGTAAATCATAATCGAAATCTGATAATGTATATTTTTTTTCTTCTGCCATAATGATATCGAATCCCTTTAAAAATAATCTAACTTCCATTGTAACATACTTATTTGCAAAGAAAAAAGCCACTGCACTGGCTTAACAAATGAAAAAATTAGAAAACACATTATAAACTGCCGGTATTACCACTGAGGCCTGTTTTCTTTTCGAACTCAAATCCGGTTTGCGCTACTTTGTCAAGTTCATCGGCAGTCAATACTTTATTTACATTTGGAATTTTAAGTTGCTCCAAAACATCAGCATATGTCAAATCATGTTGATTCAAATGATCAACTAATAAAGCTAATTCATGGCGCTGTGTAGCGGTCGGTTTATTAATTGTTATCGTTTCATCGAAAGCTCGCTCAACAGATCGATCATAACGCTTGTTATCGGACTCAATCGCATATTCATTTTGAATTTTGTCCAATCTGTCCGTCAGTTCTTCGGTTAGTTCATCAAAAGGAATCGGTTGGCCAAAACGTCTTTTTTGCATAAATGAGGAGTCAAGCGATAAATTCACCATACCAGCTTGTTTGTACTCTGCTTCATGAATATGTCCGTGAACAGATAAAATGGGGTATGGTAAATCAATTGCATAATGGCTCATCCATACATTAATACCATTGATTTTTATAGCTTTAGCAGTTTCAATATATTCAATAATGTTTGTTTCGGGTGCCTTTATTGCTGCTTTAATTTGATCTGAATGATCGTGATTCCCTTTAAAGAACACTTTTTTACCTTTTAAACGACTAAGTTGTGCTACAAAATCCTGTTTCTTGCGAAACATACCCAAATCACCAAGAAAATAAACTGTGTCCTCGTCCGTTACAGTTTCGTTCCAAGTATCCTCAAGATATCGATCCATGTTTTCAATCGTTGGCTCAATATTTAATGCTTGCAGTGATACTGCCCGTGATTTATCAAAATATAGAATTTTTTCATGATTGAAATGTGTGTCTGAAATAATAAATTTTGTCATAATTTCCTTTGGTAGGCGTGTCCTAAATGAGTGTACCCAGCTTCAGTGACAACACGTCCACGCGGTGTGCGCTGTAAAAAACCAATCTGCAATAAATATGGTTCAACCATTGCCTCTAATGTTTCTGACTCTTCACCAATATTAGCAGCTATTGTATTTAACCCAACCGGTCCACCTTTATAATATTCGATCATTGTTTCTAAAAGCTTATGATCGGTTTCGTCAAGACCCCTATTGTCAACGCGCAATTTATCCAAACCAATAGTCACAATATTCTTGTCAATTGCATCTTTTCCCTCGACCTGAGCAAAATCACGGACGCGTTTCAACAGACGATTAGCGATACGAGGTGTGCCACGAGAGCGCAGCGATATTTCATATGCACCTTCCGATTTAATTGGTGCATTAAAGATGTCCGCTGTACGAACAACTATTTGCTGTAATTCTTCTGGAGTATAATATTGTAACGAGTTAATAATGCCAAATCGATCACGAAGTGGCTTGGATAACATACCAGGACGTGTGGTTGCCCCAATTAAAGTAAATGGCGGTAGCGGAAAATGAACCGGACGCGCTGTTGGCCCCTGACCAACCATAATATCAACAAAATAATCTTCCATTGCGGAATACATTATTTCCTCAATATTAGTAGGAATTCGATGTATTTCATCAATAAACAGGATATCTCCCGGCTCCAGTTCATTCAGTAATGCTACCAAATCACCTGGCTTTTCAATAGCAGGACCCGATGTTGTTTTAATATTAACATTCATCTCATTAGCAATAATCATCGCTAGCGTTGTTTTACCTAATCCTGGCGGTCCAAAAAGCAACACATGATCCAATGCTTCTTCACGTTGCTTCGCTGCCGAAATATAGACATTCAACTCTTCTTTTAACGCCTCTTGCCCAATATACTCACGCAAAAATTGCGGACGTAATGATAACTCACTACGCTGTTCTTCATCATTGGCAGCTGCGTCACGTAATAACTGATCTGCTTCGGTGTCCTGTTCATACCATTGATTAAATTGTGGGTTATCTTCTGTCATAGCTAGTCCTATATTATACACGTTCGATGATGTGGTTATGTTTTTGAACATCATACTTTTTAATATGACGTAATAAAAACTCCTTAAGTTTATAAGTAAATTATAACAAAAGGAGTTTTATGTTTTAAAAAAATTTATCGATTTACTTTCACGGTTAAATCAGGAACGGCCTGATGCTGACGTGTGTAAAACGTTACGATATACTTATCATCTGTTACTTCTAGAACCGCATAGGTTCCACCAAGGTCCGCATGTGGCCCCTTTGGCAGGGTTGTTGAACCTGGATTGATAAATAACTTATGATCATATAAAACAGCCCCTTCTTTATGTGTATGACCAAACAAAACAACTTGTGCATGGGCATCATTTGCAGCTTCGTTCATCAAATTCAAATTAGCCCATTTTAATATTGTCGTTGCATTGTAAAGGTGACCGTGGGTTTGAAAAAAAGTTATACCATCAATAACCGTTGAACGTGCTTCAGCAAAATCAGGATCATCATCCATGTTACCGATTACCGTAGAAACACCCTCAAAAATGTCATCATCAGCGTTCAATTCAGAATCACCATTGTAAAAAATGCCAGCAACCTTATCTCGCCACTGAGCCAAAACATCTACTAAAATTTTTCGATCACTGTGTATATCTGAAACAATCAAAAATTTAACCATTATTCTCCTTTCAACCAAACTGGTAATTTTTTACCGAGTTCTTGCAATGCTAAACCACGATGACTAATTGTATTTTTTTCAATTGCAGACATTTCTGCAAAGGTTTTGTTCATGCTAGGTACAAAAAATATTGGATCATATCCAAAGCCATCTTGTCCGCGTTCACTTTCTGTTATATAGCCATCTACTTGTCCGTTAACTATTAGGTTTGATCCCTTAGGACTATGTAGAGCGATAACGCTATTGAAGTGTGCTGTTCGCTGCTCGTTAGGGACCTTAGCTAATTTCTGCAAAACTTTATCAATATTTGCTTGATCATCGTGATCGCCAGCATAACGTGCTGAATAAACGCCTGGTTCACCATTTAAAGCATCCACCGACATACCAGAATCATCAGCCAAAATGTAATCATTAGGGGCAACTTTAGCAATCGTTTCAACTTTTTTCACAGCATTTTCTTCAAATGTTGTCCCATCTTCAATAATATCGGGAACATCCCCTATTTCTTGAAGTGAAACGACAGGTAACTCAATACTTATTGATGCCAGCAGGGCTTCAATTTCAGTTATTTTATGGGCATTATTGCTCGCTATGATTAATTTCACTCTTCTTCCTCCAAATGGTCACCAACAATATTGAGGTGGCGCACATCTAACTCATGATTTCGTGCTAACCAACTACTAGCAATTGTTTTGAATTTCAGTTTATCACCTGTCGTGTTATAAATATCATCGCTATGATTGTGTTTCACTTCTGAATGAATGTCAAGGTCATCCAAATATTGTTTCATCACCGCAACAGTCTTAGCGCCAGAATCAACGAGTGTAACATCAGTTCCGACTGCCGCTTGAATAAAAGGCGTCAGTAATGGAAAATGAGTGCACCCCAGAATCAGGGTATCAATATTTGCCTCTTTGAAGGCACTCAAATGACTTTCAATTAGCTCACGGGCTTCATCACTCTGATAGAGATTATTTTCCACTAAAGTAACAAATTCAGGCTCAGCTTGTGAAGTAATCTGAACATTATTGTCAATTGCTAACATTTTTTTATTGTAGACTTGCGATTCGACAGTGCCTTGTGTTGCAATCAATCCAATTTTTTTATTTTGACTAATTGAGACAGCTGCTTCTGCACCTGGTTGAATGACGCCAATGACCGGAATAGGCAATTGATCTCGTAATTGTGATAAAGCTCTAGCAGTGGCAGTATTACAAGCAATGACCAACATTTTAATATTTTGCTCATTCACTAGATAATGAGCCATTTGAAAAGTATAGTCAATAACTTCTTTTTCGGATCGCGGTCCATATGGCATACGTGCCGTATCACCAATATAAATTAATTGTTCGTTCGGTAATTGCTTCTGGGATTCTTTGACAACAGTTAGACCACCAATACCAGAGTCAACTAACCCAATAGGATTATTTTTTATCATATAATTAATTATGACGAGGATAATAAAAAATGCAAGCATTTGAGCACTAATTTTGTGTATAATGAAATGAAAGGATTTTCGTCAACCATGGATATCAACGATTACGATAAAATTTTACAAACAAACTTTCAAGTAAACAGTTTCGCGCTCAGTTTGCTACGTGATGGTCTCTTAAAGAATTTGCTTCAAGAAGACTATCCGCATATTTTATACTGGGCCGGTAAAGAAATTGCGCGTCAATTTCCAACTGACACACTGTCGACAGTAAAAGAGTTTTTTGCCAACGCTGCCTTTGGTGATTTAGAAATTAAATCACAGAATAGCAAGAACCAACGTTGGGAATTAACTGGCGATTTAGTGCGGCAACGACTTGCGTTAAATAAAAATGCTGATTTTAGTTTAGAGGCTGGCTTTTTAGCACAACAACTTGAAGTACAAACTGGTGCCATTGCAGAAGCCAATTTCAAGTATTTGAAGAAAAACGAAGGTGTTTCTTTTGAAGTAATCACTGACCTATCTGAAACAGTTAATGTTGATGATCTTAGGCAACGTGCAGCTGCACGAGATTCTTTCTTAGATCGAACACATGCTACAACAGAAAAAGCTACCGTTGTGGAAGTACGCGATAACGACGATATTTCACGTGAACAGTCTATCACAGACTCCTTGTTAGCTTTTAAGTTTGATGAAACCGTCATGCCTACAGAAGAAAGTTCTGGGTTAAGTGCTTTATCTGGTGAAGAAATTGATCCATTTAATGTGCCAACATCTACAGAAAACTCACAGTCCCCTTTTAAGTAATAAAAAACCGTTAACGCTATCGTTAACGGTTTTTTATTACGTTTCAATACTTTTTTGCAAACAAAAAACCCCTGACCGAAGAGGGGGGTTGGTCAGGGGGTTGATAACATAAGTTATCGGTGTATCAATCAACAATTGGGGGAGCTGATTGATGCATTACTGGGGGAAGTAATGAAACTCAAATGTTATTTGAGTATATATCTATTATAGACTAATTTATTCGTAATAATGTGTCTGGATTTTGACAAAAATATTACGTGACAATGACATAACATTTAGTGAAGTAAATAGCTTTTTTAAAGAATAATTAACAAAAAAGGTATTCCCGAAGAAATACCTTTTACATAACTTAAACGTCGCGACGACGTTCTTTAATACGAGCTGCCTTACCTTGCAAAGCACGCAAGTAGTACAACTTTGCACGGCGTACTTGACCAAAGCGAGTAACTTCAATCTTTTCAACACGTGGTGAGTGTAATGGGAATGTACGTTCCACACCAACACCTGAAGAAATCTTACGAACTGTATAAGTTGCTTGGATGCCAGCGCCCTTGCGCTTAATAACAACACCTTCAAACAACTGAACACGTTCACGTGAACCTTCAACGATCTTGGCATACACTTTAACAGTGTCTCCTGCACGGAAAGCAGGAATGTCAGTACGTAATTGTGCTGATGTAACGTTTTCTAAAATAGTATTTTGACGCATTGGTCATTCTCCTGATCGACAATCATACACTTGCCCTTAGGCTAAACGCACAGCGGATTATCGTTAATATGGGCTTTGATAGCCAACAGTAATTATAGCAAATTATAATTTTTATGTCTAGTATTACTTTGCGCGCTTCATTAAATCGGCGGAAATAATATCAATTTTAGCTTGTGATTCTTGTTGTGACTCAGATTCAACCCCAATGTAGAACTTTAGCTTGGGTTCTGTGCCTGATGGTCTTAAGGCCACCCAAGAACCATCATTCAACCAGTACTTTAACACATTTGCTTTTGGTTGAGGTAACTTAGCCGTTGATCCATCTTTGTTTGTTTCAACAGAGGTTGAAAAGTCTTGCACGCGTGCAACCTCTATTCCGCCAATTTCAGTAGGCTGATTATCACGAAAGCCAGCTATAATGGACGCCATTTCATCATTGCCATGAATTCCTGGGAAATCTAAGCTAATTGTTTTTTCTTCAAAGTATCCAAATTTCTCAAATAATTCATACAATCCATCCGCAAAAGTCTTCCCTTGTGACTTGTAGTATGCAGCTACTTCTGCAAATAATACCAATGCTTGAATGGCATCTTTATCATGAGAAAATGGCTTGACCAAGTAACCAAAACTTTCTTCAAACCCAAACAAAAATGTATTGGATTTTGTTTCCTCAAATTGATCAATCGTAGCTGCAATATATTTAAACCCAGTCAACACATCAACTGTTTCAACACCAAAGCTTTCAGCAACCTTTGACGCAAAGCGTGACGATACAATTGATGTCACAATTGACCCATTAGTTGGCAAAGTGTTTGTGTCTTTTTTAGCTGTTAGTAGGTAGTTAACCAAAACTGCGGCAATTTGATTACCTGTCAAAATTTGGAATGTACCGTCAGCTAATTTAACAGCAGCACCCATACGATCAGCATCAGGATCTGTTGCTACAACAGCGTCTGCTCCATCACGCTTAGCATATTCAATAGCTAATGATAAGGCGGCGGCATCTTCCGGATTAGGTTTTTTAACCGTTGGAAAATCACCATCAATAACAGCTTGTTCTTTTACAATCGTGTAATTTGTGAAACCAGCCTGCTGCAATGCTTTTTCGCCAATGTATTGACCTGTTCCATGTAGCGGTGAATAAACAAACTTTAGCGAAGCACCTTCTTTAGCAACAAGGTCAGCGTTCACTGTCACTGTTTCCATCTTCTTCAAATATTTATTATCAATTTCATCATCAATAATTTTCACATTTTTGTTGTCTTCATCTAATGCGATATTAAAAATATCAGTAATGTTCGCCAGTTCGTTAACCACAGCATCAACTGCCTCTGGAACCATTTGACCGCCGTCTTCTCCATAAACCTTGTACCCATTGTATTCCTTAGGGTTATGTGATGCAGTGATCATAATACCAGCGAATGCATGCAATTCACGCACCGTAAAGGAAAGTTCTGGAGTTGGACGTAAAGAACTGAAAAGGTAGCTCTTAATACCATGTGCCGACAATACTTGCGCCGCATTTGAAGCGAATTCAGGTGAAAAATGACGCGAATCAAAACTAATTGCTACGCCACGTTTTTGAGCATCTGATCCTTGTTCATCAATGTAACGTGCCAAAGCTTCAGTCACCTGACGAACAGTGAAAATATTCATGCGGTTTATCCCTGCACCCAATACACCACGCATTCCAGCCGTACCAAAACTTAAATTTTGGTAAAAAGCATCTTCCTGCTGTTCCGGTGTATATTTTTCTAAATCAGCAGCCAAATAATCTGGTAAAGTTGCCTCTTGCCATTTTGTAAGTGCTTCTTTATAACTCATGATTTACCTTCTTCTTTCGTAATTCTTAAATTATAACAAATTTATTTTCGAATAAACAATTGAATAATGCGTTGCCGACATTTAGGGCTGCGTAAAATTACTATAAATACTACAGCCATTATAATAACTAAGGAAATTGAAATTTGTCTTGGAATTTCAAGGTGACCAATAAAATAGCCTATTGAGACCATGACTAGTGACCACAGAAAACTAGCAAATGCTGACATCCGTAAATAATTTAAAAATGCTAAACCTAAACGGTGAGCTAATAGTGGCACCGCAACACGAATAAAAGGTAAAAAACGTCCCAAGACAATAAATAGCAACCAACGTTTTGGATGGAAATTGCCTGCGATTTGCTCAACTAACTCACCATGTACATGTTTTTTAATAATTGGAATTTTACCAAATTGCTTTGTAATATAAGCGCCAAACCAGTAATTAACACCATCCCCTAAAAAGGACGCAAAAGCAAAAACTAAAATAACTAGTCCCAATTCAAAAATATTGTGATGTGCCCCTGCCAAGCCACCGACCGTAATTAAAATAGCATCTCCGGGAATAAATCCTGTTAGAATACCAGCCGTCTCAACAAAAATTAATAAAAACATCACAATGAAAGTTGATATAGAAAATTCAGTGTCGCTTCCAATTAGATGGTTAATCCATTCTGGCATCGTTGCTAATGTATTTATAAACATTTCCCCTCCAAAATGTCATATTGTGTTGAAAAAAGCGTAACGAAATCACTTATTGCTCGGGTTGAAATAATTCAACGCCAAGTAATTCATTATTTTGTGGCTTTTCTCCAGGATTTTCTATTACCGCAAACAATACGTCAATTAACACTTTTGCCGCCTGCTTCACTGGTTGAATGACTGTTGGCAAATCAGGGTGTAGCTGACGAACGATTGGTGTACCATCGTAACCTATAATTTTTACATCTTCTGGAACACGTTTGCCAATTTTTCTAAGTGCGTTTTGTAATTGAATTGCGCCAACATCATTATAAGCAAAAACACCATCAATATCGTCTTTTATAACGTAGTTAATCATTTTATCAATATCTTCTTTGGAAGCAAACCCTTCCAAGTTAAAGTTTTCTTGGAACACTTTTGCTGAAGAGCCTTTTGTCGCTCTCAAAAAGCCATCATAGCGGATATGTGTAGGTGATTTCGAGCCATCGTCATCACTCAGTATTAATAGGCGTTGAGCACCTGTTGAAAGCAAGTACTTACCAGCAAGATAGCCTCCTTCCTCATTGTCTTCAGAAACGATAGGAATATCATCTGATAGGTATCGATCATAAGAGACAATCGGTAAATAAGTATTCTGGTATTCTTCGATATCTAGATTGTGTGAAGAAGTTATTATACCTTCAACCTGATTAGCAGCGAGCATTTGCAAGTATTGCTGCTCTTTTTCAACATTATTTGCTGATGCTGCAATAATAACTTTATAACCCTTTAAAAACAATAACTGTTCGATTTCATTGGCTAGTGCAGTAAAAAATGGGTTTTCCATATTAGGTAGAATCAAACCTATAAATTGTGATGATTTACCTTGTAATGAACGTGCCATTGCATTTGGTTGATAATGTAGTTCACGCATTGCAGCATGGACCTTATCAATTGTTTTTTGGCTCAAAGAACCGTAGCTGTTAATAACACGTGATACTGTTGTCACAGAAACACCAGCTAGCGCTGCGACATCACTTAATTTTGCAACCATTACATACCTCCATAGTCTTATATTATTTTATCACACCAACAGCCTTATAATCGAAAATTAATTTGGCCTGAGACTTGACTTTATAATGCCAAAGGTTTAGCATAGTCACCGTAAGTTACTTTTGTCACAAAAAAGGAGAATTAATCATGGAAGCACTTGTGCTAACAGGAACTAAGAAATTAGAAGTAAAAGACATTGACCGTCCAAAGGTTTTGCCTAATGAAGTTTTGATTCATACAGCATTTGCTGGTATTTGTGGTACTGACCACGCATTGTATGCTGGTCTACCAGGATCTGCTGATGCTGTTCCTCCAATTGTTTTAGGACATGAAAATTCAGGTGTTGTTGCAGAAGTTGGTTCAAGCGTTACCAACGTTAAAGTTGGTGATCGCGTAACTGTTGACCCTAACATCTACTGTGGACAATGCAAGTTCTGCCGTACTGCACGTCCTGAATTATGCGAAAACTTGTCAGCTGTTGGTGTGACACGTGATGGTGGCTTTGAAGAATTTTTCACTGCACCTGCATCTGTTGTTTATCCAATTCCTGATAACGTTTCATTAAAGTCAGCTGCTGTTGTTGAACCGATTTCATGTGCCGTTCACGGTATTCAATTATTGAAGGTTACT
Organism: Leuconostoc sp. JNUCC 76; assembly: GCF_053667755.1. Lineage (NCBI taxonomy): Bacteria > Bacillati > Bacillota > Bacilli > Lactobacillales > Lactobacillaceae > Leuconostoc > Leuconostoc sp. JNUCC 76. The sequence continues at coordinate 554,837 of NZ_CM132206.1, read as the reverse complement.
CCTTACCAAAAAGCTTTGGTAATTGGTGATGGATTCATGGGTGAATTGTTTGTTCAAATTTTGCAAGCTTATGGTATTCACCAAGTTGATTTGGCTGGTATTGTTGATGAAAAGTTGGCAATGAATAAAGAAAAGTTTGATGTAAAGAACACATTCAATACAATGAAGGGTGACAAGATTCCTGAAGGTGAATATGATGTTATCATCGAAGCCGTTGGTCTACCACAAACACAAGAAGCTGCTATTGAATCATCAGCTCGTGGTGCTCAAGTATTGATGTTTGGTGTTGGTGGTCCTGATGCCAAGTTCCAAATGAACACTTATGAAGTATTCCAAAAGCAATTGACAATCCAAGGTTCATTCATCAACCCTAACGCATTTGAAGATTCATTGGCTTTGTTATCATCTGGTAAGTTGAATGTTGAAGCATTGATGTCACACGAATTAGACTATAAAACTGTTGACGACTTTGTTAACGGTAAGTTAGGTGTCGTATCTAAGGCTGTTGTAAAGGTTGGCGGCGAAGAGGCATAATTATGACTCAAAACGAGACAAAGACGAAAAGCTCTAGAACTATTTCAATGAGTTTGTCGATTACCTACTTTACTATTTCGCTAGTTATCAATGCCATGGGTAATGTCTTAACGTTAGTTACTTCTGATCATATTCACCCTGCCTTTCTTGGATCTGCGTACTGGACAGCAGCAGAAGCCAACTTAGGTCACGCGATTCTCGGAAATAATTCTCTAGCATTATTCTGGGCCTTCCTAGTTCTTGGTATGTTAATCTCTTTCCTAAATGCATTTTTGATGAAGAAGCTTGATTGGAAAAGAATTTTAGGTAACTTTATATTCATGCTACCTTTTTCAATTTTCATTCAATGGTTTTCAAACATTTTCAATCAAATTATGCCTGATGCAAAGTCGTTGCCAATGGTCATTTTATATATAGTGATCAACTTCGTAGGAGTTGCCCTTATCGGTACTGCTATTTCAATATATCAACGCGTAAATTTGGTTTTGCATCCAGCAGATGATTTAATGCAAATTTTGCGTTTTAAGTATTTTAAGGGTTCTGCTTTCAAAGCAATGTGGGCCTCATACATTCCACCAACAATTTTTGCCATTATTGCGTTTATTATTACTTTCCCAAATCTGTATAATTTTGGTTTAGGAACGCTCTTCGCCTTTCTTTTCCAAGGCGGAATAACTGGAATTGCTGACAAACTAGTATTTCGTAATTTAGATCACCAAGCTGTTGATGTTGGTGAATAAAATAAACTTATTGTTTGGTATGAAAAATATTAATTTTGGAGGAAACAATTATGGCTTTTGCTGATTATTACTCAGGTTTACAACACGTTGGTATTCCATCATCTTCACTAGAAAAATCTGAAGCGTTTTGGACCAAATTAGGTTTTAAAAAGACTGGTGATTTCCCTGCCGGAAATGTCATCTTTATGCAACGTGAAAATCTAGTAATCGAAACATGGAGTGGTGACGAAGTTGCTGGTAAACCAGGAGCTATTAACCATATTTCAATGGACACTACTGATGCAGATGCTGCTTTTAATGCCGCTAAGGCTGAAGGCTTTACTCTGATTGATTCAGAAGTACAACATTTACCATTTTGGGATAAAGGAATCAAGTTCTTTAATCTTCAAGGACCCGATGGCGTTATCGTAGAATTCTGTGAAATCGTTAAATAATTAAAATAAAAAACCGATGTCTCTCTTGGACATCGGTTTTTTTAGCTTATTCTGCAATTTTTTCGGTGGCGGGTAAACTACTTATATAATCGTATACACCCTGACCAGCCAAACTACCATCGCCAACAGCAGTAGTTATTTGCCTCAAATCTTTTACACGAACATCCCCAACAGCAAAAACACCGGGAATACTTGTTTGCATCTTATCGTCTGTTACAATCCATCCTTCTGGATCAGTAATATTGAGATTTTCAAAGCCTTGAGTATTTGCCTTTAACCCTACGTAAATGAACACACCTGAAGCATCAATATGACGCTTTTCATTTGTCTGATTATTGATAACGTCAACGCCTGTAACTTTGTCATCGTCACCAGTAATCGCCTCCACTTCAGTATGCCACTCAAACTTCATTTTAGTGTTATCAAATGCACGATTTTGGATAATTTGTTGTGCGCGTAATTTGTCACGACGATGAAGTACTGTCACTGATTTTGCTAAATTAGTTAGGTATAAACCTTCTTCAATAGCCGAATCACCACCGCCAATAACCAAAACATCCTCGTCTCGGAAAAATGCACCATCACACACTGCACAATAACTTACACCACGACCCTGATACTTATCTTCACCCGCTACATCTAAGTGGATATGCTCTGATCCAGTTGCAATGATTATTGCTTTAGCAACATAACTCCCCATGTCAGTGTGAATTACTTTGCTATAATCTTCAACTTCAATACTCTCTACTGAGCCAAAACCATATTCAGCACCAAATTGTGTTGACGAAGAATACATCTTTTCAGCTAAATCTGGACCCAAAATTGAATCAAATCCAGGGTAATTTTCCACCTCAGCTGTATTATTCATTTGGCCACCATAAATACCACGATCCAACATTAATACTGATAAATTAGCTCTTGAAGCATATGTAGCTGCAGTCATTCCCGCTGGTCCAGCCCCAATAACGACCACATCATATTCTTTGAGTTTTTCTGACATATTTTACCCCTTTACTTACTTTTTGTTAACACTAATTGTACTCGATTATGTACCCCTTGTCGAGCATAATCATCTTATTTAAAAAAACAGGAAGCACTTCTCCTGTTTTTAAATTACAACTTTGATGCCAATTCTTTAATATAAGCACGTAATGCATCCTTTGTTTGCGGATGCTTTAAACCAAATTCAATGTTTGTTTCCAAGAAACCAATTTTTGAACCAATATCATAACGGCTACCCTTAAATTCATGAGCATATACGTGTTGACGGTTGTTCAATGAATCAATAGCGTCAGTCAATTGAATTTCATTTCCTTTACCAGGTTTTGTATTTTCTAGTTCTTCGAAAATTTCAGGTGTCAAAAGATAACGTCCAATAATTGCTAGGTCTGAAGGTGCATCCTCAGGCTTTGGCTTTTCAACAAAGCTCTTTACACGATATAGTCCATCTTTATCAACTTGTGCGGCTGGATCTATTACACCGTATTCTGATACTTGATCGTGAGGTACTTTCATAACAGCTAATGTTGATTCACCAGTTTCCTCATAACGCTGGATTAATTGTTTTGTCAACGGTACTTCATCTTGCATCAAATCATCGCCCAGCAAAACCACAAATGGTTCGTCCCCGATAAACGCTTTTGCAGTCAAGACAGCATCACCGAGACCCTTGGGATGTGATTGACGGATGAAATACATATTAATATCTGTTGTTTCCTCAACAAGCTTTAATAGTTCATCCTTTCCTTTTTCACGTAAATTATTCTCTAATTCTGGGTTAGAATCAAAGTGATCCTCGATAGAACGCTTTGATTTACCATCAACAATAACGATATCTTCAATGCCAGATTCAATCGCTTCACGCACGATATATTCAATCGTTGGTGTATCAACGATTGGCAACATTTCTTTAGCTAATGCCTTAGTTGCTGGCAAAAAACGCGTACCCAATCCTGCTGCTGGAATAATAGCTTTACGTACTGGTTTCATGATTTTTTCCTCTTTATTTTTTCCTAATCTTCACTGCGCAACGGGCGACTCATTAGGTCGTTAACCACATCACGTAATGGTTCATTTTCATATAATATGCGATAAATACCGGCTGTTATAGGCATTTCCACACAATGATGTTGCGAAAATTCATATACTGCTTTCGTAGTGCTAACACCCTCAATAACCATGCCCATGTCATTTTGGATTTCTTGCAAGCTCTTTCCTTCACCCAACTGTTTCCCAGCTCGGTAATTTCTAGAGTTTGGTGACATGCCAGTAACAATTAAATCACCAATTCCTGCAAGCCCTAAAAACGTTTCTGGTTGGGATCCCATTGCTTGACCTAAGGCGCGCATTTCCGATAAACCACGTGTCAGCAAAGCAGCCTGTGCATTAGCACCATAACCTAATCCTATTAACGCACCTGATCCGATGGCGATAATATTTTTTAAAGCTGCCGCCAATTCTGCTCCTAATAAATCATGATTCATATAAGGTCTAAATGAACTATTAGCAAATACCTGTTGTAATAATTTGGCAGCATCTTCATTTTCAGAAGCAATCGATACAGATGTCAAGTCATGCCTGATAACGTCTTCTGCATGCGATGGACCAGAAATCATTGCTAACGTTGAACGATATTTTGCAGGCACTTCTTCAGCAAGCATTTCCGATACACGCTTATAGGTTCCTTGCTCAAGTCCTTTAGTGGCATGCGCCAAAATCACCTGATGATTTTGCTTATTTAAAACGTCAGCTAGCTGACGTGCAACTTCTCGTACGACTTTAGTAGGAACAACTGTCAAAACAATTTCGGTATCCATCACTGCCAAGGCCATGTTACTGGTTGCCATTAACTCAGAGGATAACTTTGCATCTGGCAAATACTTTTGGTTAGTATGTTGACTGTTTATTTCATTCGCTTGCGCCACAGTGCGTGTCCACAGACGCACATCATTATCATTTTCCGCAGCAACGTTTGCCAACGCAGTGCCCCAAGAGCCACCGCCCAGTACGGCTATTTTAGTCATTTTTTTCGTCCCCTGCATCGATTTTTTCATTCTTTTCCATTTCAGCAGTCATGCGCTCTTCCAATGTTTTAAGCGCATCAATACCCATATTCGCTGTACGGAACTTAACCGAGGCTGCATCAATCACACTTGCAGTATTTCTACCAGGCGTCACCGGCACAACCATTCGCTTAATCTTAACACCTAAAATTTCTAAGGAATCATTATCGTCACCTAAACGGTCAAAATTGGCTTCACCTATTTTACCATTAGATAAATGAATATTTAACGCAATTGTAGCATGTGATCGAACAGATACAGCGCCATAAACTTGCTGAACATCAATTATTCCGACACCACGCACTTCCATCATGTTACGTAATACACCGTTTGGTTCCCCAATAAGTCTCTCTTCATCTTCTTGATAAATATCGACACGATCATCAGCAACCAAACGTGCTTTCCCTTGTTGAATTAATTCCAAAGCTGATTCTGTCTTACCAATTCCTGCGTCTCCAGTAATTAAAACGCCTAATCCATGGACATCGATCAAAACACCGTGCACATTTTTACGTGGTGCTAGTTCGCCACCTAAATAATATGTCATATTGGATAAAATTCGTGAAGAAGTTAAAGTTGAGGACAGAATAGGTATGTGTGCCTCATCAGCTGCCTGACTTAATTCATCACTTATTGGTAAACCAGTTGAAATAACGAATGCCGGCGTTTTTTCATCAGCCATACGACGAAATACTAGCAGTAATTCATCATGACTCATACGCTCAGAAAACGATGTTTCAGTAATACCAAGCAACTGAATTCTGTCTGGCGCATAGTAATTGAAATAACCTGTCATTTCTAATCCAGGGCGAGAAATATCTGCAGTAGTGATTTCTCGGTCTAGATACTGTTCACCGGCAACAATCTTTAATCGGGTATTATCTACTAATTGTTTTACTGTTACTGAATTTTGTGCCATTTTAATGTCTTTCTACTTGCACATGCAAATCATTTGTCAAAAACGTATTAAGAATAGAGATAATGAATGCAATAATCATTGCCCAGCCAAAACTTGAAAACTCAAATCCTCCAACAATATCAGCAGTAAATTCTAATAACAAGGCATTGACAACAATAGCAAAAAATCCAAAAGTCAAAATTGTTAATGGCAACGTCAAGATTGTTAAAATCGGTTTTATAACCGCATTTAAAATTGATAATACAAATGCTGCTAGCAAAGCCGCAATCCAGTTATCTACACGAAAACCTGATGGAAAAATCATTGATAAAATCAAAAAAGTTAGCATATTTGTTGCCAAACGAACAATAAATCGCATTAAATTCTCCATTACATATTTTTTTGAAAACGTTTACCATATTGATATAGTAAGCTTTCAATAATTCCATTATAACAAATATTGTAGATAGTTTGTCAAATGTCTTCAAAAGTGTCTGTTCAAAATAGTATTGATTTTCATCGTTAACTAATCAAACATTTACATCGAAATTTTTAGTGTTTACTTATATTTACTCTCACTAATAATTTGCTATTAAATAAATTCACCACTCATACTTATTTATAAATTTAAAGGGCGAAACGTAGTATTTATCTACGTTCCGCCCTTTAATATACTACAAGTTTATATTATATAAAGAAATTATACCCAGGATTTAATTCAATAATTTTTCCTGTTCTTTTATAGACAATCCATTCGGCAATATCTGTCGTATAATCACCAATACGCTTCAAGTATCCAGCAATTACAAGATAATCAGCAGCCGAATCAACTAGTTCAGCATCCTCTTTCATACCATTTACAGAATCTGTTCGCACCTTGGCTGCGTTTTGAGTAAGTATACTGTTTTTATCAGCAATTGCTTCAGCGCCAAGTGCATCATTTTTCACGTAATAGTCCATGACCTCTGAGACCATACCAGCAACCATCTCGCCCATTTCACCTAGTTCCTGTTCAACATTGGCGATGTGTTTTGTGCCTTTAACGCGTATTGTTGAGTTTGCAATATTACGCGCTTGATCACCCATACGTTCAAGTACGGATACAGCCTTTAAAATAGTAACGATTTCACGCAAATCAGTTGTCACAGGCTGATACAAGGCAATCATTTCGAATGTCTTTTTTTCAATTGCTGCCTCACGTTCATTGATTTGGTGGTCATTTTCCAAAATCGTACGTGCACCTTCCCGATCATGATCCACAAATGATTGCACAGCTTTTTGAATAGTTTGTGAAACCAGCATGCCCATTTCGGTAAATGAACTGTCTAGATCTGCTAATTCTTCATCAAATAATCGACGCATAGTGAAACCTCCTTAACTTTATTATATTATAACTGTTCTATATCAAAATTGTGTAAATTAACCAAAACGACCAGAAACATAATCTTGTGTCTCTTGCTTTTCTGGATTCAAGAAAATATGTTTTGTATCATCCACCTCAACTAAATCACCACTCAAGAAAAATGCTGTTCGATCAGAAATTCGTGAAGCTTGCGACATTGAGTGTGTCACAATAATCATTGCATAGTCATCACGAAGATTTAACAAAGTTTCTTCAATGTTATGGCTAGAGACTGGATCAAGCGCTGAAGTCGGTTCATCCAACAATAGTAATTCTGGAGATGTAGCTAAGACACGTGCAACAGAAACTCGTTGCTGTTGACCCCCAGATAGTCCAAGAGCAGATTTGTGTAAATTATCTTTCACTTCATCCCAAACAGATGCTTGTTTCAAGGCCTTTTCCACTGCTTCATCCAAAACCGCCTTATCTTTTACACCAGCAAGACGTAATCCAAAAGCAACGTTTTCATATGTTGAAAAGGGAAACGGGTTAGGCTGTTGGAAAACCATTCCTATGCGCTTACGCAAATCAACTGTATCAGTTGTTGGTGCATAAATATCTGTTCCCTTAAAGTTAAATGAACCAGTGACGGTCACATTATCTTCTAAATCGTGCATACGATTAATAGCACGTAAGTATGTTGACTTTCCTGACCCAGAAGGTCCAATCAAGGCAGTAATCCCCTTCTCTGGAAAATCTAAATCTATACCATGAAGCGCCTCTTTTTTGCCATACCAAAGGTGCACGTCACGGGTTGATAAAATTGTCTTTTGTTTGTTATCTGTCATCCGAAATTACCTGATATATAATCATTTGTGAGTGCCACTTTTGGTCGTGTAAATATTTTTCGTGTCAAATCATATTCAATAATTTTTCCCATATGGAAAAATGCTGTATAATCGCTAATTCTAGCGGCTTGTTGCATATTATGTGTAACTATAATAATGGTATATTGGTCTTTCAATTTAAGCAACGTGTCTTCAACTTGTGCCGAAGAAATTGGATCTAATGCACTCGAAGGTTCATCTAACAATAAGATATCCGGCTTAAGTGCCAATGCACGTGCAATAACAAGACGTTGTGCTTGTCCACCAGATAATGCAAGTGCTGACTTATCAAGTTCATCCTTCACTTGATCCCATAACGCAGCTTGCTTGAGGCTTGTTTCCACAACCTCATCTAATTGTGCCTTAGTGTAGTTTCCACGACTAGTTAAAGCAAAAGTAATATTATCATAAATTGATTTTGCAAAAGGATTAGGGCGTTGAAATACCATGCCAATATGGCGTCGCATCTCATAAACATCAATTTTTTTTGTATTGATATCCACACCACGATACATTATTTTACCATTCACAGTAGCAACACCATCATTCATACGATTTAATGAACGTAAGAACGTTGATTTTCCAGAACCTGAAGCACCAACTAAACTAGTAATCTTATAACGCTCAAACTGTAAGTCTCCCTCACTTAAGGCGAGATTATCTCCATAGAATACTTGTAGATCATGTGTTGATAAAGCAATTTCATGTTTTTCAGGGTCCATATTATAGAGAAACCGCTCTGGAGCATTTTCTTTAATGAATTCACTAGCTGGTTTAAGATTTGTATTATTATTTGTCATATTTGCCTCACGCACTCGTTAACTTTTTATACAATTTCATTCCTAATTTCCGTGCACTAAAGTTGAATAACAACACAACAATAATCAAAACGGCTGAAGCGCCAGCAGATACAGCACTAACATCTGGCATGATTCCTTCAGAATTAATTTTCCATATATGAACAGCTAATGTTTCAGCCGGACGCATTGGATTCAAAGGACTTGAGATGTTAAATGGATTCCAATCCGAGAAGTTCAAAGCTGGAGCCGATTGACCAGCAGTATAAATTAAAGCTGCGGCTTCACCAAATACTCGACCAGCAGATAGCACAACACCAGTTACTATTGAAGGTACGGCTGCTGGTAAAATAACATGTAATACTGTCTCCCAACGTGATAAACCAAGTGCTGCCCCTGCTTCACGTTGCAAATCAGGGATTTGCGCCAAACTTGTCTCAATTGAGCGTGTTAACAAAGGTAAATTAAACAATGTCAACGCAATAGCACCAGACAAAATAGAGAATCCTAATTTGAACTGAACAACAAAGAGCAAGAAACCAAACAGACCAACAACAACAGATGGTAATGAACTCAATATCTCAATTGCCGTACGCACAATTGCTGTAAAATGGTTTTTTTGAGCATATTCATTAAGGTAAATTGCAGCACCTAAAGCAATTGGAAAGCTAATGACCATTGCAAGTATTAATAAATAAAATGAGTTAAATAGTTGTATACCAATACCTCCACCTGCTTCAAAAGCCCGTGCTGGTGAAGTCAAGAAATGCCAAGACAAATGTGGCACACCGCGTACAAGAATAAAACTCAGCATCGCAAACAAGATTAAAGCGACGATGCCTGAAATAGCGTAAATAACGCCAGTAGCTATTTTATCAGCAGTTTTTGCATTCATTATTTCATCGCTCCTCTACGTCCAATTGCACGAACAATCAAATTAAACACTAACGACATAAGCAATAGAATCATTGCTAGGGTCCACAATACATCATTTTGCAGTGATCCCATGACTGTATTTCCAATGCCCATTGTCAATACAGATGTTAAGGTAGATGCTGGTGTTGTTAAGCCTGTTGGCATCAAAGCAGCATTACCAATAACCATTTGAACAGCCAATGCTTCACCAAACGCGCGAGCCATACCAAACACAATTGCTGTCATGATACCAGGCGTTGCTGCTCTTAAAACAACTTTATAAATCATCTGCCAACGCGTTGCACCAATTGCTAAAGCCGATTCACGATAATAACGAGGAACTGACTTTAGAGTATCAACAGTCATTGATGTGATAGTGGGTAAAATCATAACGAACAGAACAATTGTTCCAGAAAGAATACCGAAACCTGAACCACCTGTTATTGTTCGAATAAAAGGAACAACTACAGTTAAACCAATAAATCCATAAACAACAGAGGGAATTCCTACTAACAACTCGATAATTGGTTGCATAATTTTTGCACCTCGTTTTTGAGCAATTTCTGTCATAAACAAGGCCGTTCCAATCGCAAATGGTGTCGCAACTATTGCGGACAAGAATGTCACCAAAAACGATCCAATAATCATTGGTAATGCACCAACGTATGGCATTTTTGTTGCTGGATTAGTTACTGAAGGGTTCCATGTTGTTCCAAACAGAAAGTCTTTAACATTAACGCCATCTTTAAAGAATGTAGAAAACCCTCGGCTTAAAACAAAGGCAAAAATTGCCACAACCACAATACCAATAAGAGTTAGTGCCGTCAAACTAACAGCACGACCAAACGTATCCTTACGCGTTGATTCGGATCGTTGCATAAGTTTTTTTGTAATGTTATCCATTTTTTCTCCAAGGTGAGTGCCGAAACTTTGATTTTCAGCAAAAAATATGTTTATTTTTTAGTCAGATGTCCATTCACATCACGATTAATTTTCATGTCATGTATTGATATGTACCCTAACTTTGGTACAAGAGTCGATTGAATTTTTTTAGAAGTTAAGTATTTTAAAAATTTATTTACCGGTTCCGTTGGCTTTCCTTTGGTGTATACATGCTCATACGACCAAATGGCATACTTTCCAGAAACAACATTTTGTTTTGTAGGCTTGACACCATTGACACTAGCAGCTATTACTGTGTCATCAACATATCCAAAAGCTGCATAGGATATAGCGCCAGGGGTAGTGGCAACAATTGAACGAACCATTCCTGAGGAATCCTGTTCTTGTGCTTCAATACTTTGAGCACCTTTCAGTCCCCATTTTTCAAAAGTTGCTCTTGTTCCAGAACCGGCCGCACGATTGATGATTACAATTTTTTGATTGTTACCACCAACTTCTTTCCAGTTTGTTACTTTACCAGTGAAAACGGCTATTAATTGTTTTGTTGTCAAATTTTTTACACCATTATTTTTGTTTAATAGCGGCGCAATACCAACAACGGCAACTTGATGATCTGTTAACTTTTTAGCATCGATGCCTTCTTTTTCTTCAGCAAACACATCAGAATTACCTATATCAACAGCTCCCTGTGATACTTGACTTAATCCGGTACCTGTTCCACCGCCTTGAACGTTGATGAAAGTTCCGAGATTGTCTTTAGCATATTCCTCACCAGCAGCTTCAACCAACGGCTGTAAAGCTGTTGAACCAACTGCAGTGATTGACGTATTTGACGCACTTCTATCACGCATTGCATACGCTGTTCCAAGCGTTGCAGCAACTGCCACGGCTACAATTGTGAATACAAGTGGGCCGCGATATGATTTCGACATGTTAATGCCTCCCAAGATTTACTACTACATACTTATTATCTTAAACTTATGTAAATGTCAAAACGATTTTATGTAAAGGTTGTGTAAATACGATAAGTTTAAAAATACAAAAAAGCAAAGTAAAATTTTACTTTGCTTTTCGCTTTAACATGCATCAAATTATTACAAGGGTAACACAACACTAATAGTTGTCCCAACACCTACCTGTGACTTAACTTTAATTTCACCGTTATGTCTATTTACAATTTCATTCACAATAGCTAATCCCAAACCAGTTCCACCGGCAATTTTTCGTTGCCGAGACTCATCGCCTCTATAAAAACGTTCAAAAATACGTGATTGCTGACTTAATGGTATACCTATACCAGTATCTTTAAAATCTATTTGCCATTGCTGCTTATTTTTATGGGCTGTTATCCAAATATCGCCATTCATTACATTATATTTCACTGAATTTGTCAGCAAATTTTGCACGATTGTACTAATATCATTAGCAACACCTGACACACTGAAGTTGGAAGCAATTTCATTATGAACCGTCACAGTTTTTGTATCAATTTTTTTCAACTGTTGATCAACAATTTTTGCAACCTCAACATCTGTTACTTTTTCGTCTACTTTATGTTGCATACGAGATAATGATAATATATCATTGACCAACGCTGATAAACGATTAGCTTCATTTGCTACAATTTGTAAAAATTGTGTTCTGGTCTCGTTATCTGAGCCAGCCTCACCTTGCAATGTTTCAACAAATCCCGTTATTGCCGTTAAAGGTGTTTTAAATTCATGTGATGCATTTGCTAGAAAATCAGCCTGCATACGTTCAATTTTAAGTACTTCAGTTAAATCATACAGCATGACCATAACTTCTGAATTAGCTCCAGATTGATGATATAGCGTACTCACATCATATTGCCGTGCTTCACCATTAACCATTAAGTTCAAAATAGATTGTTGTCTCTGTTGCGTATTAAAAGTATGATTAATTATTTCAGACAAGGTAAATTGACGAATAACCAAACTATCTAAAACTGGTATTTCAGGCATTTCCACACCAAGAAAATTGGCAGCAGTTTGATTAAAGACATCTATCATATGATTTCGATTAACATTAATAACACCAACTGGTAAACTTGTTAAAAGAGTTTGATAGTTATTAATTTCGCGATTAGCATCATACTGCATGTGACGCACATAAGTCTGTAATTCATTGAATTTTTCCAATAGGTCATAGTAAGGTGATGTCGGTTCGGCTATTACACCTCGTGGCGTTTCACCTGTAGTCGTTGCCATCATTCGCTGTTTCATAATAGTTAGCTCGGACGTTTCTTTACTTTTCCAAAAGTTTAAAACCAAAATCTCAAGATTAGCTACCACAAAAAAAATTACTAAGAGCATGTAAAGTTGCTTTGGAGTGACATGAATTACATGTGTTATTGTAAGTAATAGTAAGAGGTTTAAACTATATATACTAATCAATTTTCCAATTTTTTTCTTCATAAGTTTATTCTATCATGGTTTTAACAATGTATTAAATTAGAAGGCAATAAAAAAACAAGCAGTATGCTTGTTTTTATTTATTTACTTGTCACTAACTTTACCACTTGAATCACGTGTAACTTTCATATCTGTCAAGCCAATATATCCCAACTTAGGAACGATTGTTTTTTGAACTTCCTTAGTTGTGAAATATTTCAAGAATGCTTTAGTAGCACCTGTGGGAGTTCCTTTAGTATACATGTGTTCGTAAGCCCAAATTGGCCATGAGTTATCTTCTACGTTTGCCTTATTAGGATGAACATCACTCAAATTCAAAGCCTTAATACCATCTGAATCTAGATAAGCAAACGCTAGGTAAGAAATAGCCCCTGGTGTTGTCTTAACGATTTTTTGAACAGTTCCATTAGAATCTTGTTCTGTTGCTTGAACAGCATTCTGACCATCTAAAATATTTTTTTCAAAAACAGCTCTTGTTCCTGAACCAGTTGCACGGTTGATGACAACAATTTTTTCATCTTTTCCGCCTACGTCTTTCCAGTTTGTTATTTTACCAGTGAAAATATCTCGCAACTGTGTTTTAGTTAGGCTACTGATTTGAACATCACTATTAACAACTGGTGCAATACCAACAACAGCCACCTTATGATCTACTAATTTACTAGCATCTACACCTTCTTTTTCTTCGGCAAAGACATCAGAATTACCAATTTGCGCCGAGCCGTCAGATACTTGACTTAACCCCGCACCTGATCCACCGCCTTGCACCGTCACAGTTACACCAGGATTTTTATCTTGGAATGAACTGGCAACTTGCTCTGCTAGAGGTTGTAGAGCTGTCGAACCTAGCGACAAGACTTTCCCAGTAACCTTAGAAGATGAAGAAGTGCTTGTACTCGTATTACTATCACTTGACTTGTTGTTAGCGGAAGTATACAAAGCAATTCCGGCCACAATGACCACTATACCACCAATAATTCCTACAATATTTTTGTTCATGAAGATTTCTCCCTTAGAAATATGTAACGAAACAAGGCTGTAGTAGAGGCTCTTGGGTGCCGCTCCTTGTTTACAACTTATATATTACGAGAATTATGTTATGAAATACCGCACAATTTAGTCGCGTTCTTGTAAATGATTGTAAAGAATAATTTACAAAACAAAAATGGCTCAGCTTCGACGTAATGTCTACAGTTTGCCATTCACTATAATAATGCCACATAACATGACTATATCTTATAAACACACTAATTAGTCATAGTATACCCGAATCCGCGAACAGTTTTCAATATTTTAGGTGTCTTTGGATTTGACTCAATCTTATCACGTAAGTTACTGATGTGCATATCTACCATACGGCTTTCGCCTGTATATTCATATCCCCAAACAGCTGTCAAAATTGTTTCACGATCAATTACACGCCCCAAACGCTGTGCAAAATATAATAACAAATCATATTCTCGTGGCGTTAAGGATAAAACACTATTTTTTTTCATCACTGTTTTTTTACTATCATTGATGAGCAAATCTTGTATAGAAATAACCATTTCATCCGTTTTGTTAGCATCTGTACTAACTTGTGAACGACGTAATACTGCTTTTAGTCTTGCTACAACTTCTCGAGGGCTGAAGGGCTTAGTGATATAGTCATCCGCACCTAATTCTAAGCCAAGCACACGGTCAAACTCATCCCCTTTTGCGGTTACCAAAATTATTGGCGTGCTAACTTTATCTTGACGTAACTGTTTTAAAACGGTCATGCCATCCATTTCTGGTAGCATTAGATCCAACAATATTGCATCGAATTGTTGCTCTTTTGCCTTTTGGTAAGCGGCTAAACCATCCGATGCAACCGTTACTTCGTAACCATTTTGTTGCAAATTGTATTGCAGCAGCGTTGCAATTGCCGTTTCATCATCAACAACGAGTATCTTAGTCATGTCTATCTCCATGCGTTTCTATACTTGCATTGTAACAAAAAAAAGAAAAACGACCTAACGTTTTTCTCAATATTTACATAATTTATACAATTGGTTCATCTGTTAAAGAATCATCTGCTGATGTATCCAAATCTGGCAAATTAATTTGCTCATCAGCTTTTTCCGCCTGAGCTTCCGTATTTGAAACGGCAGTACCATTCGCATTAGAATCAATACCATATGCTTGACGCACCTTGACATACAGTTCTTGTCGCAATGCAGTATGCTCAGGATCATCTAAATAGTCTTTGGCTTTCTCGCGCCCTTGACCAATTCGCTCGCCTTCGTAGGCATACCATGCACCTGCTTTATCGATAATATCTTGATCAACAGCGAGATCAAGAATTTCACCTGTTTGTGAAATTCCATGACCATACATAATATCGACTTCAGCAACTTTGAATGGGGGGGCCACCTTGTTTTTAACAATTTTAACTTTTGTCAAATTACCGGTGACATCAGTACCGTCTTTAATTTGTGTTGAACGTCTAACTTCCAAACGTACTGTCGAATAGAACTTTAGTGCACGACCACCAGGTGTAGTTTCAGGGTTTCCAAACATTACACCGACTTTTTCACGAATCTGGTTGATGAAAATAGCAATTGTTCCCGTTCGGTTTAGAGTTCCCGCTAACTTACGTAGTGCTTGACTCATTAAACGGGCTTGCAGTCCAACGTGCGCATCACCCATTTCACCTTCGATTTCGGCACGAGGTACTAATGCAGCAACTGAGTCAACAACAATCATATCTACGGCACCTGATTGTACCAAAGCATCAGCAATTTCTAATCCCTGTTCGCCTGTATCCGGTTGTGACAAAAGTAATTCGTCTTTTTTAACGCCAAGGGCTTCAGCGTATTTAACATCCAAAGCATTTTCAGCATCAATATAGGCAGCCGTTCCGCCTTGCTTTTGAACTTCAGCAACTGCATGAAGTGCGATGGTTGTCTTACCTGATGATTCTGGACCGTATACTTCAATAATACGCCCCTTGGGATAGCCACCAACACCCAAAGCAACATCAATTTTAACAGAACCTGAAGGAATCGTTTCAATCTGCGTTAGTGCGTTATCTCCTAACGTCATCACTGAACCTTTTCCAAAGTTTTTTTCAATTTTCTTTAGCGCTTCATCTAGCGCGGCTCGACGACCATCTTTCTTTGCTTGATCGTCTTTTTTAGTCGTTTTCTTTGCTACCATTGCGGCTAACTCCTTTTATCTTACTTGATTAGTGTACCTTTTTCGCGAGTCAAAAGCAAGCGTTTTTCGAACATTTGTTCGTTTCTGTTTGCTTTCTTCCTGATTATACGAAAAAAGCGCTATAAGCGCTTTTAGTTCCTTACATACCATCAGAAAAAACATTTCTATTTTGCCAAAAGTAATCGATACCTGAATAAATTGTAAAGATAACTGCAATCCACAATAAGACATCCCCAATAGGAAAATTAATAATGGAAAATGGCGCGTTGTGAATATATAAGAAGAAAATAGCAAACATTTGTGAAAATGTTTTTATCTTTCCTGGCATCTGTGCTGCCAAAACTTTGCCATTGTTTTCAACAATTAGCGTGCGTAAACCTGTAACAGCCAACTCTCGAATAACGATTACCGCAGTCATCCAAGCTGGAACAACATTGAAGCTCGTTAAGAAAATCAACGCTGTCATAACCAAAAGTTTATCAGCCAAAGGATCCGCAAACTTTCCAAAATTAGTGACTAAATGCTGGCTACGAGCTATCTGACCGTCCAAGAAGTCAGTTGCAGAAGCTATTGCAAAGACAACAGCGGCAATCAACCAATTAACTGGCATGGTTGCTCCTAAAAAACTGATATTAGACCAAGCATATGGTACTGTCAGCAATAAAATAAATACAGGAATTAAAATAATTCTGAAAACAGTTAGTTTATTAGGTAAATTCATGATACATCCTTTATTTATTGAGATTAAAAAGCACATTCCAAAATGCTGTTGTTGCACCACTTACTTCGACATCTTGTCCATCAACTGTAACTGAAGCATTAGTAACATTAGAAAATTGTAGATTAAACGCTGTTGTTCCCGCTGGAATTTCTACTGTTTTACTGCCACTAGCCAATGTTTCATTTAGCAAAATGTTACTACTAGCATCATTGACCTTAACTGAAGTACCTGTGTTCTTTGCTGTTATAACAACTGTATGCTTTTTAGTATTTTCATTAGACAAATTATAGATTGTCGTCTGCAAACTTGTATCTGTTTCTGGTGTACCTAAATCAAGTTTCGAAGATTCCTCACTGGAACTAGAAGCAGATGATTTCGATGCTGATGATTTACTAGAAGATTTGGAAACCTCAGAAGTAGAAACAGAGATATTACCGCCATTAGATGTCTGTTGAGAATTAGTTCCTATGTGTGTCAATACAAACCAAATAACTATTAAAGCCACAAGAATCAATAGCCCCAAACCAATTGTTGGCATAGAGTTCGCCAACCGTGATCTTGCTGTTGGGGTGTTATCTATCCCAGCACGAACAATACCATCATTATCCCTGTGTGCCCGGCTCAGGTCGCTAGTTCGAGACATAGAAATTGGTTTGGTTTCTCCTAATAGCTCATCAGGATGTAACCCAACAGCTAATGCATATTGCCGAATAAAAGCACGAACGTAAAAATCACCAGGTAAAACGCTAAGATTGTTTTCTTCAATAGCTGATAAATACCGGCGTTGGATTTTTGTAATCTCTTGGATATCATCCAATGATAATTGTTTTTCTAAGCGAGCAGCCATCAGTTGTTCGCCTATTTGATTTGTTAAAGTTTCATTCATAATAGCCCACAAGACTACTTATGCAACACAAATCGTTGCAACGTAGCATTTCGATATATTTTATCCGCTGTTACAAGAATGTCATCAAATGTTAAATCTTGTAACAACTCTATCTTATCAAAAAGATTAGTTCCAAACAAGACATCATCACCTTGCAAAGCCATATTTTCTAAGGAATTCAATTTCTGGATTCCCTCACCAACTGTAGCTCTTCGTAGTGACTCAAAAGCATTTTGTTGATTTTCTAAAACATTTTGATAATTATCAATTTGATTTTGAATTTCTTGTGTCAGAACGTTATAATCGTCCGTTTCAGCAAAAAAGCTCACATACTGATAATGTTTTATAATATCAAACGATGTGTCAAATTCTGTATCAATAATACCATGACTATATAAATTCTGATACCAATCTGTTTGCTCACCAAACAATAAATCATCCAAAATATCAGCAATTAAGATACGTTTGGTTGCCTCTGTGCCAACGACCTGATTCTGATCAAGTCGGATACCAAACGCAACTTTAGGGCGCGAAACATTAAAGTAGCGTTCCGATTGTTGTTCTTTTGCTGGTAAAATTTTTTCTGGGAAACGGGTTAACTTTCTAGGACGTAAATCTTTTTTGAATTGATTCTCTTTAACAACTGCTAATATTTCTTCGGGATTAAAATGCCCCACAATGTGTAGTGTCAGCTGTGTAGGTTGATAAAATGCAGAATGAATAGCGTACAGTAATTCAGGTGTGATAGTTGCAATCGTTTCACGGGTTCCAGCGATATCTTTAGCAATTGATGAGTCGGGATATAATGTATTTAATAATCCCATATAGAGTTCCCAATTAGGGTCATCATCATACATTTGTATTTCTTGCCCAATAATTCCTTGTTCTTTTTCTACTGTTTGCTTTGAAAAATAAGGTGTTTGAACAAAGTCTAGTAAATGTGTTAAGGCAGGTATTAAGTTTTGAGTAGTTGAAAACAGATAACTTGTTTGATAAGCATTGGTAAATGCATTAGCATCAGCCCCCAATTCGCCAAATCTTGCGAATGCATCTTCATTTTCTTTTTCAAATAGCTTGTGTTCCAAAAAATGTGCTGTTCCAGCGGGAATCTGAATTGGTTGTTCATCATCGATAACAAATTTCTGCTCTAACGCACCATAAGCAGTTGTTAACACAGCAAAAGTTTTATGGTAATTAGACTTCGGAACCATCACTATTGACAGACCATTATCTAACGTTTCTGTAATCACATCTTCTTTTAACTTTAGATAATGTTTTGTTTCCATATTAGACCTCAGGCAATAATATATAACGACTTTGAAGTGACATCTTCTGAGCAGCATTTTGAATATCGTCAGCAGTCACAGACTTAACTCGATCAATCCATTCCTGTTCACTCGTTTCTCTTCTTGTGAGTAATCGAGAAAAAGCAACTTCCATTTGACTTGCAGGTGAGTCACGTTGACTTAAGTAATCACTAATTAAGCTCATCTTAATCGCATCAACTGTCTGATTATCAAAGTCGCCCTCTTGAATGGCTTTAATTTGTTCTTGTATCATTGTGTCCGTCTGACGCACTTTTGTAGTATCTAAGCCAGCCGCAATAGTTAAAAATCCTGTATCGTGTTGCCAGCGAGAATAGATGCTATATGCTAGTGACTCCTTCTCGCGCACATTCATAAATAATTTTGATAGTGGCGTACCACCCAACAACGAATTCATGACTATAACAGCAAAACGCTGATCATCAAATGGTTTAACATTTAATTGATAAGCCAAGGTAAGCATAGCCTGATTAATCGAAGTTTTATGCTCAACTAATTCACTAAGATGTAATCGAGAGGATTGCCTATAAAATGGCTCTTTTTCTTCCTTAGCTCGATGTGGCACAATCGGCCACTTCTCTAATAATGAAATAATTTGCTGTTGATTAATATCACCAAGCACAACGATATTCATAGCATCGTCGTTAATCATGTTCTGATAAGCTTGATAAACACCAGAAGGATTTAAATTAGCAACAGTCTCTTCATTACCACTAGCGGATACACGCATGCCAGATTTATCATAAGTTATTTCACGAAGTTTAGCCACCGCGTAACGACTTTTGTCATCTTTAACGCTGGCAAGTTCATTAATTAGGCTTTGCTGCTCATTGGCAAATACTTGTTCATTGAATGAATGATTCTCTGCCAAAGGATTAAATATCATCTCGTTTAAAAAATCAAAAGCTTCGGTCAGGAGCTGTTTTCCCCCCACTATGTAGGTAGGTGCCGGTATTTGCAAAGTAAAGCGTACATGATGCGTTTGGCCAATGCGAAAAACATCAGTTTGATATTGGGCACCATACAAATCAATTGTTTTTTGCGCCACTTGTTGTTGCGTTTTATAATGAGCCGAGCTAACAGCAGTCAAATAAGACACTAATGCACGTGCACTAATACTTTCAGGCTCAACTGCTGTTGAAAAATCAACGGCGATGTGCAATGTTTTAAATTGTGTAGTTGGCAGAATTACAAGATTCGCGCCATGATTAATAATTGTTTTTTTCATAGTATTGGTGAGAAAAGTCTACTAAACTTTTGCTTAAATTTCATCCAAGCAGACTGTTTCTCAAAATATTCCATTGTTAATTTTGTGGACTTTAATACATCTTGCTCAAATAAATCTTCTAGGTCAGATGCAAAGTCTGGATCGTATATAAATGCGTTGCCTTCAAAATTAAGAGAAAATGAACGGATATCCATATTAGCTGACCCGACAGTTGCTACCTCATTATCAATGACCACAACCTTGCTATGTAAAAAGCCACCATCATAGCGGTAAACTGTCGCGCCAAGATCAATTAATTCTTGAGCATAATATTCAGTTGCCCGATAAACTAAAGGATGGTCGGGCTGATTAGGTATCATTAATTTCACCTTAACCCCAGACAAAATAGCAACTTCAAGTGTTTCTAACACGGGACCGTCCGGAATGAAATAAGGTGTTTGAATACTTATGCTTTCACGGGCAGAAGAAAACATTCTCATGTAACCTTGTTTGATCTGCTTCATATCGTCATCAGGGCCACTAGAAACAATTTGAATCATAGATTTTCCCGGTAAAGAAAAATTTTCAGGAAAATACTTTGTAGTTTGGATTAACAGCTCTTTACCTTCAGCGGTGGCGTTCCAATCCATTAAAAATCGACTTTGCAGTGATAATACTGCATCCCCAACAATTCGGGTATGCGTATCACGCCAATAACCAAATTTTTTAGATTCACCAATATATTGATCCCCTACATTAAATCCACCAATGTATCCAATTTTACCATCAATAATAGCAATTTTACGGTGATTTCTAAAATTAAAACGCAAAGTTAATAGCTGAAAGCGTCGCATTAAGAACGGTACAGCAACACCTCCAGCTGCACGTAATTGTCTGTACATTTTAGGATGTTGTCCATGAGAACCAAACTGATCATAAATAACGCGAACCTCAACACCTTCACTAGCTTTTTCAGTTAATAGATCAACGAGTTGATGTCCTATTTTATCATCAAAAATAGAAAAATATTCTAAATGGATATGTTCCTTTGCAGCCTTAATATCTGAGAATAACTTATCAAACTTCTTTTTCCCATCACTAAAAATTGTAATTTTATTACCACGTGTCAAAACAGCACGATCAGATGATAAAAATAATTTCAACAACTCTGTTGCACTGTAAGGAATAGGAAGTAAGTTCTCAATATCTTGTAATTGCTTTTTTTGATTTAAAGCAATTTGATCTAAACCACGTTGTTCTTGGGTCCGTAAACGAAATATTTTTTTACTAGAAATACGACTACCAGCCAAAAAGAAGATAGCAAATCCTACAACAGGTAACAGCAGAAGAACAAGCATCCAAGCCCAAATTGTGGCAATTTCACGTTTCTGTCGAAAAACAGCAATAAAAGAAATAATTGTATTGATGACCAAAGCTATTAATATAATAATCCAAAAAGATGTTCTCAGCATATTGCCCTCCCCAGTGCAACAAAAAACTATTAATACCATTCTAACATAAAAAAGCAGCACCATTACGGTGCTGCCAAAGTATGTATTAATTACCAAACCACTTCGTACTATATTTTTGTAAACGACCATTTTTTTTATAAGTTGCTAATTCTTTATTTACTGCTTGTCGTAATTTTTTATCTGCTTTGCGGAAGCCAACTGCATTATCATTTACTGGGAAACCACCTGTTGTGATTGTGTAGTCATTTGGGTTAGATTGATGAGCAACATAATAACGTGCATAGTCTTCATCAATCAATAAACCATCGATGCGGCTCGCATTCAAATCATTGAATGCTTTGTCAAATGTATCATAGCCAATAACCTTCTGGTCTTTAACATATTGTTTCAAAACTTTAGGATACTGCGCAAAAGTTTGATCGCCACTTGAAGCTGTTTGATCTCCTAATACTTTACCTTGCATATCAGAAAACTTGTTAATGTTACTTTTCTTTAAAGTAACAAGCACTTGCGTTGCCTTGTGATAAGGTGTTGAAAAAGCGACCTTCTTTTTCCGGTCATCTGTAATTGTATAACCGTTCCAAATAGCATCAATGTTTCCGGTGTTTAATTCTGTTTCTTTCATTGACCAATCAATGGGTTGCCATTTGACCTTGATCCCCAAACTTTTGAATACAGCGGTTGCCAAATCAACATCAAATCCTACTAATTTACCCGATTTATCGCGAAATCCCATTGGCACAAATGTATCATCTAAACCAATCGTAATTTGCTTTTCCCTCTTGATTCGTGACCATTGATCTGTTTTCACTACTGTCTGTTCTGTACTTTTGCTTTTTTGGGAATTATTAGATAAAGAGAGAGCTGCCATAACGACCAGTGCAATAAATAAAGTACCAACAATACTATTAACAACAATCTTCTTTTTCATGCTTGGCATTAGCGCTTTACCTCCGTCGCAAAATCAAACACGCGATCAGAAACCATTTCAGCAAATGGCTGATCGTGCGTAATAATAACTTGTGTTACACCACGTTTCTTAAGTGTATTAACAACATCAGCTACTTGGTGTGTTGATGCTTCATCCAATCCACTTGTAGGTTCATCATATGCCAAAATTTTGGGCTTCATGGCCAGTGCACGTGCAATTGCTGCACGCTGCTTTTGACCACCAGATAATTGATAGGGAAACAAATTAGCTTTATCTAACATGCCTAAGGATTCCAAAAGCTCCTGCCCTTGTTCAACGGCCTTTGATGAAGACTGTTTATTAACATTAATAGGTGCTAACGTGATATTGTCAATAACTGTGTAATTTGGGAATAGATTAAAGTCTTGGAAAATCATGCCAATATTCGTATCTGAACTTTCACCTTTAATATCGATGTTTTCGCCATTTAAAATAATTTCGCCATCGTCTGCAGTTTCTAATCCTGCCATAATTTTAATTAAGGTTGTTTTACCAATACCAGATGGACCAACAATGCTTAATACTTCACCATCATGTACTGTTAAATTAAGGGATTTAAAGATCACATTTTGATCGTATTTTTTGGTTAAGTTTTTGATTTCTAACATTAAATTACCTCCATGTATTCAAAACTGTTTCGCTACGACGCAATAATAATGTGACAACCGCCGTCATAATCAAATATATCAATCCAACTAATAAGTATGGCATCAAAGTGACGTCACGACTAGCCGCAATATTCCCTGCTCGCAGAATGTCTCCTAAGCCAATAACATAAACTAAAGACGTGTCTTTGACCAAGTTAATCACTTCATTACCAAATGAAGGAACAACAATCTTGATTACTTGTGGCAAAATTATTTTGAAAAATGTTTGTATTTTACTAAAGCCAAGTACTTTAGCAGCATCATATTGCCCTCTTGGGACTGATTGTAGTCCACCACGGAAAATTTCAGCAAGATAGGCTGCATAATTAATAATAAACGCTATGATAGCAGCTTCAAATCGTGGAAATGCTATACCCATCATTCCAAGACCATAGTAGATAAAAATCAATTGTAGAAGTAGCGGCGTACCACGCATAATCCAAATATAACCGTTAATCAACCAACGTATTGTAAAGTAAGGTGATTTCATCCCTAAGGATACTAAAATCCCCAATGGTACAGATCCAACGATTGTTAGGAAAAACACCCCTAGCGTCGTTTTTAGTCCAGCCAATAAACTGGGAAGAATTGTAGTTAGATAACTCATAATTGAAACTCCTTTATTGAATTGCGCTTATAACTCATATATTTTAACGAGAAAGAACAATCACATTTATAATGTATTTATAAAACGAAAAAGTCCTCTTACAGTATTTTTACTGCAAGAGGACGCAAAAGCGTGGTTCCACCTCGAATTCAACTTTTGCTCACACAAAAGTTCTCCACCAGTCTTCTAACCAATTAAAAACGCCTCCAAATACAAGAAATGTATTCAGAGGGCGTTTCATCGCGGTTCCACCTCTTTGTTATGCTACCATCACTAGTAGCATCTCAATAAGTCAAAGACTGTTATGTGATAACGGACACTTCCGATAAAGCTTACTTTGTTCAGCTTTATACTCATAGATGTGTTTCGTGCAATTTAACTATTTGCTCACAGCGACCGCAAATTCTCTTTTAAATTAAAATGAACTACTCTTCTACTCAACGTTTTACTATATGGTCATAATTATACTATAAAAAGAGAACTTGTCAACGCAGAAACTGAAATAAAGACCATACTGGATAATATGATACAGCCGCAAAAAACAGATTTAAAATTACTGTTGGCAATACCTCGTATAGTAAAAACGATAATACGCTAACATTAGCAATCCCAGTAACAAATCCACTAACATAAGAAATTAGTAGGTAAATAAGCAAGCCAGCTAGATATAAAAGTAAGCCACTTACTAGACGCTCATCTAGCACTTCATGCAATTGCTTCATCATAGCTACCGCGGCAATAAATGCAAAAGTATATGTACCAAAAATGCCAGTGTAGTACATATCAAACAGTATACCAATGACTACAACATAAAACCAAAAAGGTAGCTCGTTTTCAACATCAAATTGGACACCCAAAAAGAGCCAACCAAGTGTCAAAGTGGGTAGAATGTGCCAAGGAAATTGTGTAAAGAACCCCCCCATGCTAGACATGAATGTTCCATCAACAAACAATACCAAAAATAATAACACAGGATAAATTACACGCATTCGCGTCAATTGCCAAAATGCCATTAATTTGCTCCTATCTGTGAAATTGCAACCATAACTGTGGTGATATTACCTAAATCAGCCGCAGGTTCAATGTATATTTTCTTGGATAAACCATAATCATCCGTCGTAACACTGGCAACCTTACCAACATACAGTCCTGCTGGAATAACACCACCAAGTCCAGAAGTTTCAACTAAATCACCTTTACTGATTTTATTATTTGATGTGACTTGCCCCATAATTAATTGATTTTTCTCACGATTAAAACTTGTTACGATGCCGTTAACATCACCATCATCACCCTTAATTTTAATCGCAAATCTATTAGCGTCGGAACTAGTATCAGAAATCAAAGCCACTTTTGAATTAGTTGTGTTTACTTCACTAATACGGCCAATAATTCCGGCTCCTGCAAGTACTGGCATCCCTTTTTTCAAACCCGAATTGGATCCTTCATCAATAACTAATTGTGACTGCCATGTCGTTGGTGAACGACTAATTGTGACAGCCGAAACTGTTTTATAATCTGTTAATGTGGCTTTTAGTTTTAATTGTTGCTTCAGAGATTTGTTCTCTTCTTCAACTGTTTGTAAATGAACTTTGTCCTGAGCAAATTCATCAATCTTAGATTTCAACCTTTTGTTTTCTTCAAATGTATCTAACAGATTAGTAATACTATTTGCTGTGCGCCCAACGGCAGTCGTTGGGACAGCAATAATACGACTAACACCACCCGCTAAATCATTCCCAAAACGCTGTAAAAAAGGCGGCGTATTCGTTCTTTTGGCCCACCAATTTGATCCGGCAATTAAACTTACAATTATTATAAACGCAACAATTATTGATACCAACGTGCGTGATGAAAATATTTTTTTCATGTATTTACCCAAAAAAGCCAGTTACCACTTCTAAAAATAGTTGACAATTTCATCTACTTCCAATGGTATGCTACCTTGTTTTACTTAGAAACTTTTATTTAACATTAATTCTTGAAAATAAATAATAGCGTAGCGCAAGCGCCACGCTATTTTAAACTACCATTACTTTTGTCGCATGACATCAATAGATTTCAACGCCTCTCCAGTACCAATAGCAACTGCATCTAACGGCTCGTTAGCTATTAAGACTGGTACCTTGGTTGCATCTTGAATAATTTTTTCAATGTCGCGTAATAATGCCCCACCACCGGTCAAAATCATACCGTGATCAATAACATCTGCAGCTAATTCAGGTTGAGTCGATTCTAACGTCTCACGAATAGCCGCCACGATTTCTTGCACCGGCTCTTGAATTGATGTGGATACATCTTCAGCGGTAACATCAATTGTCTTAGGCAAACCAGTCAACAAGTCGCGACCTCTGACCGTAGCATTTGGCAAGGTACGTGCTAAAGCAAGTGATGCAGCACCAATTTCGATTTTGAGTCTTTCAGCTGTCGGTTCACCAATGGTAACGTTATATTTGTTGCGAACAAAATTAGCAATTGCTTCGTCCAGCTTGTCTCCAGCTACACGGATTGAACGACTTGAAACAATTCCACCTAATGAAATTGTCGCAACATCAGTCGTTCCGCCGCCCATGTCAACAACCATTGATCCAGTAGGATCCATAACTGGTAGCCCAGCACCAACCGCTGCGGCAAAGGGCTCCTCTATGACATAAGCGTCACGCGCGCCAGCAACACGGGCAGCATCAATAACAGCACGCCTTTCGACAGCTGTTACACCCGAAGGTACACCAATCGTTACATAAGGTTTGCCAATACGACCGCCAAGTGCTTTTTGCAAATAATAACGAATCATTGCAACAGTTGTATCGTAATCTGCAATAACACCGTCACGCATCGGACGGATAGCAGCGATACTTGCAGGCGTTCGGCCTAACATGTCTTTAGCTTCAGAACCTACAGCAACGACTTCATTGGTTTGTGTATTACGCGCAACTACTGATGGTTCACGCAATATGATACCACGACCTTCGATATATACATATGTGTTAGCGGTACCCAGATCGATACCAACATTTTTTTGTCCAAATGAAAATGCCACTGTACTGCCCCTTATCGTGTTACGACTGCTATTGCAACACATTTAAATTTTACTTAACTTATAATATTGTAGCATAAAAATGGTTTAATTCGCACATCAATTTGAACGAACATAAGTAACTTTACCGTGAGCGTGAGCAATACCACGAATAGTATTTTGATATGCGAAATTTGCCCAAGCCTTCTGAAATTCCGGAAATACTGCTGGTGTCACTTCAATTTCGTCTATTTTCCCATCACGCAGATCATTTAGTGCTTGTGTATAATTCATAATTCACCTCATAGACAGTATAACATTTTTAAAATTAGCACTCTACTTTAAAGAGTGCTAATTTTAATTGCATTTTTCTTAAATCGTGCTATAATTAAAGCATAACCTACAGAAAGGAATCGTGTGCAATACTATGGTGAAATGCAATAACTGTATTCCATGGTGCTTCACACTAAGTAAAAGATATGGCACAACAAGATTCGTTTGGTTTTGGTAATTTAGATGAAATGTTTCGCGCAATGAATGAACAAATGGCGCAAGCACAAGGACAACAAAATACACAAGCACAAAAAAATAATAATGGTAATAAAAAAAGACGCTTACTTGATGAGTTTGGTATTAATTTGACCAAACAAGCTCGCGATGGAAAGCTCGACCCTGTTATTGGTCGAGATAACGAAGTTGCTCGCACAATTGAAATTTTAAATCGTCGTACAAAGAATAATCCAGTACTAATTGGTGAACCTGGTGTTGGTAAAACAGCTATTGTTGAAGGCCTAGCGCAAGCTATTGTGGCTGGAAAGGTGCCTGAAAAGTTACAGCATAAAGAAGTTATTCGTTTGGAAATGTCGGCCTTAGTTCAAGGTACGAGCATGCGTGGTCAATTCGAAGCACGGATGCGTGAATTAATGAAAGAAGTTACGAACAGTGATGATGTCATCTTATTCATTGATGAAATTCATGAAATTATGGGTGCCGGAAATGCTGAAGGCGGTATGGATGCAGGTAACATTTTGAAACCTGCCCTAGCTCGTGGTGAATTCCAATTAATCGGTGCAACAACTTTAAACGAGTATCGAAAGATTGAAAAAGATGGTGCTATTGCCCGTCGTTTCCAACCAGTGCAAGTTGAAGAACCTTCTAAGGAAGAAACTATCACGATTTTAGAAGGAATTAGTGAACGATATGAAAAGTATCACTATGTTACATTCAGCGATTCTGCCCTTCAAGCAGCTGTTGAACTATCTGACCGTTATATTCCAGAAAGATTTCTACCGGATAAAGCAATTGATTTGCTTGATGAAGCTGGTTCACGTAAAAATTTGACAATGAAAGTTGCGGATCCCAAAACTATTCAAGTGAACATCGAAGCAGCTGATAAATTAAAGCAAGAAGCAATTGATAAAGAAGATTTTGAAAAAGCAAGCTATTGGCGTGATCAGGTTAACCAACTTGAGTCGCAGAAGGCACAAGTCGAGGCTCACCCGGAGATGTCAAAGCCACAAACAGTAACAGAACAAGACATCTTAAAAATTGTTGAAGATAAAACCGATATTCCTGTCGGAGCTTTAAAAGAAAACGAAGCTAATCAACTAAAAGATTTGGATAAAAACTTATCGAAACATGTTATTGGTCAAGATGAGGCAGTAGAAAAAGTAGCCAAGGCGATTCGCCGTAATCGTATTGGTCTAACAAAATCTGGTCGTCCAATTGGATCATTCCTATTTGTCGGACCGACCGGTGTTGGTAAGACTGAAACTGCCAAGCAATTAGCTAAGGAAATGTTTGGTAGCAAAGATGCCATGATTCGTTTCGACATGTCAGAGTACATGGAAAAACATACCGTTTCTAAAATGATTGGTGCTCCTGCCGGTTATGTCGGTTACGAAGAGGCCGGTCAATTAACAGAACAAGTTCGCCGTCGCCCCTACTCATTGGTACTCTTTGATGAAGTAGAAAAAGCACATCCAGATGTAATGAACATGTTCTTACAGATTCTTGATGATGGCCGTCTAACTGATGCACAAGGTCACATAGTGAGTTTCAAAGATACTGTCATTATTATGACTTCTAACGCTGGTTCAACAGATACAGGAAATACGCCTGTGGGATTCGCCCAAGTTGATCAACAAAATCGTTTGATGCAACGTTTGGAAAATTATTTCCGTCCAGAATTCTTGAACCGTTTAGACGATATCATTGATTTCCAACCTTTGTCACAAGATCATTTACTAAAGATTGTCGACTTACTATTGACCGATATGAATGATAACTTGTCTGACAACGATTTGCACATTGATTTGAGCACTGCTGCTAAGAAGAAATTAGTGGAGCTCGGTTATGACCCTGCAATGGGTGCTCGACCTCTCCGTCGTGTCATGCAAGACAAAATTGCCGATGGTATCGCTGACTTCTATTTAGAGCACCCAAATGTTCATCATTTGCAAGCTGACATTGTTCATAACGAATTTGTTATTAGTGAAGTTAAACCAGAACCAGTTACTGTAAATAAAATTTAACTTGCGTGTGATATGAAACGACTTTCGGGTCGTTTTTTGTTTGTGATATAATGTGTAGGTATATTCAAAGGGGATATTATGGCAAATACATCGCCCGTATGGGTTTATTATAAAAATATAGCAACTGGTGATGAGTTACACGAACCAACAAGACTAGATGGCGAAGTAGGCACACCCTACGAAATCGCTATTTTAGATATCGCCAATTATCAGTATATCGATAATTCTGGATCTTTGACGGGATTGTTTGGTAGCCTACCTCAGTCATTAGAGCTTCATTATCGGCCACAAGTATGGCAAGCTGTACACCGTATTAACATGTTTATCGAAACAGTAACCAGTGTACAAGTTTTTCTAGAGCCAGATAACTTATCAAACGTTACGACAAACTTAAACCCAAATACTTTTTGGGCAACTCAATTACGCGCTATTTCTGGTAATGGTCAATTTTGGTATCAAATTGGTGACTATCATTGGATTCGTTATGATGCTACCCAAATGAAACTGTCAGACACAGCTCCAGAAGTCGAAAATATTAATTACTTCAATGATGCAGAAAAAAGTAAAAGCAATCAGCCTAACGCGGTTGTTAATTTTCTTCCCGATCGATCTATAGAAGTCTATGCTGAACCTTATGGGTTGCCAATCGGTAGTGTTTCCGATAGTGATTTTGTGGCAATAACTGAAGAAGTTCATGATGATAATAACATTGTTTGGTATAAAATAGCTACTAAAGGATGGATTAACAGTATTTATATTAATAAGCTATAAAAAAATCGACCAAGTTGGTCGATTTTTTTAGTCTAATATTGTTGTCGTAAATGTTTTGTCACCTGAATTACGGATTAGAATTGCTTGCATTTCATTGGCGGCTTTAATAATTATTCGAATCGGTACATTCGTTGGTAAATACTTTAACGCCGATTGAGATACATATGTTGCAAAACTTTCAATTTCAGTTTGACTGTAGAACTGTGTTGTCACTGTAACTTTCATACTAGAAAGCGTACCTGATTTAAAATTAGCAACTGCCGTAGCACCAGCTATGTTGGGAAAGAAATTCGAAACATCATTTTTAAAGTTAGCAAAAGATGTGTTAGCCTCTGAACCCAAACTCGATGTATCAGTTGACTCCTTAGGTAAAACAATAGACTTTTGATTAATGCTAGTCCATTCTTTCAATTTAGTTCCGCTACTACTTGTAGACTCTGCATAGAAGTTCCCTGGCGCTAATGAATCTGTTTTTGAATTGGCATACATGGCAATCACAATAGGCGTATCTGAATCAACCCCTTTTTGTTCTCGCACTTTTTTGATAATTTCTGGTGCAATTTTTTTACCATAAGCTATGCGGTCAGCATCTGAAATATTTTGTGTATATGTAGCACCATATTGTTCTTTTTGGTATTCATCCTGTGTGTTCATTGCCACACCGATAACCATGCCAGCTAATTTAAGATTGTCACCATCTTTGGTCATGAAATCCTGTTCGGTTAGTGTTTGAACATAAACCGGATTACGTGAACTATCTGTCTTACCATTATCTTCAGGATTTAATCCCTCACTATTACTGCTACTTTTACGTTCAAGTAATGAAGTAACAGTAGACGAACTCAAATATTGTCCTTCTTGAAAAATATAACTGCTTGTCTTAAAATGCGTTTTGGCCAAATCAAGCAATGATGATTCAAAATTTTTCACATCAAGACTATTCGTTTCGGAAGTTGACGTAATACCACGAGCTGCACTCACCAAATAACGACCATTTTTGATCACTGTTTGGTACTGTCCTGGTGTGCTCTGAGTCAACTGTACACCACTTGTTTTTTTACTTGTTGTTAGTGTGACACGATTCACATTGAAAAAATATAAAATGCCAACGGCGATAATCAAAATACCAACGATAATCGCTATATAACCACGAAACCCAATCCGCTTCATTATTTTCCGTCCTCTTTTACTTGTTCATCAACAAACTGTTGTTCGGTCCAAACTGTAACACCTAATTGATTAGCTTTATCAAGTTTGCTACCTGCAGCTTCTCCTGCAATAACTAAGTCTGTTTTCACTGACACTGATCCGGCGACATTAGCACCATGATCTTGCAACCATTTTGTTGCAGCAGGTCGACTACTCTGTTCTAGTTTACCAGTTAAGACTACCTTTTTGCCATAGAAAAATGAATTTTCGTCAATCACTGTATCAGATAAATATGACTGGTTAACACCAGAAGAAGCTAGTTCGACAAGTAATTGCTTAGATTCTGGCGTACTAAAGTATTGCACAATTGACTGGGCAATCGTGTGACCAATACCATTAATATTTGCGATTTCTTCAACAGAAGCTTCTGAAACAGCTGATAAAGTTCTGAACTTTTCTGCTATCAGGCGAGCCGCTTTTGCACCAACCATGCGAACCCCTAAGCCAAATAATAAGCGTTCAAGAGAATTTTTCTTTGAACTATTAATCGCATCAATTAATTTCACAGCTGATTTTTCTTGAAACTTGTCTAAAGTTAGTAATTGTTCAACCGTTATGCGGTAAATTGAAGCCACATCTTTAATATAGCCTGCCTTTAATAATTGACCGACAACCCTTGGTCCCATACCATCAATATTCATTGCATTCCTTGACGCAAAATGTGTTAGTCCTTCCTGAATTTGAGCTGAACAGAATGGATTAATACAGCGGAGTGCTACTTCACCTTCAATGTGAACTAAATTCGATTCACAGGCAGGACATATTGTTGGAATCTGATAAGTTTCACTATCTGTCGGACGTTTTTCTAAAATGACTTGCCCGATTTCTGGAATGATATCACCCGCTTTGTGTAACGTAACCGTATCACCAATTTGAATATCCTTTTCCCTTAAATAATCAGGATTATGCAAACTAGCACGTTGCACAGTTGTGCCCGCTAGCAAAACGGAGTCCATAACTGCAGTAGGTGTGACCGCCCCAGTTCGTCCAACAGTCCATTCAATGTCACGAACGACTGTCAAAGCTTCTTCCGGAGGAAATTTATAAGCGATAGCCCAACGTGGAATTTTAACTGTATTCCCTAAATCAAACTGTAAGTCTAGTTGATTCACTTTAACGACAACACCATCGATACCATAAGACAAGTTTTCGCGCTCCGAAGTGTACTCATCAATATAGTCAGCAATATCTGCCATTTTATTGATGACACGATTGTGTGTGTCTGTTGGCAAACCTAATTCTGCAAAGCGCTCTAACGCACCACTTTGAGTTGTCACTCCTAGAATATCGGGTTCAGCCGTATAATATACAAAAGCCGCTAGATTTCGTGACTTAGTAATTTTAACGTTCAATTGACGCAAAGAACCTGCTGCAGCATTACGAGGATTGGCAAAAGGTTCTAACCCATCAGCCTCTCGTTGCTTATTTAGAGCAGCAAAACTAGCTTTTGGCATATAAATTTCGCCACGTACCTCGATGGTTAATGGTTCAGTCAGTTTTTTTGGTATTGCTTTAATTGTTTTCACATTCGCTGTAACATCTTCACCAACGATACCATTCCCACGCGTAGAAGCTTGTAC
Source organism: Leuconostoc sp. JNUCC 76 (assembly GCF_053667755.1). Taxonomy (NCBI): domain Bacteria; kingdom Bacillati; phylum Bacillota; class Bacilli; order Lactobacillales; family Lactobacillaceae; genus Leuconostoc; species Leuconostoc sp. JNUCC 76. The sequence continues at coordinate 521,768 of NZ_CM132206.1, read as the reverse complement.
TAGTTGACCGTCAACGTAGGTCAATGCAACTGCTAAGCCATCAATTTTCAACTCTAAATTATAAGGTGCTTGATTTCCTAGCGACTTGGTTGTTCTTGCATCCCAATCGTTAAGTTCGTCTAAGCTAAATACATCACCTAACGACAGCATAGGTGCAGGATGTACCACTTTTTGTAATTCGGATTTTGTATCTGCGCTACCAACATTCTGTGTTGGTGAATCTGGGGTCACATATTGTGGAAATTTTTCTTCTAATGCAATTAACCGGGCATATAATGCATCGTAAATGTAGTCCTCAACTAGTGGTGCGTCTTCTTCATAATAAGCCGTGCCATATTGTACAAGCTGCTTTTGTAATCGCGCGGTTTCTTGTTGCGCGTCTTGTGTTGTTAATTTTTCAATTGGCGTAAAATCTGGTAACATTCTCGACCTCAATATTTATTTATTTTAGTAAGTATTTTTTTTTCCGCCATCATCAAACTCACAGACTCATCAAAAATAATTTCACTTTCTATGCGAAGTGAGTCATCCTTTTGATACCAACGAGTTAAATCACTAGGAGTAAAGCCAGTAACTTGCTTAGTGCAATGACGCCGAACTGTCTCGTTCAAAGATAATTGGTAATAAACAGTAACCACTTGACTAAAATATTGGATTTGCTTACGTATCATTGGACCATAAACACTATTTTTTAAAATGCCCTCTAGTATCACAAACTGTTCTTGTTGATTACCAAACTCAAGTAATTGTTCGATTAGCGGTATCGATAAGTTACCTACCTGATCCTTAACATTGAGCATTTCCCGACGAACAATATCTTGGGATATGAGTAGGCTATCCGGTAAAATACGACGTAATTGATGGGCTAATGTTGTTTTCCCACTACCAGAATTGCCACGTATAATAATTAGCGTGGTCATTCTGCTCGTTTAATTGGTGCAAAAGCGGCTAATAACTGTTTTACTCCTTCTGATGGGAAAGCAACCTTTAATTCTTGATCTTGTGCAGACCCCGACACAGAAACAATCGTACCAATGCCCCATTTTTTATGAGACACCTTATCACCAGGCTGCCAAACCATACTATCAGCACCAGTTGTGCCTGCAGTTATTTTGGTTACTGGGCTAGCCGCCTTATAGGTTGTGGCTGTTGCTCGCTGCATCTTCTTATCAAATGGAAAAGCTCGATCATTTGATGAAGAAGAGATACCACCATATTGTGTATCCAATAGCTCGCTTGAAATTTCATCAATAAACCTCGAAGGTTCATTTGCTTGCGTGCGACCATACAATAAGCGTGAAAAAGCATTAGTTAGATATAATTTTTTCATCGCTCGTGTAATACCAACATAGGCCAAACGACGTTCTTCTTCCAGTTGGTCATCATCCATCATAGCCCGTGACAAAGGAAATATACCTTCCTCCATACCAACTAAAAAGACGACAGGAAACTCCAATCCTTTAGCTGCGTGTAATGTCATTAAGGTAACTGCCCCGTCGCCTTCTTCAAAATCATCCAAATCACTCATTAGCGCAGTTGAACTCAAAAAATCAGTCATCGGATCAACAGACTCAGGATCTTCTGGATTGTATTTCGAGTCGAATTCCTTTGTAACTGACAAAAATTCTTCCAAGTTTTCTAGACGCCCTTGGCTTTCAGGATCATTTTTCTCGGCTAGCTTTTGACGATAGCCAGATTTTGTCATCGCTAATTCAGCAAGTTCTGTCACAGTTAAAAACTCAGTCTGTTGACGCAAATTATGCATCATTTCAGCAAACTGAATTAATTTTGAAGCTGCCTTAGCTGTAATTTCTGGTGCTAATTCAATATTTTCAATTGCGCCCATATAAGACAAATTCATTCGATTAGCAAAATCCCGTAACCGATTAATCGATGTTGCGCCAATACCACGCTTAGGTTCATTAACTACTCTTTCAAACGCGGCATTATCAGCCGGATTTGTCATCAGATTCATGTATGACATGATATCAAGAATTTCTTTACGCTCATAGAACTTATGTCCACCAACCATAGTGTATGGCATATTAGCTTTCACAAGTGCTTCTTCAATACCACGTGACTGGGCGTTCGTACGATATAATACTGCAAAATCACTGTATGCTGCATTCTTCTCTTGGCGTGATTTTTGAATGTTGGCCAAGACAAAGTTAGCTTCGTCACGTTCTGTTTGCGCGCGATAGTAAGTAATCTTATCGCCTTTGCCATTTTCAGTCCAAAGGCTTTTGTCGATGCGCTCATTATTATTATTGATAACAGCATTCGCTGCATCTAGAATATTTTGAGTTGAACGATAGTTTTGTTCAAGCAAAACTGTGTGAGCGTCTGGATAGTCTTTTTCGAAGTTTAAAATATTATTCATGTTAGCACCACGCCAACCATAAATAGACTGATCTGCATCACCTACAACAGCTAAATTACGTGAACGTTTCGCCAGTAAGTTGACAATCGTATATTGCGCATCATTGGTATCTTGATATTCATCAACATGCAGGTATTCAAACTGATTTTGATAGCGTTCCAGAACGTCTGGTGCTTGTTTGAATAGATCAATCGTCGACATAATCAGGTCATCAAAATCAACGCTCTGAGCGCGACGTAGCTCCGCTTGATATGCGGCATACACTTCAGCGACTGTTTCCTCATATACATTGCCAGCCTGCTTAGCATAAGCCTTAGCTGTCAACATATCATTCTTAGCATTGGAAACTGTGCCTAAAATTGTGCGTGGGTCATATTGATTAGTATCTAAGTTTAGATCGTTAATAACCCGCTTCATTAACGTGCGTTGGGCACTTGTATCGATAATTGTAAAATTACGTGCTAGGCCAATTCTCTCGCCATCTCGACGTAAAATTCGTACGGCCATAGCGTGAAATGTTGAGACCCAAATTTCTCTTGCAATTTCCGGATCAACCAGTTGCGCAATACGTTCACGCATTTCACGGGCTGCCTTGTTAGTAAATGTAATTGCCAAAATACGCCATGGGTATACATTTTTATCTTGCACCAAATGGGCAATACGATGTGTCAAAACACGAGTCTTACCAGAACCAGCGCCAGCCATAATTAATAATGGCCCTTCAGTGGTTTGAACAGCCTCTGACTGTTTATCATTCATTCCTTGAATTAGGGTTTCAATTGGCATTTTTATGTCCTTACTTGTAAAAATAACTTCCTTTATTTTACCATTTTTCATGTAATAACTCTAATGGCTCTTCCAAACATATTTCCCTTGTTATTCCAACATTTTTAGGCGCACGCCCCATATCAATGATAAAATGATAAGCGTAATTACTAGTAAAAGCATATTGAAGGAAAGAAGTATTCTATGAAATTAAGACCACTTGAAAAAAGAGATCTCCCTTATATTTACGAACAAGAAAATTCACGTAAAGTGATGGCATTATGGTTTGAAGAACCCTATACATCTTTTGATGAATTACAAATTCTTTACGATCGTCATATTTTAGATCAAACTGAACGTCGTTTTGTTGTGGAAGAGAACGATCGTTTTATTGGTGTTGTTGAATTGATGGATATTGATACGCTACACAGACACACAGAAATTCAAATCATTATCCATTCCGAGTTCCAAGGTCATGGTTATGCACAAGCTGCTATGAGAGCAGGAATAGAGTATGCCTTCACAGTACTGAATATGCATAAAGTTTACTTGTATGTTGATGTGAATAATTTGGCAGCTATCCACATTTATAAAAAAATTGGTTTCATCCCTGAAGGTACGCTCCGTCAACATTTTTTTGCCGAAGGAGAATACCATGACAGTTTAATGATGGGTATTTTTCCGCATGAATTTACATTTTAAAAACACAAAAAAGTAGACTAACGTCTACTTTTTTGTTGCATCAAATCTTTCCAGATGCCATGTTTGAATAATTGTAATTATTTTTTTAGCATAATTAGGATCTGTTGCATAACCGTCTTGCGTTAAAGCTTTGGCGGCCGAAGCGTAATCATCTGCATCCAAAACGTGTTGATATTGTTTTGCATTCCAACTCGTACCACCATGCAGTAGTTTTGCATGTGCCTTCATACTTTCTTGCCAACTATCATAAGCCGCAAAACGTCCTTGAATGGTGATCCACTCACCATTCACATACTCTTGTGTTGGTAATACCGCACTTTTTTGTCCTGCATCCGCTTTAATGCCATATAGATTATTATACTTCGTTGACAAGGTACTTGTGTGCCAGTCAGACTCTAAGATAGCTTGCGCAATGCTAATTGATGCAAGGACCCCATATTTTTCTTGCAGTTCACGAGCATATGGCGCTAATTCATTAATCCAAGCCACCTTCTTTGCTTCTGCGCTGTTTGTACTGATCTGATTGTTTTGAGGTCTTTCATAAATCGCAGTGTTGGATGTGATGGCGGCTAAAATAACCAATGCAACTAGCAAACCACACAACACACGTAATCTCTGTTTTTGTAATCCTTTTTTTGATCTTCTTCGCTTTTTTTTCGCCATTAATATTGATCCATGAGTAATAATTGTTTAAATCTTACTGAAGTTTGATGCAATTCAGCTGGTGAACCGCTCAACGTGAATTTTCCATTCTCTAAAAAGTAAACTTTATCAACATTTTCGATTCCTGTCAAATGATGTGTGACCCAAATAATCGTTCGATCTTTGAGAACTGAAAATATTTGGGATAAAACCTCGTACTCTGTTTTGGGATCTAGTGATACTGTTGGTTCATCTAGCACGACAATTGGCGCATCTTGCAGCATGATTCGTGCTAAGGCAAATCTTTGCCGTTCTCCACCAGAAAAGCGCGTTCCTGCTTCCTGCATTTGTGTATGGTATCCATTAGGTAATGAATTGATTAGTGACTGTAACCCAGCTTGCTCAATTGCTTTTTGAACTTGCTCATCAGTGGCGTGAATATTCCCCATACGCACGTTGTTCATAATCGTTGTATCAAATAAATACGCCTGTTGATCCAACACAGCCACCAAACTAGACATATTCCCTTGTAAGTTCTGGACTGGCGTTTCATCGATTGTTACTTCACCCAAAGATGATTGGATATCACCTGCCAAAAGCTTTAGTAAAGTTGTTTTCCCTGCACCTGAACGACCAAGTAACGCAATTTTTTCTTTGGGCTGAACTTCAAATGACAAATTATCAACAATTGTTTTGTCCCCATACTTAAATGTGACTTGATTAAAATTAATTACTGCTGAGTTAGTTGTGTGTCTAGTCTCCTGTAGCAAGGTTGGTTCTGGTAAATCATTTAACCGCACAATGCTATCTTCGTAGAATGAGGATTCACTTACACCTTGATTCACAGCAATAAAGCTATCAATCAGAGGAAATATTGCAAGTGTGAAAGCCGCAATGTAATTAACTGTACTTGCACTACCAGAAAACTGATTGGTTGCCCACATTAAGGTTGTTATAGTCAGTACCAATACTAAAACTTGAATAACAAAATCTCGCCACCAGCCAAATTTCATACTTTGGTTCTTAACATGAGCTAATTTTGACATTGTTTCGCCTTGATTTTGTACTAAATCTTCTTGTCGCCCTGATAGCACCCAATCTTGCAAACCTAAAATAGCATCAGTTGCATCTGTATAAAGACTTTGCTGTAATTTTTTTTGTTGTTGCACACTTTTATAGTTCACTGTCAAACTCAACAACGGCACAACAACCAAGATAACAGCCAACATAACAAACCACCACAACATGAATAGCCAATTAATTGAGCCAATTGCTATTGTGAGAAAAAGGTACAATACCATACCTGAACCCAATGGAAAAAGCGTTCTAAGATATAGATTTTGTAAGTGCTCTAAATCGTCAGCAAGTAAACTAAGCACTTCACCTGTTTGCAGTTGTCCTCGAATACTGCTAGCCGTGCTGGCCGTGCTTTCGTATAAACGCTTGCGTGTTTTCGAAACAACACGTAATACCCAATTGTGCGACACCAAACGCTGTGCATAACGAAAAACTGGACGCGCAATTCCAAATGCACGTGTCAGCACGATTGGAACGTAAATAATGAGAATATTAGAAGGATGCTGTGCAGAACGAGAAATTAGAAATCCGGATACAAACATTAATGCACCAGCGGCAAAAGTAATCATAAAATTCAAAAATATCGACCAAAAAAGGCCAGATTTTTGTTGACGAAAGGACGGAAGAATCCATCTGTCTTGTGACAATAATTTTTTCAATCGCTTCATTTCAGACCACCTTTATGCAATTCATGACGCAGCGCATTCAAAGCACTGTTGGTATCAGCTAGCAAGACACTAGGCACACCAGTTTCCACAATGCGCCCTTCACGTATCACAATAACTAAATCCATTTGATCTAACCAGTGTAACCGGTGTGTTGCGAAAAAAACTAAGTGCTTGTCCAAGATAGTTGACATAGTTTTCTTTAAATCAATTTCAGTTTCAATATCTAAATGAGCCGTTGGTTCATCAAAAAGGAGCACCTTACGGGATGAATCTAGCAACATTCTTGCTAAGGCTACACGCTGCGCCTGCCCGCCAGATAGTTGACGCCCACTTTCACCAATTACTGTATTCAACCCTGCTGGCAATTCATCAATCAAACTGGATAAACCTGCTTTTTCAACAGCTTCACTGATTGCTTCGTCACTAGCGCTTGGTGCGTAAAACCTAATATTATCACGTAACGATTCATGAAAAATATAAGGCGTTTGTGGCATATAAAAAAACTGTTTTTGCCACTGCTGTTGTGTTAAATGTTTGATTTCCTGTCCGTTGATATTTATCGTTCCTTGCTCAGGCTGTAGGAAGCCTCCCAAAATACTTAGTAGTGTAGATTTACCAGAGCCACTTTCACCAACCAAAGCAATTTTTTGATAACCTTTAGCGTGCAACGAAATATTTTTCAAGTTAACTTTTGAGTCGTAAGAAAACTGCACAGCATTCAATGACAATTCACTCTCTGCATGCCATTTATTTAATTGGAGTTCATCTTGTGGCCCGACAATTTTGGTATCAATAACTTCCAAAACATCAGTTAGTGAATTTTTACCATTCAAAGTTGCGTGATAATCATCAGCAAAATTACGCAAAGGAAGAAAATATTCTGGTGCTAAAATCAAAATTGTCAACGCTGGGAAGAGTGCCATTCTGGCGTTCATTAAATCCATTCCCAAAAACACAGCAACAATTGCAACTGATAAAGTCGTAAAAAAATCAAGCGCAAACGTTGATGTAATCGCAATTTTCAACGTTCGCATGGTTGTTTTTCGATAATCTTCTGAAATATTATAAATTTCGTCACCATATGATTGCGACAAACCTAGTTGCTTCAAGGTTGGCAGGCCTCGCAAAGCATCTACAAAACGATTATTTAAGTTCTTAAAATTAGCAAACTCTGCATCAGCTTTACTTTGTGCTGCTAAGCCCAAAATGATGAAAAACAAAATAACCACTGGAAATACTAGCAATAAAAATAGTCCTTGTTCCCACTTAAGATAAGCAATATATAGCAGAATTAACCAAGGAATAATACTCAAATCAAAAACTTTAATCAATAGTAGTTGAAAATAGTTTTTAATATTATCCAGTCCCGCACCTAGTGTTGTAACTGCATTTCCTGTTCCTGATTGTTTAATAATACTAGGGCCAATTTCGGTATACTTAGCCAACAATTGAATACGATAATTTTCCACTGTATGATCAGCAAATTTCGACATATAGTTATTTTTTAGCACAATCAATAATTGTCTCATCACAAAAGAAAACGCAAAAAGCAATACATTAATGATTGTTTGGTCAATGCTTTTACCTTGCCATAAATCAGTAATTGCTCGAGCCAAGAAAACCCCTTGAAATATAATCGAAAATGCTTGAATTCCTGTCAAAATAACTAAAATTACTAAAGAACTAATAATACCTGGTAACGCAAAAAGTCTTTTATCTATCATATTTTTATATGTGTTAAACAACAGTTTGCTATCTCTATAACAATACCCTGCCAAACACTCTCCTTAAATAAAAAAACGCCTACAATCAATTGTAAACGTTTTTAGAATTATTATTCAACTACCTTATCAGCTACAATACGCTTACGGAAAACCCAGAAACTCCATATTTGATATCCTAATGTCAATGGTAAAGCTGTTAATACAACAAATGACATCACTTTTAATGTATATGGCGATGAAGATGCATTAATAATTTTTAAACTGTGTAGCGGATTGTTAGCTACCATTAAACGTGGGAATAGGCCAACGAATATTAAGATGACTACCTCAACCAAAGTCAATCCAGATAAAATAAATGGGAAAACTTCTTTTTTCTTGTTAACCGTTAAATACCAACCAATAACTGTGGATAAGACAATTGCCGCTAGCATAATTAATGTCCATAACAATTTCGTTTGGAAAAAATCCGTGTAGAAGAACAGCAGAATTGCAAATAGTGCTTCTCCAGCTAACAAAATTGGATATAGAGCTTTCAATTGTGCCATTGCTCTTGTGCGAATATCACCGATAATACGCAATCGTGTATAATTCAGCCCATGCACATAACTCATCAAGGTTACAGCAATACCACCAACTAGTGTAAATGGTGTCACATAATCAAAAAATCCAGCCGATAGGTTTCCTTTAGCGTCCATTGGCATACCAGATACCATTGCCGTAAAAATCATTCCTAGGAAAAATGGCGCAATAAACGAGGAAATAGCAATCAAGCGCTCCCAAATTTGTGATCCTTGTATTGTTGGCATATGTTCACGAAACTCGAATGAAACACCTCGATAAATCAAAGCCATCAATACGATAAACAATAACAAATAAAATCCTGAAAATAGTGAAGCATACCAATATGGAAATGCCGCAAACATGGCACCTCCAGCTGTAATTAACCAAACCTCGTTAGCATCCCAATGAGGCCCAATAGCTTCATAAAGTGCCTGTCGATCTTTTTGATTACGGGAATTGAAAACAAATTGCATGCCTATACCAAAATCATAACCTTCTAAGAAAAAGAATCCTGACCATAATATTGCAATCAAAACAAACCAAGTAATTTGTAAGAAACTCATTATGCTTTCTCCTCACTTCCTGCTAGATCTTCATATGGATCTCGTGGTGATAATTCTGCTTCTTTTTCAGCATCAGGACCAGCATGTAATGCACGACGGGACAACCAAATCATCACACCACCAAGTGCAGCAAACGTCAAGAAATAAATAATGTTTGAAATAAGCAACGAAGCGGTTGAAACATTGGGTGATACAGCATCCGCAATAGTCATCAGTCCGTAGACAACCCAAGGATAACGCCCTAATTCTGTTACGAGCCATCCGGCCGTGTTCACAACAAATGGGAAGAAAGTCATAATTCCTAGTACCCATAAAAACCAACGTTGCGTTAGAATTAAATTGGTTTTTTTACGATTGAACCATAGGGCTACAACAGCAACAAGGCCAATTAATCCAGCTCCCATTGCCATCACACGAAAGGCATAAAATAGTGTATTTTCTGGCACATAATAATCCTTGATTCCATCGTGTGTCTTACCATACTTCTTTTCAAATTCTTTGTTTAACTCTGTGGTTCCTATAGTTTTACCACCTGTCAAGGAATGATTTCCCAAGATGGACAAGGCATATGGCACTTCGATTCTTGCAATCACTTTGTGTGTTTTAGGATTGGTAACAGAAATCAATGACCAAGGTTGTGCCTTATCAGCACGCTTTGAAGAATCGATGGTTTCATCAACACCTTCCATGGCTGCATATTTCATTGGTTGCATAGATTGTAATTCGAAGGCATGCTGATCACCTGTATACAAAGCGCCACCGACACCTACCAAGCCAACAAATAAAGCAATGTTAATTGACTTACGGAAAAAATCGATTTGAGGATCATTCGTTTTAAGTTTTAGTAATTTGAATGCCGACATACCAGCAACGATAAAGCCACCTGTAACTAATGTCCCAACAATAACGTGCGGAAATTCAATCCACAATTGTTTGTTGGTTAACAATGCACCTATGCTAGTTAACTCAGCACGCCCCATGTTGTTATCAATTGCATAACCAACAGGGTTTTGCATGAATGAATTGGCAGCCAATATCCATAAGGCTGACAAACTTGATGCAAAAGCAACAATCCATATAAATATCACGTGAATTGCTGGTTTAAAGCGATCCCATGTAAATGACCATAATCCAATGAACGATGATTCGGCAAAAAATGCAACTAAAGCTTCAATCGCTAATGGTGCGCCAAAAATATCACCAACATAACGAGAGTATTCAGACCAGTTCATTCCAAACTGAAATTCTTGAATAATACCGGTTACAACACCAACAGCAAAACTTAACAAGAAAATTTTACTCCAAAATTGTGCCATTTTCTTGTAAATTTCGTCTTTTTTGATAACATACATTGTTTCCATTAAAGCGACAACTACTCCAAGACCAATTGACATTGGTACAAAGAAAAAATGAAAAATCGTTGTCATTGCAAATTGAAAACGGGCTAAATCAAGAATGCCCACTAACGTAACCATAACTATTCCTCCACTGACATGACTGAACATTTGACATGTCTAACTCAAATATTGAAACCAATCTAAATTAGATAGTTTCTATCTTATATAGTTTATCACTTGATAAGCTATGAAGAAAGTAATTTGGATATTTTTAAATAAAATAAAAAATACCCATAACTTTTCATCATGAATATTCTTAATAACATATAAAATTTAACTAAAGTTAGAATCATCCTCAAGGAATGTGTTCAAGACTTCTTCGACCATATCCCATTCTTTATCATCTTCAATTTGAACTAATTCTTCTTCTGTTGCATCACCATTTTCATCGGGATTAAAAATGTAAGCTTGAATGTCAACTTCTTCATCATCCTCGATGCCTTCTGGTACTAGTAAAATATAATCTTTATTATATTCATCTGAATGGAAGGTGAATAATACTTCATACAGAGATTCATCACCACTTTCATCAATTAACGTAATTTTTTGTACTTCTGCGTTATTTTCGCTCATGTTTTTTTCCTTATCAAATGTCATAAGTTCATTATACAATAAAAGCCTTGCTCCGTATAGGGACAAGGCTCTTATTCTAGTTGGTTAACTTACCTTTCGAATCTAAATAATTTTGTAAAATAAATTCAGCAGCTATTTTATCAATAACTTTTTTTCGCTTTTTGCGTGATACATTAGCTTCTTCAATGAGCATACGCTCAGCTTCCACCGTAGTTAACCGTTCATCCTGAAAATCAGTCGGCAAACCGAAGTTTTCCTCAACCAACTTTGCATAGTTTCGAGCTGCTTCTGCACGTGGCCCCTCACTATTATTCATATTTTTTGGCAAACCAAGAACAACACCTGTCGCGTTTTTCTCTTTGATTATTTCTCCCAAACGATCAATGCCAAACTCTTTATCTTCTTCATTGATGCGGATGATTTCAACACCTTGTGCTGTCCACCCCATCGGATCACTAACCGATACACCAACTGTTCGACTACCAACATCTAACCCTAATATGCGCATTATTTTTTCAAATAGGCGTGTACAAGTTCTTCAATAATTTCATCACGCTCATGACGTTTAATTAGATTACGTGCGTCATTTAAACGTGGAATATAGGCAGGATCGCCAGACATCAAGTAACCAACTATTTGGTTAATTGGATTATAGCCCTTTTCTTCCAGTGAACTATATACAATCTCAAGTGTTTCGTGGATATCTTTTGGCATTTGATTACCAAAATCAAATATTGCTGTTTCATCTCCTACTGTCATAGTACACGCTCCTTTCTTTAGAAATCATCTCCATACTGCCTTGTTTATTCACTCATTATACTACGCTATAATCACATCAATCAAGTTACAAACAAGTTACTTATTTGCTAAGAATGCCGAAACTTCGGTAAATGCATCCTGAATCCCAGCAGCATTTTTACCACCAGCTTGAGCCATATCAGGACGGCCACCGCCGCCACCGCCAATGCTTGGTGCGATTGTCTTGATTAATTCACCGGCTTTAATGCCTGCCTCATTAGCATCTGGTGAAGCAGCAACAATCAAACTAACTTTTTCATCAGCAACGGTTGCTAGCACCAAAACTTCTGATGGATAATTCTCTTTCCAGTTATCAGCAACTTGTCGTAAGCCATCCATACCAGAAACCTGTAACTGGGCAGTAATATAAGTATGTCCATTGACAGTTTTCACATCATTAAAAATCTCACCCGCTGTGGCATTAGCTAATTTAGCTTCTAATGATTCAGCATGACGTTGCGCCGTACGTAAATCAGCTTGCAAATCATATACTTTCTCCGGAGCATCGGTCAGTTTTTGTGCCTTCAAAGTAGCAGCTATTTCTTTCAAAGCTTTTTCTTGAGCCTTATATTGTGCTAGTGCTTGTAGACCAGTTACCGCTTCAATACGGCGTACCCCGGCACCAATTCCTGATTCACTGACTATTTTAAATAGACCTAACTCTGCGGTGGAATTAGCATGAGTACCACCATCAAACTCTTTATTGAAATCACCAATTGATACAACACGGACCTGATCGCCATATTTCTCACCAAATACGGCAACTGCACCCAATTTTTTCGCAGACTCAATGTCAGTTTCTAACCATGTAACCGGTAAGTTCTTAGCAATTTCTTGATTCATCATCGATTCTATTTTATCAAGATTTTCACTTGAAACGGGTCCATCATTATTGAAATCAAATCTTAAATATTCTGGCTCTACTAATGAACCCGCCTGATGAACATCACCACCAAGTATATTACGTAATGATTGATCTAACATGTGCGTTGCTGTGTGGTTTTTGGATACAGCAATATGACGCGCCATATCAACCTTCAAATCTACTTTATCACCAAGAGTAAAGCTTGAAATGACATCAACCGTGTGAATATGTTGTCCGTTTGGAGCTGTTTGAACATCTGTAACACGAGCAATCACATTTCCATTAGTGTTCAAAACAACACCAAAGTCAGGCACTTGTCCACCCATTTCAGCATAAAAAGGCGTTACATCAAAGGCTAGTTGTACGGTAGCATCAACATCGGCATTATCCAATAACGCATCAACACCTTGTTCATCTTCGCCAATAATAGCAACGATTTCTGCATGATTGACTTCAGTTTGGGACCAACCAACATACTTTGAATCGACACGCAAATCGGTTAATACGGCATTTTGAACGCCCATTGACTTAGTATTAGAGCGTGCAGCACGAGCACGAACGCGTTGCGCATGCAACTCATCATTGTATCCATCCACATCCACTGTCAATCCAGCATCTTCAGCCTGCTCTTGCGTCAACTCAAGCGGGAAGCCATAAGTATCAGATAATTTAAATGCATCGGCACCACTAATTTGTGTTTGGCCAGTCTTTTTAGCTTCTCTGATAACATCATTCAACAAAGAGAGTCCGCCTGTTAATGTTGCATTAAAGCGTTTTTCTTCAGCAGCAACAGTCTTTTGAATTTTGGCAGTGTTGGCTTTAACTTCTGGATAGTAGCTCTCCATGATATCCCCAACAATTGGTACCAGGTTAGTTAAAAACTGTCCTTTAATGCCTAATTTTTGTCCATGCAAAACTGCGCGGCGCAACAAGCGCCGAATGACATATCCACGTCCCTCATTTGAAGGCAAGGCACCATCCCCAATTGCAAACGTTATTGCACGAATATGGTCGGCAATTACTTTAAAACTCGTATTGACCTCTGAATCTTGGCTATCATCATAGGTAAATTGATTTGATAATTTCTCTGTGGCCCGGATAATAGGTAAAAACAAGTCTGTATCAAAGTTAGTGCGACCATTTTGGAAAACAGATACGACACGCTCAAGTCCCATACCGGTATCAATATTTTTATGAGGTAACTCGGGATACTGTGAATTATCTGTTAACCCTGGTAAATGATTAAATTGTGAAAAAACAAGGTTCCAGATTTCTAGATATCGTTCATTTTCACCACCCGGATACATTTCTGAATCATCATCGGGTAAGTCTTGAAAGTCAGTACCACGATCAAAGAATATTTCAGAATCAGGGCCAGAAGGTCCCTCACCTATATCCCAGAAATTATCTTCAACTTCATAAATGTGACCGTCAGGCAAGCTAGTTTTCTCTTCCCAAATTTTTCTAGCTTCTTGATCTTTAGGATACACAGTTACATACAATTTTTCAGCATCCAAGTCATACCACTCAGGACTGGTCAATAATTCCCAAGCCCAAGGTATTGCTTGTTCTTTAAAATAATCTCCAATCGAAAAGTTGCCCATCATTTCAAAAAGTGTATGATGTCGAGCTGTTTTCCCAACGTTTTCGATATCATTGGTACGGATTGCCTTTTGAGAATTGGTGATACGTGGATTATTTGGGACTACTGTACCATCAAAATACTTTTTTAAAGTCGCAACACCGGAATTAATCCATAACAATGTTGGATCATCTTGCGGAATTAGATTTTTTGAAGGTACAACTTCGTGACCCTTAGAAGCAAAAAAATCTAAAAACATTTGGCGAATTTCTGCTGAACTCAAGTCTTTCATAAAAAAATTTCTCCTTAAATAATATAAAAAGACCAAAACAAAGTGCGGACGCTCTACCGTGGTACCACCGCAATTTGTAATGATCTTGAATAAAATCTTTACCTTTATGTCTCATAACGCTGAGCAGCGGTGATTTTTCAATCACAATTAAGTCTGGTAGCGCAAAAGAGCCAACGTGTGCTTTTCATCATCCAGCACATTTCTAACTGACGGACGGCTAATTCGTATGTCCAGAATTCTTAATCATTATATCATATTACCAACCAATGTGATTATCCGTTTTTGGTAAAGTAATTCTATCAGCTTGTAAGTCCGAGAACGCTTGATTTAATATTTCAAACGCTTGTTGTAACTCTTCCCTTTTAATGACTAATGGTGGCTGGAAACGCAATATATTTCCTCTCAAGCTAATCATAATGGCTCCTAACTCAAAGATGCGATAAATTAATTTGTTAGTTGCCTCATTATCCGGTTCACCTTTTGTATTAACGATATCAATTCCGCCATTTAAACCATATAAACGAACATCCCCAATGAAAGCATAACGTTTAGCAGCCGTTTCAAAAAAATGCTTGGCTAATTGACCAAGTTGTCGAGAGCGTTCAACTAGGTTTTCCTCTTCAATAACGTCTAAAGTAGCCAATGCAGCAGCAGATGTTACCGGATTTCCAGCCGTTGTATAAACGTTCGCAGGTGCTCCCAGACTACTCATGATTTCTTTACGACCAATAACAGCACTAAGTGGTAATCCACTGGCGATGGATTTCCCAACACTCATCAAATCTGGTGCTATTCCAAAATGGTCAATAGACCACATCTTACCAGTTCTGCCTAATCCTTGATTAACCTCATCAACAGCAAAAACAATTCCATGCTCACGTGTAAATTCATAAACTAGTTCCATGTAGCGTTGTGGTGCTTTAATGATGCCCCCGTCTCCTTGGATTGGTTCGATAATTACTAAAGCAACTTCATCAGCTGGTAAATAAGTCTCAAATGGCAATTTAAAATCTTTAAATAAACGTTCTGAAAAGTCATCATCGGTTTCTCCCTTTATACGTTGAGTTTGATCTGGGTAAGGAACCTTCACGATATTTGGTAGAAGTGGTCCAATTTTTCTGGTCATATTTAGACTCACGGCTGAAATTGAAATAGAACCATAAGTTGACCCATGATAAGCACCTGTAAAACTAACAACGTATTGTCGACCAGTATATCCACGTGCAAATTTAATAATAGCATCATTAGCATCAGAACCCGAATTTCCAAATGCTACTTGCTTATCAAAATCACCTGGTGCAACAGCAGTTAAACGCTTGGATAATTTTGCAGTAGCAGTATTAGCAAAATACGCTGGTGTATATTGAATTAACTTTTGAGCCTGGTTTGTAATGGCTTCGACTACCTTAGGATGTGAATGACCAGTGTTAGTGGCACTTGCACTAGCTAATAGATCAATATAGTCATGACCATCAGCATCTGTAATGATTGCACCTTGACCATGATCAATTACAATATCAAAATACTTAACTCGCGTTGCATCTGCCAAGTGAACTTTTTCTTCATCTAAAATCTCTTTGTTTTTTGACATATTAACAACTTTCATAATCTTGTTTTAAATTTGTGTACAAGAAAAGCCCTGCAATTCAGGACTTTTTTGGCAATTATTTTTGAGACAATTTGCTATGTTTAGAACCGTAAAAAGCATAAATAATTAAGCCAAGTACGAACCAACCAAAAGCATAAATTTTTGCTTGGTTGTCTAATTCATAAAAGATAAATCCTGATCCTAATGCTGCCAATGCTGGCATTACTGGATAGAATGGCATCTTGAATCCTGGTTCTTGAATGTCTTTTCCTTCACGAGGGCGTAATGCGTAGATACCCAGTGAAACAATAATAAAGGCAATCAATGTCCCCGCAGAAATTAATCCAGCTAATTCTGTGAAGCTAAATACTGAACCAATTAGAATAGCAATAACAGATAATACTAACAATGCATTATTAGGCAAACCTTTATCATTAACTTTTCCTAAGAAACTTGGTAGCAATCCATCACGACCAAATGCATAAAGTAAACGTGAGCCAGCAAGCATCATACCAATAATGGCTGTAAACATACCAACCAACGCCACTACGGACAATAGGTTAGATGTAAATTCATGTCCAGAATGCAATAACGCCCATGCTGCTGGGGCTGCGTTATTTGCATACTTTGTATAATGGAACATACCAACCAATACAAGCGCAACTGTCACAAATAGTATTGTAGCAATGATTAAAGAACCAATAATACCACGAGGCATTGTCTTTTTAGGATCTTTTGCTTCAGCTGAACTAGCAGCAATTGAATCAAATCCAATGTAAGCTAAGAAAATTTGTGAAGCACCGGCAAATATACCGGACCAACCACCAAAATCAGTTCCTGCCTTATGAGCAGGGATAAATGGTACGTAATTACCAGGGTGAATAGCTGTTAAGCCGACACCGATAAAAATCAAAATAACTAACACTTTACCCACAACTAATACATTTTCAACGCGAGCTGTTGTGTTGGTACCGCGCCATAACAGAACTGCTACAATTAAAACAGCAAATAGTGAAGCAATATCAATTACACCACCATTTCCTGCAGCAAATGAACCAGCCAAAGCCTTTGGCAATACTAAGTTATGTGAGCCAAGGAATAATTTGAAGTTTGCTGACCAACCTGAAGCCACGAAAGCGACAGCGATGAAATATTCCGCCAAAAGTGCCCAACCGGCAATCCAGCCAAACACTTCACCAAAGACAACGTTTGCCCAAGAATAAGCAGATCCGGCAAAAGGTAATGCCGAAGCAAACTCCGCATAAGCAAACGCAGCGAGCCCTGAAACAATTGCCGCAATTACGAATGAAATTGCAACCGCTGGTCCAGCATGGTTAGCTGCAACAATACCTGGTAAGGTAAAGATAGCTGTAGATACGATGGTTCCAATACCTAAAGCTAACATTTCTTTAACACCTAACGTCTTACGTAGGTGTCGATCACTAGTAGTGAAACTAGCAGGAGTGGCTTTATGCAACCATCCTGTTTTTGTTTTTGTTTCTGACATATGTTTATCCCTTCAACTCTATAAAAGTTACTTCAATATATTAACATTTTCTAATTTTATTGTCAACGTTTCCCATATAAAGAATGATTATGCCAATCAAATTATTATTTTCGTTGGATTTTAATAATAAAATAAAGTTTTGATAAAGTTCAATCGAATAAAAAAACTGTTCCTCACTACATTTCCAAATTAAAAATGCTATTCCAAGCGGAATAGCATTTTTAATTTAAGCAAATACTGACGTTAAAATTAAAATAATAATCAAACCAGTCACGGAAATAATTGTTTCCAAAACAGTCCAAATTTGAAATGTTTGCTTAACTGATAAGTCGAAAAATTCTTTAAAAATCCAAAAGCCCGCATCGTTCACGTGTGAAGCTATTAATGACCCAGCACCAATAGCTAACGCCACGAATACTGGCAATAATGTGTTACCAGGGTTTGCGGCCAAAATACCCGTAACAATTCCTGCCGCAGTCATTCCAGCTACTGTAGCTGAGCCAACAGAAACTCGCAAGACTGCCGCAACAGCCCAAGCAAACAACACAATAGCAATCGGACTCATGGCACCACCGGCTTGGAAAATTGTCGCAATTTTGTCAGACAGCCCCGATGTAACCAAGACACCACGCAGGGCGCCACCACCACCAACAATTAACAAAATTCCAGCAACGGCTGACATTCCTTCGTTTAATGATTTCCCTACTTCAACCATGGTTTTCTTTTGCCAAATTCCCATTGTAAAAATAGCAAAAACTAGTGCGATTGTCATAGCTACTGCAGGACTAGCCACAAACTCAACAATTTGATCAATTGTATTTGGGTTCTTTGGCGTTACACCACCTGTATAAATCAGCTTATAAATTGTGGCAATAATCATAAATACTAATGGAAAAACAGAAGTTAGTACGGACAATCCGAACTTTGGTGTTGCATTTAAATCATACTTTTTAGCAGGACCAACTGCCTCAATTTCTGTTTTAAACTGAAAAGCATCAGGTGCGTATTTTTGTGCCAATTTAGTAAATG
Source organism: Leuconostoc sp. JNUCC 76 (assembly GCF_053667755.1). Lineage (NCBI taxonomy): Bacteria > Bacillati > Bacillota > Bacilli > Lactobacillales > Lactobacillaceae > Leuconostoc > Leuconostoc sp. JNUCC 76. The sequence continues at coordinate 503,055 of NZ_CM132206.1, read as the reverse complement.
CTGGACCAGCCACAACTGCGGTAATTACCGATACAATCAAACCAAAAATCAACATCATTCCAATGTTAGCCCCTAAAGCTGAAGCAACAGCTGTTGGCGCCGGCTGTGGTGGCAAAAACCCTTGTGCCGAACTTAAGGCAGCTGTCATTGAGATACCTAAGTAAAGCAATGGTACGCCAGCTTCAATGGCTACAGCAAATACGATCGGAATTAACAACACCATACCAACACCAAAAATCATGGAGATACCAATAATAAATGATGCTATCAATACTGCCCATTGCAGACGCTTAACACCAAACCAATCAATCAGTGTCTTCGCAATACGATAAGATCCACCTGCATCAGCAACTAAACGTCCGATCATACCACCAAATATAAAGATAACTGAATTAGGACCAAGAATATTTCCTACTCCTTCACTACCAAGAACAGCATCTGGTATCTCCATTGGCTTCATACCTAGTAGCAAAGCTAAAATAAAAGCGGTAATAATAAGTGAAACAAATGTGTTTAATTTTAATTTGGCGATTAAAACCAGCAAAATTAGAATCGACACAACCAACATAACAAAATCCATCTACTTGTGTTAACGATCTTTGACCGTTATCTCCTTTTCATCACAACTACATTCTTCCCCGCTAGTATTAAATTATTTTGAGTGCTTTCTTTGATAATTAGCAATGTTTTGATACTCTGTCTGTAATTGACGAGATAGGCGAATAAATATTGGTGCAAGTTCTCTATATGCCTCAAAGTTTTTTGGCTCAGGCATATAGGTATTAGATGCGCCTACATATTTTTCAATTTCATATAAACTATCAATTTTCCCCAAAGCTTTTTGTGCCACAATAACCGCAGCCAATGCGCCGGATTCAAATGCTTCTGGTACAGTCACTGGCTGCTCGAAGATATCAGCAAACATCTGACGCCATAATGGTGAACGAGCAAAGCCACCAGTTGCTTGTATTGATTTCAAGCCACCAACAACTTCTTCAAGTGCCAAGCTCACCATAAACACATTAAATGTTATTCCTTCTAGCACGGCACGCAACATATGTGCACGAGTGTGACTATGATTAAGGCCAAAGAAAGAACCGCGAGCATTAGCATCCCAAATTGGCGCGCGCTCGCCGCCAAGATAGGGGTGGAAAATTAAACCCTCTGAACCAGCAGGAATGCGCTCAGCAATTTCTGTCAATAAATCATAAGAATCTTTCCCAAGCAAGGTCGCTGTGGATTTTTCAGCATCAAACATATTATCACGTGCCCAGCGGAATACATCACCACCATTATTAACTGGGCCACCTACCACCCAGTTGTCTTTATCCAAAGCATAAGTAAAAGTACGACCTTTAGGGTCAATAACTGGCTGGTCCGACACTACTCGAATAGCACCAGAAGTACCAATTGTAATGGCCGCCACACCAGGTTTAACAGCGTTTACACCTAGATTTGAAAGTGGCCCATCACCAGCACCATAGACAAAAGGTGTAGTAGCCGGAATACCAATAAGTGTGGCATACTTTTCAAGCATGTTGTCTTCATATTCATAAGGTTCTACAGGTAAAGGCAATTGTTCTTTTTTAACACCTGTAACTTCAAGCGCTTGCTCATCCCAATCCAAATTAAAGATATTAAATAGCCCAGTACCTGAAGCAATAGAAATATCCATTTTATTTGAACCAAAAAGTCGATGGAATAAGTACTCCTTAATTCCCAAGTAATGAGCAGCTTTATGATAAATGTCAGCGTGTTCCGACTTAAGCCATAATAGCTTCGATAAAGGTGCCATCGGATGAATAGGTGTTCCAGTATTTTTGTAGATTTGTTCACCAAGTCCATTTGCTTTTAATTCTTCGGTGTATTCTACTGCCCGTGTGTCGGCCCAAGTAATCGCACGTGTTAATGGCTTCCATTTTTCATCAAATGCAATTAACGAATGCATTGCCGAGCTAAATGATACAGCTGCAATTTTGTTCCCTTTACTCAAGTCCGCATCACGTACAACTTCTGCCAAAGCCGAAACCAATGCCTCAAAAAGCTCATTTAAGTCTTCTTCAGCCATATCTGGCAAATCACGATATAAAGCATAGCTCTTGTTTGCACTTGCTACCACTACATTTTCATCATCAAACAGAACAGCCTTTGTTGAGGTTGTGCCGATGTCGACTCCTACCATATATTCCATTTGTTTACCTCTAATCGATGTTAAGCGTTTAATATTTTCTATTTAAAACAGAAAAAGCCCCCTTAAGCGGGAGCTTTGTTCATAAAATTGAACAAGTGTTTTTAATTACTTTGCTGCGTCCATTGCGTGACCACCGAAGCCGTTACGCAAAGCTGAAACAACCTTACCAGTAAATGTGTCATCTTGCAATGAACGGTAACGCATTGCTAATGATAAGTAGATAACTGGTGCAGGTACGTCCAAGTCCAATGATTCTTGAACTGTCCACTTACCTTCACCTGAAGAATGCATACGACCAGCGATAGCATCCAAATGTGGATCCTTGGCGAATTGTTCTTCAGCCAATTCCATCAACCATGAACGGATTACTGATCCGTGGTTCCACAACTTTGAAACAGCTTCATAGTCGTAGTCAAATTGTGAGGCTTCCAATACTTCGAATCCTTCAGCAATTGCTTGCATCATACCGTATTCGATACCATTGTGAACCATCTTCAAATAGTGACCTGAGCCCAAACGGCCTGTGTACAAGTAACCATCTTCTTCAGAAATTGACTTAAACAAAGGTTCGATAACTTTCCAAGCTTCGGCATCATCGCCACCAATCATGAAGTTACCACCGTTACGAGCACCGTTCATTCCACCAGAAGTTCCGGCATCAAAGAACTTAATTCCAGCAGCAGATGTGCGCTTGTTTTGTTCCAAGTTGTCTTTATAGTTAGAGTTACCACCATCAATAATGATGTCGCCCTTGTCCATCTTCTCAATCAATGTATCGATTGTTGAGTTAGTTGGTACACCGGCTGGTACCATAACCCAAACTGCCTTTGGAGATGGCAACTTTGACAACATATCATCAATGTCAGAAGCAGCTTCAATTGATGCTGAATAGTCAGTTGCTTCCTTAACAAAGTCAGCGTTTAAATCAAACGCAACAACTTCGTGACCGTTATCAACGGCGTTTTTTACCAAGTTCAAGCCCATCTTACCAAGGCCGATCATCGCAAACTTCATGTCTACTTACCTCTTTGTTTTTTGAGTTTTTAATACACTATTATTATATGAAAATAATTTACACATTGCAACCATATTATTGAAAATTGTTTTCTAATCTTGTATTATTAGTTTATTGGAGCATTATAAAATGGCAAATAACATCATTGCTCAATTACGGGCACAAAGAAAACAATATAATACAACCGAACAAAAACTAATTGATTTCATCATTAATAACGTCAGCCAAGCGCGCGAAGCTAACATTCAAGAAATGTCTGAATTGTCTGGCGTTTCTACTGCCACTATTTCTCGTTTCGTCAAAAAGATTGGCTTGGAATCATTTCGTGAATTTTCTGTTTCATTAGCCAGCGCTGCCACCCAACTGTCAACATCTGTCGATTTATTTGGAGAAATAGCTGATACTGATGATACAATTGCGGTTGCTCAAAAAGTTTTTGGCGGAGCAGAGAACGCTTTAGCAGCGACTGTCAGTAATTTAACAGCACCCCAGCTAGAGGAGGCTACTATGGCCTTAATATCTGCTCGGCGCGTTGGTTTTTTTGGTATTGGTGGATCTTCTATTGTTGCTTTTAATGCCTACCACAAATTTCTGCGCACACCAATTGACGTTATCGCCCATCCAGATTATGATGTTCAATTAATGCAAGCAGTTAAACTCAATTCAAATGATACAGCAGTGGTTATTTCACATTCCGGTAGAAATAAGGATACACTGCTTATTGCAAAAAAGTTGCATGAACAACATGTTAAAATTATCGCAGTAACATCATTCAAAGATTCACCTTTAGCCAAATTAGCGAATATGGTTTTATTATCATTAGCTGAAGAAGTTAATTTTCGTAGTGAATCAATGAGTTCGTTGATTGCTCAACTGACCATTATTGATACGCTATTTACTTTAGTTGGTTCCCATTTATCGCAAGATACACAGAACGTTGTTGACACCATGCGCGATGTTATTGAAGAAACAAGATCACATTAAAAAGGAGCTCAATGAGCTCCTTTTTTTGATATTATTACTTTTCACATAGCATTCGCCACAAAAATACTGCTAATTTTTTCCGCCTTCACTGGCCTCAATGGCTTTATCCAAACCAGCTATATCCTGATTCATACTTCTAAAGTCAGCATTGTTAATAGGTAGATGTTGCAAAAAGTTATCAAAAACTTCTAAAGTACCATCCACATCTGTTGCTTCAAAATCCAAAACGTGACCAGCAAAGGTTAAATCATCTGACAAAAAGTGTAAATGCCACCCTGCTGCGGTTGGTCCGCCAAAAACTTTTGGTGCATAATATCCAACTAATGTACCAGTTATGTTGTCTGCTTTGAATTCAGGCTGCTGCTCAGCTACTTGTAACAAACTTGGATACGGTCTTTCTTGCTTGGTTACAATACGAACGTGAACGTGGGCAAACTCACCATGCATTTTTAAGGCAGAGAAAACGTTAAATAACTGCTCATCTTTCAAGTTCTGAGTCAAATTACTATATTTTATTTTTTTAAAAGGTAATTTTTGACTTGCCTCTGGTTGATCAAAATGTATTGATGCAAAAGGTAGTGTAGTTTGTTTATCAGTTATGTGGTGGACTTTTCCTGTACTATCAGCTTGATAGGCTTCCCCATTTAGAAAAATAGCTTCGCCGTTAAGACCCTCAAAAGTACCAATACCAGTGTCCCCATGTTCCAACATTTCAGCGACTGTTATTGTCCCTGACATTTGGCGCGCTACTAATTGTGCTAATGTACCATGTTGATATATTGTTGTCATGTTTTGCCTCACTTCTTACCTATCATTTTAAGTTTATCAGTATAATAATGCAAATAAACCAGAAAAATTGAGCAAATATTTAATTTGTTTCAGTATCACTAATCCTTTTTTTAAAGATACGTTCTAGTGGTAAGCTGATTAAAAATATTGTTGAAATAATGAACACGATTCCTACGACTTGAAACAACCTTAAGTGAACGTGTAAAAGTGTAACCGACAAAAGCGTCGCCACCATCGGTTCAATGGTAGATAATAAACTTGCTGTAGTAGGTTTTAATTGGCTCAGGCTCATAACATACAAAGCATATGGTAGTAATGTGCCAGCTATAATAACAAACAACATGATAATCCAGTCTTTGGTGCTCACCTGAGACGGCATATACCAAATAGGATGAAAAAAGTTCTCAGCTATTCCACCAACCAATAATCCCCAAGTAACTATAACCAAGGGTGGCTGTTTGTCAAGCAAAGGTTTTGGAATAAGTGTATACGCAGCTAAACCAAATGCAGACAGTATACCCCAAAATAAAGCTTTTGAGTTTACTACTAGCTGATTGATGTTGCCATTAGTAATTAACAAAAATACACCAGTTAGGGCAATCAGAATTGACCAAACATCTAATCGAGAAGGTAGCGTCCTCGTCGCTAAACTCAATAAAATAACAATAATAGTTGGACCAAGTGATTGCAGAATGGTCGCTGTTGCTGCGTCACCAAAGTATACAGATAAAAAGAAACTAGATTGTGCTAACAAAACACCAACGATGCCGTATAAAATAATTAGAACAACATCTTTTTTGTTCAACCATATTTCAAAAACCCGACGTCCTGAAAAACAAAATAATACAATTAACAAAATTATTCCTGACAAGGTCATTCTGACACCAACTAGCCACTCCGGATTAATATTTTGATTTCGAAATAAAATACTTGCCAATATGCCACTAATTCCAAATAAAATCGCACTTAAAACTCCACAAATTATGCTCTGCTTTTTCATCCCAATTGATCCCTTTCGAATACTAGTTATAATTTAGAATAACCTAATCGATGAGATTCGTACACCTACTTTGTCATTGTATTCTTTTTTTAATATAAAATAAGCTTTTTATATGTTACCAAATAGTGGTTTCATTAAAATTGGCGCAATGAGCGTAGAAAAAATAATCACCAAGATAAGCTCCCCTGAAACTGCAGCGCTAATTACTTGTGATGATAAACCTATCTGTGTAATGACTAACGCCATTTCCCCTCTCGATACCATACCCGCGCCGATAGCTTTTGAAGCTGTATTGTTCAAGCCAGACATTTTAGCTCCAATCCATGAACCAACAAATTTTGTGATAATCGCTAACAAAATAAATAAAACAATCGCTAAAATTTTATTGTTCAATTGTCCTATAGAAACATTCAATCCTATTGATCCAAAGAAAATGGGATAAAAAATCCACTGTCCAACCCGATTTGTATTTTCGAATATTTGATCCGCAATCGCTGTTTTCCTAAGAAAAATGCCGATAACAAAAGCAATTAATGGCAACAGACTACTTATATTGAAACCACCATTACCAATAAATACGGAAAATAATGTGACAGCTAGCAATGAAATAACATCATCAATTATGGCAGCTGACAATATTATTGCGCCAACTACTGATGTTAATTTTTTTTGCTCAGCTAAAACAGCTAATGTAATTGATATTGATGTGGCAGAAAAAACTATACCCGAAAACAAAGAAACTGCTACACTATATCCCATTAAAATAAACGCGATTGGAAATGCAATCACCGGAATAGCAACACCCATGATTGCTATCACTGATGAAGCTTTGACATATTTTTTCATTGTTTTCATGTCTGATGCCAATCCAGAACTTAGCATCAATATAAAAATACCAATTTCAGACAGCATATGAACTAAATTTGTGCTATGAACGATGTTTAAAAAGCTCATTCCCACGACGATGCCAGCAAGTAACTGACCTATAACCTCTGAAAGGCCCAGTTTTACAGCCACTTTCCCGAAAAATAGAGTTACTGTGATTAATAATAAAGCATTTATCATATCTTTTATTTCTCCTAAACAAAAAGAAAAAAGCTTCAAAAAATTAACTAGCTCCCCGACTAGTTAACTTCTTGAAGCTTTCGCCCAACCGTTAATAATTTATTATATTCAATACTAGCATGCTTTATCGTTGAACGCAATCAAGTCGACATCACATTTTCTCAACCGAATAGTTAATTTGACTTGATTCTGATTGTCAGTAGTAATCCAATAAGTGGCACAATGATAAACCAGCGACTTGTCATTAACAACGCATGTACAAATGAAGAATTGACATTAAATGCGGTGATTAGAATAGAAGCAACAACAACACTACCTGCTCCAATGACTTGACGCATCGTAGTAATAATCGCAGTACCATGACTAACTAAATTTTTGGGTAGTGCGTTATTTGCCGCAGTAATTGCGGGCATCATAATGAAAGCATTGCCACCTTCAAGTAACATAGCTGCTATCAAACACGCTATCCACGAAGCTGATCCTAAAGTACCCAAAATTGCATACCCTACAAGCATCATTGACATACCAATATAAACTAATTTTTTTAACCCAATTCTGTTGAGCATCGCCCCTGATCTTGGATTCAATTGACTTAGAAAGATTGCCGCAGGTACCATAAGTAGCCCTGACCACAATGGGCTAAAATGAAAAACCTTTTGATAAAACAAAGGCATCAAAACCGTTGCAATAATTAGTCCTGAATATGATAATCCCGTTAAAAACATAGCTGGAACATAGCCTCTATATCTGAGCACCGCTAAATCTAAAAACGGTTGAGGTGATTTTACTTGACGAACAATAAATATGACTAATAAACTAACACTAATTATTAAAATCAGCCACCACAAGAAGTTAATTCCAGAGGTTGGAATGATTGAAATGTCATACAAAATACCGCCAAATCCAAGCAAGGTTATAGCCGAAAACCAATCAAATTCAGATGGCTTCATAGTGTGCGTGTTTTCTATTTTATTTTGCAAAACAATAATCAAAATTAGCAATATGACAAAAAACAACATAAATAAAGCACGCCAAGAGATCCATTGCAGGACCAAGCCGGAAATAATTGGACCAACAGCTAATGCTGAACCCATAACTAAACCAACTACGCCCATAGCTACACCTCGTTGATTTTTATCAGTATTTTCCATGATTACACTTTGAAATGTCGGAAATAAAGCACCCACTGCTAAACCTTCTAGCAACCGACCGATAATAATACCGGTAAAATTGGGTGTAACCATAGCCAAAAAAGTTCCTAATAAAAAGAGGGCTACGATACCATTGAGTAATTTACGTAAGGACACATTATCCAAAAGCCAAGGACTTAGCGGCATGACTAATGTCATTGCAACCATAAAACCTGTTGTTAACCACTGAACCGTGCTCGCATTAACATTAAAACTTTTCATCAAAATCGGATAAGCCGTTGTCATAGTAGATTGACTAATCGACATGATAAATGCAATCGATAATAACGCAAGTGAAAATGGTGTTAGTTTTCTGATATTTTTAAACATCATCCCCCCTCAAACACTTATTTATATTCATTCTAATACAAATAAGCATAAAATTCAACTTTTGACGAATAATTTATAATGATATTATGTTCAAACGGTTGCATGCGCTAATTCTTACTTGATTTTGTTCACATCACCTGTTTTTTCAACAATCAACCTGACATAATTTCGTGCGCCAAGAGGCCCTTGGTGGACACCATCATCAGCGAACCAATCCGAATGTTTTTTTGCCAAACCATACCAGTCAATGATATGTAAATTTTTATAATCGTTATTAGCTTCCGCCAACATGTCATTGTTATCTTTCTGCCAAGGTTTGCTCTGTACTAAATTATTAATCCAATAAACCTGCCGCTTTGTACCAAAGGTTTTCATCATGCGATCCAAATCTTGCCTTCTAATCTCACCATTTGTTCCTAATCCTACCAAGATGTTTGGTGCCAACTCGTCGTTGCGAGCCATTTTTTTCACTAAATCCGGCGCTTCGTAGGCTTGGCGCCCCACCTTTGCATCGACCACTATCTTGGGATTAATTTCTTGGAGATATGGTGCCGAATCTAACATAACCGAATCACCAATAGCTGTAAATGACATATTCTTGAAGCTCATGTACTGTGCGGCATTTAAATCATATGTTGCAATGACTTTTTTATCAGCTTCCGACATGCTTTTATTGCTTGATTGCTTAGAGGAATGTTTAGCCGATTTTTGAGCGATTTGATTACTCTTTTCCACTGCCAATTTATTTTTGGACAATTTCTTTTGTAATTCAGTCTGTGGTTGCGGGTGCCCAGCATCTTGATTGGCTAATCCATGACCGATGAAAAGCAAAAAAATCAGTGCAGGCGTTAAAATTAAGAAAAATCGATTACGTGACTGTACCAACCAATGACCCAATTGGCGTAGTTTTTCTCCATTACGAAACAAATTTTCGACATAGCGGTAGCTCAATTCACTTAACAGTAAAACAATCGCAATTTCAATCAATATGTTCAAAACATTTGGCTGATAATGCGGGATAAATTTTTCATAAAACACAAAAACTGGTAATTGATATAAGTAGATACTATAGGAGCGTTCCCCTAAATAGTTTAAAAGTTTGTTATCTAATATTTTGGCATGCCAGGAAGCCGGATGAGCTGTTACAGCAACCAAAACAGTACTTGCTATAGTTAGCAAATACATTAATCCATAATAAGTCGCAGGATGTTGTCCATTCAACCATAATGTTCCCAATCCCCAAAGTAAAAAGGAACAGAGTCCTACAATATTAAGATAGTGTTTTACCTTGCTACTAACATGATTAGAAAGTTTAATCGAGGGCCAAACAAATGCTAGAGCTGTACCCAATAGAATAGCAAATAGTCGCGTATCCGTTCCATAATACACTCGATTAATCGCAGCAGGATCATACAAAACAGCCATTAATATCGCGCTAATTAATGAAAGCAAAATTAGTACTCTAGCAATATTTACTCGCTTCAAACCCAATCGTAAAACAGCCCAAACAACTAAGGGCCAAATGAAATAAAATTGCCCCTCTATCGAAAGTGACCATAAATGTGTGAAAGGCGAAGCACCACCAAATTGTTGAAAATACGACGACCCATGGCCGATTGCCCAAAAGTTAAAAACATACAATAAATTGGTTTCAACAGTAGGACGTAAATTGTAGATTAACTGGCGATCAAAAAGTAAAATCATCGCAGTCACTATCAACAACATGGCTACTAAAGCCGGATACAAACGCTTTATTCTACGCTTATAAAACTTAAAAATTGCAATCTTGTGATTGCGATCAAACTCTTGTATCAATTGATCGGTAATTAAATATCCTGAAATCACAAAAAAAAGCGGCACGCCAAACCAGCCACCGACAAATTTTGTGGGCATTAAGTGAAATAAAATAACACCAATGACGGCTAAAGCACGTAAGCCATCAAATCCCTTGATATAACGTCTTTTTGGACTTTCCATAATTTTGACCGTTATGTTCCCTCAATAATCTTAAATACACGAAATCTACATCATTTCTCTAATTTTACTTTTATTAACGTAACGTGTCAAATGTTTCAATATTATTTCTTAATTAATTGTTGTTCCTCGTTTTTCAAATGTATGTGGTAACGTAACTTGCATGTTATCAACCACTTCATTATTCATCAGTTTAGTTAACATACGCATTGCGACTGCACCAATATCGTACTTAGGTTGACCGATTGATGTTAAAGCAGGACGCGTCACAATTGCAAATTTTGTATCATTTGATGTGATGATTTCAAAATCTTCAGGAACTGACTTACTTTGATCGCGCATATAATTCATGATTCCTAATGCAACTTCATCATCATGAACAATAGCTGCTGTTGCATTAGTGGCAAAGATTTTATCGGCAATTTGATAGCCAGCAGAATAGTCCTGATGAGAGGCAAATAACAAATTCTCATCAAACTCTTTTCCGGCAGCTTCTAGACCTGCTTGGTAGCCAACTAAGCGATGTTGTTTGTTAATTGCATATTCCATTGGTCCGGTAACTAATGCCACACGTTCATGTCCATTTTTGACTACCATTTCAACCGCTTCTTTGGTAGCTGCAATATAGTCAATATTAACACTTGGCAAGACCTTTTCAGCATCAATAGAACCAGCTAAAACAACCGGTGCATCAACAGAGGAGATTGTCTTTAAAACTTCACGATCCAATTCATTGCCCATAAAAATAATGCCATCAACTTGCTTGCTGGCAAGGTTGTTAATAGCCATTGTTTCACGTACAGGATCTTCATCTGTATTTGTTAGCAAGACATCATAATGATACATATTAGCGACATCATCAATGCCTCGGGCCAGCTCTGAATAATACATATCTGTTACGTCTGGCATCACAACACCAATGGTAGTCGTCTTTTTTGAAGCCAGCCCACGTGCTACAGCATTTGGATGGTAACCTAATTCTTCAATCGCATCCAATACTTTACGTTTCGTAGATTCACGGACATTACTGTTGCCATTTACAACTCGCGATACTGTTGCTAGTGATACACCAACTCGACTAGCAACATCATAAATTGTAGCCGTTTGCTTTTTTTGCATAATTTATTCCTCTTTAATACATTTATTATTATTCTTTTTAGAAGTCATCTACACTATTATATCAAATCATAATTAAATTGCAAACGCTTACAACATTAATTATAAGTGTTTTCATCATTGTTTCACTTTGTTACAAGAAAAGATTCATCATGATGAAAGTGATACAATATATTTATATAAAATTTCACAGGAGTTAGTGTCATGAATGCAGAAAAAATCAGCGCATTAACTAGCTGGCTGACCAAACAAGAGTTGTCAGGCGCTATCATTACAAATTACCACAGTGTTGCCTATTTAAGCGGTTTTGAATCTGATCCAATAGAACGTGTTTTAGCGCTCGTTCTACTGGAAAATAGTGAACCTTTTTTGTTTGGACCAGCACTTGAAGTCAACAGTATGAAAGAAAGTGGCTGGCGCTATGCTGCTTTTGGCTACGAAGACCATGAAAATCCTTGGTTAAAATTGGCTGACCATATTAGAACATTAACCAACGGTAAAAAATTTGCCATTGAGGCCGATAATCTAACAGTTGCACGTCTTAACTTACTGCAAACTGCCTTTCCTGATGGCCAGTTTTCTATTGACATTACCGATCAAATTAATCAGCTTCGCCTAATCAAAACACCAGACGAAATAGCACATATGAAAGCTGCTGGTCGTGATGCTGATCGCGCCTTTGAAATTGGCTTTAACGCACTAGAGCGTGGTATATCAGAATTAGCTGTTGCCGCCGAATTAGAATATGAACTTAAAAAAGCAGGCGTATCTAGTATGAGTTTTGAAACACTAGTTCAATTTGGAGCCCACGCTGCTGATCCACATGGTTCAACATCAACAAATACACTCAATACTGGTGAAATGGCGTTGTTTGATTTAGGAACGATGACTGAAGGATATGCCTCAGATGCCACAAGGACAGTAGCTTTTGGAAACGTAAGCGACGAAGCCAAAAAGATACATGCTATTACACTCGAAGCACAACTCACAGCCCAATCGCAAGCTAAAATTGGTATGACAGCCAGCGAACTGGATGCCATCGCACGAAATATCATTACAAAAGCTGGCTATGGTCAATATTTTAATCATCGACTCGGACATGGCTTAGGCTCATCAGTACATGAGTTTCCTTCAATTATGGCGGGAAATGACATGATTCTTAAAGAAGGCATGGTATTTTCTATTGAACCTGGTATCTACGTTCCAGGTGTTGCAGGTGTCCGTATTGAAGATAGTGGTTATATGAGTAAAGAAGGTTTCATTCCTTATACTCACACATCCAAAGCACTACTACAATTCTGAAATAAATAAAAGACCAATGACTCAAGTCATTGGTCTTTTATTGTATAGCATTCATAATTGCTACAACCAGTATTGGTATCATTGTTATAACATTATTCAACATATGAACTGTAATACTATTTTTCAAATTACCAGTTTTTTTGTAAACATACGCAAGCACCATCCCCATACTAGCATATATTCCATAGCTCAAGGTGTCGGCGAGATTCGTGGGAATTGTATCCATATGTGGTAGTGCAAAAACTACTCCAGACAAAATAATATTTGCCCACCACCAACTTTTACGGAAAAAATAATTTAAAATAAGTCCACGAAAAACTAATTCTTCAACTACAGGTGCCAAAAACATAGCATAAATTACCATGGCAACCATTGGAACATTTAGATTTGAAGTTAGCTCATTGATAGCCTCCTGATTTTCAGTTGTTGTAACCCCTGTTAGTTGAGCCCGTAATTGAGCTAGTATCATCTCAATAGCTATCATGATAAACCACATACCAATTAGCCACCAAAAGCCACGCCAATTCCGAATATCTGGTTTAGCAAAAACTGGACCAGATACATTTTTTCTTAGTAGTCTATAGGCATAGAATCCGATACCGATATAAAAAATGAACATTATTGTGGCACACAATATTTGTAAAAGTATATTATCTGTTTTTGTAGCAAAAAGTAATGGTACCGGCGCAACCACTACTAAAACTAGAACAAAAGCAACATTAATTATTCTAAGTATTAGGGACTTCGGTCTCACTTCGTTTGTTGTTTCAAGCATCATCATCCTCATCATCTAATGTTACTTTTTTCTTCTGCCAATATAACCAAACAAAGCTCACATTAAAAGCAATGAATAAGAAAGCAACAAGTACTATCGTTATCCATAATGGCCAATGCTGATGATTACTTAACATAAATATCCAGAAAAAAAGTACGAAACTGATTATTGATATTACTACTCTTGCAATTAAATTACCCAATTTATTTTCCTGTATGTTCATTAATGAATTCCGCAACCGCGCCTTCATTATTTGTTTTTGACAATACCAAGTCAGCCATTTCTTTGATTTCCGGTTTAGCATTTGCCACGGCAACACCTACGCCTGCCGCTTTTATTTGAGCTGCATCATTCAAATTATCACCCAACGCAGCAACCTCGTTTCGTGGTATTCCCAGCATGTCAGCTAATTCTAATCCGGCCGAACCTTTGTCACTTCCCTTAGGATTGAACTCAACATAGCGATTGGAGCTGAATGTTGTCAATACCTTATCAGAAAGTTGAGCATTAACTGTGTCAGCAATTTTTTGCAATACATCTGGATCGCGATGTTCAAAAATAACTTTCATTATCGTTTTTTCATTCGATAGAAAATCTAAATTATCGTCGGCCATTTCTTGATATGGCACACTACGTTCTTTCATGTATTGTTCATCATTTTCCGAAATATTATAAATGAATAGTGTGTCTATCGTGTAGATGTGTGTATCAATGTCTGCTTGAATTTGGCCAAGAGAAAAAATTTTCTTGGCTAGTTCTAAATCCATGCCGTGTTGGACAATAATCTTTTCGCCACCATCTTCATGAATTTCCACAATTGCACCACCATTGTATGAAACCACGTACTGTTTGTTTTGCTTGTTTAAGCCCAGATCCTTTAATGTACCAAAAACAGACTTATAAGAACGCCCAGTATTAGGAACAAAATAGCCGCCATTCTTCACAAATTTTTGAACAGCAGTGATGTTTTGAGAATTAATCGTACCATCATCGTCGAGTAATGTTTCATCTAAATCTGAAAGAATCAATTTTATCATTATAATCTCCAATTATGTTTGTACATTCATTATAACAAAGCAGTTTATTTATTTAGATAATTTACCAATAAATTTTATCCGTGCTTGACACTGACCACATCGATAGCGTGCAGTTTGAAATCGGCGTTTCCGAATAATATCATGCCCATTTTCACAACGATATAACCACTGATACTTAGATGATTGTCTGCCACCAATATCAGGTGCATAGCGCATGCCGCCCACACGTACTAATAATTGTTTGAAATCGCTATCCTTATGTTGGTACCCTTGATGACTTAAATGTAGATGATAGTGTACCAATTCATGCTTGATAATTTTGTTAAAGTCTTCTAATGTAGACATTTTAGGATTGAATTCTAAATCATGTGTTTTCAAAAAATAGCGGCCACCTGTTGTTCGTAAATGACAATTGAATGTTGCATGGTGTTGAAATGGTCTATCAAAGTTATCAAGTGATATTTTTTCAACAAGATTTTGTAACTCGTTATCTGTCATTTTAACACATCGTTTCAATTAATATTTTAGCCAATCATACAAAAAGTCCCCAAACAAATAACAATGTGTGAGGACTTACTTTAACAAAAATATATAATGATTCAGAACAATGCCCGTAATCATTAAAGCGTATCTATATTGTAAATGTTTGTCAGTCCCATGAATGATACAAAGTATTTAAACATTTAATTTTGGTGTTCAACAATGTAGTCAACTGTCTGTTGCAACGTAACCAAATTTTCAGCATCATCATCAGAAATTTCGACATTAAACATATCTTCTACTTCTAATACCAGCTCAACAAAGTCGATAGAATCCGCATCGATATCTGTCAAAAAATTCAAATCCGGCGTAATGGTATCTCTTTTCACATTAAATCGTTCTGCAATTTCATCCGCCATCATATTATAAATTGCTTCTTTTTCCATTGCCATCAGTAATTACTCCCAGAATCTTTAATCTAAATAACCATTATACCATAACTTATTCATTAATTTGTGACTGCAATTCATTCTTAGCAGCTTGCAACTCATTCTTATGGTCCGCGATGTATGTTCGAATATCTGGCACTAGATTTTTTTCAATCATTTTTTTAATCTGTCCCATTGTATTAGCAACTGCATTAGCTTTAGCAGAACCGTGCGTTTTAACGACAGGCGCATTAACACCTAAGATTACTGCACCACCTGCTTCGTTATAGTCCAACTTCTTTTGAATATCTTTGAAAGCTGGTTTTAGCAAGAGACCGCCCATCTTACCACGAAGCCCGGTTTGCATGATAGCCTGCTTAATTTGCTTCAACATCATCAATGCAGTGCCTTCCGTGGCTTTCAATGCTGCATTACCCGAAAAGCCATCAGCTACCACTACGTCTGCAGTTCCTTCTAATAATTCACGTGCTTCAACATTACCCAAAAAATTAAAAGATTGTGAGTTTTTCATCAGCTGATGCGCTATTTTATGAACCTCATCCCCTTTATCCTCTTCTGCACCATTGTTCAATAAACGCACTCGTGCATCATTAATTCCTAAAACATGAGAAGCATAAAAGCTTCCTAATATTCCGTATTGATATAAATGTGAGGCTTTACTTTCAGCATTTGCACCTAAGTCCATAAATACAAATTGATCATTTTCACCAGCAAAACTTGGTAAAGCGGTGGCCAAAGCTGGACGGTCAACGCCTTTGATACGACCAATTAAGAAAATAGCACTTGATAGTAGGGCCCCCGTATTTCCAGCACTAAATAAAGCATCAGCTTCGCCAGCTTTAACAGCATTTGCGGCACGAACCATTGATGAGTCTTTTTTACGTCGCATTGCTTTAACCGGCTCATCGCCCATCTCAATAACTTCAGTTGTGGGAATTAGGGTAATATGTGACCAATCCTTTACCAATGGTTTAACCTGTTCACTTGTTCCAAAAAGTAAAAATTCAATATCTGGATAACGATCACGAGCTATTTCTACACCCTTGACTATTTCCATCGGTGCGTAATCGCCACCCATTGCATCTATTGCGATTTTCATGTTCTTTAAATGTGTTCAACTTAATATTAGCTGAACACGTTCCTTTCCATTTTTATCTCTATTCTTGCGCCAAAACTGCCTAATCTAATCTAAATGCCGATAATGCGCCATTGTTCTTGATAAGTAATCCACTAATACCTGATTCTCAGAGAACTTATCCCAACCGTCAGTACTAACCAGGCTAATTGCTTCTTGCTGAGCAACTTCCATCATTTTCAAGTCTTTAATCGGATCCCCAACTGCAAATTCTGGTACACCAGACTGTTTAGTTCCTAAAATATCGCCAGAACCGCGTAGTTCCAAGTCTTTTTGCGCTAGAATGAAACCATCTGTTGTTTCGACCATTGCATCAAGCCTAGCACGACCATAATCCGTCTTTGGATCTGCAACTAAAATCGTGTATGATTGTCTCGTACCACGACCAACTCGGCCACGTAATTGGTGTAATTGTGCCAATCCAAATCGATCTGCATCCATAATTAACATGATGCTAGCATTAGGTACATCAACACCCACTTCAATGACTGTAGTAGCAACTAAAACCTGAATTTTGTTTCTTTTAAAGTCGGCCATCAAAGCTTTTTTTTCGTCGTTCGAGAGCCGACCATGAAGTAAGCCAATTGTGTCATTTGGCAGCTCAAGTTGTAATGCTTCATACATTGCTTGCGCATTTTGCACATCTAATGCTTCTGACTCTTCAATCAAAGGCGTCACAACATATGCCTGCGCGCCCTCTGAAAGCTGCTGTTTAAGAAAATTAAGTGCCGAGTCAATTTGATTATGACTAATCTTTCGTGTCTGAATTTGTTTACGACCATTAGGTAGTTGATCAATTATTGATACATCCATTTCTCCATAAGCAGTAATGGATAAGGTACGAGGAATTGGCGTGGCCGTCATTGCTAGTATATCAGGATTCACACCATTTTCACGTAATTTTGCACGTTGATTGACACCAAATCGATGTTGTTCGTCAATCACTGCTAAACCCAGGTGATGAAACATTACATCCGGTTGTAACAACGCATGTGTACCAATCAAGATATCTATTGTTCCGTCAGCTAAATCTTCTAATAGTTGACGGCGAGCTGCAGCTTTCATACCACTAGTCAGTAATTCAATACGGATGTCAACGCCAGCTTTTTCAAACATTGAAGCTAAATTAATGGCATGTTGCTGAGCCAAAATTTCAGTTGGCGCCATCAATGCAGCTTGCATTCCTGCTGTGACAGCAGCATATAATGCAATTGCTGCAACAACTGTTTTACCAGAACCTACATCACCTTGTAATAAGCGATTCATGTGAACTGGACGTTTTTGATCTTGCAAAATTTCAGAAACAACTTTTTGTTGTGCTTCTGTCAATGTGAAAGGTAAACCAGCTTCAAATTTGTTTAGCGCTTTACTATCATAATTAATACCTTCACCGGAAAAGTTCTTATCAGCTAATTTGAGCAACTGCAATCTCATTTGAAATATAAAAAATTCCTCAAAAGCTATACTTCGGCGTGCCAATTTGGCTTGCTCCATGTCAACTGGAAAATGCATATTTTCAATTTGCGTATTTCTGTCCAGTAAACGGTATTTTTGACGAATTTTATCGGGAACTAATGAGCCAACTGTACCACGTACATCAGCCCACGCAATTTCTATCAAATGACGTATTGTTTTAGCGCTTATTTGTTTTGACGAAGGATAAATTGGATCTAGTTCATTGGAAGCCTTGGAAATCACTTTCATTCCTGTCAAGGATGCTTTAGCAGCGTCATAAGTACCATAAACAGCAACCTCTTGGCCAACCACGATATTTTGAGCAATCCATGGTTGATTAAAGAATGATACACGTACATTTTCATGCTCTATCATTAGTCCAAAACGTGTTTGAGATCGTTTGCCAAAACGATTTACAACAGCCGGTGTACTCACAATTCCCTTAAAAGTAGCCTTTTCACCATCTATTGTTTCAGAGGGTAGCCGTTCTCCTAAGTCTTCATAACGAAATGGAAAATAATTAATCAAATCCTCAATGGTAAAAATACCAATTTCATGTAACGCATCTAGGCGCTTAGGACCTACACCTGGCAAAATATTCACATTGTCATTTAGCATTATCATCTTGAATATTATAACATATAAAAAAGTACCAATAGCGTGGCAACATCAACAGAAGAGCAAGGTCATCTACATCATTTTCCGACGTCATTTAAAAAAATAGTTGGCTGTATTTGCTCGTCAATCGCTAACATTAATTCAATAGTTGAAAGACATTATCAATATTTTTCACCAAATAGCTTTTTATTCGCTTGCATTCAGGCTCTGCATCCATAACTATTTCTTATATAAAAAACACTGCTAAAATCATATTGTCAGCTTGGTCAATTAAACCAGCATCCATAAAATTTTACAGCGTTTATCATATTTAGAAGGTAGTAACCGGAGTCGAACCGGCGATCACGGTTTTGCAGACCGTTGCCTTACCACTTGGCTACACTACCAAACTTATTTGCGTTGTCATATCAAATAACAACGCTCTTAATTATATATAAAATTGATCAAAATTACAACATTTTGGTTACTTTTCATATACATTGTTACTAATCGGTCTTTAAACACGGGTTTCAGTTAGCCCAATCGATTATCCAAAAGTATTCTTTGTAGCTCTTCCTCAATTTCAGGTGTCTTAGTCCATTCTTCCCAACCATCATATTCCAAAGGAAGTAGTTTATAGTGTGAATTAATATACTCTTCCACTTTTTCTACGTGAGTTGAGCGTGGTATGTTAACTTTCAAAATCTGAACACTTTGAATAAACCCGTGTTCAGCAGCATATTCAGCACGACCATTATGAGGGATGTTCCCTAGTTCAAAATAAGAACTACCATCATTACGTGTGATTCGTTCAATTAAATTAAAAGTTTCTTTCATAGTGAATTAATTTTTAATAATGAAGCCTTAGAAGTAGACTTCATTCTCCTTTTATCGTATTTTTGCTTTGTATTTTTTCATATTCATGTACAACTAATCGACTAGCTACCCAGATACTCATCAAAATCCCTAGCATGCCCAACAACATTGTAACAACTTCCACCATTAATAGCTTTGCATTAAAAAACATCGCGATTGAATACCGGAGGCGAATGAACCAGATTAAAAGCGGTAGATTGGCACCTAAAACCCCAAAGAAAAGTGTGTTAATAGCTGTCCCTAATATTTGCCCACCAATAATATGTGCATGCGCATATAGACTTTTTTTGCTCAAATTTGGTGTACGCTCTATGACCTCATTCAAATCAGCTACAATAGCCATTGCAGCTTCAGCAACAGCCCCTAAAATGGATATGACCATTACAATTACAGCGATGTTTGTAAAAGGCAGGCCTACATTCAACGATAACCCTTCCAGTTCTTCTGAATTTTCGGTTGCAAATCCTTGAAATTGGCCTAAATGTTGAACCAAAATCGCCACTACCATCAAAATTGACACAACTATCAAGCTTGTCTTAAAAGCTGTGTTAGTCACAAATTGATTTTCTGCACCTAAATAAATTGCAAGAGCCAGAATAATGACACTCATTAAAGCCGTAACAATGTATGCATTAAATTGCCAATTAACTAAAATCATCAAAATGAAAATAACGATAAAATTCAACACCAAGCCTACAAAAGCTTTCATTCCCTGGACACCACCAACAAACACCATTAAAATAAATAAAATGATTATTAATAATCCAATCGCATTCATTAGTCCACCACCTTGTATCTCTCAGCAATCCACCCAACCAAAGCACTAGTGACAGGAACAGCCAATACAATGCCGATTCCAGAAATAACTGTCTGTAAAATGCCCAAGTTCATAATTTGGTCAAGTATATAGGGCCAATTATTGCCATTTCGTAGCATCAAAAAAACCATTGGCATTGTTTCTGCAATAAAAATCATGAACAGTACATTAATTAATGTACCCATAATATCGCGCCCAACATTCATTCCCGCATGCCAATAGTCCTTGAAGTGACGCTCAACTTTTTCACGACGCAGACCAAATAACGCAGCAACAATATCTGCAGCTTCATCCATAACCGCTCCTAGAACACCAATAATTGTTTGGGCGATAAACAAAGTCACTGGCACTTGCGTTACGTACGACATGGTTTCGAAATGAACACCTTCATTACCAGTAACTTTAAGGGCAACAAACATGATGAACATCGTAAGGATCGTTGATAAAAGAGTTGCCAAAAGTGTAACCACCATCTGGAGGGTTCTGCCCAATACTAGTACCAAACTCATTGCGGCTACAACAATAGCTAAAATGCTAAATATCAAAATGACATTCGGATTTTTAAGATGAACATCTATATATAATGCAATCGCAAAAAGAATCACATTAGCGACAAGGCTGAGGGTTAACCATGACGTCGCACGCCATTTCCCGTAAATCAATAACAGCCCTAATAGTAAAACAACTAAAGATCCGATGACTGCATCACGTTTAAGAGATATAATGCGAAAATATCCCGTATGCCCTGTTAATAATAGTTGGTCTCCAACTTTGTACTTATGTGTCACAGTTTGCGAATCAGTGTATTGATTGGTCAACTTAATGATTTTGTTTCTATTTAACAGTTTAACCGTTAATTGTTGATGATAAATATTATCTGTATTATTATGCTCATCTGTCGTTTTTTGTTTGGACTGAATTTTAACATGCGTAACCTGGCCCACTGGCTCTTGATACAAAAATGAATCAGATCGCAATAGAAACCAAGCAGCAATTACGGCAATGGCTACAAACCAATAATTTTTTGTCTTTTTTAGGAATATCAATTTTCTAACCGTTTATTTTTTCCTGTCATTTGGACCGGCTTAGCTAAGAACTTCACTCTTTGCATGAGTCTAGCAGCTTTAATAGGTTCATTACCTTCCCTAGTTTGCGATAGATATTGCTCAAATCCATTCGCATCAAAATTAGAGGTAAAAAATGTTGTTAACTCATTTTGCATACGATATTCCAAAATAATACCAAGAATCGAATCTCGGCTCCACGCTGTCAACGTATCTGCACCAACATCGTCAAGAATTAACACAGAAACGCTTTTTGCCTTACTTAATAATTCATCCAAAGATTCATTTTTATGATCAAATGTTGCTTTCAAATCACTAATAAATGAAGGAAAATGTAGCAACATAACGCCTATGTTATTAGCGGCCAGTGCATTAGCAAGAGCCCCCATCATATATGTTTTACCTACGCCAAAATCGCCGTATAAATAAATACCTTGAACAAAATTGTTTTGGACCGTACTAGTTAAGCTTTTTAAAATTTTATTGAGCGAAACAAATGCTTCTGTTTTACCCTGTTCCTCTTGGGCATGATCAACAATCTCCTCGCCGATAGTGCTCCAATCTGCTGAACGAACAGATTTTGGCATCTTGTACAAAGTTAGTTTTTCGCGTTGCATTAATTGTTTGCGTGTTTTCTCATCAGCAACATAATGAACTAATGGATAACCTTTTTCAATCGTTAACTGTGGATAATATCCTGGATAGAGCACTTTCTCCCCAGCTGCAATTTTTTTCTTTTGTTGAATGTACTCATACAGATCACCCATTTTAAGTTGAAAAGCATCTGAGTTTAATTCATCCTGATGCTCATTCCAAAAAGTACGTATATCTTGATCCTTTCCAATGGATTCAATAATATCCGATAAATTAGCTTTATTAGCATATTGTTGCTGAAATTGCTTGAGTACTTCAGATAAATTCTGCATATTAATCTCAATTCTTAGTCTTAATATTCAACTTTTTTAGTTCAGCTAAGGCTTCCGCTACTTCATCCACAGAAGTTGCTGGCTTATTTTGGGGAGTATCAGAAGGCATTTTTGGTTCGACACGCGTCACTTTTTTGGTATAATTTCGCTTTGTCGGACGACTAGGTTGATATTTTTCAATTGCATTTAGTGCTGCTTCGGCCGAATTCACATGCATTTTTAACCATGAATTAGCAATTGTTTCCGCTGTATCAACATTGACAGTATCACGATTTCGTTTACCCAACTCGTACCAAACCAACATATTGACAACCTCTGCTTTGAGTCGCACATCTTTGATCATTTTACTAATGAAATAATATTCATTTCGTGTCACAAATCCGCCACCTTTTTTAAACTTAACATCTTCAATAAAGGCATTAGGCGCTAATGTTTTCGCATCTTGAACTAATTGTAACATTTCCCTGGAGATGTTTTGCTGTACTGGCTGTGAGACCACTGGCTCTGCAACGACAGTTGTACGATTCTGACGCATAACTTGCTGCAAAATTTTTTCGTCAACATCATGAGTATCTAATGAGATTGCTTGAGAGGTATAGCCAGCAAGCGTCACCTCATCAACACCGTAAATAACGTGCATCGATACTAAGAAATCACGATGTTGTGCCAACTTTTCTATTGTTGTACCTCTCACTAAGCCAGTAAAGTTTTCAAAATTAAAGTCATCTACTATTTCAATTTTGCCATGACTTACTTCTGCTTCAACTGGTGGTAATGAGGTAGCTGTATCGTGCTTGAAGACCTGTAAAAACTTGGCGGATATATTATCACCCTTTACGTTTGGTTGACCTTGTGTAGCATATCGTTTCTGGAGTGTTAAATAACGCTCTTCCCCGACATATTTAAACAATAGGCCAGCCAATAATTTTTCTTTGAAAAAACTGTCAACGTCAAGCGGAGCAAATAATTGATACGTATAAATTTCTCCCAAAGCATCTTCCGTATAAAGTGTCGTCAATAGGCCAACTGCTTCTAAACGACGACGAACCTTAACAAAATCAGGTAAACTGACATTCAGACTATCTAAAATAAAATTATGATCTTCACGTGCATCTAGTCGTGTATTGTAGGGTAATTCCCTTACCAACATATGGTACAATGCATATCCAGTTGCACCAATAAACGGCGTGTATAAATCAAAAGCACGATCTAAATCAGTCAATGTGATTGGTGTATTTGACTGCACAAAAACACC
Organism: Leuconostoc sp. JNUCC 76; assembly: GCF_053667755.1. NCBI lineage: Bacteria > Bacillati > Bacillota > Bacilli > Lactobacillales > Lactobacillaceae > Leuconostoc > Leuconostoc sp. JNUCC 76. The sequence continues at coordinate 479,233 of NZ_CM132206.1, read as the reverse complement.
AGCCTTAGCGTGAAACTCAATTGTGCCATCATTTTGCATCATGCGTTGACGCGATCTCCTTTATTTTTTTGATTAAAATCGTAACTTGTTCCTGTAGCTCTTCGATATGGCCATTATTGTCTATAACGTAATCAGCTCTCGCAATTTTTTGCGACATTGGTAACTGTGCCTTTACACGATTACGTGCCTCCATATTACTAAGTTGATCACGATTTTTCAAACGAGACAATTGGACTTCTTCGCTAGCAGTAACAACAATTATTTTATCTACTGACTTATTTTTATCATAGTCTCGTTCAAATAACAATGGTACATCCAGGACTAATATTGGCACATTTTGTAAACGCCAAAAATTAATTTTATCTGCCATAGCACTGCTAATGGTTGGTTGCATAATATCATTTAATTTTTTTAATTGGGCACCATCTTCAAAGACAATTTGACCAAGCTTACGTCGATCTAATACGCCATTGTCAATTATCCCCGACCCAAACGCTAATTTAATTTTTTCAAGCGTTGGTGTTCCTGGCTCAACAACTTCACGAGCCACTATATCTGCATCAACAATTGGAAAACCTGCTTGACGCAACAAAGCGCTAACTGTTGATTTCCCTGTAGCAATTCCACCTGTTAAACCAATTGTCAACATTTACTGTTCCTCGTTTGCTTCATTATTTAGCTTAAATAACCGACGTGAATAAGCTACCTTAGTAGCATTCAGATAAGGAATGACATAAATGTAAGCCAAACCAGCTGTCAATATTCCTAATAAGTGCCAACCAATAAAACTCAAGTCTAATAAAAATAATTCCCACTTACGGCCATTCATTATTTTTCGGCTACGTGTAATATAATCTGTCAATGCATTGGCTTGTTTCCCAGCATCCAAATCTAGTTTATAACTAAAATACGTTTGAGCATAGGAATAATGCTTAATCAATCCAGGAATTGTAAACAGCATCGTCCAAAGGAAAGTCAGCATGGACTGCACGACAGCTAATAGCAAACTTTGCGGAAATTTACCATTATTAAATATTTGAAAAGTTTGAATGAATCTTGGATTCTTTTCAGGCTTATTAAACCAATCAATAATTGTCCAAGAAACAGACCACATAAATGTTAGCCCAGCTGCATCTCGCAATACTGAAACAATCACATCTCCTGTATTCATATTTAGAGATGTTGTTGTTGAAGAAACATCAGCGCTAGACATTAGATTAGTGTCTTTGATCATCGCATACACTGCGAAAGTCATCATTGATAAGGTCATCACTGTCACAATAATCGCGATAATATTAATTTTGATAGCTGTCCCTAGTCGACCCTTTATCAATTTTTTGGCATCGCGTTTGACGTCAATAATACTTATTGGTTCCTGATTCATATTAATTCTTCTCCACTTGACAAAATGGGCAAAAAGTCGTGCCACGTTGACCAACTTTTATTTTAACCATTGGTGTATTACAACGTAAACATGGTTCGCCAGCATGCCCATAAGCCTGTAATTCATTTTGAAACTTGCCCACCTCACCAAAAACATTACTAAAACTATGTACTGTTGTACCGTGATGCTTAATCGCTCGTTTAATTTCTGAAATGATATTTGCTCTAAGAACACTCAATTGAACTTCATCTAGTGCATTGGCCGGCGTTTTGGGATGAATTTTGCTTTGCCACAGAACCTCATCAGCATAAATATTACCAATACCAGCTATTTGTGTTTGATCCAATAAAAATGTTTTAACAGGTCTTCTAGACTTTGAAAAAATGACCTTCATATATGATAAAGTCAGCTGTTCCTCTGTAGGCTCTGGTCCTAATTTGGATAACGAAGGTACTTCTGTGTTTTCAAAACCAGTTGTGGTCAACGCCATGCGCCCAAAACGTCTCGTGTCATTGTAAAACAAAGCTCGCTTATCGGATAATTCAAAGACAATCTCTGTATGTTTATAAGGGAGCGTCTCGAGAGACTCAACTGAATATTGCCCCTCCATTCGTAGGTGCGATACAATCGTATGATTATTCGCTAAACGTAGTAATAAATATTTGCCCCGACGATCAATTTGTTTGAATTCTGTATTCATGACGCCGGTGATGAACTGCTGCCCATCACCAGTAATAACTTTTGGGTAAGGTAACTGTACATCAATAATTTTGCTGCCAATAATCAGTTTTTCAAGCCCACGTCTGACCGTTTCAACTTCTGGTAGTTCTGGCATCTTCCCTCCTGCTGTCTTGTAAAACAAGACTAATTGTTTTATAGCTTAATTTTATAAATTTGCATTGCATTATTTCTATATTACATCATTTTAACACACAAGCACTAAAGCGCACCCAACCAAATATTGTGTGCGCTTTTAACTTTATATCATATTGTCACGTAGATAACCAAGTATCAAGCTAACTCAATCACTTCGTTTTACCGTTCTTGGCCCACTTTGGTTTTCCCTTATCTTTGGAACTTTTTGCACGTTTCTTCTTTTTAACTTTTGTAGTGGGCTCAACTATAACTTCTTTTTTTGTTACCAAAGGAATGGCACTTGAGGATTTTTTGACTTTAGAGACAGATGAAACATTATCTGTATTTGTATCTTTTGTGACAGCCTTTTCTTGGGACTTCATACTTTTTTCAAACAAGTTTTCTGCTTTGTCTAGATTAAAGCTATCCCCTAATTCTCTTTTTAGGTCGCGAATGTCATGATCGTTACCAAGATTCAATACACGCCCTATTTTTCCCATACGTCCTGTTCGTCCTGTTCTGTGGACATAGGTTTTTTTACGTTGCGGCAACTGTGCGTTCACTACCAATGGCAGATCTTCAATGTCTAATCCTCGCGCCGCAACATCAGTTACCAATAATAAAGTAACTTCGCCTTTTTTGAATAAACGCAAAGCGTCTGCACGTTGCACTTGGCGTTTGTCATTACTACCGATGCTCATAACACTCACATGAGCGTGTCGCAAGGTAGCTTGCATACTCACTAAAGCACTAATTGTATTAAAGAATACCAAAGCCTGTTGATTATTTCGGGCTAATTGTATTAATACTTTTTCTTTTGCACGTTGATCCACGTACTGGAATTCATGCTTAATAGATACCGGCGCATCTGTTCCTACAGAGATTGGATGCACTTTTTGTTCAAACGTGTCGCTGACATAGTTTAAATCCACACCAGAAGTTGCTGAAAACAACCCTAATTGAATATGTGAAGGTAACTTATCTGCTAACTTCTGTAAACTGTCATGACGCTCCTCAGTTAACATTGCATCAGCCTCATCAAAAATAACAGTTGCAATATGATCTAATTTTAGTACGCCACCGTCTACCATTGTCAGCACACGACCCAATGTGCCTACTATAATGTGCGGTTTGTCTTTCTTAATTTTATCAGCTTGTCGACGGCCATTTGCGCCACCAATTAAACTAGCTACACTTGCACCAACAACATTTCCCCATTCTCGAGCGACTTGTGTTGTTTGCATGGCCAATTCTTGACTGGGGGCTAGAATCAATACTTGTGTACGTTTCAAGTTCGTGTCAATACGAGATAAAACTGGTAATACAAAAGCTAATGTCTTACCAGTTCCAGTTGGTGCTAAACCAAATATTGAATCGCCATCAGTCAAGCGTTGCCAAACAGCACTTTGTATAGGCGTTGGTGTATCAAAAGAGGCATTAAATTTTTCTAAAAGTTCAGGTTTCATTTTATTCCTTAATATCTGCAGGAAACTCAATGCCTGCAGACTGACGCAAGTCAAACAATGTCTGGTTCACTTGCTTCGCCAACTGAAACCACTGACTATATTCAGCGTGATTTGTAGTTGGGTCGTTAATAATATTTGCAAAATCCTGACTCTCACGAATCATGGGATTTTCTTCGGGTACATCTCCTAAATGATTACTATTTCCTTCACCATCATAATAAGTAACCTTTTCAAGTTCTGCAATGTTGCTGACACTGATTGTATCCTTTAATCCATAAAACTCACTTGGTAAATACGAATTTGAAGTTTTACCGAAGATAACAGTTACATTAAAATTGTCGTAAAATAGGTTGGCTACACCACTACCATCAGCCCCGTTGCGTAATAGTCTAGGTAAATACTGTACGGCATTAGGTGCACCATAAACAGCCAAGGCTGCGTAAATTGGATAGACGCCCAAATCATATAACGCACCAGCACTGAACTCTCTCGTCAAAACATTTGGTTCCTGCCCAGCTAAGTAAGCATCGTAACGGGATGAGTACTTTTGATAAACTAGCGTTGCCCCTTGTAACTGAGCCATCTTTGCGACTGTTTCCTGAACGGCCTTGAAATTTGGTTGATGAACATGGCGAGCAGCCTCAAATAAGCGCACATCTGGATGTTTTGCTAGTAGAGATTCTATTTTCTCAAACTCTGTTGGGTTACTGAACGAAGGTTTTTCAACAATCACGTGAACGCCGGATTGAATGGCTACCTTAGCCTGTTCAAAATGTAAAGCGTTCGGTGATGCTATATAAACCACATCGATACTTTGATATAAGTCACTTAAAGTAGTAACTACATCAACATTATCTGTATCAATGTCTAATGATGCTAAAAATTTTTCACCATTATCTTGTGAACGTGAATAAACTGTTGTTAAATCATACGCGTTTGTTTTTATTGCTGCATCAATGAACATTGCCGTGATCCAGCTTGTACCAATAATACCCAATTTAATCATTTGTACACCTCAAATTGTTTTTGCGTGCCATTAAACACTGTCGTTGGCATTTTAATCGCCTTCAACCCTGATCCAATTGTTTGATCTTCATCATATTGAATAAATAAGTTCTTGCTGTCTGTATTTTTTGTATTGTCTTCAATCAACCAATATTTTGTTTTTGAAATTGTGGACGACAACTTCTTTTGAACATTTGGTGTTGTATAAATAACCATGTCATGATTATAGTGTGAAGCTAGTATTTGAACTAGCGATGCTAAACGTTGCTTGGAGGTTGCCGTACTAATCTGATCAGCAGTCACTGAAATTGCAATTGGCAGCTCACCAATATTGTTTCCCACATTGTCAATATAGTATTGTGCTTGTGTCGCTGCTGTGACGCTCGCATCGTACACATGAATGGTCCCAACTTTCAAATGGGCTGATTTAGCGCGGGAAAAACTCGATTTATACCCACTATCCATGACTGAACTACCAGATGTCGTGCGCATATAAACAAAGCTTACACCATTACTTACTAGATTATTGAAATCAACATAGTTAGATGTTTGGTTAATTGACACACCCTGCACTGAAAAGCCGCTAGGAATTGTATTTGTTTGTGTCACCACTGGTTTCGCAAAAACCCAGACAGTAAATGAACAAATAATACCAGACAGAATCAATAGCCAAGAAGTAAATGTTAGTAATTTTTTAGTTTTATATTGTGAAGCACTTGCAAATACATTTTCCATACTATTATTATACAAGAAAATAGATACTTACGCCTATTAACATGCCTTACGAAAATGATAAATCAATAACAAAGAACTTGCCAACATGATGCATTAATGGGAAAATTGACAGACAAACTAAATTTACTCACACGGAGAGAAAACATGTCTTTAGAAACAAAACTCAACAAATACGCTGAACTCATCGTAAAAAAAGGGGTTAATGTCCAACCCGGACAAACAATCATCCTTTACGCGGCAGTTGACGAAGCTTATTTTGCTCGTAAAATTGTTGCCGAAGCTTATAAAGCAGGTGCTCACGAGGTAGTTATGGAATGGTCAGATCAAACGATCGCCAAAGCATTTCTAAATCATACATCGCTAGACCGTTTGAAAGAAGTACCAAATTATCAGGTAACTAAAGCAAATGAATTAATGGACAAATATGCCTCTCGCATTTCATTAATTTCACAAGATCCTGATGGTTTGGCTGACGTTGATGCAGAAAGATTAGCTACATTGACAAAAGCCAATCAAAAAGCATTATTCCGCGTTCGTGAAGCAACGATGAAAGATGATATCTCATGGCTTGTTGTGGCAGCAGCTGGTCAAGAATGGGCAGAAAAAGTATTCCCAGATTTAAAAGGACAAGATGCAGTTAACCGCTTGTGGGAAGAAATTCTCAAAGATGTGCGTATTGATGATAATAGTGATGCAGTGGATAACTGGGATCTACACATCAACAAACTCAAAAGCAAAGCCGATTGGTTAAACGAGCAAAATTTCAAAGAACTACATTACAAAAACGCAAAATCAGCTTTCACAATTGGATTAGCTGAAGGTCATGTTTGGGAGGCTGCTTACTCACAAGATAAAGCCGGCAACATCTTCATTCCAAACATGCCGACTGAGGAAGTCTTTACAGCACCAGATAACCGTAATATTCATGGTCATGTGGCCGCAACGCTTCCACTGTCTTATCAAGGTAATGTCATTGAAAATATTGAACTAGATTTTGAAGATGGTCGTATCGTCAAAGCACAAGCTACTTCTGGATTAGATGTATTAGAAAAAATCATCAATACTGACGAAGGATCTAAATCACTAGGTGAAGTTTCCCTAGTACCTGACCCTTCACCAATTGCACAAAGTGGTATTTTATTCTACAATACCCTCTTTGATGAAAATGCTTCCGATCATTTGGCCATCGGTGCTGCTTATGCTTCTAATATTTCAGGTGGAAAAACAGAAAAACCGGAGAATTTAGCAAAGCGTGGATGGAATATTTCAGATGAACATGTTGACTTTATGATTGGATCAAATGACATGGACATTGATGGTGTCACTCAAGATGGTGAAGTTGTACCAGTATTCCGTTCAGGTGATTGGGCATAAGTTCCTGCATACTACCCAAACTTTGAATAAGTGATACACTAGGTTAGAGGTTTACGTATGTTTAATAATCTATTAGATAATTGGGATGGTGGCCGACCAAGGTCAAAAAGACTTTATGATCTATTTTTCATTATTTTCATCGCAATTATAGGTCATATTGATTTTTGGTATTTTCATCCCCAAAGTAGTATAAGATTCCGTTTTATATTAGTCATTACAACCCTAATTGCATTAATTTACTTACTTCAGTTGCCTCATTTAACAAATAATTCTAGCGTCCCCTATAAATTATTGTCGCTATACTACTTTTGTTATATCGGCTGCACTTTCGTGCTCACTAATACCTTTACAAATAATATTCTAGGCCTTACCTTTTGGCCTCAGTTAATTGTATTTGTGGTCTTTGAAAGCATCCTCTTAACACGAACTATAGAAAAATCAATTTAACATATTAAAAAGGAACAGGCTAATGTTGAGCCTGTTCCTTTTTAATTATAATATTATCCCTCAGAACCAATCAATTGTGAACCAAGCTCATAGTTATGTGAATAATCTACCGGAATATCTACAACAACAGGTCCTTGTGTTGCAAATGCCTCGTCTAACACAGTATCAAGCTCATCTGGTGTTTCAACACGTAAGCCTTTGGCCCCAAAGCTTTCAGCGTACTTAACCAAATCAATATTACCAAACTTAACTCCTGCTGACTGGCCGTTGTACTTCATTTCTTCTTGGAACTTAACCATGTCGTAATATGCATTATCATTCCAAACGATATGAACTGTATTTAATCCTAAACGTACTGCCGTTTCCAATTCCATCGCCGAGAAGAAGAAACCCCCGTCACCAGATACTGATACCGATTTGGCATTAGGACGAACCATTGCCGCCGCTAAAGCCCAAGGTAACCCTACCCCAAGCGTTTGCATGCCATTCGAGATAAGGTAGTGACGCGCAACATAAGACTTGAAATGACGTGCCATCCAGATATAGTGTGAACCAATGTCTGTTGATACTGTCATATCATCTGTCACATGGGATTGGATTGACTTAATAACATCCAAGGGATGGTTCAAGTCCCCTTGTGCTGGTGTATAAGAAGGTTCGTCAGATGCTCGTAGATCTTCTTTCAATTTTTTTAATATTTCTTTGCTAGTTGTTGGCAATTCATATCCGTTGAGACGTTCCATCAATAAACGCAGGCTTTGTGCTAAGTCCCCGACCAACTGCCGTTGCGGTACAAAATTATTATCAATTTGAACTGGTGTTGTATCCAAAGCAACAATGTTCAAATTGTTTTCTTTGTTCCAGTTACGTGGTTCATATTCAATTGCGTCATAACCCAAAGTAATCACTAAATCTGATTGCTTTAGCAGTTTGTCACCAGTTTGATTACGGAACAGGCCAACACGGCCGAAAAATGTTTTCGGTTCTAATTCACGTGAAATTACACCAGCGCCTTGGAAAGTTTCAACGACTGGCAAAGTCGTTTGTTTCAGTAATTGATGAAGTGCAGTAACAGTATCATCATCAGATCCACGCGATCCCACAAGCAACACTGGTAACTTTGCAGCCTTAATTTGTTCAGCTAACCAATCAATATCCTTAATAGCGGCCGCGCCTTGCTGTGCAGGGGTAATTTTAGGAAGTGCGTCAATAGTTACTTGTGCATCGTCTACATCTTGTGGCAATGAAACAAAAGTCGCACCTTTTTTAGCACCATTAGCGGCTGCAAAAGCATTAGCAATAATTTCTGAAATATTATTTGGATCTTGAATTTCTGAAGCGAGGTTTGTGATCGGACTAAACAATGCAACTGAATTTGTTGATTGATGAGTCAAACGATATAAATCATTTCTCGGTACTTGACCACCAATGGCTACAATAGGATCGCTTTCAGCAGTTGCTGTCATTAATCCAGTAGCTAAGTTGCCGACGCCAGGGCCAGAGGTGGCAATCACAACACCTGTTTTCCCTGTTATACGAGCAAATGCCTGTGCCATAAAAGCTGCGTTTTGTTCGTGACGTGCAACAACTAATTTAGGTACTCTTTGACCTTCGGCTGGATGTTCTAATGTTTCAAATAAGCGATCAATTTTGGCACCTGGAATTCCAAAAACCAAATCAACACCATGATTGACTAAACTCTCAGTAACAATATCTGCACCATACTTTTTATTTACCATGATTCATTTGCCTCACCTTATCTTAATATTTTCATCATAGCACTCTTGATTAAATTTGAGTAGTCTTAAAATTGTGAAGATTGCTTATACAATAAGGTATTATTTTCACAAGAACAGATATAGATCTTTACGTAAAAAAAGGTTTGTCTTATTGACAAACCTTTTTTGAGAATATTTATTCACTAAATTCAAATACGAAGTCGGAATTATTGATACGCACATCGTCACCATCTTTAGCTCCAGCTTCGCGAAGTTTATCATCAACGCCCATATGACGTAGTTGACGAGCAAATCGCATAATTGTTGCATCACGCTGAATATTAGTCATTAAGAATAACTTCTCGATTTCAGCACCGCTAAGCAACCAACGCTCTTCATCCGCAATCCACTCGACTGTGAAATCATGTGTTTCCGGTTTGAACGTGTAGCTCTTTTCAGATGTATCTTTTTTGGTCTCTGGTCGATAACTTTCAGGCGCTGGTGCTGTGACTAGCATATCTGCTGTTAAACGCATTAAGTCCTTGACACCATCGCGTGTAATTGATGATATCGGTACAATTTTTGGTTGAATGGGTAGCCCAGAATCAGTAGCAACTTCTTTCCTAAATTTGGCAAGATTTTCTTCAGAATCGGGCATATCCATCTTAGTTGGTACAACAATTTGTGGTCGGCTTAAAATCGTCTCATCATATTGTTGTAGCTCATCTAGTATTTTACGATATTGTGTGTAAGGATCTGTCCCCTCAATACCTGACATGTCAACTAGATGCAGAATAACTTTAGTTCGTTCCACATGACGTAAGAATTGGAACCCCAGCCCGATACCTTGAGAAGCCCCTTCAATTAATCCTGGCAAGTCAGCCATAACAAAATCACGATTGTCATCTAGACGAACCATACCAATGTTTGGTGATAACGTTGTAAAATGATAAGCCGCTACTTTTGGTTTAGCATTTGAAACAACTGACAGGAGTGTTGATTTACCGGCAGAAGGAAATCCAACTAAACCAACATCAGCCAGTACTTTAAGCTCTAACTTTAGATTTCTAATTTGGCCAGGTTCACCGTTTTCTGACAATTCTGGCGCTGGGTTTGCTGGCGTAGCAAAATGAATATTTCCACGTCCACCACGCCCACCTTTAGCAACCACAAGTTCTTGGCCGTTTTCGAGCATGTCAGCCAATACTTCACCTGTATCAGCATCGCTGACGGTGGTACCTTGTGGTACTTTAACCACACGGTTATCAGCTGAAGCACCGGTCATCCCTTTTGTGCCCCCATTACCACCTGGCTGAGCTTTAAAATGCCGATTATAACGAAAATCCATCAGTGTGCGCAGGCCTTCATCTACTTTAAAGATGATTGAACCGCCATGACCACCATCACCACCAAAGGGTCCACCCATTGCCACGAATTTTTCATGACGGAATGAAACAATACCGTCACCGCCTTTTCCGGCCTTTACTTCTATTTGTGCTTGATCTACGAATGCCATATCTATTAGAGCGCGAGCAGATATATTCTTTGCTTGTAAACCAAAAAATTAACATTTAACTTAATCGTTTAGCTGACTATCCTGCGGCGCCTTTTCTCCTTTACTGCTCTACAACGAAGAGCTTGCGAATAATTAACACTCTAGTTTAACATATATAAGCCATCTTAGCTATTATCACCTGCCGAGAGCGACAAATGAATCACGCGTGCTAATTTTTCATTAATACCAATGTCAACTAAGTCGCTAACACTTGCTGCGGTAATTTTGGGTAACGACCCAAACTCTCTCAAAAGCTTTTGTCTTGTTTTCGGACCAACACCTTGTATCGTGTCTAAACGCGAAGCAAGTGAATTTTTTGAACGCAACTGACGATGAAAACTAATAGCAAATCGATGTACCTCTTCTTGTACGCGTTGTATTAAAAAGAAACCCTCTGATTGTTTATCAAGAGTAACTATCTGATTAGTCACACCATCGATTAGATCGGCCGTCTTATGCTTATCATTTTTAACCATCGCGGCAATTGGTATATTTGTTAACCCAAGCTCATCCTCTAACACTTCTTGCGCCGCATGTAATTGAATTTCGCCGCCATCCATTAAAATTAAATCAGGAAAATCGCCACCTTCCTTTAATAGACGAGAATATCGGCGACGAATAACCTCTTGCGTTTCTGCCCATTCATTTGCATGATCTGTCGATTTAATTTTATATTTACGATACTCTGTTTTATTAGGGATCCCATCGTCAAAAACAACCATGGCACTGACAATTTCAACTCCTTGTGTATGAGAGTGATCGAATGCTTCAATTCGATGGCCCATAGGTATTTGAAGTGCATCAGTAATTTCCTTCATTGCACCAGTCGTTTTTCGCTCATTCAATTGCATTAGTCGGAATTTTTCCTCTAACACAATACGAGCATTTTTAGCAGCTAAATCAAGTAACTCTCGTTTTTCGCCACGCACAGGTATTCTAACTGGCACCTCTAAAACATCAGATAATGCCTTAGTATCAATTCCTTTCGGTACTAAAACTTCGCGGGGCTTTTGGATATTTTTTTGCGAATAAAATTGCTGAATAAAACTGGAAACTTCTTCATCAGCCTCACCCACAATGGAAAATGTCCGCTTAAATTGACGAATCAAACGGGCTTGCCGTAGAAAGAATACCTCAACGGTCATCCAGCCTTTATCCATATAATAATTGAATAGGTCTCTTGGTGTAGTGTCTTTTGATAGTACACGTTGGCTCTCAACAGTTTCGTCGATATACTTTAACTGATCACGCAAATCCGCAGCCCGTTCAAATTCCAATGACAATGCTGCAACTTGCATTTTTTCAGCTATTTGTTTCTTGACAATCTTTGTATCACCATCAAGAAACTTTTTGATTCGGCTGATCTGATCATTATATTCTTGGACAGGAACATCACGGAAACAAGCGCCCAGACATTGACCCATATTATAGTACAAGCACGGTCTACCTTGTGGTCCATTACAGCGTCGCAATGGATAGTTCTTCTCTAGAAACCTTAGCGTTTCTTGGGCAGCATAAACGTTTGGGTAAGGTCCAAAATAAAAACCACCGTCTTTTTTTACCTCATTCACTAAAGCCATTTTTGGATTACGTTCTTTTGTAATCTTGATATAAGGATAGCCTGTACCATACTTCAAACGAATATTGTAGTATGGTTTATACTTCTTAATCAGTTCATTTTCTAACAAAAAAGCTTCTTTATCAGAATTTGTCACGATGAAATCAAAATCAACTATTTTGGATACTAATTCAGCTGTCTTTCCGTCATGATCTTGCTTAAAGTATGAACGAACACGATTTTTTAGATTTTTGGCCTTACCAACATAAATAATTTTGCCATTCTGGTCTTTCATCTGATATGAACCAGGTTCACTGGGTAATAAAATTAATTTTTGTTCGATATGTTGTGTTGTATTTGCTAACATGTTTTCATTATACCTTGTCTGTCAAGTTTGTCAGCTCCCAAAATGTTAATTAAAAAATACCCCATTTACACGAAAGTGTTAAAGGGATATTTTATCTAACTAAAAAATGCTATAAATTAACTATTTTTAATTGAGGCAGCCACAAAGTCATGATACAAACCTTCAGGACGATCTGGCCTTGACAAAAATTCTGGATGATATTGTGCTGCGATAAAGAAATCATTCTTAGGATACTCAATAACTTCCATCAAACGGTTATCAGGGGATGTTGCCGAGAATAACATACCCGCCTTTTCAAATTCTTCACGATATTGTGTATTGAATTCATAACGATGACGATGACGTTGTTCGATTTCTGATTGATCACCATAAGCCTTGGCTGTCAATGTGCCAGGTAACAGCATTGCTGGATATAATCCCAGACGTAGCGTACCACCTAAGTTTTCGACATTGGCTTGATCTTTCATCAAATCAATAATTGGCGCTGAAGTATTAGGATTTAATTCTGTTGAATTCGCATCTTTATAACCTAAAACATGACGAGCAAATTCGATTGATGCTAGTTGCATACCCAAGCAAATGCCTAAGAAAGGAATATTGTTTTCACGCGCATAACGAATGGCTTGAATTTTACCTTCAGTACCACGTTCACCAAATCCACCAGGTACAATCACGCCATCAGCACCTGCTAACAATTCAGCAACGTTTTCTGGTGTAACATTTTCTGATTTTACATGGTTAATCTTTACATCGGCATCTTGTGCATAACCTGCATGCTTCAGGGCTTCGTTAACAGAGATATAAGCATCAGGCAAATCAGTATATTTACCAACCAAAGTCACATTAACTGTTTTCTTAGGATGCTTAATTAATTCAACCATCTTTGCCCAATCAGACATGTCAGCCTTTGGCGCATCAAGCTTCAACTTATTTAATACAACATCATCCATGCCCTGCGCCTGCAAATTTAACGGAATCTCATAAAGAGTTTCTACATCACGAGATTCAATAACTGCATTTTCATTAACATCGGTAAATGTTGATATTTTTTGCTTTAAGCTCTCTTCTAGAGGACGTTGTGTGCGCAAGACAATCATGTCAGGTTGAATACCTAACGAACGTAATTGTGCTACAGAATGCTGTGTTGGCTTGGTTTTTGCTTCACCAGCTGCAGCTAGGTAAATAATCAAACTAGTATGGATATAGAAAACATTTTCACTACCCAAATCCGACTTCATTTGACGTAGTGCTTCCACAAATGGCAAGCTTTCAATATCGCCAACAGTTCCACCAACTTCGACAATTACGACATCAGCATCTGTTGATTCGGCAGCTTTTTGCATCTTTTCTTTAATGGCATTTGTGATATGAGGAATCACTTGAACAGTCCCACCATTATAATCACCACGACGTTCTTTTGCCAAAACTTCAGAATAAATACGCCCTGTTGTCACGTTAGAATACATGTTTGTATTAATATCCATGAAACGCTCATAGTGTCCCATGTCCAAATCAGTTTCTAAACCATCTCCAGTAACAAACGTTTCACCATGTTGATATGGTGACATTGTCCCAGGATCTATATTGATATATGGATCTAATTTTTGAATAGCTAATTTCAATCCACGGTTTTTAAGCAAACGACCTAATGATGCTGCAACTATCCCTTTTCCAAGAGATGATACAACACCACCAGTAACAAAAATATACTTCACTTGTTTCTCTGCCATAATGCCTCCTCATAATTCTGACGTGTATTGGCTTAACACGTCTTATTGCGACAACTGGGGGGTTAAATAAAATACAAAAACTCCCAAGATTAACTTGGGAGCTTTTAACGTCTGTCCCTTTAATTGGGAGCCCTAATATATACTACAGAGTTAGGGGGGATTTGTCAAATGAATGTTGTATTTATTTTTAACCTTAATCTTATATCAATAAGCTTGCCCACAAATATTCAGTTTAGTTATTTCACCTGAAGAAATTGTAACAGTTTTACCATCTGAGGTTTCAAGCATCAATGCACCTTTGTCGTCAATTGCAATCGCTTTCCCGTTCACTTGCTGTGTACCAAATTGAACGGTCACTTCATGCCCTAAAACAATATTGTGCGCCCTATATTCAGACAAATAGATACCCGTATGGTACTTTTCTATCATCGCAGAAAATGAATCAATTAGCTGTGCAATAATAATATTTCTTGAAAAGAATAGGTCTGGCACCATACCACCCACTTTTTCCTGTAATTCATTAGGAAGATGAGTTGGTTGTATTATATTCAACCCAATGCCAACCACTAACGACGACAAACTTTGTGATTCAATGTCAAGCACTCCTTCAGTTAAAATACCGCCAACTTTTTTATTTTTAAAAATTAAGTCGTTAACCCATTTAAATGATAATTGGCAACCTAATGTCTCTTTTATTACATTTCTCACCATAACAGCCGTTGCCGTCGTTAGTAAGCCAGGATCTAATGTTGTATTATCCTTCATTGGCAGAGCAAAAGATAAATAGATACCTGTTTGACTCTGAGCTACAAAAGAGCGTCTAAAGCGTCCGTAAGCCGCTGTTTGCTGATCAGCAATAATAACCGTGGGCTTGGTAATTTCTCCAGCTGCCAGTGCCGCTTTAGCGTATGAATTGGAAGAATTTAACTGTTCAAATACTTTTACATCCCAGTCAGAGAACGCTAACGTTTTAATAACCGGAACACTTAACACACCTGTTTCTTTATATAAATATCCTTTTCGATGCTGACTTTCTATTTGATGTCCATCTTCATTTAGTTTTTGAACAGCTTTCCAAATAGCCGCTCGACTTACTCCTAAATGATTAGCCAGTGTTTCTCCACTCAAATATTCACTTTCATGTTTAACAAAAAATCCTAAAAGTCGTTCAGATGTATTCATAATTTCAGTTTAACAGAAATACGTATTTTTATGCAATGCACAGCCAGGATTAAATAGGTGCTGGCAATTTGGACATTTGTAGGCTGAGTCCAAATACACAGAAGCGGTCATTTTGTACTCACACACGCCACACATAACTGCTATTTCTTCGCTGTCTATTAGCATTGGCATAAATTCATGGGTAGTCAATTCATCGTGACAAAGATAGCATGAATAAAAATCTCGGCACCTAGCGCAACGATTTGCCACAATGTCAACTTCACTGTGCCAATGTTTACAGCGGCCTTGTTGATCAATATTTATTCCTTTAATCACAGTAAAAGCTTTCTTTTGTTCAATACGACAGCAATTGCCACCGCAAAAATAGACTTGATAATATCTCCTGGTAAAAAGGCTATTTGATAAATTAATGCCTTATCCAATGGCATCTGCGCAGCAATATTGAGTCCCACAGCACCCAAAGTGTCAATAAGTAATACACCTAATACCAGTAATGTAATCCACAAGGTTACAAAATTAAACTTTTTATTTTTACGCAACCATTCGGTTGCCCAACCAATTAGAAATGCTGCTACTGGATATGCATACAAATAACCAGCAGTTGGACCGATGAAAACAACAAAACCGCCATGCCCACCACTTAAGATTGGTAGTCCTAATGCAGCTAAACATAAAAAACCAACTACAGTAATGAATCCATATTTTTTGCCAAGAATCACACCGGCTAACATAATACCCATATTTTGCAAAACAATTGGGACAGGAATAAATCCTAACGGAATGCTAGGAATAGCACCCATAACAATAATCACAGCTAACATAATAGCTGATGTTGCCAAAGCTCGTGTCTTCATAACGCTCTCCTTTTAGTAAACCATAGTATAAATTTTAGTTTACTAAAATATCATTGTCAAGCATGAAAAAAAACGCCTGAGGCGTTTTTAATTAATTTGTTTTATTTAACGAGTGATGATGTTTTCGTGTGGCAAAAAAAACAATTGTCATCATCATTAAAAATCCGAGTCCTATGAAAAGTGGTACACGGGTATCTGGATTGAATACCATAAATACAAGTGTCACAAGCAACATCAGAATTGCAAAGTAATTTGTATAAGGTGCAAATGGCATTTTAAAAGGATGGTTAACCATCTGACTAGCATTTTCTTTTCGGAATTTTATTTGACTCCACAAAATAACAAACCAAGGCACCATTCCAGGTAATGTACTGGCAGAATAAACTAACACAAAAATACTTGAACTTCCATTCCAAAACAAAGGCAGTACAGCGTTTAAAATAATGCCTAAAAGAATGCCGCCTGAAATAGCTAACACCGGTAATGTAGGCACCCGATGCTTAGATAGCTTTAAGAATCTTGGTGATAATTCTTTACCAAGCGCTAAAGTGTATAACATGCGACTAGAAGAAAAAATTCCAGAGTTCAAAGCTGACATTGCCGCTGTCATCATCACAAAATTAATAATACCAGCTGCTGCTGTAATACCAACACGTGAGAAAGTCTCAACGAATGGAGAGCCAACTTGATCTAATTTATCCCATGGATAAATTGTGATAATGACAAAAATTGCCCCAATATAGAATATTAGTATACGAGCTACAATTGACTTAATTGACTTCACGATAGCAACTTGAGGATTATCAGCTTCACCAGCAGTAATACCGATTATTTCAATCGCTTGATACGATGTGATTACAATAGATAGAGCGAAGAAGAACCCTTTCACGCCACCTGCAAAAAAAGGTCCATGGGCCCACAAGTTTGAAAAACCAATTGGGTGCCAATGATTGCCAAATCCTAATACAATGACTAGCAATCCTAAAATAATCATAAACACAATTGTAATCACTTTAATTAGTGAGAACCATGTTTCCATTTCACCATAAGCTTTAACCGTCACCAAATTTGCAGCAGTTAACATTGCCAATACAACTACTCCAGTGACCCAACTGGGTATATTTGGAAACCAGTAATCTAGATACATCCCTACAGCAATAGTTTCACTAACACCAACTGTTAACCACTGGAAAACATTTGCCCAAACGGTTAAATATCCAGCGACTGGATGAATATACTTGGTCGCATAGTTAGCAAATGACCCCACAGAAGGATCAACATAAAGCATTTCTCCCAAAGCACGCATTACTAGGTACAAGACTAACCCAGCTATTGCATAAGCCAAAAGGACTGATACTCCTGTCCATTTGATTGTAGATGCTGATCCCATAAATAAGCCGACACCGATTGTGCCTCCAAGCGCAATCATTTGCATTTGTCGAGACGATAAGTCTCTGTTTAGTTCTCTATTTTGCTTCTCTGCCATTACAATTTCCCTTTTCTTTACGCGAATAAAAAGCGCCCTTAGATTTAAAAATCTAAGGGCGCTTTTAGCACGGTACCACCTCATGAATATACTCAAATAAAACTTTTCATTATAAAATTTAAACACTTTTACAATTACATCAGTTCTTTCATCAGGTTAACGACCAATGACTCCGGTCATACTTTCACTTGTGCTACTCGTATGTCACTTCCAAGGTAGTTTTCCAAACAGCATTGCGTCATTTTCACCAGCCATGACATCTCTCAAACAACAACTATTAGTACTCTTCCTCTTCAACGTTTTCATTTATAATACACTATATTGGCTTATTTTGCAAAGTCAGTTTTAACCAGTATTTAAAATACAACTTTCCCCCTATAATATACCAATTGATATACAAAAAAAGAATTGTTCTGAACGAACAATTCTTTTTAAATGGATTATCCCAAAGGTCGCCAACTTTACGTCAGTGCTCCCGCTCGGATTCGAACCGAGGACCTTGGGATTAAAAATCCCCTACTCTAACCAACTGAGTTACAGGAGCATTTCTTATGCCTTAGCACATTTATATATAATACAGACTTTCCAAACAAAAAGCAACCCTTTTTTTAAAATTAAATTACTTTTTTTGATTGACGTTTATCATTTAACCGAAAAAGCATTCACATAGCCGTTGTCACTTACAAAAATTAAGCTTTTTTTGAATCTTTATAGAAAAAAAAACTACCTATCAGGTAGTTTTCATTCTAAATTATTTTTCTTGGTCGCCGTCGCTCAGATCATCAAGATCATCGCCACCAGATAACTCTGTCATATTGGCATCGATTGATTCATCATCTGATAAATCAATGTCATTACTATCAGCATCGCTTTCAACTTCAACTTCAGTTTCTTCGTCGTCAGTCTCTGTATCATCATCAGTAACCGCACCAAAGTCTTCGTCTTCAGGATCATCATCATTATAATCGATAACATCGTCATCTGAAGCATTATCAGCAAATACGTTGACTTTCTTTTTAGCTGACTTCTTACGCTTAGGAGCATCTTCTTCATCGTCAAGCTCATGGATAGATTCGTCGATTGCATCAACTGGATACCACGCACGCAAAGCCCATTCATTATTTCCAAGTGAAATGAATGAACCGTCAGTGTTCAAATCTGTATAAAATTGTGAAAGACGTGATTTAAACGACTCTGCATCAATTTCCAAAAATTCCTGGATTTCTTGAACTAATGAACTAAAAGGCATCGCTTCTTTATGTTCTGTCAAAATGGCTGTTGCAATTTCAACCAATGCAAATTCTTCTTTAGGGTGATTGCCTAATGTTGTAAGTGACATGTTCTACGTCCTTTCGGGGGTTTCTAACTAATCTAGCATACTAGATTTGGGCATAAATTGCAACCGAATTTCATATTGTCCAACAATTTGATGCATAGCATAAAGAACATAGTCAATAGCAACTTCACCACGCGTTTCTTCATGATCTATGTTTAGCGCCATTAATGTGGTTAATGTTTCCAACTGCATCTGCCCAGTTGGTGTTTGATACAAAGCGGGGATACGTTGTGATTTAATAAAAGAGAACTTTGTTAAAATGTCACCTGATCGATTCATACGTACACGGTTCTCTTCAAACTTAAACATAATTTGTGTTTTTTGATTCTCAATTACCTCTGTATATCGTAAATAAAGTGCATCGTTTTTCAAAAAAAGTTGTCCATTTGTATGAAATTCAAACTCTTCAAGATCATTTTCTTGACGAATTTTCGTTTTTAGATGAATTTCAACGTCTGTTTGGTCTTTAATTGCCATAATTTACCCCTATTTTAATCTAAAATCTATTATAATATAAGAAACGGCAAAAGGGCTTACTATGTTAGAAGAAAAATTACCTAAAGAAAAAGTATTACGCGATCCTATACACAATTTCATACACATTGAAGATCCAATTATTTTAGATCTCATCAATACACCTGAATTTCAAAGATTGCGTCGTGTAAAACAATTGGGTATAGCTAGTTCTGTTTTCCATGGAGCAGAGCATTCTCGCTTTGGACATTCAGTGGGTGCGTATGAACTTGCTCGCCGTATCACGGAACGCTTTGAACAGTATTACAGTGATATTTGGGATCCGAAAGAACGCCTGCTAACACTAGTATCCGCACTGCTTCATGACATAGGTCACGGCGCCTTCTCACATACCTTTGAACATTTATTTCATACAGATCATGAGGCGATGACTCGTGAAATTATTACTGGTGATACAGAAATCCACCGTGTCTTGGCGCAAGTTTCAACTGACTTTCCAAACAAAGTTGCCAGTGTTATCGCGAAAACTTATGAAAATCCACAAGTTGTTCAACTAATTTCTAGTCAAATTGATGTTGACCGAATGGATTATTTGCTACGTGATGCCTATTTTACTGGTACAAAATATGGTGAATTCGATATTGATCGAATATTACGCACTATGCAACCAACCCCTGATGGCATTGCTTTTGACATCGCAGGTATGCATGCCGTTGAAGATTATATTGTTTCACGTTATCAAATGTATTTACAAGTTTACTTCCACCCAGTATCTCGTGGCATGGAAGTCTTGCTAGAACATTTACTACAACGCGCACAAGAACTGTATCGCTCTAATACAACTAGCGAGTTTGCAGAAAATGATTTTGTTGGTCCACTACTAGCGCCTTTATTTAGCGACAAAAAACTAACCTTATCTGAATATTTAAAGCTCGATGATAATGTTTTTATGACATATATTAATATTTGGCAATCACATTCTGATCCTATTTTGTCTGATTTATCACAACGTTTCATGGGACGCCGCCCGCTAAAATCAATGGAAATCACCGACGAAACGGCCCCACTACTTGAAGAACTCGAGCAGCTTGTGGATAATGCTGGATTTAATCCTAGATTTTACACGGCGCGCAATAATGCTTATGATTTGCCTTATGATGATTACAAACCAAATGTCGCCAAGCCAAGAACACAAATTGACTTTTTGTTAGCCGATGGTTCACATCGTGAATTATCAGATATGTCCACATTAGTTGCCGCTATTAAAGGAAAAGCCTCAATAGATCAGCGCTTCTTTTTTCCAAAGGAAATGCTCAATATTGAACCAGACGAATTGTTCGCTGATACGTTCAAAAAATTCCGCAGTTTTATTCGTAACAATGCATTAACTACGCCAAATCCAGAATCCTAAAGGTTCAACATGATCCCATTATATTTTAAAATATATCAGCAGATTAAAGATGACATTCGTGACCATACTTACCCCGCTGGTTCTTTTCTACCTAGCGAAAATGAGTTGGTCACTCAATTTCAAACATCTCGCGATACAATCCGTAAAGCGCTCGCAAAATTAGACGAAGAAGGACTTATTCAAAAACAGCGCGGTAAAGGGTCACAAGTCATTTCCCATCAGTTACGTCACTTTCCAATCAGTGGGCTAACCAGTTTTCATGAATTGGAAGAGCTGCAACACTTCCATGTTGTCACTGAGGTTCCTGTATTCGAATATCTTACCGTCACAAAAAAGACTCAGAAAACAACTTTATTTCCTGTTGGCACGCCCTTGTATCATATTATTCGTGTTCGAATTATCGACGGTATTTATAGTGTCATTGACGAAGATTATATCCGTGCAGACATTGTTCCCGGTCTCACTAAAGACATAGCTAAGCATTCTATTTATGCTTATATTGAGAATACCCTCCGCTTGTCGGTTGCCTATGCTGAAAAAACAATTACTGCTGAACTAGTCACAGCAATTGATCGCAAATTATTGATTGGCTTGCCTGAAGACGAAAATCGATTAATCCAAGTTGAAAGCCAAGGTCACCTAACTGACACAACCTATTTTCAACGTACTATTGCAAGACATAGACCTGATCAATTTCAGTTTGATGAATTTGCACGACGACAAACAACTTAAAACAACTGCTCAAATACTAAGTACTCAAGCAGTTGTTTTTTATTAGTACGCAATTGCAAAACTTTCATAGGGTTTCAAAAGCATTGTCCCCGAAACAGGTTGCGCTGGATAGTTAGTAACCAACACTTGACCATTTTTAACAATCTCATCAGAAATAGATATTGACACAGGCGTTTCACCAAAGTGTGTAACAACCAAAATATGTTTCCCCGCCAATTGTCGTTCAAAGGCAATGATTTCTTCAGATTCCTCATACTTTGGTGTATAGTCACCATCAGCAATCACTTCATTTTCTTGACGTAAACGAATCAAATTTTGATAAAATGCATACAAACTGTCAGCTGATTTTTCATCTTCAGCAACATTAATTTGTTCGTAATTCGCATTTTGTAGCCATGGCTCATGCGTTGAAAAACCAGCATAAGCCTCATTATGCCATTGCATTGGCACACGTGAGTTATCTCTTGACTTTGTTTGAACAATTTCAAAAGCTTGTTGTTTCGTCAAGCCCTGTTCCAATAGCATGTGATAAGCATTTTTACTTTCAACATCAACATACGTTTCAATTTTATGATATGTTGGATCAATCATGCCAATTTCTTCACCCATATACACATATGGTGTGCCTCGGTTTAAATGAACAAGCATGGCCAACATTTTGGCACCGACACGATAATATTTTGGTGTTTTAATGAAGCGATTTATTGCCCGTGGTTGATCGTGATTGTTCCAGAACCAAGCTGGCCAACCGTGATTCTCCATTAATCCTTGACTCCACTCATGCCAAATATGACGCAATGATTCAAAATCATAAGGCACTTTTGTCCACTTGTTACCATGATCATAATCAACTTTTAGATGATGAAAGTTGAACCCCATGCTTAACGCCTTGTTATCAGGATTTGTATATGCAGCTGTATTTTGCACAGTAGTTGAACTTAATTCACCTACAGTAATGACATCAGGATATTTTCCAAAAGTGGCTGCGTTCATCTCCTGTATATAGTCTTGGACAATTGGTGTATCAGTATATAAAAACTTTCCGCCATTTTCAGTTTCATCGTCAACTAGCATTTCAGCTTTACCGATTACATTAATCACATCAAATCGGAAACCACGGACTCCCTTTGCTAACCAAAAATTTAAAACATCATAGAGCTCTTGACGAACTGCTGGATTATGCCAATTTAAGTCAGCTTGTGTTGGATCATATAAGTGTAGATAGGCTAAATTAGTATCACCAAATTTGGCCCACGCCGAGCCACCAAACTTCGATACCCAGTTAGTTGGCTCATGCCCATCATCACGGTAAGGCCGCAAGTAATAATAATCTTGATACTTTTGATCACCTGCAAGCGCTTTTTGGAACCAAGTATGATCAGTTGAGGTGTGATTGAATACCATATCCAACATAATACCCATATGGTATGTTTTAGCTTCTTTGACCAGATTCTCAAAATCAGTCATCGTACCAAATAATGGATCAATCGCCGTATAATCACTTATATCATAGCCATTATCATTTTGTGGGGATGGAAACACTGGGTTCAGCCATATCATGGTAACCCCCAGCTTTGCCAAGTAGGGCAGCCTTTGAATGATACCAGGCAAATCACCTACACCATCCCCATTACTATCTTGAAATGATTTGGGATAAATCTGATAAACAACATGTTTTCCTAATTCAGTCATAATCTTCTATCCCTCACTTTGAAATGGCATCTTTGAAGACATTCTTCTTTTCAACTTGTGCGGCTGCTTGTTCCGTGTCGCTGTCTTTAAATCCCCATAGATAAACTGCTACAAACGACACGGCAATTGTTGCTGCCGAGGCGATAAGGAAAATCAATAAGTTATTGGGATTATCCTTTGGAGAAGCAAATGATGGGAAACCAATTAGTGAACCGGTGAAACCATACATATGAAGATTGAACAGTCCGGCAATCAAACCACCTGTGGCACCACCTAAGTTAGCCATCCCGAACACTCGACCATATTTCAAATTAATACCATACATGGCAGGCTCAGTAATTCCAGCAAAGGCTGACAACGCACCAGCACCGGCCAATCCTTTCAAGTTAGCAATCTTAGTTTTTGCAAAGACTGCTAATGCACCAGCACCTTGCGCAATCATTGTGAAGTTAACCAGCGCATTCAATTGTGACTGCCCTGTTTGTGCGATTTCATTGGCAATAAGAGGAACAACCATCCAATGTAATCCAAATATAACCAAAACTTGATACAAACCACCAATAATCAATCCAGATAGCGCATAGTTAAAGTTTAACAGTGCATTAATTGCGACAGATATACCGGATGAAATCATTGTAATCGCAGGACCCATAATAACCAAAACAACAGAACCAACGATGAAAATAGTGATTAATGGTTGAAAAATTGATCGAATAGAAACTGGCAAATGATCTTTTAACCAATTACCTATAGGACGTGCTAACCAAGCTGCAAAAATAATTGGGAAAATTGAGTATGCGTAATTAGGTATTGTGATAGGTAAACCAAAGAAATGTGCGTTGATTGGCATACCTAACAACACACCTGAAGCCTTTGCCGCTGATAACCCAATCATTTCTGGTTTAACTAACAGCGCACCAATCGCCGCCACAACCAAAGGATCTGATTTTAACTGTTGCGCTGCTGTAAATCCGACTAATACTGGTAAAAAGTAAAATGGTGCCATCGCCATCGACTGAATAATCGTAAACGTATCTGACTTGGTACTAATTAAACCAAGTAAATTTGGATCTGACAATAAAGTCAGAAATCCATTTAACATACCACCTGCTGCTAGTAATCCAATCACTGGAATCATTGATCCAGTGATTGTACCAATTAGTGTTTGGAAAGCACCTTTAAACCAATCAAGTACATTTTTTGGCTTTTGCTCTTTGGCTTTTGTTGCTTCTACTGCTGCATTCGTTGCTTCGTTGTCCACTACACTTGACCCTAGATGCTCGACTACCTTATCGTAGACGTCAGCAACTGCTGGCCCGATAACTACTTGATACTGTCCCAAAGCACTGTTATAGACGGCACCAGCTATTCCTGGTACTTTTGACATCTCTTCTGTATTGGCCTTAGTTTCATCATTTAAATAGAAACGCAAACGTGTAATACAATGTATCACTTTATCAACGTTATCCTTACCGCCCACATTTTTAATGATGTCTTGAGCCATGCCTTCATAATCTTCCTTAGCCATAATCAGTCTCTCCTTGCCTTAGCACTACCCAACTGTTGTCCTGCAACTGCTGGTCCATAATGAACTGTAATTGATTCTAATTTATCTGCTGTATTTGTAATCAACACTAGCGTTGTTTTTGGAAGACCAGCTTCTTCCACTTGGTCCCAGTTGACTGTTACCAAGTCATCGCCTGCATCAACAATATCGCCTTCTTTCACTGCCGTTGTAAATGGTTTGCCATTTAAAGAGACGGTATCAATACCTATATGCACTAACAGCTCGAGGTCGTCAAAGCGTTTCAAACCTACAGCATGACCTTGAACCATCGTCACCTTCCCAGAAACTGGGGAAACAATTTTTGAAGCATTAGGTTCGACTGCATATCCATCACCCATCATTTTCTGTGCAAAAACAGGATCCGAAACCTTATCTAAAGGAATTACTTCACCGGTTACTGGTGCGTAAACGTTCTCATTTTCGCTTATTTTTTTCCCAAATCCAAACATAGCATTCTCCTTTAATTAAACAACTTGTACGTACTAGTTACTACACTAAGAATAACACAATCCGACAATTATGTAAACGGTTACAATTAAAAACATGAAGCCCTATCTTAATTACAAGATAAAACTTCATGTTTTATAGTTATTTTTTACAAGCGAATGGTACATCTAGCGAACTTTTAGATAAATCTATAGTGTACGCGATGGATTGATTCCCCCGAATTGTCATTTCAAAATCTGTCGCATATATAATTAATCCTAATTGATGTCCTGCTCTCATTTTGTAGTAGGTTGGTTGTAACTCAAAATGTAAATCGACATATTGATTGGACAATAAGTCATCATTTTGACGAGAACTTGTCCGGTTCTGTAGATTAATATGACCAATAGTGATCATCTTGTAAGCAGACTTTTTGGATTCAAACGACATCAAATCTGTCGGACTAAAATTCACGCCACGGTCAATCGCCACTCCTTGGTTAGTAGGTGTTTCTTTCAGATATGTGTCATCCCCATAGTCGACAACCATTGCGCTGATCAATCCTATATTCTGTGATGATTTCACTCGCAGGTTTAATAAGATTTCCCCATCTACTGTTCGTTCGCTCGTATAAGTTTCGCTCTTAAATATCTGATTTGTTGACAACTTTCCAGTAATCGTGTCGTCACGCCATTTCTCAAAATGATTGCAGTAATAAGCGAACTGATTTTCAGGTAACCAATCCTTAAAATTGAGTTCACCGCTATTTTGATTGGTGGTAAGCACATTATTACCAATATAGTACTTACTCTTTTTGCTTGCTCCCCACTCATCTAGGACATGCCAAGCATCTTCTGCAGTATTGTCTTGCCATGTAACGGTAGGCAATGTTTCGTTAGCTTTGACATCTTTATCCAATAATTTCTCAGTCAGCCAAAGATTCATCTGATCTGAAAAATCCAAAGAGCGATTGTTGTTGATATAGATATGTTGGCCTTGGTGTAAATATATTTTCTTAACGTTTGGTAAATCGCGGAGTGCTGACCATAATTGATAAACTTGCCGTGGTTTAACATTCCAATCGTTTAGACCATGAATCATTACCATATCTACTTTAATATTCTTGACTTGATTTAAATAATTACGTGTATCCCAGTAGTAGTCATAATTGCCATTTACACGGTCAGTGAGTTTTTCAGTATTCGCTTGAAAGTCATCCCACTGCTTCTTAGTTTTTAACCAGTCAGCTGGATCTTTTATCCGTGAATATACTAATTCGGCTAATACATCCATATCTTCACCTGGAAAGCCGCCGGGTGCGACAACCAGACCATTGTCTCTGTAATATTGATACCAATTAGAGATAGCAGCTTCAGAAATAACCGTTTTTAAACCAGAAACTCCTGTGGTGGCAACTGCCGTAGCCAAAGTTCCCAAATAAGAGCGTCCCGTCATTGCAATATTGTGATTTGACCAATTAGCTACAATAGCAATATTACTTGTGCGATCAGTAAAGGCCACTCTATTACCAGCTAACCATTCAACAACATTTTTCATTGATTCAACTTGCTCGGGAGATCCTGTATCCTGCATGCCATCAGAATGACGTGTGCCAATACCTGCAGCGTAAACAACTGCATAGCCACGGGACAAAAAATACTGATTCAAATCAACAGGTTTCCCTGCTTCTTGAGTAAAAATGACAGAAGCTTCTTCAGCATAACCATTAATTTGACGCGCAAGCGGTTTTTCCACAGTCTCTTCCATCTGGTTCAAATTGCTCGGGGCTGGTTGATGCGTATCCTTTCTTGTTAACGGTACGTTAACATCATGAACCTTCGCATCATTTTCTTTTTCGTTTAAACCTTGATAATAAGGTGATGCTGTAAATAGAACCGGTAATTTTTCATTTGTGTTTGGTCTTATAATATCTACTTGGACTAAATCAAATCGCCCGTCATTATCAGTATCAACAGAGGTTTCCACCCAAACCGACTCACGAATTAAATCGTTTGTATTATAGGTTGGCAAAGACTTACCATTAAAGAGTAGGCGATGATTATTAGATTCAAAATATCCTTGGCTTGCCAGCTCATCAATAAATAACAAGCCATTATTTGTGTGGCTGTTTAGCAGCTCATACCATGCGTGACGTAAATTATTTACCGTCACTATTGGTAAACCTAACTTCCGAAATGTAGCTACCCCATTATATCCATTAGCCGCCAAAACCTCCGTAAATCCTAACAGTTGAGCAGCAACACAATAAAAGACGGCTTGTGTGAGTGGTTGTTTTGTTTCTAAGAAAAGAAAAATATTTTGCTCATCGGTGGCGAGATGCTCCCGCAACCAGTCATTTTGAGCTTCATAAGTTTTATAATTTGTTAATGCACGTCGCAATAGCGTTTCAAAGTCTTCACTGTTAAAACCAACAGCTCTTAGCTCTTGTAATTCGGTTGCTGAATCAACAGCAATTCGACCATATTGATTAATCATAATATACCTTTTATTGTTTTTATCTCATTATACGACAAAAACACTCATCTGCGGACGAGTGCCTGACAAAGCTTATAATAAGTGTGCTTCTGCCAATAATTCTTCTAGCCAAGTACCTTTAATTTTCTTAAGCCCAACTTTTTGTATTAGTTTAGGAATTGGCAAATCCATTTCGCTCACTGGCTTTTTATCATTCATATAGTACATAGCTCGCAATAATTCTCTAATATCATAGATTGAATTAAAGACTTCTGGTACGCCACGCTCAACATCTAGCAAGCTATATACAGCCTCCATAGCAGTCCGTACTGAATATTCCGTAGTAAAGACTGTATCTCGCGAAGGTGACTCAGCAAAATTCCCAATAAATGCCAAATTAACAGAGCCATCCGGAATTACTTTTGGACGGTCACCCATGACACGTGGCATAAAATAACTTGTAATAAACGGCATGTACACTGGAACAGTGTTAATTGATTCTTGCTGTGCTAGTTGATTAATTTTACTTTTAGGGACACCTAGGTGGTACAAAAATTCTTGTGTAATTTCCTGACCAGAAGACTCTACGATAGTCTTCTTAACATAGTTACCAGGAACATCAGAATATAGTCCGTAGATCCAAACTGTTGTTTCATTTGGCTTTTGTTGCTTAAAATGTGGTTGACGATGGACGGCAAAACTCATCAACCAGTTTGAATCAGTAATGGTTACAATGCCACCTGTATTAATTTTACCGTCATGTAAATCTCTCTTGGTAAGCCGTTCAATATAGGAATCAATTTCAGTATTTTTAATTGTTGCTGTCGCTGAAACAAACCAACTTTTTTCTGGTAAGTTTTGATAAAACACACTTGGATGACCAAATTCGTCTGATTGTTCAGCTAATTTTTCCCACAAACGCCACGACCCACCGGGTTCGTTTGTAACTGGCGCTGGTTCAAAATGGCTCCCATAGGTCGTACTCTCAGTAATGGAACCGTTCGTTATGAAAACTAAATCATTTGCTGTAAGCTGTTTAGTTTCTGGCTTTCCTGCAACAGTGAGCTGTAATTCCTTGACAACTTTATTGCCATGATCAAAATTCACAATGACATTATCAACCCTAGAATCAAACTGTACATCAACACCCTGATCGTCGAGATACTTGATCAAAGGCAATACCATCGAATCATATTGATTGTATTTATTGAACTTCAATGCTGAAAAATCCGGTAGCCCATCAATATGGTGAATGAAGCGCATTGCATAACGCCTCATCTCGATTGCTGAATGCCACTTTTCAAAAGCAAACATTGTTGCCCAATATATCCAAAAATTGCTTTTGAAAAAGTCTTCTGAAAAATAATCTTCAATCGTCGTTGTGCCTAACTTTGCTTCAGGCGTCATAATCAATTTAATAATTTCTTCAGATGATTTACCTAACGTATAATCACCGTCGTTTGGCACACGATTTCCTCGATCATAGATCAACCGACAATTTGATGAGTTAGGATCATCCTTATCCAGCCAATAATACTCATCGAGGTAAGAAGCTCCAGGGATTTCCAATGATGGCACTGAGCGATATAGATCCCATAAACACTCAAAATGATTTTCCATTTCACGGCCGCCACGTGTGACAAAACCAACATTTGGTCGTTGAATACCATCCAATGAACCACCAGCCAATGGGAGTTCTTCAAATATATGAATTGACTCTCCTTTCATATGACCGTCACGAATAAGAAATACTGCAGCAGCCAATCCTGCTAACCCTGAACCGACAATATATGCTGATTTCTGTTCTACGTTCTTTGGCTTGCGTGGTGTTGCAAATGCTTCATAATTACCATTACTATAATACATCGTGATCCCCTTTCTAATAGAAAACGCTTTCAATACAAACCCATTCTACTCTAAGTCGTTATTAATTAGCAATTCAAAAGGATTACCACAAAATGATTTATATCAAAAAAGCAAACATATAATCGTTTGCTTTTTCACTAGTTTATTTTATAGCCTCAGAAATGGCCATATTCACATCATCCTTCTCAGCTGCGATTAAATCAACACGACTTGAAATCACTTTAATATCCATAGTAATTTCCCGTGTTAATCCAGGCGTATTCAACTTGGGTTCAAAGAACGCCTTAAATTCATCTAGTCGCTCCGGTGTATGGAACACAGCAGCAATAACAGTAATATACATTGTAAATTCCATGTCACCACCGATCGTGTCTTCTAGCCACTGCCACTGCTCACGAACCCAATCCCAGGCTAACTGCTGACTTTTATCATTAACTAGCAAACTATAGACCCAACCACGGAGGTCTTGCGGTTTAATCGTGTCAGCGTCCTTTAGTTGATCAATCAATTTTACAATTAAATCTGAGTTTGGGGTACTAGTCAAGGCCGAGCGCAAGTCAGCTTTGTAATTAGCATCAGAAGATTTTCGATAAGTGATTAACAATTGTTCAAACAATGACGTGTTTCCAAAGTGCTTCAATTCATTGGCGAGTACAAAGTGACGAATATCAGCAGATAGATTTTGTAAATTATCACTGTTTTTCTCAAATAATTCATGAGCTGTTGCAATTGTATCAGGATTTTCTGCATACAAAGAAGCATTCAAAACATAAGGACGTGTGAGCTGATCGTCGTACGATTCACCGCTTTGGCCGGCCCAACCCAAACGTTTTACTTGTTTTCTACTTAGTACATCATAGAATTCTTTCAAAGCCTTTTCTTCAGCTGAATTTGGTGTAGCAAACTTCTTCAAGTCTGAAAGAATACCATATAGTACTGCATTAACCAACATGGCATCTTTGTGAGCAAAATTAAGCAGTAGTGGCACGATATCAGCATAGGTAATCTGCCTACCATCGGCTAACAAATGTAAATCCTGAAGAATTTGTCTTTGCGAAATATTATCCAATTCATCAAGATGTTCTAAAATATCTGTTAGTAATTGAGCATCATATTTAACAATAAAATGCGAATCATTACCGTTATTCAGTCTAAAAGGTGCGCCAACTGATTCACGTAATTGGGCATAATCACCAATTACTACACGCTCATTGGCTAGTAGTTGAGGGGCCGCATCATAGTTGCTGTTTAAGGGAATTTGCCACTGACGAGCACTTTCTTCGTACTCACCAATGAAAAACTGTTCTTGAGATAGGGTTAACTGTCCATCAATAACTTTTGCTGAAACCACTGGATATCCTGGTTGTTCCAACCAAGAATCCATCACTGCTTTAATATTTTGACCTGAAGTTTCACCCAAAGCCTCCCACAAATCAGCGCCTGCTGCGTTTGCATAGCGATGACGAGCAAAGTATTTTCTTAGCCCTTCACGTAGGGCCTTATCCCCAATCAAAGAACGAACCATCACCAGTAGTCTTGCTCCCTTAGCATAAACAATTGCTGGATCAAACAAAGCATCAATATCGGCTGGGTGTTGTACCTGGGTGTGGACTGGTTGGACGCCATCTGTACTATCTCGCTTCAATGCTGAAACAACATCACTTGCTTGGAAGCTTTCCCAAATGTGCCAATCAGGCTCAATGGCATCAATTGCCACATACTCCATCATATTAGCAAAGCTTTCATTGAGCCACAAATCATCCCACCATTTCATCGTGACTAAGTCGCCAAACCATTGATGCGCTAATTCGTGAGCAATAACAGTGGCAACAACTTGTTTGGTATTCAACGCTGAATTTTCAGGATCAAGCAATACATAAGCTTCACGGTAAGTTACTAATCCCCAGTTTTCCATTGCTCCTGCAGAGAAATCAGGCAAGGCTAGTTGCCAAGAATGTGGTAATGGGTACGGCGTTTGATAAAATTCTTCGAAAAACTCAATCGATCTTTTAGCAATGTCCAGTGCAAAATCCAATTCTTTGGGAGCATGTGCCTTGGTAGAAAATACACCAACTTTTACCCCTGTGTTAGTAACCGTTTGCTTACTCTGTAATTCTCCAAAAGCAAAGGCCACTAAATAAGTTGACATCCGAACGGTTGTATCAAAATAATGTACGCCATTTTCTGTGCGTATTTCTGGCATATTGGCTAAAATTGTTTCATTTGGTTGTTCGTCAAACTTGATTGATAAATCAAATGTCGCTTTAGCTTCCGGTTCGTCCACACTTGGAAAGGCTTGACGAGCAAAACTTGTTTCAAATTGTGTACCGATAATTTGTTTTTTAACACCATCTAGCTCATAATACGAAGGATAAATACCCATCATTGTGTCGGTTAATCTTGCCTTATAAATCACAGTGATGTCTATATGACCAATAATTTCTGTCGAAATCTGAATCAAATCAGCATTTTCGTCAATGACAAAAGGAATCTCTTTTTCATTAATGTGAATGGACTGAATTTGCAAGTTTTTTTGATGTAAGGCAATATCTTTGACCAACGCATTACCACTAATTTTTGTTTTACCATTAAACTGTTTTGTCTCACGATTAATATCTAAATAGATATCATAGTGTTCAGGTTGAAAATTATTATAAATCCGTGTGAATTGAGTCATGTTTTCTCCTGTAATCTATTAGAATAGCTACATTATACACCTTGAAATTAAAAAACGACTTTCAAGCAGTCGTTTTTCTAGTTATTTATCAATTTTATTCACAGCTGATTCTGGGTTCTTGCCAGATAATACCCGAACAATGTCATTGGTTGCATCAACCGCCATACGCGCCTTAGTTTCAACTGTATTAGAGGCAATATGTGGTGTGAGCAAAACGTTTTCCAATGCAACTAATGGATTCGTAACAGGCAATGGCTCTTCTTCAAAGACATCTAAAGCCGCACCAGCTATCTCACCCAATTTCAAAGCCGAGACCAAATCAGATTCAACCAAAATAGAACCACGAGCCATATTAATTAAAAATGCGTCATTTTTCATTAACTTAAACTCATCTGCACCAATTGAATGCTGAGTTTCAGGTAATGCAGGCAAATGAACCATCACATAGTCGGCAGTTTTAAAAATCGTTTCACGATCAACCAATTCAACATTAGGCACATCCTTGGCAAAGGGATCAAAAGCAATGACCTTAACATCAAACCCACTTAATTTTTTAGCAACTTGCTGACCAATACGACCAAATCCTAAGATACCAACAGTTTTCCCTTCAATATCACGGCCTGGATGTGCCTTTCGATAATTCCAATTATCATCATGAATTGCTTTTGAATCTTGATATAAGTTCTTGCTGATAGCTAATAACTCAGAGACAGCCGTTTCAGCAACTGATCCTGATAAAGCTTTAGGTGTATTCACAACGTAGATACCGCGCTGAGTTGCAGCATCCACGTCAACAGCATCATAACCAACGCCATTACGTGCAATAACCTTTAAATTTGGCATAGCGTCCATTATATCCGCATCAAACTTTTGTGTACCAATCAATACAGCACTTGCCTCTGCCCCTTCAGTCTTCATCTTTTCATGATCACGACCAGAACCAACGACTACTTCTAATCCTGCATCTTCAAGAATCTTTTTCCCAACTGCTGGAATATCATCTGGTAAGAATACTTGTTCTGTCATATTATGCCTCTTTCTTATTATCTGCTAAAAATGCTTCTAGTTCTTCTTGTGTTGGGTACCCATCGTTGTCACCCGGTGTTTGAACTTGTAGAGCACCTACAGCGTTCCCCCGTCGCACAGCATCTGCCATAGTCAATCCTTCAATCAAACCGGTAATCAAGCCAAGCGCAAATCCATCTCCTGCGCCAACAGTATCAACGACCTTTTCAACTTTAAATCCATTAACAATGTAACTCTCACCGCTCTTGTTTTTGACGTAGGCTCCATCAGAACCAATTTTGACAACAACAGTTTGTGTGCGGTCACTGTTATTCAGATAAAAATCGGCGATAGTCTCTGGATCTCTTGATCCGATTAGGATTTCACCTTCATCAATACCAGGTAAAACAATTTCACCATACTTTGCTAAATCATTGATCGTTTCAATCATCACTTCTTTAGACTCCCATAAAGCAGGGCGTAAGTTTGGATCAAATGTTGTTCTAATACCATGATCAATTAATTGTTCAGCAAAATAACGGAATGCTTCACGTGCTTGAAGCGAAATTGCTGGGAAAATTCCTGATAAATGGGCTATCTTTACATCGGAAAAATCAACTTGATCAATTAATGATTTGTCAAAGTGTGCCGCAGCTGAATTTTTACGAAAATTAAAAGTTGATGGATCTCCTTGATCAACTAATTCTTTTAATTGAAAAGCCGTCCAATTATTTTCATCTGTAGCAATATAATGATTACCAACATTATAACGCGCTATTTCCTTAATGGTAAATTGACCCAACGGATCTGCACCAACCTGAGAAATGTATTCCGTGTTATGACCTAATCGAGTAGCACCGATCATAACATTTAGTTCAGCACCACCCAAAAATTTATAGTAATTAATACTATCAACTAAACCCTTATTTAAGTCGGTAGAAGCAAACGTCACTACCGGTTCACCTAATGTTAAAATTTCACTCATCTTGTTTCTCCTAACTCCTTTTTAATGCCCGAAAAAGCCATAAACTAATAGTTCGTTCACAAACGATACTACCCACATCACTGGAATGCCCATTTTTAAGTATTCCTTTGTTTCCAACTTTGAGTATGTTAGCGCCCATGTATTCCATGACTGTGTTAAATCAATGGAAACTGCCATAATACTTGCCGTGTAAAGAAGTGGTAGCAAAAATATTGGTTGGAAAGTACCTGTAGCAGCTAAAACTGCCGCCGTAGCTGCTCCTGCTCCCCAAACATGCAGAGGACCGCGGAACAAAGCCAATGGTGCTAATATACCAATAGCAATCGCCAAAACCAATGGACTACTTGGTAATATCACTTCAATCATGCTTTTAAAATGGGGCACATTCATAGTAGCTGCTCCGGCAAACATAACCAATGCCATCAAGAAGATGATCAGACCAGAAATATCATTGATTGCTTGTGAAACTGTTTTGTTGATAAAAGCAACTAATCCTTTATAAGATTTCATTTGCCCTGTCAATAACAACGCAATAATAGTTGCCAATAACAGAGCAGGAATAGCATCCCAATGGAAGAACATATTCAAGGCCACCGGTAAAACGGGGATGATAAATGTAATTGGATGCGTTTTCTGAAAGGTTGCTTGCTTACTGTCATCAATTGTTTCAATTTCACTATTTTTAATGCTTTTACTATTAAGCAATATGAAGATAATAACGCCTAATAATTGAATTCCCATGGCTGCTAATCCAAAAATCAAGTATTTTCCCGAAAAATTAACTGACGGGAAGAACGCTTTTATTTGGTTAAATAGGACTACGTTAATGTACATTGGCGCACCAATAGCCATTGTGAATGCTGGAATAGCTACCTTTTTAGGGACACCAATCGACAACAAGATTGGGATTAATATAACACCAATGGCAATAACCGAACCAACGCCGTATGCCGACGAGAAAATCAATGCTGTAACGAGCACAACTAATATTGTTGCTAAAATAGGCGCTTTTCGTCCAACTCTTTCAGTCTGTGCCGAAATGGATCCAGCTATACCAGAATCAACTAGTACACGACCAAACCAAGAACCAAAAACAATATAAATAATTGTTGGTCCATAATTCAATGCTGGCTCTGCAATAACCTTTTGAACAACTTGGTCGAAAGGTACCAGCCCAATAACAGACCAGAGAAGCGCCATTACAAAGAAACCAATAACTAAATTACCACCTTTAACAATGTAATAGATAAAGCCTACGAATGTTAGTAAGAGCAAAATACTAATAATTATATTAGTC
This sequence comes from Leuconostoc sp. JNUCC 76, assembly GCF_053667755.1. Classification (NCBI taxonomy): domain Bacteria; kingdom Bacillati; phylum Bacillota; class Bacilli; order Lactobacillales; family Lactobacillaceae; genus Leuconostoc; species Leuconostoc sp. JNUCC 76. The sequence continues at coordinate 443,574 of NZ_CM132206.1, read as the reverse complement.
ATAAGTCTTGCACCCCTTTAACTAAACATGGCGAGTGCCTGAACGCCATCTTGTATAACTTTGTCATTAACTGTTGGATATTCAACCGCTATGGGAACGTTGCTTGGCAAGATGTTCAAAATTGATTGCCATGCAATATCTCCTTCATTAAGCGGTACGGTTACCAAATTATCACCGTGTCCTTGGTCATCTTTAACATGAATATAGCGCACATACTGTGCTAGTTTTTCAGCTGCCAAAACTTCATCTTCACCAACATAACGCCAATTACCCATATCATAAACATATCGAATATCTAAATTATTTTCGGTAACAGCAGACATAAACTTTTCAATGGCTTTTATCTTTCCTGAAACTTGAGTTTGATCATTTTCAATATTTGTTTGAATACCACGCGTTAGTAATTGGCTTAACTCAGAAACATCTTCCGAAGATAACGTTTCGAAATCTCCGATATTAAATTTAATCGCATAAATGCCAAGCGCCTGTGCTTCATCATAGTATTGTGCCAATTTTGGATTAAGACGATGGTTCACAAATACCTCATCTGGTACAGAATAAAATAACCGCAACTTGTTATCAGCTGCATACTGCGCAATGGCTGGGGTTTCTTTAATAATGTCGTCAAAGTACTCCCGTCGTAATTCAACCGATGAGACACCGAATGACACAGCTTTTTTTAGCATTTCAAGTTGTTGCATTCCCTTCTCACGATCATTCATGAATACTAAATTATTTAAAACAATTTGTTCTTTTTTCATTATCCGCTCCTCAATACTTATTTAATTCTGTTACATGTTTCAATAGCTCATCAAATCCTAAATCTGACAAATTAGGTTGCGAACGATCAAAATTTTCACCTTCAATTTTGTTAAACTTTTCAACTAAAAAATAAGCTGATAGATATGCTGCCAATTGTTGTTTAGCCATACCCTCCAGATTCTTAGCATCGAAATTCAATTTAAAAGACTCAAGAAATTGTAATGCAAATTTTTCTGGATCAATATGTAACTGCTCTTTTTCCATTTTTTTACCCTTCTATTTCGGATTACGTGTATCGTTTTCGGAAACCGGTTTACATGATATATTGTAAACGCTTCCAAATATTTGTCAACCCCTTTTTTTTATTTGTCGTATAATATTCTCATGAGTAAAAAAGTGACTATCAACGTTATAGCTGAAATGGCAAGGGTTTCGAAGACGACTGTTTCCCGTTTTTTAAATGGGAAATTTGATAATATGTCTGAAGCGACAAAAGAACGAATTGCTAAAACAATTAATGAGTTGGATTATCATCCCAGCCGACAGGCTCAAGCTTTAAAAGCTAAGAACTCTCTTTTAATTGGTATTTCTGTAGCCGATATTTCTAACATGTATACATCTCGTCTTTTGAAGGGAATTAGTGACTATTTTCAAAATACAATTTATCAAGTCTTGATTATGGACGGTGATAACTCGATCGATCGTGAATACAGTAATTTGGAAAAAATGGTAACCGAAAAAATTGACGGTATTATCCTACAACCACTTGTTCACCAACCAACTCACTACCAACTATTAATTGATGAAAATATTCCAGTAGTGCAAGTTGATAGATATACGGAACCGTTTACTTGGCCAGCAGTGGTATCGGATAATTTTCAAAAGTCAATTGAAGTAGCTGAATTGATAAAATCAAAAAAATATGAAGAAATTATAGTTTTATCCAATCATATCAATGGTGTTTCTAGCCGTATGAACCGTTATAACGGTCTCAAATCAGGTATTGCAGATACCAATATAACCATCGAGTTAATTGAAATCGATGACAATAAAAACTGGCAAGATTTATTACTAAAAATGATTCATTCGGACACAAAAAAAGCGCTTTATGCGCTCAATGGTCAGGTTTTATGGGAGATTATTCGATTCTTAAAGAAAAACAATATCTCTATTCCTGATGATGTTGGTGTAATTGGTTACGATGATGATATGTTTGCTGACATGATTTCACCAGAAATTACTTCTGTGTCTCAAAACCCTCAAGAAATCGGTCGCACAGCTGCAGATAATTTAATGCAAATCATGACTGATCAAAAAGCGTTATCTAAAACAATTCGAATACCATCAACGATTCAAATTAGAGAATCACTTTAAAAAATTCATTTATTTAAATTTTTATCAAGGGGGATGTATGACTGCATTATATACACTAGCTTTATTATTAATTGGTGTTATTGGTACGAATCTTATTAAACAATTTGTTCCAAAAATTCCAGAAGCATTTATTTTAATTGTTGTTGGTATAGTTTTATCACTAACACCAATATTCAAAAATTTTGAACTTGAACCTGAATTTTTCATGTTAATGATTATCGCCCCGCTAATGTTCCTAGACGGTCAAAAACAATCTTTTTCGAAAATTAAAAAACGTTTTTCGATTATTTTTCTACTATCCGTCGTCTTAGCGATTGTGACTGCGATTGTTGTCGGATTGATTGCTAATCGTGTAGAAGTTAAGTGGACATTACCTTTAGCTATTGCCTTGGCTGCAATTGTTGTTCCTACCGATGCCGTTGCCGTAAAATCGATGACTGCCTCAGTTGACATGCCCAATGGCGTTGGTGAAGCCTTGGAACTTGAATCATTATTTAACGACGCAACAGGATTAGTGCTACTAGATTTAGCATTATCCGTATTGGAAAAAGGAAAATTTTCACTCATTGCAGGAATCGGTCATTTTTTATTCGTTGCTGTGGGCGGGGCTATTATCGGTATAATTGCTGGCTTTATAATCGTTGCTATTCGAACAAATATCACTTTTAGAACGTCAAGCCCTGAAACAACAATCATTCCAATTAGTTTATTAACACCATTTATCGTCTATTTCTTAGCAGAATCATTTGGTACTTCTGGTATTTTGGCTGTGGTGGCAACCGGTATTGTGCATAATTGGGAATCAAATAAACTTCGATTAACATCAACTCGTGTGCAACTTACTTCTAATACGATTTGGGAATCTATTTCTAATGTTTTGAACAGTATTGTGTTTATTATTTTAGGCATTTCATTACCTATTGTTTGGCAAGAAATTAATACGATGGGTTTTCTTGGCATATCACAATTATTAGGTTTAAGCATTTTAATTTATATAGCCATGTACGTTGTCCGTTATGTATGGGCTTTTCGTGAAGATAATCAAGCTGCCAGTACATTCTTTGATAATCATGATAATCCTAAACAACATCGTTTTTTGTCTCATGTATTCGCTATCAGTGGTGTGCATGGAACGATGACATTAGCAATGGCATTTTCATTACCAATAACAATTGCTAATCACAATTTCCCCTATCGCGCTGAACTGATTGTAGTTGCTACGCTGATTATTTTAATTAGTATGTTGATGAGTGCTATCATTTTACCAGTTGTGCTGCCACAGAAAATTGAAACTTATACCAAAAAGGATTTAGAAGCCATTCGTAATCAAATGGTTGATTATGCTTCATTAAAAGTATCTGAAACGATTGAAGATCACACTGTGCGCGAAGCGATTACGATGCAATTACAGTCACAAAAAGGTTGGTTAAATGAAAACCAAATGAATAATGATTATGTGTCTCAAAGATACAGTGATTTATTAAGTGATACTAAAGACTTCATTTTAACTTTTATTCATAGTGATAATGTCGAACAAGAGTATAGCGCTGAAGTAATTGATACTTATGAAAAGATTGTCAATCGTCTAAAAATTAATAATTTTTTCCAACGTAAATCACTACGAAGAATTCGTCATTACATACACGCACAATTTAGACATGCTAAATGGCACATTCAGAACGGCCAAATCACTAAAAAACAACGTTTACAAGGTCGCGAAAAATGGGCTGAAGAACATCAAGATAAAATGCAACAATGGCAAAATGTACATGATGGATTGCTGTTATTAAATAATGACGTTATCATTGAAGTCAATAAATATTTAGATGCATTGTTACGAGAAAGCCTAAAAAATGAGACTGAAGATCATCAATATATAAGTTATGTACGACAAAGATTTGACCGTTATTTCAGTTTAATCAAACGTGAATATAATAAAGAAACTCCTCAGATTGATAGTGATCTATACATTCAGGCATTTCAATATGAGTATAATTATATTCAGCAAGCAAGTTCTGCAGGTAAAATTCCAAATAAGTTAGCAAGCGTATTGTATAATGAAATTAATGAAGCTCAAACGCTTGAACTACAACAGATTAACCAAATTGAAGCATTAGCTGATTAAAATAAAAATAATGACTAAGCCAGTATATATACTGGCTTAGTCATTATTTTTATTTTAACTTTTCATATATTGGTAGCAATTTTTGTAAGGTTAATAATAATGATTCTGTCAACTCATTACTATCAAATCTGTCATCACCACGTCTAATTTCTATTCCTATCAAAACTTCACTATGTTTAACTGTTTTAAATCGTTTTACTGATTCATCAAAATATGCTAACGAGGTGGTTTCATTTAACATGTGGTTTTGACTTAAACGATAAAATGTTGGTAATCTTTCAACCAATGAATTAACTTCATTTAATTTTTGAACAATCTCTGTTGTCTGTGCAGGTTTCATATTTTCTTCAACAGCCAAATACAAGTAAACATTGTCTGCCCAGATACCTAACTCAAAATGAGGCATCATTTTGTAGCCACGCTTATTTGGTGCAAAGGCAACCCAAGTATTCTCAGGTGTATAAGTTGTTCTACGCAAATGTTTCGCAACGTGAGCGTACCACTCCTGTCCATCACTGCTCAGTATTGGCAACGCAATTTTTGCAAACTGCTCAAATTTAGGATCAATAATCGTTCGTATTTTTTCCATTCTACCTTGTAAGGTCTGGTCCTCAAAAATATCAAAATCACTGTTCTGAAACATTTATTTTCCTCCAATTAATGACAGATAACCACTTAATAACAACATATCCCACTACCAAAATCGTAGCAATCAGGTTCAGCCATATAAGCATCGCAATCATCGAACTAACAGATTGATAAAAATCATATTTGCCTAGTGCAAATTGTGCATAAAATGTAAATCCTTTATTCAGAAGATTCAACATGGCTAGTTCTAGGAAACTTCCGATAATAACAAAACGTAATGGTGCTCTTGCATCTTTTGCTGGTAAGAAAAAATTCATCATGGTTAATGCCAACCATAATCCTATCCAAATAAACCAAGGAGTTTGATGTTGCAAAAAACTAGTCCACTCTGAGTGTGGTAAATGCTGCATGACAATAGTTAACACGTTACTACCAATCATTAATAAAGCAAATACAGTAAGAATAAATAGTAGCCAAATAAACGAAAATGCACGGGTTAATAAACCACTGATGTGTTCTTGAACATCCGAAATTGCATTAAATGACTGACGAAAGACCGCAATTACACGTGAAATTGACCAAATGGTAAATAAAACAGAAAATGACAGTAACGAAGTACTCCTTGATGACAACACTGATTTCATGATTGGTATCACAATGTTTTCAATGTTTTTTGGCAATGTATTGCGCATCATAGTCAATAAATCAGCAGTACTAATGCTAGTAAAAGATACGACAAGTGCTGCCCCCATTAAAATTGGAAATACTGTTAAAAGCGCATAATAAGCAAAAGTTGGCCCGACATATCCAATTTGTGAACGCGTTAAAAGCATGGATAACGTTGAAAGTTTTAATCGTGCATCTAAGACACGCCATGTGTTCATAATTTTCTTTTTCATACTATTATTATCTCAAACATAGCTTGTTTTCAGCAACTTTAATGAAAAAAATACTAAAAATTATAACTCTTCCCAAAAAGTAAACTACTTAGAATATCTTACCAATACCGAAGTGAATAGCAATTGTTATCAATCCGATAATAATATTACGTATAACGGCACGTTTCGCCAAACCATTCGAAATTTTCGCACTTAAAAATCCAGTCAAAGCGACAGCAACCACTGTTGCACCAATGGTAGCTATAAATTGATATTTCCCCGGTACCATCAATAATGTAAGTAAGGGAAAAGCACCACCAATGGCTGCGCAAAACAAAGATGCCCATGCTGCTGACCACGGACTCATGTAATGACCTAAGGTAATATCATATTTAATACTTAGTACGGTCTCCAATGGCCTTTTTGCTAATAGTTCATCTGCTATTTGACTAGCTGTTTTTTCAGACACACCACGATTCATATAAAAATTCTTTACACACTGATGTTGACCAGCTATATCTGTCTTCAACAATTCTTTTTCGGTAGCCACCGCTACTTTTTCACTGTCAGACTGTGAACTAACTGAAGCATACTCACCAGAAGCCATTGATAAAGCACAAGCCACCAAATCGGCTAATCCTGCAATAAAAATTGCAAAATGGCTCGTCGTTACAGCAGCTACTGAAAACAAAACGCCAACAACTGTCAAAATGCCATCGTTTGAACCCAAAACGCCCGCACGAATTGCATTCAATCTTTCGTCCATTGTTTCATGTTTCTCAACCTTTTCCATTTTGTCAGACTCCCCATTATCTAAACATGCGACCAATTAGGTATGTCGCAACCATGGTAAATATACCGGCAATGATATTTCGAACGACCGCACGCTTTTTATCAGCACCGTTCACATGAGCTGCAGCATAACCAGTAATCCCCAAAGCAATGACAACTGCAACAAACGTCGCCATTTCTCGAGCAACTTGTGGTATTAAAGAAATAGCTATCATTGGCAATATCGACCCAATTGGAAAACTAATCAAAGATGCTAATGCTGCATGACTCGCACTCAATTCTTGATTCAAAGAAAAACCATAGCGTTCACGAACTGTTGTTACTAGTGGATCATTATCCATCATTTCTTGTGTCGCTTTTTTAGCCAAATCAGAAGATATACCCGTATCCTCGTATTTTTTTTGAACATAATCAAATTCATCATCGTAATTTGTATTAATAGCCTTTGTTTGCACTTGACGAACTTTTTCTTGAGCATCATGTTGAGAATTAACAGATACAAACTCTCCCATCGCCATAGAAACAGTCCCTGCTAGCATACCAGCAAACCCTGCGAGTAAAATTGTGCCCGTATTGCTTGTGGCTCCAGCCACACCCAGTACAATACCAGAAACTGATAAAATTCCATCATTAGCGCCCATTACTGCGGCACGAATGATATTATTTTTTTGCATAAAACTTGCTTGTTCAGACATAACTCTCCCCCTCTTTGTTAGAACTATTCTAATATACATTCTAACTCAAGATATTAAATAAATCAAGTTATTTGGAACAATTCTACATATCACCATGTTATAATAGTAAGTAAATATGGAGGATTCTTATGACTGATCAAAAATTGCGTACAATCTTGCAAGAGCATGGTTTGAAAGCCACGTTTCAACGCATGGCTGTTTTAGAATATCTCGTTACACACAAAACTCATCCAACAGCAGAAATGATTCATGAAGATTTGAGCAACATTAGTTTGGCAACAGTCTACAACACACTTGACAAACTTATTGAAACAGGATTGATTATTGCTATTGATATTCACGATGACGGTAAACGTCACTTTGACTATTATGGTGAACCACATTATCACATCATTAATCAACAGACTAACGAAATTATTGACGCAGATAATTTTGATATGGCGCCTCTTTTTGATGCAGCACGTAAGGCTAGTGGTTTAAATATTACTGGATATCATGTCGAGGTCTACGGTGTTCAATCAGAAGATTCATAGTGTTACTGCGAAACCAAAAAACGATTAACTAGAATATAGTTAATCGTTTTTATTTATCATATTTTTCTAAAAAATGTTGTATTTTTTCTCTATAGACAACTGGATAATCATGAAAACTTTGGACATGCTTGGATCCTTTTGTAATCCATAATTGCTTTGGCCCTTTTGAAACCTTGTACAAGGGATAGACCATTCTAGTTGGTACAAATGTGTCTGCTCCACCTTGAATAAAAAATATCGGCCGCGTATTTTTAGCTACTTGTTTTAAAGGGCTGGCTTCTTCATACGAATAACCCGCTCGTGCTTTTGAAATTCCAGAAACAATATTTACCAAAGGAAACCAAGGAAGCCCATACATAGCCCCTGCCTCATGCTTCACTTCATCCATAACACTAGTATAAGAAGAATCAGCAATAATTGCCTTTACTTGTTTTGGCAAAGCTCTCTCACCAGAAGTGGATAAGACTGTTGCCGCTCCCATGCTCATACCATACATCACAATGTTTGATTTGTGACCATTTTTTCTAAGAACTTGATTTGTCCAACCAAGATAATCTTTTCTGTCTAGCCATCCATAACCTATCATTTCACCTTGAGAGTCACCATGTGCACGATTATCTGGAATTAATACGTTATAACCTAATTCATGGAACAGTTCACCATATATAGCCATTGTTGTTTTATTATTATGCCAACCATGTGCTAGAACAGCTGTTTTATTTGTTTGTTTGTGAGCCGGTACATACCATGCATCTAATTTTAATCCATCAGTAGTTTTCTGCGTCCAAATCTGCTTCTTACGAGCTAAAAAATCATGCTCATAATGATAAAGTGGATTTGTTTTATTTCGTAATTTATCTGGATAATTAGACGCTACATTTCGCACCTCAGCAACTTGAAAAAAATACATCCCAGCAGCTAATAATAGCAAGCTAGCAATAATTAAAATTCCAATCAACCACTTGTATATCTTCTTCATAGACAAATTTTCCCTTATCATCAATCCTTAAAATTTTACGCTAGTTTTGCGAATGGAGCAAACACTTTGAAATTAAAAATAAATTAGACAATTCACTTTATTTTATTTTTATAATACAAAATAAGTTAGTTATAACTCCATACACATTAAAAAATTTTTTTAATTAATTATTATCACTAGGATTTGGTTAAGAATGGTATCATAAAGTATAGAGAAAGCGAGGTATTATAACGTGACCTACTCACAAAAATGGAATTTAGAAAGCATCTTTCCCGGTGGAATAACTTCACCTCAATTGACTGAAAAGTATAATTTAGTCGAAAAACAAATTGATGATTTCAAAAGTATGGTATCTGATTACAATAGTATACAAGATGAACATTTCACAGCATTAACTAATCTTTCCGACTTAGCACAAGAAATCGGTGCTGGAATAGGAACTATCAATATCTTTGTTAACGGCTTGTCATCAGTAGATTATGGAAATAGTGTATATGGTCCTCATTTCAATAAATTAGGAAATTTGTGGGTATCCTTCTCATCACCATTGAACCAGTTTCAAAAATTACTTTCACAACTAAATGATGAAAATTTTGATAACGCTATTCAAACTGAACGTCTCGCTCCAATTGCTTTTTATTTAACAGAGTTACGTAATAATGCTAAGCGCTTACTTGATGATCAGACAGAAAACCTAATCAACAAGTTCGATCTTGATGGTCAACAAGCTTGGTCACAACATTACGATACTATTTCAGCTTCATTATCAATGAACTATACAGATGAAGATGGTAAAACTCGTCAAATTTCGGCTGGTCAAGCCTTGAATATGTTAGATGGTGAACCAAATAGTAATGTTCGGGCCAATATTATGGCAAACTATGAAAAAATGTGGGAAAAGGCCGAAAATCTTACTAGTGATACTTTGAATCACCTAGCAGGTTTTCGTTTAACAAATCAAGAGGCTCATGGACGCCAATCACATTTAGAGCAACCTCTAGAAATAAATCGTATGTCTCGTGAAACGTTAGATGCCATGTGGCAAGTAGTTGATGCCAATAAAAATATGTTTCAGCCATACTTTGAGCGTAAAAAGCAATTACTTGGTTTAAAATCTATGGGTTGGCAAGATCAAGTTGCTCCTTTAACAAACATTGGTGACTACGAACCTGAAGATGTTTCCTATGATGATGCTGCCAAATTCATTATCGAACAATTTGGAAAATTTTCTCCCAAAATGGCTTCTTTTGCGCAAATGGCTTTTGAAAATAACTGGATTGAGTCTGAGAACCGGCCTGGTAAGCAACCTGGTGGCTATATGGAATCAGTCCCAGATTTACATGAGTCTCGTATTTTCCTAACGTATACTGGTTCTGTAAATGATGCTGCAACGATTGCCCATGAACTGGGTCATGCATTCCACTCTGCGCAGCTAACTGATTTACCATTTTGGCGTGATGCATATGCTATGAACGTGGCTGAAACTGCATCAACATTTGCTGAATTAATTGTTAATGATGCAAATGTCACTGCTGCAAAAACAGATGCAGAAAAGGTTGTCCTATTAGATGCAAAAATGACAAATCCAATCGCTATGTTTCTGAATATTCATGCACGTTTCTTATTCGAAGATGCATTTTACACTGAACGTAAAAATGGTGTAGTCACTCCACAGCGCTTGAATGAATTAATGGACAATGCACAAAAAGAAGCCTTTGATGGTATTTTAGATGTCCGTCATCCCCACTTCTGGTCATCGAAATTGCACTTTTTCATTGACTCTGTGCCATTTTATAATTTTCCTTATACATTTGGTTATTTATTCTCATCAAGCATTTACGCACAAGCACAAAAAGATGGTGACAATTTTGAAGAAAAATATATTGCCTTGCTACGTGACACTGCTAATATGACTTCAGAAGAATTAGCAAAAAAGCATCTTGGTGTTGATTTAACGAAACCAGAATTTTGGCAGACTGGTGCCGATTTGGTTAAAAAAGATATTAACGAATTCTTGTCACTTTCTGAACAATTTGTAAAATGAAAATAGACAAAACAAAAGGCCTAAAGTGTATAACACCTAGGCCTTTTTATTAGTCAACATTTCTAATTTTTTGGTGATTATGTAGCTCATTGACTTGTTTTTGTATTTCTCCAAGCATTTTTGTTTGCATTTTTTGAATTTCAAATAAATCGGGGTTGTCTTTTTGAATAATACGGTCAATTTTAGCATGCAGTACCCTCATCTCTTCCTCGGTCTTTAAATTCACATGGTAATCATTATCTGCGTGCAATCTGTCATAATCAGATGATCGATTCTGACTCATTAGTATTAACGGCGCCTGTAATGCGGCCACCATACTCAAAAATAGGTTTAATAAGATAAAGGGATAGGGATCGAAATGCATGTTGAATAATTGAAAAATATTGGTAATAATCCACATAATCATTGCACAAATGGACACAATAATAAATCCCCAACTACCACCAAAATGTGCGACATTATCTGCTATTTTTTGACCAAATGTATAGGATTCTCTTTGATTCTTATTCACATTAACAACTTTAAAACTTTTATCTGTCAATATGTGCGTTAGTTTGTTATTAATATGTTTATTTGTTCTATGCTTCTCCAATATCATTTTATCAATTTTTTCTAAACGATATTGAAGCAAATGATCAAAGCAAATAAAATCTGCTAACATGCTGTCAGGAAAATCATGCTTTATCTTTTGTTGTAGTTCAATATCTAGTTCTGCCAATAAGACACCATCGACAACATTCTTTTCTTCACCATCCACAAAACAGGTAAAACTTCTATGCATACTGGTCATTATTTATCCCTTCCAACCAACTTCTCAATTTAAAGTAACGAAAAACGATTAAATCTCAGCATTATTCGAGATCTAATCGTTTAACCAGCGATAACCGGTAATTAGTAGTTTTTAAACAAATCCACCAAAAGCATTATCTAAATCAATTGGTTCCTTTTTAGTAACAATAAGTTCCTTGTTCACAAAGGTTTCAATACCAAAGCGTCCTAGCTCACGTCCATAGCCAGAATTTTTAACACCACCAAATGGTAACTCAGGCAACGTGCCACCAAAACTATTTACATAAACAGCGCCTGTCTCAATACGAGAAGCCACCTCTGTTGCATGCTCAGGTGAACCACCAAAGACCACGCCCGATAAGCCATAATTAGAATCATTAGCTAGTGTAATTGCTTCTTCTTCATCTTTCACTTTGTATACTTGTCCAACTGGACCGAAGAACTCTTGATAATACGCTGGGTTATCTTTTGTGATACCAGTTAAAATAACGGGATCAAATAGCGCAGCTGGCTTATCTTGGACAACACTACCATATTCAAGAGTGGCACCGGCATCAACCGCCGCTTTCACTTGTTTGGTCAAGTTCTTCTTAGCCTTGCTGGTACTTAATGGTGCTAATGTCGTATCTTCCAACAATGGGTCACCTAGCTTTGCTTCAGTAAAGGCATCTTTTAACATTGTAAGTACTGCATCGTAATTTTTTTCGGTTACAATAAACCGTTTAGACGAAGTACATACCTGCCCTGCATTGTATAGACGAGCACCCCCGATAATTTTTTTAATCTCAGATAAATCAGCATCATCCAGAACAATGAATGGATCACTTCCACCAAGTTCAAGCGAACTTTGTTTCATATTTTTACCAGCTTCGGCAGCAATTAATTGTCCGGCACGTTCTGAACCAGTTAACGCCACTCCCTGTACACGATCATCAGCAATAATTTTATTCACTTGATCATAATCAATGAATAAATTAGCAAAAGCACCAGTTGGTGCACCAGCCCGTTCAACAATTTTTTCAAATTCGGATGCAGCCATTGGCGTATTACTTGCGTGCTTCAAAAGCATTGGGTTTCCAGCTATATAATTGGGTGCAAATACACGAATAATTTGATAGTAAGGGAAATTCCATGGTTCAACCATCATCAATACACCAGTGGGGCGCGAAATTACTTGCGCATCCCCCATCGAGGATTTAATTGGTTCTGGCTTAAGAAAATCTGCACCATTTTTGGCGTAGTAACGAGCAATTGAAACACTTAACGCTACTTCACCTTGAGCCTCGATAAATCGCTTACCCATTTCAATAGTAAGTACCTTAGCTAAATGATCAGCATCTTCTTCCATCAAGTCAGCAATTTTGTTTAATATCTCTGCACGGCCACTAGCCGGGTCATTGCGCCACTTCTTATACAGTGCATGACCTTCGGCAATGGCTTTCTCAACATAAGCATCATCATGATTGTCAAATGTTTGAATAACTTCGTCGTTAAAGGGATTAATTGTTTGATAGCTCATTTTATTCGACCTTTCTTCAATTAACAAATTACATTTCTGTTCTAAACACCCTTACTATAACACCATCATTCATTCGCAAAGTATATTTTGTTTGTGATATTTTCAGCAAAGCACATTATTTATAAATGTAAAGAACGCCAATATTTTAAGGTAGCGCTTATATTTGCACTTTGACTAATCATACTGATTACAGCAGCACCGTTAACACCCGTAGATAAAACTGATGACAAATTTGTTTCTGATATGCCACCGATTGCCACACTTGGCCATTTACTTTTACTTGTCAAATATTGCAACCCTTCAATCCCAATCTCTGGATTTGCATCCAATTTGCTTACTGTCGCAAAAACAGGACCAATTCCGATATAATCAATCCCTTTAATATTCTCTATTCTTTTATATTCGCTGTCGTTAGACACCGACACCCCAACAGCTAGACTTCCAGATAATTGAATATTATTGATGATATCGCCATCTTTTTGCCCAAAATGAACACCCTCTGCATCAATTTCATGTGCTAGTTGAATATCATCATCAATAATCAATGGAACATGGTAGTCAGCTGTTAGCTGCCGGACTTTTTTGGCCACTCGTAATTTCTCCGATCCACTTAAAGCAAGTTGACCTTTTTCTCGATATTGAAACACACTGATTTTTGATTGCAGTGCTTCCTCTAAGACTTCAAAAAAATGTCTCTCTCCATTGGTGTCCTGAGTTCCTAATACAAAATAATTTACTAATATGCTCGGATCAAACATTTTCTAGTACCTCTGGAAAATGCCTGTCAGTCACTATTGCTTGGTGATTAAGCGGCCCATGACCATGACCAACATCGATACCTTCACGAATGGTAGCATCAACATAAGCTTTTGCATGAATAATAGCCGTTTCCATATCATCTCCCAAAGCTAAACGTGCAGTAATAGCCGCAGAAATTGTATCCCCTGTCCCGTGAGTTCTAATTGTATCTACCCGTGAACTTTTAAGCCAAAAATGACTACCATCAGCTAGTAGAATATAGTCATAAACATCTTTTCCAGAGGCATGCCCGCCTTTTAATAATACGTTTTCAGCTCCTAATTGTTGTATCTTTAAAGCTGATTGCATGACATCCTCATGGTTAGTAATGCTTGACCCACTTAAGACTTCAGCTTCTGGCCTATTAGGCGTAATGAGCGTTGCCAACGACATCAAACTAGACTTAATAGCAACTATGGCCTCATCACTCAATAAGTGAGCGCCTCCCTTGGCAATCATTACAGGATCTAATACATAGTCACCAAAATCTGCTTGTTGTAAATATTCAGCCACTGCTTCTACTGTAGCCACATCACCAAGCATGCCACTTTTTACAGCACTTACTTTTAAGTCATCAGCCACTGATTTTAATTGGGCATGGATCATAGATGGTGAGGTCATCGAAACTTGCTGTACACCCATCGTATTTTGTGCTGTTAAAGCAACAATAACATTAGCGCCATAAACACCTTGGGCAGCAAACGTCTTTAAATCTGCACTAATTCCAGCACCACCACTACTATCCATACCAGCAATTGTTAAAACTTGGGGCGTTTTATTAACCATAATTTAGCACACTTTTCTCAATAAACTTTTGAACATCGATATTATCAATAACAAATAATTCATCTAATAATTGATTGGTAAAAGAACCTGGTTGATTCGTTTTTGTGGCGGCTTTTTGTCCAGCAAGTTTGAATGTAGCCATTGCATTCATCACATTAGAAACCTTTAGCTCATCAGCAATAAACGCGCCAATTAATGATGATAAGGCATCTCCTGTACCTACAATAGAAGATAATTGTTCCACATTTATATCAAGTGTTTGTGTGTATTGACCATCACTGACAACGTCACAAGAACCGCTTAGCGCAATAACTGCACTTGTTTTTTTGGCGGCACGCTGTGCAATTTCAATTACGTCCCCTTTTCCAGTAGCATCAATACCTTGACTAGCAAAATCAATATCGGCAAACCAAGCAATTTCGGCCGCATTGCCACGAATAACATCAACATGACCAGATGCTAAAAATTGTGTAATAGCTTTAGACCTGAATGGAACTGAGACAGCAACCGGATCTAATACGACTGGCTTGCCTAATTGGTATGCTTCCTGAGAAAGTTTAATAATATCGTTAATTTCTACTTTTTGAAGCGTACCTGTGTTAATAATCACTACATTGGCAATTCCGGCTAATTCCTTAAATTCTGCTAGCTCGCGACTCATTAACGGTGAGGCACCAACAACATTAACTACATTGGCTACAAATTGTGGTGTAACAAAATTTGCATAAGTAAGGACAAGAGGTGATTTCATTCTAACATCTGTAATATTCATGATTAAATTCCTTTTTTTCTTGTTTGGCTTCGTGTTTTTAAAATTAACATTAATGAATAAAAAAACCGCTAACTATCAGAAAAGATTAGTTAACGGCTAAATAGGCATATTTATACACCAGAATAGTTCATTATTATAATCTTCCTTCGCACGAATTACCGTAATCAGGTTCAATGGGTATCTCTCAGCCAGCTTGGGCACCCCAGATATTTATTTAATTCTACTTCAGTGTACCTGAATTTATATGAATAATCAACCGCCTAAGTATGCCTTGCGCACATCATCTGATGCAAGTAGCTCTGCTCCCGTACCTGTCATCGTAATCTTGCCACTTTCCAAAACATAGCCGCGATCCGCAATTTTTAGCGCTTGATTCGCATTTTGTTCGATTACTAATACTGTCATTCCTTGTGCATTAACATTTTTAATAATATCAAAAACTTTTTCAATAAATAGCGGTGCCAAGCCCATGGAAGGTTCATCCAACAATAATAATTTTGGTTGTGCCATTAATGCGCGACCCATGGCTAGCATTTGTTGCTCACCACCAGATAAAGTCGCCGCATCTTGATTACGTCTCTCCTTTAAAATTGGAAACTGATCGTAAATAAGTGCATATTCATCTTTCAAGTTAATGCCCTTGCTTCGAGTAAAAGCACCTAACTGTAGGTTTTCTTGAACAGTCATGCCAGAAAAAACGCGCCGTCCTTCTGGCACTTGGGCAACTCCACTTGAAACAATTCGCTCTGAATTCATAGTTAATATGTTTTGATTTTCAAATAAAATACGTCCCTTAGTGGTTTTTTCTAAGCCTGAAATCGTACGTAAAATTGTAGTTTTCCCAGCGCCATTAGCACCAATTAGTGATACGATTTCGTTATTGTTCACCACAAAGTTAACGTCTTGTACCGCTTTAATGGCACCATAACTTACGTTTAAATTTTCAACTGTCAGTACTGCACTCATTCGTTATTTTCTCCCAAATATGCACGGATCACATCGGCATTCTGCTGTATTTCTAATGGTGTGCCACTGGCTAATAACTTACCGTACTCTAATACATATAATCGCTCACTGACAGCCATAACAAGATTCATATCATGCTCAATTAAAATAATGGTCATCTTAAACTCTTGTTGAACTTGTTTAATTAAACGTGTTAAATCAGCCGTTTCTTGTGGATTCATACCAGCTGCTGGCTCATCTAAAAATAAGACTTTAGGTTTTGTGGCCAGTGCCCGAACAATTTCTAAACGTCGTTGTTGCCCATATGGTAAGTTTGTTGCCAGCGTATCTTGTACCTCCAGCATATCAAAAATACTTAGCAGCTTACGAGCTTCGTTTTTTAGTTGCTCTTCATTTTTATAAAATGAAGGTAAACGAAACAATGAACTGAATACATGTGCCTGAGTATTAGCATTCATGGCAATCATAACATTCTCTAATACTGTTCGACTTTCAAACAAGCGAATATTTTGAAAAGTGCGCGCAACACCTAATCGAGCCCTTTTTGCAGGCGATTGACGATTGACATTAGCTAACCGCTGACCATCAAATAAGAGTACTTCTCCCTCACTAGGTGAATACACACCTGTTAGTAAATTAAATAATGTGGTTTTACCTGCACCATTTGGCCCAATTAAACCAATTAACTCATTTTCGGAAGCTTCAATATTAACACCATCAACAGCAGTTACACCTCCAAAACGGATACTTAAATCACGCGTTTTCAGAATTGTCTGAGCCATGTCCGTCTCCTTCATCAAATAACCATTTCTTTAATGATAGTTCTCGACTACCAAAAATACCTTGAGGTCTAATCAGCATCACAGTAATTAAAATAACAGCGTAGATGACCATACGCAACGAACCAAAATTTTGTAACATTGTATCTAACACACCTAATGCAATTGCTGTCACAACTGTCCCACTCATTGAGCCAATCCCACCTATTACAATAATGATTAAGATCATAATACTTTGTATAAAAGCATAGTCTTTAGGCGCAATAGATTGGATGAAACTTGCACGCAAGCTACCAGCCATAGCAGCAAATAGTGCCCCAGTCACAAAAGCAATTACCTTATATTTAGTTGTATTAATTCCTAAGGATTCGGCAGCAATTTCATTATCACGAACGGCAATAATAGCTCGCCCAGGCATACTACGAACAAAGTTGACCACAATAATCAATGTTATAACTGCTAATATATAAACTAATTGCCAACTCACAAAAGGTGCGATGCCAAAAATACCAGCTGGTCCGTTAGTTATTTTCAAGTTCATAATGACAATTCGAATAATTTCAGCAAACCCTAATGTTGCAATAGCCAAATAATCACCACGTAAACGCAAAGTTGGAATACCAACAATTAGGGCAATTATGCCACTGACTACGATACCCGCGGTCATTCCCAAAATAAAGCCACTGATACCAGGAACAACTTCCATAACTAATGCTGTCGCGTAAGCACCGATAGCCATAAATCCAGCGTGCCCTAACGAAAACTGCCCCGAAATACCAACCACTAGATTAAGTCCCAGTGCAGCAATGATATTAATGCCAATAAGTACAATCGTTGTGATGCCATAATGACCAATAAGGCCAACCATTTGAGCTACGAATATCAAAATGAACCCCATTGCAGCCAAAGATGCCCATGATAACGTGTATTTAATATGCGCTTGATCCATCAAACTTTCTCCCGCTTGTTTTTCCCTAAAATACCAGTCGGTTTAATAAGCAATATGACAATCAACATTGCATACACAATCGCATCTTTGTAATCTGAAAAAGCTGTCGCTTGAACCATTGTTTCCAATATACCGATTAACCAACCACCTACTGCTGCCCCTGGAATAATGCCTATACCGCCCAAAACCGCGGCAACAAAAGCTTTCAACCCAGGTGTCATACCCATCAATGGGTCAATACTGTTATAATATAATCCAATCAAAACGCCACCAGCCGCCGCCAATGCTGACCCAATTGCAAATGTAAATGAAATTGTGTGATTAATGTTGATACCCATTAATGAAGCTGCATCTGGATCCGCGGATACTGCCCGCATCGCACGACCCATTTTTGTATTTTTAACAATGTAAGTCAATAACAGCATCAAAACTATTGAAGTTACAGCAATAATCAACTGAATATTTGAAACTTGTATACCATAAAAATGGTATTGTACTGTCTTAATCGCCTGTGGAAATGAACGTTGATCTGACCCATATAAATAAGTCATGCCATTTTCTAACAAAAAAGAGATGCCTAAAGCGGAGATTAGAACCGCAATTCTTGGAGAATGACGCAATGGTCGATAGGCAATATACTCAATGACCACACCAATAATGGCGCTTACTGCCATTGCGAGAATTAATGCTATAAAGAAATTTAAATGTAAAACCTTAATGAAAAAATAGCCAAAATACGCACCGAGCATGTATACATCACCATGTGCAAAATTGATTAATTTAATAATACCGTAGACCATTGTATAGCCTAAAGCTAGTAGCGCATAGACACTGCCTAGCATAAGACCATTGATTAATTGTTGAATGAAAGTAGTCATTTTAACCTCAAAATATTATAAAACGCATTAGTTTCATACGTTTCTTAGAAAACGCGTTCACTTAACAACTACGGCAGATGACTCTTTGCCATCAGTCATGCCAACCATAACCATTGATTTGACAGGATTGTGGTCTTTGTCAATTGACATCTTACCAGTTACACCATCAAAATTTTTCAAGTTAGCCAATCCCTTAGTAATTGCCGATTTGCTAGTTGAATTTTCATTTTCAATAGCTGTTTTTATCATGCGAACCGAATCATAAGCTAAAGCTGTAAATTGTGATGGATACTTGCCGTAAGCCTTTTTATAAGCTTTGGCGAATGGTGCTGAAGCCTTAGTAGCTGGTGCATCAACTGAGAAATGTGCCGCATAATAAACATTGCTTGTATTTTTATTTCCTGCAATTTCAGCCGTTTTAGCATCACCAATACCATCTGGTCCAATAACCGGCACATCAATCCCCATATCACGCATTTGCTTCAAAATTGCACCACCCTCAGTGTAGTAGCCATTGATAGCAATTGCGTCAAACTTTTTATCCTTAATTTTTGTCAAAACTGCTTGAAAGTCTTTCGTACCTTCTTGATAAGATTCAACATCTACGACGTTACCCTTAAAGGCTTTTTTAAATGCAGATGTGATACCAGTACCGTAATCGGAAGAATTGTCCTGGAAAATCACAATATTTTTTGCTTTTAAAGTCTCTGTGGCAAATTGTGCCATCTTTATACCCATAAAAGAATTTTTGTATTGTGCGCGGAATACGTAAGGTTGGACATTCCCATTCTTTTGCAAAGTAATGTTGTCTGCACCAGCAGTTGGTGAAATCATCGGCGTCTTACCCTGAGTTGCCACTGGCACTGCTGCTTGAACCCCAGAGGTAATCACGGGACCAACGATAGCACTGACCTTTTCTTTGTTAATCAAACTACTTGTTACCGAAGCTGTTTCAGTATTGTCCGTCTTAGCATCTTTGTTAATGATTTTAAACTTATAGCTTTTTCCGTTAACTTTAACACCACCATTAGCATTAATTTGCTTTATAGCAAAGTTAGCACCATCTTGCTCAGCCTTTCCATATGAGGAAGCGTCACCGGATGTATCAAAGACACCCCCAATTTTGATTACATTTGATGTTGATGCTTTGCTAGACTTATTGACTATCCCAAATGTAACGATACCACCAATAGCAACAATAAACGCAGCGCCGACAATTACAATTTTTTTCATACTTTCTTCTCCAATTTATTCTCTCAATTCCTTCTTTTCGCAAACAAAAAAACCATGAATACCAAAATTCATGGTTTACTAAACGTTAATAATGACAGCAGTTATACTCATCACTTCAACACCCATGAACACTGATTCCAGTTAGTCATGAGTGCGAAAAACCTCATCATGACTACAGCATGAGGAGGAGAAGGAGGGCTTGAGATGAGTTATATTTTTGATTCAAGTTTTGCATGATGTGTTGCCTCCTGATTTCTTAATATTTAATATCATACAGGCCAGTAAAAATATTGTCAAGAACATATCAGGATTCACACGATAAAAATGTGAAAATTAGCCTTCGTAATTACTTATCCCCACCACTCCTTGTCAAAGTCACGCATTTTGGTAGTCAAAGACAACTGCGATGCATCAGTCACGTGCTGATAAGTTGTAGTATACGGATTTTTCATCAAATCGTGCATTTGTTGATAGATTTCACTAGCTAAAAAACGTGCTAATTCATCGTGAGTAGACCAGAATGACCAAATCATATACTCTGACTTACCATTATCATTTTGAGCCATAATGGCATTTCCAGTTAATAACTTTGCAATCAATTCATCATTGTTATCTTTAGCCTGAAAAGCAATTTGATGGACAACATTCCCTTTAAATTGCCCCATAACTGCTCGACTCTCAAATCCAATAGGACGGGCAAATTTTGCAACTACATTCTGTGCATCAATGATAAGCAGGTTTGTCCCTGCAAGTTGAGAAATTTTCCCTAAATAAAATACATTTTGCGGTTGAGCACTTTGTAATGTTAACAGTTCCGAAACCGGCTGTTCTGGTGCTAATACTAAGTTTATTTTCATAAAAATGGCTCCTTTAATAGTTTAATAACGTCTGGTGATAGCCGACTATTGTTGTGACTTATAAATTCCTGTACACCCTTAAACGTCGACAAATCAACATCTGTTTTAACAACCTTTGCTGCGCTTAATGTTTTGGCAAAAGAAACATCGGCTCGTGTAATCATCGTCATGTCCCACGGCTCACTTAATAGCAATGATTCCCACTGCCCAATCAGTAATGCTTCTGCCCGCTTGTAACGCCTGTCTTTATCAATAAAACTCTTAAGATCTCGAGGTTTTAATTTCATAGCGTAATAACCTTTCCAAATGGTAATGGTATGCTTAATGTCTGTCCTTCTGGTAGTAACCAATACACATGTTTAAATTTGGTTTGAATCAACTCTTTTTCACCATCGCCATCCGTAAAAATAACTACCAGTGTTTGCAAAGGGGAAAATTTTAAAGCAATTAGTGCATCAAATATGCTTTGGAAAGTTGTCCCACCACCGGCATGGCGTTGCCAAGTTTTTGTATTTTTAATTTGATACACCTTCGTGTCAAACGAAAAGAAATGCACGTTAATATCAAATTGTTTTGTTATCTGCATGGCATTGGCTAAAAACTCACTTGCTTGTGGATTAGATATTGATGCAGAATTATCAATGAAAACAGCAATTTCAGCATCATAACGACTAATTTCTCCTGGTAGATCAAGTCGATAAGCCTGTCGGCGATTAAACCTAGCTCGTGAATCTTTCTTTTTATTTGGCGCTTGACTGATACCAGTTCGCAAAATGCTTTTCCAGTTACGTTTTGGTACGACAACCTCACTAATTTGTTGCAAAACAGCACCCGATACATTACCACGTCCAGCGTATCTCGTATCATCATTGGCTTTTTTTATCACATTTTTCAATGCAGACTCAGCTTCTTCTATTGCATTGCTCGCGCTTTGCCATTCCGTATGTTTTGGCAAAGTCTTCTTTTTTACCTGTGAATTTTTTTGATCAACTTCTGACAACAAAGAAATATAGGTCGATGAATCCTGATTGTGTGGTAATTTAACGTGATAGAGTTCATTAATAGTTTGAAACGATATTGCACCAGGTAGTTCACCCAAATCACTTGGTAAGTATTGATTGACCGCTAAGTCAGTACCTATATCAACCATTTGATTATGTTCTCGTTCTTGCGCATAACGAGTCGGATGCTGCCAAATAACATGCAAAGCCTCATGAGCTAACGCAGCAGCAACCTGGTTGTGTGATGTAAAACGAACCGTTAATAAATTAGGGTTAACCACCAAGTACCAGTGGTGTCCTTGCCATTTTAACGCCAATGGATTAGCAGCCTGTGGATTCACCTCTCGGACTAAGTTCATCACAATATTACCGTAGAGGGGTGATACATCGAGCAATGTTTTAATACCATCAATAATTAGCTTGCCATTCTCTGATTTCATCGTGTAGCAATATCCATAATCTGTTGATATAACACGTTGGCGTAATGATTATCAGAAGCATATAAATCATCCAAAATTGGCGCGCTCGTCATTTGTTTTACCAGTGCATACTGTCCATCGGGAGCAATCAAATTGAGTAACTCACTGAAACGGCCAGCATTATTATCTAGTCTCATATCTGCCGTTAATAATAAAGTTTTCATCACGTTCAGCTTTTGAATTTCTGAAAAACTCTGGAATTTTTCACGTATTATCTGTGGTAATTTCGGACCACTTGGTGTTGAATTAAAGACGTCTTCTGCTGTTAGACTAGTTGTTTTTTCTTGAACAAAAGTCACAAATTGTGTGGCACAGTTGTCTCCAAGATCTCCTGCTATGATATCAAATAACAGTTCATCTTGCTGCTCTTTGGTTAGTTTTTGAAACTGAAATAAATTATCAGATACGCGCTGCCACGCACGCGGGGTAGGATTCAAGTCAATATCTCGGTTTTTTGGGTACAATAATTCAGCATTTTCGGCAATAAATTGGCGGACCAAGTCGTGTATATGCGGCCGATTTGTTCCAGATGCGGCCCACTTCAACCAATCACGAACTGAAACGGTCATGACAAGGCGAGTGGTTCGATCTTTAATCGCTGCATCAGATGTTTGAACCGCATATTCAGCATTCTCAAACCCTTGCATTGAATCATCAGGATTTTCTGCGAGAATGAGTTTAACATTATCAGGCAATACCAGATCATTAATTTGTCGCTGTAAAACAAGATTCATTAGTTCACCTTGTACCGCTTGTGATCCTCGGTTGAATTCATCTAAAAACCAAATAATTGTTCGGTCCGGCTCGATTTCTGCTTGTTCTATAATCTGTATCAAAGTGTGTGTATAACCAAATTTAATATCAGCCAATCGACCATAATTTTTAGTTTGCAAGAATGATGTCTCATTCAAAGGTGGGATTGGAATTGCTAAATCTCCTTTTTCAGATAGTGAAACCACCGTTGTAAAAAGTTTCGCATTCAATTTTTTAGCTATTTCAGCAACAAGGGCCGATTTTCCAATGCCAGCTTCTCCCACAATCGTTGGCACGTTACCGCCACGCAAAATTAGAGGTACAGCTACTAGTAATTTTTGATAAGTTAAACTCATATAAACCTCATGTTTTATGTATAGATAAACGTGTTTAAAAGCTAATAATTATCACCACGTTTATTTCTATACCCTTTCTAAGTATATTCTACCGCAACACAAACAATCGTGCTAAAATGAAGGCATGACAAAAAACATTTTAATTCTCGGTGCCAACGGTCAAATTGCTAAAATAGTGGTTGACATACTGGCAAATACCGATACAAAAATTACATTAACTTCTCTTCACGCCCGCCCTGAAAAGTCAATCAAATCACTTGATGCTACTAAGGAAGAAAACTTGGTTCGTGCGCTAAAAGACATTGATATTGTTTATGCAAATATTGGTGCAGAAGGTCAACAAAAAAACGCCGCTAATGCCTTAGTTAACGCAATGCACACTGCTGGCGTTAAGCGTTTAATTTGGGTCGCAACAATCGGTATTTACAATGAGATACCTACCGAAACTGCTGACATTTGGCGTAACATTTTGGGCACCCCAGACAATGAAAACACCTACATGGGAGATCAAGCTGCTGCAGCTAAGCGCATCGAAGAGTCCCAATTGAACTATACAATCATTCGACCCAACGAATTAACTGATGATAATAAAATGCAACAACTGAATGTTCAAACTGATCCTCACGAAAAAATTATTGGTGGCCCAATCACTAGAACAAGTGTCGCAGAGTTTGTTGCTCAGCTACTATTAAATCCCGAGCAACATATTGCAGAATCTGTTGCGATTTCTTCAACTAAATAACAATTACTTGGCCAGAATTTTCTAATAA
Organism: Leuconostoc sp. JNUCC 76; assembly: GCF_053667755.1. NCBI lineage: Bacteria > Bacillati > Bacillota > Bacilli > Lactobacillales > Lactobacillaceae > Leuconostoc > Leuconostoc sp. JNUCC 76. The sequence goes on along the minus strand of NZ_CM132206.1, from coordinate 419,119 downwards.
GAAAGAAGATTCTGGTTTTAATTTTTCTCAATTTAAATAAAATTTGGTATGCTAATACTTATGAAAAGTAAAATTAAAAAATACACAATTTCACCGCTTGCACTCAGTTTCTGGATTCCTTTTCTTGTTCTAATCGGATATTTTGCTTATCGGAAAATGGCACCCTTTGGTTCCAATTCTATCCTGACTGTTGATCTTGGTCAACAATACATTGATCAATTTGCAGCATTCAAATACACTATTTTACAACACCCATCCAGTTTCTTCTATTCATTTTCAAACGCACTAGGTGGAGATATGTTAGGTGAATGGGCCTACTATTTGATGAGCCCATTTAACTTCATTTTTCTTTTGGTATCAAACGCTAATTTACCTGCTGCAATTCTATTGGTTATCTGTTTAAAGATTGGTGCAGCTGGTCTCTCAATGAGTTACCTTTTAAAAAAATTGCATTTACAACATGGCTACTATATTACCCTCTTTGCCATTAACTTTGCTCTATCTGGTTGGTTTGTCGCTAATAATCTCAACCTATTATGGCTTGATACAGCTGTCATGCTGCCACTTGTAATTTATCAACTTGAACAAATATTCTATCGTCAAACCTGGTGGCGTTATAGCGTCTTACTTGCTATTACTATCATTACGAACTATTATATTGGCTTCATGGTAGCCATCTTTATTGTTCTTTATTTTTTGTGGCGCCTCACATGGCCTAATGTTAAACATCGTCTAACTATTTTATGGCACTTTACTCTTGGTTCTATTATTGGTGGCGCATTGTCTGCGTGGCTTATTTTGCCCACCTACTTCCAATTGACGCTTGGTAAATCACAATATAATTCCGAATTTTCTTTCAAATTTGATAACAATCCATTGCATCTACTTCTCAAGTTAATTCCGGGTAGCTTTGATTTTGACCAAATGCAGAGTGGTCAAGCCAATTTCTATGTTAGCGCGTTTATTTTAATCACATTGATTACCTTTATTACCACTCGTGTCATACATTGGCGTGTCAAAATTGGTGCGTTTGCTATTTTAAGTTTTCTCATCTTGGCAACAACGTGGGCGCCCTTAACCTTACTTTTTCATGGTTTTCAATATCCGGTTTGGTATCCTTACCGATTTAGCTTTCTAATTAGTTTTTTTGTTATATACTTAGCTGCAATGAGTTGGCAGCCGACTTGGCGACCTCAAAAAATAACACTTGTTTTGCTATTTATCTCTTTTGTAGGCATCACGGTATATGCATGTATAAATGATCAAAAAACAAGCTATATAGACAATAATAGCATTGCCATTTTTATTGGATTAGCTTTATTAACGCTAGCCCAATTTACTTTTAAAAGTCACGATCGTATTTGGCTGCCACTGCTTAGTCTAATCACCATCGTTTCTCTTGGCGCCAATGTAGCATTAACACTGAATCATTTTTCATATCTTACAAACACCGAATATCAAAATGCCATTCGCGCCCTTACCGACGCAAATAAAAAAATTAAAAAAGATCACTCATGGTATCGCGTGGCACAAACATTCCAACGAACACGTGGCGACTCAATGATGCTTAACTATTACGGTGGTGCTCATTTTAGTTCTGCTTTACCAAAAGCAACACCAACTTTCTTTGGTAATTTTGGTCAACCGGATGGTGATAATTACGTTGTTTATAGTAATGGTAGCGTATTATCTGATGCCTTTTTGGGGATGAAGTATTTTATCACGGCGAATGATAAAGATAATGGGGACGCTGGTCAGCCTAGCCAACATCTAATCGGTTTTCGTCCTGATACCAAAAATTACAAGCTTAAGGCCACTACCAAAACCACAAATGTTTATCAAAATAAAAATGCTTTGCCACTAGCATTTGCAGCTAGTTCCGGTGCATTGAATACCAAAATGCTTTTTAATAATCCACTCCAAAATCAAGGTAATCTTTGGCAAGGTATAACAGGCTCAACGACCTCAACTGTTCATGTTGATAACTTCCAAAAATCCATCGGAAATAACCTTACTGCACCAAGTATGATTACTGGTTCAATTATCACTCGACAAAATGCTGCAAAACCTGCAAGTCTTGACTTACAATTTACGCCCACAACTAATGATAGTTATTATCTGACGATTGGTAGCGGATTAGACATTAAAAATTTTGATTTATTAATTAACGGCAAGGTAATCACGCAATTCAATACCTACCGACACACTGTTGTTGTTAATTTGGCTACAAATGCAAAAAATAAACTGCAAACTATCACGTTCAGGCTTAAAGATACCCAGACCCTAGCGCTGACAAATGTTACTCTGTATCACATCGATAATAAGCGAATTACCAATGATTCGACTAATCTGAAACAGAATGGTCTAAAGATAAGCAAACGCTCACAGCGACGCATTGAAGGCACTATTAAAACAACGACCAAGAAGCCACTCGTTATGACAACTATTCCGTCAATTCCTGGCTGGCAAGTTGAGGTTGATGGTAAGATAGTCAAAACAACCAAAGTAGCTAACTATTTTATAGCAGTAAAAATGAGACCTGGCCTTCATAAAATATCCTTTGTTTACACACCACCTCTTTTCTATTACGGTGTGATAATTAGCTTACTCGCCTTATGGCTATTGTTAATAATTAATCGAAAATCTATTGCAAAAAAAATCCACACATGATATGCTTTTTCCGTTATATTTTGCGGAAAAAAGCGCAAATTGAAAGGAAACATTTATGTCTGAAGAAAAAACATATCCAATGACTGCTGAAGGCCGTGACAAACTTCAACTTGAGTTGGAAGATCTTATTGCTAATCAACGACCAGAAATTACAAAGCGTATTCAAATTGCAAGATCATACGGAGACTTATCAGAAAACTCAGAATATCAATCAGCTAAAGATGAACAAGCCTTTGTTGAAGGACGTATTCAAACATTAAAAAATATGATTGATAATGCTGAAATCATTGATTCTAATGCAACAGCTAAAGACGAAGTTTCATTGGGCAAGACGGTAACATTCAAAGAATTACCAGATGAAGAACCTGAAACATATGCTATTGTTGGTTCTGTAGAAGCTGATCCTTTGGCAGGAAAAATTTCTAACGAGTCACCAATGGCTAATGCCTTAATTGGTAAAAAGGTCGGGGAAACAGTTGCTGTTCCATTACCAAATGGTATTAGTATTGACGTTGAAATTATTAAAGTAACTAAATAATTTCAGTGTTCAAAAAGCACCTAGGCAGGTGCTTTTTTATTGCATTAAAAAACGTCTGAACATTGGTTCAGACGTTTTATATTATGCGAAAGTATGAATATTGCCGATGATAATTGCGCCAATAACAACTAATATTGTACCAATCACAATTAACTTCATTTGATAACTTGACTTCTTCTCTCCTAATATATAGATACCACCAAAAGTACCAACAATAATACCTAATTGTGAGAATGTTGTCGCGATGGTTTGACCAACATCAGGATTGGCAGCTGAGATGAACATGAAAATATTACCAGCAGCCCAAACTAGACCTGTTACAATGTTACGCCAAGTTGGTAACTTAAACATGATACTTGATTCTTTCAGAACGAAGACAACAATTAGAAAGGCACCAATAACTTGACCGATAGCTTGTGGTCCAACAATGGCAGTCATATAATCAACACCATTACCACTTGCTTTAATTGCATCAGAGATGTAACCAACTTTATTTAAGAAGTTTGGTAAAACAAAGTAGAACATGAATCCAATAGTTGAAACAATCAGGTAGATAAGCCCTTTAGTCCAGTCCTTTTTTTGCTCTTGTGCTTCAATTCCTGCGCTGTTTTTTGCTTTATCACGAGCTGAAATCAAAGTTGCACCGATAACGACCGTAATGATTGAAATCACACCGATTGCCCACATTTTAGCAGTTTTCCATTCGCCTAAGACAGCGGCCGCCATTAAAGCATTTGCTACAATTTGACCAGCTGTTGACAATGGAATAGCAAGTGAAACGCCCAAATCCTTAATGGCTAAAAACTGTCCTGCTGTTCCAACTGCCCAAACCAAACCAGAAACGATACCGACAACCCAAATATGACTGCTTAATTCGATGTGGTGTGGCATTACAAAGAAAAACATTGTTGCTAGGCCAAATATCAAAGCACCAAAGGTCATGCCTAATGTCTGTTGACCGGCTGTCCCTCCCATTTTTGTATTGACGATTCCAACGGAACCCCAAGCTAGTGCCGGCACTAGGGCCAGTAAGATTGCTAAACTCATGCTAAATATTGCTCCTTTTCCATATGATGTTCTGTAAAACATCACTTTTTCACACTATTTATTTTACATTAGTGAAACCGTTTACACAAGCCTTTTTTACAATTTCTGTAACCGTTTTCAAATACTTGTTAATTTCTTAAAAATTTTACGTTATAATATTACTGATAATCCTGATTACTACTGGTACACACTTACTTATATTAAGTACAATACAATCATTTACAAGATGATTTTTGTAAATTTACATTATTTTTTAAAATATTAAAATTAAATAAGAAATATATATTGAAAACATATTTAGTAATATCGTATATTAAAACCCGATTATCTAGATATTCTAGATAATCGGGTATATTTTTATTTATCAAAACGTTGTAAATTCCATGTCTCGACCAAATTTATAATCAATTTTGGATAATTAACATCTGTTGCATATGAATCTTTATACAGAGCTTTAGCGGCTTCCTTGTAGTTCTTTGCATCCAACACATCTTGGAACTGAGTAGGATTCCAAGTATTACCATTCACTAATGTCTCAGCATGTTCTTTCATGCTATCTTTCCAATCGCTATACACAGCAAAACGTGCTTTTTGTGTCTCAGGTTTCCCATCAACATATTCAGTCGTTTCCAAAACAACTGATTTCCCTGCTGTCTCATCCTGAGTTTTAACACCAAAATAGTTATTGTATTTAGATGATAGCTTTGAATTATCCCAGTTTGATTCATGTGCTGCTTGAGCTATCGATATTGATGCTAAGATACCATATTTTTTACTGAGTGTCTGAGCATATGGCGCAATTTTATTGACAAAAGCCAAACGATGTTCAAATTCGCTTTTACCCGAAGTAGCCATCAATGTTATAACAGCAGGCTTATTTATACCATCTTTATTCAAGTCTTTATAATAAGACTTTAGTTGTTTATCTGAAGTTGCCAACAATTTCGTCATTAAATCAGTAACATCTGTCACTTTATTTAAATCATAGGCAGCTGGGTAAACATAATCAGCCAAGTTACTCTTAGAAGACATATTTTTCAATAAATCCGGATACTTTGTCTTCATTTTAGAAATAACAGATTTATCACTAAATGCCTTATTTACTTTATCTTGTGACAATTTAGTCTCACTGGCAACGTTTTTGGCAATAGCCGTCTGATCTTGACCTGTTGCTACCAAAACGTATCCTTTGCCCAATTGTGGGCCAGCATTAGGCCCTAACGTCATCTGTTTGAAAATCAATTGAACAGTTTGAGAAGGCGATATTTTATAAGTACCTGCTTGGAGATCTTCGGCACCGTGCTTTAATGAATATTTGTAAAAGGCCTCAGAACTTTTAATAACTTTCTGTTTTTGCAATGCTTTTGCCATTTGAGAGGGTGTAGATCCGGATGGTATTTTCACAGTTTTAAACGTTGTGTCATTCGGATCTAATGCAGCTGTATTATCTGTCAATAACACTTTTAATCCGAAAAACAGACCTATCACTATGACTAAAAGTAACAAAAGTAATATCAGACGATTAGGCTTTTTACGTTTTTTCCTAGGGTTACCGCTCTTATTCCCACTATTCATTGTATCAGCAAATGGATCGAGGCCTTTCTCAATCGCCTCAGCATTTTTGATCTCATGCTGATGTCTTTCTTTTCTGGACTGCATATCTCATCTCACCTCTTACAGCGTAATAAAGCGGCTAGTGTAGTCCACTAGCCGTCCACATACTCTAACATCTAACTATGCTTTCAAAGATTCAACATCTCTAGCAATCATTAGTTCTTCATTGGTTGGGATCAACAAGGCTTTGACCTTGGAGTCATTCGTAGATATTTCAACTTCTTTACCGCGAACATTATTTTTTTCTTCATCTAGTTTCACACCAAAGTAGTTTAATTTATCAATAATCATTTTACGAACTGGGACCGAGTTTTCACCAATTCCTGCTGTAAATACGATGGCATCAACGCCTCCCATTTCAGCAACATACTGTCCCACATATTTAACAACACGATTAATAAATATTCTAATAGCCATGTTAGCGTGTTCATTAGTGTCCTGAACATCTAGTAAATCACGCATATCACTTGAAATCGTCGAAATACCAAGCAAGCCGGACTTCTTATTCAATATATTCAACATCTCTTCATTAGTTAGTCCTTCACGTTCTTGAATATAATAGACTAGTGAGGCATCGACATCTCCTGAACGCGTTGCCATAGCAACACCAGCTAAAGGAGAAAATCCCATAGAAGTATCTAATGACTTACCATCCTTAATAGCCGTAATTGATGCACCTGCACCCAAATGTAATGTAATCAATTTCAAGCTCTTTAGATTTTTTCCAAGTAATTCGGCTGCACGCGATGCAACATATCGGTGCGATGTGCCATGCGCACCATACTTGCGAGCACCATAACGTGTGTAGTATTCATAGGGTAAGGCATAAAGAAAGTTTTCATCTGGCATTGTTTGATGGAAAGAAGTATCAAAGACTGCCACTGACAATGCATCAGGAAGAAGCTTCTGGAAAGCACGAATTCCCATAGCATTGGCTGGGTTATGAAGTGGTGCATAATCTGCAAGACGATCAATTTTAGCCAGTACTTCATCTGTTACTATTACGGAATGATTAAACCATTCACCACCAGCAACAACACGATGTCCGACACCAGTAATTTCATTAAAGTCCTTAATGATGCCCAGATCTGTTAACTTTTGCAACATGAAGTTAATAGCTTGTTGGTGGTTTTTAATTGCGGTAACGTTTTCATACTTCTTACCTTTGCCGTCTTTGGACAAAGTAATATATTCGTCATCTTCTGAATGGCCAACCAAGCGCTCTGCACTGATTTCTGCACCGTATTTAATCGTTACTATTGCATCGTCCATACCAATGCGTTCGATAACACCTTGTGCAATTACTTGTTCTGCAGGCATCTCTAATAATTGAAACTTTAGTGATGAACTACCTGCGTTAACAGCCATTGTTTTAGCCATGATATTTTTTTTACCTGTCTTTCTTACCTAAATTCTAAGTGACAATGCCACGAATACAACAATTTTACTCATTCTCTAGTTTAACCCACGCTTTGATTTCTTGCAAAAAATTTTGCAGTGATTTTAGATCCTTGAGCGAAGGATATTGACCCATGAGCACTTCACTATTTTTAGATTTTTGCTTTTTAAGCACTAAAATAGCTTTTGCTGCACGCGGATTTTGGAAAAATTCGTTTGGTAATTGTAGAAACGCTTTAAGCTGTGCTCGTGATGTAACAAATTGTAGTATTTTCTTTGCTTCATCGCCGTTCAAAATATTTGCGGGTACAAGTAGGTATATCCATCCATCATCTGTAACAAAGTCCAATGACTTTTCAATAAGTAGATGATGAACAAAAGAACGTCCATTTTGATTACGAGTTATAAATTTATCACTTGGCTGAAGTGGATAATACCCAACTGGTAAATCAGCTATAACAACTTTGGCTTTAGGAGCATCATCTATGCTGATAGTATCCTCTTTGTATAGAGTTGTTTCATCACTATTGATTATTTCATCTGTGGCAGACGCGAGCGCTAGTTGTGTTTCATCATTATCAATCCCTATGCGTTTAACTGACACGTCTAGCATCTCATCTATTGTCCACAAAAGATTACCTGAACCAACGTTCATGTCGATAATAGTATCGCCATCTCGTAACCCAGCTGTCTGGTTGATAAAATCAGCCAGCAAATAGCCAATTCCATCGGGAGTAATCTGATAATTAGAAGGAGTTTGATCCTCACGATTAGATTTCAAAACAGCTAACTGTAGCGCTTTGCGTTTTTCAGCTGGTGATAATAAAGACCAGTTCATGTCAATTGTTGACTGTATTATTTGCACCACATCGATACTTGGCTTATCAAACTCACGATGGACATTATACGAATGAATGTCTTCAAGTATCTCAATTAGTGCATCGATATAACTGATGTTCGTGTCTTTAACCAGCGATTGCGAAGCCCTAGTCAAAGCATCAAAATATTGTGCTATTTTTTCTTGTGTCATAGGTTTATTTTAGCGGTTTTAGGACCAGTTTTCAAGGTTATTTCACAAGCAATTCACGCTGATATATACGCTTTCCTAAGTAAATTTTTATTTGATTATCCATAACGGTGACTTTCGCCTCATCAAAATTGAATTTGGTGGCATTATGTTTGTATACTTGTGTACTGACAATCATTTGTATCTTGTCAATCTTTGCCATTTCAATCAAATGTGCTTGCGCCCGCAACTGTTGATTAAAGGACATATTCTGCAAAATAAATAACGTGCTTAATGCCCCCAGAACAAAAATGGTTGGTACTAAAACATAGGCATTCTTTTTATTCATTTTGTACCGTCTTCTTTAAATGTAATATACTTGAAAATTTACCTTTATTAGTTGTAATTGTTAAGTTTAAATAATTATTGCTATTGTCTACCTTCAGATCTGTTACGTTCTGCATTAAAATTATCTGGCCCGCACCACTGCCACTTAATTGTAATTTATCATTTTTGACTTCGAGATACATATCTTTACCCTCGTAACTTTTGAGTCTCGCTGATGTCAATGTTGCTGACGTTATAGTATATTTTTGAGTTTCGAGTTGATGAGTGATCGTCTGCAGTACTGTTCCCTTTGGAGCATCAGAGATTTGCTTTAGGAGCGGAACAACAAACTGTAAAGAAGTCAAAACTAACGAGGCTATAAGCAGTGATATCAAAGCTTCTAGCAATGTAAATCCATTATTTTTCATTAGATTTTTCCCACTGATTTATGGCATCAATTCGCTCTCGTTCTGCAATTTTTAATTTTCTTTCCAAGTTACTTTTGTGAATATGAAATTGATGAACTTGTTCATACTCAAATGACATGCACACTGATACTAGTATTAAAGCTAACATTGATTCTGCCAAAACAAATGCGGACTGCTTATTTTGAATTGTTTGTTTCAACACGATATTCTCCTCCACCAAGACTAAATATTAGTTTTATCGACTGTTCTCCTGTTAGTGTCACTGTGGTTGGTGCAACATAACCTGTTGCTAAGACATTTATTTTTTGTCGCGTATCTTTTTTTATACCTGCTGGATAAACTAATACTTGATTATTAAATTTAACTTCCTTCTTATCAAAAATAACCTCAACTGTTTTTTGTTCATGTTGTGCCGTTAGTCTTGCGTTTTGCCAGTAGGTTTGAAATGTTGCTAACCATTGTTGAGTGTCTGTTTTGGGGTACGCCGATGTTTGTGCCCCAACAAAAAGCAGCAAACTCACAATCGTTAATGTTACAGCTGACTCGATTAATGTAAACCCACTATTTGCGTGCTTCATTATGAACAATTGTTATTTTAAGATCTTGTGCTTTTTGAAACTGTTTCTCAGTTAAATAATTTTCTGACTTTAGTTCAGCGAGTGTCACATTATCCTGATTGGGGTGATCATTTTGATATAAATCAATTTGTGTTTGAACAGTTGATACCATCGCTGTCGCATGGTTTTCTATAGCGTGTTTACGCTGTGCATTTAAATTTGGCAGAATAAGTAACATTAATAAACTAATAATAAAGAGTACAATTGCTGCTTCAATTAATGTAAATGCTTTTTTTGATTTCTTAAAAATGGTCATTGATAGAGTCCTCCGATTGTTTGATACATTGGTAATAGCATGCTTATATACAGACCAACAATTGCAACGCCAATAATACCAAAAAATAATGGTTGTAGCGTACCGATAAAGCGGTCAGTTTGTTGCATAAGTAATTGAAATTGTGTTTTTGAATAATAATCGAGATAGCGAGCAAGCACCTTAGGCTTATGCCCACGAATAAAATATCCAGCCAATGAATCATTAACAAATGACTGTGATAATATATATCTTTCGATATTACCGCCCAATTTGAGCTGTTTTTGAATATCATGCGCAAGCGCAACTGCGTATGATTTATTTTTTTGTTGTGCAACTTCATCAATAATTTCTGGTAACGTTAGCCCACTAAACATTAACATTGATAGTTGTTGGCTAACTTGATAGGTAACAATACTGCGCACTATCGTCCCCATAAACGGTAATTTAGCCAGTATATTTAATTGTTGGATCGATGATAAATGATACCAATACCATAACCACAGAGTTAAACAGGTTAAAGTTAAGATACCGATGCAGAAAATAAATGCATATGGATAATTAGTCGCGTCTTGATTAGTTTCTCGCCATTGATTAATCATTGGATATAAAAAACATTTTAGTCCAATTAGCAACAAACCCAAGATACCCAATAAAATAATTGGATAACGCATGACCTGTGATAATTTGTTTTGTTGTTGTTGAAATTTGGCAAGGGTCTGCCCGATTCGAACCAGTGTATTGGAAACATCCCCATGTTGGTCTGATAACCGCAATTGTAATAAAATATTTGGGCTAATAAATGCCTCGAGAGCTTGATAGAATGTTTGCCCTGTTGCTAAACCCTCCTGAACCTGACTAAGGATTGATTGCCATTTTTGATGTGCACTAGCTAAGATATCAATACTCTGCGCGATACTATAGCCAGATGATAGGAGCTCACCCAGCTCTTGAAAAAATAATACCTGGTCCCGCTTATTAAAGCGCGCTAAACTTTTGATAGGTTTCATTTGTTATCTTTCCTTCTTTCAAGGCATTCGCCAGCGTTTCCCGCCATCTATTAGTAAATTTTGGTGAATTTTTTAAAGGCACTCCTTCTACAAAGTCAGCAACGGCAGCTTGCTTATTATCTGTCGTGGGCACTAACCTTTGATAAACAATTTTTGTTAGTGCTGCTTCAAGCTGACTTTTATCAACACCTAGTTCCAACAACCGTAAAGCAACATCTTTTGTTGACATTGCGTGAATAGTACTAAATACTAAATGTCCACTCAAAGACGCTTGTATCACAGCTTGAGCTGTTTTGGCATCACGAATTTCTCCGATTAGTAAAATTTCAGGTCGGTGGCGTAAAGCTACTTTAATTAATTCTGTATAGTCAATGCCCGCTGTTTCGTTAACCTGCAACTGCACAAACTCAGGGGCATTGATTTCTACGGGATCTTCAATGGTTAATACTAATTTATTTTCTGCAATACTTTTTAATAAATGATAAAGTGTTGTTGTTTTACCTGATCCGGTTGGTCCTGAAATTAAAAATAGTCCTGAATCAGGTAACTTTAATGACATCTCATTAAATTGCTTTTCTGCCAACCAATTTTGCGCATGCTGTGCAGGATAAATTATCCGTAAAACAACCGTTTCTCGATTCAAAAAATCTCCTACAGTTGAAACACGTATCCAAATATCCTGTTTTTGAAAACGCCCGAGTTGTGGCCTTCTCCGCTCAGAAATATTCATCTTAGCACGATATTTAATAGCTGAAATCATTTTTTCAGCAGCTTTATTGTCCAAATATTCTTGAATTGCTATTGAACCACCAACATGAAACTTTATAATAAACCTATCATTGTTAGGCAATATGTAAATATCACTGGCTTCCTCAGCAACAGCGTTATCAAGTAATTGATTAATTTCCATTATTAACTCCTTTCTCTTTTTTGAGCTCACAGTATCATACGAGTTTAGATATCTTTTCGCACAAAAAAGCATCTGACAAATATGCCAGATGCTTTTTTGTTTATCTTTTTATTGATTTTGTTCTGCTAATGTTACTGTATTTTCTAACAACGTTGCGATAGTCATTGGTCCGACACCACCTGGGACGGGAGTTATATAATCAGCAATTCCCTGGGCTGAGGAGAAGTTCACATCCCCCGTAGCTTTCCCATCCACAACATTCATACCAACATCAATTACTGTAGCGCCTTTTTTCAGGTCTTCACCTTGAATAAAGTTTGGAATACCAACACCAACGACCACAATATCTGCATTTTTTAAAAGTGCCTTTAAGGTCGCTGGTGCAGTATAGCGGTGTGCTAAGGTTACCGTGGCGTCTGCATTAGTGAGCAAAGCAAACATTGGTCGGCCAAATAATTGTGATCGGCCAACAACCACAGCATTTTTCCCTTTTAAAGGAATATTATATTGTGCCAAAAGAGTCATCACACCTTGTGGCGTTGCTGAAACAGTATAATTTTCCAAAGAATCACCGAATAGCATTCCTTGAACTGTTGCTCCTAGACCATCAGCATCTTTGTGTGGTGCTACAGCAGAAAAAATTTGTCGTTCTTTAATTCCCTTGGTTAACGGACTCTGAACAAGAATTCCTGTAATACTATCATCGTCATTTAACTCTTCTACTAATTGAATAACACTTTCTGTTGTTGCATCAGTTGAGATTGGTATATCTTGCGTTACAATGCCGAGTTTAGCTGCTTGACGTGACTTCATACCAACATATAACTGGCTCCCATCATTTGAAGGATCATAAATAACTGCTAAAGTGACAGGCTTTTTTTGTTTAGCCACACGTGCTTTTGTTTGTTCATTGATGGTTTTTGCAACCGCCTTACCATCTAAAATCTCTGTCATATTTTTTACTCCTTCAAATAAAAATGTGTTATTATCATTCTAACAGATTTATTTGATAAAGGAAGTTATTCATGGCAGATCAACGCATTAGTTGGCATCAATATTTCATTGCACAAGCAGCAATTTTATCCACACGATCTACTTGCACACGATTACATGTTGGTGCCATTATTGTCCGTGACCATCGCATTATTGCCAGTGGGTACAATGGCTCTGTATCTGGCACTCCTCACTGTACAGAAGTTGGTGACTTGATGGTTGACGGTCACTGTATTCGAGCAGTTCACGCAGAGCAAAACGCCTTGATGCAAGCAGCAAAAATGGGTATAACAATTGCTGGATCAGAAGTTTATGTAACAGACGTGCCTTGCGTCCAATGTACTAAATTACTTTTACAAGCCGGTATCAATAAAATTTATTTTATGAGAGATTATCGAAATAATCCCTTTGCCGAAGAACTATTAGCACAAAAAGGAATTGAATTAAAACAAGTTCCACTTTCAGCACTAACAGCGCAGCAAATTAATATGAACCAGTTCATTGTTTGAATACGATATACCTTAGATTTTTTTAATCCAATAGAAAGACATATCACATCAAAAACCCCGTTTAATCATTTGCTATTTAACGGGGTTTTCGTTAGTATTTTAAGTAAAGATTAATTTTGAAAGGAAATGTGTTCGATAAGAAATCACCTGGGGGGGATTGTATGCCCACGATTCAGTCGCGCACATCACGTATTTTGACATATGTCTCAAAATGAACAACAATATCTCGACCTCGCAAAAAAAATTCTTAATGAAGGATCACATAAAGGAGACCGCACTGGTACTGGAACACGTTCATTGTTCGGTACGCAAATGCGATTTAACCTGTCTGAAGGATTTCCTCTTTTAACTACCAAAAAGGTTTTCTTTGGTTTGATTAAAAGTGAACTATTATGGTTCTTAAGAGGAGATAATAATATCCGATTCTTGCTTGAACACAATAATCATATCTGGGACGAATGGGCGTTTAAAAAATGGATCGAATCTGAGAAATATACCGGTCCCGATATGACTAATTTTGGTCTTCGTTCACAAACTGATGAAAATTTTGCCAAAATATACAAGGAACAAAAAGACATTTTCGTTAGCAACATTCTCAATGATGATGAATTCAAGGAAGAATTTGGTTATATTGGAAATGTTTATGGAAAGTTGTGGCGCAGCTGGGAAACAAATAGTCTGACCGCTGGTGATGAAACCGTTGATCAGGTAGCCAGACTTATTGATCAAATTAAGGAAACCCCGAATTCACGTCGCCTTATTTTAACAGCTTGGAATGCTGAGACCACACCACAAGCTCCCCTGCCTTCTTGTCACGTACTTAGTCAGTTTTATGTTGCGGACGGTAAACTCAGCTTGCAAATGTATCAACGCTCTGGTGACTTTTTCCTTGGTGTTCCATTCAACATTGCTAGCTATTCACTTTTGCTACACATGGTGGCAGCTCAAACTGGCTATGAAGTTGGTGAATTTATCCATACTATTGGTGACACGCATATCTACAATAATCATGTTGATCAAATAACAGAACAATTGTCACGACCTATGCACAAATTACCCAAACTATGGCTAAACCCAGAAGTTAAATCATTGTTTGATTATACGATGGATGATATCAAAATATTAGATTACGATAGTGAACCAGCCATTAAAGCGCCCGTAGCTGTCTAAATAAAAAAGTTATCTGAAAAATCAGATAACTTTTTTTAATTGTTGATTTTCTGACATACTCCAATACTCATTTTGCGTCACGATAAACGAATCAAATAAACGTAAATCCATTTGATGACCAATTGTTGCCAAACGCTGACTGAAAGTAATGTCTGCATTGGAAGGCATAATGTTACCACTAGGATGGTTATGTGCAATCATAAATCCAAATGCATTGGCTTTTAACACGCGTTGAAATATCTCTCGTGGTGAAGCTTGTACTTGACTTAAAGTACCCACAAAGACTACTTCCCAACCGATAACATTCAGCTGCGTATCAAGCAAAGCTACACTTAATTGTTCCTGCACTAAATTACCAATTTGTTGTTGCGCAAACCGACCTATTTCTGCTGAATATTTGGCATTTAGTAACTGTGGCCGTCGCTGGTGCGCAACATGTTTGCCAATTTCAATCCCCAATAGCAAAGCTTCATTAGCAATCGGATTATGAGACAAAAAATCTTCCACTATATCATTTGTCAATTCATTTAAATTATAGTTATTTGGAAAGTAACGTTGAAAAATATGAATATCTTTCTTTTCCGTATACCCCAAAACATTGTAAAATTTCTCCACTTTTTCTTTGACCATATTGTTTACCTCTACAATATGATACGTCATTCTCTCTATTTTCTTGTAGAACCTAAAGCACTCAATGAAAAAATGGTAGCTAAAACAATCAGTACGATGTCCACTCTAAATGTCCATAATGCACCAATGTGTGTTGACGAAGCCAACTCACGTACATTAATTGCTTGCTTTTGAAATGTAGCAATAATGCCAGCAGCAAGTGCAATACCAACTGCAGCGGAATAGTTCGTTGTTGCTGAAAAAATAGAATTCCCGGAGCTTTGAAATTCAACCGGTACACTGCTTACCGAATAGGTCATGTTGTTACCAAACCAAAAACCAGCCCCTATTTGAATAACCATGAATCCACCGGTTAAACTAATGAGATTAATTGGGATAAATGCAATTAGTAACGTTCCAACAAACATCAATATCACACCAATTGTAATTGGTAGCCGTGCACTATATCGATCATATAGGCGACCTGAAATTATAGCCATCACAGCATAACTTAAAGCACCTGGAAGTAAAGTCAAACCGGCAACTTGTGGATTTTTAAGTAAAACAATTTGTAGAACCATGGGTATTGCATAGTTAAAGGTTAAATTGACTATTTGAGCTACAAATGCCGCTGCTATACCAAAACGAAAAACTTTAAACTTAAATATTTCGGGGCTTAACAATGGATTGTCAACTTTTTTTGCATAAAGAACATAACCAATAATACCCACAAACATCGCCAGAGTCATCAATAAACTTAAGGGATTTACTAATCCATGTGTGCTGATTCTTTCGATGACAAAAATACCAGAGACAAAAAACAGACTTAACAACAGCCAGCCAATAATATCTAATTTTTCTTTTTTAATTGTTGAAACTTGCCTGATTGTGGCCCACCCAAGGATGAGAGAACCAATTTGAACCGGTAGCACAACCCAAAAGACCATATGCCAACCGTAATTTTGAGTTAGATAACCACCAAAAGCTGGACCAATTGCTGGAGCAAAAGAAATAATTAATGAGCCAAGTCCGACCATCGTACCACGTTTTTTTTCAGGAACTTGTTCGAAAATAACATTATACATTAACGGTAGGCCGACTCCACCACCAATCCCTTGTAATAACCGGCCGAACAATGTAATCACAAAGGTATTACTCACAGCATCTATCAGCACACCTACAATCGATATAACCGTGGCAACAATAAACTGACTTCGATTGGTGAAGTTTTTCTTTAACCATGGCGACAAAATAACTACCATACTTGTCAACAAGATGACACCTGATGTCAACCATTGTACAGTGCTAGAAGTTACCTTAAATTCTGTCATCAACATTGGAAAACTGACGTTCAGGGCAGTTTCTAACATAATATCAGTAAATCCCAGCAGTCCAATCGCTAAGACACTTAGCACCAAACGTGGGGATAACTTATCTTTTATCATATTGTTCTCTTACCTCACTTATAAAATATAATGATCCAGTTAATACCGTTAAATCCGCGGTTGATTTTTCAACCGCTTCTTGCCAATGTGGCATCGCAGATACCTGATACTGTTTTAATGTCTGATCGATGGATAAACTAGGACGGCCATTAGGTCCAGTAAATGGTACAAGAACAATGTTAAATCTGTCATCTTGCAATATTTCGTTGAATTCAGCAGTAACATTTTTATCCATCAAACTACCAATAATCAAGGTAATTTTTTTCTTTGGATATGCCACTGACAACGACTTGTATAAAGCACGAAGTCCTTGAGCATTATGAGCACCATCCACCATAATGTTTGGTGCAATTAATTCAAAGCGTCCCGAAAAGTGGCTCTCTTCTAGCCCTTTTTGAATTGTATCATCAGAAATATTCTGAGCAAAAGCACGTACTGCTGCAACAGCTGTCGCCGTATTTTCTATCTGATATTCTCCTGGCAATCCGGATTGAAATTCATGGCGCAGACCTTTTATCACATGTGAGGTTTTCTTTTCAATGACCAAGCGTGCTTCATCTGGTAAATCACCGGTAACAACAGCAACATCATCATGAATAATACCGGCCTTCTGTGATGCAATTTCAGTAATTGTATTACCCAACATTTTCTGATGATCTAATCCTACGCTAGTGATAACAGCTACCTTTGTATTTGGCATCACATTGGTAGAGTCAAGTAAACCACCAATACCCACTTCTATCACCAATGCATCTAATTTTTTTGAAGCAAAATAGGTGAACATAATCGCTGTCAAAACTTCAAATTCAACAGGAATATCCGGATATAATTCTTCATCAACGTTTACTAACACTTGCGCGACTTTGTTAGTAGTATGCAATAAATCATCTTTCGAAATCATCTCATTATTGATTTGCATTCGTTCCCGAAAATTAGTGATGAAAGGTGAAACAAACAAACCAGTATCATAACCTGCCACACGTAAAATGTTACTAGCCATCGTTGATACTGAGCCCTTACCATTCGTACCAGTGACATGTATGGCATATGGTAAATCATTTTGTGGATTTCCCAAGGCTGCTAACAATGTGGTCATGCGGTATAATGACTCTTTTTGACCACCTTTTGGCCGGTTATGAATATAAGATATGGCATCTTCAACTGTTTTCATTTACTTTCTCCAACTAAAAACCGTCCAAAATGTTTGGACGGTTTCATCGTGTTACAAAATGTGTGGATAACAACTCAATAATAGCTGAGCTCCACTTGTTCATAAAACATCATACAAAGATGTCTCAAACAGCATTTTAATTTATTAATCTTTTTCACGTACAGTAAATTCGCGACGTGATCCGCCACTACTGTTGCGACGACTTTCAGTTGAGCGACCGTCACGACGCTTGTAATCTCCAAAACGACGTTCGCTAGAAGCAGCGCCACTGCCTCGACGGCGATCATTACCACGGGTGTCACCGTTACCACGACGTTCGCGATTGCCACGGTAACCACCGCCGCCACCACCATTACGACGTCCACCGCTATTACGTGAACCACCGCGTGAGCCACCATTACCACCCTTGCGACGTGGTAATGGACGTTCACGAGTAATTTCAACTGGTGTATTTTGCTTTTCTAAATCAGCAACGCTAGATAATACAGCTGCAGCTAATTGTTCAGCAGTATACTTTGCTGTCAAAGCATCTACCTGAGATTGAATTTCTGAAACCTCAGTTGTATCAATTAACTTAGCAACTTCACCAGCAGCATTGTTAATCTTTCCAATACGGGCGTCCTTTAGAGATGCTGGTTCAAGAGGCGTCATACGCTTCTTAGTCAAATCTTCAACAGCACGTAAGTAATCCATTTCGTTTGGTGCAACGAATGTGACAGACACACCCTTAGCTCCGGCACGACCAGTACGTCCAATACGGTGGACATAAGATTCTGGATCTTGTGGAATATCAAAGTTATAAACGTGAGATACATCCTTAACATCCAGGCCACGTGCAGCAACGTCTGTTGCAACTAAAATATTAATCTCATGTGACTTAAATTGAGCCAACACACGTGAACGCATTTGTTGTGTTAAATCACCATGCAAACCAGCAGCGTGATAACCACGTGCTTCTAATCCTCGTGATAGTTCTTCAACACGACGCTTTGTACGACCGAAAACGATCGCCAATTTTGGTGCCTGTACATCAAAGATGCGCGTCATAGTATCAAACTTTTCGTTTTCACGCATACGAACAAAGTATTGATCAACCAAATCAGTTGTTAATTCTTTTGCTTCGATTTGAATATGTTCAGGGTTCGTCATGAACTTGACACCAATACGCTTAATTGCTGGTGGCATTGTTGCTGAGAACAATAGTGTTTGACGCTCTGCTGGTGTCTTTGAAATAATTGCTTCAATATCATCTAAGAAGCCCATATTCAACATTTCATCAGCTTCATCCAATACTAATGTACGAACATTATCAATTTTTACAGTCTTACGGTTAATGTGATCAAGTAAACGACCAGGTGTACCAACTAAGATTTGTGGATGTGACTTCAAATTTTGAATCTGACGGCGAATATCAGCTCCACCAAAGACAACCTGTACATCAACTCGCTTGTCGCGTCCCAGCTTTTTTAATTCTTCAGCTGTTTGAATTGCTAATTCACGCGTTGGCGATACAATCAACGCTTGAATGTTTTTATTATTTAAATCAATGTGCTCCAAGATTGGTAAACCAAATGCTGCTGTTTTACCAGTTCCTGTTTGTGCTTGTCCAATTACATCACGGCCTGCTAATGTTAATGGAATTGTCTTTTCTTGGATTGGTGTAGCTTCAACATATCCATGCGTTATAATAGCATCCAAAATGTCTTGTGACAAACCTAATTCACTAAATTTCAAAATTTTTTCTCCTTGCGCTTTGTGCGCGTTTGCCATTACTTTGTTGGAATGGCAGTCATTTTTGTAAATAATTCTCTGGCTAATGGTTGAAAACTGTGATTCTTATAATATTGATTACTAAGCAATATTACCGCATCTCGTCCATCATTGCTTATAACAACCGTGGGTTCAAATCCTGGCAAAATGCCGTGAGCATTAAGGTATTTTGCCTCGTGATACATTCCAGCAGCATAGGTCTCACCGGTTCGTGTTTGCCACAACTGACTGGGATGTTTAATGATAACTTTATCAATCATTAACCGATAAAAATGATACAATTCTCCAGTTGTCATGGCAACATTTCCGGTACCAGTTTCACGGTTGTACGCCACTTGATCTTCACTATAAGCTTTATCGTAGCTATTATCATACCCAATAGAACGATGTTTGGAATTGATGAAATCTTGGTAATTTCTCACATTTAAATGATAAGTATTATTGAATACTTGGTTCAACAATACGGCAAACGTTTTATTAGTGAGCTTCATCAAAATACCTGCTAACAAACGATAATTAACCGGTTGGTAAGACCAACCAATCCCAGTACCAGGTTCACCAATTTTAACAGCATGAACAGCAGAAAAATCAATGTTATCTTCTTCGGACTCAAATGTCGTCGGTTGAATGTGTTGACTTAAACCACTATTCATGGTGATTAAATCTCTAATCGTAATACTATTAGCATTCACCACATTCGGATAATAATCACTCAACTTAGTATCAAATGACAGTTTACCAGATTCTATTTGCTGCATTATTAATACAGCAGTCATGGCTTTTTCAATTGAGGCAAGCTGAAAAAGTGTTGAGGCATCGTTATCACGATGCATTTTTTCATCAGCCTCACCATAGCCCTTTTGCAAAATAATTTCATTATGGTGCACAATCAGCGCTGTGCCTATATAGTTTTCTGACTGAAGTTTTTTATCCAACGTCTCAGCAAATTTATTTTGTGGCGAGATATTGCTTTTTAGTGCTGACATATTGTTTGCACTATACTTATCATCAGCGATTGGATTAATCGTATATTGACCGTTATTCAACCGATTTGGCCATAACACTAATCCCATGATACAAACTAATATTAAGAACACAGACCATTTTCTGATCTTAAATTGTTGCTTCTGACTGCGTTTCATTTTGTGCCCCTCAACACATAAAACTATTTTACCAATGCGTTAACAACGCTCTCAAGATGAATCCCATGACTTGCTTTTAACAAAATCACGTCCCCGTTTTCACCTAACGTCTGTAAATCTTTGATTAATTCGGCTAACTGATCTGTTTCATATTGGTGCAAGTGCGCTGAATCAAAGCGTCGTTGCAAGATTGGATATAGATATTTATTCATCAATGGTCCAACCAAGTAAACGCCATCAACATTCGCATCTATCACCGTTTCTGCCAGACAAGCGTGCAAGCGTGCAGCCTGTTCGCCTAATTCTAACATATCACCCAACACAACATACTTGTGTGTGGCCGGTATGATTTTTAATGTTGCCAAGACAGCAGCAACAGCCGTTGGATTTGAGTTATAAACGTCACTAATTAAGTTCACGCCGTGAGATGTGGTGAGCTGTTCTGTGCGATTTTTTGTCAAATCAAAATGCTGAAGCGCTTCTGCAGCGTTTTTTAATTCAATATGTAATAAGATACCCGCTGAAATCGCTGCGAGCGCATTCATTATATTATACCGACCTAACAGTGGAATAGCAAATCGAGTATTTTGATAAGTAAAAATTGTCTTGGACGATGACGAATTAATATCTGTAATATCTTGTCCAAAAGTTTGCACATTTTGCTTAACTTGTACATTTGTCAGAAGAGGTTCATCATAAGGAATCAATAATGTTCCTTGTGATTGGAGACCTTTAGTAATTTCGAGTTTTGCCCTAGCGATATTTTCACGTGTTTTGAAAAACTCAATATGCGCCTCTCCGATCATAGTAATGATGGCAATATCTGGGCTCACTAACTCAGATAATGTCGTCAACTGACCAGGTCGATCCATACCTAATTCTACAACTAAAACTTCTGTATCATCTGGCATGGTGAGCAACGTCAAAGGCACACCGATTTCATTATTAAAGTTTTCAGGTGTTTTGAAGGTTTTGTATTGAGAACCCACTATTGCCGAAGTCATATCTTTAGTTGTTGTTTTACCATTTGAACCAGTAATAGCAACAACTTTAGGATTAATTTGGCGACGCCGATACTCTCCTAATTGCTGAAGAGCTAACAATGTGTCTGATACAATAATAGCTGGTATTTTTGAATCAATTTGATGCCTGTTATCCACTAAAACGGCTGTGGCTCCTTTTGTCAATGCTTGTTGCACATAATCATGCCCATCATTTTCAGCAACCAGAGCAACAAATAAATCTCCAGATTTAACTTTACGAGAATCAAAAGACACACCAGTAACTATTTTGGAATCTATTTGTGTTGTCGCATTTAATATCTGACCTATCTTTTTTACTGTGTAATTCATTTTAATCCTTTCGGAACACTGTAATACTTTCAACGTGAGAAGTCTGTGGAAATTGATCCACTGGTAAGACCGAACCATCAATATGATAGCCATTTTCAATAATCTCAACGGCATCACGACTCAAAGTTACTGGATTGCAGCTAATATATACTATTTTTTCTGGTGACATATCAGTTGTGGCGTTAATGAGAGAAGTCGTTAAGCCACGTCTCGGTGGATCAACGAAAACAACATCTGGCTTCAAACCTTGTTCTTGCCACTTTTTAAATTGCACAGGTGCATCAGCCAAAATATATTCGGCATTAGAAATATTGTTGACCTGTAAATTCAATTGTGCATCAGCAATAGCACCAGGAACAACTTCAACGCCAAGTACTTTTTTAACCCGACTAGCAACGCTAATTCCAATTGTCCCAATACCTGAATAAGCATCAATAACAGTGTCTGTCGGCTTCAAATCCGCTTTTTGGGCAGCTAAATCATATAAAACTTCGGTGGTTTTCGGATTAACTTGATAAAACGAATTAGGACCAATAATGAATTCATATCCAAGTAAAGTATCATAAATTGCTTTCTCGCCCCATAGTGTTCGATTATTTGGGCTTAACAAAACATAGTCTTTTTTGGGACTATAGTTCAAAATCAAGCTTTTTAATTCTGTCAGTTGATTTCTAATATCAGTAATAATCTCTGTTTCGTGCGAAATGACTTCTTCGTTTGAAACCAATACGACCATTAATTCATGAGAATAATAGCCGCGACGTATCATTATATAACGAATGGCACCACGTTCCAAATCAGGATCAAATGCTGTGATATCATACTTCTCCAAAATATTTCGAACCACAATAATTGCCTGGTCAATTTCTGCATCGTTAACAAAATAATCATCCATGGGTACTAAATCATGAGTCCCTCTCTTGTAAAACCCGCTGGTCAAATGATTATTCTGCCATTTTACTGGCACAATAGTCTTATTACGATAGTATGTTGGATTGTCCATCCCAATCGTTCGGTCAACTGACACATCAATATGCTGCTCTTCAAACAGCCTCTTCACTTGGGCTTGTTTTAGTTCAAGTTGTGCATCATATTTTAAGTTTACTAATGGTGCTGTCCCGGCATCAATCAAATACTGCCGGTCACTATTTTGACGTTTATCTGAACTTTCCAACCGGTCAAGAACTTTAGCATAGCCAGAAAATTTGTCTACTTGAGTTACCAGTAAATGCACCTTTTCACCTGGTAATGCATCAGCAACATACAACGGATACTTTGCTGTGACATAAACAATACCCATACCATCAATCCGAATATCATCGACGACAACGATTAACTCTTGATTTAATTTTACTGGTAAAACTGTGCGTGCGATAATTTTCACCTCATACATAAAAAGCGTTCACTAAAGTGAACGCTTCTAAAAGAACAATTACTTGTCTTCGTTGTTCTTGAAACCAAATCCAGCAAACTTCTTGTTGAACTTGTCGACCGCACCATCGGCTTGCGTAAACTTTTGCTTACCTGTATAGAATGGGTGTGAATCAGATGTAATATCCATACGAATTACTGGATATTCTTTACCTTCAAAATCAGTTGTGTCATTTGATGTTACAGTTGAAGCTGACAAGAACTTCTTTCCTGTTGAAGCATCAATGAAAACAACTTGATGATAATCTGGATGGATTTCTGCTTGCATTGTTCATTTCTCCTTAGCGCCCTGAGTCTCGTGACCCAGAGTCAGTTATTAACTAAATTAGTATACCAAATATTAATTCGTAACGCAATACATTATGGCATTAGATTGATAAGATCGATGCCTTCAATATTAATATCGGCGCCTAAACTTGTTAACTTCTCTTGAATACGATCATATCCACGTAAAATGTGATCGGCATTGTTAATAATCGTCTCACCATCAGCCATAATTGCTGCAATGACTAATGCTGCTCCTGCGCGAATTTCTGCAGCCTCAACATCAGTACCTACCAAACGTGGTGACTGATTAATCTTAATTTCGCCCGGCTTAGCTGAAGCAATATCACCACCCATACGACGTAATTCAGCAATGTGCTTCACTCGCTTTGGATAAATGGTATCAATGATAGTACTTTCACCCTGCGCTATTAACAGCAAGGGAGTGATAGGTTGTTGCAAATCAGTAGCAAAACCAGGGTACGGCATCGTTTTGATGGCGACCGGTTTTAATGCATCTGATTTGTATACATGAACTGCATCTTCACCAATATCAAGGTTAACACCCATTTCAATTAGTTTTGATGTATATGATTCTAAGTGCTCTGGAATAACATTTTTTATAGTCACGCCATCCCCATAGGCTGCTGCCATACTCATGTATGTTCCAGCTTCAATCCGATCAGGAATCACAGTATGTGTATTGCGTGCCTTCAAAGTCGGTACGCCAGCAATACGAATAGTATCTGTTCCCGCACCACGGATGTTAGCACCCATATTGTTCAAAAAAGTTGCAATATCAATGATTTCAGGTTCTCGTGCGGCATTCTCAATAACTGTTTGGCCTTTTGCACGAACCGCAGCTAAAACGATATTAATAGTTGCACCAACAGATACGGTATCTAAAGCAATACGCGCACCAATTAGACCATGATCCGTTGCATCAATATGAATAATATCATTGCTTTCAGTCACCACGGCACCTAGTGCTTCAAATCCCTTAATATGCTGATCAATAGGACGTCTGCCTAAATTATCGCCACCAGGGAAAGTCACTGTTGCACGGCCAAACCGGCCAAGTAATGCACCCATAAAATAATATGAAGCGCGTAATGACTTAATAGCGCCACTAGGCAAATCACTTTCTTCAATGCGTGTTGGATCAATATCCAACACCCCATTTTCAAACTTAGACGTCACATTCATTGCTTGCAAAATTAATTGCAAATTTTTAACATCTAGAATTTGCGGTACCGTATCAAATTTCACCGGTGTATCAGCTAAAATGGCCGCCGGGATTAATGCTACTGTTGAATTTTTAGCGCCACCAATTGTGACTTCTCCACGTATGCGTTTACCGCCGTGTACGATTATTTTTGCCATGAAATTATCCTATAACTTTATAGTCTGCAACCCATTATATCGTATTTACAATGACAACTCAAATAACATTAGAAAAATAATTAGCGTATCTCTGCATTAAATTTAGATTGTAATTCACTCATAATATATTCAAAATCAGAGTTCACATCAGTTTCTAGCAACGTGCCATCACTATCTTGATAAGTTAACGTGTAAGCAAGTGATTTTTTGCCTTCTGGCAAATTTTCACCTGTATAAACATCAAACAAAGTCACATCAACTAAGTGTTGCCCTGCTGCCTCTAAAATTGTTGCCCTAATGTCACTATTTGTTGTCGCCTGATCAACTAGTAATGCGGCATCACGACTAATCTGTGGAAAACGTGAAATAGGATTAAACTGAATGCCATCTATCACATGATCAAATATGGTAAATAAATTAAGTTCAAACCCAAATACCGGCGCTAACTTTTGATTTTTTGTAACCTTGGGGTGGATTTGACCAACAAAGCCGACATATTGGTCTCCAATATAAATATCAGCCGTTTGACCAGGATGCATATTTTCATGACGTTCTGTCGCAACATAATGGACGTTATCGACACCAATTTGATCTAAATAGCTTTCTACAACTCCCTTGATATCATAAAAATCAACGGCTTTTTCTTGCTTAGATTTTTGCCATGATGATTTTTGTAAATTACCAGTTACTACTCCCGCTATATGCTCAATTTCTTTTGGTTGCTCATTAAGTTCATTAGCAATAAACACTCGACCTTGTTCATATAGCGCGACGTTAGGTACAAAATGGCTCACATTATAACTGACATCATCTAATAATCCAGCTAACAAATTTTGACGAGCCGTTGTACGGTCAGAGCTCATAGGATAGTTTAATGTCACAACACCATCTGCTTTATTCTCAGCAAATAACTGGGACTTTTCACTCGTTGTTAATACATATGAAATTGCTTGATTTAATCCTAAACTCTCCATAATATGCCGGCTAGCACGAATTTGACGTTGCTGTCTAGACAATTTACCAGGCGTTGTGGGGCCGTAAGGCAATGTAACTGGTAAGTTGTCATAACCATACAAACGTGCTACTTCTTCAATTAAATCGGCCTCAATAGAAATATCAGCACGACGTGCTGGCACATCAACAACTATTTTTTCATCATTTTTTTCATAAACAAAGTTCAGTTTATCAAAAATGTTAGCAATTTCATCTGTTTCTAATGATGTACCCAAAATATCATTTACCCGTTGAGTCGATAATGACAATCGGATATCTTTACGAACATCATCAGCGGCAACAATTTGGCCACGTGCTACTTGACCGTCGGCTAATTCATCCACTAAACTAGCTGCATGATCCAAGGCATTAAGTGTTTCATCCCAGTTTAATCCACGCTCAAAGCGTGATGATGCCTCAGAATGTAAATTATGTCGTCTTGCAGTTGCTCGAACCAAACTTGGGTTAAAGATGGCACCTTCAATCACAATATTTTTCGTATTATTATCAATTTCAGAACCCAAGCCACCCATAACACCAGCTAACATTAATCCTTCTGATTCATCAGCAATAACAATGTCTTCACCAGATCGCAATGATCGCTCTTCACCATCGAGGGTTATCAACTTTTCGCCATCTTTCGCGCGGCGTACGTAAATATCTGAACCATTTAACTTGTCCAAATCAAATGCATGTAGTGGTTGCCCATAGGTTAACATCATATAATTAGTGATATCAACGATATTATTGATTGGGCGCATACCTGCATTCCACAGGTGCTTTTGTAACCACAAGGGGGAATCCTTTATGGTGACGTTGTTTACAACGCGCAACGCATACTTTGAAACTAGTTCTTGATCATCAATCTGAACAGCAACTTGACTATCTGCTGTTTTTTCATACTCGACCAGTTCAAATGATGGCAGAGTAACCGGCTTATTTAACATCGCCCCAAATTCATAGGCTGTACCGATCATTGATAGCATGTCTGCTCGATTAGGCGTTAAATCAGTATCTAATACCGGCTCATTCATTCCTAAAGCTACAAGCGCATCATCTCCAGGTTTGACATCATCAGTTTCATTAAAAACATAAATTCCTACTTCAAACGCTTTGGGGGCAATTTTGTCACTAAATCCAATCTCCTGCAGTGCAACTAACATGCCATAAGATAATTCTCCACGTAATTTAACTGCATTTAGTTCAATTAGCTCACCATTTTCGCGGTTAATAATATGTGCACCAACTTTAGCTAAAATAACCATTTGCCCTTCAGCTACGTTAGGCGCTCCCGTGACAATTTGTATTGGTTCTGGTTCACCAGCATCAACCTGAGTAATGACCATGTGGTCAGAATCAGGATGTGGGATTACTGACAATATTTTAGCTACTACAAGACCGTTTTGCCCTGAAGCAATCGTTGTATTACTGTCGATTTCTACACTTGTACGCTCTACTTTTTCCGCTAAATCACTCACTGTTTTTGAGTGCAAATCAATTGCATTATCCAAGTATTCATTTAACCATGTTAAGCTTGTTTTCATAATCAGTTCCCCTTTCGATTGAATTGTGACAAGAAACGCACATCATTCAAGTAAAATTGGCGTATGTCATCTACGCCATATTTCAACATAGCGAATCGATCTGGTCCTAAGCCAAAGGCGAAAGCTGAATACTTTTCAGGATCAATACCATCCATTTTTAACACATTCGGGTGTGTCATTCCAGCGCCAAGAACTTCAATCCACTCAATGTCTTCTGGATTCATATCTGGTGTAACTTCATTCCAAGAAACATCTACCTCCACAGATGGCTCAGTGAAAGGAAAATAAGAAGGTCGCATGCGAATTTGATGTTTTTCACCAAATAATTCTTGCATAATAGAAAGCAATGTACCTTTTAAGTCAGCCATTGTGATATTTTCACCAACAACCATACCCTCAACTTGATGGAACTGATGGGAGTGAGTGGCATCATCCGTGTCACGACGATAGACTTTTCCAGGAGCAATCATTTTCAGTGGTCCCTTTGAAAAATCATGTTTTTCAAGCGATCGAGATTGAACCGGAGATGTTTGCGTACGCAATAAAATCTCTGGCGTAATGTAAAATGTATCTTGCATATCGCGAGCAGGATGATCCTTAGGCAAATTTTCACGTTCAAAGTTATATTCGTCAGTTTCAACTTCTGGTGAATCAACTGTATCATCGATTATTTCAAACCCAAGGCCCAAGAAATGTTGTTCAATTTCGTCAATAATTTGTTGTAAAACGTGTGGTTGTCCTACCTGATGTGCGCTACCCGGCAGAGTAACATCAATTTTTTCTGCCAATAATTGTTGATTTAAAGCATATTCTTCTTGCGCTTGTTTTTTTTGTTTCAACAACTCTGTGATAATTTGACGAACATCATTACCGACTTCACCAACCATTTTGCGATTTTCTGCGGCGACGTCCTTCATCCCCTTCAGCAAACCTGTTAACTCACCCTTTTTCCCTAATAACTTCACACGTAATTGCTCAATATCAGCATTTTTATCATTAATTCGTTCTACTGCTGAATTTTTTAAAGTCGTAAGATCTTCAATTAAGCCCATATTTTTTCCTTTCACTATTGTGACCATTAGCTTTTATCTTTACCAGCCACCTATACTTTACAAATTAAAAGTCCCATGTAATTCTTCCAAAAAAGAACTACATGGGACGTTAAATACCGTGGTACCACCCAAATTCCTGGATAAATCCAGCTTTGGTGTCCATAACGGAGACAACCGTTGGTGATTAAACCAATACTCCTGACTGAATTTCATCGTATTTTAGCCACGGCCTTTCACTAATCACCGTTCGCTGAGGACATCAATACAATTACTGGGTCATTCATCGTATGCTTCTTTAGTATATCAAAATTTTGTTGCACTGTCAGGTTCTTCCAGGTTAGCAACGTTATTGAATTGATCTGACCATTCATGAATTGCTTTCATCATAGGTCGCATAGCTTCTCCCGCCTCAGTTAATTTATACTCGATTAAGTTGGAATCTTCATAAGTTTGACGAATTACTATGTTTGCAGCTTCTAACTCTTTTAAGCGCTCAACCAACACCCGATCCGAACACCCTGAAACAGCACGTGATATTTCTAAAAATCTTTTGGCACCACTAATCAGCAATGTTTCGATAATTAGTCCGTTCCATTTACGCCCCAAAAGTTCGAAAGTACAAGTAAAGTTCTTGCACAAAGTATTTTCAGTATTTTTTGTTTTTTTAACCATCATAACCCCCTGTTTTTAGTTAATTCACTTGAAATACAGCTCGTTCACCTTCCAAGACACGAACGATATCCTCTGCCGCTTTCAAAGCTACATTGTCCATGGCTTCCTTGGAAATCATAGCGACATGTGGTGTAACAAATGCGTTAGGCAAGTGTAGCAATGGATTTTTCGCTGTAATTGGTTCTTTTTCAACAACATCTACCCCAGCACCAGCAATTTCCTCATTAGTTAATGCCTCAACCAATGCGCTCTCATCAACAAGTGCTCCACGTCCGATATTAACTAATACGGCGCTCTTTTTCATTTTTCTAAAAACACTCGCATTAATCATATGCTTTGTTTCAGGAGTTGCTGGCAGCGCTGTCACTACAAAATCCGCTTGTTCATAGATCTCATCTAGCGTTGCCATATGACCATTAGTTACCTCATGTTGATGTCGTGCATAAGCCAATACTTTTACATTAAATCCCGTCAACATCCGACTAATTTCCTGGCCGATGTGCCCATAGCCAATAATACCAACTGTTTTTCCAGTTAACTCTTGACCGTGATGCGCGGCTAGGTAACGCTTGTTCGCATTATCAGTAATAGCTTGACGACGTTGATAAAATAGTCGTCCAGCCATCAACATATGCATCATGGCCGTTTCAGCGACCGCAGTCGCATTTGCTCCAGGTGTGTTGGTCACAACAATATCATGTGCACTGGCTGCATCCAAATCAACATTATCATATCCAACGCCATGACGTGCAACAACCTTGAGATTGGGCATCTTGGACATCAGGCTTTCGCCAAAAGGATGCATCATAATTAGAATGCCATCAACATCTGCATGCTCAAGAAAATCATCATCTGAGGCCTGAACATTTTTAATCACTTGATATCCCTTGGCTTCAAGATAGTCGACAGCTTTTTGAGATGTCATATTAGCTACTAATACTTTTTTCATTAGAATAGTTCTCCCGTAAATGGTAACTTTGGTGTTTGATCAAAATCATACGTTGCAATATCGTCCGAATTTGTGATGTAGGCAGTTAGTGATTCTGATAGCATCAAATTCACTGGGAACTTCAATTCATTAAATACAATAATTGGCTTTTTTTGTACCCATGCCATGCCTTGCTCAAATGCTGTTCCAGAATCGGCATCATCATCACGATAATCAATAATCGACAAAATAATTCCCGCATCTGTGACGTTCTTGATATCACGTTGAAAAACCTCTGCCGCCCATGGTGCAGTGAATTCAGGGTTTTCAGTCTTTTGATGTTTGCGGGGTGAATAATAATCAGTAACAGTTGGATTCGAATCAAGAGCAGCTTCAATACGTTTCACACGATCGATTTGTTCATTTGAAAAAAAAGGTCCTGCAAGATAAATTTGTGCCATTATTATTCTTCTTTCTTTATTGTAATGAATTAAAGGATCCCGGCATTAGTTCTGCAATATTTGTTTCAATTTCTTTACCTTGATCGTTAATTAACCAAATCGGCATTTCAGGGTCAAAAAACTCCACCATCACCTGCCGACAAGCACCACATGGAGCTATAGGTTCATCTGTACGACCTGAAATAACTAACCCATGAAAATGGCGTTGCCCTACTGCTATAGCTGTAAAAATTGCAGTTCTCTCGGCACAATTGGTTAGACCAAATGATACGTTTTCAATATTAACGCCCTTGAAAATTTCACCGTTTTCGCCGAGTAACGCAGCACCTACAGGAAAATGAGAGTAAGGGGTATATGTATCGTTAAGTGCTTGATTTGCAACGTCGACAAGTTTTCGTGGGGCCATGATCATTTTCTCCTAATATTATTTTAGCAAAAAATCAGTCGCAGGGACTGATTAGTTTTGCTTTTTATATACACGTTTAGCAATTATTATTTAACCGATAGACAAATATTTTACTTTAACATAATTCTTTCAAACTCATTTAATCGCTCTTCAAACACTTTGAAAGCTTCATTTAAATAGCCCGGTTGACTCATGTTAACGCCAGCTTTTTTTATCACATCTAAAGCATAATCTGAATTACCTGCTTTCAGATAGTTCTTATAATCCTCAGCACCATTTTGTGTTAGTATGCGTTCTGCCAAAGTTGTGGCAGCAGCTTCGCCAGTCGAATATTGATAAACATAGAAATTGTAATAAAAATGTGGAATACGTGCCCATTCATACGCGATAGCTTCATCTGGAAATAAGTCCGACCCATAAAACTTTTGATTCAATGATCCATAGAATGTGCTCATCTCATCAGCTGTCAAAGCCACTCCAGCCGCACTTTGTTCATGAATCCATTGCTCAAACTCAGCAAATTGAGTTTGGCGGAAAACTGTTCCTTTGAATCCATCTAGATACTGGTTTAATACATAAGCCTGAAACTTGGGATCATCATTTGTCTTTAGCAAATAATCCGTTAATAATCCCTCATTAGTAGTTGAAGCAATTTCGGCTAAGAATATTGGATAATCACCATAATGATACTCTTGATTATGACGTGTAAAATATGAATGAACCGAATGTCCCATTTCATGAGCCAACGTATAAACGTTATTCAAATTGTTCTGCCAGTTAAGCAAAATGAATGGTTTTGTATCATACGAACCACTTGAATAAGCGCCAGTACGCTTCCCCTTATTTTCAACCACATCAATCCATCGTTCAGCAAAAGCCTTTTGAACAATAGCAATGTAATCCTCGCCTAACGGTGCCAAAGCCGCCAAAACAATTTCTTTTGCCTTTTCATATGTTACTTCAAAATTAATTTCATCAACAAGTGGTACATATAAATCGTAAGAGTGTACATCGTCAACATTAAGAATTTTTTTACGTAATGATACAAAACGATGTAGTAATGGCAGATTGGCATCAACTGTTTTGGTTAATGTTTCAAAAACTGACTCAGGAATATCATTGGCTGTTACAGCAGCTTGACGAGCTGAATCATAGTGACGGGTTTTAGCCAAAAAGTTATGTCCCTTGACATGTGAAGATAAAGTTGAGGCAAATGTATTTTGCAAAGCAATATAACTATCATAAAGCGTTGTGAACGCTTCCTCACGCAATGAACGATCTTTAGACTCCAACAACAATGAATAGAGTCCATTTGTCAATGGCACAATTTCACCTGTTTCAGTATGGACATCACCAAAAACAATATCTGAATTATCCAATGCACCAAAAGTCTGTTCAGAAGCATTAAAGATGTCGCTTGCTCCTGCTAGTAAGGCTTCCTGTTCTGCAGGTAGCGTATGCGGTTTACGAGCTTTTAAAACGTCAAAGAAGTGTACATATTTTTTCAAACCATCTGTCGCTAAGTATGCATCTAACTTCTCGTTTGACAATGCTAACACTTCAGGCTGAAAGAAAGCTGTATTCGCACTTAATTCAGCATATAATCCTTGAACACGAGCATTATACGCACTATACTTTTGGTTAGTTGTATCTTGATCATAAATTTGATGAGCATATACGTAGACTTTTTCGAATTGACGTTCTACTGCTAAATCTGCTTCTAATGCCTCTCTCAAAACATCAGCAGAATCCCCGACGTGTCCAGCATACTTGCTTAATGCTTGTGCAGACTTTCGTGTTTCATCAAAAGCGGCTTCCCAAGCTTCATCTGTCGGAAAAATTGAGGATAAATCCCATGTGAGATTTTCTGGTACTTGATTACGTAATAGTTGTTTTTCAGACATAATTATTTAATTTGCGATCAAACGCATACTCCTTATCATTCAGTACTAATCATTTTATCATATTTTCACTATACTTTGTTGGCGCGCATTTTTCCACTGTGGCAAACGTCGCACCAATATGTAGTTCTCTTGCTGCAAAATGTAATCATGTACTTCGAGATCATGGTATAATTCTGCAATTTGTTGTTTCCTAAATATATTATCACCTAGCAAAAAAGGGATTAGCTTAACTGTTAGTTCTGCCTTTTTCACAACATTTTGTTGACCTATTTTTTCTAAAAATAGAATAGTAATCAAGCGCCAATACCAATTAGGTACCTTAAGCCCAAAAGTATTTCCACCGTGTACCCACACGGGCACATCCATTAGCAGCCGATTCTTTTTGTATAGATAGTCAACCAATTTAGGATCGACTCGTTGCTGTAGAATTAAGCTTTGCAGTTTATATATTTGTTTAGTAACATTTAATCTCGTTCTTTGTTTTGGAACTTTCGCATTAAATAATGTTGTATCTATTTTATCAACAAAATGTACACGTGAAAAATCTTGTTTTCTGAAATGCTGCCGATGCACAAAATATTGTTTATCGGGCAAATAGAAAATCAATGCATTATCAGCCATGAATTTCAAAATTATTCCTTGTGTCATTGTTCTATTAAAATAAGTTTTCCCTAAAATCCAAATAACATGAATATTTTCAGCTAAGTATCCTTTATTTCTCATATCGAGTTTTTTTTGCGATATGGGACTGCACTGATACTCAATAGCTATTCTTTTATGATTGTGTATTAGAAGTATATCTGGTCGCTGTTGAATTTCTGGCAAAACTGCTTCAATTTGCACATCACCATAATACTGTAGTTTAGACGCGAGTTGCAACTTTCCAGACAAATGTTGTATCGATTCGTTTTCAGTAAAAGTCACACATACCGCACCGGCACAATGGGAAAAATGTTTTTGTTTAACTTCGCCATTCTTTAAAATAACTTTTTCCTGGCACCCAGGGCAAAAATAATTATTTCTTTTATTTGCTTCGTCGGCTCGTACATATTTCTTGTTACTATCACATGCAATAATCATAAAAACACCTCTAATTCATCATACGAATTAGAGGTGTCCTTATCACTGTATTTTCTTTTGAACCCAGTTGCTCAACCATGTGAGTAATGTAATAATTATCAAATAAATAATAGCGATAATTGCCCAAACCCGAAAACCTTGTGAGTTTCGCGCCACGATTAAGGTTCCAGTTTGTGTTAACTCTAAAATACCAATGGCTGACAAGATTGAGGTATCCTTCAACGTGATGATAAATTGGTTAATGAAACTTGGTACCATAATCTTCAATCCTTGTGGCATGATGACTTTACGCATCGAACGATTATAAGTGAACCCCAGGCTTCGTGCTGCCTCTATTTGACCTTTATCAACGGCTTCAAAGCCACCACGTACAAACGCCCCTGTATAAGCACCTTCATTTAAGATTAGAGTAATTAGTCCTGCTGTAAAGGCAGGTATCTTTGTTCCAATCACTCCTGGCAAACCAATATAAATGAAGAATGCCAATACCATCAATGGCAAACCACGGAAAATGTAAATAAGTGTTGTTGACAAACCACGAACTGCGCTGTTTTGACTAACACCCATGACACCTAATATGACACCCCAAATCGAGGCTAAGATAATGCCCAGAATTGTTAATAACAGTGTTTGCCACAAGCCACGCATAAACGCCCCATTATTGGCTTTTAAAATACCTAGCACTGAATTATTGTTTTTCTTAGAACCAGTAAACGTTGACTGTGTCGCACCAAGATATTTTTTGATAATTTTGTCGTAGGTACCGTCTTTTTTAATGGATGCATATCCCCTATCGAAGGATGCCAATAATTCTTTATTTTCGCCTTTTTTCACGAAAAAACCGTATGATCCAGCATTACCTGGATTATTGGCATTCATTACCTTAAGCTTTACACCATTTTTAATAGCATATTGGATGACTGGCATATCCTCGAAAGTGGCAGCAGAGTTACCCACAACGACATCATTATACATCGTATCAGTATCATTAAAATATTTGATGTTGAATCCGTATTTACTTTGAAGCGACTTACCATATTCAGAGGCAGCTGTGCCTGTTTTCAAAGCTACTGTTTTTCCTTTCAAATCTTTTAAAGACTTAATTTCACTGCCCGTTTTCACAATCCAAGCGACACCAGTTTTATAATAAGGCGTCGAATTATCATAAACTTCTTTGCGTTCATCTGTAATAGCCATACCGGCAATAATGCCATCCGCTTGATCATTAGCCACTAGTTGCGCCGCTGAGGTAAAGCTCATTGGTTTAAGTGTATAAGTGAAATTTTCTCGTTTAGCAATTTCTTTCAAAATATCTTGATCAATACCAATATAATCATTGTTCTTATCCTGAAAGTCAAATGGTGGATAAGTGGCATCTGTTGAAATTGTATAATGTGGTTTATCGGCATGAATATGATCTGCGATTAATGAAAAAGATAGTAGTGCTACAACCAGTGTAACAGCAAGGATGAAACCTTTTTTGAACATGTTTTTCCCTCTCAAAAAAAGATGGCATTTTAAGCCATCTTACTTAATTGTTGTTTGTTTACGCTATTATGCATGCATAACTTTGCTCAAGAATTCTTGTAAACGCTCATTTTTTGGTGCATTGAAAACTT
The DNA here is from genome assembly GCF_053667755.1 of Leuconostoc sp. JNUCC 76. Taxonomy (NCBI): domain Bacteria; kingdom Bacillati; phylum Bacillota; class Bacilli; order Lactobacillales; family Lactobacillaceae; genus Leuconostoc; species Leuconostoc sp. JNUCC 76. The sequence continues at coordinate 383,403 of NZ_CM132206.1, read as the reverse complement.
GTTCTGGTACACCAGATTCTTGAATCTTACCTGATTCAAAGAACACAACCCGATCTGCCACTTGTTTAGCAAATCCCATTTCGTGTGTCACAATAATCATTGTCATACCTGATTCGGCCAAATTCTTCATAACATCCAGAACATCCCCAACCATTTCTGGGTCCAAAGCAGATGTTGGTTCATCGAAGAGCATAATATCTGGCTCCATGGCTAATGCACGTGCAATAGCAATACGTTGCTTTTGTCCACCAGATAATGAATTCACTGATACATCTGCTTTTTCAGCTAGACCAACCGTTTCCAATAATTCACGGGCTTTTTTTTCGGCCTTTTCTTTATCCATCTTACCAAGTTCAACAGGTGCCAACATGATATTTTCTAAAACAGTATAGTTATTAAATAAATTGAAGCTTTGGAAAACCATACCAATATTTTCACGAACTTTATTGATATCGGTGCCTTCATCAGAAAGATTATAACCATCAACAACGATCGTGCCATTGTCAGGCGTTTCTAACTGATTCAACATACGTAAGAATGTTGATTTACCTGAACCAGATGGTCCAATCATTACAACAACTTCATTTTCATTGATATCTAAGGAAATATCGCGCAAAACATGGTTCGAACCGTATGATTTATTAACTTTATCGACATGTACTTTAACTTTAGTTTGTGCTTCACTCATGCACGTGTCCTCTTTTCTACCCAATTACTCAACCACGTGAGTAATGTAATAACGACTAAGTATATCACAGCCACAATAGCCCATACACGGAAACCTTGCGAATTACGTGACACGATTAAGGTTCCAGTTTGTGTTAACTCTAAAATACCAATGGCTGACAAGATTGAGGTATCCTTCAACGTGATAATAAATTGGTTAATGAAACTTGGCACCATAATCTTCAATCCTTGTGGCATGATGACCTTACGCATCGAACGATTATAAGTGAATCCCAGGCTTCGGGCTGCTTCCATCTGACCTTTATCAACGGCTTCAAAGCCACCACGTACAAAGGCCCCTGTATAAGCACCTTCATTTAAGATTAAGGTAATTAGTCCTGCTGTAAAGGCGGGTATCTTTGTTCCAATCACTCCTGGCAAACCAATATAAATGAAGAATGCCAATACCATCAATGGCAAACCACGGAAAATGTAAATAAGTGTTGTTGACAAACCACGAACTGCGCTGTTTTGACTAACACCCATGACACCTAATATGACACCCCAAATCGAGGCTAAGATAATACCCAGAATTGTTAATAACAGTGTTTGCCACAAGCCACGCATAAACGCCCCATTGTTGGCTTTTAAAATACCTAATACTGAGTTATTATCCGACTTTTTACCAGTAAAATCCGATGCCGGTGCACCAAGATATTTTTTGATAATTTTGTCATATGTACCGTCTTTTTTAATGGATGCATATCCCTTGTTAAAGGAGGCTAAAAGTTGTTTGTTTTGGCCCTTTTTAACGGCGAATCCATACCATCCTGATTCATATGGTGACTTCGCGTTTATAACTTTCAGTTTTGTGCCATTTTTAATACTGTATTGCAACACTGGTAAATCGCCAAATGTTGCCTGTGAATTATCATTCACAACATCATTGTATAACGTATCTGAATCATTAAAATAGGTAACCTTGAAGCCATACTGCTTTTGAATTGAAAGTGCGTAATCAGCACCCGCAGTTCCCGTCTTTAAGGCAACGGTTTTTCCTTTTAAATCGCTTAACGACTTGATATTAGATCCCTTTTTTACTGCCCATGCAATACCAGATTTATAATAAGGTGTTCCAAAGTCAAACACCTCTTTTCGTTCGTCAGTAATTGACATACCAGCGATGATTCCATCAGCTTGACCTGATGTAACTGATTGTGTTGCCGCATTGAAGCTCATAGGCTTTAATGTATACGTGAATCCTTCACGTTTTGCAATAGTTTTCAAGATTTCTTGATCAATACCTGTATATTGATTATTGCTATCTTGAAAATCAAATGGCGGATATGTTGCATCCGTTGTGATGATGTAGTTTGGTTTTGCTGCGCTGACTGTCGTTACAGATGCCATTGCAATGAAACTAACTGCAAGCGTTGTGAGAATTATCCATATTTTTTTCATAATATATTTAGTATAACAAAAAAACGATTGGATAGACCAGATAATGTTAGATTTTAATCTAAAAGCATATAACATTTTATCCTGAAATGCAGCTAATCTGTCGATGTATTCCGAAAAGTCGTTTATTTTTGCAATGTTATTAATCTGTATCCAAGAAATTGTAGTAGAAACTGCTCTCTATTTTGAGTTCAATATTACATCAAAAAAAAATTATCGACTGATCACTCGATAATTTTTTACTTAGTTGTTCGTTTTTAAGGATGCACTGGTACAGTGATTTTTCCGCTAATAATCTTCTTTTGTGCCGTCTGAACTGCTGACCAAACATCATCAGAAGCTGAATCTTTTGATAAGCTTACCCCTTTTTGCTTCAGGCCATATGTAATGGTCTTTCCACCAGGGAACTTATCGTTTTTCGCTTTGTTTGCAACATCTTCAACCGCACTGTCAACACGCTTAACTGCAGATACTAAAGTGAAGTTAGAAGTTTTACCGTCTTTGTCTTTATAGTTACCATCAGTTTTTTGATCACGATCGACACCGATGACCCAAACCTTTTTATCTGTATTTGCAGCTAACTTTTGGTTTTCTGCCTTGGCTTCAGCAAACACACCATTACCTGCACCACCGGCAGCTTGGAAAATCACATCAGCACCATTCGCAACCATTGAAGCTGCGATTGTCTTTCCTTTAGCTGCATCTGAAAATGAATCTGTATATTGCGTAATGACCTTGATGCTGCTGTCTGTGTCTTTCACACCAGCTTTAAATCCAGCTTCAAAAGTGTCAATTGTATCACTGTGAATACCGCCGACAAAACCAACGGTCTTTGACTTAGTTTGCTTTGCCGCAGCAACACCCGCCAAATAAGATGATTGTTCTGATTTGAAGAGCAATGAGGCTACGTTTTTGTTGTTTACGACTGAATCAATAATCGCAAAATTAGTCTTAGAATTAGCCTTGGAAACACTAGTAACGGCAGGGGCAGCTGCGAATCCCACACCATATACTAATTTATAACCACCCTTAACAGCAGTTTGCAAATTAGTTTTTATATCCGAAGTATCTGAACTTAAGAAATAGTTATAGCCACCTTTCCCTTGTTCGAGGTTGTTAGACTTTCCATAGGCTTTCAATCCCTCCCATGCTGATTGGTTAAATGATCGGTCGTCAATACCACCGCCATCAGTAACCAAAGCTACAGCGTATCCTGTACTTTTAGTAGAAGACTTTTGCGTTGTGGCATAAATACCACCACCAATAACGACTACTGCTGCTACACCAATACCAATTTTTGCTGAACGTTGCATATCTTTTCTCCAAATATTCTTTATGCTCTTATTATCCGTTTTTTAAGTAGCTTTTTTCTTAGAATTTGATTAAAAGTCTGTTTTATATCCGAATATTAAACGTTTTGTTATTTTATAGTTCGCTTTTTGACGAAAAACATTTAAAAATGTTCGGATTTTGATATAATCGTACTATGACAAACTTTATAACTCATACAATAGAACCCTGGATGCCACCAAGTGCTTTAAAAGCCAAAGCGGACTACGCAGCAATTGCCGGTGCAACTGGTTGGAAAATTTTACCTTTAGAACGCTATAACGATGGACGTTTTGACAGCGAAACACGTCAACAAAAGATTCGATCATGGTTAAATATGGTAAAACCTGGTGATCAGGTCATACACCAATTTCCAACTTATATGAGCGCTGATTTTGAACTTGAATTTATCACAGCCTTGAGTAAACATCAGGCGCGGAGCACTATATTGATTCATGATATTGAGCCTTTACGCTTGATTAAAACAACGCCTTGGGAACTAAATGTGTTAAACAACTATGACACCATTATCGTTCATTCGCAAGCAATGTATGATGAACTTAAGAAATTGGGTATTCACGTACCTGCGATTATTCAACCTTTTTTTGATTATTTAGGTAACGTCACTAAAAAAGCTACTTTTAGTCACAAAATTAACTTTGCGGGTACTTTTCAAAAATCTCCATGGCTTAAACATTATAGTGGCCCTCAAATGGATCTTTTTGGTTCAAGGCCAAAGCGTTGGGCTGACGTGACCTTTCCTTCAAGCATTAACTATCGTGAAAACTTCGATCCTATTAGTATTTTAAATGCTTTTCATAATGGTTTTGGCTTATTATGGGATAATGATTTTGAGGACAAGACATACCAAACCTACACGCGATTCAATGCACCACATAAAGCTAGCTTATATTTACGCGCTGGTTTGCCGTTAATTGCTTGGAATCAAAGTGCAATTGGTCATTTAATCCTGCAATACAATCTAGGGTTTGTTATTGGCTCTTTGTCTGAGCTTGAGAGGATTTCTTCAATATCGGAAAAACAATATGCTAATTGGCAAAAAAATATCATCCCCTTGGCCAAACAACTAGAAAATGGTTATTTCACACAGCAAACACTTAAAAAATTAATCTAATAAAAAAAGAGTAACTTACCAAGTAAGTTACTCTTTTTTCAAACCTTATGTTATAACAGTTTACCGTTCTTAGCGACCGGCACCCATCATAATTTTTGAAACATTTGCTTGTATTTTACCAAGATAAAGTTCTTGGTCTTCCTCTGATTTAACGTATAATGCATCATTCACTGTCTGATCGGCAACATTTAATGCCTCGCTCATCATATTGGTTGCTTCAGCATAGGCACTATAATTTTTAGCCAATGATTTATGCAGCCCCAGCAAACGAACAGGTGCTTGAACCGTATTTAAAATTTGAGCATTTTTTTGATATGCCGCTACAGCATCTTCAAATTCTGCTTTGATTTCAGCGAATTCTGCTGCAGGGATATCTGCAACAGAATTCGTTTCCTTTGCATCATCTAACTTTGTAAAGAATGGTGCCACACGATCAGCAGTGTCTTGGGTTATTGTTAATACTTCTTGCAATGTTTGTACGTAAACTTGTGCTTGTTTGGGGTTAAATTTTGCCAATGTTGTTTATCCTTTTTTGAAAATTGATCTCTGTATCAATTTTACCAGTTCTACGATGACAATGATACTCATTCCAGCCACTAACACAATAGCCCATTGGTAACCATCCAAGTGTGATACGTGGAAAAGTGGATTCAAGCCTGGAATAACAACAACTGCAGCCATTACTATAACAGATCCTAACAATGCCCAGTTAAACATTTTGTTTTGGAAAGCTTGCGGCCCAATCATTGAACCATAGACAGATTTTACGTTAATGGCATTGAACATTTGCATTAAACCAAGCGTCATAAAGGCCATTGTCAAAGCATCTTGGTGTGCTAAATGTGCTTCTGGATGAACGGGAGCCGCTAACGCGAATCCATAAACACTTAACACAATCACAGCTTGCAAAATGCCTTGCCAAATGATTGCTGGTCCCACACCACCTGATAAGAAGCTAGCACCACGACCTCTGGGCTTATTCTTCATAATACCCTTCTCAGCCGGTTCAATACCTAATGCAATGGCTGGCAAAGTATCCGTTACTAAGTTAATCCATAAAATCATGATTGGTGCCAATATATTCCAGCCTAACAATGTCATAACGAAAATTGCAATAACTTCAGCTAAGTTTGAGGCCAATAAGTATTGCAAAGCCTTTTGTATGTTGGCAAAGACCTTACGCCCTTCTTCAACGGCATGAACGATTGTAGCAAAGTTATCATCAGCCAAAACCATGTCAGAAGCACCCTTAGATACTTCTGTACCAGTGATACCCATGGCAATACCAATATCGGCTGTCTTCAAGGCTGGGGCATCATTAACACCGTCTCCTGTCATGGCGACGACTTTGCCCTTCTTTTGCCAAGCATTAACAATTTTAACCTTGTGCTCAGGCGCTACTCGTGCATAAACATTATATTTATCAACATTTTGTGCAAATTGCTCTTCACTCATTGCATCTAAATCAGATCCTGAAATAACAGCTGATTCTTTATCCGCTTCATCCAATATACCCAATCGAATAGCAATGGCTGCTGCTGTATCTCGATGATCACCAGTAATCATCATTGGACGAATACCAGCTGCTTTAGCTTCTGCAACGGCTTGTGCGACTTCAGGACGTTCCGGATCAATCATGCCAACGAATCCGGTAAATACTAGTTCCTGTTCAACCGTTTCTGTATTCATATTGCCAGGTATTTGATCAACTGTCTTATAAGCGAAACCAAGTACACGAAGTGCTTGTGTTGCTAGCTCTGAGTTAATCGACAAGAGCTTTGCTCGAATATCATCGGATAATGGCTTAATTTCACCATTAATCTCAATTCGTGTCGCACGCTTAAGTAATTCATCAGGTGCGCCCTTGACAGTTACGATATACCCAGTTGGTGCCGGATGAACAGTTGACATTAGCTTACGTTCTGAATCGAATGGAATTTCAGCCACACGTGGCATTTCTGTAAACAGCTTGTCTAAATCACGTCCATGGTTTTCATTAAAAGCAATCAAAGCTGTTTCTGTAGGATCACCGATAAAACCATTTTCAGTTCGCTTTGTATCGTTATTTAAAGCCAAAATATCTGCTAAGCATGCGTAAGTTCCCGTCAATTCTTCAGTAGTAGCAGCATCAGAAATTTCAGTATTGACGACTAATTTCTCCACAGTCATCTTGTTTTGTGTCAAGGTACCCGTTTTATCAGATCCGATAATATCTGTAGATCCCAGCGTTTCTACCGCAGGTAGTTTACGAACTAGTGCATGACGAGCGGCCATACGCGTTGTTCCTAATGCTAAGGTTATTGTTACAATGGCAGGTAATCCTTCTGGAATTGCCGCCACCGCTAGAGAAATGGAGGTCAACAACATGTCAATAATTGTTTCCTTACCACGTGCTAGGCCAACGATGAAAGTGACCACAGCAATACCAAGAATCAAATAAGTCAATACTTGCCCCAACTTAGCCAAGTTTGCTTGCAATGGTGTCTTAGTTTCTTCAGTTGCTTCTAACATGCCAGCAATATGACCAATCTCAGTTTGCATACCAGTACTTGTGACGACACCAACACCACGTCCATAAGTCACATTGGTGTTCATGAATCCCAAGTTTGTACGATCACCGAGGGGCAAATCTGTCTCTTGCAGTGTTTCCGCACTCTTATTGATTGGCACAGATTCACCGGTCAGCGATGCCTCTTCAATCTGTAAGGACGCAGATTCAATCAAACGCACATCGGCTGGCACAATATCTCCAGCTTCCAAACGAACAATATCACCGACTACTAATTCTGTGGACTTAATTGAAGTTTCTTTACCATCACGAATTACACTAGCATTTGGTGTCGACATTTCTTTTAGGGCATTAATCGCATCTTCAGCTTTAGCTTCTTGGAAAACACCAAAAATGGCGTTAATAATAACAATAGCCAAAATGAAAATTGCATCAATCACTTCTCCAGTAAATGCGGCAATAATGGCGGCGGCCAACAGAATAGCAATCATCAAGTCCTTAAATTGATTGATAAATTTTTGGACTAAATTCGTCGACTTTGCTTCATTCAATTGATTGGCGCCATTTTGCTCAAGACGTTTATTAGCTTCAGAACTCGAAAGCCCCTTTTTTTCATCGGTCTGCAGGTGAGATAACACTTTTGCGCTATCTTGGTTATAGAGTGGCTTATCTGCCATGTGGAATATCTCCTTAATATTTCAAATAAATTTCCGAATGATTACTAACAAAAAAGAAAAAACCCATGTAAACACAAATAAAAGTGTGTTTACATGAGTCTCACTGTTTAATGCTGAACCGGCGCAATAAAGCGCGATATAAAACATTGCTGTTTTGCTTTGACGATTCAGCCACGATCATTCCGTCAGTTACTCCCTCAGAAATTAACTTATGTTTATAGTATAACAAATTTTTCTAAGTACGTGTCATTTTTGTTTTGGAATTTTTATCATTTTAGAAAGCACCATCACTGCCGCCGCCAGCACCTCCTGATGAGCCGGTGGAGAATCCCCCACCGTCGCCATTCACATTATTATCGACGTGAAAAGCACCATCATTTTCAATACTATAAATCAAGTTATCGCTCCAGTTATCGCCATATAGCATGATTGGCACAAAAATTATAGAGTCATCTGTATCAACCTTTTGTGACCAAACTTTCATTTGTTTTGCGACATTTTTTGCCTCGCCAAATATGACAGCATAGGCCAACAACTTATCCCAAAGTTGTACGTCCAAAACCGTTTTATTCTCTAAATGAGCAATATCATGTAGCATTTTGGCAAATCCATCCCACTGCCATTTTTCCTGAAAACCATTAGGAACCTTATAAAATATTGCTGGTTTAATACTAAAAATAAGAACTAATATGACAACAATAATTTCCGTAAAACTAACATACCACATGGACCATACTTGTGTACTATAAGCAAACATTCCTAACAAAAATGTCGATATGATTGTGCTAATAATTAGGGCTAGCGTTAGAAAAAATTGCTGGTTTTTTATTTTGTTAGTCAATACGTGGTCAATTATTGAAGCCTGTTTTTCAGCTTCCTTTAGTGCTTTTGTAAAAGAACTGATATCTTTTTTAATCCGATTTGACACTCCTGATTCTGGCTGCTTAAATTCGGCATGTACAACTGGTCTACGATACTTACCAAAAATCATATTGATGAAAACTAATTCAAATGGCTGTAAATTCGTTTCATCCAAAACTGAATAAGTTATGTCATCTTGCTTTTGAATATCGTCATATGTCATTGCAATTTTGCGACGAGCAATCAAATCCAGTAGTGTTGCAATGATAAGTTTCGCATTGGTAACTGATTTAGCAATTCGTTCACTGACCAGAGCTGGTCCAATATCATTTGGTATATCAAAGATATGGACAATGTCACCAGTTACACCGCTTTTTTGTCGCGCACTTTGTAATAGCTTTCGTCGTTGGATAGTCTTTAGAATAATAATAAATACGATTATCAAAATAACAATTGGAGAAACAATGAATCCAATTACTTTCTTTATCTGTAAGGATTTTTTATTTTTTAACACAATCGCTTTTTCTTGCTTTTGAATATAGGCAGCACGGTTACCTGGCTGCTTATTCGTATTCAACGGTGTCTGACTTGTATCAAAATAAGTATGGACTTCAACGGTGTCATCAGGACCAATTTTCCCGCTGTTAACTGTTATGTTTGCCTGTTTCTTATTGACAAGAACATTTCCCACCGACCGACCATGTACCCAAGCTTTTAAAGTTGATGCTGGTTGATTAGGCAGTACAAATTCCAAACGTAATTTTTCGATGGTAACATCCCTAGTACCTATTGGTAGCCAGTTTATCTCGGCAATATCATCCCAATTTACCACGACACCTTTTAAAATGTAATGATAAAACATTGTCAACTGATCATTCTCTTGAACCGGATAATATATTTTTTCTTGAACCAGCTGACTGGTCTTTGTTTCAACGTAGCCATAGCTACTGTCACCTTGACGAGGTAAAATGGTCTGCTTTGCCCCATTGTTATGGCTAACCTCAATTGAAGTTAATCCTCCCCACTGTAATGATTGTGAATCAGTTCCTTTTTTAAGTGATTCTTTAAAATAAACACCGTTCATCTCATCATCAAAATGATAAGTTACCTTTTTAGTAATATGCGCATCCCCATTGGCATCAATTTGTACAACCTCATTCAAATCAGTAATACGATAATTGCCATCTGCAGAAACCGTTAAAACACCCATCATGGCAAATAAAAATGTAAATACCACTATCTTCAATTTTAACAATAAACTTCCCCTCTCTTAATGGTAATATCAGTATATCTATTTTTTACTAGTATTAGCAAATCAGGCGTGTTAAAATAATATTTTTTAGGAGATGTTATGATATTGAAGAATAAAAATCCAATGCAAGAACGATTGCGCATTGGTCTACTGCTCGTCATGAATTCGGGTTTTATCGACTCGTACACATTTGAATACCACCACGAACGATTTGCTAGCTTACAAACTGGAAATATTATCCAAGCAGGATTCCACCTCGCCCAAGGGCACTGGGAAGCGACATTATTTTTTGTGATCCCAATCATTTTCTTCGTGCTTGGGGCTGCATTTAATACTCTATTAAATCATTTTGTTCCAGCTGGCAAATTATCTTTACAACAGCATAGTATTTTGATCGAATTTATTGGTATTGCAATTATTGGTATCTTTAATTATCACCTAGCTAGTACGGTCATCATATCGGCACTGTCCTTTTTATTAGCAATGCAGTTAGACTCGTTTCCAAAATTACGTGGTCTACCTTTCACAAGCGTTATGTCAACTGGAAATTTACGTAATGTGGGCACCAATATCGTAAAATACTTTATTAGCCGTGACCATATTTTTCTACATAATGCATGGGTCTTTTCAATACTAGTTGTCTTTTTCATGGTTGGTGCTTTCTCTTCTGCCGTTCTTTCTGGTATTTTTGGCACTTTCGCACTACTTGGTTCCAGCATAATTATGTTTGTTGTTTTCTTGTTATTATTCAAGAATTAAATAAAACATTTGACAAATAATTATAATCTAGTTATTATAGGCTATAACGATTTTTAAAACGAAAACAAATTGAACAGAAAAGTAGCAATTTATCGAAGCTAAGAAAGCTGACGGTTGATGAGAGCCAGCGTGAGTGCGATTGTGAAAATGACCTGTGATTGGTGTATGCGAATCGGTTTACCGTTAAGCATACAACGACTTGGCCCCCGTTACCGGGCACACCATTCGGCTAGGATCATCTCCCGATGCCTGATGGTTAGTGAGCAAATATTTGGTAACAAATATCTACAACTCAGAATGGTAACACGCTATTTTTAGCCGTTTCTGTATCTATGATATGGAAACGGCTTTTTTGAACTCATCAAAACTGTTTCGTTCTGTTGTTTGTTTTAAAAATCTGTTTTGCACGTTATTTGGGAATATTGAGGAGAATATATATTATGAGCAAAAAAGCCAAATGGCTTATTGGTGGTGCTGCAGTAATTATAATTGCTGGTGCCGCTTACGCCAGCTTTGGGCAACACTCAAAAGCATCGTCCAAAACAGTAACCATTGGTATAATGTCTGGCTCAAAACAAGACCAAGCCATTTGGAATACTGTTAAGAAAACTGCTAAAGATAAATATGGCATTACAATTAAATTCAAAGAATTTACAGATTATTCACAACCGAACAAAGCCTTGGCTGCAGGCGATATTGATCTTAACGCCTTCCAGCATTATGCATTCTTAAAGGCGTCAAATAAAGCAACTGGTAATAAAATTGTTTCAATCGGCGACACGGTTATTTCACCTATCCGATTGTATTCTAAAACATACACCAAGGTTTCTCAGTTCAAAAGTGGCGACACCATCGCCGTACCAAATGACCCATCAAATGAAAGCCGGTCACTGTATGTTTTAAAAGCTGCTGGATTAATCGATTTAAAAAATGGTCTAACGACTGCGACAGTTAAAGACATCACAAAAAATCCTAAAAATTTGAAAATTAAAGAATTAGCTGCCGATCAAACTGCTCGTACCTTATCTGACATCCAAGGCGCAGTAATCAACGGCACTTATGCAGATTCAGCTAAATTGGACTATAAAAAAGCCATTTTCGTTGAACCAATTAACAAGAACTCACATCAATGGGTTAACATTATTGCCGCAAACAGCAAAGATAAAGACAATAAAACTTATAAGCAAGTTGTGAAGGCTTACCAAACAGATGCCGTTAAGAAAGCCATTAATAAGCAATACGCTGGTGTTGAACTACCTGCTTGGGATAAAGATTTTTCAAAATAAGAATTAATTAGATACTACGGGAGAATTTATTATGAGTAAGAAAAAGAACTATATTATCGCTGGCGTTGCCGTTGTCGTTATCGCTGCTGCAGCCTACCTATCATTTGGTGGACAAAGAAAAACAGAATCTAAGACCGTTACTATTGGTGTAATGGCTGGGTCAAAAGCGGAAGATGAAATCTGGGCCTCCACTATTAAAACTGCCAAAGATAAGTACGGCATTACTTTGAAAACAAAGAAATTCACTGACTATTCACAACCAAACAAAGCCTTAGCAGATGGTGACATTGATCTAAATGCTTTCCAAAACTATCCTTTTTTGAAGAACTGGAACAAAACATACAAGACTAACATTGTTTCTATTGGAGATACTTGGACAACTCCACTTCGTATATACTCAACGTCATATAAGAAGATCTCTGAATTTAAGTCTGGTGACCAAATTTTGGTAGCCAACGACGTCACTAACGAAAATCGTGGTATTCATCTTTTGGCTGAAGCAGGGCTAATTAAGATTAAGGATACTGATACTGCTACACCAAAAGATATCACATCAAATCCTAAAAACTTGACGATTACGCCGGTTGATGCTTCGCAAACCGCTAAATCATTAAATGATTCAAAAGTTGCTGGTGCCGTGGTGAACACTAACTACGCCGTATCAGCTAACTTAGATGTCAATTCAGCCATTTACGTTGAAGGTTTGAATAAACAAACAGAACAATACTTCAACTTCATCGCTGCCAATAAGAAAGACAAAGACAACGAGACTTACAAAAAGGTTGTAAAGTCATTGCAAACTGATAAGACAAAAAAACTAGTTAAAAAGTATTACGGTTCAGCGGAAGTTACAGTTTGGGACTATAACAAGTAAAGACATGCGCTTCGGCGCGTACATAATTTCTGTGGAAGGTAATAAATGAACATGAGTTCTAATCAAAAATATTTAAATTTACTCCGCGATCTAGTTGCACTACCCAGTGTTTCGGCAACTCGTCGCTGTTTACCCGAAGCAGCTCAACTTTTGGCGACAACTTTTCGTGAATTAGGTGCTCAAGTAACCTATGATGATACCTATTTTGCGCCATTCGTATTAGCTCAATTTAGGAGCAGTGTCCCTGATGCTCAGACGCTAGTTATCTATAATCACTATGATGTGCAGCCAGTAGAACCAATATCATTGTGGCAAACAGATCCTTGGACACTTTCTGAACATGACGGTAAATTATATGGACGCGGAACTGATGATGACAAAGGAAATATCACTGCCCGCTTGACAGCCATCGAAGAATACTTAGCTGAACACGAAGGTCACTTACCAGTAAATATCACTTTTATTATTGAAGGTTCTGAAGAATCATCCTCTCAGCACTTGGATGAATACTTAAGTAAGTATCAAGATCAACTATTCGCAGATTTAGTTATTTGGGAATCAGGCGGAAAAAACGTGCATGATGTGGTGGAGATTTTTGGTGGTAACAAGGGTATCGTAACATTCAATGTTGATGTACAAACAGCAAAGAGCGATCTTCATTCATCTTTAGCTGGTGTCGTAGATTCTGCTGCTTGGCGTCTGACCCAAGCTTTAGCAACCCTATTTGATAGAGAAGGTCACATTGCTGTCCCAGGATTCTATGACGATGTGGCCATCCCTAATCAACGCGAAAAAGAACTGGTTAGAAATCTTCCTACAACAAGAGACACATTGATTCAACAACATGGTCTAACTTCGCCACTTTTAAGTGATAAAACTGGCAATGACCTAAAAGAAACATTATATTTTCAACCAACATTAAATATAGAAGGTATTCAAAGTGGCTATTTAGGTGAAGGTGTCAAAACCGTTTTGCCTGCTGTTGCCTCTGCTAAACTTGAAGCTCGTTTAGTTCCTAATATGGATCCTGACCAAACCCTGCAACAAATTAAACAGCATTTCCAAAATGAAGGATTTTCTGATATCGTGGTAACCAAGACGTTAGGTCAACCAGGATATCGTAGTGACATGTCGGATCCAGAAATTTTGCGTGTTATTGATATCACTGAGAAGTATTATCATCAGCATCCAGTTATTATGCCAACGTCTCCTGGCACCGGCCCAATGTATTACATTCACGAAGCATTGAACGCACCTATAGCTAGCTTGGGCGTAGGATACGCGCATACATTAGACCATGCACCCAATGAAAATATCCGATTAACAGATTATAATCAACATATTGCTGTAATCAAAGAACTAATTAGGAGTTATGAAAAATGACAGAACCAATCATTGAACTAAAAAATATCGATGTCACTTTCCATCAAAAAAAGCGCACCATAGAAGCTGTCAAAAACGTTTCCATCAATATTGAACGTGGTGATGTTTACGGTATCGTAGGCTATTCCGGTGCTGGAAAATCAACACTTGTACGTGTGATTAACTTGCTGCAAGAACCAACTAGTGGCTCCGTAACTGTTAACGGAGAAACTTTTTTTCAGGCTGGTAGTCAGAATGCTAAAAAAACACGAATTGGCACAAATGACTTGCGTGTTCGACGTCGAAAGATTGGCATGATTTTCCAACATTTCAACTTATTAAATGAACGAACAGTCACAGAAAATGTTGCCTTCGCATTGCAACACAGTAAATTAAAAGACGATGAAAAGAATGCTAAAGTAGCTGAGCTACTCGAATTAGTTGACCTATCTGATCGTGCAGAACAATACCCTTCACAACTTTCTGGTGGTCAAAAACAACGTGTCGCTATCGCTCGTGCCTTAGCCAATGATCCTGAAATTTTAATTTCTGATGAAGCAACTTCCGCATTGGATCCTAGAACAACGAATCAAATTTTGGCCCTATTAAAAAAGCTAAATCAAGAATTTGATTTAACAATTGTATTGATTACACACGAGATGCAAGCCGTCAAGGAAATTGCAAATAAAGTGGCTGTGATGCAAAATGGCGAAATTATTGAACGTGGCTCACTTCTGGAAATATTTGCCCAACCAAAGCAACAGTTGACACGAGAATTCATTGAAACAGCTACAAATATTGATAAAGCCATTGAAACAATTAGGCACGAACCGCTAGTGAAAGAGTTAAAAGAAGGTGAAATTTTTGCTCGTTTATCATATGTTGGTGAGACAACTGATGAACCATTAATTGCTAGCTTGTTCCGTGATTTTAATGTTACGGCAAACATTTTGTATGGTAATATCGAAGTCTTGCAGGATACACCAGTTGGATCTTTGCTAGTTATTTTGTCAGGTGAACCAACGCAAGTGCAAACAGCCCTATCTACATTACATGATCATCATGTTGAAGTCACAATTCTTAAAGGAGGCAACTAATTATGAGCCAATGGTTTACAAATACATTCCCTAACGTTGTTTATCAAGGTTGGAGCGGCGATACTGGTTGGTGGACGTCCATTGTTCAAACAATCTACATGACGTTCTGGTCAGCTATCTTTGGTGGTATTCTTGGTCTAATTTTTGGCCTCGGATTAATCA
Source organism: Leuconostoc sp. JNUCC 76 (assembly GCF_053667755.1). Lineage (NCBI taxonomy): Bacteria > Bacillati > Bacillota > Bacilli > Lactobacillales > Lactobacillaceae > Leuconostoc > Leuconostoc sp. JNUCC 76. The sequence continues at coordinate 367,976 of NZ_CM132206.1, read as the reverse complement.
TTACCGCACCCAATGGTATTGCACCGAACAAAGCTTCATTTTGGATTTTTGATAAGGTCGTATCACTTTTTCGTGCCATTCCGTTTATCATTTTATTGGCTTTTATTGCACCATTTACAAAGCTCCTCATTGGTACCCAAATTGGTACCACAGCTGCTTTAGTACCATTATCATTAGGTGTATTCCCTTTCTATGCGCGTCAAATACAGGTAGCCTTGAGCGAAGTTGACAGTGGAATTGTTGAAGCTGCACAGTCGGTGGGTTCATCCTTTTGGGATATTGTCTTTGGGGTTTATTTACGAGAAGGCCTTTCAGAAATCATTCGTGTATCGACTGTGACCTTAATTAGTCTGATTGGTTTAACTGCCATGGCTGGTGCCATCGGTGCTGGTGGTCTAGGTAATATGGCTATTTCATACGGATACAATCGTTTTGCAACTGACACAACTTTGGTAGCTACACTGCTTGTCTTAATCTTGGTGTTAACTGTCCAAGTTACCGGTGACTTCTTGGCTAAGAAGTTTAATCATAAATAAAAAAAGATGGTTGATCTATGATCAACCATCTTTTTATCTTGTTAAAGTAAATTCGAAACGCTCACCCACATAATATGATCGTACATATTCAAACGGCGTATCATGTTGATCATATGAGACCTGTCGTACAGATAAAATTGGATCACCTCTTTTTATCTGTAATAATTCCGACAATCTTTCATTTGCTAACGTGGCCGTGATTGTTTGCTCAGCATGTCCAGGGTATACCCCCGCTGATGCTAATGTGGCGTACAATGATTCTGTCAATGCGCCACGAGTGAATGACTCAATTAATTGGACTGGCAAAGTTGTACGTTCTAGTAAAATAGGCTCATCATCCCCCAAACGCAAACGCTCCATGATCAATACTTTATCTGTGCTATCCAGTTGCAAATGCTCAATTTCTGAAGCGGATGGTGTCGTAGTCTTATAGCTAACCGTCACCGTATGCGGTATTCGACCTGTAGCTGCCATTAATTCTGTAAAACTAGTAACACCCAGGGCACGTTCAGAAACCTTCTGTTCAGCGACGTAAGTTCCTGATCCGACTTTACGTTCTAATATGCCTTCGTCAACCAATGTTTGAACTGCTTGGCGTAATGTCATACGCGACACGTTAAACTCAAGTGCCAAATCTCTTTCAGCAGGTAAACGCTCTTGTGAACGCCACTCACCAGCTTCGATACGTGACAGTATTTGATTATGAATTTCAATATATCGAGGTTTAGCCATTGTTTTACCGTGCAAAATGGCGACCAAGTGAATACGTCGCCTCTAAATGCAATTCCTTGTCAAAAATGTTAAAGTCAGCATCCTTACCTTCGGATAAGTTGCCTTTTTGGGTAAGCCCAAACTCGCGTGCTTGGTTAACTGAACTCATTTGCACTGCATCATTAATATCAGCACTTGTGAATTTTTGGATGTTGGTGAACGCATCATCATAAGCCAGTACAGAACCAGCCAAGTGACCATTATCTAAGCGCGCTTGCTTATCTTTAACAGTAACTTTTTGTCCGCCAAGTTCAGATATACCATTTCCTAATCCTTCAGCTCTCATTGAATCAGTTACTAGCTCTAATTTGTGAGCACCTTTGATTCTAAAAGCTAATTGTAACATGTCAGGTACAATATGAAAACCATCGGCGATTAATTCACCAGTAATTGCGTCCTCTAGCATACCATGTCCCGTGACACCAGGTTCACGATGATGCAAAGGCCTTTGCGCATTATACAAATGAGTAATATGTGTGGCTCGTGAGTGTACCAATTGTGCTCGTGTCGCGTCAGAATGCCCAATTGATGGAACAATGTTATGCTGTAGCATAAATTCTTCAAAATCAGGAATACCACCATTTTCTGGCGCATAGGTCACTAATCGAATACGTTCGCCAGAAAGTGCATACCATTTTTTCAGAAGTTCTGTATTGGGATCAATAATATACTCTTCAGGCTGTGCACCCATGAAGACTTTGTTAATAAAAGGCCCTTCCAAATGAATTCCCTGAATAACCGGATTAGTTTTGGCAACTTGGTCAATGGTTCTCAAAGCACGTTCAATATTTTCTGGTGATTGTGTAATTGTTGTTGGGAATAATGATGTAATACCTTCCGTAACCATCTTATTAATCATGGTATTTAACTTTTCGGGATCACCATCCATCGTGTCTAATCCATAACCGCCATGCTTATGAACATCAATAAAGCCGGGAACAATTATCTTGCCTGAGGCCTCATTTATCAATTCGTCATCAGCTTTTTCCTTGAAGTCAATCATATAACCGACTTCCTCAACCGTATCTGTAAAACGCATGAAGGCATCTTCTATATGCTGATACCCTGTGTAAAGATCAATGTTTTTAATTAGTTTTGCCATAATATTTCGTACGCGAAGCGAAATCACCACGCAGCACATTCCTCCTAAATCTTGCCTCTACAACGATAATAATGAAGTCTATAATAATAGTATAATTGGTCTAGACCTATTATGCAAATTTAACTACAAAAAAATAACGCCTAAGCGTTATCTTGGTTTGGTAGAATAGAATCAACTCTACCGGTCGCATACTTGTGCGCAACCTTAGAGGCTGCAGCTGCGGCCAGTGCGCCCACAATATCATCTGCAAACGTCGTTACCGCTTCAGAAGTTTTTCCTTTACGATCTAATTCACCAACAAGGCCAACTTTTGTTTTATCAATATAACCATAGTTTGTAACACCAATTGTATCAAAGGACATTGCAATTGCTGTACCGATGGTTTCATCAACACCAAAAAGCCCATCATCATTTTCAACCAAATCTTGCAACGGGGCTTCTAGCAAATGAGCTTCAGCCAAACGATCAAGTTCTAAACCAACCCACACCTGGTGCTGAACAACTCGCTTATGTAAGATACTTTCAACTGCATCTTCTACTTGTTCAATTGTTAATCCTTCGACATACGATTGCTCATTGTTGAAGGCTATTCGCGCGATATCTGGTATCGTAATATGATGCGCAGCTAACTTTGCGACTGTGTTTTCATATGTTGCATATTGCATAGTATTCCCCCTTAAAGTATTTTCCCCAGTATACCGAATTTATCTACTAATTACCACTTGCAAATTGATAACAAATTCTGTAAAATATATAAAGTAATTGCCCCTTGGCCAAGCGGTAAGGCGGTGGCTTCTGGTGCCACTACGCGCTGGTTCGAATCCAGCAGGGGCAATAATTTTAAAAGGTGAACGACATCAAGTCATTCACCTTTTTCTTTTTATGAAACAATTATTCGTTGCAGTCTCGGTGCAAAATCATTCATTAACGCCACAATACTACTTTGTGTATACTCAGCTAAATCCTGCATCGTTATACTTTGATCACCAACACGACCAATTAAGGTCACGCTAGTGCCAACTGCAACTGGATTAGTAACAAAAATCATTGATTGATCCATGGCTACGCCCCCAACAATATGACCAATTTGTCCATCCGCAACCAAAACACGCATACCATTGCCATTGAACGGATAACCGTCAGAATGTCCAATTGGAATAGTAATCAAATACCCATCATTTGGTGCATGATATTCTGCCCCATAGCCAACCGCATCACCCTTTTTCAGCGGCTTGCTGTTAACAACCTTAGCTTTCAATGACAAAGCTGGTATCAACTCGAATGGCATCGACATTATTGGCACAGAACCGTTAATGCCAAATAATCCAATACCCAAACGAACAATATCCGTATTAATTTTTTCGGGATACCAAGTAGCAATACCTGTATTCGCAAAATGCTTCTCAATTGGTTCTGCTGGTAAATCATGTGTCAAGCGCTGCCATTCAGAAATTTGAAAATCCACATAGTCAACATTTGGTGTATCTGCAGTAGCAAAATGTGTCCACATACTTTGAAAAATGAGAGTATCTTGCGCTGATATTTCTTGAATTGCTGCTACCAAATCTTCACGACTTTTGAAACCAATACGGTTTAAGCCCGTGTCAACGGGTAACGATACCTTTAATGTCAATCCTGTACCAACTAACTGTTCGGCTGCTGCTTTTATTGATTCTTTGGTACTAAAAGCTAACGTAATATTACGTTCAGCAGCCAATTGCGCATAGCGTGAATCTGTTAATCCGAGTACATCAATTGGTTGTACATACCCCAAATCACGTAGTGTCAAAGCTTCATCGAGCATGGCCATGCCAAAACGGGTAGCCCCAGCTGTAATACTCAAAGCGGCCATCTCAGGTAATCCATGCGAAAAAGCATTAGCTTTCAACACAGCCATGATCTCTTTGGCATGCGCATTCTCTTTAATCACTTTTAAATTATGCACAACTGCTGATTGCGACAACTCAATTACAGCATGTCGATGTGGTGCATTATAGTTCATTTAATTTCACACTTTCATTTTATAAATAATTTCTCATGTAATTCTTTTAATTATACAATACTACAAGAATTTTATAAAACTGTATGTTGATGCATATTCGTTCTTAATTTTTTATAAGGAATTGAACGATTGGATTAGTATGTTGGCAACTTCCGTTATTTCAATCTTTTCACGATCAAATTCAAGCCATTCCCCGTATACGTTCCACAAGCCGCCAACCCCATATCTTGTTGTATATATTACTTCACGCCTATTCACCTCTTTTTGAATATGCCAAGGCGCAGAAATAATTGTGTACAACTCAGGAATCATTTTGTTAAACTCACTTAACACATAAGTGAATAAACCATTTTTTTGTAGTATAAACAATTCGTGATCATGCTGACCCCAATAATAAAAAAAATAAACGATAAACTCTTTGAAATTTGCTAATTTTTTTGAGCGTAAATCATTACCATACCGCTCAATTAGGATATCAATGTATTCAGTCAAAATATCTTCTTTAGAAGCATAGTAGCGGTAAAATGTTCTTCTTGATATTCCTGATCGTTTACTAATATCTGAAATGGTAATTGATTTAATATCTTCTACTTCATCCAGTAACTCCAAGAATGCACTCCGTACCCATTCTCTTGTTTGCAACGACATTCGGTTATTCATCGAGTTCCTCCTATATTTGACACAAATCTTTTAATCTGTGTAACTAGTTATAATTTTATTTCATCTCTTCTATTTCATTTTTTTAAGCCTATACTATATGTTGTTGGCACAATTGTGACACAAATACACTTATGTGTCAAACGTTACTACAATTACACGCTTTTATAATGAAGCAAAAAAAGGAGACGACAACATGAACAAAAATAGTAGGAGAATTTTAAGATGATTAAATCAACGAAACGTCTGGGATTCATTGGTCTGACAATTGCCATGTTTATGGGGACATTGGACAGCACCATAGTCAATATCGCCTTGCCAAAACTAATGACGACATTCAATACTAGTTTGGCAGGAGTTAGTTGGGTTGCTACTACCTACACACTTGCCTTAGCCGTTTTTATGATTACAGCGACAAAATTAGGCGACAAGTTTGGTCGCAAAAAACTCATGATTATTGGTTTACTTCTTTTTGCAGGGTCTTCGGCAGCTTGCATGTTTGCCCCTTCACTCATGTATCTTTTAATTTTTAGAGTCTTTCAGGGACTGGGTGGTGCAATAATTACACCACTGGTATTGCCTATGGGTATTGAACTCTTTGGTAAACAACATATGTCAAAGGTTGCAGCAATTGTAGGGGCCGTCACTGCCCTTGCAGCGGCCGGTGGACCTGCTGCTGGTGGCTTTATTTTGGAATATATGTCTTGGCACTGGATATTTGGTCTTAATGTACCAATTGGCTTAATATCTCTACTACTAGTGCTGCTCTTTACAAAAGAGTCTTTTGATGAAACACTTGTTGGTCATTTCGATATTTTTGGCATGCTTTTTTTAACCATATCATTAACGGGAATTACTTTTGGTTTACTTGAAGGACGTGAGTACGGTTGGACATCAACGCTTATTTTGTCAAGCTTCTTAGCTGGCATCATCGGGTTAATCGTGTTTATTTTGATAGAGCTAAAAGTTAGTTCACCGCTTGTCGAACTTAATCTTTTTCGTGAAAAAACATTCACTTCATCTTGTATTATTTATTTCGCGACTGGATTTGCGCTAGTCGCCCCAGCTGTTATTTTTAATTATTATCTACAAAATGTGCTCAATTATGATGCTTTGCATTCTGCTTTAATGATCATTCCCGTCTCATTAGCTATCGCTGTCACAATGCCCCTTGCTACACGACTTTCTGATAGAATCAGCGCCATTCCTGTAAACTTGGTTGGTATGCTACTTATAGCTGGTAGCCTACTATTATTCTCATTTATAACTACAACAACACCTAAAAGAATAATGATTGTTTTCTCGATTATTATTGGTTCTGGATTCGGTTTCTCTACGGTTTCTTTTGTTTCTTCCGTCAGGCACTTACCGAAATCAAAAACTGGCATTGGCTCTGGTATTACGAATGCTTCCCGCCAGATTGGTACTTGTCTGGGAATTGCCGTATTAGTTACTGTCCTCAATACTAATATATCAACAGCTAAGTCTCATATACAAAATCATTCCGTAGCCATAATCAATCGAAAAAACTTATCTCCAAATGTTAAAAACACTGCAAAATCCGGAATTAGGCAGATTTTTTCAAGTAATGATCAAAAAAATGTCAACTATACGTCGCAACAAAAACAATTTACTGAACAGCTAAAGCATGCTGCTTTAAACAAAAGTAAACTGCCCCGACCTAAAAAAGACACAGACTACAGAAAGCTATATGATGCCACATTTAAAATTAGTGAAGGAAATCAGAAAATCAATGATTCTTTACAAAAATTAGCGGGCACAACCACAACAAATCAGGTGTTAAACAACAGTATTATTGCGCTATTTGATGGTAATTTAACTTTACTAAATGGTCAAAAAAACATATTAGAAGCCATTAAATTGTTAGCCCAAAGGGATGAATTGAAAAGTACTTTATCAGAAATTAAAAAGGAAAAAAATACATCATTAAGTCGTGCATTCAGTAATACCTATGTCGTATGCGCTTTCTTATTACTACTTTGCTCTCCTATCGCTTTGTTGTCAGATATACGTCAAAAGAAAACATATTGAAAACAAAAAAGCATAATCAACACTACGTTGACTATGCTTTTTTTGTTTTTGGGTTCAACTTAAAACCATAAAAAGTGTTCCCTTTGAAAGTTTGTTTCGCCATTTTTCCAACAGCCGTGTAGGATTTGCCACGTTTAGACTTGGCTGGAAAACTGACTTCTGCCCCAGCTAGTAGTTTTTGCAATTCTTCATCTGTAAAAATGTGTCCACTCCATTCGCGAGCAAAGGTAATTTCCTGTCCTTGCCACATAGCGGTCATCTTTTCAGATATTTTACGTGGCTTTTTTACGCTTGGTTTAGGTTTGCCAAGTAATGTTTCAAGCGCTTGCGCATTGTCTAACATAATCGGCATGTCGTGTTCAACTACTTTCGTCACTGAATCTAGTACTTGCGGCATAGTCATTTCAAAGCGACCAACCTGATCCATCATTTCAAACAAACGCTTTGTGATTTTTGGCGAAGCAATCCATGTATCTTTTACCATGATAGCGGATACATTTCCCGTTTCTGTCAAACCTAGTTTGCCACGCTTTTCAGTTAACATGGCTTTGGTGCCACGGGACATTTCAGACAGTGTTGACACGCGCGTTGCACCAGTACCAACGTTATGCTTTTCTAAAAAAGCCATAATCCATTTGGTTGATGGTGCTTGTGGCTTTGGATTCGCACCCTCATGTAAATATGGCGTTGCTTGCGGACCTAATTGACCACCAGTTGACTCCACTTCTTCCCCTTCTTCCACCTTAATGGCTTTTTGTGAGTCATAGACTAACTTAAAGTTTAGCTTAATTGGTATGTTGAAGGCTGTCTTAAATTCCGGATAATCTTTCAAATTAGCTGTAACATGGTCATAAACGTAATCTTCTGCTAACATCGCTAAATAGTTTTTAGCCAAAACTTCATAAATTGCTGGTCCACTAGGGCCAAATTTTGCTAAAGCCTGCATAGTTTGTGGCACATTCTCACCTGGACGATTGGCACCGTGCGCCCCTTGTGACTTAACATGCGTTTTTCGTGGTGAACGGTGGGTTAGTAAATTTTTATCGACACCAACAACGCTCGCAATCTGATCAATTAATGGCAATAACTCATTAAATTGTTCTGGTGTTACTGTCTTATCTTCTGTACGCGGATAAGACACGATTTGTGCTTCGTACATTTTTTGATAGGTACTTAATACTTCTTTAGATGAAAACCCACGAGGCGCCAATATAGAAGCCAATCCTGCCAAATCTAACAGCTTGCCAGGTGCTTGTGTACGTGTTTGGTGTTTTTCATTAATAACTTCAGTTTCATGATAATTGTTGAAATCGACTTTTGCTTGTTCTTTTGTTGCAAAACGCCAAGGAACTACCTCTCCCTGCGGTGTAACTCGTCCAAAAATATGCCCCGCAGGATCTTTAAATTTCACTTCAAAATATGGCGTTTTAACATAATTTTTAATAGCTTCCAGTTGTTGATAAATACGCCAAACAATAACGGATTTCAACCGACCTTCACGTGCAACCACTTTAAAGCCTGCTTTTTTAGCAGCAGTAGTTGCAATTCGCGTAAGTTGCATGGACGCAAAATCCCAACGGTTACGACTTTCACCTTTTACATACTCTCCATCCGCCATTTTATCGGAAACATTTCGTAATTGGTGCATGGCTTTTTGAATGCCTGATGATGATTCATCCATAAAATTGGCCCGTAATACCTGACCACGCCAGCCGATTGCATCTAACGCTTCCCAAGCGAGTAGTTCCCCTTCTCCGGACGGGTCAGTATCTGTTGCAATCACAATCGCATCATACCCTATTTTAGATTCTTTTTTCAATTCATCAATCAGTTTTTTGGTTGACTCAATCTTTCCAGTGCGCATGTTACGTTGACGAATATAAGTCCGTGCCCAAGAAAAATCTTCTAAATTCCATGGTAAATGTTTCACCAACCAAGATTTATATTGCTTTTTTAAATCTTCAGCCACCATCTCTTCAGGATCTTTTAAGGTCATAACATGACCACGTAAATTTGTAATTTTATATGTAAAATCACCAAAAACTCCTGTTTTTCCACCTAGCGCTTTTGTAAAGTTAGCTGCCGCTGAAGGTTTTTCAGTTAAAATGAGGTAGTTTGGCATAAGGAATATTTTTAATCTTTCTTAAAGTTGATTTATTCTATTTTAACAGATTACAAGTTAATCCGCGAAGACGGTCAACTAGAAAATTAAACCATGAATGTATAGCCAATATAAGGAGCAATTCAACATCTTATTCATTTGTTGAATCATTTTTTTTCGGCTTATTTTTTTGCAATTGTTCATTAATACGCCGTGCATTGTCTCTACCTTGTTTCCTGAAATAGATAAAAATAATGACATAAGTAATCACAAATGTTGGTATATTAGTAAACGTAATCACTGCACTTCCAAACGTTAACCAAATGAAAAAGCCATATGTCAACATTTCCAATATGAAATGGCTAATGAGCTGTGTAATAAAAGTTATCTTATCATATTCAAAAATCAGAGATAATAAGCCCATAATCGCACTCATGGTCATTAACAAGCTGAATTGTCTCATTGATGGTGTTCCATGATTTAAGGTAAACGATAATAGAGAGATAAATGATCCAATGCCAATACCAATAAATAGATATACAATTGCTTCTTTAAAATGCTTCATCTTCTGCGCTCCCTTCTAATCTTTTTAGAATGCCTTTGATAAACCGTCTTGATACGGTTACTCGAGACTGATTGGTCAAAAAAGCGTAATAATTACCAGAAAACGCAGATTCCATCTTCGACAAATAAGATAAGTTCATTACTTCTGATTTAGAAATTTGCACGAAATCAGATTTTTGATTTTCTTCCAAAAACCTCTTCAATGTTTTTCTAGTTGTGATTTTGTAATTGTTTTTGAGTGTAAAAGTTAAATCATTTCCATAACTTTCAACTAAAATAATATCTTCTTTATCTACAACACGAATATTGTCAGTTGTTTTGATAGCAAGTTGGCGTGAAGGTGTGTTTCTAGATTTAAGATACTGCGCAATATCAGCTAATTGCTCAATATCACTACCTGAAATAACAACTTGAACATCTTTCAATTTATCATCAATATTGATGTTTATTTCCATTTTTATTTCTCACAATCACTTTCAACAGCACACTCAGAATACATAATAAAATGAGTAGGTATAGAACTATTTTACCAGATATATAATCAGTATCATTAAGATGATTAGTATAATTGGTGACAAATAATTTGATTGGCAAATAATTTCCTAACTTACCAACATCCATATTACCCATAATTCCTGAAATAATCATGATAGCAAAATAGCTAATCATGGAAATACCATAGACACGGGAAAATTTCTTTAAAATCGTTGTCAGGATAAAAACAATGATGAAATATACAGCTGTATTTAATATTTGAAATATTGCCATTTGACCTATAATTACTGCATTTGGCAAAGGCAAATTAAAATGTGATAGAAAAATCCACGAGTAGATAATGCTTGATAATAGAACAAACACCGTTAATGCTATAAATTTGTGTAAGGCTTGTGAAACACGTGAATAACCGAAAAGTTCGGCACGCAATGTAAAGCCTTGCTCGACTTCTTGTGAAAATAATGAACTAAAACCAACAAATACCATCGAAAGCGGTATCGTACAAAAGAAACTCAAGTAAAGTTGGTTCAAAGCTTGCGGTACGTTAGCATAGCTATTGCCAAACACTAATGCCATCATTGGTGCAAATGCAAACCCAAAAAATAGCGTAATGATATTGCCTAATAAATTTTGAAATTCAAAGACTAATTTTCTTTTTTTAATCATGACCGCTGCCCCTTCATAACTTCCGTATAAACTAATTCAATATCGCTTTGTGTCCGCCTAAAGTCATCCCCGTCATCAATCAGTCGACATGCGACCTTGTACTCATCTTCTGGTTGTTGGACCTTGATGCTTTTTTCAGTATGATTGCCCACTATAAATGCCGAATAGCCGATATACTGCTTAAACAAATTTTTTGGTTCATCAAAAGCTTTTACTTGGCCATCATGGATAACTAGAAGTTTATCAGCTAACGCTTCAATTTCTTGTGCATAGTGCGTGACCATCAAAACAGTTGTTTGATGTTGCTTAAAGTAGATTTTCAATTGACTAATTAGTGCTTGTCGACTTTCAAAGTCAAGTCCCGTCGTCATTTCATCTAAAAATAATAATTCTGGTTCTTGATAAAGTACCATAATCAAGCTCATTCGCTGTTTTTGTCCACCAGATAAGTTTTTAAAATGAAGTGATAGTTGGTCACTAAAATCAAAGAAATCAATTAACTCAGTTAATTTTTTATCCCGCTTAATACGCGTGTTCAGCATGCCTTCTATCATTTTTTGATTTGTCATCGTATCAACATAGTGCTGTTCCTGCATTAAGATACCAACATCACCAGTATCAATTCTCACCTGACCCTTAAAAGGAATTAACCCGAGACAACTATTAACTAACGTCGATTTCCCTGACCCAGATTTACCCATTACCCCTATAATCTCACCCTTATTGATGGATAGTTCTGGCACTGTTAAGGCAACTTTTCTACCATAAGAAACACTTAAATTTTTGATGTTTAACATATATTCTCACCCTCCTAATATTGGCTTTATTGTAGCAATTGAGGGCATAAAAAAAACCACTTTTGTGATAAGCGGTTAAATATAAGTATTGAAAGAATATGATAGTTATTTTTTATTTATATAAATGCTAAAACAATAAAATTGATTAAAAAGAAAGATGATACGATTAGCAGTACCGGTGACACTTCCTTAAACTTACCCAAGGCAAATTTTACGACGATAAAGAAGATAAAACCAGCAGCAATACCATAAGAAATTGAATAACTGAAAGCCATAAATACTGAGGTAAAGAATGCAGGAATGGCAACTTCTAACGATTCCCATGAAATTTTCTTAAACTCGCCCATCATCATAATACCTACTAAAATAAGTAATGGTGATGTAGCAGCTGTTGGCACAACGCCCACCAATGGTGCAAATAATATCATTAAAGCAAAACCAATAGATGTTACAATGTTCGCTAAACCTGTTCTGGCTCCAGCAGCAACACCAGATGCTGATTCAATAAAAGTTGTTGTATTTGAAGTACCAACAATACCAGCAAAAGCAGTTGTAAAAGTATCAACAACCAATGCTCGATCCATCTTGGAATTAAAGCCATCACTAGATTCAAAAGATTTTTGGTCTTGCTTTGAAAAGATACCAGTTTGATTACCAATACCAATTAAAGTACCAATAGCATCAAATAATCCCGTAAGGCCCATAGCAAAAATCGTAATTAACGACAATGAGGCATTATGCCAGTTATTAAATAAACTTCCCATCCCCTGTGCGCCTAATGACTGACCAAAAACATGCCCTAATTCGCCAAATGCATGACTCACAGATGTTCCAGCACCAATATGAATATTGGTTACGCCCATTGGAATACCAATTAAAGTGGTCACTATCAATGATATCAGAAAAGCACCTGGTATCTTTCGCATAACTAATACAATCAAGATAATCAGACCAATTAATGCTAATACAGTACTAGCACTATTGAACTTTGTTAACTCTGGTGTCACACTACCGTTAGCCAAGATACTATTTAACGCACCATGTACTTCACCTGTGAAAGGCTTGTCATTTAACGTTATGATATTACCTGGATCAACAATAAAGTTGATAAAACCGGCATTTTTCAAGCCAATATAAGTAACAAACAACCCAATACCACCACCAATAGCTGCTTTTAATTCCGTTGGAATACCCTTAACGATGGCGCGACGGCCATGTGTCAACGTAATCACAATATCTACTAAACCAACTAAAAACACAATAGCCAATGCTTGTTGCCAAGTAAATCCAAAACCAAATACGATGGTATATGTAAAGTAGGCTTGCATACCAATACCTGGTGCTAATGCAAACGGTACATTAGCAAATAAACCCATAAATAATGTACCAAAAACCGCTACAATAATAGCTGCTAAAAACACAGCTTGTGTAGGTATACCTGTTTGTCCCAAGATTTGTGGATTTAAAAAGAAAATATATGCCATTGATACAAACGTTGTAATCCCGGCAACAATTTCACGACGTACAGTCGTTTTATTCTCTTTTAATTGAAATAATTTCTCCATTATTTTCTCCTATACAATGATGTAACTTGTTAGCCTGCCTGTATGAATTATTAATGGAAAATAAAAAATTGACGCACTAATGGCTATCAATTCAATAAAGTGTCTATGATAGTTCCAGCATGGGTGCTGGCTAGAAACAATCGACCATTATTCGATACTATATCAGCTAAATTTCACATAGAATAGTCTAGCATTGATATTCAAAGATAACAAGCGTTTGAACTTAATTACTAATAATTTATTATTGAAAAATAGTCATAAATAGCTTGACGATTATCACAAAAATTGATATTATATTATAGTTATCTGATACAGATAGACATTATTGACCATGGCTCGTTGGTCAAGTGGCTAAGACGCTGCCCTTTCACGGCGGAATCGAGAGTTCGATTCTCTCACGAGCTATATCAAGTCGCAACTTAGGTTGCGGCTTTTTATTTTGTCTTATTAAAATCAATAAATTCTAATTTTTATAAAATTCAGGTATTAACTAGAAAAATATTGTATTTATTAGCAAATTCGAAGTAATTTTGTAAGTAAAAATAATTACTACACAAAAGGACAATAGTTATCCTTATCACAATTTTTTGCTTTTCGACATACATTTTGATTAAAAATTAGGTTATAGTATTACATATTAAATCAGACAAGGATCACTTACTTATGCAAAAAAAAGGTCTATTATTAGTCAACCTAGGTACCCCTGACTCCCCTCACCCAGATGATGTGAAAGTATATTTAAAAGAATTTCTATCAGACACCAACGTCATTCAAATGCCAAAATTACTCTGGCAACCCATTTTAAGAGGTAAAATTTTACCAAAAAGATCAATCAAGTCGGCAGAGCTTTATCAAAAAATTTGGCGAGAAGATGGTTCGCCATTGATGGTCTATGCAAAGAAGCAGGCTGAGCAAATACAACAATTACAACCGAATTGGATTGTTCGTTATGCAATGACGTATCGTAAGCCTAACATTGCAGAAACACTGAAAGAAATGCGTTTAGCAGGCGCTGATGACATTGTCGTATTACCACTGTTTCCACAATATTCTGTTACGTCAACACAATCAGTCATTGATCAAGTCCGTAAGGCTGACAAAAGCATTAAAGTTGTTAAATCATTTTACGACGATGAAGCCTATTTGGATTTATTAGCTAGAGACATTCGCGAGGCGTGGGCCAAGAACAATTATGATCGTTTAATCATTAGTTATCATGGTGTTCCCGAATCATACGTTCGTCGTGGTGATCCTTATGTTGACCACTGTACAGCAACCACACAAGGCGTTTTAGAGCGTGTTGGACCGTTAACACCTGATAATACTCACCAGGTTTTCCAATCACGATTTGGGCCAACTGAGTGGGTCAAACCTTATTTAAGTGACACACTCATGTCACTACCAAATCAGGGTGTTAAACGTATTCTAGTAGCAACTCCCTCATTCGTAGCTGACTGCTTAGAGACAATTGAAGAAATTCATGTCGAAAATCATGATATCTTTAAAAAGGCAGGTGGTGAAGTCTTTGATGTTGTGCACCCCTTTAATGATCATATTGATTTTTCTAACTATATTGTTTCTCTTGCCAACCGACATTTTGAATAAATTAATACACAAAAAAAGCAATGGGTATCATTGCTTTTTTATTATAATTCAACGTTATGATAGACCTTTTGAACATCATCATCAGATTCTAACGCATCAATTAACTTTTCAAAAGTTTCTAAATCTTCATCGGCTAATGACATTTCTGATTGTGGCAACATGCTAATTTCTGTAGTTGAGAAATCAGTTACACCATTGTCGCGCAAAGCAGCAATTGCTTGATGCAAAGCAGTTGGTTCTGTATAAACAACGATATGATCATCTTGTTGTTCGGCATCACGAACATCAACTTCAGCATCTAGCAGTGTTTCTAAAGTAGCGTCAGCATCTTCACCCTCAAAAACAATCACGCCTGTTTCATCAAATAAATAACTAACAGAACCAGCAGCACCGTAAGTTCCACCATTTTTGTTAAAGGCTGTGCGTACGTTTGTAGCTGTACGATTAACATTTGATGTCAACGTATCAACAATAATCAATGAGCCGTTTGGCCCAAATCCCTCGTAACGTCCTTCGATAAAGGTTTCATCCCCTGAACCCTTTGCCTTTTCAATGGCACGTTCGATAACATGCTTTGGTACTTGTGCTTGCTTAGCACGTTCAATAACAAACTTTAATGTTGAATTAGCTTCAGGATCTGGGCTTCCGCCTTGCTTCGCAGCAGCATAAATTTCAATACCATACTTACTGTTAACTTTGGCGGCCGCACCATCAGTCTGCGCCTTTTTCATTTTAATGTTTTCCCATTTACGTCCCATGAGGTCACCTCTTTTAATTTACATCTTTTATTATTATAAACGTTTATGGTGCTTTTGCGCCACAAAATAATTACTTCACAATTCGATATTGTCCTGGTTTTAAATCAGCAATATGATAATCACCAATATGCGTCCGAATCAAGCGTAATGTCGGTATGCCCACAGCAGCTGTCATACGTCGAACTTGTCTATTGCGACCCTCTTTAATTTTTAGCTGAATAAAACTTGTTGGTTGATTCTGACGGACTCGAATTGGTTTTTCACGTTCCCATAGCCATTTTGGATAAGGAATACGTTTAACTTTAGCTGGTAAAGTTATACCGTCTTTTAATGCCACACCTTGTTCAAGTTGCTTTAGTTGCGACTTTGTCGGGACTCCGTCAACTTGAACAACATATGTTTTATAAGCCTTATTTTCTGGATCAGTCAATTCATGGTTTAATTTACCACTATCAGTTAATAATAATAAACCTTCACTATCCATATCTAACCGACCAGCAGCATATACTCGAGGAATATCAATATAGTCAGCTAAAGTTGCACGCCCCTCACTATCTGTAAATTTTGTTAAAACATTGTACGGTTTATTGAATAGTACAATCATTTTTTAATTGCGTCCTTTTCATTATAAAAAAATAAGCAAACCGCAGATGATTTGCTTTTCATTATATAAGTAATAGTGCCGACGAGAGGAATCGAACCTCCGACCCCAGGTTTACGATACCCGTGCTCTACCAACTGAGCTACGTCGGCGAAACTCCGACTGCCGGGCTCGAACCGGCGACAACCTGATTAACAGTCAGGTGCTCTACCAACTGAGCTAAGTCGGAATGACTTTCGTTGCTAACACAACTATATTATTATGCCATGTGACAGAAAATATGTCAACAGTTTATCACATAAAAAAGAAGCAAACCAGAACGATTTGCTTCTCATAAAACTCCGACTGTCGGGCTCGAACCGACGACAACCTGATTAACAGTCAGGTGCTCTACCAACTGAGCTAAGTCGGAATAATGTCGCTAACACAACTATATTATTATAACTAATTGTGTAACGACTTGTCAATGATTTATTATTCTGGACGCATTGTTGGGAACAACACAACGTCACGAATTGTGTCAGAATCAGTCAATAACATAACTAAACGATCAATTCCAACTCCAAGGCCACCCGTTGGAGGCATACCGTACTCCAAAGCCTCAATAAAGTCTTCGTCAATGCCCTCAGCTTCGTCATTACCATTTTCACGTTCAGCTGCTTGAGCTTCAAAACGTGCACGTTGATCGATGGGATCGTTTAATTCAGTAAAGGCGTTCGCGTACTCACTACCCATGATAAATAACTCGAAACGGTCAGTAAAGCGAGGGTCATCAGAATTTTTCTTAGCTAGTGGTGACACTTCAACAGGATGTCCGTAAACAAATGTTGGTTGTATCAACGTATCTTCAACGAAATCTTCAAAAAATGCGTTAATAATATGTCCAACACCCCAGTACTTTTCATACTTAACATGCTTATCATCAGCTAACTTTTGCGCTTCTTCAACTGACATTTCTTGCCAGAAATCGATACCTGTTTGCTCTTTAATCAAGTCAATCATATGCTTACGAGCAAAGTTAACACCTAGATCAATTTCAGTACCTTGATAGGTGATTTTTAAGTTATCTGACACGACCGAAGCCGCAGCCTTAAAAATACCTTCTGTTTCATCCATCACGTCTGTAAAGTCCATATAAGCTGCATAAGACTCCATTGTTGTGAACTCTGGATTATGTTTTGGATCCATACCCTCATTACGGAAAATACGGCCAATTTCATATACACGTTCCATGCCACCAACAACCAAACGCTTTAAATATAATTCTGTCGCAATACGCATGTACATATCAATATTCAAAGCATTATGATGTGTGATAAACGGACGTGCTGCAGCACCACCGGCTTCAGTTTGCAAAATCGGCGTTTCAACCTCAAGGAAATCGTTTCTATCCATATATGCACGAATAGCAGAAATGATATGTGAGCGTTCTTGGAACTTTTTGAAAGAATCTTCATTAGCAATCAAATCCAAATAACGCTTACGATAACGTGTTTCAACATCAGAAATACCATGGAACTTATCAGGCATTGGACGCAAAGCCTTAGATAAATGTGTTAATTCCGTAGCCAAAACTGTTAATTCACCAGCTTCAGTCTTCATCATAATTCCCTTGATTCCAAGGAAGTCACCCAAATCCGCTCTTTTAATAATCGGATAATTATCTGCTAAATCATCACGTCTTGCATAAACTTGAATTTTTCCAGAAACATCACGAAAATCAGCGAAAATAACTTTACCTGCGCCACGCTTTGCAACCATGCGACCTGCAATAACAACTTCATGTTTTGCATTCTCTAACTCTTCTAAAGAGCTGGCATCATATAGATTATGCAGTTCTTGCGCTTTTGCTGTACGTTCAAATCGCTTACCGAATGGGTCTAAGTGTAAATCACTAACGATTGTTGCCAACTTTTGTCGGCGCGCTAGCATTTGATCATTAAGGGCTTTTTCTTCAGCCATTTGTATAAAATCCTTCCCTATTGCGCGTTTTTTAAATACACGCCTACTAACTAAATATCATACCAAAAAAAAACAATAATCTCAAAGTCACTCGTTATTTTTTTCAATCTGTTTCAAAATTTCGGATAATTGTTCCTCTGTGAAAAAGTAACGCTTTCCGGAGAACTTTCCCACAATTTCAGCGCCATGATCTTCTTTGATCATTGCCTGAATTTCAGATGCTGGAAGTGTGAGCAACATTTTAGCATATGCGTCTTTGGATGGCTCTGCGGCCAAACCTATTCCAGCTGTTTGAAGAATCTCAACTTCACCTTTCCCAAAAATTGCTTCAAGCACTTCTAGTGGCGTATATCCTTCTTGAATCATTTCAGAAAGTGGTCTCATATTTTTTAGAGCTCTCTCAAGTTGATCAATTGCTTCATCAGTAGCATCAGGTAACGCCTGAACAAGAAAGCCACCCGCTCCAGCGACCGTATCATCACTATTCATATAAACGGAAACACCTATAACTGATGGTGTTTGCTCTGATTGTGCTAAATAATATGTAAAATCATCCCCAATTTCTCCGCTAACCAGTTGACTCTGACCTATGTAAGGATCAGAATAGGGAGCAAACTTTGTAACCTGTAGAAAGCCATTTTTTCCAACAGCTTTAGCCACATCAAGCTGTCCTGCTTCATTTATTAATGTCTCAAGGTTAGGATTAGTTACATAGCCACGCACACTTCCTTTAGCATCAGATTCTACTACAACATTGCCAATTGGTCCGCGTCCATTAATTTTTGTTGATAAGGTTTCTTCACCTTTCAAAACAGCCTGAGCTGTCAAGGTTGTAGCCAATAAACCGCGCCCAAGAACAACAGCAGCAATACGCGATGTTTCGTGGATTTGCCCTGCCTGATGGACGAGGTTGGTCCCATTTACGGCAAACGCACGAAAATACTTGTTTTTGGTAATTGCTTTGATAAATTGATCTGCCATAATTTTCCCTATTATTTAATTTATTGTATTTATATTTAACAGTGTAGTGTTTTTATATTTGCTAAACATATGACAAAATAAAAAGCTGGCGTCACCGCCAACTTCTATTTTACTTATTTTCTGTATTATTGTCATCTGTTTCTGACTTATCTGTTGAATCAGTGTCTTCGTTTTGTGACTCTGAGTGACCATCAGATAACTTTTCTTCATCTTGTTTTTCAAAGCGTTGTTCAGCTTGTGAATCCTTAGCATCAGCAGCAGCTTTTGCTTCTTCAAACGACTTTGCTTTTGCAAGCTCAGTATCATCTTGGATATCCTTACGAGTAAAGGTTCCTGTTAGATAAATATCCTTAATTTGCTTTTCGTCTAATGTTTCAACTTCAAGTAGAGCCTCAGCAATTGCTGTCAATTTGTCTTTATTGTCGCGCAATATAGCAATAGCATCATCAAACGCTTCACGTGCCAAACGACGTACTTCCTCGTCAATCAAACGGGCTGTTTCTTCAGAGTATGCACGATTACCAGCTTGATCAGCATAGCCAACGCTAGCATTACCTTCAAGTTGAACCATACCTAACTTATCAGACATTCCAAAAGCTGTAACCATCTGACGAGCTAAACCAGTTGCTTGTTGGAAATCATTTGACGCGCCTGAACTAGCTTCATTAAACATAAATATTTCTGAGGCACGACCGCCCATCAAACCAGCTAGTTGCTCCTTAGCCTCCGAATATTTCAAGTTATATCGATCATTCTTAGGCGTCATTAAGGCATAACCACCAATACGACCACGCGGAACAATGGTAACTTTTCGAACGACTGAAGCTTCTGAACGAACCAATCCTACTAACGCATGACCAGCTTCATGATAAGCAGTTGTACGACGCTCTGATTCAGACATGTTATGATTTGTCTTAGCTGGACCTTGGAAAATACGATCTTCAGCTTCATCAATATCTGCAGCATCAACTTTGGACTTGTTTCGACGAGCAGCAAGTAATGCAGCTTCATTTAACAAGTTTTCCAAATCTGCTCCAACATACCCTGGAGTTTGCTGAGCAATAGCTTTCAAATCGACATTGTCTGCTAATGGCTTGTTCTTTGCATGGACGTTTAAGATTGCTTCACGACCTTTAACATCCGGCGCTCCAACTAAAATCTTACGATCGAAACGACCTGAACGAAGCAAGGCTGGATCTAAGACATCAGAACGGTTAGTAGATGCTAAAATAATAACACCTTCGGAACCTTCGAAACCGTCCATTTCTATCAAAATTTGGTTCAAAGTCTGCTCACGCTCATCATTACCACCACCCATGCCTGTTCCTCGACGACGACCAACTGCATCAATTTCATCAATGAAGATAATGGCTGGAGCAGATTTTTTAGCATTTTCAAATAAGTCACGAACACGGGATGCACCAACACCAACAAACATTTCTACGAAATCTGATCCTGACATCGAGAAAAATGGTACGCTAGCTTCACCGGCAACGGCTTTGGCCAACAATGTCTTACCTGTTCCGGGAGGGCCCTCTAGTAATACACCCTTTGGTATGCGGGCTCCTAAGTTCACAAACTTCTTTGGCGCTTTTAGGAATTCAACAACTTCAACCAGCTCTTGTTTTTCTTCTTCGGCACCAGCAACATCAGCAAAACGTACTTTATTATCCTTGGGATCTGAAGGTTTGGCTTTGGATTTACCAAAGCTCATCATGCCACCTTGACCACCTTTTCCGCCACCAGCTTGGTTCATCATCAGGTAAAATACCGCAACAATCAACAAAACAGGTACTAAGGATACTAACAAGTTTAACCAAAATCCAGAATTTTCAGCTTGTTTAGTCACTAATTCTGTTTTTGTCTTTGTAGCCGCATCTGTGACTGACTTTAACGACGCATCATTGGGTAGCAAAGTTGACGTAAACTTAGTTACCTTTTGTGTAGGTTGGAATAAACTAAGTCCTTTATCCTTGGCTGCTGTTTGTGCCTTCTTATACGTTCCAGTAACATTATAGATGCTGTTACCAGGCTGTACTGTAACTGACTTCAACTCTTTATCATTCAGTGCTTTAATAAATTCACTTGATGTAATAGTTTTCGTGGTTGTCTTATCGTTACCAAACAAGCCATAAACCATTCCTACAACAGCAAGAAATATGAAAATATAGAATACACTGCTTCGTAAGAAGCCACCTTTATTATTGTTCATTGTATTTCCTCAATTCTTGTTCGAAGTTTATTTAGTGTATACTTCTTTTTTCAAAATACCGACATAAGGTAAATTGCGGTAGTGCTCTTCATAGTCAAGACCGTAACCAACCACGAATTCATTACGAACATTGAATCCTGCATAGTCAGCATCAACTTCGACTTTTCGACCTTCAATCTTATCAAGTAAGGTCGCTACTTTAATTGATTTTGCACCACGTTTCGCAAGTAATTCTTTCAAAAAAAGTAATGATTGTCCAGTATCGACAATGTCTTCTAAAATGATAACATCTCGTCCTCGAACATCTGAGCGAACGTCTGTTACGAGCGTTATTTCATCAGAACTTGAGACACCGCCATGATAACTAGAGATTTTGATAAATTCTAGTTCAGCATATAAATCTACTTTGCGCAGTAAATCAGCTGTCCAAAGGTAGGCGCCTTTCAGAACTGATAAAAACAAAGGCGTTGAACCCGCATAATCTTGGGTAATTTGTTTTCCCAAACGATCTGCCGCTTTTTGAATACTTTCTTGGTCATACAACACTTCTTGTATATCGTTATCCACTTAGGTTTCCTCAATTTGACATACGAGCCAATATGGCTGTGTATTTTCTTTAACAGCAAAATCCGCATTTACACGCCACTGATTACTACGTAAATGCACTGCAATTACTTCATCATCAGCTGTCGCAAGAACCCACATCATTGTACGTTCATGCGGCGTCAGTTTCTCATCAATCGCTAAACGTCGTAAATTTTTATGGCCGTTTATGAGAGCAATTTTATCACTCGCTTTTGCTGGGCGCAAGCTTAGATATGGTAATGAACGAGTAAGATAAAACTTGATAAATGATTGGCCGTTCATAGGGACATTATCAGTCCATATGAACGTTGTTTTTGCAAAAGAATGCCATTGATTCAATTTTAACATAACTGGCGTCAAAACTTGCGCCATATTTTGTTGTTTTTGTATACTAATTTTTTGATAGTTTTTTATGAACTCAAAATTATCTGCCAGAGCAATTTTTCCATTCGGTTTATGGACATTGCTCAGCAATTGAATCATTTGCTGCAGTTGATTTTCTTTAATGTTAAATAACTTATTTTTTTGGAGCCAATATTTCAGCGTCGGTAGTTGCCAAAGTGTAGGAATCTTCTGCCAGTCTTGAATATCCTTAGCGTATATTTTAGCCTGATTATCAATTAACCGCTGTTGTTGTACAATTTGTGCGGCCATATCATTAATATGTCTGACGGCTCGTTGATTAATAGTTGTCAATTTTGGCAGAACATCGTTACGCAATAAATTTCTCGGCGTATAATCAGCGTCAAAGTTTGTTTTATCCTGACGCCACCCCAACTGATTATCCTGTGCATAAGTAATTAGTTCTTGCTTAGTTATCGACAAAAATGGTCTAATAACTTTATGATTCTTTGTTTGCATGCCACCCATTTGTTGCAGTTGCCCTCCTCGTATCATCTTAAGAAGAACTGTTTCTGCTTGATCGTCTGCGTGATGGGCAACAGCGATTGTACTTGTATGATACTTTTGAGCTAAATCCTCAAAAAAATCGTAACGAAATTGACGAGCTGCTTTTTCCACTGCATGGTCAGGAATACGTTGCCAGACCTGTTCTTCAAATATAGCACCAGTTTGAGTCGCAAGCTCCCGAACGAATGCAGCATCATCATCACTTTCCTCACGTAATCTGTAATTCACGTGTGCAATAACAAGGTTGGCTTTAGTTTTTGACAACGCATGAACTAGAACTACGGAGTCAACACCACCAGAAACTGCAACGATAACTGTCTCTGGCCAATTATACTGTTGTATAGTTTGCAAAATTTTTTCTGTCATATACGAAAAAGGCACCCCTAGGGCGCTTCCTTAATTATTATCGGATGGTAAATTATAAACAAGTTCTCCTTGCTTTGAATAACCATATTTATCTCGTAGTAGTTGCTGTAAGTACGTTGCATCTTTTAAACGTTTTGTATCAGCAGTTAAATCAGTATTGGTCTTTTGAACTTTTTCCAAACGATCTTGCGTATTCGTTAGTTCTTGATTAGCCGCATGCAACTTTACTTGGCCTATCAAGAGTTGCACAACAAAAATCATCGCTATCAACCCGCCAAAAAGAAGAATTTTTTTCTCCCGTCGCGCGTGCGCCTTACGATAATGTTTTGCCGCTTCCGAGTTAGCACGTTCTGATTTTTTAATTTCACGTGCTATCGCTGGGTTTAACGGTGTAATATTTGGTTGTTTTCTTTTAAAATTACCCGCCATAGTGAATTCTACCTATTGTAATTTTGTCATGTTCTTTATTATTTTACAACAATATTTAAACTAACTTAAACATTTTGGCTATTATTCGTCACCAATTTTACGAAAATCTTGTTGAAATTTCTCACTAATAACTTCATACATGTCAGCAGATTCTTCTTTTTTGGTTGTTTCAACAATTTTGAGCACTTTTACTGTCAGCGTTTTGTTTCCAAAACGTACTTCTAATTCATCATTTGTGGACACATCTGATGATGATTTAGCAACTTTACCGTTAATTGAGATTCGTCCTTGGTCAGCAATCTCTTTGGCGACTGTCCGACGCTTAATTAACCGCGAAATTTTAAGATATTTATCTAAACGCATATTCTTCTCCTATGTTTAATGATGAAGTTCATTTAATGTTTTTGCTGATAATTTATCAATAATGACTAACAAAAAGTTCCGTAAAATATTGAGCCAGATACTACTTTCTGCGACATCGTTCACAGTGAAGATCACTTGTAAATTACCTTCTTCTGTTCGCACAGCTGCTTTTAATGGCACATCAACCATTGTCTCAAATATGGCTTCTCCGGCTAAGTTTTTCGTAGCTGTTTCATTAAATGTCATAAATAGTTGTTTTCTTTGACGTCGTATATTCGTAATTTGTGACTGATCAGCTAACTGCTTAATTTGACCTACAAGCAATAATCGAGCTACCTCATCTGGCATTTCACCAAAGCGGTCAAGCATATCAGACTCAATGTCTTCAAATTCTGCATCCGTTCTAGCCTGACGAATGCGAGAATACAATTCAATTTTTTGTGCATTATCACTAACATACTCATCTGGCAAATAAGCTAGCACACCTAAGATTAATTCTGCATCCGTTTCTGGTTGGGTTGTCGTAACTTGTTTCCCCTGTTTTTGTGCCACAGTATCTTTCAACATTTGAGTATACATGTCATAACCCACTGAATCAATAAATCCGTGTTGTTGTTTGCCAAGCAAATCACCTGCACCACGAATACTTAAATCACGCATAGCTATTCTGAAACCTGAACCCAATTCCGTGAAATCACGTATGGCCTCAAGTCTTTTCTCGGCTTCTTCTGAGGGTGTACGCGTAAATGGGTAAGTAAAATATGCATACGCTAAGCGTGTCGAACGCCCAACACGACCACGCAATTGATAAAGCTGTGCCAACCCCATATGATCAGCATTTTCAACAATTAAAGTATTTGCATTAGGGATGTCAACGCCTGTTTCAATAATTGTGGTTGTTACTAAAACATCATATTGTCCATTCAAAAAGTCATACAGAATACTTTCAAGCTGTGTTTCTGACATCTGCCCATGAATTGCAGCTACGCGTGCCGAAGGAATTAATTCTTCTATTTGGCTAACAATACGGTCTAGGTCAGCAACACGATTATGTAGATAAAAAACTTGACCGTCACGTGCAATTTCTTTTTCAATCGCATCACGAACTATTTTCCAATCCATTGCCAAAACATAAGTTTGAATTGGATATCTGTTTGCAGGTGGTGTTTCAATGACAGATAAATCACGGGCACCCACCATGGCCATATTAAGCGTACGTGGAATTGGCGTTGCAGTCAATGTTAGGACATCAACACTTGTTCGTAACTGTTTTAGTCTTTCTTTATGTTTAACACCAAACCTCTGCTCTTCATCTATGATTAGCAAACCAAGATCCGCAAAGTCCACATCTTTGCTCAACAAACGGTGTGTACCAACAACTACATCAATGTCGTGATTTTGAAGCTGCTCAATAATCATTTTGTTCTGGGTTGGCGTTTGAAAACGACTTAATACGCCAATTTTAATTTCTGGAAAATCACTAAATCTTGCCAACATTGTTTCATAATGTTGTTGAACCAAAATCGTAGTTGGCGCTAGAAAGGCGACTTGTTTACCGGCATGCGCAGCTTTAAAAACAGCACGCAAGGCAACCTCGGTTTTTCCAAAGCCAACGTCTCCCACGAGTAACCGGTCCATTGGTCGCAGCTTTTGCATGTCAACTTTAATTTCTTCAATACTGCGAATTTGATCAGGTGTTTCTGGATAACCAAAAGAATCATCAAACTTAATTTGAGCATGATCATCCGGTGGAAAAACATACCCTTGCTG
This sequence comes from Leuconostoc sp. JNUCC 76, assembly GCF_053667755.1. Lineage (NCBI taxonomy): Bacteria > Bacillati > Bacillota > Bacilli > Lactobacillales > Lactobacillaceae > Leuconostoc > Leuconostoc sp. JNUCC 76. Next base: position 342,127 of record NZ_CM132206.1, on the reverse strand, counting down.
CGCTTCGCGTTTAGCGTATAACTCTAACAAATCATCAGCAATATCTTCAATTTTCGCCGCAACTTGTCTTTTAGTTTTAGCCCACTCACTACCACCCAATTTGTTTAACTTAGGTTTCTTAGCAACATCAGATGCACCAACGTATTTTTGAATAAGATTAAGTTGTGTGACAGGAATAAATATTTTCGCATTTTGCTGATAAGCAATTGTTAGATAATCCTGTTTCCCACCGTCGGCTTCAATTGTTTGCAAACCTTCATAACGACCAATACCATGATTAATATGAACAACATAATCACCCACATTCAATTCATTATAAGATTTCAAACGCTCTGCGTTAGCAATTTTGCGGGTTCGCGGTGCGGAATGCTTTGCTTGTGTAAATAGTTCATGTGTAGTTAGTACGGTCAAATGTAATTTTGGCCATTCAAATCCAGCTGACAGCTCACCTGGCATAATTTGTACTTGGTTTTTCACTACATCTTGCGTCTCAGTGACCGGCATTTCTAATTCAGATAAACTACGAGAAAAATTAGCCCGTCGTTTAGCGTCAGGAATTAATAACACCATCGTAATACCAGATTCCTGTGCATATATTAAATCATTTTTCAAGGCAGGAATTTGTCCATAATACTGATTTGCAGGACGCGTTGTCACTTCTTCAACATTGGTAAACTTAATTCGGTTGAGTCCACGCTGAAAATTAGCTAAGTAAATTGTCGCACATTGATTATTTGCTAATAAATCCGTGATTTCAGTTCGCCAAGTTTGCTTTGGTAATAACTGATACGCTTCAATTTGCTGCTCAATCCATTCCTGATCACGTGCCATTTGCTGAAGTCGCGTTTCCATTAATCGTGTGTATTCATCAATGATGATTAACGAATCGGTTGGAAAATAGTCAAGTAGGGTTGTCTGGCCATCAAAGAAAAAAGGAGCATATGGCACTAACGCACTACCTCGTTCTCGTTCGTTCAACACATACTGTGTAGGAGCAAACCCATCCGTGGCATGTTTTTTATCAATTCCGTTTAAATTGGTACGGTAATCGCTAAAAATGGTTTCAATCGCTAACTTGGCTTGGTCATACTGATGCTCTGATACGATAAAATCTGTCGCTGGGTCAATATTGATTTCGTCAAAACTAGTGGTACTTTTTTGGGTCGCAACATCAAAGCTCTTTAATTGGTCCAATTCGTCATCAAAGAAGTCAAGTCGAATAGGATCATCAAAGGTAATTGGATAAACATCAACAATTGATCCTCGATGTGCGAATTCACCCGGTGTTTGAACTAATTTAGTTGGCGTATATCCCATCATCATTAAAGTGTTTTTAATGACATTCAAATTATAAGCATTCCCAACTTTAACATGTAAATGTGCTTGTTCCAGTGACTGCTTTTTAGGTACCAAACGTTCTACACCTGCCAAACTTGTAACCACAATAATAGGTTCTTCTGTTTTTAAGGCAAGTAATGTTTGTATGCGTTGTAGTCGTAATTCAGAGGAACTAATTGCCATTTCTGTGGCAATAGACTCTTCTGCTGGAAAGTTATAGACCAGATCTTCAAGCAAAGATGACAGATCATCAAAAAATTGATCAGCATGCACTTGCGTGTCAGATATAACCAACATTGGTCGGGGATTTTTACGATATAAGGCAGCAATACTAGCCGCACGGGCGGTTCCATTCACACCTAAAAGCAACTGTGCTGAGCCCACAGTTGCCTGTTCGTCAAGTTTTTTAATTGTTACTGTGTCACTTAAAAAGTCTATTAATGTCATTTATCCATTATATCGATTACTTAGCTCAGGTGCTGTGGCACCTTGAATCCAATCCGCTATTGCTTGCGTACTGCGGTCCAACATTGCGTCTATGTCTGGCTTTTCTGCTGCAGTAAATTTTCCTAAAACATAATTAACAACTACATTTTGCTCATGAACAGGATGCCCTAGTCCAAATTTCAAACGCAGAAATGTCTGGGAACCAGTATGCGTCATGATGCTTTTTAAGCCATTATGACCACCCGCCGACCCCTTCGCACGAAAACGCATTTTACCAAATGGTAGGTCCATATCATCAACCAATACTAATACATCATCAACATCTCCGTCGTAATAGTCCAGAATTGCTCGAACGGCTTTACCAGAATCGTTCATGTATGTTGTTGGCTTAACCAACATGACTGATTCTCCGCCTATGATTGTCTTAGCAACCAAAGCAAATTGCTTACTTGGAGAAAATGACATGTGATTTGCTGTCGCAAAAGCATCAACAGCCATAAAGCCAATATTGTGGCGTGTTTGGTCGTATTCCGCACCAATATTTCCAAGTCCAAATATAAATTTCACGTTTCTATTCCTCATAAAACATTCTAAAATAATCTAACCTCCAGTATACCACGCACACATCATATTTTTGTGTTATCATATTGTATGGCTATTTAATGATAAAAAAATTAGATTAGGACAGGATAATGTTTCAAAAATCTTTGGTAATCCCTAAATCGGAGTTAACAACCGTAACCGAAAATGCAACAATTCAAGAAGTGTACGATATTTTTAATGATCCAGAAAATGCACACACACGCACCATGCCTATTCTTGACGAATCAGGCAGGCTTTTTCGTGGTAATGTCTATAAACAACACGTTTTTGAACACGTTGCAAAAAACGGAGATATGAACCTTCCTGCAACAGCCATTATGCGCAACTCAACAAAATTCATTTACACGAATAGTAAATTTTATGAAGTTTTTTTTGCGATTAGAGATTTACCATTTATTGCTGTCTTAGATGAAAATCATCAGTTTTATGGTATTTTTACGCACGATGCTTTAATGGACTTATTGTCACAAAGTTGGTCAGTCCGTTCGGGGGGTGTTGCAATAGCTATTTCAACGCATAACACTCAAGGAGATTTGAGCAAAATTTCTAAAATCATCACACGCTATTCAAATATTGAATCACTACTTACCATTCAATCTGACCTTAAACCTTTAACTGTTCTCTTTACGCTTCCCTTACAAGAAGATAGCGAACAATTAGACAAACTTATCAAACGCTTAGAAAAGAAAGGTTATCATGTTTCAAGCGTCGAAAATTTAGATCGTTTTAAATAATTGAGTAATATACAAAAACACCGTACCTAGGCAAAAAACCTTGGTATGGTGTTTTTTTCATGCATTGCGTATTATTTTGTTGCTGGTTTTTCACCTGATTTAGTTAAAATACCATCAATGAAACCATATTCCAATGTTTCTTCAGCACTCATCCAATTATCACGTTCAGTGTCGCGACCAATTGTCTTCAAATCCTTACCTGAAGCATCAGCTAAAATTTTGTTCAACTTGGCACGTGTCTTCGTCAACTGTTCTGCAATGATTGCCATGTCAGTTTGCTGTGTTCCACCGGCAGCACCGCCCATTGGTTGGTGAATGAGGTACTCAGCGTTTGGTAACATAAAACGATGCCCCTTTTCACCGGATGCAGCGATGATTGTTCCCATTGATGCCGCTAGGCCCATTACAATAGTTGTCACTGGCGCCTTAATGAAATTCATTGTATCAGTGATTGATAATCCAGCTGTCACTGATCCTCCGGGTGAATTGATATACATAGAAATTTCTTTTGTTGGATCTTGAGCTTCTAAGAATAACAGTTGCGCAACGATTGATGTTGCCATACTATCTTCAATTTCGCCCTGTACCAAAATAATACGATCTTTTAACAAACGTGATGGTAAATCATAATTTTCACGTCCGTTGGCAGTTTGTTCAATAACTCCTGGCCACATATATTTTACCTCATATCTTAGAGTGGTTAATTAAATAATTAACTTATATATATTTTAGCACATTAGATACGAGAGTGCTAAAAAGTTTTACAACTTTGTTAAATCATAGTCTATACCTTGCTCAATCATTGTCGCCAATTGTGTTAATTTACGCATACGATGGTTAGCACCTGATTTACTAATATCTAGTACTTCACCTAATTCTGCCAATGTTTCATCAGGATATTCTAATCTTGCCTTCGCAATGTCACTCAGTTTTTTTGGTAATATGTCTAGACTACCTAACGTATCAATAATTAAATTAATCTGACTAACTTGTTTATTAGCTGCGATTGCTGTTTTTTGCATGTTTGCTGTTTCAGCATTGACCAGGCGATTAACTGAATTACGCATATCACGCATCATACGAATATCCTCAAACTTGAGCATAGATTGAGTCGCGCCAATTGTCTGCAAAAAGTCCACGATTTTTTCTGCGCGTTTCAAATAGACAATAAAACCATTACCTCGCTCAGAAATTTTTGATGGCAAATCAAATTCTTGCATCATTATCATCAATTGCTCAGCCAGTTCTTCGTGAGTCGTATAAATTTCCAAATGATAGTTAGCTCGTTCCGGTGAATTAACTGATCCGGCAGCCAAAAAAGCACCGCGTAAAAAAGAACGTCGTTTGTCAACTTGATTTAACATACGCGGCGGTACCTCTGGATGTAAGCCAAATGGATCAATACCTAAATCATTCAGTACCTCATCAATCTTAGTTTTTAGTAATACCCCATAAGATCGGTGCTGTGATAAATGATTATGATCTGTTACGCTGACTTCAACTTCAACTTCAACGTAAGTTTCTTTTAAGAGTGTATAAATTCGACGGGCAATGGCAGCGTTTTCAGTTTGTACCCGAATTGTTTGATCAAACCCAAGGGTACTAACCCCGTTCATTCTCATTAAAGCTGCCAACTCTGCTTTTGCATTCCCGGCATGAACAATCAAACCAGTCAGCTCTTTTTTTACATCTGCTGCATATGACATTTAGCACTGCTCCAAAATTTTCAATAATTCTTCAGCAATTTTTTGACCATCATGAAATGCACCAGCGTCACGTAACTGCAAAAAATCACCTGAAATTTGAGTTGCTCCTTGAACCACAACTGCCTGTTCGTCAAGCTTCACCTGATTAGAAACTTCATTCCACTTTTGAAAGTCGACAAAATCATCAGGAACCTTTTCACTATTTGAAATGACATAGTCAATTGCTTGCACGCCAATGTGTGCATTTAAAGCAAGAAGATGTTGTGCATCTGTATAAGCATCAGTTTCGCCCTTTTGTGTCATAATGTTAGCAATGTAAACTTGCTTAGCCTTAGTGAGCTGTAGTGCCTCACGGACTTCAGGTACAACTACATTAGGTAAAATTGATGTAAACAGACTTCCAGGACCATAGACAATTAAGTCCGCACTCAAAATCGCCTCAACAACTTCTGGAGCAGCTTTAGGATCTTCACCTGGTTCATCACCTGTTACCCAAACATGGTCTATTGTTTGATGTGCATGCGTTATTTCAGCTTCTCCAGCAACTGTGTTGCCATTCTTGAATTCAGCATGTAGCACTAGAGGCTCGTTAGAAACAGGATAAATATGCCCTTGAACATGCATAAAATTAGCTAGATATTGAACTGCATCAAAAATATTTCCATGCATTTCAGTCATTGCAGCGATAATTAGATTTCCAACAGCGTGCTTGGCAAAAAAGTCATCTTTTGCATCAAAACGATACTGCATAACCTTTAAAAATTCAGCGTCCGTATCTGCCATTGCTACAAGGATATTTCTAATATCTCCGGGAGGTACTATATTAATGTAGTTTCGTAGTAGTCCACTTGATCCACCATCATCAGCCACTGTCACAATTGCTGATAAATCAACTTCTTGTTTCACAAGCGGCTTAATAATTACAGGTAGACCTGAACCACCACCAATAATGACGATTTTAGGTTTCATATAATAGTTAACCTTCCATATACTTACATTCATTTTAACACAAAACCACCTAACAAATTGCTAGGTGGTTTTAGTCGTTGCTTGAGAGATTTCTTGTTTAAGCTCGTGACAAATCGCGCTCAATTACTTCCTTCAAGTACTTACCAGTATAAGATTCTGCCGTTTTCATAACCTTTTCAGGTGTGCCGGCAACCAAAACTTTCCCACCTCCAGCACCGCCTTCTGGACCCATATCAATTATCCAATCAGCTGACTTAATCACATCCAAGTTATGCTCAATCACTACAATAGTATTACCAGCATCCACTAGCCGTTCCAGCACTTCTAGCAAGCGAGCAATGTCGTCAGTATGTAAACCAGTAGTTGGTTCATCCAGAATATAAATTGTTTTACCATTAGTGCGTCGATGAAGTTCCGATGCTAATTTCATACGTTGGGCTTCACCCCCCGACAAGGTTGTTGCAGATTGCCCTAGTTTTACGTACCCCAAGCCGACATCATTAATCGTTTGTAGCTTTTTAGCAATTTTTGGAATAGGCGTGAAAAATTCAAGTGCTTCTGAAGCAGTCATGTCTAAAACTTGTGATATATTTTTGCCTTTATAGGTAACTTCCAGCGTTTCTGAATTATAACGAGTCCCACCACAAACTTCACAAGCTACATAAACGTCAGGCAAGAAATTCATTTCTATTTTGATCACACCATCGCCACGACAATTCTCACAACGACCACCTTTTGTGTTAAATGAAAAGCGTCCTTTGTTGTATCCACGCATTTTAGCCTCATTTGTTTGTGAAAACAAATCACGAATATCATCGAATACACCTGTATAGGTCGCAGGATTAGAACGTGGTGTCCGTCCGATTGGTGATTGATCAATATCAACTATTTGTTCTATATTTTCAATGCCCTCAATCGATCGATACGCACCTGGTTTTTCAGAGTTATTATTTAGTTTTTGCTTCAAAGCTCGCTTCAACACTGTATTGACTAATGTTGATTTACCAGAACCTGAAACGCCTGTTACCGCAACAAACTTTCCTAGAGGTATCTTTGCAGTAATGTTTTTTAGGTTGTTTTCTTTGGCACCTTTCACCGTAATCCAGTTACCATTCCCTTTTCGGCGCTTAGTAGGTATTGCAATAAATTTTTCCCCAGATAAATATTGTCCAGTTAATGAACTTTTGTTGGCTTCAACTTCAGCTGGCGTGCCACTGGCCACAATAGTACCACCCAAAGCACCAGCACCAGGACCGACATCTATCAAATAATCAGCCGCACGCATTGTATCTTCATCGTGTTCGACAACAACTAAGGTATTTCCTAAATCACGCATACGATGCATTGACTCTAGCAACATATCATTGTCACGCTGGTGCAAACCAATGGAAGGCTCATCTAAAACATAAAGAACTCCTGATAAATTAGATCCAATCTGAGTAGCCAGACGAATTCGCTGAGATTCTCCACCAGAAAGCGTTCGTGCTGAACGAGAAAGTGTTAAATACTTTAAACCTACGCTTTGTAGGAAGCCAAGACGATCCTTAATTTCTTTGATAATAGGCAAGGCAATCTCACTATCCTGTTGTCCCAAGGAAACACTATTAAAAAATGCCAATTCTTGATCAACCGGTAACTCCGACACCTCACCAATATGTTTGCCATTAACTTTGACTGAAAGTGCGGCCTTGTTTAGGCGATAACCGCCACAGGCTTTACACTTTAATTCTGTCATATAATGAGTCATTTGCTCGCGCGTGAAATCTGAATTTGTTTCCGTGAAACGGCGAGCAATGTTATTTATTACTCCCTCAAAGGGGATATCAACATCACGAACCCCGCCAAAATCATTTTTATAATGGAAGTGAAAATCCTTTTCATCAGAACCATTCAGAATTAAATCTTGTTGTTTTTTAGGAAGTTTATTAAATGGTGTGTCCATGTCAATAGCAAATTGCTCAGCAAATTGACGCAACATTTCCGGATAATAATTGGATGATATTGGGTTCCATGGCAGAATAGCTCCCTCATTCAAGGTTTTCGTATCGTCCGGAATTACTAAATCAATATCCACTTCGCGCGTGACACCCAAACCTTGACAAAACTCACAAGCTCCTAATGGTGCATTGAAACTGAACAAGCGCGGTTCTAATCGCCCTGCACGAAAATCCTTCAACTCTCCAAGATAGTGGTCAGAAAACTTTAATGGTGCAACTGGATTTTCATCATCACGAGTTACCACATCAAGTTCAACCTGTCCATCATTCAAACGAACAGCTGCTTCAATCGAGTCAAATAGACGTGACCGAGAATTGCCACGTAAAACAATTCGATCGATCATAACGTCAATGTCGTGAGGCTTGTTTTTATTAAGATTCAACTGCTGTGAATCAATCTCAATAATATCTCCATCTACACGAGCTCGAATATATCCCTGTTTGCGCATATGGTCAAATGCTGTTTCATGCGATCCGCGTTTTCCTCTAATGATTGGTGCAAATACTTGTAATCTTGTACCCTCAGGCAGGTTATTCAATGTATATTCAACCATTTGATCGATTGTATACATAATTTTTGTACCATCTTTTGGATCATCCGGTCGCCCAACACGTGCGTATAGTAAACGGAAATAATCATTGATTTCAGTCACTGTACCAACGGTTGAGCGTGGATTATTAGATGTTGTTTTTTGGTCGATAGAAATAGCAGGTGATAAACCATCAATAGAATCGACATCTGGTTTGTCCATTTGACCTAAAAATTGGCGTGCATAAGAACTTAAACTTTCCACGTAGCGTCTTTGCCCCTCTGCGTATAGGGTATCAAAAGCTAATGATGATTTACCTGATCCAGATAGACCAGTAACAACTGTGAGTTGATTTTTAGGAATATTTACATCAATATTTTTTAAATTATGAGCGCGAGCACCGCGTATTTCGATATGATCTTTTGCCATTATTTTCTCTTTTTCGTTTATATCAGTTCAATTAAAGATTAGCACGTGTTTTTAATTCCATTACCGTATCGCGTAATTGAGCTGCCTCTTCAAAGTCAAGTGCCTTAGCAGCCGCCTTCATTTGACTCGTCATATTATCCACAATAGACTGTTGCTCATCTTTAGGTAAGTCGTTAAACGCCACCTTTGTCAAATCAACAACTTTTTCTTCAGTAGCAGCATGTGTGACAGATATCAAATCACGAATATCTTTCTTAATTGTTTTCGGTGTAATACCATGTTGCGTATTATATTGCATCTGAATATCGCGCCTGCGGGCTGTTTCATCAATAGCTTCAAGCATGGATCTAGTCATCTTATCCGCATACATGATAACGTGTCCATTTTCATTACGTGCGGCACGACCAATAGTTTGAATTAATGAACGTGGATTACGCAAAAATCCTTCTTTATCAGCATCCAATATAGCTACTAAGGATACTTCAGGAACATCAATCCCCTCACGCAATAAGTTAATACCAATTAAAACATCATATTTACCCAAGCGTAAATCACGAATAATTTCCGTACGTTCAAGTGTTTTGATATCCGCATGCAAATAAGCTACTTTTATTCCCAAATCTTTCAAATAATCAGTTAGATCCTCAGCCATACGTTTGGTTAACGTTGTGATAAACACACGTTCATCACGCTCTGATCGCTTCGTTATTTCCCCGACCAAGTCATCAATTTGTCCCATGACTGGTCGCACTTCAACTTCTGGATCAAGCAACCCCGTTGGTCGAATAATTTGTTGAATAACGTGTTTTGAATCGACACGCTCATTTTCATAATCTCCAGGTGTCGCTGACATATAAATAATCTGGTTAACGTGTTTTTCGAATTCAGGAAGTTTTAATGGCCGATTATCTAATGCACTTGGCAAACGAAAGCCATAGTTAACCAACGTTTCTTTTCTAGCTTTATCCCCGTTAAACATACCGCGAATTTGTGGCATGGTAACATGACTTTCATCAATAACAATCAAAAAATCATCTGGGAAAAAGTCAATCAATGTAAATGGTGGTTCACCCGCTTGACGACCATCCATCCAACGTGAGTAGTTTTCAATGCCGCCAACAAATCCCATTTCTTCGAGCATCGCCAAATCATACTCTGTACGTTGTTTAATACGCTGCGCCTCTAATAACTTACCTTCTTTTTTGAATAGCTCAACCTGAGTGTTCATTTCTTGACGGATACCGTCCAATGCCACCTGCATTTGGTCGTCATCGGTCATAAAATGTTTTGCCGGAAAAATAGCTACATGATCACGTTCTGCTATTGTTTCTCCTGTCAAAGAATTGATTTCTCGGATACGATCAATTTCATCACCAAAAAATTCAATTCGCAAAGCCATTTCATCTTGGGAAGCAGGGAAAATTTCAATCACGTCACCACGAACACGGAACGTTCCACGATGAAAATCAAGGTCATTACGAGTAAACTGCACATCAATCAAATCACGCATTAATTGATCCCGCTCATACTCATATCCAACACGCAAACTGATAACATGATCCTTATACTGGTGCGGATCTCCTAAACCAAAAATAGAACTGACGGAAGCAACCACAATGACATCATTACGTTCAAGTAACGAACTAGTCGCGGAGTTTCGTAGTTTATCGATTTCATCATTCACAGCTGAATCTTTTTCAATAAATGTATCAGAACTTGGGACATAAGCTTCAGGCTGATAATAATCATAGTAAGAGACAAAATATTCTACTGCATTGTTAGGAAAAAATTCTTTTAGCTCACCATATAACTGTCCAGCTAAAGTCTTATTATGACTTAAAACTAACGTTGGCTTTTTTACTTCCTTAATTACATTTGAAATGGTAAATGTTTTACCTGTTCCCGTAGCTCCGAGTAATATCTGTTCTTTAACATGATTGTTGATTCCACCAACTAGTTTTTCAATGGCTTGTGGTTGGTCACCGGTTGGTTCATATTTAGATTTAATTTCAAATTCATGTTCTATCTGTCGCTCTATCATTGACGTTCTCTTTTCATAAATCTGCTCAGTATTATTTCACACTTAGTACACTATCATCCCATTATAACAAAAAACGAACAAACGTTCTACATGAGCGTTTCGTTCGTTTTTTGTGATTACTTGTCATCGTCATCAGAATCTGTTTTTAATTCCGGTGCATCTGTGACATAGTCGCTAAGTGTTGATTTGCCTTTATTCTTGGCTAATACACTCGAAGGATTAGACTTAAGTGCTTTTTTAAGCGAGGCTAGTCCCTCAGTTTTTTTATAATTATAATTCTTTTTGTTAATAAGATTAAAATCAGAATTTGAAGTATCAAAGCGCAATAAATCGCCCGTAATAACTGCATCGGAGTAACCCAAAACTTTTGTTGCATAATCGGACATTTGTTTTGCAACTTTTTGCAACTTTTTATCTGATTTGAGCGTAACTTGATCACCAGTTTTAGTATTAAAATACTGGTTATTGTATTTCGTATACGTTGGCGTTATCCAATCACCATCACGGAAAACCACTTTACCATCGTACTTCGAGGACAGCATGTCTTGGCCAAACATAGTCATATTATTATCTGGGATTCCAAGCACATCCATTAAAGTTGGCAACATATCAATTTCACCACCATATGTATGGTCAACACCACCCTTTAGCCCTGTCGCATGAATCATGAATGGCACTTTTTGGAAAGTAGCTAAATCATTATTAGTAATTTTATCTTTACCAAGTAACTGTGCAATAGCATCCTGATGGTTTTCAGAAATTCCATAGTGATCACCATACAGCACAAATACAGAATTGTCATACAACCCAGCTTTTTTGAGATAACTCATCAGCTCAGCAAATGCCTGATCCAAATAGTGAGCTGTTTGAACATAACCATCAACAGTTTTGTCTCCAGTTTTTGTTGCTGGGAAACTGATATTTTGTTTATCCAAATCATATGGATAATGATTTGTTACGGTTATTAACTTCGCATAAAATGGTTGTGGGAGCTGTTCAATATACTTCGCACTATCTCGCAGAAAAATTTTATCTTTCATCCCATAACCAATGTTATAGTTTGCTTTGTTTGCATTAGCATAATAAGATTTAGAGAAAAAGTAATTATAGCCAAATGATTTATAGGTATTATCACGATTCCAAAAACTTGCAACATCCCCGTGAAAGGCAGCAGTTGTATAGCCTCTTTGTCCTAATATAGCTGGTAATGACTCAAACGTATTACTCGTACCATACTTGACCATAGCAGAACCTGTAGCCAAGCCATATAGAGAGTTTTCTTGCATCATCTCCGCATCAGATGTCTTCCCCTGACCAACTTGGTTATAGAAATTATCAAAACTTAGCGTGTTTTGGTCATGATAGAACTGGTTCAGGTTGGGTGTGACTTCTTGCCCATCAACTTTATAATCTATTAAGAACTGCTGAAATGATTCCAAATGAATCATAAAGACATTCTTACCTTTTTGCGTACCATAATACTGAATATTGGCAGGCAATTTTTGCGTAGCAACAAACTTTTTTACTTTAGCTAAATCGGATGGCTTTGCTCGCTTCCGGCTTTCGGTTTGATTATAAGTTTGTACAGCGTTAAATGCAGCATATTCATTCAATCCTAAATATTTAACAATGTAATTATTATCAAATGAGCGAGTCAACAAACCTGAACGATCCGTTGATGCGATACCATAATCTACTAACATCAAGATGACACCAAAAAGCGTCGTTAAAATAGCAAATTTTTTTTGAACGCCTTTATGATCAATCGTTAATTGCTTGAAAACCACTAGCAAAATTAAAATCACAATATCAATAAAGACAAGATAATCCGTCCAATGAATAATTGCCGCAATCGATTTACCAAGATTTGTTCCAGTTGAACTACCAGAACCCAAAATACCCATTGATAGGAAATCTGAAAATTCTCTGTAGTATAGCATATTCGCAAATAACCATATTGACTGAATCAAATTAAAAATAATTGCCAACCAATAACTGGTTACGCCACGAAAATACAAGGAAATACTTAAAAATATAATAGCCGTCGGGATTGGATTCAAGAACAGCAAAAATTGCTGCGTTGAGCCTTCCACACCCAAATTAAAATTCATATGATATTCGGCATATGTTTTCAACCAAACGAGGACAACGTTTAATATAAAAAACCAAACAATCGGTGCCGATGTATCCATGGTTCTTTTAATTTGTCGCCAGAGATTTTTGGGGTTTGAAATTCGTTTTAATAAACCTATCATTTGTTATAAACGTGCTTGATAACATCTTAATACAATGTGTTAAGCACCCTCCTAATAAATTAGTTTGAAATCATGTAAAACATCGTAGATTTCAATTGCAACCAAATCAATATCATCAAATTGAAACTGCCGAATTTCTCGGTGTTCTTGAACTGTCCAAATTTTGGTTAATTGATCATAAGAAACCTGTAATGCTTCTATGCCAAAAGCGTCAAAACGACGAGTTTGAACACTATTATCTGTTGAATCCATCATAGCACGTAACCGATTTAAAATTTGTTTCAAATCACTCGTATTATATCTTTCTTCAAGCATTGTCACGCCTCCTATCATGATGAGCAGGGATAATGTAGGCTATAATTCCAGCAAATATACCGAAATAATAAGTAATAAACCGCCAAAGTAAAATAACAAGAATTAACGTTGCTGGATTTTTGACAAATGGTGAGAACAATAATTGGAAACTCAGCTCTGCTCCTCCAACACCACCTGGTATTGGAAACAAAGAAATAACCATAACAATCATAATATTCATTGTCACAATTAGCCAAGGATTGACTGAATGGTAGCCAAAAGCACGAATTACGAAGTAAGGTATCAAATAAAAAGTAACTAATTGTAGCGATGTGAAGAAAGTAGCGCCAACCAATGATTGCCAACTACTAATCACTCGACGTGATTCTGTATGAAAATTATCAATCTTCTGCTTGACATTTTCAATTAATCTTTCAAATCGTTCGCGACGCATCATTTTTTTAACAACTATTGAAACTAAGTCCACTAAACGTAAAGTTAGCGATGGCCAAAACATAACTAAAATAATACCAATGATTACGACTGCATGAATAGCAATTGCAAATGGAATAAATGTAGCAAATGTCGGATTAACTTGTTGATAAATAAAATGTTCAGCCGATACGTAACCTATTATAAAGAATACCACAACAACAATTTGATAGACTAAAAACTTCATGAGAATAACAGACATCGCCCGACCAGTTTCTATTCCGGATTTCGATAAACCGTATAACTGTGCCGGCTGGCCGCCGGTAGCAAATGGCGTAACTCCTGTTCCCAATAAGTTTAGTAGTGGAACTCTTAATAAGGACAAAACCGAAGTATGTCGCCGATCTTCTTTGCTCAATAATGCCCGTGTAGCAGCAGCCTCAAGGAAAATTGATATAATCATAGCGAACAGACCAAACAGTAACCAATGCCAATCCAAATTTTCCAACGCTACGGACAATTGATGCCCTTTACCACTTAATTCTTTTGTTAAAAAATAAACGACAATAGCCGTCAGAACAACAACGATAATCATTGATACTCTATCACGTTTGAACATCGCGATTACTCACCCTTCTAACACCATTTTATATACCGCCTGTAATTGTTTTCCAATTTCAGGTAGGTCACGTGTTTGAGCTAATTTATAGCCTGCTTCACTTAAATTTGGTGATTCCCCAGTTAAATTTTTTTGCATTTTGGTTTCAAACTCATTCAAATCACGTGCTTTATAGCTATTTACCCCATCCTGTAACCATTTTTTATATACTGGAATGTCACGCACCAAAACCCTTTGCTTTGAAGCTAAAGCTTCTAGTACCACAATGCCTTCCGTTTCTTCGTAAGAAGGATACAAAAATAGATCTGCACCTTGAAAAGCACCACGAATGACATCCCCAGTAATGTATCCAGGAAAAATTAAATTTCGTGGATGGTTTCCTTTTATTAACCGACTTATTTTATTAGGTACTAATCGTAAATCAGTGTAGCCAAACCAAATAAAAATATGCTCAGGGTGCCTTTTTGCTAATTCAACAAAGTCTAAAATACCTTTTCGCTCAAAGAATAGCCCCACGCTCATAACCACTTTTTGATCATCTGCCAAATCAAAGTACTCACGAAATTTTTTTATTTTATCATCATCATGCTGATATTTTTCTAGTGGAATACCATTAGAAATAGGAATAATCGGTTGATTTAAACGGTATCCGCGCAGTAACTGCTTCGAATAAGGCGTTGGCGTAATAATAGCATCAGACTTACTATAAAGCGATACCAAGTATCTTTTAAATAACGGGGCAATAGCATTGGAGCCAGTAAAAGAATTTCGAAAATCTTCATAAGTTGAATGACCATGGTAAACAACTTTTTTACCCAATTTATGCGCCTTATTGACCATATGATGGCTATTCACACCGTATGTATTAATATGGAGTACATCGTAATCAAGGGCCTTGGCATCAGTAGTTACTTCAACATCAGTGTAAGATAATGCTTCTTTTTGCAACTTTAACGCACGTCCAATACCAGATTTAGCTATTAAATTTTGATTTTCAAAATAAAGTAAAACTTTCAATTAATTTCTCCTGAATGGATTACGTAAGATACGTTTCATATATCCCACCTCTTCATCATTGGGATACTCATTTTCCACGTCGCTAGCATGATAACTAGCCAAAATATCATCATAAAATGCTAAAACACGTGTTGCAAAGGTGTTTGCATCCACGTCTTTCATTTTTTTATGCCGATAGGCAATATCTTCTTCTGTGTTTAGTCGTTTAAGATATTTTGTGATGCCTGCTAGTAGTTCATCATAATCGCTCACCAACGTACCAATAGCTTCATTATCGACCAAATTATCTAAGTAAGGTGAATGTATAGCCACAAATGGCCTATCTGCTGCCATCGCCTCAATAAATGTTAATCCTTGAGTTTCAGTATCTGAAGAACTTACAAACACATTTGACATCTTATAATAATCAAAAATGTCATCATGATTGACCATCCCCGTAAATATTATTTTGTCTTCAAGTGCTAGTTCTTCAACCTGTTCTTCTAAAGATTTACGTGCTGGACCATCACCAGCAATAACTAAACGTGCTTCGGGTATTGTTTGTAACACTTCGGAAAAAACGGAGATTGTCACGCTAATATTCTTTTCAAACGCTAATCGTCCCAGCGACAGAACAATAGGCTGCAATTCAGAAAAGTGATACTTTTCTCGTAAATTAGTTTGTTTTGTGCCATGCTCTGGTAAACAAACACCTGTAGGAATAACTCTCATAGGCACGGTCACGCCGTAACGACGAAGTGTATCTTGAACGAGATTTGACGGCGCGATAACGCCTGCCATACTAGCCATATATCCCTTCATGATACGTCCCACACCATGCGGCCCAATCAACATCCCCTTAGCAAAATAATGGGTGTAGTCTTCATACATCGTATGATAGGTGTGGACAGCAGGAATTGTTAACTGTCGCGCCACAAATTTACCCATTAAACCTAAAGAGAATTCTGTTTGGGTATGTACAATGTCAAGTTGTACAGATTTGGCAATTTCAACAGCTTGAATCAAACCACGAAATGCCAGTCGACGATCTTTAAATCCAAGATATGGTAGGCTTGAAAAACGATAAATATGCGATTCAAATTTATTTTTAGGTACCTTGGGGTCAGTAGATGTAAAAATATAAACTTCGTGCCCCTGACTTTCAAGTGCTTCTTTAAGTGTCTTAATCGAAGTCGCAACTCCACTGACTTGTGGAAAGTACGTGTCCGTAAACAAACCAATGTTCATTGTTTTCTCCAATGTTCAAAAATATACAAATCTTCTATAAAAGCAATACTGTCATTATAACATTTTACGTAAAAATGGTCGAATACTGATGAAACTGTTCTTTACGTAAAAAAAACCAATAAATAGTTTTCCATCCTTTATACCACAGGACTTCAAACTGTTTGTTGGTTTTTACTATGTTAATCAAATACCATTTGGTTATGGTACAATTCTGAATAAAATCCGCCTTCAGCAACTAATTCTTGATGCGAGCCCTTTTCAATAACTCGACCATCCTTAAGAACAACAATTTTATCAGCACCCAGTATTGTTTTCAATCGGTGAGCAATAACAAAACTCGTGCGTCCAGCAATAACATTATCCATCGCCGCTTGAATTTTTGCCTCTGTCACCGTATCCACATTAGATGTTGCTTCATCTAATATTAAGAAATCCGGATTAGTTAAAATTGTGCGGGCAATTGATAATAATTGTTTTTGACCTGTTGAAAAGACTGAATTTTCGTCATCTACCTTGGTTTGATAACCTTCTGGCAACGTCATAATAAAGTCATGGATGTTCGCCTGCTTAGCAGCATCAATCATTTCTTCTTTGGTAGCATCTGGCTCACCAAATTTAATATTGTCTGCAACAGTGCCACTAAATAATACTGATTCCTGTAACACAATGCCAACATGATCACGTAATGACTTCAAGTCTAACTGACGAACGTCGATGCCATCAAACTTTACGGACCCTTCAGTCACATCATAAAATCGATTCAATAAGTTCATAACCGTTGTTTTTCCTGATCCGGTAGGACCAACAAGGGCTATCATTTCCCCTTTTTTAACGTCAATTGAAACACCGTGAAGAATTTCTTTGTCATCATTGTATCCAAAGTGAATATTTTCTAAGGTGACACCCGACTTTAAATTAGTTAATTCCTGACCACTTTCGGGGTTAACTTCTTCAGCTTGTTCATGGACATCGCTCAAGCGTCTTGCACCAGTAACAGCTAACTGCAACATATTATAGATAGATGTAATTTGTGTGATTGGTTGGTAATACTGCTGTGAATAGTTAACAAATACCACAATTAATCCTAAACCAACCGACTTATCCATACCGTCATGAACAATTAACCATGATCCAAAGAAAATCACAATAGCTAAGTTTAACAGTGACAATCCCTGCATTAAAGGAAATAGCATACCAGAGTACATCTGTCCTTTAAAAGTAGCCTGCTTCACACGCTCATTATAAGGACCAAAGTTAGCAATTGATTCTTGTTGCAATCCTTGCGTAATAATAATCTTCTCACCATTGATTTGCTCATTAATATAACCATTCATGCGGCCAGTTTCATCTTGCTGCGTGTCAATATATTTTCTAGCACGACTGATCACAAACCAGGCGACGATAATAGCAACTGGTGTCGACGCCATAGTTACCCATGCTAATTTGACGTTCTGCTGAAACATCATCATAATAATGCCGACAAACAAAGCAAATTGTGATAAAAGTTGGAAAATGGCTTGGTTCATCGCGTTAAAAATATTATCTAAATCAGACGTAAACAAAGATAAAATTTCGCCATCTTGATGAGTATCAAAATATTTAATCGTCATCCGTTGCAATTTAGCAAAGAGACCAATTCTCATTCGGCCTGATGCCTCTGAACTAATACGACTAGATATAAAACTAGAAATGAACATTGTTACTGCAGTTAAAGTAAAGAAAACCATCATCGCTTCCAGCGCATGATAGAAGGGTGTTTTACTAGCAACAGCATGCGTTTGAGGATTCAAGTATTGACCTAAATAAGTCGACAATTCTGTAATTGCCTTTCCCATATACACTGGCGCTTTAACTTGGAAATAAGTCGAGGCTATTGTCACAACAACTACGAAAGACAATGCTAACCAATAACGTTTAAGATACTTTACGAAATATTTAATTGCGTGTTGAATATCTGCCATTATTCTGCCCCTTTCGCTTTTTGTGTTTGATAAATTTCAGCGTAGACCGGTGAAGTTTCAAGCAGCTGGTGGTGTGTACCGATGCCAACTACCCTACCCTCATCCATTACTAAAATGCGGTTAGCATGAATAACTGAACTGATTTTTTCAGCAATTACAATTGTTGTCGTTCCTTTTAATTCCTGGTCAAGCGCTTCTTGAACCAGCTTTTCAGATCGGGCATCTAAAGCCGATGTTGAATCATCTAAAATCAATATTTTAGGACTACCAACAACTCCTCTTGCTATAGAAAGACGTTGTTTTTGGCCACCAGAAAAATTGGACGAACGCTCTTCAACAATGTGATCAAAATTATCTTCATAACGATTAACAAACTCTGCAGCCTGTGCAATTTCAACAGCTTTTTGAAAATTCTTTTCATTAGCGTCTTTTTTACCTTGACGTAAATTTGCTGCAATCGTACCACTAAACAATATGGCCTTTTGTAAAACAAACGAAACCGCAGCTCGCAGCGACTTTTCATTTACTTTTTTGAGATCCACACCACCAACAGCTACCACACCTTCTGTAGGATCATATAATCTTGGGATTAATTGAGCAAGTGTTGTTTTACCTGATCCAGTTGCGCCAACGATACCAATCATCTCTCCTGCTTCGATATCAAACGATACGTTTTTTAAAGCTGGTTTAGTATCTCCAGGATAAGTGAAAGAAACATTTTCGAATGAAATATCTCCATTCAAATCATGATCTGGCGCATCCTGTGCGTACGTTAGGTCTGGCGTCGTATCTAAAATTTCTTTGATACGTCTTAATGAGACAAAACCACGAGATGCAAAGGTTGCCATCATACCGCCAATCATAATGGCAAAGAATATTTGCATTAAGTAAGAGGTAAACGAAGCAATTGCAACTAAATCATTGGGATGTTTGACAACATCGCGGCCTACGAACAAAATAGCTGTGCCAATGGCAACATAAGATATTAACATAAACATCGGCATCATTGTTGAAAACAAGTAACCAACTGTTGTATTAACTTGTGTTAATTCATTTGAGTTATCAGTAAAGCGCTTGGTCTCACTTTTTTCTTGATTAAAAGACTTGACGACGCGAACCCCTTGCAGATTCTCCTTCGCCAGCGTGTTGGTTTTATCAATTAATTTTTGGATTTTAAAGAAAAACTTTCCCATTTGCTTGAAAACAACTTGGGATGCTAAAAAAATTAAAACAACCATCAAAATTACAATCCACCATAAACGCGGCAACGTAATCAACGCTAAAATAAAAGCTCCAACAAACAAGACTGGAATTCGAGTTAACGATTGCAAAATCATCATTATTAATTGTTGCACTTGGTTAACATCGTTCGTCATACGAACGACCAAATTTCCCGCAGAAAAATTTTCAATGTTTCCAAATGAAAACGATTGGATTTTTTCATATTCATGAGCACGTATATCTGCTGCAATCGATTGGGATACCTTGGCAGCAAAAATAGTATTAATAACACCGGCAATGAGTCCTATTACAGCTAGTGCTAGCAACTGCACACCATAGGAAACAACCTTATTCTGATTATCAGCAATAATTGCTTTCAATACTTGTTGCAATAAACGTGGTTGCCATAATGATGCAAGAGCCATAATAATTACCGCAATAATTGAAAAGACAATATCACGGATATATGGTTTTGCATGTTCTTTTAAAATCTGCATCTCGTTCCCCTTTTTAGACAGTGAGAAATATTTACTCTGCCAACCATTATTTATAAACTAGTCAACACGAGATTAGTATAAGAGATATTACTTTGTCTGTCAATGTAAAACTAACTACAAAGTCATTTGATTATCTCTACAAAAAAAGCCAGTGCGCATCGCACCGACTTTTTAATTAATGATGACTTTTTGAATTATAATTGTTGTTGATCAGCTTCAGAATTAGCTAAAACTTCTTCGCCATTTGCAGTAATAGTAAATGTCTTATCAGCAGCGTTAGCAACCAAAACTGCAACATTTTCACCAGACTTATCCTTACGAGTAATCTTGATTGTTGTATCAGATGGTGTCTCAACATCAATTGATCCATCCAAATCAAATGCCGCAAAGTTGTTACGCCATGACAGAAGCTTCAACAAATTAGCAACAACTGGGCGCTTAACTTCTTCCTTAACTTCATCAACTGAGTAGTAGTGACGGTTGATGTTACGACCTTCTTTTGAAGATTCAAGTAAAGCGATGTCATTTTCGCCAGCTAACAAACCAACGTAATAGATTTGTGGAATACCAGGAGCAAAGACTTGGAATACACGACTTAGCAAGTATGCAGCATCATCATTCCCCAAAGCTGAGTAGTATGTTGAGTTGATTTGGTAGATATCCAAGTTGTTGTATGAAGCAGATGAGTAAGTCTTCTTCACGTTAGCACCAACTTTGTATAACTCTTCAGATGCATAATCAATTTCTTCATCAGTCAAAACGTCACGTGCATCGACAACACCAATACCATCGTGTGTATCCAACGTAGTAAATTGCTTCATTGGTGACATCTTCAACCACTTAGCTAATTGATTTGTCTTACCTGAATAAAGTGTGTAAAGTGTTGTCATTGGCAAAGCAAAATCGTATGTGAAGTAACCATGATCATTAATCTTCTTAGGAATTGAATAATGTTCGTGAATTTCAGGTAAAATTTCAGCCTTCAAAGGTGTTAAGATTTCGCGAACTTCGTTCAATGTATCCCAGATTTCAGGTTCAACGAAGAAGTCGTTTGTATCAACTTTTTTAACAGCGTATGCAAAGGCATCCAAACGGATCAAGTTAGCGCCATGCTTCACCATGTCTTCAAGAGTTGTCTTGATAAATTCTTTTGCGATAGCTGAGTTGACATCGATATCAATTTGTTCATCACCAAATGTGTTCCACAAATTTTCAGTTGTTCCATCATCAAAAGTAATTTCTTGAGTTGGTGCCTTATCCTTACGCTTATAAATTAAGTCAACATCGGCTTGGGTTGGACGGTTTTCACCAGCCTTTGCCCAGAACTTTTCCCATCGAATGAAGAAATCTTTATATTTTGATTCATCATGATTTTTCTTGAAGTCTTGATACATAACAGATTCACGTGAAATATGATTAATCATGAAATCAAACATCAAGTAGTATTCTTCACCCAATGCTTCTACATCACTCCAATCACCAAATGTTGAATCAACACGTGTGTAATCAGAAGGTGCAAAACCACGATCTCCTGTTGATGGGAAGAACGGCAACAAGTGAACACCACCAATTGCATCACCAATGTCTTCTTTCAAGACTTTACGAACATCCTTCAAGTTCTTACCCAATGAATCAGCATATGTGATGAGCATTGCTTTATTTTGAATTTCCATAGTTATTTCTCCTGTTTTCTATTAGTTATAACTGTAATAATTGCGATAATGAGAAGCACTGATCCCAAATATGGAATCGTTGCGTATGCTGAAGCTGCAGCGCTACCACCACCATGACCAATCAGCTTTGCAAAAGCTGCAACTACAATCGGTTCAATGAATACACCAACGTTAAATCCGATTAATATGATTGACGTTACCAATGACTGACGTGCAAGTGGCGCCAACTTTGGTAATTGATTAAAAATGAATGGCGAAATCAATTGCAGTGGGAATCCTATTAACAAAACTCCTAAAATTAACATACCAAAGTTACCATTTGAAAATGCAACCAAGAAATTTGAAATCGCCATTAATACTAATCCAATTTGTAGTGTAAATCGGCCAAATTTTGCCATAAACCAGCCATATGTTACACCACCAATTGTTGCTGCAATCAGCATAGCTGACAATATTGGTGAGGTATTGTAACCGTCTCCCTTCAAGTCAGCCGCCATAAATGGAAAGCTAAGTTGAATGGCCATATAATCAATCACAAGGAAAGCAGCAAAGAGTGTCAGTACCAATACCAATGGACTAATACGAGTTACTTCTTCTACCTGTGTGCTGTCCGTCGTTTCTGTCTTAAGCGGTGTCATTTCTGATGTATCAGGAACCCGCTTAATGAACAAGAACAAAATCGGAAATGCAATTAGGTATACCAAAAATGTTGCGTGCCAACCAAACGCTAACAACAATCCTGCTAACAATGTTAATACAGCTTGTCCAACTTGTTCAGCAGCTGCACGGTATCCAAGCATCGAAGAACGTGTTTTCCCATTGTACATCACAGCAATCATGGACACTGCCAGTGAGTTGAAAATACCAAATCCAGCACCTAACACTGTTCGTGATGCTAAAATGATCACATATGAATCGGTAAAAAATGGTATCATTCCAGCAATTCCGACCAATGTTACTCCTAAAATGATTGTATTTTTATCACCTAATTTAGCAGCTATAAAACTACTCAAAAGAACAAAAATAGTCACAGTAATAGAAGGTGTAGTAGCCAGCACTTGCGCTTCGGTGGATGAAATATGCAACGCCTCTGTCATTTGTGGCAATGCGCCGTTAATAGCGTATGCACTTGTCAAGACAAACGAAATGCCCAAAAATGCAATTTTAGTGAGCAGGCTATCTTGTTTAACCATATTATCTCCTTCAATTATGATAATCGCTTACCATAATATTGTAACCGGTTCCACCATAAAATGTCAATCGTTTAATACAATTTTTGTGAAGAAAATAACGAGTATGTTTTCTGAAACAACAATGAAAACATTATCAGTAAACGATTTGTTTGGATAAATTTAATCCTTAAAAAAATATAAAATATTAACCATATTTTATCAAAATACGGTGTCAACATCATTGAAATGTTCCACTTCCAAACCGTCGCTATCAAGATTAAAAACTGCCACAGCACCATTTTTCGGTCTTTCGGCCCCGATAAAATGGCCATAGTGCTGTGCTAAATTACCAATGAGCTGACCGTGCGTAACTAATAAGACATTAGCATTGGCTTTTTGTGTCATGAGGAGTTTTTCTAATGCAGCGTCTATTCTTTGCCAAAAACGTGTGGCGTTCTCACCTAGATGTTCTGGATCTACTTCGTAAATTTTATTCATAATCGCTGTCATGTCTTGAACTTCTGCAGCAATAGCATCTGGAGTACCTTTAGTTACGCCAAATTCTTTAGCCACAGCACCCCACATCACATCGTTACTACCACCTTCAAAGCTACCGAAAAAGTATTCACGCCACTCTGGTGTAATTTGTAGCTTAGTATGCTCGTGGATATTTTCTGCCAGGATATATTCTGCCGTATGCATAGCACGTGAAGTATCAGAAGAAAAAGCTACATCAAAATCGACGTTTTTTAATCTTTTACCAGCTTCCTGACCATCTTTTTCACCTTTCTTGGTTAGTGGTGTATCAGCCCATCCCTGCACTTTATTTAATGTATTAAATATTGTCTGACCATGACGTACAACATAAAGTTTCATTCGTTTTTCTCCCTCATCCAAGGTTGTTCACTAATCTCGTTTTGCGTCAATATAAGATGCATTGTTTTTTGTGCTTGTGGAACGAACATTTTAGGTTCTGGGTGAACTGGCACGAATTGTAAATCAAGCGTTTCAGTGCCATCCTTTAACATCTGACCACCAACATGCTCAACTTCAAAACCAATTCCAATGGTTTCTTGCGCATCACCCCAGGAATTTTTTTTAACCTCATTTGTGGCAATCCCTAACATACGAGTGACTTTGACATCAAGGTTTGTTTCTTCTTTAAATTCTCGTTTAACAGCCTGCATTGGTGAGTCGCCATACTCAAGATAACCACCAGGGAATCCCCAGCCCTCATCAGAGTCCCAACGTTTCTCTAATAATATTGCATCATGTGCATCATTCCACAATACACCAAATGCCGATACAAATATCATTCCTTCGTGCCCAACTTTTTCGCGCATACGCGCAATGTAATTTTTTTCCATATTAATTATTAACCACCTCGGCAAAATCAGGTAACAAACTTTTAGCTAGGTCAAACAATAAATCCTTATGAATGAAGTCTTCTTTAAAAACTTCCGGTAATATTTCTTTTGCCAAATACTTCACACTGGCCATATCTTTGAATTCGGCTAGTGCTTCCAAACTACTTTGAAAAATATTCACAAAAACGGGTTCAGGGTTAAACTTTTCTAATTCACCGTATGCTTCATAGAGAAGATCAATTTTATCAGAAATGGATAAAATTTTGCCTTCAATTGTATCATCTTTTCCTTCCCCTAGGCGTCGTGTATATGCGGCTTGAAATTGTTCAGGAATTTCTGTTTTAATAAAGTTTTCAGTCATTGATTCTTCAACATCAGCTAACATTGAACGTAATGTCGACGTCGCATATTTCACTGGCGTTTTAATGTCACCGATAAATCTTTCTGTATAATCGTGATTTAAGGCTTTTTCATAAACTGATTTCCAATTAATTTGAGCACCGTTTTGTTCTTCAACATCAGCTAAAAACTGAGCAATTTGGGTTACTTTCCATGAGTGTGCCGCTACATTGTGGGGTTGGTATTTAAAAAATCCTGGAGCTCGGTTAATGAGTTCAAGCTGACTCATTCCCATGAAATATTGATGCATTGCCATTAACTATCAGAACATTTAGCAAATTATAACGCAATTCTAAATGTTTTTCCTCCTATTTTAATTGCTTCTAGTATATCTCATATCGCTTTTTGGTGCATGTTTCACTCCTTTGTTGTCTATTTTCAGCAATCCAAACATAACGGCAATAATGCTGCTTTTTCTTGAGTAGCCAATGTACATAGGTTGCCAAACTTTGGTAAATTTATTTTTATAATGATGCAATCCTTCAAAAGAATAAACCTTTGAGCCAAATTGATAGACCAAATTAGCCAAGCGCTCACGTCCAAAACTTTGACGATGCTGGCCAACATTAGCCAAAGGTGACATACCTAAATTAAATATTTTAAAGTTTCGCTGTTTAGCATAATCAAATACGTTGACGAATAAAACATCCATGACACCATTCGGTGCAGCATGCGTGAATCTCATTAAGTCAACTGACATTTGTTGTTCTGTATATGAAGCCACTAACGTTGCAAACGCTTCGATTTGTCCTTCTTTTTCAAGTACAGCTATTGGACTACGCTGCAAATAATTTTCATCAAAGAATCCAAGTGAATATCCTTTTTCTTCACGTCCAGCAAGCCATTCATCACTAATTAGCTGCATTTGCTGCAACACGTCATGCTTAAATGGTGGTTCTAATACCCTGAATTTGAAACCTGCACGCGTTGCTTGATTCATTTCTGAACGAATATTCTGCATTTTTTTACCAGCAGTCGAAAAATCATCAAGAATAACCAATGCTTCCTCACCAAGTTTGAAAAAATCATAACCAAATTCATGAGCCATCATGGCAATGTTTTCACTAATTTCATAAAAAACTGGCATATAACCAAGTACATCTGCTTCGTTTACAAATTGCTCCATCGCAGCAGAAAAGTACTTTTCGTTCCCAAATGGATCACCCATAACCATCGCCTTGTTATTAATAATTCGAAACTGAATACCTACAACATCTTCATCATCAATTCGATAAAAATATAGTCTTTTATCACCCAAAAAAACGAGATTAGTGTAGTGATTATCACCAATAGCTAGAACTTTGTTCACTCTTGCTTCATCTAACCCCACACCCAGCGGGATCTGCTGTGAATGCAAAAATTTAGACAAAGCTAAACCAGAAATAGAAACAACACTGATAATAATAAGACCTACATACCACCAATGCATGGATGGCATGTTGCCAACATGACGAAAATGACGATGAATTGGCGGTAGATTGACCACGCCCAAAGCTAAATAACTAATAATTAGCGTCGCCCAAATCAGAAAATCCACAACCTGCTCTTCCCAAGAGTGAATAAATTGCTTTCTATAAAGAGACTTTTTACTAAATAACACCGCTATCAAAATAACGGCTATAAAAAACAACGATGCCATATAGTGGTAAAAGAAAAATACGTATGTAGCTACTAGCAATAAGACAACAATAGTCGCCCCATAAGCACGTTGTACACGATTAGCAATGCCACGTGCACTAATTAAGATCAAAAAACCAAATAAAATATTGGGTAATTGATTGATTAAAGTATATGTGACAGGCCAGGAGCGTAGATGATTAAAAACAAATATTTTTTCTGCAACTTTAGGCATCGTCCCTGCTAAAACAAGCAACATACCAGATAAATAGAGTATAATAATCAAAAATTGATGAACAACTGATTGAGCAACATAATGTGGCACACCTCGAAAACTAGCATTAATTCGTTTAGAAATACGTAAAAACAAAAGAGCCACTGCACTCAATAAAGGAAACAAATTATAACTAACACGATATAATATGAGCCAAATAAAACTATCCACACGAGTTACATTAAAAAACGACAACATAATCATAATCGCAACGTCAAACGAACCCCAAGTTCCGGGTGTCATGGTAATCAGAGCAATTGCACTAGAAATAATAAAACTAAGTATGACTTCTGAAGTACCAATATCAATGTCAATAACACGACCTATTAATATAAACAATCCCACTTGAGCGAACAGTGTAATAACTGAGTTAATTATAAAACGTGTAACAACTGTGCTGTTCAAACCTTGCCAAATATTTATCCGCTTACTAAAGGAAACAATTATCCCTATGATAGCCACTAAAATAAACAGGGCTAGCCACACTAATTGTTCAGTTAATTGTTTATTGGCATCTAATATTAAAATGACAAAAGCAATGACAGTTGTGAAGAGCAGACCACTTTGACCTAGTATATACATTTGTATATAGGGCTTAATCGGCTTTTGTTTTGGTTGATCATTATAAAAAATACGTCGTAAAAATACACTTAAGATACCAATAAAACCAGCATTTAAGTTAAATACATTAACTAACCACGCACGCTGCAACATTTCACTCGTAGTTAGTTCGTAGCCTTGCCATTCGCGCAAAATAAGATCATTAAATAACGTTGGCATGATTACCAAAAATCCAGCTAGAAGTAGCAACACCATTTGCCACCAAGCAATATCATTCATTGTCGACAAAATTGCCTGCCACGTGATTTCTCGTGTCATAATGAACAGCTGAGTAATCAGCACCAATGTAATAACTAATATAATTAACTTTGATAAAACGTGATTAATGCCCTTCATTCTTTCCCCCAAGTAAAAATGGTGTAATCAACTGTGCAAACTTCCGCGGATTCGTGTATGTTACGAAGTGCCCGTGCCCACGCAGAATCATAACTTTGGCAACCGGCATGATTTTGGAAATACTTTCGATGTGTTGCCGTTTAACGATATCAAATTGCCCAATAACAAATAATATCGGTATTGTTAACACCTTTAATTGTGCCCGTGTAATATTCAATGGTTCACTCATGACATGTAGTTGCATATGACGGCGACGAGCTTTCTGACTAATTGGTGAAAATACTTCAGTTCCAAATCGTGCAATAGCATCCCCCCACCATAAAATACGATAGACACCATCTGCTGTTACATTAGGTGCGTTCAAAACCATTCTGGAAACATGATTCTGATTCTCTACGGCATATTTCAATGCAATATTAGCGCCATCACTATAACCAACTATGATTATTTTATCGATAGACAGTTCTCGTCTCAATTCATCGATATCACAAACCACATCTGCCATATCAATAGTTTTTTTAGTATTGGTGGAGCGACCATGTCCTCGAGAGTCTATCGCAATAACATGATAGTATGCTGTATAACTGGGTAATTGACGTTTAAAATAGCGGGCTGAGCTACCATTACCATGTAATAAAAAAACAGTATTCAACTGATCATTACCGTATTCGTCATATACAATTTTTGTACCATCCGACATAACTTTTGTGATTGTTTTCATATTTTCTCCATAATAAAAGGAAGCGTAAGCTTCCTTTTATTATACTGCCACTATATATTACTTGTCATCTGCTGGTTTTTCAGCATCGTCAGTAATTTTTTCACTTGTTTCTTCAACCTTATCAGCAGGTGTAATATCAGCCACAGTTGGCTTTCCAGTATCTACTGGATTGCTGATAGAACGAATAGCTGATAATTCATATGTTAAAATAACACCTTCAGCATCTAAATCAACAGTCTTTGCAGCGTTATCCACGCTATCAACAACTGCGTGCAAACCACCAATAGTTACAACTTGGCTACCTTTTTGCAAACTATTTTGCATATTTTTTTGTTGTTCACGTTGCTTCTTTTGCTGACGTGACATAAACCAGAACATTGCCACAATAATAACTAATGGCAAAATCAAATTCAATGACATTCTAACTCCTACTTTCCTAAGCGAGTTTAGCTACGTGTTTCATTTCACAGTAACTTTTACTCATTTTGCTAATACTATTATTATACCAAACTTAGAATAATCGTGCATTAGGCTTATTATATCCATATTCTTCCATAACAGTTTCACGGAAAGCCAATAGTTCATCGTTTTCAATAGCAGTGCGCATATCTTCCATAAATTGTAATAAGAAACGCAAATTATGTTCTGAGGCCAATTGCGCCCCCAACAACTCATTAGCATTGAATAAATGATGTAAATAAGAACGAGTTAAAGTTTTAAATGGATTATAGTCCGGTAAATCATATTGTGCTAAGTTGCCAAACTGTTCTTTACGAATGGGATTTGATGAGTAATAACTTAAATCAGGATCTAATGGTGTAAAGTCATTTTTATATTTTGAATTTCGAATGACAACGCGACCGTAACGTGTCATCAACGTTCCCTTGCGCCCTATTCTAGTTGGTAAGACGCAATCAAACATATCAACACCGCGCATAACACCATCTATTAATGAATCAGGGGCTGCCACACCCATCAAATAACGTGGCTTATCTTCTGGTAACAACGGCATGGTAAAGTCCAATACACGATTCATTTCAGTTTTAGATTCACCAACCGACAAACCGCCGACCGCATAACCTGGCAAATCCATGTCCACAAGATTATTAGCTGACTCCGTTCTTAATGCTTTAAACCCTGCTCCTTGAACAATACCAAATAAAGCTTGTGTATCTGTCTTTTTGTGCGCCACTTTAGCACGTTCAGCCCAACGTAATGAACGTTGCATTGAGTTTTTAATATAATCATAAGTTTCAAAATAAGGAATGGCTTCGTCTAGCTGCATCATGACGTCAGATCCGAGGTTGTTTTGAATCCGCATGGCTACTTCAGGTGATAAGAACATTCTGTCACCATTAACATGGTTCTGGAAAGTTACGCCTTCTTCTTTTAATTTACGTGCATCGGATAATGAAAAAACTTGAAAGCCACCAGAATCAGTCAAGATAGCCTGATCCCAGCCCATATATTTATGTAAACCGCCTGCTTCAGCAATTAATTCATCTCCTGGACGCACCCATAGATGATATGTATTGCTTAAAATGAATTGTGAACCAATGTCTTTTAATTCACGCGTGCCCACACCCTTCACTGCACCTTGTGTGCCAACAGGCATAAACATCGGTGTTTCAAACGTACCGTGTGGCGTGTGAATACGACCTCGTCGAGCACCTGTATACTTTTCAGTATGAAGGTGTTCATACCATACTGCAGGATGTTTTTCATTTGCCATGTTTCTTCTCCATTTCTAGCAACGTATCGACCATTTCATGTTGAAATTACCACGAAAATGGTAATTTGATACTTTACTATTGTACGTGAAAAATCCGAACACTGTCAACTTAAACAACACCTCGGAACATGGTACCGCCCTCTTCTCTTTTTATTCATTTAACAAACGATTATGGGTGATTACTAACAACAAAGTTGCAATGACCAATGTGGCCGTGAGACAATACATTCCAAAAAAACCGATAAAATTGGCAACTACACCCCACATAAAGGCCCCTAAGCCATAAGCGACATCCGTACCAGAGGAAAAAATTGCTGTTGCCCGACCACGTTGTGCTGAGGAAACATTCTTCAAAACCACTGCATTCATCAACGGAATAAGTAATGCAAACCCAAATCCATTCAAAGCACCAGCCAAAACTAACCATTCCACTGTTGCACCAAAAGCAATCATAAAATAGGCTGAGGCAATCATTAATATACCGGCTATTACTAACACATAAGACCTAAAGTATAGATATAGCTTCGCAAACCAAACACGAACTAAAGCACCAATAATCGCCTGCATAGTAAAGCTAAACCCAACAATCGTCGCTGATAAATTTTTTTGCTCACCAAATTGGACTAAGAACGCTGTAACAGCAGCATTTGCGAAACAGACCACAAAAACAATTAGACTTGGCACCCAAACACTTTTTAGACGAATTAAATCAAGAAAGCCTGTATTCTCATCTGCTACATGCTTAGCTTCTTCAACATGAGTATAATTATCCTTAACGAAAAATGATAAAACAAAAGCTAGACAAATCAATGACAAACTAAAATAGAAAAGTGATTGAAATCCAAAATTCTCAACAACAACTAACCCTATTGCAGGACCAATGGCAGCTGGTAAAGTTTGCGATATACTAAAATATCCCAAACCAATTGATAGCTTTTGCTTCGGTAACTTATCAGCTACCATAGTTGCAACCGACGTAGATTGGGTACCATTACCAATTCCTTGTAGCGCTCTTAAAACAATTAGACTAACAATTGTACTATAAAAAATCAACATAGAGAAATCAGCCATCAAAATTGCTAACCCAATAAAAATTAATTTTTTCCGACCGTATGTGTCCAGTAACTTGCCAACTGGAATTCGCGCACAAAGAGCAGCCAATCCCCAAATACCGACAACTAATCCCGACATAATCGAATTACCACCTAGATGCGTTACATAAAGTGGCAACGTACCCATTTGGGTAGTGACTGCTGTCATAACCAAGAAGTTAATCATCATTAAAATTATAAAATCCTTGGTAAAAAGACGCTGATCAGTATCTCTGCTTTGAGTACTGACTGCGCCTTTTCTTTTGTCCAAACTTTGTTGATTATTCTGCATCATGAATTTACCAATTCTGGCTCTCCAAAATTTTTACCCGATAGTCGTGCCAAAAATTGTTGAGTCCGCTTATCTTTTGGTGCATTAAATATTTCTTCTGGTGGACCTTGTTCTACCACAACGCCACCTTCCATGTACAATACCCGATCTGCCACTTCATAAGCAAATTGCATTTCATGTGTGACGACAATCATCGTGTGCCCTTCTTGTGCCAACTCTTTCATAGCGGATAAAACTTCACCAACTAATTCCGGATCCAAAGCACTAGTTGGTTCATCAAACAATAATAATTCTGGCTGCATTGCCATTGCTCGAGCAATCCCTGCACGCTGCTGTTGCCCACCAGAGAGTTGAACAGGATAATAACTTGCTCGGTCAGATAACCCAACTCTTTCTAGAGTTGACAACCCAATTTTTGTGGCCGCTTCGCGATTCATTTTTTTCACACGAATCAAACCTTCAATCACATTTTGCAATACCGTCATATTACCAAATAAAGCATGCCCTTGAAAAACCATCGCTGTCTTCAAAATTAGGTCTCGTGTATTTTGACGATCTTTTACTGTAAAATCTTTTGTCACATCATCAATCTTAATCTGTCCTTTGTCTGCTTTTTCAAGTGTATTCAAACAGCGTAAGAAAGTTGTTTTACCAGAGCCTGATGGGCCCAAGATAACAATAACTTCACCTTTATGCAGGGTTAGATCAATACCCTTTAAAATTTCATTTTGGTAAAAGGACTTGTGTACATCTTTAATTTCAATAAAACTCATTGCTTACCTCCTATTGTACAACAGTATTATCTGATTTACCTTCAATAACGATATCACGCGCATTTTCTAATGCGGTTATTGCAATATCCCGAACAGCTGCCTTCGTAAAATACGCAATGTGCGGTGTCAGCAATACATTCTCAAATTTATGAAGTGACTGGTAATAGGGATTTGTTGCAAATCCTTTCGTATCCTCATCTTCCAATGCATCAAGTGCCAAACCTTGAAATTTTCCTTGCTGTAAGTGCGTTATCAGTGCTGATGTATCAACTATCTCACCTCGAGCTGTGTTAATTAATATGGCATTTTGTTTCATTAAACTAAGATTATCAAAGTCAAATTTATGGAAAGTTTGTTTATTTAGTGGCACGTGAATGCTCAACACATCGCTTTCAACTAATAACTGTTTAAAATCAACAAATTCTATGCCTGATCCAATTAACTCCGGCTTCAGACTACGAGAATTCATCATTACCCGTGCACCCATGAATTTCAACGTCTTAGCCACAAGACTGCCCAATCGACCAGCACCATATATGCCCACGGTCACTTCTGTCAATTCTCTTCCCATAAACTCTTTTCGTTGTGTCGTTTCTGGGCTATCAAGATATCGCGGTAAATTACGTAACAACATGAGCACGCTCATCACTGTAAAATGCGATACAGATTCTGGCGAATAATCAGGAACATTAGTTATTGTCAGGTGATACTTTTCAGCAAATCCGAAATTAATATTATCATAACCTGTTGATTTGACAGAAATTTGTTTCATACCATTCTCTGCCAATCGAGCATATAATTTTTCGTCAGTTTGAAAAGATTTTCCTGGATAAAAAATAACAGCATCAAAATCGCGAGTTAAGTCAATGTTATCGTAGTTAATCGAAACAGGTAGCGTTTTAACAGAAATCAGTTGTGTGTCAGCCCACTCATCGATAATATTTTTCTCTACAGCTGAGACGTTAAAAAATAGTATTTTCATATGACCGTCTCTCAAATTACTGGGGACTTAGTTTGTTTTGCCGCTGCTGCTGCCTCAGAAATTCTTTCAATACCTGTTTTTATTTCAGATAATGTGGGTAACGTAAAGTTTAATCTAAAGTATTGCTCATATCCACTACCTGCTGCACTCATAATATTGCCTGGAATGACACCGATATGCCGCTGTTCCAATTCGTCATAAAAGACTTCGGTTGCTATATCATCATTTAGTTTAACTGATATGAAATAACCACCATCTGGTACAACAAATTTCATATTATCATCAGACTTTTGGGCTAACGATGAAATCATTGTGTCCATTTTTTCCTTGTAAAGCTGACGTAAGTAATCAATGTGTTCATTAAAGTCGTAATCGTCTATCAACTGACTGGCCAAATATTGCCAATATAAATTAGCAAACGAATCGGCAACTTGTTTCATCAAAACTAATTTTTCGAACACGACTTTTGGTGCTAACAAGTATCCCAAACGTGATCCTGGCGCTAATATTTTTGAAAAAGAACCTGCGTAAATGACATTACCCGTCTGATCAAATGATTTAATTTTTGGAATGGCTGTTTTTTCTGCATACAGCAAATCACCGTATGGATCATCCTCATAAATCATGACTTCATGTGCCTGACAAATATCATATACTTCTTGCCGCTTTTCAAGTGGCATCGATGTGCCAATCGGATTCTGAAAAGTTGGGATTAGATACAATACTTTAATCCTATGCTCTGTATCCGCTTCAAGTGTAGCTTTCAAGGCTGATGTATCAATACTTTCAGCCGCGAAATCAAACGGTAATCCTTGCACTGTGCCCCCGTAAGATTTAATCGCATTAACTGCGCCAACAAATGTTTGTTCTTCAGTTAGAACAATATCACCTTCATTCACAAATATTTTAAAAACCAAATCCATTCCTTGCGTCGAACCAGAAGTAATCAAAACATCATTATTTTCAACATCTAAGGACTGGTATTTTGCTAACCTTTCTTTGATTTGTGCTCGTAATCTCGGAATCCCTTCGGTTTCACCATACTGCATAAAGTCAAATGCATGATCACGATAAACCTTTTCAGAAACTTTGGCCAACTTTTCAACAGGAAAAGCCTGATTGCTAGGATAACCATAAGTTAGTTTAATGTAATCATCAGCCTCTTGAACATGTTTGGCTTGTTCCCGCAAAGGATTTGGGAGCAATCCTGCTACCCGTGTTGCAAATTCATAACGCTTTTCTGACATATTACGCAGTCTCCTTTGAAATTATTAATCGCTTATTGTACTGTAAAACGGTTTAAGAATGCTTTTGTTCGTTCTTCTTTTGGTGCTTCAAATATCTGTTGTGGTGTTCCTTCCTCCACAATCACGCCATCGGCCATAAAAATAACTCGGTCACTCACTTCGTACGCAAATTGCATTTCATGTGTCACTACAATCATTGCTACACCAGCTTCTTTAACCCCTTTCATGACTTTAAGCACTTCGCCCACAAGCTCTGGGTCTAACGCCGCTGTTGGTTCATCAAACAATAATACCGCTGGGTGAACTGCCAATGCTCGTGCAATACCGATGCGTTGTTTTTGTCCACCTGATAATTGTGCTGGGTAATAATCACCATGATCTGGTAAACCGACAGCCTCCAATAATTCAGCGGCACGCACTTCAGCTTCTTTAACACTAAATCCATGAACAATAACCATAGGTTCCATGATGTTTTGCTTTGCGGTTTTGTTTAAGAACAACGCATAGTTTTGAAATACCATCCCCATTTGTCGTCGCAACTGTAAAATATCATTTGCATTTGCTTGACCAAACGTAACTTGCTCATCATTAACCATTATTGATCCCGAATCGGCTGTTTCCAAAAAATTTAAGCAACGTAGGAAGGTTGTTTTTCCAGACCCAGATGGACCTAGAATAGTCACCACCTCACCCTCATTTAAAGACAAGCTAACGCCCTTAATGACCTCATTATCGTTGAAACTTTTATGGACATCCTTAACTTCAATCATTATTACGCCCTCCTTGTCTTTTTATCCATACGTCCTTCTAATAGAACAGCAGCCCGTTCAATAACAATTGTCATTAACCAGTAAATAATTGCCGCAGCAATGTAAGCTTCAAAATATTTATAGTTAGAACTAGCGGCTTGCGTTGCCGTTGAGAAAATTTCAACCACAGAAATTAATGATGCAATTGCTGTACCCTTAATTAGGTTAATCAACATATTAATAATCATTGGTAAGGCAACCGGAAAAGCTTGGGGTATTAGCACACGACGAATTGTCTGCAAGTTAGTCATACCAAGCGATCGTGCAGCGTCAAATTGAACAGTTTTCACTGACTCAAAAGCACCTCGAAATGCCTCACTCAGACCAACCATTGCCATCAAGGATAAACCAATAATTGCTAGAATGCTCATTGGTAAATCACCATAGTGCATATGCCATCCTAGTGCTTTAGCCACACGATTAAAGTTCTGGGAAGTAACCATAAAGATAAGTAAAAAAACTAAAATCAAGGGAACGCCTTTAAGAATGGTAATCATGATAGTAAACAACTGTGATAACACCGGCACTTTATAGTGTCGTACTAGTGCGATGACTAATCCTAATAATCCGCCAATAATTAAGCTAACAAACGCCATGTAAATCGTGATGGGGATGTATGGAATTAATTTAACTACCACTTGAAATATAAATCCAATATCAAAGCTCATTGAAATCCTCCATTAATCCTTAGGCACATAATCGCCCTTTAACCACTTATTACTCAACTTTTTAATTGTGCCATCCTTCTTCAACTCTTCCATTGCCTTGTTAACAGCCTTAACCAATTTTGGATCTGCTTTCTTATTAAACATTGGATATGCATTAGAATGGTTGACAGCCTTTCCATAAACTAAGTTTGTTTTGAATTGACGATTCAACAAATCAATTGAATACTTAGGAGCTGGGTAAACGTTAAACTGGTTAGAATTGATTCCCTGCGCAACTTGCTCCATTGTATAGGTTCCACGTACAACTGAATATGCATTAGCATTTTTCTTCAAGTAAGCGTCTGTTAAAGTTGCTTGGTTCGTTGAATTAGTGACATAAAGTTTCTTTCCCTTGGCATCAGCAAATGAGTTCAAAACGCCGGTTGATTTCTTTGTAGCTAACAAGGTATCCCAGACAGTATAACCAACGCTTCCAAACTTAAAGTCTTGCTTTCGTTCTGTATTTTGCTCAATTTGATTCAACGCCATTGTTGTCTTGCCACTCTTCAAGTTTGTGATTAACGTAGGAAAATCAGATAGTGTTAGCTTGAATTTATATTGTGGTAACTTTTTATCGATGGCTTGTATCAAAGCAATATCCATACCAACTGGTTTTCCGCTTTTATCTAAATAAGCAAATGGTTGGGCATCGTTACCAGAACCGACTTTAATTGTCTGCACTTTAGAAGCTGATCCACTGCTTTTTCCATTATTGTGTAATAATACAACCGCAATAACTGCTACCACGACTACAATAATGCCAATCCATAGGCCCTTACTACGACTTGCTTTGTTCTGCATAATATTACTCCTCTAGTTCTCTTCTCATTTATCAACATCTTGCGTATATATTAAGTTGTTTTTGGTGTCTCAATCACTGGTATTACAGGATTATTAGCCAAAATTGCTGTTTTGCGTGACGTAAAGTTACTGCGCTTTTCAATCCAGCGGAAGAATCTTTCTAAGATGAAACTTAAAATAACAAATATAATCATGGCGCTAATGTAAGCCTCAACTGTATGAAAGGTTGCCGTACCCAATGCTTTGGCTTTGCCAACAACATCTAATACACCGATTGTGAATGCCAATGATGTATCTTGTAGCAGGGAAATAACCATTGTCGCAAAACTTGGCACCGCAATAATGACTGCCTGAGGGAAAATAATTTTAAAATACATCTGGCGCTTTGTGTAACCTGAAGTTAAAGCCGCTTCACGTTGGCTTGCTGGCACACTTTCCAATGCGGCACGAATGATTTCCGAAAGAAAAGCCGCCATATTCAATCCGTATGTAATAAATAAATAGATCAATGGGCTGACATCGTCTGTGTTAATGCCCACATATCCTAGAAACATAGGCAGTCCATAATAAACTAAAAACATTTGTATCAAAATTGGTGTTCCTCTAATAAATGAAGTAAAGACCACAGCAATTTGTTTAAATATTGGTGTATCTTCCATTTTGACAAATGCAATGCCTGCGCCGACAATTACGCCAATTATTGTTGATACTAGAGTAAGCAACAGCGTTGTCGGTAATGCTGACAATACATCAGGCAAATATTCCCATATAAGGTGTGGTTGAAAAAAATCATTCATAAAACGCCTCCTATTTCATCGATGAAATTAAAATTACAAGAACCTAATAAAGAATAGTATTTTATACATTAATTTATAAAGTTATTAACCGGTTAAATAACATTATTTTAATTATAAAATTATCTAGGTGTTAAAATACATCATACACGTTATAAATCAATTAAACAATAATTATGTTAAATTTGTTCACAATGCACAACTAAACTAAATACATCCTATCTATTAGTTCTAAAGATTATTACCATTTGTTCGTATATTCATATCAAATGAATATAAAAAACTCAACCAATAACTATATTGGTTGAGCTTTTTCAATAATATTAGGAAGAAATAGTTTTATGATGTACTAGTGCTTGAACAGAACTAATTTAACTCGCACTATATTTCATATGTTGTTATATTTAACAAACTTTTGACAATGAATCAGAAGACGAAAATTTTAGAATGCAATATAATTTGAACAAGATAGATACCAAACGTAAAACATTTCAACTGAGAACGGCAGTGGTGGTTATCGCCATTATTTTTTCATAGTTGGATTTAAGCACGTAAGGAACACCTATGCCGCCATCTTATATATTTATCATATAGTAAAAAAATCCTAAAATTAATCAGAGGCTTTTTGTGTACAGGTTTTTAAGTATAAATAAAAGTAATCCAATCGGCATTGGTTAATCAAATTAATAAATAACGATCTAACTTAAATATAGACCGCTGTTCCAAGATCATATATCATTTATTAAAAATTGATGCAACACTTACTTACAGTGTGCTTGTATATTATTTTTAATTTGAAATGCCCATATTACTACACGTTTACCAGAATAATAACAAAACCATGCTAGCAATATTTCTATACCCATCACCGCAAGCCAAATAGTAGTTAGGATTTTTAAAAACATAGCTGGAAATAAAATTATAAATACTATAGCTACAACTATAAACCCACTAAGCATAACTAACCATACAAATATAGACAGCCAAAATTTAAAGCCAAATGGCTTATCATCGTCTACATCAAATAGTTCATCAGCAAAGCTAATAATTAATCCCAAAAATTCCATAGTATTACTCATTTCGTTTCTTTTGATTGTACTATCTACTACTTTCATGGAACTGAACAGATATAATAAATTAATTATTATTTAAAAAATAAATTATTTCTTGAACATTCTCCATATTTATCGCACCTATTCGAAATATTCTAAATGGCATCTTTTAAACTATATTTTTCAAAAATGCCACATTTGGTTCTATTATCCATAAAAAATACGCAACTCTTTTTTCAACGTTTGTAATTCATAAATTATATCATTACTAATATGTATTGAAGATTTGATAACATCTATTATACTCAGGCACACAACCGTTAATTAAAGGTGATATCCCCACAATATATCACCACACATGATTTCGTTTTTATTATAAAAGAGGGATACGATTTTCTCCCTTTTCTGCAAATAAAAAAAGGCGTTGCATAGGGTTTTTGAAACCTTATGCAACGCCATGAAATGCTAAATAGCGCTAGAGGGAGTCGAACCCTCGATTTCGGCCTGAGAAGCCGACGTCTTAACCACTTGACCATAGCGCCATAACAAATATTAAGTATACCGAAAAAACCAGCTTCCGTCAATGGTTTTTGAGCACAAAAAAAGAGATTAGAAATTAAAACTAACCTCTTTTCTGAATTATGCCTTTTGTAGTACTTTTTCAGCTTCGAGCTTAACTTCATCAGAACTCATTCCTTCATAAGCCTTCAAGTGCTTCAAAGTTTCCAAAGTATTTTTATTGCTTGTGTCCATATAATGATTCCACAATGCATCGCGTAGTGGGGTTTTGTCCTCACTCCAACTAAAGACTTCGCTCATTGGAAGATCCAATGTTTCAAATTTTTCATCAGCCATGTTTCGGCCCCCTTTTCTATACTTTAGTTATAGTTCTTATTTTCTATAATTGCAACCTTTTCGAAATGTAAGCAAAACTTTACTTTCAATGTAAAGTACGCTATACTATTTTTGTTGAATAGCCAAACTATAGGAGGCGTACTTTGATAAATCGTATTCAAGAACTAAGAAAATCACGTAAATTGACACAAGCAGATTTTGCTGCTGAACTTGAAGTAACACGTCAAACCGTGATATCACTAGAAAAAGGTAAATATAATGCCTCTTTATTTTTGGCACATCGAATTGCCAAGTTCTTTGACTTACCGATTGAAGATGTCTTTATTTTTGAGGGGGAGAAAAATGATTAATAAACTATTCGCATCACCAAAACCGGGAATAACTGACGATGAATATTGTGAAAAAGTAAAATATCAAGTCAATTTTTGGACTATGACTATAATAGTAGCTGTTGCTATTACAATGCTTTTAGCAAGTTTACAAAAATCACAAAATTCACGAAGTTTTCTACATGGATTTTCATCAGGTGTACTGGGCGGAGGTATCGGTACCATAATTACATCTAGAATACTATTTCATAATCGTAAGTATCTACACAAAAGCAAAATAAAAGCAACAGACGAACGACTACAAGAAATTAATCACCGCGCAAATACAATAACTTTTATTATGTTACTAATTGTAAGTTATATTGCTATTTGCTGGGCAACTTTTTATTGGGACCGAAAAGCTGCATATCTATATCTCTTAATTGTCTTAATTTATTTGTTCAATAGTGGTGTGCGATATCTACTAAATAAAATATTATAAGGAATAAAAATATGATTCAACTGACTAATCTGAACAAGAAGTTCGGACAAAACATTGCTGTCTCTAATATGAATATGACGCTTACCGAAGGAAAAGTAATGGGGCTCATTGGGCAAAACGGTGCTGGCAAAACGACCACTTTCCGTATGCTTTTAAACTTCATCAAACCAACATCAGGAACAATCACTTGGAACGACCAACCTATTACCCAAAACGATAAACAACGTATCGGATTCTTGCCCGAAGAACGTGGTCTATACCAAAAGCGGACCGTTGAAGAACAAATATTGTACTTTGCAGAATTACACGGTATGAAACGATCAGATGCCCGCGTTGCATTGAAAGATTGGATGAAACGCCTTGATGTCGTTGGTAAAGTGACTGATAAAGTGCAGTCACTTTCCAAAGGAAACGCACAAAAAGTTCAAATGATTGCTTCATTAATCTTTGAACCCAGTCTACTCATACTCGACGAACCTTTTTCTGGTTTAGATCCTGTCAATACAAGCTTAATGATGGATGAAATTATACGCTTACGTGACAATGGTGCAATGATTATTTTTTCAAGTCACGACATGAACAACGTGACAAAGATTTCTGACGATCTAACTATGTTAAAACGTGGAAAAATCGTTCTCCAAGGTCCCGTTCAAAATATCCGTGAACAATTTGGTCGCACACGCGTCTATGTGGAATCTCCTACTTCAAGTGCAGCATTAAAAGCTATTGATGGCGTTGCCTCAGTTACGCCACATGGTGTTGGCTATGACTTAATTTTGGCAGAAGAGGAAGCTGGGCACCGTGTGTTTGACCTCGTTACAAAAAATGGTTACATCCCCGCCTTCAGCCAACAACCACCAACACTCGATGACATATTCCGCCAGGAGGTCGCTATTCATGACTAATCAACTTTTTATTGTTATTAAAGACACTTTTCTCAGCCAATTTAAATCACGTGGTTATTGGATGCTTGTGCTTTCACCCCTGATTTTCGCTACTTTAGCCGGTGCAGTTATATTTGGTATTACCAAAATGCAAGGCAATACAACACCTAATATTGCTGTTGTTGGCAACCAAGAAGTCCGCAGTATTTTAGTGCAATCGGAAAAAGAATTAGACATCCACGTTTCCAACATAGTTAATAAGAATAAAGCCAATACAGCACTGCAAAATGAAAAGTTAGATGGTGTGTTGAGCATCAACAAAAATGAAGCCACAATTACCACACAGCCTAAAAGTGAACAGATTCCAAAAGAAAAAATTACTGCTATATTAGGCAACTTATCACGTTCCCAAAAAGCTACTCAATATGGCCTAACTGCGCAACAAACTGCTGATTTAGTGCAACCTTATAACTTGAAAAGTGTTGTCAAACAAGCAAAGCAATCCACTAATAGCGGCAATACTGAAAGTGCTAACCAATTGATAGCCAGTGCAATTGGTATCATCACTCTGGTTATTGTCATGTGGTATACATCAATGATTGCTAATGCGATTGCCAATGAAAAATCATCACGTATTATGGAAATACTACTGGCAGCGACCTCAGCACGTGTGCAATACTTTGGAAAAATTATTGGTATTTTTGCTTTGGTAGTCACACATCTGCTAATCTACATTATAGCGGGATTTACCGCTTTCATGCTTGTTAAAGAAAACAGTATCGTAAAAACGATAGCATCTAACTTAAGTGGCGTAACATTAGCATTTATCGTTTATGCAGTAGCTTTCATTCTTGTGTCTGTTGCACTTTATTTAGTATTAACATCGATGATTGCTTCACTAATTAACGATAATGCACAAGTTCAACAAGCTATTCAACCTATTTCAATGATTGCTATGGTCGGATATGTGTTTAGCTTTGTCATGACTCAAATGCCAAACAATCTCTTGGTTCGCATTCTTAGTTATATACCATTTGCCTCTCAAAGTATGATGCCAATTCGTCTCGTAACCCATACTGAGGGATGGCCTGCAGCAATTAGTGCATTGTTACTATCTGTCGTTGCTCTCTTTATACTTTTATGGTTTGGACAAGGTATTTATGCAAAGAATGTGCTATCTTATTCTGATGAATCAATTATGAAACAATTAATAGCAAGATTTCGCAGAAATAAATAAAGGAGGTCATACTATTGGATCATACGCCTTACTTCCTCACTAATAAAAAATGGTATAAATATGAAGAAAGACAAACAAAATCTGGCATTTCTTTTCAACGATTTGAATTGACAAAAAAAGCCAGTACAGAAGCAATTGAAAGTTTTAAACAAACAATGATTGCCATCGGTCCTGA
Source organism: Leuconostoc sp. JNUCC 76 (assembly GCF_053667755.1). Lineage (NCBI taxonomy): Bacteria > Bacillati > Bacillota > Bacilli > Lactobacillales > Lactobacillaceae > Leuconostoc > Leuconostoc sp. JNUCC 76. The sequence goes on along the minus strand of NZ_CM132206.1, from coordinate 299,389 downwards.
ATCTTCTATTGACTCTAATAATTTAAATCGTTTTCAACAAGCTTTAGGTTATGCAGAACGACAACATTTATTTAACGAAGAACATGGATTAAGCGAAGAAGAATGGCAAAAGGAGCATACACTCATCACATATGCAATTCGCAGTTATCAATTGCTCAGCGATGACTTGGCCGCACCAAACACATTGATTTTCAAACCGCGTATCGCTTTCCTATATAATAAATTCCTAAAAAAACATCCCATACGTATTAACGACATCGATTTATGTCATTTCATTATTGAACAAGAAAACAAATTATCAAAACTTAATTTAAAATAAAAAAAGCCAAGCAATCCTGCTTAGCTTTTTTATTTATACCAACTATCAACCAACTTTTTGTGTGACTTAATCCAGTTAGCAGCAGCCTGTTTTGGTGACGTTCCACTTTGAATATCTAACATCACTTCTTCAATATCATCTTTTGTCCAATTAAATTTATCGGCAACTTTATAAGCTTTAGAGTCAGAAGACTTGAGCTTGTTATTTACTACGGTATTAATTGATTCTCCAGAACCATATGTCTTTTTAGGATCAGAAAGGTACTTTAAGTGATACTTACTAAACATCCAATGTGGTGACCATCCAGTCAAAACAATATCTTGTTTATTTTTGTATGCCTTGTCTAACGCTGAAACCATTGCACCAGATGATGATGTTGACAAACTCCAACTCGATAGGTTTGGATATGCCTTCAATGCTTTATCAGTTGTAGCAACAATACCAGAACCAGGTTCAATGCCAGTAATTGTTTTATTAGCCTGTGTAGTTAGGTCACTAATTGAATTAACATCCATATAGTCCGGAACGACTAATCCGGTTTTAACACCCTTTAAGTTAGGTCCTAACAAAGTCACATTACTCTTGTATTTGTCATATAAAGCCTTGTGAGTATCAGGAAGCCATGCAGAAACTGAGATATCAACTTGATTGTTAGCCAATGATTGCCACAAAACAGAATTGTCCAAAGGTGTCAACGTAACGTCGTAGCCATGTTCTCGCAAAGATTCTGCAAGTACGTTTGATGAAGCAACCTCAGAGTCCCATTCAACGTAACCAATAGTGATTTTTTGACCAGTAGTTTTATTTGATGTCAATGTGTTAACCAATCCACCACCAATCATCACTATGACTGCAGCGAGTACAGTCCAACGGCGCCAAGACTTTGTCTGCTCTTTTTGACCTGGTTCGGTATTGAGCTTTTGTGTAAAGCGATCAATAATGATTGCTAAAATAACCAACCCAAGACCATTGACGAAACCAGAACCAACATCAGCATGCTGTACGGCAGCTAATACACCACGACCAAGACCAGGAGCCCCAATCATTGATGCTGTAACAACCATTGACAAAGCCAACATAACTGTTTGATTTGCGCCGGCTAAAATTGTATTTTTAGCATTAGGCAATTCTAGCTTTATTAATTTTTGCCATGTGGTTGATCCAAAGGAATCGGCAGCTTCCACTAAGTCAACTGGTACCTGGCGAATCCCAAGACTAGTCATACGAACCATTGGTGGCAAAGCAAATATGATTGATGCAAATACACCAGGCACTACCCCAATTCCAAAGAATGCAACAGCAGGAATTAAGTAAACGAATCCTGGCATTGTTTGCATAAAGTCCAAAATAGGTTGAACTATAACTGCTGTTTTATGTGACTTAGCTGTTAAGATTCCTAAAGGAATTCCTATAATCAGAGAAATAACTGACGCCATAATAACAAGTGTCACAGTGTTCATCAAATCAGACCAAAGTCCTTGATTAGCAACCAACAGTAATCCCAAAAATGTAAACAATGGGAAACCAAATTTTTTAGGTGTTGTGACTATTGCAATCAATGTTATTCCTATAATCATTAATGGCATTGGCACAGCATTCAAGCCATTAGTCAGGCCATCCATCATAGCTTGACCACCAGTTTGAATGGCATTAAAGAAACCAGCCAAATTAGTTGTTAACCATGAGACTGCAGAACTAACCCAACTTTCAAGAGGGATTTTTGGAATAGATATTAAATTATTCATCGTTATTTCCCCCTTCTGTATCAGCTAAGGCTTTTAGGACTGCTCCGCGAATAATGACACCCCTTAGTCGATTATCATCATCTACAACGGCTACTGGTGTTTGTGCATCATAAATAATAGGCATAATGTCCATAATTAATGTATCTGGTTTTATTTTTGGCATCTCATTAAGTACATCAGCAAGATCCAGCTTTTCGCGACGTGCACGAACGGCATCATCTGAAGAAAGATAACCTTCTAACTGTCGATGACGATTAACAGCTACCAATCCTGAAACCTCTTCACTTGTCATTTTTCTCAATGCAACAGTTGGTCCATCCACATAGATATTTGAAGTCAAAGCAGGAATCATAATACTTTCAGCTGTTAATACTTTTGAACGATCCACATCACCAACGAACGTTTTAACATAGTCATTAGCTGGATTCGTCAAAATTTCTTCTCCAGTACCAATTTGTTGTACTTGACCATCTTTCATAATAGCAATATGGTCACCTATACGTAACGCTTCATTTAAGTCATGAGTAATAAAAATAATTGTTTTTTCAACATTAGCCTGCAAATCTAATAATTCATCTTGCATTTCTCCACGTACTAAAGGATCTAATGCTGAAAATGCCTCATCCATTAACAAAATATCAGGATCATTTGTTAATGCACGGGCCAAACCAACTCTTTGTTGCATACCACCTGAAAGCTGATTTGGGTATTGATCCTTAAACGATAGTAATTGAGCATTTTCTAGTGCTTGCTCAGCTCTTTGACGACGTTCTTCTTTACTTACGCCTTGAATTTCCAAACCATACTCTGTATTTTCTAACAAGGTACGATGTGGAAATAACGCAAAGTTTTGAAAAACCATACTCATCTTTTGACGACGAATTTCTATCATTTGTTTTTTATTCAATTTAGTAATTTCTTGACCATCAATAAATAACTGCCCGGAGGTCGGTTCTATCAAACGGTTTAGTAAACGAATTAAAGTTGATTTTCCAGAACCAGAAAGACCCATGATAACGAAAATTTCGCCTTCTTCAATCGTCATGTTGATATCATAGACACCAACCGTACTCCCGGTTTTCTCAACTATTTCATTCTTACTTTTGTTTTGCTCCACCATCTTCATCGCAGCTTTGGGCCGTTTTCCGAATATTTTGGTCAGATGCTTAATTTCTACTTTTGGCATGTTTAAAGTGATAGCGTCACACAATATATAAATATTGTGTCATTGTCTCTTTCATAGTGACGCTACGCACATCTCCTCCTTGCTTCTTTTCGAATTTCCGTATAAAATATAGTGACAACCTATATTTTATAACAAGTTGTCTCTTTAATTGACAACTTCAATTTTCACATAGATTGTCACTTGTGTCAAATTTTAAACAATCAGGATAAAAAAATGTCAAAGATTAGAGAACCACGTTATCGTAAAATAGCCTTTCAAATTGCTGAAAAAATTGTTAATAACGAATATAAAGTAGGATCTAAACTCCATGCTCGTTCAACACTTTCAGTCACATTCGGTGTTTCAGCTGAAACTGCACGTAAAGCCATTAATATTTTGTCTGACCTTGACATTGTTCAACCAGTACATGGTAGTGGTATCGAAGTTTTATCACGGGAAAAAGCTAAACATTTCTTAAATCAAGCACAAGAAACAACTGATATTCAAACGATTCACGATCAAATCAATGATTTAATTGAGTCTCAAAGAGCATCTTTAAATAATCTATCAGATTCTCTAACGACACTATTTGATCAAACACAACGAGTACAACGACATAACCCACTCACACCTTATGAAATAACTTTATCTGATGCATCTAACCAACTCGGTGAATCGATTGGAAATTTAAACATTTGGCAAAACACCGGTGCTACAATAATTGCTATTTTACATAATGAAGATCTCGTTGTTTCCCCCGGTCCTTATGCTGTTGTTGAAAGTGGAGATACACTCTATTTTGTAGGTGCTGAAATGGCATTCCATGCTGTTCAAAATTTTTTTAATAATTAATGCCTATGAGTTTTGTATAACTTCTACTGTTTTTTTATTCATTTTCTATATGTAAGCGACCAATCCTTTAGATTATAAATATAAATACGCCCATATCCTTGATTAAGGATATGGGCGTATTTATGCATATCTGTTAATATTTTTTAGTTTATTCACCTAAACGTGCGCGATAAACCTTTGTTTGTTCTTCATAACCAGGCTTTCCTAGTAAGGCAAACATAGCAGTCTTGTAAGCTTCAACACCTGGTTGATTGAATGGGTTAATACCGAATGTGTATCCTGAGGCACCAACTGCAATTTCAAAGAAGTAAATCAAATATCCCAATGAATAGGCATCCTGTGCTGGTAAATGTACTGCCAAATTGGGTACGCCACCATCAACATGAGCCAATGTAACTCCTTGAGAAGCCTTTGTATTGACTTCATCAACAGTAATACCTTCCAAGTATTGTAATCCATCATTATTGCCCTCTTCATGAGGTAAATCAATGTTTGAAACAGGATTATCTAATTTGACAACAGTTTCAAATAGATCACGACGTCCTTCTTGAATATATTGTCCCAATGAATGCAAATCTGTTGAAAAATTTGCTGATGATGGATAAATACCCTTCTGATTTTTACCTTCAGACTCTCCCATCAACTGTTTCCACCACTCAGACAAGTATTGCATCGTTGGTTCCCAGTTGATCAATAGTTCAGTTGTATAACCCTTGTCGTACAATATACGACGAACAGCAGCATATTTGTAAGCTTCATTATTTTTTATATCTGAATCAGAATACTCTTCTTGAGCATCTCTAGCCCCTGTCATTAAAGCTTCGATATCAGCACCGGAAGCAGCAATTGGTAGAAGACCGACCGCCGTTAAGACAGAAAAGCGACCACCAACCCCATCAGGAATTGTAAATGTCTCGTATCCTGAAATCTTTGCTTCATCGTGTAATGCACCACGGTTCGCGTCAGTTGTAGCATAAATACGTTGCTTAGCGGCCTCAGCGCCGTACTTCTTTTCCAATAATTGTTTGAAGACACGGAAAGCAATTGATGGTTCTGTTGTTGTTCCAGACTTTGAAATAACATTAACTGAAAAGTCTTGATCACCAATCACTCGTACCAAATCGTTGATATACGAAGCAGATGTTGAATTACCAGCAAAATAAATTTTAACACCTTGACGTTGATTGTCAGCCAATTCATTATTAAACATTGGATTCAAGAAATCAACAGCCATTTTTGCGCCAAGATATGAGCCACCAATACCAATAACAACCAAGACTTTCGAATCAGATTGAATCTTCTGAGCAGCAGTTTGAATGCGGGCAAATTCGTCTTTATCATAATCTGTTGGTAAGGTAATCCAATCAGAATATTCTGCACCAGCACCGCTTCGATTACGAAGCTGCTCGTCCGCCATTGTGATTAGCGGTTGCATTTCATCAAGTTCATGCTCTGCAACAAAATTCTCAATGTTCTTTGTGTCAAATGTAATGTGTGCCATTTTTTACTCCTATTAAAAATTATGAAATCGGTTACAAGTTTATTCTATCACAACTTTGATGCTGCTGCTTCATCAATAATGATCGTAACGTCTGAATGCTTTTGAAGAATAGATGCTGGTACATCTTCGGTTATTGGACCATTGATAGTAGCTGCCACTGCTTCTGCTTTGCTTTCTCCAGTGGCTATCAGCAAAATTTTCTTGGCAGACATTACTGAAGCAATTCCCATAGAGATTGCTTTCGTGGGCACATCCGACTCTTTCTCAAAGAAACGAGCGTTGGCGGCTACTGTAGATTGTGTAAGATTCACAATATGAGTAGTTGAATCAAACGGCGTCCCTGGTTCATTAAAACCAATGTGTCCATTGCGTCCAATGCCCAATAATTGTAAATCAATTGGATGTTCAGCAATAATTCTGTCATAAGCTTTAATTGCTGCTTCATGATCCTCAGACTTACCGTCTGGAACATAGGAATGTTTAAATGGTTTATATTGAAATAGGTGTTCAGTCATAAAATAACGATAGCTCTGCTCATCTTCGCCATCCAAGCCAAGATATTCATCCAAGTTTATCGACACTAATTCAGTAAAATTGATTTGGCTAGTTGCTAATTTTTGATATAAGGGTATTGGTGTTGATCCAGTTGCCAAACCCAGTACCTTCGCACCATGTTGCACAGCATTTTGATAGATTTCGAGTGCCTTTTCTGCACTTTGTTCAACATCTTTTACTCTAATAATGTTCATAATCCAACCTCTTTCAAATTGGTCTATACCTTTTTGGTCTATACCAATATAATAACACCTTTCTAGTCCTGTAGCAAGTTTTTCAAGAAGTATTTAATGGCATAAAAAAAGACCAATTATGGTCAATTTAACAAATTATTTTGTTCTATCACGCCAAAACTTAACAAACCAATTAACTGGTTTTGATGAGGAAGTTGATTTTAATGAAATTCTTTTTTCTGTTTTTTGAGCATAAGGCAGATATTGAGCATTCAACGCTACCGTTGTATAGCCCACGGTTTGGTTCTTTTTTATATTGGCTACCTTTGAGTCAAAAGTAGGTTGTGTAAATGCCAATTTTACATCCTTATTTGTCCAATAATGTCTTGTTTGTGCGGCCTTAACAATTATATGTTGTTGCTTCGTATTTGGAAACGTCAACGATTTTACTTGACCAACTGTTTGATTTTCTTTAATATAGTTTGGCTGTTTTTGTGCTAATACCTGATCAACAATATGCAGAGATTCTTGATAACGCTTTGTTTCATCCATGTAATTAGCAATACCATTGACTACAGTTATGAATTCGTGACCGTTTTTATCTTTAATTAAACCAGTGAATCCAGCCCCAGATTCAGGCGAAGATCCTGTCTTAAGCCCTTCTATGGTTAACTGATTAGGGTTACTAAGGTTTGGCATTGTTTCTGTCATTAATTGCCAATAATCAGTTTTATCCGTCACAACAAAGTTAGGTGTCATATGATAAGAAATCGTTAATCTTTTTGATAACTGACGCAGAGAAGGATCCAATTCTAAGATAGCTCGTGCAATCATAGCTAATTGCTGATTACTGGCTTTATTGGAAGCTGTTTTAGGTGCCGAAGAGATTTCATTTTCAAAAGCATTCTCATTAACCTGTCCAGCAGAATTGTACCATTGTGAACCGCTCAAATGCAGTTCTTTAGCCCATGATTCTAGTGCTTGCTGTGTTGTTTCCCCTTTAGGAGTCACAAACTCACCCAATGCAAAAGCAGCATCGTTAGCAGAATTAGCAAACATGACATCGTAAAGTTCACGGACTGATACTTTGTCTCCAGCCTTGATTGCAATATGAGAAAACAAATGACTATCTTCTTTCGATAAATCTGCCTTACTAGTAATTGGAACCATTGTAGACCATTTTATTTTTCCTGACTTAATACTTTTAAGCACGCCATACGCTGTCAACATTTTACTTTGCGAAGCAATAGCTACCTGTTTTGAAGAATTTTTTTGACCCAAAATTTGCCCCGTAGTCAAATCAACCACTAAAGCAGAAGTTGCACTAGTGTTTAATTGAACCGGTTGATCATCGACTGTTGCCACCTCGGTTTTTGATTGTGTTGATTGCTCATGACGAGGAACCATAAAAAATATAGCCATTAATACAACCACTAATGCAATGATAATAAACCATATTCTTTTCACTTGATGCTTTTTATTTTGTAACATATTCCCCTCATGTCTGCTTCAATGGTAATGTAATAATGAATGAAGTTATATCATCATCAGACTCAACAGCTACACTACCATGATGCTGTACAACAATCCCCTTCACGATAGCAAGTCCCAATCCCGTGCCACCTGTTTTACTATTTCTCGAACTTTCAACACGATAAAATCGATCAAAAATATCCCCAATTGCCTCGTCCGGTATTTTGACACCATCATTCGTGACACGAATAACAACATTTTTGTCATCAGCTTGTGCCGTGAGTTTTATGAAAGTAGCTCCATCACCGTATTTAAACGCATTAGAAACCAAATTCATCAAGACACGTGCCAATTTATCAGAGTCAGCCTCAATAACAATCATCTCAGGATTTGTTAATTGATTTAATGCAATATTCTTCTCTTGTGCTTCTAATTCATAACCAGCAAGTAATTGGCCAAACAAATCATTTAAACTGAGTGACGTAATATTTAAGGCAGCGTCTTGTGCCTGTGTCTGTGAGTACTCAAATAAATCCTCAACTAGAACCTTCATTTGATTGGACTTACTATACGCTGTGTGAATATATTTTTTTCGATTTTTTTCACTCAATGCTTGTCCCATTTCAACCAGGCCAAGATATCCGATAATAGCGGTTAGTGGTGTTCGTAAGTCATGAGATATATTGGTAATCATCTCATCCTTAGAACGTTCACTCTGGCGTTCTTCTTCTCTAATACGACGAGTATTTTCAGCAATTGTGTTAGATACGTCAATCAGCGCTTGAGTTGTTGGCGCATAAGGAGCACGCCACGAAATTGTCATGTCGGAATTTTCACGGGCGACCTGACGCATCTCTCTAATCAAACGATACAAACTTTCATCACGACGCCACTTCAAGTACTGCCAAAAAACAATACCAATATTTCCTGAAACAAAACTTACAAACTCTAAAACATTCCAAATATTTAACGATATAAAGGAAAATCGATGTCTTAGCGCATCAAATCCTGTCATGATTGTCCAACTAAAAAGAAGTAGTAACAATATCGTCACTACCAAATAATATATTTTAGTGCGATTGTGCTTTAATATCAATGCTACTTTTTTCATTGATTCACTTCAATTTTGTAGCCAACGCCCCATACTGTTTGAATAACTTGATCGCCATTTGTAGCTTCTTCAATTTTATCTCGCAAATGAGAAACGTGCACCATAACCGTTTTTGCAGAAACAACGGATTCTTGTTGCCAAACACGCTCGAAAATATCATCTGCAGAGAAAACACGATTGGGATGTGATGCTAATAAATACAAAATGCCAAACTCTAAAGCCGTTAAATTGACTAAATCACCTGTAGAAGTCTTAACTTCGTGACTGTCCTTATTGATTATTAATGAGCCAATGTCCAAGACATCTGGTGTTTGATCTTGAACAGCATTCTCCGCGCGTCGCAATAATGAACGGACACGAGCCATAACTTCAAGTGGATTAAATGGCTTGGTAACATAGTCATCAGCACCTGTAATTAGTCCCTGAATTTTGTCCATATCACCAGATTTTGCTGACAACATTAAAATAGGAATGCGACTATCCTTACGAACAGTTTTTACAACATCTAATCCGTTCATGTTTGGCATCATAACATCCAAAATCATCAAAGCAATGTCTGGATTTGTATTCAACTTAGAAAGTGCTTCTTTACCATCGTCAGCCATAATTGGCTCATAGCCTTCATTTTTTAGGTAAATTTCAAGTAATTCTGCAATTTCGATGTCATCATCAACTACTAAAATTTTCATTTATATTATCCTCTTAAATGTCTGCAACAACAGCAACTATTTTTTAGATGCTTCTAAGCGTGCTTGCTGTGATAATTGACTGATTGCAAAGAACCCACCTGTTAAACCATATTTCTTACGGTTCCAACGGAAGACACCAAATGCTGCGGCACCAAGAATAATATATACAACTGGTGGTAAGGTTGGATTAATTACCTGTGGTAACATACCTAAGATCAAAAATCCTCCAAGCCAAGCCACAACAGCCATTAACAGGTAAACCCATCGACGACTCTTTGGTTCTTGTTTGTCTTTGGCTTTAGGATTTGGTGTCAACTTTAAGACTACACCTGTATAGATTGAGCCACCCAATGCTGCGATGAGAAGCAAGGAAACGATTCCCGCACCTTGGTTACTAGCATTTTTGGAAAAGAACAGTGTCAAGCCAAATACCACAGCAAATAACATAAAGATGGCTAAAGATGTATCAAGTGCCAGAGTACTAAATTTATAATCAAAAAGTTTCTTAGCTGTTCGCTTAGGATCAAGATACTGCTGAACCGCCATTGTTGGCGTACCATAAATTTGCGCCGCTGTTTGCCCTTTCCCTTGGGTCTCAAGAAGGTTATTTTCAACCTCAGTCACAACACTTTCAATTTGTTCAGCATTCAATTTACTGTTTTGAGCTAACAGCTTTTTAAATTGAAAGATAAAATCTTGATTTTTTTTTGTTAATTCTCTTCTTTGTTCTGACATAAAATGTCTCCCTAAAATATTATGTACAGCGCGATCAGCGCCATTTACACGTTGAAACGGAATTCAATAATATCGCCATCCTGTACAACGTATTCTTTACCTTCTGAACGTAATTTACCAGCTTCTTTGACAGCTTTAACAGACCCTAATTCATCAAGGTCCGAGAATGCAATTGTTTCTGCACGGATAAATCCTCTTTCAAAGTCAGAATGTATCACACCAGCAGCTTGGGGTGCCTTTGATCCCGCAGTGAATGTCCATGCCCGAGTTTCTTTACCACCTGCAGTGAAAAACGTTCGTAAGTCTAATAAGTGATAAGCTGCTCGAATTAACTTATTTAAACCAGCTTCTTCTACTCCAGCCATTTCTAAAAATTCAGCTTTTTCTTCTTCAGGCAATTGAGCAATTTCTTCTTCTGCGCTAGCAGACAAACCAATTACGTCAGCTCCTTCAGTGGCAGCAAACTCTTTGATTTGATTGAAATACTTTGATCCCATTGGATCTGCCATATCATCTTCAGCCAAATTGGCAACGTATAAAATGGGCTTGGTTGTCAGTAAAAAGAAGCCTTTAACGATTTTTTGCTCTTCTTCAGTAAATGTAATGGTACGAGCAGACTTACCCGCTTCAAGAACTGGTTTGATTTTTTCTAGTACAGCAAACTCAGCTTTGGCATTTTTATCATTTCCTTTTGCCGCACGTGCAACTTTAGAATAACGCTTGTCAACAGCTTCTAAGTCAGCCAAAATTAATTCAGTATTGATTGTTTCAATATCATCTAACGGGTCAACTACCCCATTCACGTGAATAATTTCATCCCCATCAAAAGCTCGTACAACATGCACAATAGCATTTACCTGACGAATGTTTTCTAAAAATTTATTCCCTAAACCTTCTCCCTGAGAAGCGCCTTTGACAATACCAGCAATATCGGTAAATTCAAACGTGGTTGGAATAATTTTATCAGCAGGTACCACTTCTTGGATACGCGCCAAGCGATTATCTGGGACTTCTACCATGCCAACATTTGGTTCAATCGTGGCAAACGGATAGTTTGCCATTTCAGCACCAGCTTTAGTAATTGCATTAAATAGTGTTGATTTGCCGACGTTTGGTAAGCCGACGATTCCAGCAGTTAGTGCCATTTTATTCTTCTTTCTGATTTGCTACTTGTAAAATCTTTTTTATTCGTTTGTTAAAATCAAAGCGGGACATCATAATGCCTCTACCGCAATTCGTACATGACAACTTAATATCAGCACCAACACGTGTAATTTCCCAAGAATTGGCGCCACAAGCATGCGGCTTTTTCATTTCAACGATATCATGAAGTTTATAGTCCGGTGCTATTGCCATTAATCCACCTCAATATCTAACAATGCCAAAATGCGACTTAAGTCCTCATTTGAAACATAATTAATTTCAATTTTACCATTTCCCTTACGGCCCGCGTTGACTTTAACCTTGGTCCCAAACTTTTCTTCCAATTGGTTAGACAGAGCAACAACAAAGGGTGAAACTTCTTTCGTATTGGGTTCGGGTACACCCTCATTCATTTGCCTGACCAAGTTTTCCACTTGACGCACATTCAATCCACGGAAAACAACTGTTTCTGCTACTTTTTCAATTTGCGTCTTCTTTTTTAACCCTAGCAATGCTCTCGCCTGCCCCATTGATAACTCACCATTTTGAATCAGTACTTGTACTGATTCCGGTAATTTCAATAGACGCAGTAGGTTAGCGACAGTGGCGCGATCTTTACCAACTTTTTCAGCTACTTCTGCCTGTGTCATTTGCAAGCGTGTCATAAGTGCGTCAAAAGCTTGTGCTTCTTCGATAGCGTCCAAATCATCACGCTGTAAATTTTCGATCAACGCCAGTGCTGCCATCGTGTCATCATCGACTTGGCGTACAATAGCTGAAATTGATTTCAAACCAGATAATTTTGAAGCACGAACACGACGTTCACCAGCAATAATTTCAAATTTTTGATCAATTTGACGCACAATAATTGGTGTCAAAACGCCATTTTCTGTGATGGAGGCTGATAATTCCTTTAACTTGCTTTCATCAAAATGATGCCGCGGTTGAAACGGATTAGGTTTGACATCTTTCAATGGTAACTTAACGACTTGTTCCGTTGCTTCTTGTTCTTTTGTAACTACCTTTGTATGTTCAACGGCTTCTTTTGACACATTATTTGCGCCAAAAAGTGAAGTCATTCCTTTGCCAAGCCCGCCTTTTTTACTTACCATATTGTTTCAAAACCTCCTGTGCGAGATTGTTGTACATTTGTGCACCCACGCTTCGTGGATCAAAATCAATAATCGCTTGTCCATAAGATGGCGCTTCACTCAGGCGTACTGAACGTGGGATGATTGTATCATAAACCTTATCATCAAAATAACTACGCACTTCTTGGGCTACTTGCTTGGCAAGGTTTGTTCGTCCATCATACATTGTTAATAAAATACCAGCAACATCAAGATTTGGATTAAACTGCTGCCGAACAAGTTCAATCGTGTTTAGTAGTTGTCCTAGACCTTCTAGAGCATAAAATTCAGTCTGTACCGGAATAAGAATGGCATCAGCAGCTGTAAATGCATTGACAGTCATTAATCCTAAAGCTGGTGGATTATCAATTAAAATGAAGTCATAATCATCACGCACTGTTTCAAGTGCAGCTTTCAGACGGTACTCACGTTGCGGTTGCTTAGCGAGTTCAATCTCAGCACCCGACAACTGGATGGTAGCTGGGACTAGGTCATAATTATCAGTTGCTACGATTACTTCGTGAAGAGGCGTTTGTTCAACAATTACATCATAACTATCATGTTCTAATATTGACTTATCAACGCCAGAGCCACTTGTTGCATTTCCTTGCGCGTCGATATCAACCAATAACACACGTTGTCCAGCTTGTGCTAATGCTGCACCCAAGTTGATACTGGTCGTTGTCTTACCCACACCACCTTTTTGATTAGCTAATACAATTATTTGCGCCATTTTAGGTGCCTCCTTTATTTATGAGATTGGCTTTTTGCTTGGTGTCCCAGCTTGCCTAGGGTATTTTTTAGGTGTTTTTGTTTTTTTATCTACTATTTGTATATAGCGCTGATCACCATTTGGTAGTGTAAATACAAACTCTTCGTTAACCTGACCACCCAGCATAGCTAATGCTTTTTGACCATCGAGGAGCTCTTGATGAGCAGCTGATCCCTTCATGACTAAGAATCTGCCATCAATCTTAACAAAAGGTAATGTATACTCAGCCAAAACACTAGTACGGGCAACTGCTCGAGCCGTTGCATAATCAAAATTTTCTCGGTACTTGGGATTTTGTCCTATATCTTCTGCGCGCCCATGAACAATTTCTACGCCAGTTAAGTCAAGCGTATCAACCACTTCTTGCAAAAAATTAACTCTTTTTTTTAGCGCATCAACCATTGTAATTTTTAAGTTTGGAAAGGCTATTTTCAAGGGTAATGACGGAAAACCTGCGCCTGTACCAATATCAATTAAAGTGCTTTCAGAACTTTTTAACTTTTGTTCATACATTGCTACAGTTAAAGAATCATAAAAATGTTTTAAGTACACATCTTTTTTTTCAGTAATAGCCGTTAAGTTAACGTGTTCGTTAGTTGCGACCAGCAACTCGTAATAACGTTCAAATTGCCGAACCTGCTGCGTTGTTAAAGTTATACCAGCACTACTTAATGCTTCGATGAAGTCTTCGTTTGTCAATATTCTGCTCCGATTTCAGTTAATTCAGCACGAAAAAGCGCCAGTTTCAGCTAATACCAGAATACCTAAAAAACGCTTAATTTTCAAGCCTTCCAGCATTAATATTTCCATCAGAAATACTAGAAATTTGTAGTAAATACCAAGCATTGAATGCAGGTACATCGATATCCTTAGCAACATGAACATTCGTTTGGCTATGCGTACTATGAAGAATGTCAGCTACCGTGGCACCAATCGCAGGTCCATCTGTTACGACATCAACCCATAAATCTTCTAATTTGTATTTTTCAGGGTGCAGTAAGTAATAAAGTGTATTAACATCGTGCATTGGTTTACCGCCAGCATCAGAACCGTCTTGATAGTGTCCAAACAGTCCCATCAGCATTTTTCCGGTCTCGTTCATCTGGAGTAATTCAGACATAGATTGTTTGGTTAACAACGCTTTTTCAGTAACATCAAGTCCAATCATTGTGATATCCAAATCACTTTCAAAAACAATTTTCGCTGCGTCCGGATCTGTAAATACGTTAAACTCTGCCACCGATGTTAAATTCCCACCGGTAAGCGAACCACCCATTACGATTAATCGCTCTATTTTTTGTAAATCTTGTGGATACTTTTGAATTAAGTTTGCGATATTAGTGAATGCACCAACGGCTACTAATGTCGTTTGATCATCATAGCTATTCAGCGTTTCATGAATAGCATCTACAGCGTTTTTACTTATAGTTCTGGTGGAAAGCTCGCCAAATTCATAACCTGGCATTCCGCTCTTCCCGTGAATATTTGATGCATCCTTGAATGGTTTGACTAGTGGTTTCTCAGCACCACGGGCAACCTTAACGTCTGGTCGATTAAAATAGTGTGTTAATTTCAAAACATTGTTTGTTGTTTTATCAACCGAAACATTACCGGCAACAGACGTAATCAGACGTACTTCAAAGTCATCATTAGTTAACAAAATTGCGATGGCTGCTGCATCATCAATGCCGGGATCAGTATCAAAAATAAGTGGAATCGTCATTATTTTACCTCTATATATTATTCAATTAATTATACCAGAACAAAAGGTTTGACTTTTCTGCTTAGTAGATTTATTATATAAGCAATCTAGGAAAGGGGGTCATAACTTTTGAGTAATTCTAACGGAAAACGCTCAATCGTTTTGACCGCTTAATAGGAAAAGCGGTCGATTCGATTGCAGCAACCACGAAGCAAGTTTGATTTAGATTCTGCTTCGTGGTTTTTTATTTTCTTTTTCCCCGTATTGCCTAATAAAAAAACACGCTTTCTAGCGTGCTTTTTTATTTAATCATTATTTACGTGCAGCCAACTTAAAGTCTAGTGGCACACCGACCGCATGGTGATAAAAACCAGTGATGTTGGGGTTAACCAATTCTGGCTGTGCCTGATAATATAATGGGTTTAAGATTGCTTCTTGATGAATAATCTTCTCAAGTCCCTTTTCATCAGCAGCTCGCTTTGTATCATTCGTCGCATCAGCTCCCTTAGCCTTATTCCATAAAGCATCGTAATCGGCATTAGAATTATGATTATAATTGTTTGCATTGCCAGTTGAAGCCAGATCTAGGAATGTTGTTGGTTCAGCATAATCAGCTCCCCATTGTGTCAACATAACTTGGAAATTAGCGTCAGTTCCATCTTGCAAACGTTGCTTAAATGGTACAAATTTTTCAGTCACCTTTAGACCTGGCAAGTTTTTACTCCATTGTCCTTGGAGATAGTTGACTACATCTTTGGCATTTGCTACTCGATCTGTATCAGCTTCAATTTCAAGCGTAATCGACTTTTCACCTAGTTCATTTAGTCCTTCTTTGAATAGTTTCTGTGCCTCTGATTTATTATACGTATAATCTTGTTTAGCATACTTGGCAAAATCCGTACCATTCACAGTACTTAAACCTTTAGGTGTAAATGATGTTGCTGGTGTTGAAGTGCCCGATAGAACTTGAGAATTCAACTCGGAACGATTCGTAACCATATTCAGTGCTTGTCTAATTTTTTTGTTATTTAGAGCTTTAACATTTCCTGATTGATTATATGCTAAGAATACCGTTGTTGCTTGTGGTGTTATTCGGTAGCCCTTATTTGTTTTATTGGCCTGTGACAATTGTGGCGTATTAACCAGTGCTGAATCTAACTTACCCGTCTTATACATTTGTACAGCCACTTCTGGCTTTTGAACAACTTGCAAATCAATTTCAGGTGTTTTAACATTTTTTGCATCCCAATAATACTTGTTTTTCACAAGTTTAAACTTGTTATTGGTTCCATTCCACCCTTTAAAAGTATATGGACCATTATATAGTGTCTTACTTGCGGTTGTGCCATATTTTTTGCCATATTTCTCAACAAAACTTTGCTTTTGTGGGAAAAAAGTTGGAAATGTTAGCAAGCTTTTAAATTGTGGCATTGGTTTTTCGAGTGAAATAGTTAATGTATTCCCATTTGCTGTAATTCCGAGGTCCTTCTTATCAACTTTACCTGCCTGAATAGCATCCGCATTTTTAATACCACTATACAAATAGGCATACTCAGAAGCCGTTTTTTGATCATTGGCACGTTGCCAAGCATACACAACATCTTTAGCAGTTAACTTGCTACCATCGGACCACTTAAGCCCACTGCGCAGCTTGATTGTCCAGGTCTTACCGTCACTAGACGACTTAACTGACTTAGCTAATGCTGGTTGTGGCTTGCCATTTTTATCGGCTCGCATTAAGCCTTCACCAGCGTTACCAACAACTGTTATCGAATATTCATCAGTAATTGTCGCTGAATCTAACCCATTTAGTGGTGTTGGTAATGAAAAACGAAGTGTCTTATCATTGCTGTTTCCACTATTTCCCCACAAACCAGCAGCACGAGTACCACCAACCACCGCTACAAGGGCTACTCCCACAAGTGTGAGTTTTTGCCAATTTTTCATTATATTTTCCTCGCTATATTCTCATCATAAATTTACTCTATTTTTTCATTCTAGCACAATGAAAAACATTTGCACACAAAATGTATTACATTTACGATACAAAACATCAATTTGAAAAATAAAGATCAAAAAAAGCATCACACAATACTTGTGTAATGCTTTTTTTATTTTTATTGATGCCGCCGGTGGGAGTCGAACCCACACGGTGTTGCCACCACTGGATTTTGAGTCCAGCGCGTCTGCCAATTCCGCCACAGCGGCATTAAATATTAAACAACTTTATTATAATACCAGCAAAATAGTTGTCCGTCAACCTTTTTTTGATTTTTCTTGATTTGAAATTTGATTAGTATCTTCAGCGAGAGTATGGCTAACATGCTTAAGCGCATTATCCAATAAAATCAAAATGTGTGAATCACTTAATCCGTAAAGAACCTCTCTACCTCGCTTTTCAGTCTCAACAAGTTGCGCTTCACGTAGCAGTTTTAACTGGTGTGAAACGGCAGACTGCTCCATACCCAAAGAATTAATAATTTCTGAAACGCTATAAGATCGTTCTCTCAGTAATTCCAAAATGATTAATCGTTGTTTATTTCCTAATAATTTAAAAATTTTTTCTAGTTCTATAATTGCGCTTTTTTTCATACTTTAATTATAACAGGGTAAATTATAGTAATACATTATTATAATAAAAAAAGCCGTTCCATCGCGACTTTTTATCGTTAAAATTTAACTTTGCTGTTCTTTACGTGCAACCATTGAAGATACATTTGCGTGCCGTGCAATATAAGCAGCTTGAGATCCCAATGACCCCCAGAAGCCCTCTCGGGAATGTGCGCCAACAATAATTAGGTCAGCCCCAACACGTGGTGCAATTTCTTGAACTAACACTTCACCAGCCTTAGGTCCATCTTCAAAAATAGCTTCAACATTTGTTGCACCTTTTAACAAAGCATATTCTTTATAGCGAGCTAAATTAGCTTCAAATTCAGCTCGTTTTTCCTTAATGAAATCAAGGTGTAGTGCTTCTATTGTCGATAAGTCGCCCATTTCTAAAACTGTTGCTATTGTCAGTTTAGCTCCATCTTCACTAGCTTGGTGAATCGCATTCGCCAAAGCAAAATAACCCTGTTCTGATTCATCAACACCAACCAAGATGTTTTTAAATTGTGTTGGTTCGATGTTTAAGTTTAACTCACTCATTTTATCTCTCCTCTAAATTTACAAACTTATGCTCCGCCAGTAAAAATATCAATTACTAACTTAATATTTAATCCAGTCAAGACAACAAATACGATCCATCCAAGAATAGTCATCCATTTGGGATTAGCAAACTCTCCCATGATTTTCTTAGATGATGTAAACAATATTAACGGTGCCATTGCAAATGGCAAAGCAATTGACAAGAAAACTTGAGATTGAATCAACAACTTGTCCAGTTGTCCTTCTTCACCGCCATAAATTAATGTCACAATAATAACTGGTATTAACGCCAAACCACGTGTCACAACACGACGTATCCACATAGGAATACGCATATGAAGGAAACCTTCCATAATTATTTCCCCAGTTAGGGTTCCAGTAATTGTTGAATTTTGACCTGAGGCTAACAATGCAACTGCGAACAATGTTGATAGTATTGGTGAAGCAACAGCTCCAGCAATAGCATTATCTCCTAAAGCATTATACATGGCACCAAAGGTACCCACTGAATCTGCATGTCCAAAGAACAATGAAGCACCCAAGATTAATAACAATGAATTAATAACAAAAGCTAATGATAATTGTATATTTGAATCCCACGTCATGAAACGGATAGCTTCGCGCACGGCACCCTTGCTTTCGCGATCAATTTTTCTTGTTTGTGATATTGATGAATGTAGATAAAGGTTGTGAGGCATAACCGTCGCCCCAACAATTCCTAATGTCATTAATAAAGGTGAATCAACACCTTTTGGTCCATGCGTAGAAACTGCTTGAAGTTGTGGTAAATAGCCACCAAACATAGCTGAAAGTTCTGGCTTAGACAAAATGACGAGATAAGTAAAAATAACTAAAATAGTTGTAATTAATGTCATGACAATTGCTTCAATTTTTCTGAAACCAAACCTCATCAAAAGCAAAAGTAAAATAACATCAAACGCTGTTGTTAAAACAGACGCAATCATCGACCAACCAAACAGCAAATGTAATGCAATGGCCCCACCAATAACTTCAGCCATATCTGTGGCCATTAAAGCAAGCTCAGTCATTAGCCACAAAACAATGCCGCCTGGTTTATTTGTTCGATCACGGGTAGCCTGAGCCAAATCTTCTTGCTTAACAATACCCAACTTACCTGCCATATATTGTAGCATCATAGCAATCAATGATGATATCAATACAACTGACAATAGTACATAACGATACTGTGCTCCACCACCAACTGATGTTACCCAATTTCCTGGATCCATATAACCGACAGCCACTAGGGCTCCCGGACCTGAAAATGCTAATAACTTACGCCAGAATGAGCCGTCTTTTGGCGCTTCTATCGAGCTATTAACGTCCCCCAAACTCAATGTATCATCTGCTCTCTCAACTAGATGGTGCTTGGGATCAATGCTTGTAGAATTTTTCATTCCATCTCTCCTTTAGATTTCTCCTCAGAACTAAATAAACGAATCTCGACTTGACTGAAATATCGTGAAATATTCACTTTTTGACAATTGTTTGACAATTGATAAACACCAAAATAAAACATCAAGTGCTAAATAAATTTCATAAAGAATTTCATTCAACTTGGCTGTTGAAAGCTTATGAAAATTACCTAACTCGGCTATATTCGCTCTAATACATAACTTATATTACACTGTATTCTGAATTCGTCAACAACAGAATTACCCTTTTTAAAACTATAGTTAGTTTCCTAGATTATTATTATAAAAAAAAAGCTTTTTCAAGCCGTATCAATCATTTTTATTAGATTATTACGAATCAGTTACACAATGTAAAGTTTAAATTTATTCTAAATAACATTGCATGTTTGATCAAAATCAGCTGTCTCAATTTGAATAGTTACATGGCTAATTTCATATTTTTTTCGTAAATCTTGTGAAATACTTGCCAACAATCGTTGCTCGTTTACATCTTTTTGAACAGATAAATGAACAGTTATTGCTGCTTCTGTTGTAGATAATGGCCAAATGTGTAAGTCGTGCAATTTCTCGACACCATCATGAGTGGATAAATAACGCATAACATCTGATTCATCCACATTATCTGGTACACCATTCAATGCCAAATTAAAAGTTGATTTCATAATAGGCCAAGATGTCACAGAAATAATTACGCCAATAATTATTGACACAATAGGATCAATTGTGTGCCATCCTGTCACCTGGATCAATAATCCAGCGACAATAACACCAACTGAAACGCCAGCATCAGCTAGCAAATGAATATAAGCTGTCTTGCTATTTAAATCCTGTTCATGCTGATGCCCGTGTTCATCCGACATCCCAGAAGATTTGAAAAGCATGGCAGTGGCAAAGTTAATGATTATTCCAACCGCTGCAACAATCATCACCAGCCACCCTGTTGTCTCTGTGGTTGGTGGCGTGATCAAGTCATGAATACTTTCATAAAAAATAGTGATGACCGCAAATATTAGCAAAACTGTATTAAAAACACTAGCGAGAATGGACATATTATGCCAACCATAAGTGTGTCGCTTAGTTGCCTGTAAACCAAATACAACAACGGCAATCCAAGCAATCATCAACGCTAATACATCACTTAAATTGTGAAAAGCATCAGCAAATAAGGCTGTTGAATGTGCTAATTTAGCAAATAATAATTCTGATAGTACAAAAATCATATTCAATGAAATTCCAACTATGTAAGGCTTTTGTTTCATTCTTAACTGTTCATTTTTATTATTTCTCTTCATAATTATTACCTCACTTTAATTTTAACACTTTATCTGAAAAAAAATTCATATATAGATAAAAAAATAACAGGCACGTAATTTTGCCTGTCAGTTGAATGATTAAACTTCTAATTCAGAAAAGAACTCGCCAGCATCCCCAACGATTTGTTCAACATCAAATGGTGTGGTAATATGCTCAAAATTGATTGACATGACATGTGCTGCTGGACTAGCATACTGTAATAATCCAGCAAAAGGATAAACTTTAAAGCTAGTTCCAACAATAACAATTAAATCAGCATTTCGTACCCATAAGGCTGATTTTTCAACATCAAAAGGCATTTCTTCGTAAAATGTAATTCGCGGACGCAATAAAGCATTGTCTGCACGTCTCATTGCATGCAAGTAATCCTGATAGGGAGATTTCTTACCATCAACAGGCGCATACACATCATATAATGAGCCATGAAAACGGATCAATTTTTCTGGATCTGATGCCGCTTTGACATGCAAATCATCAACATTTTGCGTGATAATTTTGGCCTTGCCTTGTCGGGTTAAAGCTGCCATTTTTTTGTGAATAACATTTGGAACAGCCTCAGGAAAATACATATTATCAATCATAAATTGATACTGCTTTTCGGGCTCATTATGAAAAGCTGTCGCGCTCAATAGGTATTCAGGTTGCAAACTGATGCCATCATAAATACCTCCTTTGGAACGATAATCTGGTATTCCTGATAAAGTTGAAACACCCGCTCCGGTCATGAATACAATATTTTTGGCGTCGTCAAAGCGCTTTTGAATTTCTGCTGTGACTAACATGAATATCCTTTCTTTATGAATGTTAACTGATAATAATTAATTTAGTCTCTCTCAATGTAAGGTAGCGCTAACTTTTGAAATAATTCCGATACTTTTAGCGCATACAGCTCTTTGAAAAATGTTGGTTTATCAGCTTCATTATCCGGCGGTGATACTACAAAACTATTTTGATTATCATTTTTACTTAGACCAACGTAAGCTGTCTTCTCCGTTTGAAAATCG
Organism: Leuconostoc sp. JNUCC 76; assembly: GCF_053667755.1. Taxonomy (NCBI): domain Bacteria; kingdom Bacillati; phylum Bacillota; class Bacilli; order Lactobacillales; family Lactobacillaceae; genus Leuconostoc; species Leuconostoc sp. JNUCC 76. The sequence continues at coordinate 277,420 of NZ_CM132206.1, read as the reverse complement.
GTCATTTCCGAATGATAAATTGTAAACACTTGATTAACTGGTAAATCCAATTGGCGTTTTGACAAAACACTTGTTAATGTGACATATTCTTTAGCGTTGACAGTGGGTTTGCCCCATCTTGTCAATACTTCGTCAATGCCTTCAAACAAAGAAACCATTTGATGACGAATATTGCGTGCTTGCTTCAGATCAGCTGCCATTACAGGTTTAATAAGCGAACTCGCAGCCGTGTAAGCTAGCGGATATTTTTGTTGCAACTCGTCAACAAAACCGCTGTCAGAAATCGTATCAGCAAATACTAATGCATCCATAATCATGAGTAAGCGCCATAAACTTTCATCGTCCACTTCACCATTTTCAGGCGTTAACTCAGCGTGAAGCCCAGAAAAATAAGCCTTTGCCGTCGCTGAAGTTGTAATGCCTTGTTTAGCTAGTTCACGATAAGTGATTGCATGAACAACTATGCGGTGCATGCGCGTTGCAATTTGTATCAGCTGATCGTCTAATTTTTCATCATTGAATGTTAGCGCAAAAAACACTTGTGGGGCAATACCATTTAATGTTAATAGCATTTTTAATAACTCATTACCAAGCAAGAAATCACTCTCAGTTTTGTTAGCAATTTCTATTAGCAAACGTTGTCCTAAAACTTCTTGTGAAACTTGGTCGATATGTAATTCCCCAGTCTCTTCTCCATTAACACGTGTCATCACAGTTCCTGGATAGACACTATTAACGTTATCCAATAAATCTTTAATTTTTGGGTTCATTTCTTATCTCCATTAATATTTTTTTAGCAACACTTGCATCCACATAACTAAGGGATATTAGCCGTGATACTATTGCGGTAATTTCATCAGTTTTTGCGCCTACTTGCATCGCTAACGCGCGATACTGCATTCGCATGTGTCCCCGTTGAATACCACCTGAGGCAATTGATTTTAAGGCTGCTAAATTTTGCGCCAGCCCAACAGATAAAATCACACCACGCAGTGTGTCAGCATTTACATCACCTATGATTGACAAGGCCTGCTTAGCATCTGGCATAGCCGAAATTGCACCACCAACTGTGCCAACAGATATAGGCAATGTCAGCTCACCATGAAGTTTACCGTTTAAAATTGTCCAAGTTACTAAACCACGGTATTGACCATCACGACTTGCATAGGCATGACCACTAGCTTCTACAGCTCGCCAATCATTACCCGTCGCCAAAACCACAGCGCTTATACCATTAAAAAGACCTTTATTCTCCGTAGTTGCACGGTAAGGATCGTTTTTGGAAAAATGGTTTAATGCGACTATTTTCTGAGCTACTTCACGACCACCTATGCGCTCAAAATCGACATCGCCAGTCACTGTGACCAATTGATTAGTCGCATAATTAGATAGAATCACACCTAAAGGTATGAACTTTTCAAACAATGGTAATTCTGCTTCTAAAATTGTATTAACAATATTAGCGCCCATTGCGTCTTTTGTGTCGATAATAAAGTCAACACTCGTTTCCGTTTTCGAGATATTTCTTACTCGAATATCACGCAAACCACCACCTCGTTTATAAATCGATGGTTTGGCTTGCTTTGCCTTAGCAAAAATTTCATCGCGATGTAAGTCAATGAATTCATCCACACCAGCAGCATCAACTAGCAACATTTGGCCGATCATAGCAGTATCCGCCATGATGACATGAACTCCATTAGATAACATTTTGGCACCATTATTAGCTGCTGCAACCACACTCGGTTCTTCAATAGCCATCGGCACACTAAAATGTTGTTCATCAATCAGAATGTCGTGGACAACGCCCATTGGCATGCGAAAATCACTAACGTAATTCTCAACCATCTGAGCGTTGACTGGATTTTGACGACTTGACAATGATAATCGTATGTCTTCTTTTAAATTTAATGCGAGCAAACGCTCATCGGGTGTTAATTCATAAAATTTTTTATTCATCCTGCTGTGCTAAAGTCTCAGCAATTAGACCTTCGCGAACCCCGCTTTCTGAAAATATAACTTTAGGTGAATTAATTTTTCTCATAAGATTCAATAATGGTAGTAAGCCACTGACGATAATATCAGCTCGAGATGTTTCTAATCCGGCAATTTTCTCACGTTCTTTTCGTGTCATCTGTCGGATTTCTTCAAAAATCTGCTCAACTAAGTCGACTGGCATCTCAAATCCATGAATCATACTTACTTCGGCTTCACCCATTCGTGTACGTGCCATACGCGCGAGCGAACGATTTGCCCCACCTAATAAAATAACTGGTTTTTGGTATTGCGTTTCCAACCACTGTAGCGTGTTATACTGACTTAATATATAATCATTTGCGGAAGCCAGATTTTTCGGCATGATATTATTAGCTAGGTGATATTGTTCTGATAAAGTAACTGCGCCAAAAGGTAAGCTGACAGCTTGCTTACTACGTCGATTATCCACAGCGATTAATTCAACGGAAGCACCACCAGTATCTAGAATCACACCCTCGGTAACATTTAACGTTGAAACCACACCCAAATAATCATAATATGCTTCTTGGTCACCCGTCAAAACTTGAAACTGAATTCCCGTTTCTCGTGCAACACGATTTAAAAACTCAGTTTGATTTTTAGCCATGCGAACTGCTGCCGTTGTAATCGCACGGACTTTCGGATGGAAATTGATATATTTAGATTGAAAATATTTTAGCGCCTCAATAGTACGCAAAATTGGTGTTTCTTTTAGTAGTAATTCTTCTCCCATATTTTGAGCAATACGCGTGTCTTTTTTTTCGCGAATCAACTCGGTATGAGTACCATCATCATGCAGCTCTTCGACTACCATTCTGGCAGAATTACTACCAAGATCAACGATTGCTAAATAGCTCATATAGACATCCTAATCAATTTTATTAATTTAATTGTACCATGTGATGGTACACTATATATATGAAAATACTATTAATTGCCCTTGGGGCGCTCAGTTTTGCTATTGGTACCATTGCAATATGGATTCCCGGCTTGCCAACAACAGGATTTTATGTCCTAACCGCAATTTTGTGGTCTAAATCTTCTAAAAAGCTAGATAGTTGGCTACACAACAATAAATATTACCAAAAGTACGTTGACAAAGCTGTTTTTGATCGTCAACTATCACTAAAGGGGCGTTGTTTAATTTATTTAGTGACTGCTGCCATGATGGCAATCCCATTTTTAAAGACAGATATGGTTTGGCTAAAATGGGTACTACCGCTCACCTCGTTAACACAGATTATATCAATGGAAAGCTATTATCGTGGCTTTCTTTGGCGCAATGGAATCCCCTTTACCAAAGCAAAGACACGTGAATAACTCAAATAAAAAATACTTCCCTTAAACAAGTATAAGGAAAGTATTTTTTTATTGCGCATCTAATGTTTCACCAATAACATTTAAGTTATATTCAGCAACGCCATAAGACAATACGGGTACCGAACTACCAAACTGTGTGCCTGTTGTTTTACTACCCAAGTTTAGTGATTTACGTAGTAGATTTGTGACACGTTGCTTTTCCGATGCCTTCACCATTTGATAACTCACACCATTATACATGTCACCAACACCTTGTAAATGATCTGACTTTTGGTTTTTAGTAGCTGCCATATATGATAAAGCAATTTTTGTCATATTATTATAAGTTAAATCTGTCTCAGCATTTTTTGAAATTGACTTCATAAACTTAGCATTCAATAATGTCTTAGCGCTCGCTGACTTTTTCAATAAAGCTTTTAATACTAATCGTTGGCGCTTTTGGCGGCCATAATCGCCTTCTGGATCATCATAACGCATACGTGAAAATGACAAAGCAGCATAGCCATCCATAGTGGTATAAGTTTTAAAGTTTTTACCATCAGCGGCATATTCATATTTCTCTTGGTTTTTATAGAACTTATAAACCGCTTTTTTATCATTTTCAGGTTGATAAGTAAACGTTAATGGTGACGTAACTTTCACACCGCCCACTTGATCAATAACTTTTTCAAGTCCGCCCATATTGACCAACGCATAGAAATCAATTGGCACATTCAAATAATTTTGTAAGGTAGACATGGTAGCACCAACGCCTGCAATTGGAAATGCTGCATTTAACTTTTGTGGGAAAGTATCTTCTCTACCAATAATTGAAACCATAATATCACGAGGAATTGAAACCATAGTGGTCGTTTTGGCTTGTGGATTAACAGTAATTAACATCATTGAATCCGTAAGTCCTGTACGATCACGTGCCAGCGCACCAGTATCCGTTCCTAATATTAAGATTGAAAAAGGTTTGCCATCTTTTAAGACTTGATTAACATCGCGAGCTTTTGTTATATTTGCACTACGATGCATCGTGTCAACTGATTTTTTGATATTGCTCAATATCATTGATGCCACAATACCACCAACTATCATTAAAAGAACGATTATTGAGACAATCCAACGCCACTTCTTGTGTCGTTTTTTTGGCTTTCGTGGTTGTTTATGATTTGGCATCGGTGCCTGGTTCTGGCGAGTCATTCGGCTCATGTTATTATCCATTATTTTGTACCCCAAGAAATATCCTGATTTTACATTATACCATTAAAACCTGTGAGGGTGCGAATCCAAATATTTAAGATAAATTTTATCTATTTAACTGTTGGATTCATAAAAAAAATCCACGATGAAACTGTGGATTTTTTCAGTAATTAATCGGCCGCTAAAGCATCAATCGTATTCAAATTAGCTGCACGACGTGAAGGAACAAATGAAGCAACTAATGCAATAATGAGTGAAATGATGACTGCAAAAATAACGTTTCCTAGAGAAACTTGTACAATATTAAATTTAATCAACCCATAAAGAGCCGAATTCATTGCAAATTGTGCAAGATAAGCTGTTGCAATACCAAACACAGCAGATATGATTCCCATCAGTAATGCTTCATTTGTAAACAACCCACGAATATCTTTAGCACGAGCACCTAATGCACGTAGGACACCAATTTCCTTGGTACGTTCCGAAACCGACATATATGTCGTAACAATAATCATAATTGCTGACACCACTAATGAAATTCCAGCAATTGCTGCCAAAACATAAGAAGCCAAACTAGTAATTGTATTTATTGTATCCAATACACTACCCACTGAGACTGCTACAGCTGCTTGTTGACCATTATCTTTAATTTTATTAACCGCACTAACTGCTGACTTTACATTGTTTGTATCGTTAATTTTCAGAGTTAGATAATTAGCCTCTGTTACGGCATTAGCATTAGCCAAGTCTTTTTTCATACCCGAAAAAGTTGTCGCATAAACAGTGCCAGCTTGACCACCATCTGTTATTCCAACAATTTTCATTGTTGACGTCACAGGCACCGCTTGGTTGTTTTTGTTATAAGCAACATAAGTGTATGAAATATTCTTACCAATCAAAGATTTCCAATTTTTATTAGCTTTTTGTGCAAATGTTTTATCAATGACAATTTCATTGTCTCCAGATGGCTTATGTCCTGCTTTAATTATCTTATTAGCGTATACAGGGGACCACGTTTGAACTTGAGTTCCTGATTGAGACTGTGTATTGCCATACTTAAAGACAGCACCACCAAATTGATATCCTTGATAAGTTTTAGAAATGTTTTTAACATTACCAATTTTTTTAATTACACTGTCAGAAAAAACGGTAGATGAATAATCCGTAGCAGCAGCCTGTGCTGTTGCCTGTACGCGTTCCGTGCTCGTTGCATCTTTATCGCTTAAAGTATTTCTAACCACAGTTGGATAGTTTGGATTAGCTAATGAACTAACTTGATCATTAATATATCCTTTAATTCCATTGCCTAAACCAAGAAATAGAATTACCGAGAAAACGCCAATTGCAGATCCAAGTATGATCAAAAAATTCTGTAGTTTTTTATATTTCAAATGATCAAATGCCATGTCCCACACAGACGATGCTGATAAAGTCTTTGAAATTAAGCGATCAGTCGTTGCTGGCGCCTCAAATTTATCTTTCAAATTCTTTTCTTCATCAATTTTACCATCCGCCATGTGCAAAATACGCGTGCCATACTCAGCAACAGCTTGTGAATGTGTCACGACAATAACTAATTTGCCTTCTTGAGCAATTTGTTCAAGCAGCTCAAGTACCTCAGCGGTATTAACAGAATCTAGCGCACCTGTTGGCTCATCAGCAATCATAACATCTGGATCAGCTGCTAATGCACGAGCAATGGCAACACGCTGTTTTTGACCACCTGAAAGTTGTGAAGGATATTTATGAATATGCTCACTTAGACCAACTTTATCCAATAATTCAGTTGCACGTTGCTTACGCTGTGCCGCTGACAAAGTAGTCATATTTAAACTAGTTTCAACGTTTTCCAAGTTTGTTTGATAATTAATCAAATTGAAACTCTGGAAGATATAGCCGATTGTTTCACGACGATATACATCTAACTTCTTTTCTTGCTTATGGTCCAAACGATTTCCATTAACAAGCACATCACCTGAAAAGTTTCGATCAAGTCCACCGATGATGTTCATCAGAGTTGATTTACCACCACCTGATTCTCCTAAAATTGAAACAAATTCGCCCTTTTCAAATGATAAATTGATGCCTTTCAAAACTGGAAATTCTTCTTTTCCCAGATAATAAGATTTGTGAATATTTTTTAATTCCAAAAATGACATACTTTTTCTCCCTCTTTTGAATGTGCTATGTCTTCTGATACACTACTCTTTTAAAAACAGTTAAATTAACTCACTTCTTTTGACTAGTTACAATCTAGTATACAATAGTCATGCTCTTTTTCAATCTTTTCATGTAAATATTTTAGTTTCTTCGTCAAATCAGGTATAAAAAATGTTATTTTTTCTATTACACTTTATGCCTCAATTGAACAAAATAAACTATTGGAACGATAATAATTAATAACACAACTCCTATCATTATTACTGATGCCCCAAACCCATCAATTATTTCTAAAAATCCACCAGTAATCATTATAATTCCACCAATACGTTGCGTTTTAAACCAATTCATATCATTATCCAAAACGGTCGATTTCACTGTGTTTTGAGTATCTAGTTGCCTAATGCTATAAATAAAATACCAATAGTCAGCAACCATATATTAGTTACATTAATGTGATTCCCTAATTCATTAAGTAAAGATATAAGATAATAAAACATTTGTGACTAATGGAATAGACCAATTAATAATTGTATGCATTTTATTATTTTGACTACGAGCAACTATTTTCGAGCGAAATAGGTAATAAAAAAGACAGTAATCATGATTACTGTCTTTTTTATAAAGTTATGGTTTATTTTGAACATACTTCCAATAAGCATTAATTATTTTTGCCGCAATTTTACCATTGGTCCCATCTAAATAATTATTCATACCTGGGATAGCCATAGCCATGACCATCGGTTGTCCCGGTACATAGGCAACAATGGATTCTGTATAAGTTGTATGTCCATTGGTTGTCGTTTCGGCGGTTCCTGTTTTAGCATAAACATGTGGTTCGAGTTTATGTATATCTGTTCCACCAGTATTGTAGGTGTCAGTACCATTCGCAACACGATTCATCCCCTCATGGATTACATTCCATTCGTCAGAATCTAACTGAACTTGCCCTTGTATGTTCGGTGTGGCCGTCCACACTGTACGCTGTTTTGAACTATTAGCTGAACTTTGTAATATCGAGCTTACCAAATGAGGCTGAATCAAATACCCACCATTAGCAATTGTAGAAACGTATCGTGCAAGTTGAAGTGTCGTGTAGGTATCATATTGACCAAATGATTCATATAAATATTTACCCAAATTCGCGCCCGTCGTTTCACCTCGGTAGCCAGCAGTTTCGCCACTGATATCAATACCTGTTTTGGTACCTAACCCAAATTGTCCCAATCCATTACGCAATGTCTGGAAAGCATCTGAATTCAACGCTAATGCTGAACCAGAGCTATAAGTTTGTCCACCGATTTTCATACCTAACTGAACAAAATATGTGTTCGAAGAACGTTCCAAAGCTGTTTGTGCGTCAACTGCAACTGGATTCCCTGACTTGTTCCAGTAAGAAGTAATTGTTGGTGTACCAGCAATTTTAATGGCCTGGTCTAATAATGTAGAACTTGTGGGTGTAATAACACCTTTTTGGAATGCTGTAGCGAGAACTGCCGGTTTAACAACAGATCCCATAACAATCGCATGATTAATATTTCCAAGTGGATCAGCTGTTTTAGTACCAGTTGAATAATCTCTATCGACACCGGCCATAGCATAAATACCACCAGTATAAGGATTCATGACTGTGGCATAAGCCCCTTGAACGTCACCCGTAGGCAAATTATCTTCTAATATTTTTTGAACTTCTTTTTGATAATCAGCATTAATGGTTAATTTAAGACTATCTCCAGACTGACCTTTGTATTTTACAGAAGATGATTTTACCGTACCATCAGAAGCAGTTGTAACTACAGTCTGTGATGCCGATCCCTTCAATAAGGATTCATAGCTAGACTCCAAATTAGAACTACCAACTGATTCGTTTTGTGAATATCCTTGTGCTAAAAGCGTGTGTAACCTATCATCAGGTAAACCATTATCTTCACTAGTTACTGTACCAATCAAAGCCTGAAAATCGTTTCCTTCGGGATATTGTCTTGCCCAGCTTGTACCTATCTTAATACCAGGGAATTGGCTTAAACGCTCACCAATCTCCGCTAATTCTGTTTCTGTCACATCATCTTCTTTAATGAATGTCGTTGACAATGAATAAGCACCACTCATCCGCTGGAATATCATTGCATCATTATCACTAACTTTTGAAAGCAAATTATGCTTTTCTACATAACTTACCGACAAGCTAGTAATTTCTGATGTTGTCAGGCTACTACCATTCTTATGTTCTTTAACAACACCCTTTTGCACCTTAGCCGCATTAGTTGCATCAGCCAAATAAAAGTCGGCTTTAGAACGATCACTTAGGCGGGTTGTATCAACTGTCAAATATTTTCCAAGTTTAATGGCAGTGCTCCGCATTGTGCTAGAAGTAATATTGGTACCGCGCGTAAATGTAATCGCTGTTTGCGCCTTGTTTCCAGCCAAAACACGTCCGGTCGAATCGTAAACCAAACCTCGTGGTGTATTTCCCTTTTCAACGGTTTCTTCACTTCGGTTGACTTCAGCCAAATAATTGGCTCCTTGTTTAATCGTTAAAAACCCTAATTGTACAACTAGGGCAATCATGAGTATAAACGATATGAACAACAAAATTCGCAGACGTGTTGGTAAGTTAGCACGTGCGTCATTTTTATTATCTCGCTCTTCTAGATATGGATTATGTTTCATAAGTATTTTGTACCGCCAATTTAATAATTACCTTATATACCATACCACAAAACGGGTTTTACTCGCTAAAAAAGCTCATTTTAAGCACGGCCCATCATTTTTTTGAGTAACCGATAGATTCCGTATTTAAACGGATTAACAGGCATCATGAAGTTTCCTACTAATTGACGTGCTTGTCCCTCAAAAGTCGTTTTGAATCCTAACACACCATCACTACCATCAAACTTTCCAGCAATGCCGTAGAAGTTATAACGCTTGAGTCCCGCCTGAACTGCCTTGTTAATCATAACGTCTTGTATTTGATAAGGGCCATAATAGTCCATATACTCTTCATAAGTGCCTGAATACAGATAATTCATTTCTTGAGGTTGCTGTATAAATAACGCACCGGCGACGACGACTGTTGATTTACCAGCTGCTTCTTTCTGTTGTTCCGCTTTTAGTATGCGCTTGCTATGTTGATTTTTTTGATCATCAAATTCAGCATACTGACGCTTGAATTTATCATTAGTCGGATATTTTTCGATCTTTTGGTTAATCTTGGCCAGTTTGGCATCTAATTCAGAGATTTTTTCATTCTCTTCCTCAATATAATTATCAAAATTTAGTTCAGCAAAGACAAATGTTGCGTCATCGCCATACACATCATACACTGTTTGATAAAAATTCAAGTTTTTATCTTTGTAATGTAACCTATCGGCTGTTTTCTGTGTTAATTCCTTAAAATCTGGCAAGTCATCTCGTGTTAATTGACGTAAACGAATACCGAACTGAGCATTCTTTTTCAAATAATACTGAGCTTTCTTATTATACGAGGCACGAACCGATTTCTCATCGGTTAATTCTGACAAGTCTTTGATATACTCCCATTCTGGAGAACCAGCTGTAGTGAAACCATCTACAAATGGCAAATGGTTAAATCCAAGCTTTTTCATTTCTTCGATAAATACCGTATTCTCTTCACCTAGAAGCTCGCCATGATTATTCGTCATTTTCAAAGTCACATTCGGCCTTACTTCAATATAAAGCCCTTTGTTCTCGCGTGAAAACCTTACGAAGTTGGACATGAAAAAATCCAATAATTCATGATTTTCAAAATCCAATAATGGTCCACGATCAATTGAAAAGATATATCCCATATGTACTTTTTCACGCATGACCAACGCTGCAGCCACTACTTTGTCGTCAGCTTTGACCCCTAACAACCAGATTTTATAGCCTCGTTTTTGTAATAATTCAGCTTGTTCACCTGATTGTAAAAAGGTACCAACAGAACTTTGCTTTTCAAATTCTGCATATTCTTCTTTTGTTAATTCAGTAAATTTATACAACATTTTTTATACCTCTGCACTCTACTATACATGAGAACACAAAAAAAGTGGATAGCAACTATCCACTTTTTGGTGTTATTAATGTGCGTCAATGACGATCCATCCGTCATAATAACCTACACCAGCTTCGGTGAAGCTAGAGTTAACAATAAATTCAGTGTGACCACCATTAACCATACCTGTTTCATAGTACCAAGCATTGATCACAGTTGCACCTGCAGCAAAACCATTAGCAACAACTTCAGGAGTTGATGATGATTCATGCAAACCAAACCAGTTAGATGATGTTGCAAGAGCTTGTGCACGGCTTTGAGCTTGTGCTGTCAATGAAGCTGAAATCTTAATTGGTGACAAACCAAGAGTAGCACGCTTTGCATTCCAAGCATTAATAGTAGCATCAGCTGTTGTTGCAGTTGATGAACTGTTGTTTGTATTTTCTGTTGAAGCAGTATTATTAGAAGTTGATGATGATTGTGTAGAACTTGATGATTGTGTTGTTGTTGCAGTTGATGAACTTGAAGTTGATGAACTTGAAGTTGAAGTAGATGATGCTGACAACTTTAATGTTTGACCAACAGTAATCACATTAGCATTTGAAATGTTATTAGCAGCTACTAAGTTAGCTACCGTTGTACCATTTGCTGCCGCAATCTTGTTTAATGTATCACCTGACTTAACAGTGTAAGAACCGTTTGAGGCAGTTGCTGTGTCATTTGATGTTGTTTGAGTTGTCGTAGTTGATGATTGTGTTGTTGTTGAGTTTGAAGTTGATGAAGCTGATAACTTTAATGTTTGACCAACAGTAATCAAGTTAGCGTTTGAAATGTTATTAGCAGCTACCAAATTTGCTACCGTCGTACCATTTGCTGCTGCAATCTTGTTTAATGTATCACCTGACTGAACAGTGTATGAACCAGTAGATGATGAAGTAGTTGTTGTAGTTGAGCTCTCTGATGATGAACTTTGTGTAGTTGATGATGAAGATGCAGTTTGTAGTTGTTGTCCAACAAAAATCAAATTAGCATTTGAAATGTTATTAGCTTTAACCAAAGCGTCAACAGTTGTACCGTTTGCTGCTGCAATCTTGTAAAGCGTGTCACCAGCTTTAACTGATACAGTGTTAGCAGAAACTTGAGCAGCACCAGCAACGGCAAACGCACCGGCAGCTGTAACGACAGATTTAGCAATAGTAGATTTTTTCATAATAGTCAAACTCCTATATAGGGACTCATATTCAGTAATGTATTTTAATTTAAATTCTTTTCCGTCTTCTCGACAATTCCTAGTATAGCAATCCGCTGTGTCATGGATATTTTCTGTACTTTGCACTTTGTTGTCAATATGTCAAAGAAGTTTCTTTTGTAACAAAACAAACATCTAAATGACGATTGTATGTCAGAATACAGAACCAGCAATACATGGATACCAATTTCTTGATAACGTTTGAATTTTTGCCACATGATCCCCGTTATTTACAGCAATAAAGTGGTTTCCGCCGACATAAATACCCACTTCATATGGTGTATTCTGTGTGCCCCAAAATAGCAAATCTCCTGGTGTCGCTTGTAAGACGCCCAATAAATGATGCATTTGTTTAATGAGATGGGCAGGTGAAGCATCCCAATGTGCTCCTTCGGGTAATGGTACTTGCGCTCTCATAAGCTGTTGAGCAACAAAACGACCACTATTGTAGTCGTTGAATGTTTTTCCTAAGTTATCTAATGCTAATTTTAAATAATCATTTTGCATATTATTGTGCGTTAATAACGATCCAACCGTTGTAATAGCCGACACCTGCTTGTGTGAAGTTAGGGTTAACAATAAATGCTGTATGCCCACCGTTCACCATACCTGTTTCATAATACCAAGCATTAATAACAGAAGCTCCAGCACCAAATCCATTTGCAACAACTTCAGCAGTACCGGAAGACATATGTGTACTAAACCAGTTCGATGATGTTCCAATTGCTTGTGCGCGGCTTTGAGCTTGTGCAGTCAATGATGCAGAAATTGTAACAGGTGATAATCCTAATTCTGCACGCTTTGCATTCCATGCGTTGATTGTTGCATCTGCCGTTGTATTACCAGTTGAAACGCTAGTTGTTGTGGCAGTAGTATTAGTAGTTGTCGTTTGCGTTGACGAAGAAGTTGACGATGCGCTAGTCGTTGAACCACCATTAGCTTTGTACGCATTGTACTCAGCCATTGTCATGTAGCCATCGTTATTAGTGTCAGCCGCAGCAACATAAGTGATGTTGTCACTAGTTGATGTTGAAGCACTTGATGTGCTTACTGAAGACGAAGCCGTTGACGTAGTGGTTTGCGCTGCTGATGATGTTGAACCACCATTAGCTTTGTATGCATTATACTCGGCCATTGTCATGTAACCATCATTATTTGTGTCAGCTGCTGCAACATATGTAATATTTTCTGTAGCTGATGATGCGCTTGCTGATGAAGCTGATGATTCTGTCGCCGCTGATGATGTTGAGCCACCATTTGCAACATATGTATTATATTCATCAAGCGTCATAAAGTTATTGTTGTCTGTATCAGCTGCTGCAATATATTTCAAATTACTTGTGTCAACAGATGAAGATTGTGCAGAAGCAGCTGTCACAGTTGTAGCAGCTGAACTGGTTGCTTGAGTAGTTGAAGCTTTTAATGACAATTCTTGTCCAGTCAAAACAAGGTCAGTATTTGACAAACTATTCAATGAAGATAATACTGATACATCTACACCAGTTTTTTCAGCAATCTTTGATAATGTATCACCTGATTGCACAGTATATGATGTGCCGTCTTCTGATAAACCAGAAACTTCTTGTGTTGCGTTAATTTCTAGTGATGAACCTGCTAAAATCAGGTCTTTGTTGCTAATTCCATTAGCCTTAGCTAACGCATCAACAGTAGTATTATTTGCTGCTGCAATCTTTGACAAAGTGTCGCCTGATTGCACTTCTACTGTATCAGCAGAAGCTGCTGCATGTCCACCAACAAAGGCCGCAGCACCAGCTGCAGTAGTCAATAAAGTCTTCTTAAAAAATTTACCCATATTCTTATGTAACTCCTGAATGAATTGTATTAACTCGTAATAATTAAATTTTAGATTTACTGTTAAGCAAATCTTAATAACATTATTTAGTATATCCGTTTGTTGTAACGTGTGTATTGTGCGACTATATCAATATTGTGACAATATTACTGAAATATGTCATGACCGAATGAACGTTGATATATAGGTATTTTAAGATCTTTTAATAACTTAAAAATGAACTCATTCCACATAAAAATGGTGAAAAAGTACGTTTCATTTTGCATTTTTCACCATTTCGATATTATTAAATTCAATTAAACCCCTTAAGGTTTTCTTTAAAATTGCAAAAGCATGCTACCATAGGTAAAACCAGCACCAAATCCAGTTAGCAAAACACGTTTCTCTTTTAAACTAACTGACTTACTTAATTCATCTAGTCCAATAGCAATCCCAGCAGATGATGTGTTACCATTCGTAACAACGTTTGTTGAAAACTTTGTCATTGGTTCGCCGAGATCATTTGCAATATGCTCGATCAACCGTAAATTTGCTTGATGGGGTATAAAGTAATCAATATCACTAGCTGATAAATTATTTTCGCTCAAAAAATTACGGATATGATTTGGAACAATAGTTGTTACTTCATCAAATACATTACGTCCTTGTTGTGAAAAAGCATCTATTTTGGGATAGTTATCCACAGATAGATTTGTCAATGGTGCTATTCGTCCTGAATGTACCACATCTGCATTCCCGATTGTATGCATCTTTTCAGCTTTCACAATACCTGCATCATCAGCCGTCATCAAGACTGCTCCTGCACCGTCTCCAAAAAAGACAGTACTGGTACGATCCTTGAAGTCCATCATTTTCGAGTTGACTTCTGCAGAAATGACTAATGCATTTTTATATTGACCAGATTTAATAAACTTGTCAGCTGTGCTTAACCCAAAAACAAACCCTGAGCAAGCTGTTACAATATCATAGGCCCAAGCGTTTTCAGCATGTAAATTGCGCTGTACTAGTGCTGCCGTTGACGGTGCCAATCCATCTGGGGTAAATGTTGTTACAATAATTAAATCAATATCTTCTGGTTTAATATCAGTTTGGTTCAATACTGACTCCGCAGCACGTGTCGCTAAATCACTCGTATTTTCACCTTGCAATGATATATGTCGCGTTTTGATACCAGTATGAGCCTGAATCCACTCGTCACTGGTATCTATGATTTTTGCTAAATCATTATTAGTCACGATGTCTCTAGGTACATAATGTGCACTTGCGAGTATTTTACTTCCGGACATTGTAACTCTCCTTAAAAAATTGCATACTGCCATATATTACACGCTATTTTATACTCTAACTATTGTATCTAATTTAAGAAAAAAGTCCACTACTTGACTTTTTTTCCATACAAAACTATTGCTCATTACCTTGTCAAATAATAAATAAAATCACCCTGTTAAGAGTGATTTTATAATTTCTATTGATTTGCTTTTAATATCTGTAATCTTTCTTCTGTTGCATTAAGTTTGGCTTGCCAATCAGCTAATTTTTCTTTTTCCGCAGCAACAACCGCCTCAGGGGCCCCAGAAACGAACTTTTCATTTCCTAGTTTTCCTTCAGCTCGTTTTACTTCCCCAGCAAATTTTTTCACTTCGGTTTGTAAGCGTGTTATTTCTTCGTCAATGTCAATCAGTTCAGCCAATGGAACATAAATTTCAGCACCTGAAATTACTTGTGACATTGCCAAATTAGGAGCTTGCACATCATCACTGATTGTTAACGTTTTAGGATGAGCAAAACGATTAATATAGTCAGCATTTACTTCAAAAATATCCTTCAAATTATCATCTGAAGTTTTAATCATTAAATCAATTGGCGTCGACATTGGTGCATTTGCTTCTGCTCGAATATTACGAACAGCTACAATCAAATCTTGTAATGATTTGAAAGCTTTTTCGGCTTCAGAATTATTTAACTCTTCATGTACAATCGGATATTTTACAATAGCAAAATCAGCTTCTTTGCCGTTTTGATTTGGCATTTCTTGCCAAATCGCTTCAGTAACAAATGGCATGATTGGTTGTAATAGACGTAATGTCTGATCCAATACATAGGCCAAGGTTTGCTGAACTGGTGCCTTAGCATTGTCACTATTCAAAGTTTCCTTGGTCATTTCGATATACCAATCAGCAAAGTCAGACCAGATGAAATTGTACAACTCACGTCCTGCTTCACCAAACTCAAATTTATCAAAATTACGTGTTACATTTGCAATAACGTTGTTTAAGCGAGACAAAATCCATTGATCAGCCAATGTTAATTGGTTCATATCTGGCAATTCAGATGGTGTGTCATCATCTAGATTCATAATAACGTAACGTGATGCATTCCAAATCTTGTTAATGAAATTCCAGGCTGAGTCCATTTTTTCATATGTGAATCGTAAGTCTTGTCCTGGAGTTGACCCTGTTACCAAGAACCACCGTAGAGCATCGGCGCCATATTTTTCAATAACGTCCATTGGATCCACACCATTCCCCAATGACTTTGACATTTTACGACCTTCACCATCACGAATTAATCCATGAATCAAGACATTTTTGAAAGGTCGTTGTCCTGTAAATTCTTTTCCTTGAAACATCATCCGTGCAACCCAGAAGAAAATGATATCATAGCCGGTTACTAATGTATTTGTTGGATAATAACGGGCGAAGTCACCGTCTAGATTTTCTGGCCAGCCCATTGTTGAAAATGGCCATAGAGCAGATGAGAACCATGTATCCAAAACATCCGGATCACGTTCCCAACCATCCCCTGCTGGTGCTTCAGTGCCAACATATAATTCTTCTTGATCTGTTCCTTTATTTTTATACCAAGCAGGAATTTGGTGTCCCCACCATAATTGACGTGAAATAACCCAGTCACGAATATTTTCCATCCAATGTGAAAATGTATCCTCAAAACGAGCTGGTACAAATTCAACTTTTTCGTCATCATTCTTTTGCATGGCTAGAATTTGTTCAGCCAATGGCTCCATTTTAACAAACCATTGTGTTGATAGACGCGATTCAACCTGAACACCTGTACGTTCGGAATGACCAACAGAATGAACAATTGGGTCAACTTTTAGCATGTAATCGCCAGCCTCAAGGTCAGCGGCAATTGCTTTACGAGCCTCGAAACGATCCATACCATTGTATTTACCAGCAAACTCATTCAAGTGCCCATCTTCAGTCATTGTATTGATGCGCTCCAAATCGTGGCGATTACCTACTTGGAAGTCATTTGGATCATGGGCTGGTGTGATTTTCACCATACCAGTACCAAAATCTTTCTCTACATATTCGTCCGCTATAATTGGAATTTCACGACCAACTAATGGCACCAAAACCTTTTTACCAATTAAGTCTTTATAACGTTCATCGCTAGGATGAACCGCCACAGCAACATCCCCAAACATTGTCTCTGGACGAGTTGTTGCAATTTCAATGTAGTCTTTTCCATCGAATGTTGTTCCATCTGTAAATGGATACTTAACATGATAGAATGCGCCCGCATCATCTTGGTATATCACTTCGATATCCGATAAGGCTGTTCTTGCCTGTGGATCCCAGTTAATGATATATTCACCGCGATAAATCAGTCCTTTATTGTACAAATCAATAAAGACCTTGTTAACAGCCTTGTTTAGTCCTTCATCAAGCGTAAATCGTTCGCGGTCAAAATCTAGTGACAACCCCATCTTACCCCATTGTTGCTTGATGGTAGTGGCATACTCGTTTTTCCAGTCCCATACTTGTTCAACGAACTTTTCACGACCCAAATCATAACGTGAAATACCTTCAGCACGTAATCTTTGTTCAACTTTTGCCTGGGTTGCGATACCAGCGTGATCCATGCCAGGTAACCATAGGGTATCAAATCCTTGCATTCTCTTTTGGCGAATGATCATGTCTTGTAATGTCGTATCCCATGCATGTCCCAAATGAAGCTTTCCTGTAACGTTAGGAGGTGGGATGACAATAGAATAAGGCTCTGGTTCATTACCTTGAATTTCTTTGTTTGATTCTGGTGCAAATAGCTTTTTGCTTTGCCAATTGTCATAACGACCAGCTTCAACAGAAGTTGGATCATACTTTGTTGACATATCAATATCACGCATATTTTATTCCTTTCTTTTAGGTCATAGCACGAAAAAATCGTTCTAATCTCAAATTACAGAGATTAGGACGATTTTTTACCGTGGTACCACCTAATTTGTCGCCTAAGACGACCGCTTATTTTATTTAATATAATTATAGTTCTCAGCAACCTTGGGCATTAACACGATTGATTTTCACTAAACATCAACTCTCTGAACGTGCGCTTGCTTAATCCTCTAAGATTATTTTAATGTTACCGTAAAATAAGTTGTTAGTCAAGCAAATGTTAATCTTCTGTACAGTCACATTTCATTTTTTCATGCGAGACTATATTCAGCATATATTCGCTTTAAACAGTCTTCTTTGTCTGGTATGATAGTTTATATCAATAAATTATTTCAAAATAAGAAGTCTTTTTTCAATATTTTGATAAACGTTTAACACAAAATATTACAGAACCAAAAGATTAAAAATAAAAAAACAATACGAAATGAACAAAATAGATATGCCAAAGTAGATTATTTCAATTTCAATTCAGATTGTATGAAGACAAAAGTTATAGAGAACGACAGGTCAAGTGAAAGACTTACGAAAAAATAAATACTGTTTTAGCTGATTTAGAGGCATATAGGCATGAAATTATCGAAGTACAGTATAAAACATCTGTATTCTCTTATTCAGCTATGATAGTTCACAATAAAATGTTGATACCATATTTTAGACATTCCTATGTGTCTTAAAAATGTCATTTTGAAGAATATATGACTTGGGGGAACTTTATGGATTTATTCACAGCTTTTACTTTAGCAAGTAGTGGATTATGCTTTTTCGGCATTGCTAAAGATAAGAACAATAAAAAATATAAAATAGCAGGAATAGTGATGTTAGTGGCAAGCTTCATTAGTGTTTTGAATTTCTTTTTCTTTAAATAAAAGCACCTACTATCAATAAGTGACTTAATTATGATAATTGGGGATGACATACCCGCTAATTATTCAAATAAAAAAACGCTACCCGTCAGTGATTACTGAAAAATAAGCCAACATGGTGGTTCCAAGATTGATGAGTGAGTTGTTTAGTACTTAGGAGAGAGAATATGAAAAGAACTAAGAAAACAGTACTTATATCTTTAGACCTAGTAGCAATACTGTACTTAACATTTGCATTAGTATTACCCCTATTCGATATAGGGCACGAATCTAATAGTCCCCTAATTGCACTGACAACCATTTATCTAGCAATTTCGTCTATTTCATCGAAATAAAAAAGCACTCAAAAGTGCGTACATATTACGTGCAGAACCACGTTAAAAGCATTATTGGGGATGAAATATGGTAAAAAATAAACAAGAATTAAAATCGCAAATAGTAGCTTATGGTTGGCAACTAGTCACACCTGAAAATACAATCGTTATGGACAATGACCAAGGCAATATAGCCATTCAAGATAGTTCTGATAATTTTAGGGGTGGCCCATTTATAGTATTAAAAGTTAGTGAAAATGAAGTGACAGTAGAATCTAGCGGAATCTTTGACCAAGGTGTCTCAATTACGTTGGACAAAAAGATTGTCATTAAACGTCGTCCTGAAATTAAAATTAATGACTAAGTGATCTCTAAATAAAAAAATTCACAGAAGGCTTACATACTTCAGAATAAATTAGGAGCATTATTATAATGAAACGAACTACACTCTGGTTAAGTATGACATTGCTACTTGCTTTACTAACAATGTATACAGTCTACCAAAACGGGATTGACTTTAGTTTTTCTCTAAGCATATCTAAAAATGAGACTTCAGCAAATGGGTCAATGGCATTTTTATTTACTTTGCTAACTATTTTTAGTGGCACAAAATATCTAACGTGTAAATTTACTAAATAAGTACCCAAAAAGTGCGTACCTACTACATCCAGACCCACGTTAAAAGCATAATTGAATCGGGGACGAAACATGAAACAAAAAATATGGATGATTTTAAGTACAGTAGTCAGCTTATCTATACTAATTGCATTAGTAACAGCAACTATAATAACAGGTAACCGACTTTATACTAAAATTGGATCATTATTTATTGGTATTCTAACAATTATTTCTGCTATTCAAGATATAAAGAAAGACGGTAAGGTAAATTGGCAAAGCAGTCTATTTTTACTAATGGGCTTATATTTTATAGTACATCCATGGCTCTAGATTAAATAAATGCACTCATAGAGTGCGTACATACTTTCCAAGCATTCACGTTTTTAATCAAAGCATTACAACTAATTTGGAGAAATTATTATGACGTGAAACAACATGCAAAACGAACTAAAATTTTTGCTTTATATATCTGATGATACAGATGTGAATATTGATGTAGTCATCCGTGATGAAACATTATGCATTATGGGGTACATGAATTATTCAATGTGGGCGTACTTGCTGTTAACAAACATTTAACTAATAATCACGTAATAAATATTGACAAACAAAAACATGCTGATTAAAAACCACGCTCTAGTTTTAATCTAGTTCGTGGTTTTATTGTATGCTTCTTTTAATTTCCTAGTTATTAACATTTATTTAATATTACTCTAATAACTACTTTGACTTTTTATTATTTGTTAGCATTAAATTTATCAGGAGAATTGCTATGCATTGTTTCATGAAAAAATTTAATTGCAAATAGTAAAACACAATTTCAAGGAGAATTAAAAATTATGATTTCTATAATTTCACTTAATAACAAAAGAAGTTGGCAATCCGTATTATTTGAAAAAATAGTTCATCCCCTGCCTTTGATGAAGGATGAGAGAAAACAGAGCAATTTTGAAAAAGCCATGATTGATAGCGAAACTCCTTATCAACTTCCAAAAAATGTTAAAAAGCAGTTCAACATTCATAATATAAATGGTATGGATGAGTCTACCTTCGAACTTTTACCACAAAATGAAAAGTTTTCTAAAACAATTTATTATCTTCATGGTGGTGCTTATTGGCGGCAACCTTTCTTTTTACATTTCAAAATGTTACAGAATATAGCTAATCAGAATCAAGCAAGAATTATCATACCTATTTATCCAAAATCTCCACGATATACCGCTGATGATGTCTTCCCATACATCTTAAATAATTACAAAATGGCCGTAAAAAAGTTTCATCTTATGTCTTCGGCACTAATTTTAATGGGTGATTCTGCTGGTGGTGGACTTTGTCTCTCCCTATTACAATTATTGGAGAATGAAAAAATAGATAAACCTAGTAAAGTGATTTTATTTTCACCTTGGTTAGATATCAGCAATTCAAACCCCGATATGAAAGCTATTCAGCCAAAAGACCCATTGTTAAATATTGAAGCTCTAGCTTATCAAGGGGAAGTTTATAGTGGAACTTTCAACACAAACTCACCTTTAGTCAGCCCGATAAACGCTGATTTTTCTAAATTTCCGCCTGTTTATATTTTCTCCAGTAGCCATGATATTCTCTACGCTGATGTCAAAAAGTTATCACATAAATCAAACGAGAATGTCAATTATTATATTTTTCCAAAAATGGATCATGTATTTGTTGCCTTCCCAATACCAGAATCACAAAAAGCACTTGGAATAGTCACCCAGTTAATTAGCAAGCAATCTACTGTGTGACATACCCTTTTATTCAAGCTATGGTTGAAGATGACCTCTAGACTAAAAAGAAAATGTCTGAATGTACACAAGACATATATTTGAACCAAACGCACTATAATAAACAAGCAACTTGATATTATGTTTAGTAGTCTATAGTTAGTAATATATTGATGAACTTAAAAAGCAAAAAGAAGTTTTAACGTGAAAAAAATGCTATCAAAACCATAACTTTTATCGTAGTTATTTTAATTCTTGGCACGTTATCATCATTTAGTATGGAATGAATTCGTGGATAAAAAACGTATTAAATTATTATCGGTTCCTTTTATTATGGTTATTGTTCGCCACGTACTTATCAATTTCAGTACTTATTTTAAACTAATTCTGCTAAGTGAATTTTCAAAACAATAAAACCACGATCAATATTAAATCCAGATCGTGGTTTTATTGTAACGTTGTATATTGTGTTTGTAGTACCAATACACGCTAGTCTATGTTTAAATGCTCAATATAGACCTAGCAACAAGGTAATGTATTCTTAACAAGGATACGGGAACGTATTAGCTTTTTTGTTTGACTACTTTCAAATTGCTTGTGTCATAAGCTACCCTGGCATGATTAGTTTTGATCAGTTTTTCAGAAATTAAGTTACCGTTGTTAAGTACATATTGAAAGATCTTCCCACAACGATATACTTGACCGCCTTCTTCAATAAACTTCTCATCAACCATTTTAACCTCATAGGTGTTTTTAGGTTTTTCTGAAGCGCGCAACTCACCATGAAGATATTTGTCACCGACATACGTTATTAGCTGATATGTTGTTGAAGTATTGTTTTTAAATCTATAATCAAGGTAATTATAAACGATAGATGTTCCACTACCAAAAGGCACTTGCCTGTCAGAATCAGGAAACATATCTACTTGCTCATGATGATACTTTTCAATGACATCTAAAGGAGAATGTAAAACCATCCAATGAATCAGGTTACTAAATTGACATAATCCACCACCAGTTCCTTTTTTTAATTCCCCATCATTTGCAACCATTAAACCTGATTGATAGCCATTTTGAACCGTACATCTTCCCACCAAATTCCAAAATGAAAAGGTTTCTCCTGGTTTAATCAATACTCGATTTACCTTAGGTGCAGCAATCTGTAGATTTTTTACCTTTGCTTCTTCCACGGGAACTGGCACTTTTCTCAATCCTCTTCGCATCAAAGACTGGTGCTCAAAGACGATATAAGGTAGTTTAGTATCATACTTATCTTTAGATATGTTTGCCCTCAAGGTGTCAGTAATTTTACGTTTCAGAATGTGCCCTTCATAAGATATTCTATATGTTAATGGCGATATTTCGCAAAATAATTTTCTTGTCATCATTTCCCCTACCCTATTCTCTCTTCTTTAAATATTATCATCTCGTACAAAAGAATTTAACTCATTCTAAATGAATACGGTAATTTATATAAAAATCTTAACTTTTTACTCACAAAACTTAAAATACACTCTGTGGTCTAACTCATTTGATAGCATCATTTCCCCTTCTGATAAACCGATATATAATAATGACTTTCGCATCTTATTACGATAAAATATAACCTGTGCCCACATTTTCATAATTCTAATGTTGATATCTAATTCCCATATTTATTAAAATAACTCAAATATTATCTTGTAGTTCCTATTCAATTTATATAATATTGTTCAAAGAGAATGAACATGTCTCAAAATATCAATACAAAATTTTATATGGCTAGTTCTTTTAGATATTCAAAATTAATTAACGATTTGTCTGATATACTAGAAAACTTATCATTTGTGCGCACCTATAACTGGACAGTTAATAAGAAAGCCGGTTCTATTAAAAAACTGCGTGAGATTGCTAACGATGAGTTGCAAGGTGTTGAGCAAGCAGACTTTCTTGTTTTCATCTTTCCAAGTGGTAAAGGAGCTAATATTGAATTTGGTATTGCCACTGCTCTAAAGAAAAGAATATATATTTTAGATGTCAATAATGAAATAGAAAATTTTAATCTAACATCCACATTCTACTTTCTACTTTCTGGATAATGTTAAGTCATTTAAAGGTAGCCAAGATGATTTTGCAAAATTTATTATTGATTGTGAGACAAAGTAATTTATCCCCACATATAATAAAAGCCACGTTCTAGTTTTAAACTAGGTCGTGGTTTTATTGTGCTTATTTTACGTCGTATATTGTGTTTGTAGCATCCACACACACTAGTCTATGTTTAACATAACAGCAAGGTAAATATTCCTGCTGTTTAATCAAAATGAGGATAATGACTATTTGATCAGCGATAAGAACTCTAAAAATAATTGCAAATTCTTTTATTTATTGACAGACTATTCAACAACCAGCTCTTGGATAGCTTGATGAAAATGAATCTTATTGTTTAATGTATCATTTGGCGACATATTTAGGCTTAAATTATTGTGATTTTTAGAATAGGCAAGTCGAGTAATC
This sequence comes from Leuconostoc sp. JNUCC 76, assembly GCF_053667755.1. Lineage (NCBI taxonomy): Bacteria > Bacillati > Bacillota > Bacilli > Lactobacillales > Lactobacillaceae > Leuconostoc > Leuconostoc sp. JNUCC 76. The sequence goes on along the minus strand of NZ_CM132206.1, from coordinate 253,451 downwards.
GCTGAAACATTGCTCTTCATTACTGTGTTAACTGAGCTTCCAGGCACTATTCTAGCAATTTTGACGTAACTTCCCTTGTGATAAGCCATAACGTACGGGTCTTTGACTCCAGGATTCAAACCCGTGGCTAGTGTCAACTTCGTCCACTCCGTTCCCATCTCATTGTCAGAAAACCATCTAGTCCAATACCCTCTGTGTTTGGCGTTTGCTCTAATGACCTTTTCACTAGGTAATTTAGTATAACCCACCGTGTACTGTAGAAAAGGATTAAATCTATCTATCCCATCAATCCCTTTTTGATAGCCGACTGTTAGAATAACAACCCATAGTACTAGAAGCATGAAAACAGACCCTAATAGTAAAGTTGCTCTCTTATATCTTTTTTTCAATGACAAATCTTTAGTAATCGTGTCTGCAATGTTCTCTTGTTTCTCTGTCATGGTTTCTTCTCCAAAAATTATTTTTTCGAAAGATACATCAAATAAACTACTTAATTCTCTCAAGACATCTAAACTTGGATAATTTTTACCATTTTCCCAGGCAGAAACTGTTTGACGGCTAACGTGGACAATTTCTGCTAATTCCTGTTGCGTCAATTTTTTATTTAACCTTAAATTTTTAATATCTTGTTCAAAAGTCATATCTTTCACCCTTAATTTAACTTGAATACTGATACAATACTAGCAATGAAAGCTGGCATATGTAAAGCAAGAAAAACTGGCATTTTGATATACCAGTCTTTTAGCTATATATCTGTCATGTGTTAATAAATTCTCAACAAGAATTTTATATTGTGTGCAAAACTCAGAACATTTACTCAGAACATTTATATACAACATAACAGTGTTTCACAATTCTATACTCAATCAACAAAAACATGTATAGAATAAAAACACAATCTTGTTTTAACCTAGATTGTGTTTTTATTCTTATTTAACACTGTGAGAACCACTTTAAACTTTGTTAATTGTTTTATCTGCTCTTATATACTAATTAATCTCTGTATTTCACCTAGTATACGTTGAATATCAGCAAATATACTATACAGGCGTGTTCAGGGATGAAACTTACTAAATGTATCATGACCCAATATGAACAACCGTAGGTTTACCTAGACTTGTGAGTGTTTATAATACACGCTCAATCATCTGTAAACCAATAATATATGTAGAGTTATTAAGCTAAAGCCGCGAATTACGACCTTAGGTACCTGTATTTTACCGACCTCTTTTTATGTATTGTTATATTCTGGATAATCAGGTCGATTTCGACCGGTTTAGTTTTTATGTCACTGTAATCAATTATTTTTGAATATTCCCGCCCCGTTTAGGATCAGTACACATTGGGTCCGTCTTGTGTCAAACAACAAATTTCAAAACATTGTCATATCAATGTTTCCAGCGCATTCATTTCTAAAATAAGCATAGCTTATCACTACTGCCACAAGGGTTTAGCACACTTTAAATGTAATAACTTTTAAATACGAAAGCACACTCTATATTAATACTAGAGTGTACTTTTTACATTGGAATGGCTTAATTAGTTTTACAGCATCAAAGTAGTATATGCATTGTTAATTTCTTAAAGGAACAGATATCTATTGAGAATCAAACAACTATGATTTTGGATATCATGAACTTTTGATACTTACTGACTTTGTAGGCCAACTAACTAATAGCACCGTTAGTAGTATCAAAATAATTCCTATAACTTGAAATAGCTTAAGATGTAATTGAAGCACCAAAACAGATAATAACGTTGCAGTTAAAGGTTCTAAAGTTCCCAGCAAACTAGCTACAGTAGATTTCAAATGGCAGAGACTCGCTATGTAAAGCGAGTATGCTAGTAGCGTTCCACCAAAAGTTACTACACCAATAAGAATAATTTCTGTGAAACTTAACCCCTGAGGCACTTTCCAAACTGGATTAATAAGGTTCTCAGCAAACCCACCAATAAAAAGACCCCAGGCAACAACTACTAAAGAACTTTGGGAAGATAACAATGGTTTAGGTATTAGCGTATAGCCTGCTACACCGAAAGCAGAAATGACTCCCCATATTAAGGCAGATAATGGCACAGAAAGGTGATTTAAGTTACCATTTGTAACGAGAAAGAAAACACCTATTAATGCCAAAAGAATAGTGATTATCTCTCTTCTACTTGGCCAAACTCTCATTTTAACGGTTAATAATATTAAGATTACTGTAGGACCCAAGGATTGTAAAACTGTTGCTGAAGCAGCATCCCCATAGTAAACTGATAAGAAAAAACTAGATTGCGCTAATAATACGCCAAATATACCAAAGCAAATTAACAACAAAACATCCACTTTGCGCTTAAAAATCTGAAAAATTGATTGTCCTCTAACAAATAGCAGGAGCAATAAAATTAATCCACTCCAAAACATTCTTGTTCCCACCAACCATTCAGGTCTTATATTATTATTGCGAAACAGAATTGATGCGATGACACTGCTGATTCCAAATAGTGTTGCACTCAATATACCGTACATAACGCATTTCTTTTTTTGATTCATATTTCCCCCATGCTTTTTAAGCACTTGCATATTTTATCAAAGTTACAACATTAATAATTCAAACTAATAAATTATTAATATAAATTTAACCTTAGATGCTATGATTCATGTATATAAAAGTTTATTAAATTAAAATCAACATCATGAGCTTATTTCAAATACAATGTTTGCTTTTCTCGATTTAGCTTTGACTCCGAACAAAAGATCCAACCTGCGCATCTGTTTTAGATTCGTAAATTGGACCGCGTATTTTTATGTACTAAAAAACGCAATTAGATTGAACTAATCAGCGGTGTCAAAAATTTTTTACCAATATTTCATGGTCTATATACGATGATAGTATATCTCTAAGTTGAGATACACCGTCAGACACCATCTTATTTTTTTCAAAAATCATCATGCTGTATTTCCCTAACTTAACAATGAAAAATTCGTTTGTTTCATAAACATCAGTAACACGTGAATTTACAATATGAGAGCTACTACCATCACTAAACGTTCTGGTTATGCTCTCTTCATTTAATATGATTAAGTTTTCATCAAACGCGCCATTAGCTTTGCTAACTTTAATTGCAGAACGAAGCGAAAGCTCAACTTTTAGATACCCAAGCAAACCACCAAACAGAACAGCTAAAACAAAGCTCACCGTGAGAAAAACTGCCCACCCTGCACAAAAGCCAAACGTATGTGCATCATATAACACGTAGGCACTGAGGCATGCAAACAAGAAAAACATTACGCCCATGTATAGAAAAGTAACTTTTGCTCGCAAATTATTGATGTCGGCGTTTTGTGTAGCCGCTTTTTTAAAACTCTTTGGTGTTAAATGTGTGTGATATTCCATGACTTCTTCAACTTTTATTTTTTTAATTGTATCAAATGTTTCTCTCCAATAAAAAAGCACCCGTTAATGTGCATGTATATCTCATATGTAAAACAGGTTGATTCGACCAGTTTAGCTTTAAGTTACCATAATCGTAAGCTGTGTTGGATAATGACCGTAATGATATTAAACCTAGTATGTGCCTGAACTTCAATCTGCTAAAGCATATATTTATTCAGATACCTGTCATAATGACAAATAGTACAACCAATCGTATTTTTATTCAAGTTTGTATTAACTATATCGTTCGTGTATGAACAACAACATATCTTTTATGCTGTGCATTATTATTTAAAAACATTTGGGCAGTATTAACATCAGCAAAGCTCATTGCTTTTGTTTGATCAGATGTCATTAAAAACTCATCATTCTCAAAGCTCGCAACATACTGACTAGTAACTTTGTTTTGTATCAGTACCATCTACTATCTCCCTAGTAACACAAACTACCTACCCAACAACTAACTATATTCAAAAATGTTTCTATTTGTGGCTATCATCTAATTATTTACAATCACAATGTACGACGGCTCTCAAGGAATTATTATTAAAAGATGTAAACATAAAGCGTAATATGAATTCCATAGTGAGAGAGAAAAATGAAGAGTCATCATGTTTTCATTTTAACATATTTTTAATATATCTTTTTCTGAAGTATTATCATTATTTACAAAGCTAGTATTACATGCTTTTTTACTGATCAATAACGGTAATATAATGTAGGTATTTTATGTGCTGGAATTATATTACCTCCTAATGTCGCTATAACATTGTGTAATAGCAATTTTCTTGTCGTTCACAACGACCACGGAATAATTCTATGCGTATAAACGGCTTATTGTCTCTATACTTGGTTATCACTTGTAGCCCTGGTCAAGTTTGCTACTAAATTCATCTAACGCTGTTTTAACTAACTTTATAAAGGCTTTATTCTCTCGCCTATACTCATTATCCCTGTCAGGATAATTGTTCATGTATTCAATCTGTAAATCTATTATCCCTCTCTAAATAAAATAGCTTTTCAATATTTCACGATTAGTCCATGTGGTCGTCATATAGGTCCTATTTATTTACTATGTATATATGCTATTATAACAACTGTTTATACGCATAATAACTACTAATATGCGATTAATATAGGACGATGACTTTATGTGCCATTTCTCCAAATAAAAAACGGCTTAAATGCCGTTACACTACTTACGCGCTCGTTTTAATTTTGTACCTAAAAAAGTACCTTTTTGTTTGAAATACCATGCAATATAGTGCAACGTTTTTCATAAGAAAAGGCGCTGCATAAGGTTTTTGAAACCTTATGCAGCGCCTTGAAATGCTAAATGGATCTGAGGGGAGTCGAACCCCTGTCCAAATCGCCCGATACATCAATATCTACGTTTATAGGGCTATTATTTCAATTTCATTATATTGTGCGCCACAGCTCAAGGCAATTCAATATAACTAATCTGATTCATTTAATGCTGCTTCTCCAGATGTAAGAAGCAGTACGATCTGGCCTTTTATGGCCTAACCTCAGACGCCAGCAACCAAGATTAAGCTACGCATCACTGTTTTTTAGGCAGCGATAGCGAAAGAGTTTTCGTTTTTTGCAGTTAAAATTTCTGCCCGTTTTGCGCCCGGATGGCGAAACGCAATCAATGCTCTAAACGACCTGTCGAATTCCAAAAACAGACCCGTATAAAATCTACTCATTATCTGAGAGACTTTATTATAACATATTTATCGGATTAGAATGCTCTAAAGCGGTTGCGTCGCTTCATTAATAGTTCATCCGGTGTTAATTGATTCAGTGTATTTATCTCATCATTTAATCGCTTCCGAATTAAGTTGAAAACTCGGGGATGATTACGAGACTCTGGAATAATATACTCAATAACATTCTTCTCCAAGAGATCTTTAGCAGTTAGTCCCATAACAGCTGCTGCTTCTTCACTGCGTTTACTATCTTTCCAAAGAATTGATGCAAATCCTTCTGGTGATAGTATCGAATAGGTTGCATTTTGGAACATCCAAACTTGATCAGCCGTGGCCAAAGCAAGTGCACCACCAGAGCCTCCCTCACCATATATGATAGAAATCATTGGAACGGTTAACTTCATTGAGTCTAGGATTGATTTTGCAATTGCCTCACCCTGCCCTTGCGCCTCAGCCTCTTTACCTGGAAAAGCACCTGGTGTATTAACAAACATGATAATTGGACGATTAAATCGATTAGCTTGTTGCATTAAACGTTGAGCTTTACGGTATCCCCATGGCTCTGGCGAACCATTACGTTTACTCAACTTGTCATGAATATCTGTACCTTTGTCAACAACAATCACCGTAACAGGCCGGTCTGCTAAAAATGCAATGCCCCCAATGATAGACATATCGTCACCACCAAGACGATCACCATGCAATTCGACAAAGTCTGTAAAAATGCCATCAATGATTTCCCGTGCCATAAAACGGTCTTCACGGGATTTTTTAACCACTTGTGCTGGCGTTAATTCACGTTTAAATAATTTCAGTCCACTTAAAATATCAGGCATTTATTCGGCCTCCGCTGTGTGCAATCTAACAATTTTAGCAATAAGTTTAGCCAATTCTGGTCTTGGTACAATTTGATCTATGAACCCATTTTCTTGTAAAGTTTCTACTCGTTGAAAATCTTTAGGTAGCTTTTCATGGATTGTTGACTCAATCACACGTGCCCCAGCAAACCCGACAAGTGCGTGGGGTTCAGCTAAAGTAACATCTCCTTGCATAGCAAAACTTGCAGTTACTCCGCCAGTTGTAGGATCAGTTAGCACAACTAGGTACAATAACTTAGCTTCCTGATGGGCTGCAACAGCTGCCGAAACCTTTGCCATTTGCATCAAAGAATCAATTCCTTCTTGCATACGTGCACCACCAGAAGCGGTAAATAAGACAACAGGAAGTTTATGAGCGGTTGCATATTCAAACAAACGAGTAATTTTTTCACCTGTCATTGATCCCAATGATCCCATCATGAAATAGGAATCCATAATACCTAAGGCAACTTTCTCACCTTCAATATTTGCAGTTCCCGTCAAAACAGACTCTGCAAGTTCTGTTTGTGATTGAGCGCGCTTTAACTTTTCTGCATATCCTGGAAAGTCGGGGTGATCCATTTGAATGTCCGCATCCATCTCTTCAAAGTTTTGAGTCAATAATTCAACACGTTCCCATGCTTGGAGACGAAAACCATAATTACAATTTGCACACACACGATATTTGCCAAGCTGTTTATTGTACATTTGTGCACCACAGTATGGGCACGCTAGAAAGAGCCCATCAGGAATGCGTTCATTAACCGAAGCATCTCTTTTAATTTTTGATGTATCGCTATTTTTATTGTTGTATAAATCCATATTAAATGTCTCCATTTACTAGAATACCGCACACGTCAAACGCATGCGGCATTGTATTATTCATCTTCTGATAAGCTCTCAGTCCACCGTGGTAAGAATTCAGTTTCTAAATAGCGTGTATCAAATTCCCCACGCTGCACGTGTGGATCTTCCAATAAAGCTTTTTGGAAATTCAAACTTGTAAAAATGCCATGCACAACAGTTTCATCAACAATGCGGTGAATTTTTTGAACCGCTTGTTCACGAGTATCTGCCTTGACCACCAATTTACCAATCATTGAATCGTAAAATGGTTGGACTTTATCGCCCACAAATAGTGCGGAATCGATTCGAACACCAGGTCCTCCGGTAGGTAAAAATACAAGATCAACTGTGCCTGCACTTGGTGCAAAGTTACTTTCAGGTCTTTCTGCCGTCAAGCGTACTTCGATGGAATGACTATTAACTTGAATATCGTCCTGTGTTATCGATAAATCTTGCCCTGCAGCGACTTCTATTTGTAATCTAATTAAATCTAAATTGGTTACCATCTCAGTGACTGGATGTTCAACCTGAATACGAGTATTCATTTCCATGAAGTAAAAATTGCCTTCATGGTCCTGCAAAAATTCAATTGTTCCAGTATTCTCATACCTTATCGCTTGCGCAGCTTTTGTTACAATATCACCTAAATAAGCACGCATCTCAGGTGTTACACCCACAGCAGGTGATTCTTCCAACACCTTTTGATTTTTACGCTGTAATGAGCAGTCACGTTCTGGTAGATAAACAACATGCCCATTTTCATCTCTCAAAAGCTGCATTTCAATGTGTCGGACATGTTCCATCACTTTTTCAATGTACATTTGATCATCACCGACAGACAGGCGCGCTTCATTTTGGGCATCATCAAATTTGTCGCTCAATTCATCTTCGCTATAAACAAAACGCATGCCTTTTCCACCACCACCAGCAGCGGCTTTTAGCAACAAAGGATATCCGATACGATCAGCAACAACCTTAGCTTCAGAAAAGTCACGGATGAAACCGTCAGATCCAGGAATAACCGGAACACCTGCTTGACGCATTTCTTCACGAGCATTAGCTTTGTTACCCATTAATTCAATTGTGTCTGGACGTGGGCCAATCCATTTAATTCCTACTTCGCCAACCATTTCAGCAAATAGAGCATTTTCTGACAGAAAGCCGTATCCTGGATGAATAGCTTCAGAACCTGTTAATAGTGCTGCACTCAGAATGTTTTTCATATTCAAATATGAATCTGTTGGCTTAACACCACCAACTGCGATTGCTTCATCAGCAATTTGAACGTGCAAACTATCTTTGTCAGCTGTTGAATAAACAGCAACCGATGCAATACCCATTTCTCTCAATGTCCGAATAATACGCACCGCGATTTCTCCACGATTTGCCACTAGAACCTTTTTGAACATTTTAGTCTCCAATAATAAACGTCAATTCTGCTGTTGTCGCTTTTTTGTCACCAACCCAAACAATACCCTTACCAGTACCAATTGGTCCGCGTAAACGATCCAAAGTAACTTCTAAACGTAGTTGATCTCCTGGGCGAACCATTCTACGATAACGAGCCTTTTTAATGCCCCCGAAGTAAGCCGTCTTACCCTTAAATTCAGGCATAGATAACAATGCAACCGCACCAGTTTGAGCTAATGCCTCGACAGTCAAAGCACCCGGAAAAGTTGGATTCCCAGGGAAATGCCCTTGGAAAATTTCTTCATTGACACTAATATTTTTAATTGCTACTGCTCTCTCACCCGGTACTAACTCTTCCACTGTATCTAACATAAGCATTGGATAACGGTGAGGTAATATTTCTTGAATTTGTTGTGTATTTAGAATCGACATTTTGGCTCCTTCGTAGTACGTATTATGTACGTTTGCATGATATTTATATTTCATACCGATACAAACCTTAAAATTACATTTAATCTGTTGTTATTCTATAGAGTGGCTTATTGTAGTCCACTACTTCTTCGTTAGCAACTAGTATTTCAGCTACCGTTCCACTGACTTCACTATGAATTTCTGTCATTAATTTCATCGCTTCAATCACAGCAACTGTTTCTCCCACTGAGACTTTATCACCAACTTGTTTGAACATTGGTGCATCAGGTTTTGGTTGCAAATATACTGTTCCAACCATAGGAGCAACAATTTCAGTTCCTGTTTTAGGCGTTTCAGGTTCTGCAACTACTGGAGCTTGCTCTGATGTAGCAGCGGCAGGAGCAACTACTGGAGTTGGAACTGGCGCGCTCACAACTGCTTCATTTTTGTTCTTTGATAAATGCAAACTGAATTCGCCATCAACAACTTTGAATTCGCGTAAAGAACTGTTCTCTAAATCAGCAATTAATCCACGAATTTCTTCAATATTTAAACTCATCAATTACACTCCTTCATGCCATTTCTTAAATACGATGACAGCGTTGTGACCACCAAAACCATAATTAGCACTCATTACATACTCAGGTGCTTGATGTTTGTTTTCTTTATCAACTAAATTTACTACCTTAGTGTCCTCGTCCTGTTCATCAAGACCGACGTTTACTGGCAATTCACCACGTGTCAAAGAACCCACAGAAATCAAAGCTTCAATAGCGCCAGCAGCACCAAGCAAATGACCCGTCATTCCTTTTGTTGAAGAAACAGGTACTGTATTTTCTCCAAACACAGTGGCAATAGCATGCGCTTCACCCGAATCATTTGCTCCTGTTGCTGTTCCGTGAGCATTAATATATGAAATCTGGTTTGCTTCCAAATTAGCGTCATTTAATGCATCACGAATTGCTCGCGCAGCACCCTCACCATCTGGGGATGGTGACGTCATGTGATAGGCATCAGATGATGCACCATAACCAACTAATTCCGCAAGAATATGAGCTCCTCGTGCTTGCGCATGTTCTAGACTTTCAATAACCAAAATTCCTGAACCTTCACCCAAAACAAATCCATGACGATTCTTATCAAAAGGCTTTGAAGCTTGTGTTGGATCTTCTTCCTTTGATAACGCAGTTAAGGCTGCGAAACCTGCAATACCAATTTCGTTAACTGTCGCTTCTGAACCACCAGTTAACATGACATCGGCTTTACCAGATTGAATACGCCAGAACGCTTCACCAATCGCATTTGTTGCTGAAGCACAAGCTGTAACGATTGTTGAATTGATGCCCTTTGCACCAAAACGTAACGAAACATTTCCTGATACCATGTTGGGAATTGATTCAGGCACAAACAATGGACTAACACGTTGTGGTCCTTTATCATGCATCTTGATTACTTGATCTTGGATAGTAGTCAAACCACCAATACCATTGCCCAAAATCACACCGAATCGAGTAGAATCAGCAACAGTGGTTGGTTCATCAGCACCTTCTTCTGCCTTTAATCCAGCATTAGTCAAAGCCTGATCTGCAGCATCAACCGCATACTGTGAAAACAAATCCATCTTACGTGCATCACGCTTACCAACACGAGCTGCGGGATCAAAGCCGTCTACTTGCCCTGCAACGGTAATACCCGTTTCTGAAGCGTCAAATTTTGTAATTGGCTTAATACCAATTTTTTCATTGAAAATACCGTCCAAGAAAGACTGTGTATCGTTTCCTAATGGCGTTACTGCGCCAAGTCCTGTAATTACTACGCGTGTCATAATATTAAGAGCGTGGACGGACACTGATTAAAAAGACATCATACTAATGAATTTAAATCAAATGGCCGTGAACGCATTTCCTTTCTGTATGTTCTCAGTGCCTCACATCAATACATTATGCGTTAAATGTATAAACCACCATCAACTGTGATTGTTTGACCGGTAATATAATCATTACCTGCCAAGAATAATGCTACATCTGCAATTTCCGAAGCTTCACCAAAACGAGATAATGGAATATTTTTTAGAATTTCTTCCTGTGTCTTTTCTGGCAATGCACCAGTCATATCTGAAACAATCATACCAGGGGCAATCGCATTTACTCGAATGTGGCGACGTGCACCTTCCTTAGCTAGAGTCTTTGTCAAGCCGACCAAACCAGCTTTTGATGCAGAATAATTCGCTTGACCCATGTTGCCCATTAATCCAACAACAGAGGCTAGATTAATAATTGCACCATGCTTTTGTCGGATCATCTTTTTAAATACAGGCTGTGTCACATTAAAGGTACCGTTTAAGTTTACGTTAACAACCTGTGCAAAATCTGCTGGTGTCATCGCAATAGCTAGCTGATCCTTTGTAATACCAGCATTGTTGATTAATATGTCAATACCTGAAAAGTTTTCTTGCTTGTATAATGCTTTTAGACTGGATTCCGCTGCTTCTGCATCAGCGATATCAAACTGTAATGTTTTTGGTTCTGACTTAAACTCTGCTAAAGTTTCAGGGCTAATTTCTGAACGAGCATGTAAAATGACGTTTGCTCCTGCAGCATCAAATGCCTTTGCAATTGCAAGCCCTATACCACGTGATGAGCCTGTTACTAAAACAGTTTTATCTGTAAAATCTGCCATATTATACCTCTTCTGCTGTGAGCAATTCTTTTACTTCATTAAAGCTTTCTAAATCTTTAATAGCGTATCGTTTCACATCCTTAGGAGCAATTTTTTTAGCAAACTTAATCAATGTATCCGAAGGACCAACTTCAATAAATGTATCAACACCTGCATCTAACATTTTTTTCATTGCTTGCGCAAAATATGTTGGCGATACAATTTGTTTAGTTAACGTTTCATGGAGATTCGCGATAATAAACGGTTCACTTGTTGTGTTGGAATAAACAGGATAATTCACATCCGCAAATTCTTCAGTTGCCAACCGCTCAGATAACTGAACAGCAGCATCTTTCAATAACGGGGTGTGAAATGCACCAGAGACTGGCAAATCAATCGTACGCTTGATGCCTGCCGCTGTTAATGCCGCTGTGGCCTCGTCAACATCAGCAGCAATTCCGCCAATGACCAGTTGGGCAAAAGTATTATAGTTTGCTGGGAAAACTTGCTTCCCTTTGGCCTGCAGTTGAGCTAAAACAGCTTCAATGAGCTTTTGATCTTCGCCCATAATTGCCGCCATCTTACCAGGATTTGCGTCTCCAACCGTTTGCATATATTGTCCACGATCTTTGATAATAGCAACAGCTTGTTCAAAGTTCATTGCCCCAGCTGCTGTCAATGCCGAATACTCGCCTAAACTCAATCCCAGAGCCGCAATTGGATGCTGCAGAGCACTACCCAAAGCATTCACAATGGCATTACTCATAGACAAGATAGCAGGTTGTGCATATTGCGTTTGTGCAATTTTATCGGCATCCTTCATCACGCCAGATAAATCATATCCTAAAACTTTAGAAGCTCGATCGATTGTTGATTTATATTCAGGAAGTGCTTCATATAAATCTATGCCCATACCGGCTTGCTGTGCGCCTTGCCCGCTGAACAATAATCCAATTTTCATGTTAAACCCCATATACTATATGTAAAAAAATAAAAACTAAAATTAATCAGTATTATAATTACAATGTTGTGTTTTCGATGCCCATCAAATCTGTAGCCTGAGCCCAGATATCGGCAAGAATATCGGCTGCTGGTTTCTCATCTTTGATCAATCCAGAAATTTGACCAGCCATGAAGGCGCCACCTTCTTTATCGCCTTCTTGAACGGCACGGCGTAATGTACCAGACTCAAGCTTTTCAATGGCTGCAGCGTCTGGCTTTTCTTTTTGTAATTCATTTACTTCATTTTTAACAAATGACTTTGCCATTTTATTTTTCAAAACACGGGCACGATTACCCAATAAATTACCTGTGACAATCGTATCAATATCTTTTGCTTTAAGTATTTTTGCTTTGAAATTCGGATGAACTTCCGATTCAGTTGCTGTTAAGAATCTTGTACCCATTTGCGCCCCAGCAGCTCCCAACATGAAGGCCGCTGCAACACCACGTCCATCACCAATACCACCAGCTGCAATTACTGGAATATCAACAGCATCAGCAACTTGTGGAACTAAAGCCATGGTGGTCAGCATACCAATATGTCCACCAGATTCCATTCCTTCAGCAATTACGGCATCAACACCCTTTTTTTCCATCATACGCGCCAATGACACTGAAGGAACAACAGGCATCACTATGATTCCTGCCGCATGTAATTCATCTAAAAATGGTGATGGATCACCAGCTCCAGTGGCAACCACTGCGACTTTTTCTTCGATAATAACATCAAATACTTCTCGAATATGACGGCTCAACAACATTACATTAACTCCGAAAGGCTTATCTGTTAATGCTTTTGCACGTTTAATTTCTTTTCGTACATCATCGCCATGCCAATAACCTGTGCCGATAAAGCCAAGTCCACCAGCCTCTGAAATAGCAGCTGCCAAAGCGCCTGTTCCAGCCCATGTCATCCCACCTTCAACAATTGGGTATTTCATGCCTAATTTTTCAAAAATAGGGTTCATTGTTTTAACTGTCATGTTCTCATCCTTAAAAATTATGTTATGTACGTGACAAAATGTCACCTAAATTACGCTGCTAATTGTTCTTTAATCTTATCAACCAAGTCTTGAACAGTCTTGATATCTTCAGCAACAGCCAACTTAATATCAAAATCATCTTCAACACGGTTCAAAACTTCAAACAAGTCCAATGAATCTGCATCAATATCATTTGTTAAATCTGTTGTTAATGAAACTTCATCTTCTTCTAAATCAAATTGATCAACCAAAATTTCTTTTGTCTTGTCAAAAATTTCTGCGTCTGTCATGAGTGTTTTTCTCCTAAAATCTGTTTTATGTATTTTCGTTAGATTTTTGCGGTGCAGCCGACTACACCGATAGATTTAAATTTTCCAAATTTGTGCGCCGACAGTTAAGCCACCGCCAAAACCAGCAAAGGCAATCGTTTGACCAGCATGAATTGTATTAGACTCTATTAATTCATCTAATAAAATACCGATACTTGCTGCACTAGTGTTGCCATTTGAAACCATGTTGGTTGGGAACTTAGATATAGGCTGCCCAAACCGTTTAGCAATAGAAGATACAATACGTGCATTCGCCTGATGTAATAGATAATAATCAACATCATCAGCCGTAACTTGAGCTGTCTCTAAAGCTGCTTGCAAAGCTGCGGGAACCTCACGAGTTGCAAAGTTATATACTTCCCGACCATTTTGATGAAAATAGGGGTCTAACGGGCTAATATTTTCTGAAAATGGGTTTGTATTGGCAAACCTACCAGCTACTAAATTGTCACCCTTTGCACCAAAAGTCCTAAGTTCTTCACCTAAAAGTCCAACATTATCCTGTGTCCGCTCCACAAGTACCCCTGCGGCACCGTCACCAAACAAAACTGCCGTGGTACGATCTCTCCAATCAACTAATTTTGATAACACTTCTGCACCAATAATTAATCCACGTTGATAGCGTGACATTAACAAACTCGAGGCGACACTTAAGCCATAAACAAAACCAGAACAAGCCGCGCTTAAGTCAAATGCGAATGCATTAGTAGCACCAATGTTAGCCTGGACAATTGCTGCTGTGCTTGGCGATAAGCTGTCTGGTGACATCGTGCTAACAATGATAAAGTCAATGCTGTCTGGTGAAACACCACTTTTCGCCAATATTTTCTTTGCAACTTCACTAGCCAAATCACTAGTGTTTTCCGTTGTCACGACATTACGCTGATGAATACCTGTCCGAGTATAGATCCATTCATCATCAGTTTCCATCATTGTACTGAGCTCTTGATTCGTCACTTGTCGATCTGGAATTTGACGTGCTGAAGCAACGATTTTCAATTGTTCCATAATTCCCCTCTTTTAATGATTAATTATCTGTGCTAAATAGCTAACCAAATTATGGATCGCTTGTTTGACAACGCTCACGTCGTTTGGTGACATATTTTTTACCAGATTGTGCGTTAAATCTCTGTGGAAGCCTTGATGAGCGCGATAAACGACACGCCCCTTATGCGTTAAGCCTAATCTTACCACACGCCTGTCTTTACTGGAACGACGTCGCTCAACATAACCTTTTTCAACCAATTTATCAATGGCTGCTGTCATAGAACTTGGCGTCAAATGAATAATTTTTGCTACCTGTGAAGCACTTTTTTCATCATACATTGAAATAGCTTCAATGGTGTGCATGTCTTTTAAGGTTATATCAGAGAAGTAACTACGTTTTAAAGCAGCTTCTTCTATCCACATGACATTATTAAATACACCAACTAGTTCAGTATTTATTTGTTCAAAATCAGTTGTAATTGCTTCATTCATCTTTTTCATCTGGCGCCACAACGAACATCAACTCGGCTGATGTAGCTGTTTTACCATCGACTTTGGCTTCAACTAACACACTACCCATGTTAGCACGTAGCTTACCAAATGTGACATGTAACTTCAATACATCGCCTGGTTTAACCATTCTTTTAAATTTAGCGTTATCGATTCCTGTCATGTAAGCTGTCTTACCTTGAAATTGCGGTGATGACAGAATCAAAATCGATGCTGCTTGAGCTAGTGATTCAATGATTAAAACACCTGGCATCACTGGATTTCCAGGGAAGTGTCCTTGGAAAAACTGTTCGTTAATGGTCACATTTTTGACAGCGACGATTGATTCATCTGGGACCATTTCTTCCACGTAATCCATATAAAGAATAGGATAACGATTGGGAATTAAGTCCATAATTTCTGTTGTTGTAAGAACTGGCATGATTGATTCCTCTTTAAAATACTTTGATAATCGAAATATCTGATAGTCAAAATATTATCATAATTTATTTCGATTGTCAAAGTGTTCTAAAATCATAGTGTTTCCTTAATAAATAAAAAACACCTACCCGGTGTTTTAAAATTCAAGTACAACTAGTCTTTTTTGCCATTCTGTTAGAAAATCATCGCTTGACCATTCGTGAACACGTTCGGTGCTATAACCCACAGCAGCATTATAATAAACATTGTTACCAAACTTTAACGGTGCAGGATGCAAATGCAAGTGCCCTGTAATTGTTGCAATAGTATATGATTGATCGACAGTCTGACCAATTTTCGAACTGCCAAGGAACGCATTTGCTATATCCAATCGCGTGTTTCCATTTGGAAAACGTCTGATATAGTCTTCACGTGGCACAAAATGGCTTACAACTATAGTCTGTTTATTACCCGCAGCCAAGAGCTGATCCTTAATTTGTTTTAGGTTAATATTAAAACGTTCTTTATCACTTATTGGTTGCTTAATACGTCGGTCATACCAAAAGCTATTTTTAAACGATTGGATTTCTTCTTCTGTATAATCATTACCGACGAAACTATAATCATACCAACCATTGTTGCCAATAAGCCGAATATCATCAGTTAAGTCAATATACTTGTTATGAAAATACAACTCGTCGATATCACTCTCAAGTTCTTCATATGTAACATTTTTACCCATATCATGATTCCCAGCCAAAAAACGAATGGTTAATTTGTTTTTTACTAAGTCTTGCATATTACGCGCAAATGCTAAAGATTGCTTGAAGTCATTAAACAAATCGCCAGCAATAACGTAAACGTTCACATTTTTGTTCAACAAATAGAGCGCTTGTGCCCTCATAGCGCGTTCAACATTAATTTTATTTAAATCAAAATGATTATCAGATGAAAATGCAACTTTCACAAATAGAACTCCTGTTCGATATTTGAATAAAGTATATCATATTTTTTACTATAAATACCGACAAGTAGCTATTTATTTAAGATTTGCTTGCCTCTTTTCAAAAAATATACATAACAGAATACCTCACAATAAAAAAACACACCAAAGTGTGTTTTCTAATTATTATGATTTAATACACTAACAGGTAAGACAGAATAATTATCTTACACTGTAGCGAAGTGCAACAATGTACGGATCATGTTTGAAGTGAAACCGTATTCGTTATCATACCATGCAGCAACTTTAACCAATTGTTGTCCTTCACCAGCAACAACTTCAGTTTGTGTTGGGTCAAAGACAGTACCATGCGTGTCGTTGATGATATCAGTAGATACCAAGCCATCACCATTGTAACCAAATGAATCTGATTCGTACTTCTTCATAGCTGCATTAACTTCTTCAACTGTAACGTCCTTCTTCAAGACTGCAGTCAATTCAGTAATTGAACCATCAGGAACAGGAACACGGATAGCTGAACCAGTCAACTTACCATCCAATGAAGGAACAACCATTCCGATAGCCTTTGCGGCACCAGATGAATGTGGCAATGAGTTTGAAGCTGCGTCACGGTTAGCTTGACGCTTTGCAAACTTAGCTGACTTAGGACCATCTTGCAAGCTTTGTGAAGCTGTGTAAGCATGGACTGTCAACATCAAACCAGTCTTAACACCGAATTCTTGTTCCAATACGTTAGCGATTGGAGCCAATGATTGCGTTGTGCATGAACCAGCAGAAACAATCTTATCGTCTGCAGTCAAGATGTCTTGGTTAACACCGTAGACAACTGTAGGAACTGCACCGGCTGGAGCTGAAACCAATACCTTCTTAGCACCTGCATCCAAGTGAGCTTGTGACTTTTCTGCTGATGTATAGAAACCTGTAGCTTCCAATACGTAATCAACACCATCGTTAGCAACCCACTTCAAGTCAGCAGCGTTACGTTCTGAGTAAACAGCATAGTGCTTACCATTAACAACAATACCTGTGTCGTCAGAAGAAACATCAGCGTTTAAAGTACCATGAATTGAGTCATACTTAAGCAAGTATGCCAACATATCTGGGCTTGTCAAATCGTTGATGGCAACAACTTCAATATCTGAAGCCTTGTCTGACAACTCAAGAATACGACGGAAGGCCAAACGACCAATACGTCCAAATCCGTTAATACCAATCTTAACAGTCATGTGTTTTAGATCCTCCAAAAATTTTTGACTTTAGTCAACACCATTATTATAGCACAAAGTGCAGTTTTGAGCGAATGTAGCTGTTTAATATATCAATTTGTTTTTTCTTAACATGAGTGCAGATAGTACTCTCATTAATCTCAAAATTTATAGCATTATTTGTTATTTAATCTGATTATTTACTATGATCAATAAATCACATTAAAAGATTTATATCCAAGTACTTTTCCAAGGGTATTTCTGCGATTAGCTGATGGGTAATCCATGGCAATTCACCAATTATTGGTACATCAGTCATCTCTTTTAATAGTGTTAAATTCGTATCTTCTACTACACCTCTGTGTTTGACACCATTAAAAATTATCCCCGCTATGGTTAGATTGTTGTTTTTAGCAAATTCAATGGTCAATATAATATGATTAATCACACCCAGCTTGTTTGGTGCCACAATAATCAACGGTAAATTCAATGCACACGCCAAATCCGTGACGGTAAAATTATCTCCGTACGGTACTGTAATGCCGCCTGCTCCTTCAACCAACATGCCCTTGTGTTTCTGAGCTAATATATTATATTTTTTCAATACATCATCTAATGTATAGTCTGTTTTTGCGCGCTTTTGAGCTAAGGCTGGTGCAAGCGCTTCATCCCATTGAAAAGGATTAATTTCTTCTAAACTATCCAAAACATTTGCACCGGCTTTTAAAATATAGGCATCGCTACGAGGATTCTCTCTGCGTGTACCACTCATCAAAGGCTTAAAGACACCAATATCTTGATTATGTTTATTGAAATAACGTGCCAACTCAGCCGTTACAAAGGTTTTACCGATTTCCGTATCAGTTCCTGTA
Organism: Leuconostoc sp. JNUCC 76; assembly: GCF_053667755.1. Classification (NCBI taxonomy): domain Bacteria; kingdom Bacillati; phylum Bacillota; class Bacilli; order Lactobacillales; family Lactobacillaceae; genus Leuconostoc; species Leuconostoc sp. JNUCC 76. Next base: position 234,887 of record NZ_CM132206.1, on the reverse strand, counting down.
ATAAAATAGCCCTTATTCTTCATGATTCATTTCTTCCATGAGAGTTTGAATGCCCTCCTTAATTATGGCAGTCATTTGCTTTATTTCTTCTTTTGTTGCAGTCAATGGCGGCAAGAATGCAATTGTGTCACGTAATTTGATTCTCTTCCCACTTTCAATAACAATCGTTTCTTATAATCCATACTTTCCTCCAAACTTTTGTTAACCTAATTATATAAATAGGTTAACATATTTGACAAGTAAATACATGTATAGTAAATTGTTTTTGTTATCCATTTTAATAAATAAGGGTAACATCTGACATTGAGAGGATTATATATTATGTATCAACAAACGAACGTTAGCGCTAGTGCACAAACTATCTGTAAAATAGGTATTTACTTTGCTTTATTGGTGGTTTCTGCCAAAATAGCTATTCCGATTCCTTTTTACGACTACATTTCGCTACAAACGGCGTTTATCTTTTTAGTTTATCCGATTCTTGGTGCCGAGTATGGTTCTTGGTTGACAATGTTTTACCTTTTTTCCGGACTACTCGGTTTACCCATATTTGCATCTGGTGGCGGGCTAAGTTATATATTCAAGACAACATTTGGTTTCTTAATCGCTTTTACACTAATGCCCTTTTTTGCTGCTATCGTTAGAAAGGGTAACAAACTATTTAACCATCACCAATTTTTGAATACCTTGATAAGTAACTACATCTGCTTAATTATCGTCCATTTAATTGGCTTTGCATACAAGTGTTTTATTATTAAATTTTACATAGGCAACATAATTAATGTCACTGGTATACTAGGTTTTACCAGTTTACTTGATTTTTTAATTGATGTTGTTTTAATCTTTTTTGTAACCTTAGCAGAGTTACAAATTATCAAAAGAACCCACTAAAAAAGCAACTATAGTCTATGTAGTTGCTTTTTTAGTGTCTAACCCTGGTATTCATTATTTGGCAGCAGTAATTTAGTAATTTCACCAGAATTAATGCGCTCTAGGCCCTGTTTCGTATCAAGCACTAGGCAACCATCATTATCGATTTCTCTAATTATTCCCGTTAAGTTCATCTGGCCTCGCTTTAGTTCTACTGATTGTCCAACACCAACCACCTTTTTACGATATTGCGGTATGTAATGCCCGTCCTGATAATCCTGGTACATGTCAAAAAAGTTATTAATTAAAGAACCGACAACCTCATTTCTTGATACAGTCATTTCATCGGTCAGCGAACCTGCTTTTTGAGAAATCTCCTCTGGAAATCCACCATCAGGCGTGGCAAGATTCATACCAATACCCACAGCTAAAGATGAAAACTGTTGACTTTCAAAGTCCGTAATAGCTTCGGTCAAAATACCACCGACTTTCTTGTTGTTGTACAATAAGTCATTGACCCACTTAAACTGAAGATCAATATCAAATACTTCTTTAACCATTTTCGAGACAGCTACTGCCGTACTGGTCGTTAAACGACCGGGGTTTACTATCGTCTCCACTGGTAGTGGCAAAGCAAAAGTGACGTACATGCCCGTATTTTTCGGCGAAAAAAACTTTCTTCCCAATCGACCAATTCCTGCCGACATGCTTTCACTAACAATAACCGTATTTTTAGTAATTTCACCAGAAGAAAGCTTCTCTCTAGCATACACATTTGTAGAGTCGATTGTGTCAAACACTCTCAGATCCACATCAGATTTTAAATACTTTTTAATGCCAACAGCAGAAATTTTAGCGCCCTCTACATATCGATATCCCTGCCCACGAACACTCTCGATAAAATGCCCTTGAGACTCAAGCTTTTTAACAGACTTCCATATAGAAGTTCTGGTAATTCCTAACTGTTGCGCAATTGCTTCACCAGACACCCAATCGTCAGCTGTATTAATCAACAAAGCCAACAGTTTATCAGCTGTACTCATCACTTTCCTCCACTATTATCACAATGTTTACTTTATAATTGATTTTAGTTAACAATTATCCTTACGTCAAATCAAATAAAAAACAACTCCGAAGAGTTGCTCTTTTATTATTCAATTCCTGAACCCGGTTCAATTGAATCCGGCAATATCGTTACAGTAACAATATCATTCTTCTCGGCAGACAAAATCATCCCCTCAGAAAGTTCACCAGCCATTTTTCGTGGCTTCATATTAGCAACAATAGCAACCGTTTTACCCACCAAAGCAGCAGGATCTGAATACCACTTACGAATACCCGACAAAATTTGACGTGGCTTCCCTGATCCATCATCAAGCGTAAACTTTAATAATTTTTCAGACTTAGCAACAATTTCTCCAGCTGTAATTTTAGCAGCCAAAATTTCAACTTTATCAAAATCATCATAAGTAATCAAATCCTTAGCTGGCGCCACCTGAGCTGCTTCTTTCGCTGCCTCTTTAACCGCACGCCCTTTACCTTTGGTGTCTTTTGAAACTAGTCCTGAAATAAAGGCCACTTCTTCTTCAACATCTTGGCGTGGGAAAATTGGTTCACCCTTCTTGACAACATGACCGCCAGTTGGTAACTTACTGAAAGTCAAACCTGCAATGCCAACACCTTTGTCAGAATAATCTAATCCTAATTGATCAAAAATCTTCTTTGGTGCTTGTGTTAATACTGGCTGTAACAAAACAGCAGTAACACGTAATGCACCAGCCAGATGAGCCATTACGCTAGGCAAAACTTCCTTTTCATTTTCATCTTTTGCCAACACCCATGGTTGTGTCTCATCAATATACTTATTTGCACGACGGATGATTTTCCAAACACTTTCAAGTGCGTCAGCAGTACGTAATTCTTTAAAGTTTTTGTTGTATTCAACAATGGCATCTTCTACAGTTCGAACCAAGTCTTCATCAAAAGAAGTCTTGCCTGTCAGTAGCTCGGGAATAACCCCATCCACATATTTATTGATCATGGCTACTGTACGATTCAACAAATTACCTAAATCATTAGCTAAATCATAGTTAACACGCGCCACAAAATCTTCAGGTGTAAATACACCATCATTACCAAACGGCATTGAACGCAACAAATAATAGCGAACTGCATCTAGACCATAGCGTTCTTCAAGCACTTCAGGATAGATGACATTACCCTTTGATTTAGACATCTTACCGTCTTTCATCACAAGCCAGCCATGACCTACAACTGATTTAGGCAACTCTAATCCCAATGCATGCAACATAATTGGCCAATAAATAGTATGGAAACGGACAATTTCTTTTCCAACTAATTGAACATTTGCAGGCCAAAACTTATCAAATAGGGTTGTATCGTCCGAATTATAACCTAGAGCAGTAATATAGTTAGCTAATGCGTCAATCCAAACGTAAATCACATGCTTCTCATCCCCTGGTACTGAAATACCCCAGTTAAATGATGTTCTCGTTACTGCCAAATCTTCCAACCCAGGTGCAATGAAGTTATTAATCATTTCATTCATTCGTGCTTCTGGTTGAATAAACTCTGGATGTGTTTTGTAATAATCAAGTAGCCAATCTGCGTACTTACTCATTTTGAAGAAATAAGCTTCTTCTTTAACAAGCTCGACTTCGTGTCCAGATGGCGCTTTTCCGCCAATTACTTTGCCTGCGTCATCACGATAGACTTCGGCTAATTGAGATTCTGTAAAGTACTCTTCATCAGAAACAGAGTACCAACCTTCATACTCGCCTTTATAAATATCCCCATTTTCTAGTAGTTGCGTAAAGATTTTAGCAACTGCTTTTTCATGACGATCTTCAGTTGTACGAATAAAATCATCGTATGAAATATCCATAAGCTTCCACAAATCTTTGATTTGCTTAGCCATGCCATCAAGAAAATCCATTTCAGATATGCCTGCAGCTTCAGCTTTTTGTTGAATTTTCAATCCATGTTCATCTGTACCAGTTAAAAAATAAACATCTTCACCCAGTAAGCGGTGGTATCGTGCTGCTGCATCAGCGAGCACCGTTGTGTAAGTGTTTCCCAACTGCAACTTACCAGACGGGTAGTAAATTGGCGTGGTAATATAAAAGGTCTTATCCTTTTTTACTGAAAATTGCTGTTCTGCCTTTGAAAACTTGTCATAAATGACAGCCGAATCAGTGTGATTTCCGGTATTAAACAAAATATTATTTGGTTCTGACATATGAGTCTTCCTCTTTCTTTAAAACACTCACAATAAAAAGAATCGTCTCTTTCTACGTTAAGCATGATTTTTACCGTATGAGGTAAAGTTATATTAAAATAATTATAACTAAAATAAAGAATTTTTCATAGAGACTCAAGTTATTATTTATGATATATTGAGACTTTTACGAATTAATCGAACTTTAAAACGCAATTGCCTAGATATAGTTTAAACTAATTAATAAGCAATCGAAATAAAAATTAAAGGAAATTAAAATGGATCAACTTGAAATGATTAATCGCTATATGAAAGACGCACTTGCCAAAGATAATACTGGACACAGCATTGATCACATTAACCGCGTCCTTGCACTAGCTAACAAGATTCTTGCTCATGAGAAAAACGCAGATGCTTTTGTTGTACGTGCTGCCGCATTGCTGCATGACGTCTATGATGATAAATTATACGATAATCAGGAAGATATTCTTGTAGCAAAAAATAATATGATTTCATTTCTTCTATCCATTGGTGTGCATCCAGAAATGATAGAAGAAATCACCTATATCATCGACAATATGTCTTGGTCTAAGTCACTAGAAGGTGCTCAAGAACTCAATATCAATGGGCAAATTGTACAAGATGCTGATCGTTTAGAGGCGATGGGTGCCATTGCCATCACACGAGCAATTACTTATGGTGCAGTAAAAAATCGTGTATTGTATGATCCAGAAATTCAACCACATTCGCCAAAAAATAAAACTGATTATCGCAATCAAAAAAGTACAACAATTAACCATTTTTATGAAAAATTATTACTTATTCAGGATAAATTAAATACAGACACAGCACGTAAAATTTCTGAAAATCGTCAACAGTTCATGCTATCATTCTTAGCGCAATTCAAAGCCGAGTGGGAACTGGAACGCTGATTTCTATTATCGTTTTTGTTGATGTTTTGCCGCAGTATAAATGTTATGATATAAGGACTTGAAAGAGAGAGAATCATGGCACGAAAACGCACTTATAGACGCAAAAGTAAACCACAAAATAAGATACTATCCCTTCTAATTTTAGTTGTGGTTGCCGGATTTTATTTGTGGCAAAACTACGAATCGACAAATACTTCTACTGAAACATCTCATCCAACAGTAACTGCCCAATCTGATCAGGCACTGCTCAACTTAAAATGGGATGGAACGCTAGATGGTGACATCGTTCATGTCAACAACAATAAAGCAACCTTCACGGATGCTCAAATGAAAGAAACTTTCCCAAGTCAAGCATCTAAGCTCAACCCAGTTGATGGGTTAAGCCTCTCAGCTCTTGATTCGTTAGGCCGTTCGCAACAGGGAAATTTCGTGGCCAGTAAGTCAGCCATATCAAAAGTTACTAAACGTCCGGACCGTATTCCCTACACTGTCCGACCATCCGGTTGGTTTATTAACGATCGCTACGACGGTACTAAATGGGCCGGCGGCTATCATGATAACCCTAATGTTAAACTGGGCAATGGTACGCAAGCACTTTGGAATAAGTCTCACATTGTGGGTTATCAATTTTTCGGGTTACCCACAATGGTCACAGAAAATATGATCACAGGTACACGTGTTGAAAATGCCTATCCAGGTCAGCTCGTCCCTGAAAATGATATTCGCAATGCTATCCAAAATAATCCAGCTATTACAGTTCGTGCACAGGTCACACCACTTTACGTTGGCAACGAACGACTTGCTCGAGGTGTTCACTATATGGCTAAATCGGTTAAAGACAACGGTAAAACGCTAAATCTAAACTATTGGATTTTTAACGTACAACCAGGTATTCAAATTGATTATGCTACAGGAAAAGCAACTGTTCTAGATTCCGCTAAGTAGCTTTAAAAAAAGTAGTAGATGATATACTCATCTACTACTTTTTACTTATATAAGTTTTCCATCTTGAATAACCATTGAACTCGAATGGCCAGGGCCGCGTCGTTGTGGATCAAAAAATCGAATTGCTGCATTAACTGCCGTTGGCGCTTCACCAAATCCAACAGCAATTAAATCCGCTTTCCCCTCATAATAGCTAGCATCCCCAATAGCAAAAACGCCGGGTATTGTTGTCTGCATCGCTTGGTCGACGGAAAACGCTTGTCCTTTATTTTCCGGTTGTATATCCCAACCATGCACAATTTTATTTTCCGAAATAAAACCATAATTAATAATTAAATCATCAACACAAATATCATTAGTTACCTGATCATCCTTCACTTGCGCTAACGTAATTTTTAATTTACCATCACTTTGTTTTTCAATATGTGATACTTTTTTCGGCGTTTCTTTGATAACTGATGATTGGCTTAGTTGTTTCACACTTTGCTCCATCGCACGAAATTGATCCCGGCGGTGAATAATTCTTGTAGAATGGGTGAATTCATTAAGCATCGTAGCCATATCAATAGCTGAATCACCACCACCAGCAATCGCTACATCATGGTTATCAAAATCATGTTTATTCGTTACAAAATAGTGAATTCCTTGGCCAACCAGTTCATCAACGCCGGATACCTGCATCTTACGTGGTTCAAAAGAGCCTTTACCTGTTGTGATGATGATTGTTTTAGCCTGAAATGACGAACTATTATTGATGGTCACTGTGAATAAGTCGTTTGTTTTCGTCACATTAGTCACAGTTGTTGAGGTTTTGATATCAATTGGAAATAACTTCATTTGCTCAGCCAATGAATCAATCAATGCTGATCCTTTAATTCCTGTAAATCCGGCAACGTCAAGAATTTTTTTCTCAGGATATAACGATGTCACTTGCCCGCCGAGTGTTGCCAAACTTTCAACTAGCACTGCTTTAGTATCACGTAATCCGGCATAGAAAGCTGTAAACATACCAACTGGTCCACCCCCTATGATTGCTACATCATATAACTCTGTCATTTAAATATTCTCCGATTTTACTTTATTGCAACGTCATTCTAACATTGCGTTAATTTAAAACAAAAATAGTTTTCGTCCGTTATAATTAATATATATTACAATTTGGAGGAAATGTGTGTCTGCACACAATTACAATTTATGGCTACTAAAAAAATGATTCTTGATCTGGATACTGGCGTAGATGATGCTCTGGCGCTCGCCTACGCTGTAGCTGATCCAAATGTCGATTTGATTGGTATTATCTCTAGTTATGGTAACACACTTGTTGAAACGGCCGCACAAAACTCACTGAATCTGTTACATTTACTTGGTGCTGACGATGTCCCCGTATTTATTGGTGCTAGTCATTCAAGTACAACCAATAATTTTGAAGTTATGCCTATTTCACAGCTTATTCATGGTAAAAATGGCGTAGGTGAAATCACCTTAAAAACTTCACCAAGACAAGTTGAAACCCAATCAGCTGTTGATTTTTTAATTGAATCTGCTCATCAATATAAAGAGAACCTAATTTTTATCCCAACTGGACCTCTCACCAATTTAGCAGCAGCAATTGAAAAAGATAATGACGTGGCTACCTTGATTGGTAATACGACGCTAATGGGCGGTGCTCTAACTGTACCAGGTAATGTAACGCCTTTTACCGAAGCAAACATTCACCAAGATCCTGAAGCGGCTGACTTTGCTTTCGTTCATCAGCAAAACTTAACAATGGTTGGCCTTGACGTTACCCTCCGCACGCTGCTAACGAAAAAAGAAACTGCAGCATGGCGTACACTAGGAACCTTAGCCGGAGAAAAATTTGCCGACTTAATGGATTTCTATATTGATGCTTATGCTAACTTAAACATCAATAAGAATGGTGCTGCCCTCCACGATCCACTAGCAGTTGCTGTTGGAATCGATCCTAGCTATGTTACATCAATTGCCTTAGCTATGCGGGTAACATACGATAAAGAAAGTGGCGATTATGGCCGCACAATCGGTGATAAAGAGAAGCTTTTGGTCCCAACAACTACTAAAGCTGCTGTTTTAGTTGATTCAAAAAGATTTGTTCATGATTTTCAAAATCTAATGCTAACTGTGCTTCAATAACATAAAAATGATTCACGATACGACACCAAACCTAGTTGTTCGTATCGTGAATCATTTTTTTGTGCCAAAATACTGTACCTACTCTCTAATTTGTCCTTCACCAAACACTTCATACTTAATTGTGGTTAACGCACTTAGTCCCATTGGGCCACGCGCATGAAGCTTTTGTGTAGAGATACCAATTTCTGCGCCAAATCCAAATTCAAAGCCGTCAGTAAATCGGCTTGAAACATTCTGGTAAACAACAGCAGCATCAACGGCATTCATAAAATCAGTAACATGATTAAGGTCTTCACTGATAATTGTTTCTGAGTGATGTGTTGTATGGTCATTAATCCAGGTAATTGCTTCATCGTTATCGTTAACAATTTTTATAGCCATAATTAAATCGTTATATTCAGTATCCCAATCTTCATCACTTGCGCCAATTACTCGACTGTCTATACTACGGACTTTTTGATCACCGCGCAACTCTACACCAGCAGCCAATAAATCATCGACAATTTTTGGTAAAAATTCACCCGCAATTGCCTCATGAATTAATAGTTTTTCGGCAGCATTACAAACTGCGGGTTTTTGTGTTTTGGCATTATGAATGACACGAATAGCCTCATCCTGCTTGGCACTCTCGTCCACAAATATATGTGTGTTACCTGCGCCAGTTTCAATAACCGGTACCGTTGCATTTTTTACAACAAAATCAATAAACTGACCTGAACCACGCGGAATTAATACATCAACATAGTCACGCAAATTTAGTAATGTGTTGACTGAATCATGTGTTGTATCCGTGATTAACTGTATTATATCTGGGTTTAAATGGTGTTTACGTAACACGTCACGCAAAATATTCGTTAAGATAATATTTGACTCAATAGCCTCTTTACCACCGCGTAAAATAACTGCATTACCTGATTTAAAGGTCAATGCGGCGGCATCTACGGTCACATTCGGGCGCGCCTCAAATATCATAGCCACAACTCCCAACGGCACTGTTTTTTTAACAATTTTGAATCCTGTATGATTTTTCCAATTGTCATATGGACCTGCCAAAGGATCAGCTAACTTAGCGACCGCTGACAGCGATGCTGCAATACCACCAACTGTTTTTTGGTCAAGCGTCAATCGATTACGCATTGGACCAGAGAGCTGCGTAGCTGCATCCAAATCTTTTTTATTTGCTGCCACAATTTCTTGCCAGTTAGTTACCAAGGCTGACGACATATCCAATAATATTTGATTACGAATATCTACTGACAAATTAGCAACATCAGAAGTCACTAATTTGGCACGCTTACCAATTTCTTCTACTGCGTTCATAGACTCATTCTCCTTGAAATAATGTTCCCACCGTTTTACCAGCTATTACTTCTAAAATCAAGGCTGGATTATTACCGTTAATTAACACCATTTTACCACCATTTTTCATTACATATTCACCAGCAGCAAGTTTTGTACTCATCCCACCTGTTCCTAAACCAGAAGTCGATCCGGTGGCACTCATACGAATATCATCAGTAATTTTCGTCACCTTATCAATGGCTTGTGCAAATTCATCAATATTAGGATTAGCCGTATACAACGCGTCGACATCGCTCAAAATAATTAATCCATCGGCACCAATTTCACGTGTCACAATAGCGGCTAAGCGGTCATTATCGCCAAATGAATGTTGATGGTCGAGCTCATCAACTGCAATCACATCATTTTCATTAACAATGGGAATCACGTGCTGTGAAAACATCATTTCAATGGCATTCATTGTGTTTTCAAGCATCGCTTTATTGTCAAACACATCATACGTCAATAAAACTTGTCCAATTAATTGTTGATAGAATGCAAAACTTTGATTGTACAATGACATCAAGTATCCCTGACCAATGGCAGCTAATGCTTGCTGTTGTGGAATTTCTTGTGGTCGTTTTTCTAGATTCATCTGATCCAATGCCACACCGATTGCCCCAGATGTAACTAATAAAATTTCATGACCACATTTTTGTAAACTGGAAAGTGTTTGTGCCAACCGATTGACGACTGGGTAATTAATTTGCCCATCACGATTAACAATTGTGCTAGTACCGACTTTAACAACAATTCTATGCCAACTATTCATTATATGTTCCTTAGTTAATTTTAATTATTATATCAAAAAAATCCCTAACTTCAAAAGTTTCGGGATTTTTCAAAATGATAGTACACCAGTTTGTGCTAATTTAGCATCAATCATGTCCAAGACTTTTGCACCTGACTCTTCATTTTCCACAAAATCAAAATGGTCACCATCAATCTGGATTTTTGGTGATCGGTCATACGCCGCAAACCAATCATCATAACGTGAATTAAGTTCTTTGTAGTAGTCATATAGTCCCGGATTTGCTTCAACTTGCTCAAATGAACGACCACGCTTTTTGATTCTTGCGAGCATAGTATCAAAACTAACACGAACATGAATTAATAAATCAGGATCTTTAGACGTTGCGCTACCAGGAATTTCAGCCATCATATTATTAACCAATGACTGATATATATCTACCTCAGTTTGCGTTGCACGATTCAAATCAGCTGTCAATTGGAATAGTAAAGCATCTTCAAATATAGAACGGTCTAAAATATTCTTTGCACTAACTTGCGCTTTTTTAATTTGCTCTAATCTTTTATTCAAAAAATAAATTTGTAGCAAAAAACCGTATTTTTTAGGATCTTGATAAAAGAGTGGCAGAATTGGATTGTCATCAACACTTTCATAAAACGCCTGTGAATTTAAATGTTTGGCCAACATTTTTGTTAAACTAGTTTTCCCGGCGCCGATGGTGCCTGATAGTACAATCATGCCACTTCTCCTTAGTTTCCGATAAAAATATTACTAATATAGTATATCAAAATTACATTATTCCTGCTGAGCAATTACCTGAAAGGTCAAATATTGTATCAGCGTCCCGCTTTCTTCAGAGCTTGAACATAGGCTTCCAAAGTTAAGTGATGAGCGGTTATATACGTTGCATTCGTAACACCGACATATCTAAAATGCCAAGATTCATAATCTATGCCAGTCTCTTTGATAGATTGACTATCACTTGGATACCTTAAAATAAAACCATATTCAGGCGCGTGTTTTATCAACCACTGTTGGGACTTAAACTCATCCATACCTGCTTCTAAGGAAGGATATTTCGCTAAGGCATCATCCCCCGCTAAATCGACAGCTTGTCCTGTCTGATGTTCCGAGGATCCTGGCACTTGAATCACTGACTCAGTCAGTTTTTTAGCCTCTGTTGAACTCATACCATTTGATTCATATTGACTAATCGATTGATTGTAAACTGTCGTTTGGTATGCCACGGAACGATACCCCGATATTAAAGTGGTTGAGTAACCAGAATTTTGAGCTGCTACACGGAATTTTGCAAGAGGCTCTTCAATGCGATGGTCAATTTGTTTACCATCAACGGTCATCTTTGTAAAATTCAGTTCATTCTTATATGGGTGTGTTTTATTTACTAATAGTAAGTCCCAATTGGTAGTTTTTACATTCTGTGGTAAATCATCTGATTTTTTTCCAGAAGATGATTTACCAGTTGTTTTTATAGTAATCTTTGTAGGTTGTTTAAGATTAAAAAAAACAACGAGCCCTACAATAATAAATGCAACAAAAACCAGCATTAAAGAAACATGCTTTTTAATCTTATTGCTATGTTCATTTTTCATTATGCCCCCACCAAAATAATAAATTTAAAATAAAAACCAGTAAACAAAGTTTACTGGTTTTTATTAAGTGGTCAGCCAGGGGCTCGAACCCTGGACCCACGGATTAAGAGTCCGTTGCTCTACCAACTGAGCTAGCTGACCATTTCTTGTGTTTCACAACATAAAATATATTATCATATTTCGAAATATCATGCAACCTATTATTTCTTATAGTAAATAAAATGACACTATAAAACACGAAACCCCGATGAACTAACACGTTCACCGGGGATATTTATTGTGAGAGAGAATATTTGAGAGAAGAGAATAGTATATTCGGGAGAGAATATGAGTTATTTATAGTCGCGCGGGAGAACGCGACTTGGCTCCCTTTTGCCGTGGGGTTTCGTGCTTCTGATGTGATACTCATCAGTCATACCGCTTATACTGTTCAATCCTCCAGATCTTAGATTTATCGAATGTTACATTTTAATTCAACTTGGCTTGTTGTTTGAGATAACTTGCTTTGTTGATGTTTATAATATAACGTCTCAAAATTAAACTCACGTAAACTGAGGATAAATTGAAAATTAAAGTAATGTTTTTGCCAAATAGAAGCAACCAAGAATACCAGCATTATCACCATTTGCAACTGGTACAATGTACTCATCCAAATCTGGAACAGCCAAATAATCACTCATTTGTTCCGCAAAACTTTCACGAATTAGTGGGAATAGAATTTCGCGATGAGGAACACCACCACCAAAAACAATTTTTTCAGGACGTAAAATCATCGTGTAATCAAGGGCTGCTTGCGCAAGATAGAAAGCTTCAATCTTCCAAGCAACATCATCATCTGGAATTTCCTTCGCACTACGTCCCCAACGCTCTTCAATTGCTGGACCAGCAGCTAAGCCTTCCAAACAATTATCGCCATGAAATGGGCAATGTCCTTCATATTTATCAAGGGGATGCTTTTGTAAGAAAATATGTCCTGCTTCAGGATGCCCATAGCCAGCTACAAGTTTACCACCAGATACAATTCCAGCTCCAACACCAGTACCTACTGTCAAATAAACCATGTTGTCAACATCTTTAGCGGCACCCGTTTCAAACTCAGCCCAACCAGCCCCATTAACGTCTGTTGTCCAATAATAAGGAATATCACGCCATTCTTTCATTGCGCCAAGAAAATCATACCCTGACCAACCGCGTTTTGGTGTGTCCAAAACATGGCCGTATGTTGATGATCCCTTTACAATGTCGATTGGTCCAAATGCAGCAATTCCAATTGCATCGATGTCATCAAACTTATCAAAAAAAGCGATTACCTGCTCTACAGTTTTTTGACCATCAAGTGTTGGAAATGATGTTCGTTCAACAATATTGTAATCGTGATCCGCAACTGCGACCACAAATTTTGTACCACCTGCTTCAATTGCTCCTAATAAACTCATGATTAATTTACTCCTTTTTACGAAATCATCGTGTTTGTGTTAGACGTTAACCAGTTACTACAATTACATTGTAATCGTTTACACAAATATTTTCAATGCTTAAAAATAACGTGCTGTCATGACTGATTGGTTGTTGTTTGTGTACACCTCAATTATGTCTGTGTCAACAATTAATACTGCGTGATTAATATCTCCTACAATCTGCCTTTTCTCAATTTCACCATTTTCCCACTGATGACGTGATAATACGAGTCGATTTTTGTTTCGCACTAACGTCATATTTTCACCAAAAGATAATGTCCAATTGTCATGAGAATCAATCGTATATTGACCCACTTCAACAGCACCAAAGTTCGTCAAAGGTTTTGTATGCAAAATTTCTGAAATAGGTGTCTGTGTCAAAAGATTGTCCGGCGTCACGTGTAACGCGCGTGGAATAGTTAACACATGAACCCAATTCTTGCCAGTAATCGTTGGGGTCGAGGCTTCACGTTCTGGTGTCATCATACCAGCCCATCCCCACATTATTTTACGCCCCTCATTGGTATGCATGGTTTGTGGCGCATAAAATTCAAATCCCTTGTCAACTTCTTTAAATTCAGTTTCCGGTTTAAAATGCAACGTCTCTTCATCAAAAGTACCGACGACATAACCTGTGTTATGAATATTTTGATAGCGATAGTTCTCTTCGTCTGCTGGTAATCCTTGCGGTGAAAACATTAAAATTTGCTTACCATTTATCTCAATTAAATCTGGACATTCAATCATATAGCCACGAATATCAGTTAATTCACCTTCAATTAACGAACCATGTAATTGCCACTGACTAAAGTCTTCTGATTCATAAATAAGAATGTCACCTATATTGTCATTCGATCGTGCACCTACCATCAAATAATATCGCCCGTTTTTCCCCTGCCAAACTTTAGGATCTCTGACATCTTTTGTAAAACCTTCTGGATGAGGGAATAGTTCACCAAGTTTTTCAAAGTGAATCCCATCCTCACTAACTGCCCACATTTGATGAGACGCCACACTTCGGCCAGATTCATCGCGAACATTCCCTGTATAGAAGACATACAACTTATCATCTTTAACAAATGCTGTACCAGAATATATTCCGGCTGAGTCCATGTCTGGAAGAGAAGGCTTTAAAGCTGTTTCTAGACGAGTCCATGTTTTCAAGTCGTTTGAAACAAAGTGTCCCCATTCCTTATATTTGTGGTTACAAGCATGTGGATTCCATTGAAAAAACACATGATATTGTCCTTTAAAATATATAAGCCCATTTGGATCATTCAATAATCCGTGTGTTGGATATAAATGATATTTTTCAAAGTGATTGATGTCATTTTTAATAAGCATGAATTATTTTAGTTGCGTATTCTTGATAAATACGTTTTCCCCTTTTTTTATTTATGCTGGCGCACCAACAGCTGAATCACTAGTTTTTGGTATAACCGTTATAATCTGATGGCCCGCTTGAATATCATTATCGAAAGTTTCATCTACCGCAACGTCATTAAATGCTTTTGTGTTTGTGATAATGACCATCGTTGTAACAGGATATCCAGCTTTTGTGATTGTATTCGTATCAAAAGTGCCTAATTTATCACCTTTTTTAACTTTTTGTCCTTGCGTTACAAAGCTTTCAAATCCCTGACCTTCAAGATTAACCGTATCTAAGCCAATATGAACTAATATCTCAACGCCATCATCCGTCGTTAATCCATAGGCATGTTTTGTTTGATAAGCTACTGTAATTTCACCATCGGCCGGTGCGTAAATCGTACCATCACTTGGTTCGATTGCTACACCCTTGCCCATCATTCCAGTTGAGAAAACATTATCTTGGACATCGGTTAACTGCATTAAATGACCTGAAACAGGTGCATCAACCTCAAAACCTGCTTCATGTTCAGTAACTACTGGATTTACTGGTTTATTATCTGACTTAGAAGCTGGCATGTGTGAACGACCGTAAACTAAGGTTGCTGTAAAAGCAATCACGAATGATAACGCAATAGCGATGAAGAATCCTACCCATTTGTTAGCTGGAATAGCAATAAAGCCAATTATACCAGCTGGTCCCAGCGATGATGACATCACTTGGAACAATCCCATTACTAAGCTTGAAATTCCGGCTGATCCAAGGGCGATGAAAAATGGAAACTTATACTTTAAGTTAACACCAAACATTGCTGGTTCAGTAATACCCAGCATGGCTGAAGCACCTGATGATGAAGCCAATGCTCGTACTTTTTCATCCCCTTTGCTTAAGAAATAAATAGCAAATGTTGCAGCTCCTTGCGCCACGTTAGATGCAGCGGCAATAGGGAAAATGAAATCACCACCTGTTTTAGCAACATCTGCCAACAACTGTGTTTCGATTGCCGGAAAACTCTGATGTAAACCAGTAATAACAATAGCAGAGTAGAATGTACCAAAGACCCCGTAACCAATAAAGCCAAACGTCGTAACCAACCATGTCAAGCTATCAGTAATACCATTAGAGACAATTCGTAATACCGGACCCACAACAATAAATGTGATAAACCCAGTTAATATGATAGACAACATCGGTGTAAACGTAAAGTCAATAGCACCTTTCAAATGCTTATGGAAAAACTTTTCCAAGTTAGCTAAGATGAATGCTACACCGATCACCGGTAACACTTGACCTTGATAACCAGCTTGCGCAACTGACAAACCAAACAAATCCCATGTTGGCATCTTTCCAGTGGCAACTGCTTCGGCCACATTATATCCGTTGACTAAACTAGGCATGACTAACATCATACCAGCAGCTGCTCCGAGAATTTCGTTTCCTCCAAAGCGTCTTGTTGCTGTAATTCCTATCAAAATTGGCAAGAATGCGAACGGTGCAGAAGCCATCAGATTGATCATTTCTGCTAAACCGGTGATTTGTGGAAACATTTCAACCAAAGATTTGGCGCCAAACATTCCCTCACCAGTTAGAATGTTATTCAATGCCATCAATAGACCACCGGCAACCAGAGCTGGAATCAAAGGAACAAATATATCTGACAATACTTTAACCAAATCCATCAAAGGATTGCTTTTTCCTGATTGTGCTGCAATTTTTTTTAAATCAGCAGTTGAAGCTTGCTCAACACCGGTAATTTTAACAAATTCATCGTAAACACCATTAACATCGCCTGGCCCAACAATAATTTGATATTGTCCGTTAGCGTTAAATGTTCCTTTAAGATCGGAATCGTTGTCCAAGACATCCTGATCGATCTTTTTAACATCTTTGATCACCAATCGTAAACGCGTAGCACAGTGTGCAGCGGCTACAATATTGTCCTTGCCGACAGCATCGGCAATACGCTTTGCTACTTTATTATGATCCATTTTGCTGCTCCTCTAAATTCCTTTAATTTTTTTGGAACCGTTTCCATTTCTTTATAGAACAATTGTAACCGCTTTCAAAAATAATTGCAACCTCCTTTTTAAGTTAAATATTACAAGTTAATGACAACGCTTTCATTGCGTTCATGGTAATATGTGTCTATGGAAAAAAAATTGACAATAACTGATATTGCTAATATGGCGCAAGTAGCAAAAAGCACTGTCTCCCGCTATTTGAATGGTGGACCGGTCAGTGCTAAAACACGTGAAAAAATAAACAAAGTTGTTACTGAAAATAATTACCAGCCCAATACCTTTGCGCAAAGTTTAAAACAGAAAGTCAATCACACGATAGGTGTAATTGTACCTAGGCTTGACTCATCAGCTCAAGTTGAAATGCTCCGTGGGCTAGATGATGCAAACGAAAATGATACTTTCTTGATCGTCAATACCTATCAATCGACTAAACGTGAGCTCGCTGCTATTGAAAAATTACGTACACAGAATGTTGGTGGCTTGATTGTTTTAACAGCTAATTTAAACGACGAGTTACGTAACGCATTAACTGAATTTGACGCACCCGTAGTTATCCAAGGACAAGAAGAACCTAACTTTCATCGCGTAGTCATGAACGATCTGCAAGCTGGAACCGTTGTCGGTGAATTTGCTGCATCGCTGCATCCTCAAAATGCTTTACTGTTAAAAATTGATGAAACAATGGATTGGGCCATTGGTCATGATCGTTTTCTCAATATTAGAAAAAAACTGTCCACTAGCAAGGTGACTGTCGTTAATTCAAAGTTCAGCATAGCAGAAGCAAAAGTAGCCGCACAACAAGCAATGCAGTCCCAAAATTTTGATTTAATTATTGGTGCTACTGATCGTATCACAATCGGTGCTCTTCAAGCCGGTTTAGCAGCTGGACAAAATGCCCAATATATTGGATTTGGTAGATCTGATTTAAGTACGACTGTTACACCAAACCTAACTAGCTTTGAATATGATTTTTACCAAACTGGTAAAAAAATTTATGAATTGTTTTGTACTGTACGCGATGCCAATCCATCTAACACTATACGCACTGTGTTAGATGGTGAACTCGTTGTGCGGGATTCAACAGAGAAATAATTATTTAATGTTCACTTTATCTTCAGTTTACATGAATTTAATTTTAGGACGTTATATTATAAACATCAACAAAGCAAGTTATCTCAAACAACAAGCCTAGTTGAATTAAAATATAACAAATAATAAAATCTAAATTTTTGGAGGACTGAAAAATATAAGCAGTATAACTGATGGCGATCACATCAGAAACACGAAACCCCATGGTAAAAGGGAGCCAAGTCGCGTTCTCCCCGCGACTATAAACAAACTTATATTCTCTCCCGAATATCTATTCTCTTCTCTCTCAAATATTCTCTCATAATAAAAAATCCCCGATGAACGCGTTAGTTCATCGGGGTTTCGTGTTTTAATGATTACTTTTTTTGTTCCTTAACATTTTTGATTGATCGGCAAGCGGACAACCGATGTCGACACAATCATGACAGCCACCACTAGCATTTTTCTTAAAAAATTTATTGTATATGACTAATGCAAACATGATAAAAATGACACCAGCTATGATAAATGTTGACATATTGACTGACCTTTCTAATACAATTCTAGTTGTTGCGGGCGCTCACGTTTGATAAAAATACCATATAGCATCAATCCAATAGCGATGAACGATAACGTAACAAAGTACACCGAAACATTACCTTGAATGATTTCACTCACTTGAAAAATACTGAGTGCACACATATAAGCCACAACGGTTTGATAGATTACCGCGCGCCAAGTCCAAAGTGCATCACCAAATTCTTTATACATAGCACCGATGGCAGCAAAACAAGGTGCACATAATAAGTTAAAAACAAGAAACGAATAACCCGCCATTGGGGAATAAGTTTGTCTTAAAGTGCTCATAAATGAGGCCGTGCTTGACGAACCAAAAGTAATGTTTAATGTGCTAACACAATTTTCCTTAGCAATTAGACCAGCAATCACTGCAACGGTCGCATGCCAATCACCAAACCCTAATGGTGCAAAAATAGGTGCTATAAGCATACCTATGTCTCTTAAAATACTGTCGTTCTGATCGACCATTTGAAAGTGAAAATTGAAATTGGACAAAAACCAGATGGCAACACATGACGCAAAAATTATAGTCCCTGCTTTTTTGATAAAGGCATGTGCTTTAATCCACACACTGTGGCTAACGTTACCAATACTAGGTAAATGATAAGCAGGCAGCTCCATTACAAATGGCGTTGGCGGTTCTGAAAAGAGCTTTGTTTTTTTCAAAAAAATACCTGAGCCAACAACTGTCAAAATACTAATAAAATAAGAGGTTGGTGCTACCCATGAATTTTCTGGAAAAAATGTTCCGCTAACTAAGGCAATAACGGTTAACTTAGCTGAACATGGCATAAAAGTCGTTAACATGATTGTCATACGACGATCACTTTTACTTTCAATCGTTCGCGTAGACATGATGCCTGGCACACCACAGCCTGTTGAAATTAACATGGGGATAAATGATTTCCCTGAAAGATTAAAACGATGAAAAATACGGTCCATAACAAACGCAATTCGTGCCATGTAACCACAGTCTTCTAGAATACTTAAGCACAAAAAGAGCATCATAATTTGTGGTAAGAAACCTAACACAGACCCAATACCATTAATAATACCGTCAATAATTAAACTCTTTAACCACACTGAAACATGCAAATACGTTAAAATTGCATTGGCACTATTCGGAATGAAGTCCCCAAATAATACATCATTCACCCAATCACTTCCTATTGTTCCAATGGTTTGGATCGATAAGAAATACACAATCCACATTACAAATATAAAAATAGGTAATGCAAGAATGCGGTTAGTGACTACCATATCAACACGATCACTCATACTCATTGAAAAATCACTTGTTCGTACTACACACATGTTTATGATACGTTCTATATAGTCATAGCGTGCATTAACAACTATGCTATCACTGTCGTCATTAAACAGGCTTTCTGCTGTATCAATTACATTGTCAATTTCAGTTTGCTGCTGTGCCGTTAATTTTAGATGTCCAACTGCTTCATCACGCTCAAAGAGCTTAATCGCATACCATCGCAACTGTTCTGCTTCGATAATGTCATCAATCTGTTCTTCAATCATGGATAATGCCGATTCCAACCGCTTATCATAAACTGG
Source organism: Leuconostoc sp. JNUCC 76 (assembly GCF_053667755.1). Lineage (NCBI taxonomy): Bacteria > Bacillati > Bacillota > Bacilli > Lactobacillales > Lactobacillaceae > Leuconostoc > Leuconostoc sp. JNUCC 76. Next base: position 214,980 of record NZ_CM132206.1, on the reverse strand, counting down.
ATGTGGATAGGTTTTTGGCTGATCAGTGTTAGCAACAATCTGCTTAGTCAGATGATTGATGTTTTTCTTTTTTAACGCACTAATACTTACAACCGGTACATTCAGCAAATAAGATAGTTTTTTGGTATCAATTCGATATTGACTTTGTTTTACTAGTAAATCCAACATATTCAAAGCCAAAATAATCGGGGCACCAGTTTCCATTAATTGCAAACTAAAATAAAGATTACGTTCAATATTTGTAGCATCGAGCACATTGATGATCTGTTCAGGTTTATCATTAATTAAAAAGTTACGAGCGATTACTTCCTCTGGACTATATGCTGATAAGGAATAAGTTCCAGGTAAATCTTGAATAATGATGTCAGGATTATTTTTTAAACGACCTGACTTTTTTTCAACTGTAACGCCTGGCCAATTTCCAATGTGTTGATGCGAACCTGTTAATAAATTAAATAGTGTTGTTTTCCCACTGTTTGGGTTACCTGCTAAGGCTACTGTACATTGTTTATTCATAGACTAAATCTCTGTTAATACAACTAGTTGTGCGTCACTTTTTCTTAAGCTTAATTTATAGCCTCTGACTACCAACTCTATCGGGTCCCCTAAAGGCGCCACACGGTCAACTTTAACAACGGTATTTTTTGTAATGCCCATATCCATCAAGCGTTTACGCAATGCTTTATTACCAAGTATTTTGGCTACTACGCCTGGTTTATTGATGGGCATATCGGATAACGTTTTAAAATGATCCATGGTAATTTCACTGACTGGCGCTACACTAATTTGACTAGCAATATCATTGCTCACCGCTAAACGCTGCCCTTGAAAATAGATAATCAACCCTGAAGTATGATCAGGCAGAGATATTACTTCAATACTTTTCCCCGCTTTAATCCCTATCTCTGCTAGTCGCTTGGTTAAGCGTCGGCTACCAGTCAATTCTCTAATGATGTAAGTCCCTTTTCCAGCTATTTCAGATAACATTTGCATATTTATTTCTCGTTTATCTTTAAATTGTAATTTTTTACGTACTTACAAGTATATTACTTCCCTTTAGATTAATCAATCATTAATTTTAAATTACAATAAACTCATCATATTCTCGAAACAATAAAAAAACTATCAAGAAAGTTCCTAAATAATTTTTAGAATCACTTCTCTTGATAGAATTATATTACTTGTCATTATATCCTGATGGATGGTTTTTATGCCAATTCCAGGCTGTTTTGATGATATCTTGTACATTATCATACTTAGGGGTCCAGCCAAGCACATCACGTGCTTTGTCTGAATTAGCAATCAAAATATCGGGGTCACCAGCTCGGCGGGGACCAATCTTGGCGGGAATATCAACTCCAGTAGCTGATCTAGCTGCTTCTACCATCTCTTTAACAGAGAATCCAGTAGCAGATCCCAAGTTAAATTGGTTTGAATTGTTTCCATCGGCTAAATACTTCAATGCCAAAATATGCGCATCAGCCAAGTCCAAAACATGGACATAATCACGAACATTGAAACCGTCAGGAGTATTGTAATCATCACCAAACATCTCAATATATTCACGTTGACCTAAGCCGGCTTGCAAAATAATTGGTACTAAATGCGTTTCAGGCGTATGATCTTCTCCAATCGTGCCATCTTCGGCAGCACCTGCTACGTTAAAGTAGCGCAATGCAACCCACTTAACACCATCCGCTTGATCAGACCAAGCCATGATTTTTTCCATCATCAACTTTGATTCCCCATAAGGGTTAATTGGTCGTTGTGGATCTGTTTCTTTAATAGGAATATTAACAGGATTACCATAAGTAGCTGCCGTTGACGAGAACACAATTTGTTTAACATCGTGTTCTTTCATCACCTCTAGCAAAGTAATCATACCACTAGTATTATTATCAAAGTACTTTAGTGGATTTTCTACAGATTCTGGAACGATAGAAAACGCTGCAAAGTGAACAACTTGTTCAATATTTTCTTTGTCAAACACTTTTGACAATGCTGCCTTATCACGAATATCAACTTGATAGAATTTTGCTTTTGGATTAACCGCCTCACGGTGTCCCGTAAACAAAGCATCAACAACGACAACGTCACGATCTGCTTCTACCAAACGCTTAACCATGTGTGAACCGATATAACCGGCGCCACCAAGAACTAAAATAGCCATATCTTTTTTCCTCTACACACTATTATATCAAATTTTTCGCCACTTGAACTCTGCTTCTGCGCTCACCACATTTTCCATCATAATGCGATGCTTGGATTCATTATCGTTTTGAACTACTTGCGATAAAATAGTGTGTCCAAGCCGAATTTCATTTTCGAATTTTAGATTAATGTATGTGATTTCATGGGTTAATAGATACTCCGGTGCGATAACGTCTTGCATCCATTCAAAATACTTAGAGTTGTTCACATGCTTATTACCATCAATATCTAAATATCGCACATGATAGTCCCTCTCAGTATATTGATCATCATCTGAAAATTTCTCAGGGTTAGGGATTCGTGAAATTTGCTTAACTCTTTTTGCATCATACTTATCAATTATATCTTGTGGTAAACGTGCCATGCGACGATTTGTCATATCTATCATAGTCCAAATAGAATCAACACGAATAATTTCATTATCATTTTCATCTAAAAAGACGAATGGTCGACGGACAAAAAAAGGATTGTATTGCGTAGCAAAGGTCTGAATACGAATTATTTCACCAATTTTAGGACGTCGCTTAATTATTACTTCATATTGTAAGATAATCCAACCAAGGCCACGGCCTAAATGGAAGTCCTGCCCCACGCCAAGTTCATCACTCTGACATTTAGAAGCTAAGACAGCATAATTTAAAATCATCGGTAAAGATAATTTTTGTGTCGTATCAGCTTCATAATATTCAACACGTCTTTTTATTTCATATTTTTTCATACTACTCTATCTCGTGATAGTCCGCATATACTGCTTGTCTATCAAGGCCTCGTTCCTTTGCTATTTGTTTTATTGCTGCATTGGGCTTTAGGCCCTTTTTAATCAGTGCTGATACTGCTTCTTGAACAGTTAGTGCCATACTGTTATCTGGCTCAGAAATTTCTCCATGAAAGCCATCAATCATTACTACAAACTCACCACGAATTTCATTTGATTGCGACCACGAAACTAGTTCATCAATAGTTCCGCGAATAAATTCTTCATAGCGCTTTGTTAGCTCTCGTGCTAAAACAATACGACGATCGTCACCCATTACTTTTTGGATATTTACTAAAGTTTGCTTTAATCGATGTGGTGATTCATAAAAAATGACTGTATCCCGCATTGTGGATAACTGCTGTAATTCTGCCAATTGTTCACTATTTTTACGTTGTAAGAACCCATAAAAATAAAACGGTTGCGGCACTAAACCACTGGCAATCAATGCTGTCACACCAGCCGTTGCACCAGGAATCGGTACGACGGCTAAGTTTTCAGCCACAGCTGCCGCAACTAATTCTTTACCTGGGTCAGAAATAGAAGGCATCCCCGCATCACTAACTTGTGCTACATTTTTTCCATTTCGTAAATCTGCAATAAGGCCAGGGATTTTCGCCTGCCAGTTGTGTTCATGGAAACTAGTTTGTTTTGTCGTGATTGCAAAATGATTTAGTAACTGTTGTGTGTGGCGTGTATCTTCAGCAGCAATTATATCTACATCGCGCAATGTATCAATAGCTCTTGGCGACATATCTTGTAAATTACCAATAGGTGTTGGAACTAAAAAAAGTGTTCCTGTCTCTTGATTTTCAAAACTTTTTTGTTGCTGCATTTTATTCCCCCAGAGCGATTATGACGTCTAGTGTCATTTTTTCTAACCGTGCTTGTAACGATAGGTTCACTTTGCGCAATTTATCGTCAGCAAATACTTCATCACTTGCTTTAACCAATCGATACATATCATAGCGCTGTCGTAATGTTTTATATAGCCCAATTAGATTGGGAAAAGCTAACCGTTCATCTGGAATCTGGTCATAAACAATTGTATCTCTTGCCAACTCATGTAACCAATTTAAAAATAACTGCTGTTGCTTCGTATCGTTTAATTGACCAATAATCTTTGTCTGCACAAATGCAAATGCTTCAATTCGTCTCTGCATCATAAGCTCAAACCACTTAAACAATACTAATTGGGTCTGCTTTTGCCAATCATCGTCCATTAAACCATCATTGCTGGTAATAGCTGATGCTAAATGAACTACTTGCGCGCGTGATCTAATCGTCGGTAAAACATCGGACATATTTTCCGTAAGCATCATAATTAATTGTGGTCCGGCAGGCTCCTCAATGAATTTTAACAGGGAATTTGCTGCGCTTGCTGTGAGTGTTTCAACCGCATCTAAAATAAATATTTTCCGTGGACTTTCAGTGGCTGTTGTTACAAATTCAGGTGTCAAATCACGAATTTGAGCCACTTTTAGTGACGTAGCTGGTGGAATGGGCGCTGTTATATGTACGTCTGGATGTTCATTTTCAGTAATTCGCAAGGCATTGCGCTCATCAGGGTGAACAACTTGCCAAGCTATATAACGCGAAAAAGCCAGTTTTGCGGACTGGCTTGGACCAACAAACAAATATAAATGACTCAACTTATCTTGTTGCAGTAAATCGTTAAAATGAGTGAGTTGCGTTGGATAATTTTTTTGTGCAATTGTTGCAAAATCTGGTAACATCAGAACTGTTCAAATGAATCAATACTCTGAGTAAATACCGTCGCCCCACCAACTTCAATTTCAATTGGATAAGCACCAGCATGGTCACCACTAGCATCCAGGCTAATAGGTGGCACCATAAATTGCTTACGTTTTTGTGAAACCTTTTTAATGATTTCCATAACCTCTGGTACACGTTCATCTTCAATGGCAATCATGAACGTTGTATTTCCTGACCTTAAGAAACCACCTGATGTGGCTAAACGTGTTGCACGAATATTTGCCTTCACAAAAGCATTACTGAGTTTTGTTGTATCTTTATCTTGCACAATTGCTGTAACTAATTTCATGATTTGTCCTCCAGAATTTGGTTGATGAGTATCCGCGTGTCATCAATGACTTTGTTAAGTGGTTGCGTAGCATCTACTATCTTAATTCTATCAGAAAATTCACTTTGAAGTTTTAAATATGTCTCTCGAACCTTCTGATGAAAGGATATACTCTCTTTATCTAGTCGATCAATTTTACCCTGACGATTCTCATTTACACGTGCCAAGCCAATTTCAACAGGCACATCAAGATAAATTGTCATATCGGGCAATAGGCCATCAATTGCGAATTGATTGATCTCCCAAATATTATCGATTCCAAGTCCACGACCACCCCCTTGATAAGCAAGTGAGCTATCAACATAGCGGTCAGATATCACAATTTTGTTTTGATCTAATGCTGGTTTAATATTTTCCACGAGATGTTGACGTCGAGCAGCTGTATATAAGAGCGCCTCAGTTCGTTTATCCATGCCATTATCTTCTTCTGGCTGTAAAATCGCTCTAATTGCTTCAGAAATTGGATTTCCACCTGGCTCACGTGTAGTTACCAAATCATCGCCAAGTTTAGTTTTTAATTCTGAAATCAATGCCTCGAGAACACTTGTTTTTCCAGCGCCCTCAGGTCCTTCGAATGATATAAATATTGGTTTTGGCATAACAGTCCTTATGAGTAATTTGTCTAATGATTAAATACGATCTGTTTTTAAAACATGGGTTTGCATGTGCCCAACTGTTTTACGACGACGTGCTTCACGATATAAATAATTAAATTTAGCACGCGCCAATGCCGTTTGCGCTTGTATGAGCCGCAAATTCACTTGACCATCAAGTAATGCTGCTTCAGAATTTCTTGCCGTATCCCAGTCAATTTTTGCTTTATCAATTTGAAACACAAGTGCTCTATCATACTCTTCGCGCAATCCAGTTTTTTTCCTGCCAAATATCATAATTTTGTCCGTCCTTGTACTGCTTTGATGAGTGTTAATTCATCAGCATAATCAATATCAGATCCAACAGCTAAACCATGCGCTAAACGTGTAACTGCGATACCAGCCGGTTTCAGTAAGCGGGCTAAATACATAGCAGTAGCTTCCCCTTCAGCATTCGCATTTGTGCCGACAATTACTTCTTTAATTTCTTCATGCTCAGACAAACGTCGAATCAAACTCGGTAAATTAATATCCTCTGGTCCTGTTCCTGCGCTAGGAGAAATGACACCATTTAAAACATGGTATAGACCGTGATAATCTCGAGTATTCTCCATCGCCATTACATCACGTGAATTTTCGACAACAAAAATCGTTGACTGATCACGTGATTGATCACGACAAATAACGCATGGATCGCTATCAGTTGCAGTAATATTACCACAAATAGAGCAGAAAGTTAAATCAGTTTTTGCGGAAATCAATGCCTTAGAAAAATCCTGTACATCTTCTTCATTCATACCTAATGTATAAAAAGCTAGCCTTGTGGCCGTTTTTGGGCCAATACCAGGCAGCTTCGTGTAACTATCTATTAATTTAGCGATAGGTTCAGGGTATTGCATATTTTCAAAATGCCTCACGCGCACTGCGTTAAACATATTTCCTTCCTATATTAATCAGTCAACAATATTCACGAGATCTTCGCCAAATAATTCTTTAGCCTCACTAACAATTTTTAGCTCCTTATTGCTTGTTGTTTGTGGAGTTTTTGTAGGAATCGCTGGTAAATTAGCAGCTTTCACTCGAGGCACATCTTCTAATTGAATTTGAGGTGTTTCGCCAGTTTTTAATTTATTCACGTACAATGCACGATCAGAGGTCCATTCATCTTGTGAAATAAACACTAGTTCGCTTGGCAAATTCTGTGATTGTAGTTGCTGCACCAAATGGTTCTGTAATGTAGCATCGTGTAACGCCTGTTCTAATAACACAGGATAATCAAAAGCCAAGACCACAGCCTGTTCACTTGCTGCAATCGGTTCAGCTATGGTAAGCATTGCCTGTTGCGTAACATTAAATTGTCGCAATAAGTCGGACCAAGCGTTTTTAACTTGTGCTAAGGCATCACGTTTCGCAGCAGTTAAGACTGCAAATACTGCATTTTGTCCAGTGCGAACTAACAAATCTTCATATTCAGCATTCTCTATAGCAGGAACTTCTACTGGTGTTTTTTCTATTGCTGGTTCAACAACTTGTTTCTCAGGAACTTCTGTGTTTTTTGGCGCTTTAACAATATCGTCAATATTTTGAGGCTTTTCTTTAATAACATTGGGGGATTGTTTTGCAGGTACAGTTTGTTCAGGTTCTGGCATAGACAATTTAACAGTGAGTAGCTCTAAATATACATCACTCTGCATAGTCTGTAATAATTGTTTTTGAATGTCATCCAAAGTGACCATCATTTGCTGAATACGGTAAGTACCTAGCTTTATTGTTAAGGCCTTCAAATCCACCAATGGTGCCGTCGTTTTAATTAAATTCGGGGCCACTTCCGCTAACATCACATCACGCAACACACCTAACAAATCTGCTACGAAACGTACTGCATCTTTTCCTTCTAACAATATATCATGTAATGTTTGGAGGGCAGATTCTGTATCGTAATTACTTACTTGCTGCAAATAGGTCACTAACTGTGAGGCCGTTGTCGATCCGGTAACTTGCAAAGCATTTTCAATCGTTACATGATCAGCGCCAAAAGCTAACACTTGATCCAAAATTGACAAAGCGTCACGCATCCCACCTTCTGCAACATTTGCAATAATATGAAGCGCATCATCGTCAAACGAGACGCCTTCTTTTTGCAGAATTTCAGCCATTCTAGCTTGAATAGTGTCATTATCAATGCGTTTAAATTCAAATCTCTGCGTTCGAGATAAAATAGTTGCTGGTATTTTTTGTGGCTCCGTCGTTGCTAAAATAAACTTAACATTAGCTGGCGGTTCTTCTAAAGTCTTCAATAGTGCATTAAAAGCGCCCGAGGACAACATGTGAACCTCGTCAATAATATAAATTTTATATTCAGATTCTATTGGCGCATAATTTGCCCCATCGCGAATGTTTCGAATTTCGTCAACACCGTTATTTGAGGCAGCGTCTATTTCAATAATATCAGGAATTTGTGAATCATCAGTCTCCGGCGCTATACCATTAACTTCACGTGCAAAAATTTTAGCAGCTGATGTCTTACCAGTTCCACGAGGACCACTAAATAGATACGCATGCCCTGTTTGCTGCGTCGCTATTGCATTTTTTAGCGTCTGTGTAATGATTTTTTGACCAACCATGTCCTCAAAAGAACGTGGTCGATAGACGCGATACAATGCTTGATATGCCAATTTCATCACCTCCATATATCATTGGTAAACATGTTTGGTGCTACTTGTCGGCTATATGTTTTATATCATATTGGGGTTCGTAGTTTGCATAAAACCACCGATTTATAACATTTGTTTTTATAAAAAAAGACCGCTAAGCGGCCACTTATGTACACAAGCACAACATCGAACAACCTTAGGGCTGCTACATTCCTGTCCTGACCCGGTTCGAGAGCCGACATTTGCCTGCTTTTATATTATATCTAATTTTGTTACTTTAAGCAAATACAGATACAAATTTCGTTGCCAATTTTTCTTGCCACTTAAAATAAGTCAGATAAGTTTTAGGAATTAGATATTCATTAACTGCCGCAAAATCATCAACCAATGAAACAATCCAACTTTCCCGATACTTTGGTAAGGCAATTGTTGCACCAAACATATGTTTTACAATAATATCAGCTTCTTTATCGCTGATATTTGTAATTTTACGCGCATTTTTCAACGCAATACGTGGATGCACATAAGCATGTGATCCTTCGTCAAACTTTGTTACGCGCCAATCATAGTAAAACAAATCATGAAGTAAACCTGCTCGTGCAGTTGCAACTTCATCAGCACCAATTTTCTTTGCGATTAAATATGATTGGTATGATACAGAAATTGAATGAGTTAAACGGTTAGAGAAATGATGTTGTGTATAGCGTGCCAGTTGTTGCACTTCTTCATGCTGTAACAAATCATCAATAATATTTATATAGTCCTTATCAGTACGCCATGCGTTCGGATTTTGCATTCATTTGCCTCTTTTATTTTCTACATGTTATTATAAACTTTTTTTATGTTAAATAGCAATTATTTACTTTGCAATCGCTTTACGAATTTTACGTTTCGCACGGATATTGCTAAAGAAACGCTGTAATAATAGACCTGATTCTTCACCACGTATGCCTTCGTACACTTTAACCATATGATTCAACCGACTATCCTCTAATAGGGAATATAGAGAGCGCGTGGCACCACCTTTGGGATCATTAGCACCGTAATAAACAACAGGAATGCGTGCATTAATAATTGCTCCAGCACACATGATGCAAGGTTCTAACGTCACAAATATTGCTGTGTTTTCTAACCGCCAAGACTTAAGCTTTGTATTGGCAGACTCGATTGCTAGTAATTCTGCATGGGCAGTGGCTAACTGATTCGCCTCCCGATGATTGTGCGCACGCGCAATAATTTGGTTTTCAGAAACTATAACAGCGCCAATGGGCACTTCACCTTCACTTTGAGCAATTTTAGCTTCATTCAACGCCTCTTGCATGAAATAATCAATTTGTTCGTCACTAAATGTCGGTATTTGTGCCATAAGTGCTCTCCAAGATGTAATATCCCTTGTTTTTATGAATCACCTTAGCATTACCAAAAGCAAGTGACATATTTTTTTGAGCCGAAGGTGCACCTTGCTTCTTTTGCAACACTGCAATTAGCTTTCCACCATCTTGCAGATAGTTAGCTGCTTCTTGAAGCATTGCAGTCACAACTTGCTTTCCAGCGCGAATTGGTGGATTAACCAAAATCAGTGCGTACTTGTCACCGATACTTGCGTAAACATCCGAATTAAAAATATTTACTTGTTGAGCGACACCGTTTTGTTGGGCATTTTTGCGTGCTAAATCTAACGCTCTTTCATTAACATCAACCATATCCACATGACGCTGATATGCTTTTGCCACAGTAATACCTACAGGACCATAACCTGTTCCTAAATCCAGTACCTTCCCAATAGGTATACTTGTTTTTTCTAAAGCATCCAACATTGTTCTTGTCCCAAAATCAACGGTAGATTTTGAAAATACGCCACTATCCGTTGTAAAATGCAATTCATGCCCTAACAAGTCAAAATCAAAATTTTGATAATGATGTTCCGCATTGGGATTAGCTGTAAAATACTGTTCTCCAGAAATATTTTTTTCTGTCATTGTACTAGCTCCTTTAGATTAAAATAATAACTGCCTATGATATGTAATATGTACAAAAAAAGAAGTACAAAAGTACTCCTTTTTTTATGTTGAGAAAGATTACTTCACAGTAACTGAAGCACCAGTTGCTTCCAAAGATTCCTTCAATGCGTTGGCATCGTCTTCACTCAAGCCTTCTTTAACAACTGAAGGTGCATTGTCAACTAAGTCTTTTGCTTCCTTCAAGCCCAAGCCAGTTGCTTCACGAACTGCCTTGATAACCTTAACCTTAGCAGTACCTGCTGAAGTCAATTCTACGTCAAATTCTGACTTTGCTGCGGCAGCACCGTCAGCAGCACCTGCAGCTGCTACTGGAGCTGCTGCTGAAACGTTAAATTCTTCTTCGATAGCTGAAACCAAGTCAGCCAAGTCCAAGATCGTTGCATCCTTCAATGATGCGATGATCGCGTCTTTATCAAAAGCCATGATCTAAATCCTCCAAATGATTTTTATTTATGTTTTTTAGTTAAATATTATTCAGCATCTGTTGATGCTTCTGCAGCTCCTGCTGCAGATTCCTCTTCCAACTTGTCTTGCACTGCCTTAACAGCATATGCAAATGAACGAATTGAGAATTGGAATTCTGCCATCAATTGACCAAGCAAGCCTTCACGTGAAGGCAATGATGCATACTTGTTAATGTCATCGATATTAGCGATAGCGCCGTCAACGACACCACCCTTGATTTCCAAGGCTTTGTTTTCATCAGCAAACTTTTTCAAGATACGTGCTGGTGCAACTGCATCATCGTTTGAAAAGGCAACTGCTGAAGGTCCGGCAAAAATGTCGTTTAATTCAACGTAACCAGCTTTCTCAGCAGCACGTGTCAAAACTTTGTTCTTGATAACTTCAAGAACAACACCTTCTTCACGCAATTGATGACGTAATTCAGTAGATTGAGCAACTGTCAATCCACGAGCATCAACAACAACGGCAGAAGCAGCTGCCTTAAATTGGTCAGCAATTTCTTCAACTTTTTGTGCTTTAACTGCAATAGCTTTTTCACTCATAATGATATATCTCCTTTCTTTAAATTTATTTTGCAAAAGAAATCCCGTGCGCTAAAAGACACACGGGAAAAGTTTTTAAACTTCCTCGGCAGGATATTAAGATGCAAGCATCACCTGAGTCTTAGGCAAAATGGATTCAATTACTTAATAAATTCTACCAAACGAAGTTGACAATGTCAAATTACAATGTATTAATATCCAACGTTACTGCTGGACCAAATGTTGATGAAATTGACACGTGTTGTACGTAAGTACCCTTAACAGCAGCAGGACGAGCCTTAAGAACTGTTTCGGCGATCGACTTAATGTTTTCAGCCAACTTACCTTCTTCAAATGATACACGACCAACAGGAACTGCGACGTTTCCGTCACGATCTGTACGGTATGTTACTTGTCCGCCCTTGGCATCTGAAACAGCCTTAGTAACGTCCATTGTAACTGTACCAGTCTTAGGGTTTGGCATTAGTCCCTTAGGACCCAATGCACGACCTACACGACCGACTTGAGCCATCATATCAGGTGTGGCAACAGCAACATCAAAGTCTAACCATCCACCTTGGATACGTTGTACCAAATCAGCAGCACCAACAACATCGGCACCTGCTGCTTCAGCTTCCTTAGCCTTATCACCTTGTGCAAAGACAACAACTGTCTTATCTTTACCTGTTCCATTTGGCAACACAACAGCACCACGTAATTGTTGGTCTGCTTGACGTGTGTCAACGTTCAACTTGAAAACAACTTCAACAGAAGCGTCGAACTTGGCAAAATCAATTTCTTTTACCAATGAAACAGCATCGTTCAAAGCATAAGTTTTTTCAGCTTCTACCTTTGCTACTGCTGCAACATAATTTTTACCATGCTTTTGAGCCATTATTCTGCGTCCTCCTTGATTGCTGTACCTTCAACAGTCAAGTCAACACCGTCAACAGTTACACCCATTGAGCGTGCTGTACCTTCGATCATACGCATAGCGTTTGTAATATCATTAGCATTCAAGTCAGCCATCTTGTTTTCCGCAATAGCACGGATTTGGTCAAGAGTAACGTTTCCTGCCTTCTTTGTGTTAGGTTCACCTGAACCCTTACCAACAATCTTACGTAATTGATCAGCTGCAGGTGGTGTCTTTGTGACGAATTCGAATGAACGGTCATCAAAAACAGAGATTTCAACTGGAATAATTGATCCAGCTTGGTCTGCAGTACGCGCGTTAAATTCCTTAGTGAATTGCGCAATGTTAATACCAGCTTGTCCCAATGCGGGTCCAACTGGTGGTGCCGGCGTTGCTTTAGCGGCGGCAATTTGTAGCTTAACTACATTTACAACTTTTTTAGCCACGATATTTTCCTCCTCGTGTTGTGGTGAAACACAGCTTTAGTGCTGCTCCCACGCATGTCAATGACATACCATATTATCATAACAGAAAAAGACCAAAAACTCAATGCTTTTAGTCGTCTTTTCTAATTATAAAGAATCTAACGTTGTATCAACATCTGAAAAGTCAAGTTCTGTTGGTGTTTCACGTCCAAACACTGCTACAGTAGCTTCCAAAGTTTGCTTTTCTTGATCAATAGACGTTACTACACCCTCCATACCAGAAAATGGTCCAGAGATAATTTTAACTGTTTGTCCTACTGCAACATCCAAATCAACTTGCTCTCGTGTAACCATACCCATTCGCTTCATAAGCAAATCAACTTCTTCAGGAAGCAAAGAATTTGGCTTTGATCCAGCACCGTGAGAACCTAAGAAACCAGTAACACCTGGTGTGTTACGGACAACATACCAAGCCTCGTCTGTCATATTATCTTCATATGGCGTCGCCATTTCTACTAGTACATAACCTGGAAAGTCGTTTTCAACAGTTTGCTTAGCTTCGCCGTCTTGGATGGTTGTAACTTCTTGTTCGGGCACCAAGATGCGGAATATTTGCTCTGACATTCCCATTGTTTGTGTACGTGATTCTAGGTTTGCCTTAACCTTGTGCTCATACCCTGAATATGTATGCACAACGAACCATGATTTTTCAATTTCTTCAGACATTGTTTACCCCTTTTCAAAATAAAAAAGAACCCATCAGAGTCCTTGGTATCAGTAATTATTAGTATATCAAAAAAAAAACTATTTCGCCAGTAAGAAGTTGAATCCTTGTTGCAATAGCCAATCTATACCACCTAAAAACAACGCAAAAATAATCGATACAGTAATAACTGTAATTGTTTCCTTAGATGTCTGTTCACCTGTTAACCAAGTGACATTTTTCATTTCCTGTGCAACGTTTTTAAAATAGTTAATCATTTTGAATCCCTTATTTTGTTTGTTGATGTAATGTATGCTTGCCACAGTGTTGACAAAACTTACTTACTGACAAACGTTCTGTTCGATCTTTTGATAATGTTACTGTGTAATTGCGTGATCCACAAACTGTGCACGCTAATGATACTTTGTGACTAGCCATCGGACCGCCTCCATATTCTTCTAGTATCATACCATTGATACTATTTTTTTTCTACCCCATATAAAATGAGATCCAACAATTGTTGAATTCGTTCACGCATTGTTATTTGTTCCCCCAGTGAATGGAATTCACCAAACAATGTCGATAAGCTAGTAATGTAAAATGAACTAGCTATTTGTGCATCAACATTGTCACGCAACTGTATACTTTCAAAAAATTGTGCAATAGGACCGACATAATCCCGTCCAAAAATCATGCCCAGTTTACTTCGATGTGTTGCCGATAATGAATCAAAACTGTCATGTATTAATCTAAATACATCACGTGGATGCCGGAGTACAATAACCTGTGTTAAATCAACCAGTTGATCGATTGGTTCAACATATGTTTGCGATAAAATACTCTGCATATCCGTATAGGTCGACTCGCCAACACGTGAAATTACTTCAACAAATAATGACTCCTTATCACCAAAATGATGATACAAAGCGGGTTGACTAATGTTTACCTTCTTTGCTATATCTCGCGTTGTTGTTTGCTCAAAACCCTTTGATAAAAAGATTGTTGTCGCTGCTTCAATAATCTGTTGGCGACGATGTTCATTTTGTGAAATTACTTGTACCATGAACTTCTCCATTGCAGGGCTAAAGTATTTATTAATAATTTTTTTAAATAAATCTAAGCGGAAATGCTACTAATACTAAATTCTATTAGTTAAACTTCCCTATCTTTTCTTCTCCAAGTGACACAAATGAGTAACTCAACTTTTGATTTTGTGCAAAATCTTCAAACCCATAGTCAATCAACATATCAACTAGCTTGGCGTTGTTAATATCTGAATAATCCCACAAACGTTTAAATAATGACATATTCGTGAACCCTGGTAACGTGTTAGGTTCACCTAAGTAGGGCACATTATTTTCATCTAACAAAAAATCCATTCGCGCTTCGCCACGTAAATTCAATACTTTATAAGCATCTAAAGCCATTTGTTTAACTTCTTTTGTTACTTCTGGGGATAACTGAGCAGGGATTTCAAAGTGAACAGCAGAATTATCAACGAACTTATTATTATAATCATACCAACCGTCACCACTCCCTTGATTTGGCACTGTATGTGCACCAATCTCAGAGACAAGTGGCTGATCGTTACCAATGACTCCAACTTCCAACTCTCGGGCGCCATTAACCGCTTCTTCGATCAAAACTTTGTAATCATATTGGAATGAATCTGATAATGCTTCGGCATATTCTTCGGCATTGGTTACACGTGAAATCCCCACTGAAGATCCTTGATTAGCAGCTTTAACAAACACAATGTTGCCTAATTTAGCCACAATCTTTTCCCACGACCAATTATTTGCTGACTCAGGGTTCACCACAATGTATTTAGTATTGCGAATACCATTTACCGTCAGTAGTTCTTTCGTCAATGCTTTGTCAAAACTTACCGCATGGCCACGTAACGGTGCCCCCACATATGGTTTATCTAATAGTTTAAATAAACCTTGCAGTGTACCATCTTCTCCTAAGTTACCATGAACTACAGGGAAGAAAATATCAAAGTCACCCGCACTCTTTAAAGCATGGATGCGCGCCAATGGATCACTAGCATCGACTGTTTTCATGAAGGCGTCCACAATAGGCTGCTCATCTTCCAACGCAAGTATTCTCTTAGAACTTTCCTTATCTAAAAAGAAACCATTTTGGGCAATTGCAAAAACAATAATCTCATATTTACCAGTTGCTTCGATTGCATTATAGAAATTTTGCGCTGAACGCTTTGATACGTCGTGCTCAGAGGAATTACCTCCAAAAATAAGCGCTACTCTTTTTTTAGTCATCTTCCTGTCCTCATCTTGTATGTGCAATAAATATTTTAAATTATTATGCTAAATAGTTTTTTGTAACGCTCACATAATCAAATACCGCTTCTGGTACTTCATTTTTTCCACGTAGCAAAATTTCATGGAAAAACTGTGACCGATTATACAATTGCTGCCATTGTTGTTGTGTCTTTGGTGGTGTTTGAGTCACTAAGTCTTTTCGCCACATTTTTAAAGTTAACAATAGATAATCTGCATACAGCTCATGTTGCTTGGAAATATGAGTAACCACTTCTACTAAACGTTCTGTTTCGCCAAAAGTCAGCGGCTGTAATAATTCATGATAACCAGCAAGAACCGCACCCAAAACAAATACTTTATCGGCCCTCACTAAATCAGGCATTAAGAAAATCTCAGAAACAGCGTTTCCAATATGCGTAAAAGCATGCGCCCAACCATTTTCATTAATAAAGCCACGTCCATCACGTTCCAAAGCAGCATATAATGCCACCTGATCGATAACATGGTTCAATTGCGTCTCAGACATAAAAGGTGTCTTTATACGGTTTGAAAACAATAACAAAGATAAAACTAACACACTAAAAGAACGACGATAAATAGCGTCATTCTGAGGTTCAAGGATATGAGCGAATAATTGCTCATCCGAAACAAGATAATCCGTTAACCAACGCAATTGCTCCTCTGACAACAAATCATTTTGAATCATGTCGCTTAAGAAAAAGAACGCTCCTGTATCTCGATACTTTGGCAATGGACTAGCTAACTGTTCAACAATTAGCACCAAGTCCGTGTCTTTCACTTGAAAGTCAAAATCCTCCGTCGCTGTTTCTGATTCAGTCATTTGATCTGCCTGTTGCGTATAATTCTGCATACGTTTTAATGCAAATTCACCATCAACAGGCAACGAAACAGTTGTTAAAGATTGCGGAGGCATTTTATGTAGTGATTCCTTCATTAATTCCCCTAATGATTGGAACACATCCCCATTACGAACCTTTTGACGCAATGTTATAAATTCTTTTTTTAATTCATTTAATTTTATCATCAAATAAAAAAACCTGTCGTTTCTGTAAACGTGCTATTTTGACGCTGGTACCCTATAGAAAGGATCAATCCTACACCAATCATGTTTCCTAACAATGAAGAACCACCTTGTGAAACAAATGGTAATGGAATACCTGTTAGTGGTAATAATCCAATACTCATACCAATGTTTTCAAAGACATGAAACAATACCATCATTACAACACCCGTCGCAATGTAGGCATAAAAAGCACTTTGTGCTCTAAAAGTGGCACGAATTAATAAATAAATTAAACCGAAATATAACGCTATTAGGAAAGCACCGCCTATAAAGCCAAAACTTTCACCAATAACAGAAAAAATCATGTCTGATTCGCGCACAGGTACATACACCTTAAGACTTCCCCATCCATTGCCTGTCAATTGACCAGAACCTATAGCTTTTAAACTTTGATAAGTTTGATATCCATTCCCTGACGTATCATTTGCGGGGTTTAACCATGTATCAATACGAGAAAACTGATAAGATTGAAATCCCAACTTACTCAATATCGTCCGACCAGCTGAAGAAATAACCAAAGTTAACAACGTTGTGCCAATTGTCGCACCAATAATAATTACTGGGGCAAGTATTCGCCAGGTTACCCCTGAAACTAGTGCAACACCACCAAAAATAGCAACGAAAACCAATAAAGTTCCCAAATCATTTTGTAAAGCAATTAATGCAGCAACAGGTATAAAACAAATCGCCATTTTACCTAACAACAACCAGTCTGTTGATAATGCATGATTCGGATAATTTCTATTATGCTGTGCAACCACTCGGCTCAGCATCAAAATGAACGCCGGTTTAACAACTTCAGAAGGTTGAAATGATAAGGGGCCAATTACAAACCATGATCTGGCACCCGTAGAAGCATACATTGCTCGATTATAAAATATTAGCACTGCGACTAACAAAAAGATGCCTAATCCATAGGTAATAGGTGCTAATTTCCACAACTGCGATCCGTCAAATCTGACTAAAAAGACAATTAATAATACGCCTATAAACCAAAATGCGCCCTGGCTTATCACTACTTTTACAGCACTTAAGGTTGTCGCACCCTGCATATGTGTTGCTGCTTCATATAATGAACTCAAGCCGATAATCATAAATAGCAACAAAGCTAAAATGATTCCCCAATCAAGCTCTGATCCAGATGTTCGTCTTGAAGTTTGTCGTGTCTGTTGCATAGCATCTCCAGTATCTAGAACGGCACACTGAAAGAAAAAATATAAATTCAATTTTGTTAAGCCGCTTTATTTCTTTAAAAAAATTATGTACAAAGCACGTCATGATTAGTCACAACGTGCCTTATTTTAGTGATTTAGATTAAAACTTGCCAAGATAGCTTGCAAGGCCTCGTCTTCGTCTTTAGCTTGATTAATAATCGCTTGTTGACCAAAAAATCCAACAAAACCACGATCGGCTTTTTCAATGTAACCAATCTGTTTTTTATCTACTAAAACTTGTGTTTGTTGATCCTTTACAACCACTTCAACATCAAAGTTCTGATTTTTTCTTCTCATTATAATCCTCTGCGCCCGGACTTCATATGTTCAAGTAGGGCGCCAGCTCCTTTAGCAACATTATCTAGTGGTGAATCTGATACCACCACCGGTACTTCCAGTGCATCTGAAAGTAATTGATCCATGCCATGCAGTAACGCACCACCACCTGTTAACATGATACCACGATCAATGATATCAGAAGCCAATTCTGGTGGTAGTTTGGCCAAAACAGAATGGGCAGCACGAACAATTTGTTGCAATGTATCATGTAAAGAATCCTCAACTTCATTTGAGTTGATTGTTACTGTTTTAGGCATGCCTTCAAAATTATCACGACCACGCACTTCCATTGTCAAGGGCTCATCCGCCTGCAAAGCTGAACCAATTTGAATTTTGATTGTTTCCGCAGTACGCTCACCAACAATTAAATTGTGACGGCGCTTTAAGAAGTTAACAATGTCAAAATTCATTTTGTCACCGGCAATTCGAATGGATTCAGAAACAACAATGTCTCCTAATGATAATACGGCAATATCAGAGGTACCACCACCCATGTCAATCACCATTGACCCAATTGGTTTGAAAATATCCAGCCCTGCACCAACTGCAGCAACTTTAGGTTCATACTCAAGATAAACCTTTGCACCACCTGCTTTTTCAGCAGCTTGTATAATCGCTTTACGTTCAATCTCTGTGATATTAGTAGGTGCGCAAATCATAATGTTAGGTTTCGACATGAACCCTTTAACGTTAAGTTTGTCAACAAAATAGGTTAGCATTGCTTCTGTGACATCAAAATCTGAAATAACACCATCTTTAAGTGGTCGCACCGCGCGAATATTACCTGGTGTGCGTCCTACCATACGATAAGCTTCTGATCCCACAGCTAAAACTCGATCCGTTTTATCATCAACCGCCACAACTGACGGTTCGTTCAATACTATACCTTTTCCTTCTACGTAAATGAGAACATTGGCTGTTCCTAAATCAATTCCAATATCTTTTGCCATTTCATGTCTCCGAGACTTTAACTTTTATTAATGTTAATTATTTGCATATACAATCTACTAAATTATACCATATTGTAAAGACCTTTTTACGCTTGATTCTCATACAAATGGGATGCTCAACTAAAAATATCTTTAATAATTTAAAAAAGCTAATTCCCCAATACTGTGCTTGGTATTTGAATCACCCAATTTGTTGCTGAAACAAAAAAACTAGCCAAAAGATATCCTCCTATGATGGAGAGTACCACTTTCAAAAAAGCCGCTTGACGCGGTGTATATGGCATAAATCTGGCAAAATTTATTGGCTTAATTAGCCAAAAGAAAAAATAAATACATACAAGATTAAGACTTAATATAAAGATTGTGCTCATTTAAATTTCCTTTCTCAACATGTCTTGGAATAAAGTTTTTATCTTTTTTCATAACGAAAATTGTTATCAGATAGATAATATACCCCACCACACCCCCAGCTGTGTTCACAGCAAGATCATTCATATCAAAGATACGATTTGAAAGATAGAAGAATGTGCTGGTTCCCTGAATTATTTCAATAGTTAACGTTGTTAAAAATATTCTTGGCACAATACGAAGTAACCCTCGCCATTTTGGAAATAAGAACGGAGCTATAAACCCTAACGGCAGCAGTAACATAAAGTTACCAGTCATCTGATACCAGCTGAAGGCAACATTATCTGCATTAAACAACGATAAATGGGCGAATGAGTACTGTCCAAAACCGCCATATCCTTTTATCACTGCCAGATATGTTGCAAATGATGGCCATTTATAAAAGGTTAGTGTAAAAGCAGCAACCACCGTTGCATACATCGAGAGCATGGCACGCCCCAGTAGACCTCGCCATGAAAAGCTTTTATTGCGCAGTGCTTTTAATGTGTGACGTAATAAAATATACACACATAATAATGAGACTATTGTTGTTGCGTGCACACTTTGAGCGATATATTGTTGATTATTTAAGTATACTATATGCATACACTAATATTATATCAGCTAGGCTAAATGAACGTTATATGATTTGCTAATTGATTACTTTAAATTACAAACGCCATCATGATGTCAATAAAGTTGCCATTTGATACATCCATCACATTGACTTTTTGTGATAAAAGGATTAGTATTATCTCATCAAGTCTTTGGAGGTTATTATAATTATGAAATACACAGTTGTTGGTGCCGGTGCAATGGGGCTTCGTTACGGCATTTTGCTTCAAGAAAATGCCGGTGTCCCCGTTGATTTTGTCGAACCAACGCAAGCAAGCCTCGATAAGATTCACGAACAAGGTGATAAAGTTTGGAAATCTCGTGATCACAAAGACCGTCACGAAATTAAAATTAATATTTTTTCTCCTGAAGAATATGAAGGTACCCCTGATGTTTGGATTTTCTTCATGAAGCAAATGCAACTTCAAGATACCTTGGATCGCCTTTCACCTAAATTCAAACCTGGACAGACTGCCCTTGGTGCAATGAACGGCATGGGCCATATTGAAAAGTTGCAAAAGTATTTTGATGATGAACACATTATTGGTGGTACAGCAATGATTGCCACCGTCTTAAATGATTACGGCGACGTTGATTTCATGGGTGGCGAAAATATGGGTAGTTCTGTTTATGCTAATCTAACCGAGAAACCATCAACGGTTATGGATAAGATCCAAGATGATTTCAAGGCGGCGCACTTAAACCCATCTTATACGGAAAACTTTATGGGTACACTATTGACTAAAGTATTTTTCAACGCAGTTGAAAACTCTATCGCCACAATGTTCCAGTCGCGAATGGGTCAGCTAATGGCCTATGATAACTTTCTTGAAGGTATTGCTCGCCCACTAATTAATGAAGCTTACGATGCTGCTGAGGCAGCAGGTATTACACTAATTGAAACACGCGATGAAATGGTCAAGCAAGTCGATTATGTTTCAAATATTGGTAACCCACTTCATTTCCCATCAATGTATCAAGACTTTGTCAAGGGACGTCCAACTGAAGTGGACTATATTAACGGTTGGATTGCAGACTTGGCGGACAAAAATGGCGTCAATGCGCCTAACCAACATTTGGTAACAAATTTTGTACATCTAGCTGAATCGATGCGTAAGTTCACTCCACCCGTAAACAAATTAGCTCCAGACTATAAAGGCAACTAATTTCCTATCATCGGAAAACAAATATTGTGCATCGCAGAAATGATAGTATTGTAATTTCTATAGCGAATCCCTTATACTAGAAGGAGTTAAAAAAACTCTTTCTGGAGATCAGTACAATGATTATTTCCGTAAAAAATAAGCAATTGCGTTACGCGATTATCTGCTTTATATCTGCTCTTATTCTTAGTGTCTTTGTCAGAATAAAGTTTATATTTCCAACCATCATTGATAATAGCATTCATTCATTCATGGCAGGCATTCAAACTAGTCTAAATGATATCTTGATGACTGTATTTTCCTTTCTAGGTTCACCCATACTTGATGTCATTTATGTGTTGGTTCTAGCCGCCATCTTACTACTTGCCAATTTGCGTATTCCAGCTATTTGGGCGGTTACCACAATTATTCTAGGAAATATTTTCAATGCCATTATTCGACTCAGCGTCGATAGAAGCCGTCCAGTTGGTCATTTGCTCAGCGACCAAGGATCATCATTTCCTAGCAGTCATGTGTTTGGTATATTTTCAGTCATATTCATTCTTTCCTTGCTTGTTATTCCTAACATCGAGTCGCCACGAAAACAGTTCTTCATTTCTTGGGCAATAACTGTTATTGGCATAATGACTTTGATGTCACGAATATACTTTAACGCACATTACTTAAGTGATACAATAGCTGCTGTCTTATTCGCGTACGCTTGGATTATGTTTGCTGGAAAGTTGTACCCAGTATTAGCAAAACTTCTTACATCACTATCCTTCTTCTCACATGATGAAATTTAAATAAAAAAAGAATCGCAATTGCGATTCTTTTTTTATTCTAATCCAATATTATAATCATCATCATTCATTGCTTCAACTTCACCCAATAGATAACCATTTCCAACACCTGAGAAGAAGTCATGGTTTGCTGTCGAAGTTGAGATTCCATTCATCACAACTGGATTAACATCTTCCGCTCCGTCAGGGAACATTGGCTCTTGGCCTAAGTTCATCAAAGCTTTATTAGCATTGTATCGTAAGAATGTGAGCACTTGTTCTGTCCATCCTAGGTCATCATACAACTCGTGTGTATATTTCTCTTCATTTTCGTACAATTCATATAACAGATCATACATCCAGCTTTGTAATTCTGTACGTTCTTCAGCCGAAATCTTATTAAACCCAATTTGAAACTTATAGCCAATGTACGTACCGTGAACCGATTCATCACGAATAATTAGTTTAATAATTTCCGCAACATTTAACATCTTATTATGCCCCAAGAAATACAATGGCGTGTAAAAACCTGAGTAGAATAAGAAAGTCTCTAAGAAGACCGAAGCAATTTTTTTCTGTAGCGCTGAACCATTATGGTAAATGTCATTAATTCTATTTGCCTTGTATTGCAAAAACTCGTTAGAATCTGCCCATTCAAAAATTTTCTCAATCTCAACTTTTTCATTTAGTGTTTCGAAAATTGATGAGTATGACTTGGCATGAACTGATTCCATGAATTGAATATTGTTCAATACCGCTTCTTCTTTTTGGTTCGTAGAATCTAACTTTAATTGCGCCATACCATCTTGTGATTGTAACGTATCCAAAGTCGTTAATCCACCAAAGACCAAGTTCATTGTTTGACGTTCTTGTTCGGACATGTTACCACGCCAAGTACGTAAATCGTTCGAAATAGGAATTCGCGTGTCTAACCAAAACTGTTGCGTTAACTTTTCCCATGTCGCCTTATCTAATTCATCTTCGATGTTATTCCAGTTAATCGCTGTGTATGAACCGTTGTTTATATGTGCCATTGTCATTCTCCAAAATAAGGTTTTATCTTATTATATATCTTTTCTGCATCAAACTTGCTACCTCGCAATTCATAGGCTGCAATCATCGGAACATCAAATTTTTTTCCGTAACGAATCGCTGTTAGGTTAAATTGGATGTTGAAGTTTCGGTTCCCAGAACCAACCACGCCTTTTAAGTATCGCACATTATTACCAAATGTAATATAATCGCCCAAGGCATTTGTAAAAATTTCTTTAACTTCCGGTCCTGTTCCAGTACCGCCTGTTAGATAAGTTGGCACGAAAGCAACATAAGGTTGTGTTTCATTTGCATATTCTGTTTCATCACCAATTAAACGCGCGGAAAATCCATCACCCTTAGATTCAGCAACAGCTGCTAACTTTTCAATAAACGATTTTGTATTACCTTCAGTAGAGGCATAAAGAATATTTATAGTTGTCATTAATTCCTTCATTTCATAGCTAAGCGCTCTTTTAAATTAAATTGAGCAACTTTCACATTCATTAACACCTGATTCTTGGTTGTCATCTGTAAATGTACGGACGTAATAAAGCGATTTTATTCCTTTATTAAAGGCATAGTTACGCAAAATGGTCAAATCACGTGTTGTCATTTTATTTGTACGATTATTTTTCCATTCGTACAAATGCTCTGGCAATGTAGAACGCATAAATAATGTCAACGCCATTCCTTGATCAATATGTTCTTGTGCAGCAGCATATACATCAATCACTCTACGCATATCTGTATCGTACGCTGAAACATAATATGGCATTGTTTCATTACTTAATCCCGGTGCTGGATAGTAAACCTTACCAATCATACCTTCTTGACGTTCTTCAATTTTGTTAACAATTGGTAACAAAGAGGCCGTTGCGTCGTTAACATAAGAAATAGAACCTGTTGGCGCGATTGCGTGACGATAGGCATTATACATACCGTATTTCGCCACGTCTTCTTTTAGCTGAGCCCAGTCTTTTTCTGTTGGTACATCAAAATCAGCAAAGGCTTTTGCCACTTTGTCGGTTTTTGGTGTCCAATCCTTCTGAACATACTTTTCAAAGTATGTCCCATCCGCATAACCAGATTGATTAAACTGATAAAACGTTTCATGCCGTTCTTTTGCAATGCCCATTGAAGACTTAATAGAGTAATAATTCAGCATCATGAAAAATGTTGAGGTAAAGTCTAATGCTTCTTCATCTCCATAGTACATCTTATTTTGTGCAAAATATGCTGCTAGTCCCATAGCCCCCAAGCCGATGGCATGTTTTTCTTTGTTGCCTAAATCGATTGAAGGAACAACATCCAAATTAGAAGAATCGGATACAAAGGTTAGCGCCCGAACCATTGTATCAACAGATCCACCGAAATCATTCGTGTTCATCATGTTCACGATATTAATTGACCCTAAGTTACAACTAATATCCGAACCTAATTTTGTATAATGTTGTTCATTGTCAATTTCTGACGGCGTTTGTACTTGTAATATCTCTGAACACAGGTTAGAAGATACAATCTTACCAGGAACTGGATTAGTTCGATTAGCTGTATCAATATTAATGATATATGGGTAACCCGATTCTTGTTGTAACTTAGATATTTCTTCTTCAAGGGATCGCGCGTCGATACGTTGCTTGCGGATTTTATCGTTAGCGACCATGTTGTCATATTCAGCAGTGATATCAACGTAATTAAACGGTTGTTGATAAACCTTCTCAACATCGTCTGGGCTAAACAAGTACATCGCCTTATTTTGCTTGACTAAATCATAAAATTTATCTGGAACAGTCAACCCAAGAGATAATGTTTTCACTCGTATCTTCTCGTCAGCGTTTTCCTTCTTAGTTGACAAGAAAGATAAAATATCAGGGTGAAAGACTGATAAATAAACGACACCAGCTCCTTGACGAGCACCAACTTGTGATGAAAATGTAAATGAGTCCTCTAACAATTTCATAATTGGCACTACACCACCGGCAGCATTATCGATACCCATGACTGGTGCACCAGCCTCACGAACATTTGAAAGATTGATACCAACGCCACCACCCATTTTGGATAGCTGCAGCGCTGAGTTGATAGTCCGACCAATTGAGTTCATATCATCTGAGGTCTGAATAATAAAGCACGATACTAATTCTCCGCGTCGAGCTCGGCCCGCGTTTAAGAAAGATGGTGTCGCTGGTTGATAACGTTGATGTATCATTTCATCAGCCAAACGCAGCGCCAAGTCTTCATTCCCATCTGCATAATATAAAGCATTCATAGCAACACGATCTTCATACGTTTCAATATAATACGCACCATCATTAGTTTTAAGCGCATATTGATTATAGAACTTGAAGGCCGCCATGAAGGATTTAAACTTAAAATGTTCACCCGCTAAATATGCATATAACTTTTCAATGAATGTTAGGTTGTATTTTTGAATAAATTCACGTTCCAAGAAGCGATGATCAAACATCCAATCCAGACGTTCTTGCAAGGAATCAAAATGCTTCACATTAGGCACAACATTCTCATCCAAAAAAGCGTTCAAAGCCTCTTGATCCTTATCAAGCTGAATTTCATTGTTCTTTGGGATATTTACTTGATTGTTTAAATCAAAATATGTTACGTTTTCTAAATCTAACTCTTTTAATGACATCAGTTTATTGTCCTTTGGTTTTGAATGTGATCGATTGCCGTGTTGACATTTTATATTTTGAACTACCTTTGATTAACAGCAAACTTCTGCAATTTATCAACACTCTTACTAGAAAAAATGTAATAAAAAACACCGCTAAGCTTTGCACCGCACGATGTTAACGAAAATCAGGCAGAAATTTTCTTTAGCACATCAGGACGGAATCCGGAAAATGCTGGTAGACCTTCCACTGCCACAACTGGTGTTTGGCGATGACCATTAGCCTTCAGTTCCTCAACAAATTGTGTTTCCTCTTCAATGTTAATTTCTTTAAAAGGTATACCTTGCGCTTCTAAAAACTTTTTGGTCATCTTGCATTGTACACAATTGTATTTTGTATATACTGTAACTTTTTCCATGATACCGACCTCTTTTATATTTATTTACTCTGTTTTGAATCTACTAACTACTGACTTTAAGTTTACCCTTTTAAATTAATTCTTCAAGCCCTAATTTTGTCTCAGCGAACGCATGTTCTTGCGAGTTGAATTGCTTATTTAAAAAAGGCTGCTAGAAAATAAAAGAACAATAAAAAGGTAAAAAGGCTATTATATCAACGTTTTTAATTAGTGAATGTATGTTGTTTAGGTTTTTATGATACCATACTTTTTTTATAAATCATATTGAATTGCTCATAAAAACCATATATTTGTTCCCTTCCCATCAACCTCATAGAAACGTCTAATACTGATAATAGTTACCCTTAAGAAAGTTATAAAATCCAACGTCTTCATACGATTTTTGTTATAATGTGTATTAGTTATAATATGAAAAGAGGTTTACGAATTTGGATTCTGGTCCGTCTATGATCATCAACTTTTTTATTATCTTGGTGGTCTTGTTGCTAGCTATTTTGTTCACTTTGACAGAATACTCATTGGTGAAAGTACGTTTGAGTGCTTTAAAAGCATTGCAAGAGAGTCGTGAAAAGCCTTCACGCAATATCAGCAATGCTATTCACATGACAACACACTTAACTGAATATCTTTCGACTGCACAAGTCGGAATTACATTAACAAGTTTGATTTTAGGTTGGATTGGTGAAGAGACCGTCGCCGACATCATACTTAGAACTGGGGTTATTCCCTCAGAATATGCACATGCAGTAGCTTCCGTTGCCGCCATGATTATATTTACAATTGTCCACGCTGTGTTTACTGATTTAGTTCCAAAAAACATTGCAATTGAGTCACCTGTAAAGGTATTGCTCTTTATCGTACGTCCCGTACGATTTTTCCATATTGCTCTATTCCCATTAATTTGGACATTAGATCATTTATCAAACGGTATTACTCATTTACTTGGCTTCCGAACAGATGGCGAAGAAGATATCTATTCCCAAACAGAGATTTTATCTTTATCTAAAAATGCAGCAGCTGCTGGAGAACTAGATGAAGAAGATTTGACTTTCATGCAACGCGCATTTGAAATGAACGATAAAGTTGCTGTTGATATTATGATTGATCGTACTTCTATGACAATTATTGATGTCACAGCAACAATTGCTGATGGCTTAAATTTATATCTTCAAGAACGATATTCCCGCTTTCCAGTTGTTGCTGATAATGACAAAGACAAAATTTTAGGGTATGTTTTCAACTATGATTTAGTAAGACAAGCACGCATTAAATCATCTGATCCTGTTTCAAAAATCATGCGTGATATTCCTGCAGTTCCGGAAAATATGGACTTACATGATGTCATGGATGAAATGATTATAAAGCGCTCTCCCATTGCAATTGTCGTGGATGAGTACGGTGGCACTTCTGGTCTAATTACCGATAAGGACATTTACGAAGAATTATTTGGTACTGTTCGCGATGAAATTGATGATGTTTCGGATGATTACATTGAAAAACTCGGCGACCATCGCTTTAAAATTTCTGGTAAAATGACTCTTTATGATTTTGAACGTTACTTTAACAGGAACATAAAAGAACTTGAAAATGATGATGCTGTTACATTAACTGGTTATGTTTTAAATCATGATCCTGAGTTCCGTGCTGGAGATACAATGAAGGTTGCCAACTTTGAACTTACTGCTCTTAATTACGACAATGCTTACATCTCTGAGTTCGTCGTTAAAGAACTACCATTACCCAAAGAAGATCTGAACCAAAATGGTATTTTTGATGAAGATGAAGTTACATCTAAGCAAAATTCTGAAAATGAATCTACTAATTAATAAAAAGCATTCCTGCGGGAATGCTTTTTACATTCTGCTGATAAATTAGTTGTGGTAAAATGAATATAGTTATCTTCAGGAGGAAACTTATGACAGTCAACATCTACATGGTACGCCATGGCGAAACCTATTTTAATCTTTTGCATCGTTTCCAAGGTTGGTCTGATGCACCCTTAACAAAAAAAGGAATTCAAGACGGTTATGCGGCCGGTACTCGGCTGGCCAACGTACACTTCGATGGTGCTTATTCATCTGGCTTAACACGAACTATCCACACATCACAATATATCTTAGCCAACAATAAATCTGATTCACCCAATCAAGCTATCCAATTACCAGACTTCCGTGAAGAAAACTTTGGCTATTTTGAAGGTGTACACACTGGTTTAGCATTAACAACTCTTGGTGCTTATAAAAATGATACCTTCTCAGATTTTTCCGATGTTATCGCTAAATATGGTATGCCTGCAGCAATGGATTTGATCCGTGAAGGAGACCCTTTCAAAATCGCAGAGGATTATCAACAGTTTATACACCGTATACAACACGGTTTTGACGATATCCTTTCTCGTCATCAAGATGGAGATAATGTACTAATTGTCTCTCATGGTACAACTATTCGTGCTATTGCTGATTATTTTGGCTATCATGATTTTGCCAAGATTAGTGTTAAAAATGGTGCTGTTATGCAGCTTGAATTAGCTGCTGACCATGCTAAAATTACTAACTTTAATGATGATTCAACTATGTTTAATTCATAATTTATTGACAATAAAAAAGCGAGCTCAAATGTGCTCGCTTTTTATTCAGCAATTTTTTCTGTCAAACTTTTTCGTTGTCTAAAACGATACTGTGAGACTAATAAGATAGTAAGTATAATCCACCAAATTACTAATATCATTACGTTTTGCTGTATTTCGCCACCAAAAGTAATGTGGTTGACAGCACTTGTTAATGCTGTTAACGGCCAAAATGGTCTAGAAATACTAAATACCATATCTTGTACAATTGCCGGATAACCAACAGCAACTATAATCAGTTGTAAAACAGAGATTCCTGTAGCTAACCACCAGCCTGCTTGACCAAATAGTTGTTTCAAGTACCAAACGAAACTCAACATTGTCCACTGAGCTAGTACGACAACTCCTACAATGAGCCAAAAATGAGTCATTGGTATTTTCCAAAATATTACACTGGTTGTCATTAACAAAGCCCCTACAACACTCATTATGCCAGCAATTTGGAAATTATCCCACCATTGTTCAAGTGCAAGTGCTTCTGGTTTTTCTGGTTTAATTGGTAATACCAAACCAAATAGTATTGCCATTACTGTCACACCAACTGCCAATACCTGTGGCAAAATAACTTGCCCATCGTTTTTAACTGACTTAATGTCAGTTGTGTTTAGCGTAAGCATCTGCGTCAAGGTAGTGGTCGTCTCGGATTTATCTCCAAGCAATGATTTTAATTTATTGGAGACAGCAGTTTGACCATTTTTTACGGATGTAGCTTCGATTTGGATAATACCAGACTTCTGGCTCAAAGCTTGTGTATTATTCAAATTCACAACAATATTACTAATTCCTCCTACTACCGTTGTTTGCATTTTGTAGGAAACGTCGTTTATCTTAGCTGCTGCTTCTTTAATTTTGTCGGTATCACTATTACTAATGGCCGTATTAAGCTCAACAGAATAAGTTGCTAACTGTGTTGCTAAATCACTCGCATCTGTTTGCAAATCTTTAGCTGTATCTGTATCAATAGCATTCCCAACGGCCTGTAAATTGGCTTGCAAATCGGATGTTTTGTCCGCTAGACTATTGCTTTGCTTTGCTAAATTTTTCAAGGTAGAATCGTTTGAGATACCCATGCTCAGCTTTACATTGGCTTCATTAACCAAGTCTTCGAGTACACGTCTCGTATATTGTGTAGCAAACTGATTATTACCAGTAGCTATGACTTGCTTAACATTCACGTTCTTGCCTGAACTCTTAAAATTGGCCAACTGCTGAGTCATCTTATTTGGGAAAACAATAATGCTACTAACCTGTCCCAACTTTAAAGCTTCTCGAGCCGACTTTTCTGAGCCATAATTTTTGACCGCTAACTTTTTACTTGCCTTAAATTGATCAGTCAATTTAGCACCAACGCTTTGTTGTTCACCTTCAAACCGCGCTGGCTTATCCAAATTAACAACAGCGACCTTTAAACGGTTCGCATGCTGTGTTACATGACTAGTTGCCCCAAGGTACCCAGCAACTAAAATTACTGGAATCACCATTG
Organism: Leuconostoc sp. JNUCC 76; assembly: GCF_053667755.1. Lineage (NCBI taxonomy): Bacteria > Bacillati > Bacillota > Bacilli > Lactobacillales > Lactobacillaceae > Leuconostoc > Leuconostoc sp. JNUCC 76. The sequence goes on along the minus strand of NZ_CM132206.1, from coordinate 184,626 downwards.
CTAATAGCCACTTAACTAAACTGTGTTTATTTTTTAATATCGTTTGCCAACCAAACATAAAAGACCTCTTCAATTTAAACTCTGCTTAATATAGCATACGCAATTGAAGTGGCCTTGTGGATAACTTTATAAACTTTTACGTTTCTTAACTAAATTATGGAAAAATGTTCCCCACTTTGCAATTTATAACACACAATGACGAATATCATTCAGCTGTTTCAAGCAAGCCATACTTTCCATCAGCTCGCTTATAGATTACTGAATCAGTATTTGACTCTGCATCTTTGAAGATAAAGAACACATGTCCTAGTAAATCCATTTGCAAGGCAGCTTCCTCAGGTGACATAGGTTTCAAATCAACCTGCTTAGTACGAACAATTTGTAGAGCAGAGTCATCTACCTCTTCCTCAGGAATTTCACCCTTTGAATCAATACCTTTAAATCCAGTTTCTCTGGATTTACGATTAATCTTTGTCTTATACTTACGAATTTGTCGTTCTACTTTTTCAGAAACATTATCAACAGCTGCATATAAATCTTGATTAGTATCTTCAGCTCGCAAAACTACATAAGGTAACACAATAGTAACTTCAACCTTACCAGAATTGTCAGACTTGTATGTGCGCAAGTTAACGTTGGCCTTGGCATTTTCTTCGATATAACGATTTAATTTCGTCAAGCGCTTTTCCACATATTCACGAATTGCATCTGTGACTGTGATATTTTCACCACGTACATTGTAATCTAACATAAACTAATTCCTCCAAATTTCCTTCTTTAATGATAAAATTCTAAATATTATCATCAAGTCAGTTATTATATATTGGTTCTATCATCATTATAACATATCTGTAAGCGTTTACCGTGAAATTACAATTTCTTCATTTTTATCGTGCCAATGAAATGCTTTTCACAGAATCAGCGCCATGTGTTAATAATAAGTCGGCGGCATGGTGCAATGTATTACCCGTCGTATATACATCATCTACAAGTAAAATACTTTGTCCTTCAATAATTTTTTCGTCGATTATGGAAAATGGCTGTTCCCTTTTCATGCGAGCTCTACGATTAAAATGTGATTGTTGCATTTTTTTCGTTACCTTAACTTGTAAGGCATCTGTCAATTCAATGCCCTCTAACAGACTAGCTACTTGATTAAATCCACGTGTCATCATCGTATGATGGCTAACAGGAATTGCTACTACCAAATCCATATCTGAAGTATGAACTAAGTTTATTAACTCACGATTAAAAATTTTACGTAGTTTGTAGTCACCATTAAATTTATATTGTTGCATAAATAGTCGCATGGCGTCGTTGTATTGATACAGTGCCCGATGATGAAGGATGGGTCTATTATTCAATTGCCATCTTTGGCAGTCGTAACATGTGCCAGTATTTAGTTGCTGTCGTCCGCACGCTGGACAACGTTGATCATTGATTGCATCAAAAGTGTGACGACAACTTTCACACAACACACTATTTTCATGTCTTATTAGGCCAAAAAACTGCAAAAATGAATTTACTTCAAATATTTGTGTTTGACACAATGCGCAATGCATAGCTTCTCCTTTTTTAGCTGTCCATTCTACACTTTAATTTTTTCCCACGACGATTCATCATGACAATCTGTTTTTGTGCTGCCCTAACCTTTAAATTAATATGTTGTACATATGCTTGTACTAAACCAGTGGGTCGGTCAGCGCTACGTCCTACACGACCTGCAATTTGAACAAGCGCATTTTCACTAAATGTTTTATCGTCCGCTCCTATAATTAATACGTCTATTCTTGGAAAAGTAACCCCTCTTTCTAATATTGTAGTCGTAATTAAATATTGTAACTTTTCATTACGCATTTTTTTTAACTTTATCTTGTCGAAATGGATCAGCTGCATGTACGTAATCACTTTGGACATTTGGAAATAATTGATGCAATTTTTGATGTAGCGGTTTCAAATCAGAAACTTTTGGCACAAAAATTAAAAATCGTTGTTTAGATGTAATGAGCTGAATAATTTGTTTCTTGATGACGTTCGGTAGCCTTTTACGCCAGTTATTAACTAATTTTACTTTTATTTCAGGTAAGACATGCTGGTGAAATCTTAATGGCAAATAAGAGGTCGGTAATTTTTTACCTGCTTTTTTTCGCATTGCTATTGTTGGTGTCGCAGTTAAATAAATTAAGGCACTGTTTCCCTTTCGGGCTTTATTCACCGCATAAGCCAGCATGGCATCCCCTGCAAACGGAAAACTATCAACTTCATCGACGATAAGAAGATCGAATGCATGATAAAATCGCAACATCTGATGCGTGGTCGCTAAAACTAACTGCGTATATTGATAGTTCTCTTTTTGGTTGCCATGTAATATCATTAGCTCAGTTTCTTTAAATGCCGACTGAATTCGTGGTGCTAACTCCACAATGACATCTACGCGTGGTGAAACAATCGCTACACGAAGTCTTTGACACAATGCTTTGTGGATAACCGGAAATAACATTTCAGTTTTACCCGCACCAGTAACCGCCCACACTAAATGTTCCCCTTTTTGAGACAAAGTCACCAATAGTTCATTGCTAACTTTTTCTTGTTGTTGCGTCAATTCACCTTGCCACGTCATTTTAGCAGTACCAGAAAATTGATTTGGTTCCGGTAACGAAACTAAATTATCAAGAGAACTAACTCGCCCTAATATCAAACAAGCATTACAATAATAATGTTGGTTAGGCAATTCTTCGGTGTTCTTCTGTCCGCACCGTTGACACTTCTTTCCAAAAAAAGGTTCAATAATATGTTTAGTCGTTGTTTCCACTTTTGGCTGGACAATTTGACGACCATAGAAATATTCATCATTCATGCTGTATAATACGTTATATGGTAAAATATTTCACAATTAAGCCCAAAACATTCACATGGGAAAAAGAAATTAAAAAATCACGTTTCATTTTAAACATGGCACGTGTCACTTCCGAAAATGATGCTCAAGATTTTATAGAAAAAATAAATAAAATTCACTATAAAGCCAGCCATAATGTTTTTGCTTATGTTTTAGGTGACAATAATAGCATTAAACGCTATAGTGATAATGGTGAACCCAGCGGTACTGCTGGTGTCCCTATGCTAGAAGTCTTACAGAAAAAAGAACTGCATGATGTTGTCGCCGTTGTAACCCGCTACTTTGGTGGCATCAAGTTAGGTGCTGGCGGACTAATTCGTGCTTATTCTGGAACAGTTTCCCAAGGTCTTGAATCGATTGATTTTGTAGAACGATTGACTCGTTTGAAAGTTACTATCAGCATTGATTATAAGCATGGTGAAACACTAAATTATTGGCTAAACAACCATAATTATCAAATAATAGACACCCAATATGATACAAATATTCACATCGTAGTACCAGTATCTGAGGAAGAATTAACTCGGTTTCAAACAAGTTTGACCAATCAGTTCTCTGGGAACGTATCATTTAATGTTGGTGATGAAACTTACTTTGAAATTCCAGTAAAATAAGCTATAATTGAATAGTTATGATCTGCTAGTGTAATGGATCGCACGCAAGATTCCGGTTCTTGAAATCCGGGTTCGACTCCCGGGTAGATCATTAATTAAAATAAAAAGCAACCAAGAGATTCTTGGTTGCTTTTTATTAATCTACCGTCATTGAAGCAGGTTCTGGTGCAATAACTTGTTGGCCTGTCTCTTGTCTAATTGTTTCAAATAATATACCTTCACGCAATCCTGCTTGTGAAAAAATGACTTGTTGTCCACCGAGTAAAATCAGTAATTCTATCAACGGTAACAACCCACCAACAATAATGTCGCCACGATCCTTAGCCAAGCCAGCCATCTTTTGACGTTCAACTAGATTTTTGCTTAATATTTCTTGATATATGTTGGTCGCATCTTGCATACTTAAATGATATCCATGAATCGGCATATCAGTAATTTTTCTCTGGCGTCGAGAAATTTTAGCCAAGGTACGATTGCTGCCTCCCAATGCAACTAAAGGTAAATGCATGGCATCATTCAGCCACGAAACATCCCCAAACATTTGTCTTATTGCAACTGTTGCCTTAAACAATGATGCCGCGTTAACAACATTTTTTTCAAGAAACATTTCACTAATCGTCACTGCGCCAATAGGAAGACTAATTTCGTGTACTGATTCTTTGTTTCTAACTAAAATCAACTCTGCGGATGCGCCACCTGTATCCAAAATCAAAGCATCATTAATACTTAATGTGTTAACAATTCCAACATAATCATAGTGTGCCTCTTCCTCACCAGTTAAAACTTGAAGTGGGAAATCCATCGTTTTTTCAAACTCTGATAAGAAGTTTTCTTGATTTGTGGCCTGCCTTACAGCGGCTGTAGCAACAGCATGTATGTTTGCTTTTGGATATTCTTCAAGTGTTTTCTTAAAATTTTTTAAGGCATTTAGCGTTCGTTTGATTGCTTCTGGTTGTAAAACTTTGTTTTCACCCATTCCTTCAGAAAGACGTACCATCTCTTGCAATCGACTCAACACTTCATAATGACCATCTTGATGATATTTACTAATCGTCATACGTACTGAGTTTGACCCTAAATCAATTACTGCTATAACAGTCATTCTTCACCTCCTATAAACGGGTTATTAATCGGCTCAAATTCTTTTTGAGCGTTTTCCCGTTCTTCTTGCTGTTTTAATTCAATTTGTTTTGCCATAGATTCTGCTACGAACATTTCTTGGGCATTAACAGAGGCAAGCCCCCTTCTATCAATTTTTTCAAACGAACCATCCGCTTGTAGCACACGGGTTTTAACATTATCTGCCCACATAATCTCAAAAATATTAATCACTTTTTGAGACAGATTTGTATTTCGAATAGGAAACAATAACTCAACACGGCGGTTCAAATTTCTTGCCATTAAATCAGCTGATGACAAGTAAACCAATGGATTATCATCATTATTGAAAATGAAGATTCTACTGTGCTCCAAAAAACGCCCCACAATTGAATGCACTTTAATTGTCTCACTAATTTTTGGAATTCCAACCTTAAGCATTGTAATTCCACGAACAATTAATTCAACTGGAACCCCTGCTTCACTTGCCTCATATAAATGTCTAACCATCCTTTCATCAGATAAAGAATTAAATTTCATTTTAATACCCGAAGATTTACCTGCTTTGGCGTTCATAATTTCAATATTTATTTTTTCATAAATAAACTCACGAATGCCATTTGGTGACATATGCAATTGATGAAAAAAGCTAGGGTCAGAATATCCCGTTAAAATATTAAAAATCGCAGCCACATCGGCGCCCAACTCACTATCAACAGTTAGTAGTCCAAGATCTGTATAAAAGTTTGCCGTAACATCGTTATAATTGCCAGTAGCCAAGTGAACATAGCGCCTAATTGTATCATCTTCACGTCGCACAACCATAGCCATTTTAGCATGCACTTTTAAGCCACGTAAACCATAGACAACATGAACACCTTTTTGTTCCAGTTCACGAGCCCAATGAACGTTATTCTCTTCATCAAAACGAGCCTTAATCTCAAGTAAAACAGTTACTTGTTTTCCTCTTTGTGCGGCGTCTGATAAGGCTTTAATAATGGGTGAGTTTCCAGATACCCGATACAAAGTCATTTTAATAGCAAGAACATTGTCATCCTTTGCAGCTGTTTTGATAAATTGAACCACTGGTTTAAAAGAATCATACGGATGGTGCAACAAATAATCACGTTTTCGAATACTATTAAATATTTTTTCAGAAGACAAATCTGGATTTTCATAGCCATGAAATGGTGCATATTCTAATGAAGGAGCATCGATTAGTTTTAACCATGAATTAATAAAAGTTAAATCAATTGGTCCACTTACTTCATAAATCCGATCATCAGGAACTTGTAATGCTTTAATGAGTTTTGACATCAGCATTTTGCCAGTATTAGCACTAACAATTACACGAATTACACGGCCTCGCTCGCGTTCCTGTAACTTAGTTTGTACTTCTTGCAAAATGTTAGGCGTATCCTCATCATCAGCAACATCTAACTCCATGTCACGCAAAATATGAAAAACATTCGATTCTTTGATAGTGTATCCTGGGAAAAGGGCATCTAAAAATAGTTGCACAACCTCTTCAACTAGAATAATTTTATTTTCTTCAGGCAATGCAATAACACGTCCAGAAGTTTCAGGCACTTGCAACACAGCAATATGCTTTTCTGATTGTTCATCATTCTTTTTTAAACGAACACCAATATTTAAGGTGTCGTTTGCTAAAAAAGGAAATGGTCGTGTGCTATCAATGGCCATCGGCGTCAAAACAGGTCGGAGTTCTCTTTCAAAAAATTCTCTTAAGAAATTAAATTGTTGATCAGTTAAGTCATCAGCATGAAGCATTTCAAATCCCAATTTCTTCATTGAAGGAATGATACTTCTAGTTAACACTTGATATTGATTTTTAATTTGTTCTCCCGCTACCGCAGCAATTTTGACCAGTTGTTGTTTCGGAGACAAACCAGACGCATCTAACTTATCATGACCAACAAGCATTTGCTGTTGTAAACTAGCTACCCGAACCATAAACCATTCGTCCATGTTTTTCTGAGTGATGGCTAGAAACTTAGCTCTTTCTAATATTGGATTTTGAGTATCACGGCCTTCTTCAAGCACACGTTTATTGAAACCTAACCAACTAATTTCACGATTCACATAGTATTTAGATTGCTTTAAATCGGTCATAATATTTTCTCAGCTCCTTTTCCCTTGACGTTTCAAAACGATTGGCAATCCGAAAACCGCCTCAAAAAAATGTGCTTTTTGGGTAAATATATAAATTTCTAGCTGTAGGTCTGCTGTCGTTTGCCCTGTAACGGTGACTTTTTCTGAAGTAATAGACACCGTTAGCTTACTTATTTTTTGAAGTCTACTATCATCTAGTGCATCAGCTAAACGTAATAAAGCGGCCATTTTAGCAATACGAATTCGTTGTCGTGGTGAAAAATCTTGAGTTGACCTTAATGCATTATCCGGTGTTTCAGCGCTGTGGTAACGTGCAATCGATGCAATTATTCGTTGTTCCGATGTAGATAAGCCATGAAAATCAATACCTTCGAGAATCTCTTCCGAGTATTGATAGTGTTTTTGAGAATTAATAAAACTGCCAACATCATGTGTCAAAGCAGCGACACCTAATAATAAACGATCTCGAGCGTTCAAACGATGGATTTTCTTCAATCGATCAAATAGACGCCAACCATACTTAAGTACAATTTCACGGTGCTTCTCTTCAACCATATAACGATCGGCAATTCCTCGTGCTGCAGTAATAATATCGTTTTGCGCATTATTATCTTTAATTACCAAGCCATCTAACACAGTTAAATTACTAATATGAAGATTATTTGCTCCAACAGCTGTCATAACCTGTACTACCAAAACAGCCTCCATAAAGACCATCCAAATGTCATTTGGTTCAATATTATATTGTTCAGCAAAAGCTTGCTTATTCATCTGGCTAAAACTAGCAATCAATGACTGTAACTCTGACTTTAAGATTGTCGTTTTATTTTTTTTGTTAAGAAAGAGATGGTTTAAAACATCTGCACCAAGTAAAACCACTGTATCTGTTGGTTGAAAAGGAGGTAACATATGCCAGAAATCAGCCAATTTACTGTCAATAAATTCTGGTATTAAATCAGGTATTTCGGTGATTTCCGCTGCCATATTTCGAATAGATTGTGTCAATCGAACCGGTCCTACTGCTGAATGCTGTGAAAATTTAAATTGATTATTTTCAAAATAAGACAAATCAATTCGTGTAGAACTAATACCTAAAACAAAAGCATATCGTTCATTTAAAATTTTTTCATCATTTATACGTAATGCAAGTTGCCGATAATAGTTCTCTTGGTTCGCATTAAGCCAAAGTAATTCAAGACCGGTCAAATTCTCGACCTGATCAACGAAGTAGATAGCATTGAGCATTTTAGAAAGATTTTCACTTCCATATAGTTTAACGTCAACTACACCATAATCACGGAGTAATTGTTGAAACCGTTGTAATTGTGTCAATGCACGTTGCATGACTTCAGTAGAAAAGCTTGCCAATGCTAGGTCATTTTCACTATACTCACGTTTAACATGCTCAATTTGACGCCCATGACTATCAACAATCTGCAACGCAGCAGCATCAGTGTTCAGAAGAATAACGCCCTGTAATTTTGCCATATATTGAGCCCTCTAAGGTAAGTTTATCACATTTGATATTGTAGTTGTGTTAGAAAAATGTAAAGGCAACAATGATTAAAAATGATCTGGATTAAAACTACAAGTTTGTTCGTGATCGTTAATAATGCCCATTGCCTGCATATAAGAATAAACAATTACAGGACCAATAAATTTAAACCCGCGCTTTTTCATATCTTTTGAAACACGTTGTGACAATTCATTTTGACTTGGAACTTCGATACTATCAGTAATGTGGTGATTAATAACTTGACCATCGGTAAATGACCACATATAGTCAGAAAGGCTATCAAATGCATAACTAGATAATTGCTTGATTATTTTGGCATTATGAATAGTGGCAGTAATTTTCAACGTATTATTAATAATCTCGGGATTAGTTTTTAGTCGTAAAATATCTTTCTCGGTCATTTCCGCAACTCGATCTATATCAAACGCGTAAAAAGCTTTAATCATTGCAGAACGTCGTTTTAAAGAAGTTTCCCAACTCAATCCTGCCTGAAACACCTCCAACGTTAACAATTCAAATAACTGACTATCACTATATTGATTTGGTTGGCCCCACTCTTTATCATGATAATCTGTCATAAGTTTTGAGTATTGGTAATTATTCACCCACGCACAACGTTTTATTTTAGCGACCATATTATTCTTCTTTCCGATCATATGTTCATATCAAAATTTTATGTATAAAAAAACGGCCAAATGGCCGATTTAATTTTTTACTTGTTTTCAATTGTTTCGCGAGCAGCAGCTGACAAGTTATAGAATGAATGGATACCCTTATACTTAGCAGTTGTGTCCAACAATTCTTCGATGCGGATCAATTGGTTGTACTTAGCAATACGATCAGTACGTGACAATGAACCTGTCTTGATTTGACCAGCGTTTGTAGCAACAACCAAGTCAGAAATTGTTGTGTCTTCTGTTTCACCTGAACGGTGAGAAACAATAGCCGTGTAACCAGCTTCCTTAGCCATTTCGATAGCTTCGAAAGTCTCTGTCAAAGTACCGATTTGGTTAACCTTGATCAAGATTGAGTTAGCAGCGCCCATGTTGATACCCTTTTCAAGGTATTGTGTGTTAGTAACGAAGAAATCATCACCAACCAATTGAACCTTCTTGCCCAATTCTGCAGTAATTGTAGCCCAGTCTTCCCATTCGTTTTCGTCGATAGGATCTTCGATTGAAATGATTGGGTAACGATCTGCCAAATCTTCAAGATACTTGATGAATTCAGGTGTTGTGAATTCTTCTCCAGTTGACCAACGCAACTTATATGTCTTTGTTTCTGCATCATACAATTCTGATGAAGCAACATCGACAGCAATTGCGATGTCCTTACCAGGCTTGTAACCAGCGGCTTCGATCGCACGGATCAAATACTTCAAAGGTTCTTCGTTATCAGCGAAGTCAGGTGCAAATCCACCTTCATCACCAACTGAAGTTGCCTTACCATCAGCTTCTAATAACTTCTTCAAAGCATGGAAAGTTTCTGAACCGTAACGAATTGCTTCCTTAACTGTTGGTGCACCAACAGGCATAATCATGAATTCTTGGAAGTCAACCTTGTTTGCTGAGTGAGCACCACCATTGATAACGTTCATCATAGGTGTTGGCAATACGTATGAATTTGCACCACCCAGGTATGAGAACAAAGGTACACCTAATTCATCAGCAGCTGCACGAGCAGCTGCGATTGAAACTGCTAAAATAGCGTTTGCACCCAACTTACCCTTGTTTTCTGTACCGTCGAGTTCGATCATAGCTTGATCGATTGCACGTTGGTCAGTTACGTCGAACTTACCAACCAAAGCCTTAGCGATAGCATCGTTAACATTGGCAACAGCCTTTGTTGTTCCCTTGCCGCCAAAACGTGACTTGTCTCCATCACGTAATTCAACAGCTTCGTGTTCACCTGTTGATGCACCTGAAGGCACCATTCCACGACCAAAGCCACCTAATTCTGTGATAACTTCAGCTTCAAGTGTAGGGTTTCCACGTGAGTCAAGGACTTCACGTGCGATAATATCAGTGATTAAAGACATGTTTTAATTCTCCTTTGGTTTTCGGTTATATACCATGTATATTATATCACAGGGCAAGAGTCATAGCCAAAAATTTACTAAACACATAAACAGATGTAGTGTTCAGAAACTGTTGGCTTTCTTCATGTATTTTCAATGTTAAAATCAGGTACTTCAGGATCTTGTGCGATTGCAACAAGCTGCAAAAACTTTTCTGGATCAAGTGCCGATGTACCTACCAAAACGCCATCAATATCTTTTTGCAACATAATTTCACGCGCATTATCAGGTGTAACAGAACCGCCGTACAAAACACGTACTTGTTCGGCAATAACTGGTGAATATAACTTAGCTAGTGTTTGTCGTATCAAATGGGCCGCTTTTTGTGCTTGCACAGCACTCGCAGCTTCTCCAGAACCAATTGCCCAAGTAGGCTCATAAGCAAGTGTGACATTACGAATTTGATCGACAGACACTCCTGCCAATGCCGCGGCTACCTGAGCAACGGATGGTTCTGCATCCATAAACTGTGCATAAGTACTCATATCTTCATCAACATCAATGATTGGACGCAACCCATTTCTAAGTGCTGCGGTAACTTTCAAATTAACTGTTGAATCAGTTTCGTTGAAAAACTTACGACGTTCAAAGTGGCCTATCAAAACATAAGTTGCACCTATGTCTTTTAAAGCCTTTGGCGATGTCTCTCCTGTATAAGCACCACTGTCTTCCCAATGGACGTTTTCGGCCACAATATGTATAGGTGAGTCTGCCGTGGCACGAACCATGTCTGATAAAAATAAATCTTGTGCTGCAATGCCTGTTTCTACAATATTTTGGGCTGGCACCTTACCATTTACTTTATTTAAAAAATCTGCTACATCTGCATGTAACTTATTGATTTTCCAATTTGCAACAACAAAAGGTACTCGTGAAGCATTATGTTGACTCATTTTTCGTCTCCTCTAAGCATCATAAAAATAAAGACCGCTTCAATTAATAATAACCAAATCATATAACGAGAAGGTTCACCAAGTAAAGATAGCAACATGTAGCTAATGAACAAAACGGCCAGCCCGCCACCTGTTTTAGTTAACTTTTGCTGGTACTTGCTACGTGAAAGGCGTTCGGTCAAATGTTGGTTTTCCGATTTCAGTTCTGAAACATCTAATTTCAAAGCTTCAATTTGATCTAATAAATCATCATTTTCATTTTGTAAAGCTTCATTATGAGCTTGTATTTCTGGTGTGATTACTTCTGTTTTTTTTCGATTAAAAAATCTCATGTATTTTCTCCATTACTTCTATTCTATCAAAATTACACGCTCGCTGTCATTGAATATCTATTGACGAGATTAGATTTAATGGGTATAATTATATAGTTGTCAATTCATATTTGCAGCTGTGGCGGAATTGGCAGACGCGCAGGATTAAGGATCCTGTGCCCGTTTAGGGCGTGCGGGTTCGACTCCCGCCAGCTGCATCGTTAAAAAGCTATACTTAATTGTATAGCTTTTTTCTTTATATTATAATAAATTTTGCACAAAAAAAGGAATCCTTTCGGATCCCTTTATTAGTTGCCCCTGCTGGATTCGAACCAGCGCATGTCGGTACCAAAAACCGATGCCTTACCACTTGGCGAAGGGGCAATAGCTAATTTATTTTGCCGTTAGCTTTTATCGGCAATGGGAGCGGTAGGATTCGAACCTACGAACCCGAAGGAACGGAGTTACAGTCCGTCGCGTTTAGCCAGACTTCGCTACACTCCCATATCTCAAACAACTATAATAGTATACCAAATACTGAGACACATGGCAAGCATTTTTTGATAATTACATGTTATGATTACATAAAAAAGTGAAGTAGATTGCTCTTCAATACTGCAAGAGCCCTCAATCAAAATTTATAACAATGTTCAACTCGTTAAAAAACCGATTCAATTGACGCAAGAATCTCTAGCAAAAAAAATTGGTGTTTCAAGGGGAGCATTATTTTATTTACTCAAACATCTGTATCAAAAATGCTTGAAAGATGGCTATCAAATCAAAACAGCTGATCTAAGTAGCAGTGACGAAAGAAAAAAATAGCCGTTTGACACTTAAAATAGCATACCAAGCATTACTCTTTTTTTGATTTTGACAATCATAACCACATTCTTTTTCAGTCTATCAATAAGTACAAAAATCACAAGAATAAGCATTTTTGTTATTGTAATGTTAACAAATATGCTTATTCTTGTGTTTTTGACATGCTTAATCGCTTGGACCATTTATGAGCGAATGACATAATACATCGAATGAAGCATAATTATTTTAAAATTTAAAAAGCTATCTTTTCATGTGAGGAAGCCATTTTTTTAATGTATTAAGAATATAAAATGAATATATTATTAAACATCGCATCAAGTTCAAATTCTGTTGTGTTCAATAAAAGTTGATGATCCATTCATTTTTCAGAAATTCCCAAAAGTTTGTGAAGTGTTATACTTTGTTTATGAAACGGAGGTTCTTATAATGAAAAAATTAACAGACAAGGTAACTTTTCGGCATGGCGCAACAATAGATACTAGAACTGCCCAGTCACCTATGCTGACAAATAGTGGCTTAAATGAAAAAGTAACACAAGACACAATCGATTACTATAATGCCCGTTCACAATCAGCTGGTATGGTAATTGTTGAGTACACGAGTGTCAGCCCTAATGGCGGTCCATCACGTTCTTGGGCACCCGACCGTGAACAATTAGCAATTTATGACGATAGTTTTGTCCCAGGATTTAAAAAAATTGCTGAGAAATTAAAAAAAGATGGCAATAAAGCTATTCTTCAACTAGTCCATTCTGGACGTGAGGCACAGTATCGCTATACACTCGGCGGACAAGTAGAGGTACCTTCAAACATTGATTTTCCATGGATTAGTTATCCTTTACACGAATTGTCCGAAGATGAAGTCTGGCAAATTGTAAAAGATTTCGGTACCGCAACAAAACGTGCAATTGATAGTGGCTTTGATGGTATAGAAATTCACGGAGCAAATCATTATTTGCATCAAGAATTTTTTTCTGCTTATTCTAATGTTCGCACTGACTTTTGGGGCGGTAGTCTTGAAAAACGGATGAATTTTGCCCTCGAGGTCGCACGAGAAGTATTCAAGGTAGCCAAGGAAAACGCCTCAAAAGACTTTATTATCGGTTATCGAATTAGCCCCGAAGAGGTTCACGAAGATAATATCGGCTATACGTGGCACGAAGCTCAATCACTAGTTAACCAATTGACTGAAAATTTCGAATTTGACTATATCCACCTTTCAACAAATGACTATACTGCGACGCCAACCGATTCTGATAAAAACTATGCACAACTACTCGGAGAACGAGTAAAAAATCCAGCTCTTCTGATGATTGCTGGCGGTATCCACACAGTTGAGAAAATGAAGGATGCTCTGCAATATGTTGATATTGTAAGTTTAGGCCGCCCCACTTTAATTGACAATCAAATTGGTTATAAAATCAAAAAAGGTCAAGCTGACCATATTTTCTTAGAATTCAACGAAGAATCAGTCAAAGAATCACATCTAACACCAGGGTTAATCGATCTACTTGCAAACACAGCATATTTCGATATGCCTGGCATAGACTATCTTAAAACGCTCACAGATGTTAAGCTAGGTGACACTGTAACACACGACGGAACAAAATAAATTAACTTAAAAAGATGCTCTTTATTGAGCATCCTTTTTTACTTCTGCAGTAATATCTCTCAGTAATTCTTGGGCTTTCTCGGATATCATATAATTTGGGTTAGTTAACCAACCGAGCTTGAAATCATCATCAAAAATATGACCAATATCAATGATCTTAAGCTTCGAAAAATCTGTATTACTAGATAAGTTTCCTTGAACAATTCTACCAAAACAGACGGTGTTTAAATCAATTATTGCTTGGTTCATTGCCCAAGCATCATCCACTCTTAACACAAGTGATAATGGTCCACACTGAAATTGTAATCTTTCGAAAATTTCATCGTGAAATTTATCATTGAAAAGACTAAATTTTTGTTTTTTTAAATCTGTTAAAGATATCGGACGATTCAAATCATTTAGCGGATTATCCGGTGCGCAAAATAAAACTAACTTACTATCACAAACTGGTGTAAAATCTAAATTTTCAATGCTTTCATCATTAATGTTATTTATTGCGATAAAACCTGCATCAATTTCTTGACTACGTACACGATGAACAATGGATTCAAATTCATGACAACTAATATTTACCTGAACATTTTCAAATTTAGTGACATAATTATCAATAAAGGTGCTGATAAAAGGTTTTAACATTGTGTTCATGTAATGAATTGAAACCCTTTGATGCTTTTGAGGATTAGCAACAATCGCAGCAGTTTTCTCAAGATTATTTTTAAAACGTAAAATATCGGAAATAGAAGACAACAATTGTCTTCCTTCGGAGGTTAGCTTAGTTCCAGATGATGATTTATCAAAAAGAGTTACTTCTAATTCATTTTCGAGTTGATGTACGGCTATGCTTAGTCCAGACTTACTGATGTGTAGTACATCAGCGGCTTTCTGCATAGATTTATGCTGAGCCAAAACTTCAGCGTAAAGTAGTTGGTCAAAATTCATAGATGTACTCCTCAGATGATTTATCTGTATCTAAACAAAAACGAAAAAACAGAGCTTTAAGCGCTTCAAAATGAAGATTAAATTCATGAACAGTATATCATATTTTAATTATTAGCAACGTGATAGCAAATCAAAAAAACACTTTTCAATAAAAGAAAAGTGTTTTTTAAACGCTGATATAATAAGAATATTAACGCTTTGAGAATTGTGATGCCTTACGGGCTTTCTTCAAACCTGGCTTCTTACGTTCCTTCATACGTGAGTCACGAGTCAACAAACCTGCTGCCTTCAATGCTGCACGGAAATCAGGATCTACTGTCAACAAAGCACGGGCGATACCGTGACGTGTTGCACCAGCTTGACCAGAATAACCACCACCAATAACGTTAACTAATACGTCATAGTTACCTAATGTTTCAGTAACGTTAAATGGTTGCAAAACAACTTCACGCAAGTTAGCAAAAGGAATATATTCTTCGATTGACTTGCCGTTCATTGTGATTTGGCCATTACCTGGAACCAAACGTACACGAGCAACTGAGTTCTTACGACGACCTGTGCCGGCATATTGTACTGCTGTAGTCATAATTGAGATTCTCCTTTCTTAAACTAACTTGTTGATGTCAAGTGCTTCGGGCTTTTGTGCGGCGTGATCGTGTTCTGATCCTGCATACACGTGCAAGTTCAAGCCTTGCTTACGTCCCAAAGTGTTCTTTGGCAACATACCGTGGATTGATAATTCAAGCAACTTTTCAGGGTTGAATTCACGATAGTTTCCAGCTGTGCGAGCCTTCAAACCACCTGGGTGGTTTGAGTGGTGATAATAAACCTTATCAGTGGCCTTCTTACCAGTCAACTTAACTTCGCTTGCATTGATGATGATGACATTGTCACCCATGTCAACGTTTGGTGTGAACGTTGGCTTGTTCTTACCACGCAAAATTGAAGCTACTACTGTTGACAAACGTCCCAAAACGACGTCTTTTGCATCAATAATATACCACTTCTTTTCGATTTCACCTGGTTTTGCTAAAAATGTTGTACGCATGTTTGCGCTCCTTTGATTAGTTGTTTACTGACTCAGCCGTTCCTTGCTAAGCATTTACAATAAGTTTCCGGGGCTTATCGTGAGGTAAACAATACCGTCTTCTATCTTAACCAAAAAAGCGTCTCATGTCAATTAATTTACTCAAAATTAACATCTTTTTTATACCCATATGACGCAAGACTAGCGGAATGAATGTCGAGTTCCAGTACAATCTCATTTTCGATATCTGGGTGCCCCTGCATATAAGATTTGTTGTCAATAAATAATGGTTTAACATCTGCCCATGTTTTATCAGAACGTCTCATAGTTGCATTATTTGATTCAATACGTGCGCCATTTTCATTAAATGGCGTAATGATAGCTACCTTGTCATTATTATCGATATCATGAACTTTATATGATGTCGGATCAACGTTAAAGTACCATAGATTTTCACGTTCTGGACTGACCGCAAATCCCATAATTCGAATACTTGGTTGATTATCTCTAGTGGTTGCCACGAAAACAAGCCCTCGCGAAGCTTGAATATATTCTTCAAAAAATGTCATAATTACTCCCCCTTAAAGTAGTACTGGTTTCATTATAACAAATATTGTTCAATTGTAATCAATCTCGTCCAAGTATAGGCCACTTGCTGGCGCAGTATACCTAGCTTGTTCCCGATCCTTAACTTCTATCAGTCGAACGATATCATGTACAGGTCGTTTTCCGGTACCAATTTCTAGTAGTACACCAACCATAATACGAATTTGATTATATAAGAAAGCATTCCCTTCAAAGGTGAATACTATCTCATGCTCTTCTGGTTTCTCATCAACGTCAGCCCGAGTAATCAAACGAATAGTTGTAGCCGTTTCATTTCCTGAGGCAGCAAAGCTAGCAAAATCATGCTCACCTAATAAGTCAGGTAAAGCAGCTTTAATTTTGCTCATATCCAGTTTCCAATGGAAATGTCCTGTATATTTGCGTTTAAAGGGGTCCTTGTAGTCAGTCGTAGATACACGATAAATATACCGCTTGGAATGTGTATTAAATCGTGCATGGAAGTCATCAGAAACATGTTCTACATGATTTACAACCACATCAAATGGCAACAACGTATTCATCCCCTTGCGCACGCCTTCTGGATCAATATTGAATGGCAAATCAAAATGAACTACTTGACCAAAACCATGAACTCCCGTATCAGTGCGCGATGCACCTACTACTTTAATCTGCGGTGATGGATTCTTTGCCATTTTATTGATGACTTTATTAAGCTCTCCTTGAACTGTACGTACAGACTCAACACCGTTTTTTGTTTGCAATTGAAACCCAAAGAATTCAGCACCATCGTAAGCTATAATTGCTTTATATCGCGGCATAGATTTCTCCTCTTATTGCCTCATTTTATAAAAAATTTAATACCAATAAATATAACCGTAAACCCGGTTAATCCTATAAACGCAATGCGATCATTGCTGCCGTATGATAGTACACGATACTTTGTTCGTTGAGTGGCGTCTTGAAACCCACGAACCTCCATCGCATTGGCTAAATCTAGTGCTCGTTGTAATGCACCCACGAACAGCGGAATAAGTAATGGCACAATAGCTTTGGCTCTTTTAATTGGTCCCCCTGTTGAAAAGCTCATACCACGTGACTTTTGTGCATTCATGATTTTTTGCGTTTCATCCATTAGCAGTGGTACAAAACGTAGCGCAATCGATAGCATCAATGAAAGTTCAGCTACTGGTACGTGGATCTTTTTCAAAGGCTTCAATAAAGATTCTAACGCATTCGCAATACTTGTCGGTGGCGTTGTTAACGTCAAAATTGTTGACATCAAAATGATTAAAACAAAACGAATCATAACATAAATAGCATTAATAATTCCCGGAACCGTCACTTTTAGTGGTCCAGCATGTAATAATACTGGTGTTCCTGGCGTAAAAAAAAGCTGTAAGATCACTGTAAATAGAATTAGCCAAAAAATTGGTTTTAATCCATCCCAATAAAGTCTAAATGGCTGCTTTGTTAAGCGTATTGCTAAAACAACGAAAGCCGCTGCCCATGCATAGGTCGCCCATGATGTTGACCACAACATCACAAAAATAAAAATAAAAGTTCCAATCATTTTAGTTCTTGGATCTAAACGGTGAATCCAAGAATCTCCTGGCACAAAACGGCCAATCATAATATTATTCATGCCGTTTTTCCTCATTTAACATAGTCGCTAATTCCGTCAATAATAATGGACGATGACGCAATACATGTCCCTTTTGACGCAGCTGCTCCGCAAACTGTCCAGCCTTAGGCAAATCCAAAGCAACCGTTTTAAACCATGCCAGATCCTTATTGAATATTTCAACTGGGGTTCCTTCTGCTGCAACACCACCTTCATGCATTACAATAACATGATCAGCTACAGCGATTACATGATCCATCTGATGAGAAATGAAAACTACCAATTTACCCGCTTCTTTCAGGTCTCTCACAATCGTAAGTAATTCTTTTTGCCCTTTTGGATCTAGGCCAGCAGCTGGCTCATCTAAAACAATGATATCTGGGTCACTTGCCAACGTTCCTGCCATAGCAACACGACGCATCTGTCCACCTGAAAGTTCAAAAGGTGATTTATGCCATAACTTTTCAGAGACATTCACCCGTTTTAAGGCAGTTTTGGCCGCATTCTCAGCATCTGCTTTAGCATAACCAAAATTTATTGGGGCATACATGACGTCTTCTAAGACTGTATTTGCGAACAACTGATTTTCTGGAAATTGAAAAACCATACCCACTCTGGCCCGCAAAGAGGTCAAGTTTTTTTCCTTCAAATCACTCGTCAAAACAAAATCATCAATAACTACTCGTCCTGTTGTGGGTTTCAATAAACCATTTAAATGTTGTATGAAAGTTGACTTACCTGAACCAGTCTGACCAATAATTGCCGTTACTTGTCCATCCGGTATCGTTACATTAATATCATGCAAAATTGGCTGCGCTAAAGTTGTACCAGCACCATAACTAAAATTCACTTGTTCAAAGTTGATAGCCACTGTATCAGTTCTCTCTCGTCCATATATTTATCAGGTTTCTCGTTTAAATGAAATGCTAACTCATTAGCAAAAGGTAGTTCTAATCCATTTTCATGTAGCGTTTTCCGCTGTGAAAAAACTTCAGCTGGTGTACCATCTAGGATTTTTTGCCCGTCATTAATAACCACTACTCGGTCAGCGAGTGTTGCTTCATCCATATCGTGCGTAATAGTCACTAATGTTAATTCTTTACCAAACTGCTTTTTTAATTCCTGTAATGTCTCCATGACCGTAGCACGGCCATCAGGATCTAACATTGCAGTCGCTTCATCTAAAATAATAATCTTGGGTTGTAATGCTAACACACTTGCTAAGGCAACGCGTTGCTTTTGTCCACCTGACAGTGTATGTGGCTCACGATTTTTAAATTCTTGCATGCCAACAATAGTCAGTGCATTATCTATTTTTTGAGGCATTTCCGAGCTTTCAACCTGGATATTCTCTAGACCAAAAGCAACATCGTCAGCAACAGTTGCACCAACAAATTGGTTGTCTGGATTTTGAAAAACCATGCCAATTTTTGATCGGACATGGTGCACAGTTTCGACAGTCAGACGTTCATCAAAAACATCAATATCACCTTGTTCTGCCACTAAAAGCCCTAAAATCAATTTTGCCAAAGTTGATTTACCAGAGCCATTGTGTCCCACCAAAGCAACCCATTGTCCAGCATCAATCTCTAAATTAAAATCGTTGAATAAGGAGCGTTCGTCATAACTATATTTTAAATTGTCTATCTTTATCGCGTTAACCATTACTACTTATTTTAGCATATTTTCCTCTAAAAAATAGGTGGAACCATTTCACAATACAAATTCCATATTTTCACAAAGAACTACTCTCATAAACCTAGTAAATTAGCATAAACTAGTCTATACTAGAAGAGGTAAAACGCTAATAAACAATAAATTTCACAAAGGAAGCATCCCATGAACGAGAAAAATATCGTCATTGTCGGCGCCGGTTTTGGTGGCGTCTTCGCAGCAAAAACATTGTCTAAAAAGCTAAGAAGTCATAAAGAGTATAATATCATCTTAGTTGATAAGCATTCATACTTTACATACATGACAGAGTTACATGAAGTTGCTTCTCAACGTGTTAAACCAAAACACGTGCAAGAAGATTTAGAACATCTCTTCTACCAAGATAAGAATGTTAAATTATTAACGACAGAAGTAACAAATATCAATAAAGATAAGAAGACAATCTCAACAACACAGGGTGATATTCCATACGAAAAACTTGTTTTAGCAGTTGGTGGGCAGTCAAACGATTTTGGTACGCCAGGCGTTAAAGAACACGGATTTGAATTATGGTCAATGGAAGAATCACTCAAAATTCGAAATCATATTGAAAACATTATTGGCCAAGGAGCCGCTGAGCTTGATCCTGACAAGCGTGAACAAATGTTAACTATTGCCGTTGTAGGATCTGGTTTCACGGGCGCCGAACTGATGGGCGAATTTATCGAGCAACGTAAAGTATTGGCTCAAACCTACAAATTAGATGAGAGCGAGATTAAGCTTGTCCTGCTTGAGGCATCTCCTTCTATCCTAAATATGTTAAAAGATCGTAAATTAGCTGACAAGGCTTTCAAATATATGGAAGACAATGGTGTTGATATAAGATTGAACTCAAGAGTCACTGGGGTCGATGAGAACGGTGTATTCTTCCAAGACGGATCGACATTACCAACAAAATCATTAATATGGACTGCTGGTGTCAAAGCCAAATCATTCATATCAAACTGGGGATTCAAATACGGTCGTGGTGGTCGTATTGAGGCTGATGATTATATGCGCGCCACTAAAGAAGATGGCACTCCAGAAAAGGACATTTATGTGGCTGGAGATACGCTTTCTTACGTTGATGAAAAAACAGGACCAATCCCACAAACCGTTGAAGGTGCCGAAAGTGCTGCTCGTGCAGCGTCTGCTAATATCCTTGCTGATTTTGGACTGGGCAAAGCCAAAACATTTTCTGAAGCGGTAAAGTATCACGGTTTCGCGGTTTCGATTGGATCTCATTACACTGTCGCTAGCTTGATGGGTCTTAACTTTTCAGGATTCATCGCCAGCATTGCAAAGCACGGTATCAATCTCTTCTTCTACTCACAAATCCGTTCAGCCTACTCTATCTTCCATTATATGTTGGATGAATTCTTCCGTACAGAAGACGGCCGCAATCCGTTCAAGGGAAGCATATCACGTCTTGGCAATGTCCTATGGTCAACACCATTACGTCTGTTTTTAGGTGTATTTTGGATTTTAGTTGCACTAGGAAATGCCGGTGATTTAAACAGTTTCTTCTGGCAAAGTGGTCTTGCTAGCTTTATTGAAATTGTCACTGGCGCAGGCATCTTACTTGGACTATTTACGTGGCCTTTGGGCTTGTTATCAATCCTCCTTACGATTGTTTCCGGAGCAACACATTCGTTTGAACTCACGCACTGGTTTGTCATGTTGAGCAGTTTGGCAATCATGAACGGTTCTGGTCGTGGATTTGGTTTAGATTTTTATGTTGTACCACTACTCCAAAAGACTTTTGGTGGCCTCTGGTATGGTAAAGCAAAATCAACATATAATGAATTAGAAAAATAAGTTATAATAATAAAGTGCGAGGATCATTATTCTCGCACTTTGTACATAATCAATGAAAAGAGACTCCCATGGCAATGCCGTCGTTACCAAAAATTTGGGACACTTTCCCAGAATTAAATCCACCACTTCAAAAAGTATTAATAGAAATGTCTGAAAGTTGGCACATTGGTTTTTCAGAAATCGATAGTGCCATTCGTTCACAAGCTAGTGCTGGAAAATTAGTTCGTCCTGCACTGACATTACTTTTCTCTGAATTAACTGATGCGCCATATAATCAGAAGGCTATCGTATTAGGAGCAAGTGTTGAACTTTTGCACCTTGCTACACTAATACACGATGATATCATTGACGAATCCAAACTGAGACGTGGACAAGATAGTATTCAAGCACATTTTGGTAAGGATACAGCTGTTTATGCTGGTGATTACTTGCTTACTGGAATGTTATCATTATTAAATGATGCTGACAATATTCAAGCAAATAAGCTGGCATTAGAAGCTTTAAGAAATATCTTATTTGGTGAGTTAACACAAAAACACAACCGATATTTGACTGACACTTCTTTTGATAACTATCTCACTCAAATCACCGGTAAGACAGCTGCTTTATTTAAACTCAGTGTCCTATTCGGAGCCACAAGCTCAGAGGGTGTAAATTCTCAATTACTTGATGTTGTAAGTAAACTTGGTGAGAATCTTGGCATTGCTTTTCAGTTATTAGATGACTATCTTGATTTTGAGTCAATTACTGAACAGCTCTCACTCGGTAAACCTGCTGGTCAAGACATTCGAAATGGCATCTACACAGCACCTATCTTATTTGCCTTAGAAAATCCAGATATCAATGCAGAATTGAAAGAACTACTGGCTTTGAGAGATGGAATTACTGATAATCAACTCGTACACATTCACAATATTGTTATTGAAAGTGGTGCCATGTCGCGTCTAAATTCTCTTTTAGCTGAATATAGTCAAGAGCTTGATGATCTACTGAATAAATTACCAAATAATGCATTACGCCAAAAATTAAGTCATCTTGCCACATTATTATTAAATCGTAAAAATTAGAAAAAAAAACTTGAGAAATAAATTCTCAAGTTTTTTTGTTATTGTTAATCAACGAGCTCCAAGATAACCAGTTGCGCAGCATCGCCACGACGTTGGACTGTCTTGAGAATTCGTGTATAACCACCATTACGTTCTGCAAAGCGAGGTGCAACATCATCAAACAACTTTTGCAAAGCTGATTGCACTTTAACATCGTCGCCATCTTCTATAACATCCGCAACTTCGTTACGAACAAAAGTAGCTGCTTGACGGCGAGCGTTTAAGTCGCCACGCTTACCTAATGTAATCATTTTATCAGTTGTCTTACGAACTTCTTTAGCGCGTGCTTCAGTAGTAGTAATACGACCATTGATCAAAAGATCAGTTGTCAAATCACGCAACATAGCTTTACGTTGTGAAGATGTACGACCCAATTTACGATATGCCATTGGTGAATCCTCCTTTTTTTAATTTAAAGACATGTGTTAATCTTCCTTGCGAAATCCTAAGTTCATATCAGTGAGCTTTTCTTGGATTTCGTCAAGTGATTTCCGACCGAGGTTACGCACTTTCATCATGTCAGCTTCAGTGCGATCCGTCAACTCTACAATAGTGTTGATACCGGCCCGTTTGAGACAATTATATGAGCGAACAGATAAATCTAGATCTTCAATTGGGGCAGAATCTGATGCACTAGCAGCAACAGGCTCTGCTTCAACCATAACACTAGCTTCAGCAGCTACAGGAGAAATATCCATAAACAAACCAAGATGCTCAGCTAAGATCTTAGCACCCAAACTCAAAGCATCACTTGGTTTGATAGAACCATTTGTCCAAATATCAAAAGTAAGCTTATCATAATCGTCACGCGCACCGATACGTGTATTTTCTACTTGGTAGTTTACACGTTCGATAGGTGTATAAATAGAATCGACGGCTAAAACACCAATAGGCATTTCATCACGTAGCTTCTTATTTTCATCAGCTGATGTATATCCACGACCTTTGACCGCCGTGACTGTCATATGTAATGACTTACCAGCTGCCACAGTAGCGATATGTAAATCAGGATTCAAAACTTCAACATCAGCACCACCCTGCAAATCTGCAGCTGTTACATCTGCCGGCCCTTGAATATCAATTTCAAGTGAGCGTTCATCATCTGAGTCAATCGCCAACACAACCTTCTTGAGGTTCAAGATAATTTGTGTGACATCTTCAACAACGCCATCCACGGTTGAAAACTCGTGAACCACGCCGTCAATTTGCACCGTATTAACGGCTGCGCCAGGAAGCGAAGACAATAAGATACGACGCAATGAGTTACCAAGTGTCGTACCATATCCACGCTCAAGAGGCTCTACAACAAATTTGCCGTAGCGGGCATCCTCTTCGATGTTATGAATATTTGGCTTTTCAAATTCAATCATCTGTAAATTCTTACCCCTTCTTTCACAGCAAGAGCAATGAAATTCAATTAAACACGACGACGCTTTGGTGGGCGTGATCCGTTATGGGGAACTGGTGTAACATCCTTAATTGATGTTACTTCCAAGCCAGCTGCTGCCAAAGCACGGATAGCTGATTCACGACCTGAGCCAGGACCCTTAACAGTTACTGCAACTGTACGCATGTTAATTTCCATGGCACTTTTTGCTGCAGCTTCCGCCGCCATTTGAGCAGCGAATGGTGTTGACTTACGACTTCCTTTGAAGCCAAGTGCACCAGCTGATGACCAAGCAACTGCGTTACCTTGTGCATCAGTAATCATTACAATAGTGTTGTTGAATGTTGAATGGATGTGAGCCACACCAGATTCAATATTCTTCTTCACACGACGCTTACGCGTTGTACGACCTGCCATTTATTTGCCTCCTTTTCAATACTTTCTTATAATTTCTCGGGTTAAAATAAATTAACCAACATTACGCAACTTTGGTTGCGATAATCATGTGTCGCATCGATGAGGATACAACAAGAAAAAGTAAATTACTTTTTCTTTCCAGCAATTGCTTTAGCTGGGCCTTTACGTGTACGAGCGTTGTTCTTCGTGTTTTGTCCACGAACGGGCAAGCCCTTACGATGACGAATGCCACGGTATGATGCAATTTCTTGCAATGATTTAATATCAAGTGATACCTTACGACGTAGGTCACCTTCTAATTGCAAGTTTAACTTGTCAACTGTTGCACGAATGGCATCTTCTTGGTCAGACGTTAAATCGCGAACGCGAACGTCTTCAGAAACGCCAGCTTCAGCCAAGACCTTTTGTGCAGTAGTATTACCGATTCCGTAGATGTAAGTTAAGCCAATGACAATTCGCTTGTCACGTGGCAAATCTATACCTGCTATACGAGCCATAACAATTTACCTCCTTTAGTATTTTTGAAAATGACAGTTATGTCTTTATTCAATCAATATTTATAACACGCAGAAATTACTTTCCAGCGCGTTGCTTATGCTTGGGGTTAGCAGAACAAATGATCATTGTTCGACCATTACGCTTGATAACACGACAAGCATCACACATCTTTTTAACTGATGGGCGTACTTTCATAATCTATTCCTCCTATTCGGTTAACTGATTATTATATCTTTTACTTATCGGAAACGATAAGTAATACGACCCTTCGTTAAGTCGTATGGTGACATTTCAACGGTAACACGATCACCTGGCAAGATACGGATAAAATTCTTTCGAATTTTACCAGATACATGCGCTAAGATCACAGCTCCGTTTTCGAGTTCCACTTGGAACATCGCATTTGGCAAAGTTTCTTTCACTTTACCTTCGATTTCAATGACATCGTTGGCCACGCACTTAACCTCCTGTGCTTATAATGTTCAACATTGTTGATAAGTGCTTAACCTATCAAATTATACCAGAAAAACTGATATCTCTCAACAATGGTGTTTTGAATAATTAATTTAAATTGTCCAAAACTTCCTTAACATCATGATACACATCAGCAAGTTCACGACCGCCATCGATTGTGTGCAACACACCTGCTTTTTGATAGTACTCTACCAAGGGCAAGTTAGCCGCCTTATTAACTGCCAAACGGTTGTCAATAACTTCGGGTGTATCATCTGCTCGGCCACGTCCCAAAAGACGCTCGCGCAACAATGTATCAGCAACTTCAAAATATAATGTTGCTGATACAGATTTACCGTTATCTGATAAATACTTATCTAGGAATACTGCTTGTGCTTCATTACGAGGATATCCATCAAGCATGAAACCAGTTTCAACGTCTTGTTGGTTTAAACGATCAGCAACCATAGCATTTGTGATTTCATCAGGAACTAAGTCGCCCGCATCCATGAATTGACGCGCCTTTTGTCCTAATTCGGTATTTTCTGCCAAATTAGCACGGAAAATATCTCCAGTACTAATATGAACAATAGAATAATCCTTCACAATAAAGTCTGCTTGTGTGCCTTTACCAGCACCTGGCAAACCCAACAAAATCAAATTTTTAGCCATTGATTGCCTCCCGAGCTGCTAACTGATCTTTTGTAATAAATCCAACGTAATTTTTTTTCTGCATCAAACCATCAATTTGGCGAATCAAATCCAAAGCGACACCTATTGAAATTAACAGGCTTGTACCACCAAGACCTATCTTTTCATTAAGTCCCCAGACATCCGATGCAATCAAAGGAACCAACGCAACAACGCCCAAGAAAATTGATCCAACAAAACTCAAATTTAACAAGAGTTTTGAAACGAAAGCTTTTGTTTCTGCACCGGGACGAACACCAACAATATATGCACCTTGCTTTTGTAGATTCTCTGATAACTTATCAGGATTAACTTGAACAAAGGCATAAAAATATGTGAAAACAACAATCAATGCAGTATATAAAATTGCACCAGGCAAAGTCGTCATACTGAATATCTGTTGCATAATTTGGTACCACTGGGCTGATGAATATTTGTCTTGAAACGCTAACATAACCGTTTGTGGCGTACTAATAAATGATGAAGCAAATATGACAGGTATAACGCCAGAAACATTTACTTTTAATGGTAAATATGCTTCACTACCATATGATGTGGCAGATCGCGTATACTGCATTTGTAGACGACGAGTTCCTTCATAAGACCATGTCGTAAATGCAACCACTAAAATCATCGCTATAACTAATACAACAACAAATATCCAACCATTAAGTATGTCACTACTGTCTGATTGCAGAATATTTTCTTTGAAAATTTCATAGAAACCTTCTGGTGCTTGGGCGATTATACCCGCAAAAATAATCATTGAAACGCCGTTTCCTAAGCCTTTTTCAGTAATCATTTCCCCAAGCCACATTGCAAAAAAAGTTCCAATAGTCATAACAGAACCGATTACAACAAATGACATTACGCTATTGGTTTGACTCACTAATCCATAGGATGACAATGAATTAAATCCAGCTGTGATACCAACAGATTGAACAAACGCAAGGACAAGTGTTAACCACCGCGTAGCGTTATTCAACTTTCGGCGACCAACTTCACCTTGCTTACTCCATTCAACAAAGCGAGGCACGATATCTAATTGCAAAAGTTGTACAATAATTTGTGCTGTCACGTATGGTGACACGCCCATTGCGAACAACGAGTAGTTTGTCAGGCCACCACCAGAAAAGATGTTCAAAATGTTCATTAATCCGGAACTAGCCATCTCAGACATAGCGGAAGGGTTAACACCAGGCACAGTTATGTGCGTTCCAACTCTGTAAATAAACAGAATAAAAAACGTCCACCCTAATTTTTTGCGAATGTCCTTTTCACGTACTGCATTAAATAACGTGCTAAGCATTAAAGTACCTCAGTTGACCCACCGGCTTGTTCGATTGCAGCAACCGCTGCTGCAGAGAACTTATGTGCCTTAACAGTCAACTTTTTTTCAAGTTGACCAACAGCCAAAATCTTAATACCAGACTTTTGATTTTTAACAATACCGTTTTCAATCAAAAGTGTTGGTGTAATTTCTGTACCATCATCAAAGCTGTTTAACTTGTTCAAGTTAACAACTGCGAATTCCTTACGTGAAATGTTAGTAAATCCACGCTTTGGAATACGACGGTACAAAGGCATTTGACCACCTTCAAACCCCAAACGCACTTTGCCACGAGCCTTTTGACCCTTTTGACCACGTCCGGATGTCTTACCGTTTCCAGATGATGTACCACGACCAACACGGTTACGTACATGACGTGAACCGGCAGCTGGTTGTAATTCGTTCAAATTCATCTTTCGGTACCTCCTATTTTAATTGTGTAATTACTTAACTTCTTCAACGTTAACTAGGTGAGCAATATGGAAAATCGCACCACGTGTAGCTTCGTTGTTAGGCTTCACCACTGAACTAGATACGCGTCCAAGTCCAAGAGACTTAACGATCGCGCGTTGCTTAGGTAAGCGATGAACCGCACTCTTAATCAAAGTGATTTTCAAATCAGCCATTTTATCGCTCCTTATTCAGCTAAGTGTTCTAAAGAAACACCACGCAACTTAGCAACTTCTTCGGCATCTTTCAAGCTTGTAAGAGCATCGAAAGTAGCACGAATAACGTTAATTGGTGTTGCTGAACCAAGTGACTTAGCAGTCACATCGGCAATACCAGCAAGTTCCATAACGGAACGTGCTGCACCACCAGCGGCAACACCAGATCCTTCTTCGGCGGGCTTAACTAAAATCTTACCGCCGCCCCATTCACCAAGGACATCATGAGGAATAGTTGTAGAAACTGTTGGCACAGTAATCAACTTACGCTTAGCATCTTCAATAGCCTTGCGGATAGCTTCAGGAACTTCTTGTGCTTTACCAGTACCAAAACCAACGTGTCCTTGCTTATCACCAACGACGACCAAAGCTGCGAAACGCAAGCGACGGCCACCTTTGACAACCTTTGTGACACGGTTAATAGCAACAACGTTCTCTTCTAATTCACCAAGTGACTTAGGATTAACGAATTCAACCATTTTTATATTCCTCCTTTCCTTAGAACTTCAAGCCGTTTTCACGGGCTGATTCTGCTAGTGCTTGAACACGTCCATGATAAACGTAACCACCACGATCGAAAATAACTTCTTCGATGTTTGCGGCTTTACCACGTGAAGCGATCAACTCACCAACCTTAACTGCTTGTTCTGTCTTTGATCCCGTTACTTCGGCATCATGACTTGAGGCACTTGCTAGCGTTACACCCGCTACGTCATCAATTAATTGAGCGTAGATGTTTGCATTAGAACGGAAAACGTTCAAACGTGGGCGAGCAGCAGTACCAGAGATTTTTCCACGAACACGCTTGTGGCGCTTTACGCGGAGCTTATTCTTATCTGGTTTTGAAATCATAGCTGTGCTTTCCTTTTCTTATGGCAACTGCCATTTTAAGTTTATTATTAATAAAGTTTTGGCAGACAAAAAGTAATAAATTACTTTCCTGTCTTACCTTCCTTACGACGTACAACTTCGCCCTCGTAACGAATACCTTTACCTTTATAAGGTTCTGGTGAACGTACGGCACGAATTTCAGCTGCTAAATCGCCAACCTTTTGCTTTGAAATTCCTGAAACTTTGATTGTCAAAGCATCTGGTACTTCAACACTCAATTCTTCACGATCTTCAAAGTCAACAGGATGAGAATATCCAACACTCAAAGTCAATTTTGATCCTGACTTTGCTGCACGATATCCAACACCAACAAGTTTCAATGTCTTAGTGAAACCTTTAGATACGCCTTCGACCATATTTGCAACGTTAGCACGAGTTGTGCCATGCAATGCTCGAGTCTTGCTGTCATCACTATCACGAC
The DNA here is from genome assembly GCF_053667755.1 of Leuconostoc sp. JNUCC 76. NCBI lineage: Bacteria > Bacillati > Bacillota > Bacilli > Lactobacillales > Lactobacillaceae > Leuconostoc > Leuconostoc sp. JNUCC 76. The sequence goes on along the minus strand of NZ_CM132206.1, from coordinate 155,133 downwards.
TGAAAGAAACTTCGTTTCCTTCAACAGTCATTGTGATAGCTGAAACGATTTCACGTGACAATTCACCTTTTGGTCCTTTAACTGTCACAACTGTACCTTCTTGAGATACAGTTACATCAGCTGGTAAAGTGATTGCTTTATTTCCAATACGGCTCATGGTAAGTCTCCTTTCTTAGATATATTACCAAACGTAAGCGATAACTTCGCCACCGACTTGCTTAGAACGTGCTTCTTTGTCGGTAATAACACCAGCAGAAGTTGAGATAATAGCAATTCCCAAACCGTTCAAAACTTTTGGTAACTCCTCAGCCTTAGCATACTTACGCAAGCCAGGCTTAGAGATACGCTGAATTCCTGTAATCACACGATTACGATCTTCTCCATACTTGAGAAATACACGGATAACACCTTGCTTGTTGTCATCGATGTATTCAAAGTCACGGATAAAACCTTCTGCTTTCAAGATTTCAGCGATGCTCTTCTTAATTTTTGATGCTGGAGCTTCAACTACTTCGTGACGTGCCAAATTGGCATTACGAACGCGAGTCAAAAAATCAGCAATTGGATCAGTCATAGACATCTATCGATATCCTCCTTTTTATTTTGAACGTAATCATGCAAAATGACACGCTCTTAACTATTATAGACTATTTTTGTCAATAACAGTTAAAAACGCGTCACTCATTTAGAGCAACAACATTTTTATTTACCAATTACTTAGCAAATGGCATTCCCATTTGTGTTAACAACTCACGACCTTCTTCGTCGTTTTGCGCTGTTGTAACAATAACAATGTCCAAACCACGTACGCGGTTAACTTTGTCAAAGTCAATTTCAGGGAAAATTAATTGTTCACGAATGCCCAGTGTGTAGTTACCACGGCCATCAAAGGCCTTTGATGATACACCACGGAAGTCACGAACACGAGGTAATGAAATGTTGATCAACTTGTCTAAAAAGTCATACATACGTTCTCCACGTAGTGTAACCTTTGTTCCGATTGACATACCTTCACGCAAACGGAACCCAGCGATTGACTTCTTTGCCTTTGTGATAACTGGTTGTTGACCAGCAATCAACTTCAATTCTTCAACCGCTTCATCCAAGTTCTTTGAGTTTGAAACTGCATCACCAACACCCATATTCAAGACAATCTTATCAATCTTTGGGGCTTGCATTGATGACTTAAAGTTAAACTTTTCGATCAAAGCAGGTTGAACTTCATTAACATATTTTTCTTTTAAAGCATTAGCCATGAAAATGATTTCACCTTTCAATATTAGCCTAGTACATTACCAGACTTTTTAGATACGCGAATTTTCTTGCCGTCTTCCACCTTGAATCCAACACGTGTTGGTTCGTTAGTTGAAGGGTCAAGCAATTGCACGTTAGAAACATGGATTGGTGCTTCGATATCGATAACACCACCTTGTGGATATTCGTTAGAAGGCTTTTGATGCTTCTTAACGATGTTCACGCCTTCGACAACGACGCGATCTTTTCCAGCAACAGTCTTAGTGATTGTGCCTTCTTTTCCCTTATCTTTGCCGGCAATGACGCGAACCTTATCACCTGTTTTTACAAACATGATTTGGCTCCTCCTTGTCAGTATTAGAGCACTTCTGGTGCCAATGAAACGATACGCATATAGTCGTTGTCACGCAATTCACGTGCAACAGGACCAAAAATACGTGTACCTACTGGTGACTTGTCGTCCTTCACGATAACAGCGGCGTTTTCATCAAAATTGATGTATGAGCCATCTGCACGACGAACGTCAGAAACAGTACGAACGATAACAGCCTTAATGACGTCACCCTTCTTTACGTTACCACCAGGGATAGCTTGCTTAACTGTAGCAACAATCATGTCACCTACACCAGCAAACTTACGGCCTGAACCACCGAGCACTTTAATCGTCAAGATTTCACGTGCGCCAGAGTTGTCAGCCACTTTTAAACGACTCTCTTGTTGAATCATGGTTCTTCCTCCTTGTTAGCAATTAATTACGACGTTTTGGGTAGATCATTAAAGAATAACAGCCTCTTCAACGATCTTAACCAAACGGAAGTGCTTAGTTGCAGACAAAGGACGTGTTTCCATGATTTGAACAATATCGCCTTGTTTGGCAGCATTGTTTTCATCGTGGGCCTTGAACTTCTTTGTGTACTTGACACGCTTACCGTAGACATCATGTGTCAAATAAGTATCAACAGCAACAGTAATTGTCTTGTTCATCTTATCTGAAACAACTCGTCCTTGGTAAACCTTACGAGTATTACGTTCTTCACTCATTTTTCAGCTTCTTCCTTTCGTCTTATTTGTTGGCGTTTGCCAATTCTTGTGCACGAATAACTGTCTTAACTCGTGCAATGTCCTTACGAACTTGTGCGATACGCGCCGTGTTTTCTAGTTGACCAGTAGCCAATTGAAAACGTAGGTTGAATAATTCTTCCTTGAATTCGGCTTCGCGCTTTTGCAAATCCGCAAGTGACAATTCTTTCAATTCACTTGCTTTAGCCATTATTCAGCCTCCCGAGCAATAATCTTTGTACGTACAGGCAACTTGTGTTGTGCCAAACGTAATGCTTCACGAGCAGTTGCTTCAGGAACACCTGCAACTTCAAACATTACCTTGCCACGTTTAACTGGTTCAACCCAACCTTCGGGTGCACCTTTACCGTTACCCATTCGAACACCGACACCTTTAGATGTATATGACTTATGAGGGAAGATTTTAATCCAAACCTTACCACCACGCTTCATATAACGTGTCATTGCAATACGAGCAGCTTCAATTTGACGGTTAGTAATCCAACTTGAAGTTGTTGCTTGCAAGCCAAAATCACCGAATGTTACCGTCTTGCCACCTTTTGCTTCGCCACGCATGTGACCACGGTGTACACGACGGAACTTAACACGCTTTGGTACTAACATGTTTGCTTCCCTCCTTACTTACTGTTCTTTTTTTGTGGCAATACATCACCACGGTAAATCCAAGTCTTGATACCCAAGTTTCCATAAGCAGTCATTGCTTCATCCCATGAGTAATCGATATCGGCACGTAAAGTATGCAAAGGCACTGTACCTTCAGTATATTGTTCAATACGTGCAATATCAGCACCATTCAAACGACCTGAAACCATAACCTTGATACCCTTAGCACCTGAACGAGTAGCACGTTGGATAGCACCACGCATAGCGCGACGGAAAGCCACACGGCGTTCCAAATCACCAGCGATTTGTTGTCCAACCAAATGTGCACTCAAATCTGGCTTTTTGATTTCTACGATGTTAATAAAGACACGCTTTGAACGACCTTTTTCATCTGTATCTGTCAATTTTGCCAATTGTGTACGAAGCTTTTCAACTTCTGAACCACCCTTACCAATAACCATTCCTGGCTTGGCAGTTTGGATAGAAACGTCAACACGTGACTTGGTTGTACGTTCAATTTCAATGCGATCAACTGAGGCATCTGCTAAGTTTTTCTCGATATACTTACGAATACGTAAGTCTTCGTGAAGTTGGTTAGCATAGTCAGCCTTATCAGCAAACCACTTTGCATCCCAGTCGCGAATAACGCCGACACGGAATCCAGTAGGGTTAATCTTTTGACCCATTACTTTGCCTCCTTCTCAGCAACCACAATTGTTAGGTGGCTTGTACGCTTGTTAATAGGTGAAGCAGAACCCTTAGCACGAGGACGGAAACGCTTAAGCGTTGGCCCTTCGTTAGCAAAGGCTTCCTTCACAATAAGATCTTCTCTGTCTAATGAGAAGTTATTTTCAGCATTAGCAACTGCTGAGTTCAAAACCTTGTAAATATCTTCAGTAGAAGTATTAGGTAGGAACTTCAAAATTGCGTATGCTTCGTTAACGCTCTTACGGCGAATAGTGTCAAGAACTAAGCGTGCCTTACGTGGGGCAACGCGAACGATCTTAGCAGTCGCACGAGCTGATGTAACTTGTTCAGCCATTTTTCACTTCCTCCTTATTTACCAGTCTTTTTATCGTCGTTCTTGTGTCCCTTGAACGTACGAGTTGGTACGAATTCACCTAACTTGTGTCCGACCATATCTTCTTGCACATAAACCGGAACGTGCTTGCGACCATCATAAACGGCAATTGTAAAGCCGATGAAGCTTGGGAAGATTGTTGAACGACGTGACCATGTCTTGATCACTGATTTCTTTTCAGAATCAACTTGCGCTTCAATCTTCTTAAGCAAGTGTGGGTCCGCAAATGGTCCCTTTTTTAAACTACGAGCCATTAGTTGTCTCCTTTCCCTTACTTACTCTTACGACCGCGAACGATAAACTTTGTTGAAGCCTTCTTCTTATCGCGAGTCTTCTTACCGGCAGTCTTCTTACCCCATGGTGACATAGGACTTGGACGACCAACTGGTGCTTTACCTTCACCACCACCGTGTGGGTGGTCGTTAGGGTTCATAACTGATCCACGAACGTGTGGACGCTTTCCACGCCAGCGGTTACGACCAGCTTTACCCCAGTTAATCAATGAATGTTCAGCATTCCCAACTTCACCAATTGTTGCACGGTTTGTAGCTAATACCAAACGAACTTCACCTGAAGTCAAGCGAATGATGATATATTTACCATCACGTCCCAAAATTTGTGCTGATGCACCAGCTGAACGAGCCAATTGCCCACCCTTCCCAGGCTTCAATTCAATGTTGTGAATTAAAGTACCTTCAGGAATAGCACTCAATGGCAAGGCATTGCCGGGCTTAATGTCGGCATCAGGACCAGATTGAACTTTATCGCCAACCTTCAATCCCTTTGGCGCCAAGATATATGACTTGATACCATCTTCGTATACTAACAAAGCGATGTTAGCAGTACGATTTGGATCATATTCGATAGCTTTTACAGTAGCTGTCTTGTCATCTTTAGTACGCTTGAAGTCTACGATACGGTAGGCTTGCTTATGTCCACCAGCATGGTGGCGAACTGTCATACGACCAGATGCATTACGTGCACCAGTCTTTGACTTTTTGGCCAACAAACTCTTTTCAGGCGTCGTCTTCGTGATTTCAGCGAAATCTGAAGTCGTCATGTTACGACGTCCGGCAGAAGTTGGCTTATAACTCTTGATAGCCAATGTCTTATCCTCCTATTTAGATTAACCTTCGTTAAAGATTTGAATATCTTTTGAATCTTTTGACAACGTAACTGTTGCCTTCTTTAATTTACGTGTGTAACCAACATAACGGCCTTGGCGCTTTTTCTTACCACGAACGTTTGCTGTGTTTAAACCAGAAACTTTAACTTCAAAGATTTCTTCGATAGCTTTTTTAATTTCAGGCTTTGTTGCGCGCGTATCAACTTCGAAGACATAACGCTTACGTTCTGTTTGCGCCATTGAAGCTTCAGTGATGATAGGGCGACGGATAATATCGCGTGCATCCATTAGGCAAGACCTCCTTGGATTTCTTCGATTGATGATTGAACAATCACCAGCTTATCTGCATTAACAACATCAAGCACGTTGATACCCTTTGTTGTCATAACTTGAACATTAGCCAAGTTACGTGCTGACAAGATTGCGTTTTCGTTGTCTTCATCAACAACTACTAATGTCTTGTTATCAGCTGACAAGTTTGCCAAAACTTTCTTAAAGTCTTGTGTCTTTGGTGCTTCAAATGACAAAGCATCAACAACTACCAACTTGTTATCAGCGACTTTTTGTGACAAAACTGACTTTAATGCCAATTGATATGCCTTACGGTTAATACGGTAAGCATATGAACGTGGTGAAGGTCCGAAAACAATTCCACCACCACGGAACTGAGGTTCACGAATTGAACCGGCACGTGCACGACCAGTACCCTTTTGCTTCCAAGGCTTACGTCCACCACCAGAAACCGCAGAACGATTCTTAACAGCATGTGTACCTTGACGCAATGATGCACGTTGCATCAATACTGCATCAGTAATAACGGCGTTGTTAGGTTCGATGGCGAATACTGCATCATTTAATTCGATTTCTGCAGCTTGACTACCATCTTGCTTTAATACAGCAACTTTAGTCATGATTGATTGTTCTCCTTTCTATATAATTTATATTAAGCTTCTTCTGAGTTAGTAGCAGATGCAGATGCATTAGCCATCTTAACTTCAGGATGCTTTGCGTTTACTTTTACAGTTGATTTGATTGTCAAAAGTGATTTGTTAGCACCAGGTACGTTACCCTTCAAAAGCAACAAATTGTTTTCAACATCAACATGAACAATAGCAATATTTTGCATTGTTCGCTTGTTATTACCCATACGTCCTGGCAAAAGCTTACCTTTGAAAACGCGGTTAATAATAGCACCCATTGAACCTGGGCGACGGTGGTAACGAGAACCGTGAGTCATAGGACCACGAGACTGCCCCAAACGCTTGATAGCACCTTGGAAACCATGTCCCTTCGTGATTCCTGTTACGTCGACGTATTCGCCCGCTTGGAATGTGTCAACCTTAATCTCATCCCCAACGTTAAATTCGTCTCCCGCATTGCGGATTTCACGAACGTAGCGCTTAGGGGCCGTATTTGCTTTTGAAGCATGGCCTTGTTCAGGTTTGTTTGACAAAACTGTGCGCTTGTCTTGGTAACCAAGTTGAATAGCACTGTATCCGTCTGTTTCTGCATTTTTCACTTGCAAAACGACGTTTGGTGTTGCTTCAACAGCAGTCACGGCGATCAATTCACCAGATTCTGTAAAAACCTGAGTCATACCGACTTTGCGGCCTAAGATACCTTTAGTCATGACTAATCTCCTTAAATATTTTTTCTTATTTTAATTTTGCCTCAAATAAGGCATGAAAGTTATATCCGTTATGGATTACAACTTGATTTCAATTGCAACACCTGATGGCAATTCAAGCTTACGCAATGCGTCAACTGTCTTGTCAGTAGGGTTCACAATGTCGATCAAACGCTTGTGCGTACGCATTTCAAATTGCTCACGGCTATCCTTATGCTTATGTGGTGAACGTAAAATTGTATATAATGTACGTTCAGTTGGTAGCGGAATAGGACCAGCAATTTCTGCGCCCGTACGCTTGGCCGTTTCAACAATCTTTTCTGCTGATTGGTCCAAGATACGGTGTTCGTATGCCTTCAAACGGATACGGATCTTCTTTTGTGCCATTATTTCATGCCTCCTCGTTGATTTTGTAAATCAGCTAACTTCGATTAAAAACCGACAACACTGCTTGTGTTTTGCGCGCCCATGGCAACGCGGCCGCGCGTGTCGCAACCTTAATCATCATCGCTAAACATTGATACACTAGGCTTTCGGTAGGGTTTTACTACTACTGTTCCAAAAGCGTACTTAAATATAATAACAAAAAAAACCCTGCATTGCAAGGGTTTTGTTCTTTTAATTTAAAAATGTTTATTACCTTCTTTCAATGAATTTCCACAACTAAATCTATTAACTTTATTTCATCGCTGTGTCATCTTAAACTCTAAGAATGCATCATTATACTTCTCTGTCCACTTTTGTCCTAAATCATCATATGTTTGTAAATTACGGATTGTTTTTTCATCTGGATAAAACTGTTTATCTTCCCGAATTGATTTTGGTAATAACGCCAATGCCTTCTTATTTGGTGTAGCATAACCAATATACTCTGCATTTTGAGCAGCGTTGTTCGGTTCACTCATGAAATTCAAAAATGCATATGCTGCTGCTTTATGTTTAGCATTTTTTGGCATCACAATATTGTCAAACCACAAATTCGAGCCCTCACTAGGTACGACATAATGCAAATGAGAATTTTTATCCATTGCTTCTGCAGCTTCACCAGAGTAAGTTACGGCTATTGCAGCTTCATCCTGAGCCATATACATTTTAATCTCGTCAGCAATAATCGCTTTGACATTTGGCATCAAGGTTGTTAGTTTTCCTTGTGCTGCAGCTAAGTCAGCTACCGATTTGTTATTCATAGACTTCCCTTGTGTAATTAAGGTGATGCCCAAAACATCTCTTGCTGAGTCAATTAACATAATTTGATTTTTAAACTTTGATGACCAAAGATCATCCCAATGTTGAACGTCTTTAGCTTTGACATATTTGTCATTGTAAATAATGCCAAGTGTACCCCAAAAGTAAGGAACCGAATATTTATTACCTCTATCAAAAGATTGATTGAGAAAACGACTATCGTAATTCTTCAAACCAGTTAATTTACTATGATCAAGTGGTAATAGTAAATCATCTGCTTTCATTTTTTCAATCATATATTCTGAAGGCACCGCTAAATCGTAGGAGGTACCACCTTGCTTAATTTTCATGTACATCGCTTCATTTGAATCAAAAGTTTCATAACTAACTTTATAGCCAGTCTCTTTGGTGAATTTTTTTAATAATGCGGGATCAATGTAATCTCCCCAATTATATAAATTCAATACTTTGCCACTTTTGTCTCCTGTACCTGTCTGTGCCGAAAAATAATGTTGCGCACTAATGAGTAAAGCAACAACAATTAATATCCCCATTACACTGGATAATAATTTTTTCATTTTACAGTCCCTCCGTAGCCGGCATTACAAGGTTTGTTCCGCCGCGCTTTTTGCCTTTAGAAGATCTGTTGGAAATAAAATAATAAATCAATACTAATAGTAGTGAAACCAAGAACATCATTGCCGATAACGCATTGATTTCTAAACTAACCCCTTGGCGCGCACGAGAATATATTTCAACTGACAAAGTTGAAAAACCATTTCCTGTTACAAAGAACGTCACTGCAAAGTCGTCCAGCGAGTAAGTAAACGCCATAAAAAATCCCGCTAATATCCCCGGTGAAATAACCGGTAATACTACCCTAGACAACATTTGAAAATTGTTGGCACCAAGATCCTTGGCTGCGGTGACTAAATAAGGATTCATCTCCTGTAAACGAGGTAATACCATCAAAACAACAATCGGTATACTAAAAGCAATATGCGAAAGTAGAACAGAAGTAAAACCGAGTGTAAAACCAACAACGGTAAATAAAATTAAAAATGAGGCGCCAATAATAACATCCGGAGAAACAAGTAAAATATTATTAAGTGATAAGAAAATATTTTTCGCTAATTGATGACGCTGATTATAGATATACAGGGCCCCTGCTGTGCCAATCACACTAGCCAATAGTGAAGATAATAACGCAACTAGAAATGTGTTAACCACAATCTCTAAAATTCTTGTGTCGACAAAGAGCTCGGCGTAATGCTTCAATGAAAAGCCATCCCATCCTTGCATAACATCTCCTGCATTAAAGGAGTAAATAATCAAAAAGAAAATAGGTAAGTACAACAAAACAAATACAAAAACTAAATACAAATTAGACCATCTAAATTTTTTATGCATGATTAGCCATACCTCACTTTCTTAGATTTTTACGTGCACGATCACGTGTCAGCAGCATTGTAGCAATCATTGCAGCAATCAAAACTACGCCAATCGTTGAACCAATTTGCCAATTTTGCGTGACCAAGAAGTGCTCTTCAATCGCGGTTCCTAGAGTAATCACTCGATTACCTCCAATCAAGCGTGTAATCATAAATAATGACAAACTAGGAATAAACACTGCCTGAATGCCGGCCTTAACACCCGGCATCGACAACGGAAAAATAACGTAGCGAAGTGTCTGCCACTTATTAGCACCTAGATCGTGACTGGCCTGAGAAAGTCTTGAATCAATCTCCGATAACGAATTAAAAATGGGCAAAATCATAAAAGGAATTTCGATATAAGCCGCTACCAGCAAAAAACTCCAGTCAGAAAACAAGAGCTGTTGTGGCGCAATGCCCCAAAGTGAAATAAAATTATTCACAGTCCCAGTCTTGGACAATAGTCCAATAAAAGCATACGTTTTTAACAGTAAATTAATCCATGTAGGCAATATGACTAATAATAGCCAGAATTGTTTTTGTTTTAGTTGATTCAATAAATAGGCTGTTGGGTAACTGATCACTAAAGTAATCATTGTTATTAAAAATGCGTACCATACTGAGTTGAATGTCATTCGCAAATATGTCCCACTGCCAAAATAGGTCGCATAATTGCTAAATGTGAAATGTCCACTAGCAGTAGTAAATGACTGAAATAACATTAATATCAATGGCGCAATAACAAATAGTAATAACCAGATGCCGTAAGGAACAATATAAAATATTTGACGTTGTTGTTTAGATTTCATCATCGTCCTCATAACTCTCCAAGCGCGCATCAAAATCGTCCTCAGACTCATTAAATCGCATAATGTGGATATCCTCAGGATCAAATGTTAAACCTACTCTAGCACCAATTATTGCCGAATTTGTTGCCTGAACTTGCCATTCATTGCCATCATCATCTCTAGCCGTAATTTCATAATAATCTCCTCGAAACGATTGGTCTTCAATAGTAACGACTAATTTACCATTTTCAATGGACGTCAAATCTAAGTCCTCGGGTCGTAACACTACTTCAACTCTCTCGTTGGGGCGCATTCCTGCATCAACATTTTCAAAATCTTTACCCACAAAATGGACCACGTAATCTGCTTTCATGATGCCATCAACAATATTGCTTTCACCAATAAAATCAGCAACAAAGTGATTGATTGGTTCATCATAAATATCTTCTGGTGAACCATTTTGCTGAATAACACCATCATTCATTACAAATATCCAATCAGACATTGCTAATGCTTCTTCTTGGTCATGTGTCACAAAAACAAATGTAATCCCTAAGCGCTGTTGAATTTCTCGAAGTTCATATTGCATACTTTTACGTAACTTATAGTCTAAAGCTGACAAAGGCTCATCAAGTAATAAAACCTCTGGGTCATTAGCCAAAGCACGCGCAATCGCAACGCGTTGCTGTTGTCCTCCTGATAACTCATCAATCTCGCGATCAACAAAATCACTTAACTTGACCAGATTAAGCATTTCTTTCACTTTGTTCTTAATTTCCGTTTTATTCATTCCTTTTAAAGTCGGACCGAAAGCAACGTTATCAAAAACATTCATATTTGGAAATAATGCATAATTTTGGAATACAGTATTCACTTTTCTCTTTTCCGCAGGTACATCATTAACACGTTGACCCTCAAAAGATATATCTCCTGAGTCAGCCGTTAGCTGTCCAGAAATCAGTTTTAAAATAGTTGATTTTCCTGAACCAGATGGTCCAAGTAAAGTATAAAATTTACCAGCTTCAATCTCTAAATCAACATTATTTAAAACATGTGTATCTCCAAAAGACAAATCCACTTGATTAAAAGCAATAATTGGTACTTGTTTCTCACTCACTTGCTCACCCTCGAATCTTTTCAATAGAATACATTTTACACTAATTATAAAAACAAAAAAAGCGCGATGACTTGCGCTTTTTTAATCCAAAATTTTATCTTGATTTTCCACAATTAATATTGCAATTGTCATCAAAATAAATAATATAATTAGCATAATAATTTGCGGAATCCAAGAATGAAACCAACCATATGCATAACCAAATAACAGTGGCCCAGTTGCAGCTAATAAATAACCACCGCTTTGTGCCATGCCAGACAACTGTGCTGTTTGTTCTGCATTACTAGTTTTTAGACTAAGCGTTGTCATTAAGTATGGGAATAATGCTGACGTACCAACCCCAATTAATAAGTTAACGATCAGCCAATAGGTAAACGTTCCTTGCGGGAAAAGTAACAACATGTACCCTAAAGTGCCCAATATTGAGAACGTCCCCACTAGCAACTGCCGTTGCACACTATTAAGTCTGGCAACAATTGATGGAATAAACAAAGCAAATGGCAAACCAATCAATGAATTCAAGCCAGCAAACAAACTTGCTGTAGCAGCCGACAAACCAGTCTGCACTGCCATCGTTGGTCCCCAAGCTAATAGAATGTAAAACATAATTGACTGTACACCACTAAAAAACAACAATAGCCAAGCATACTTATTTCGCCAAATACTGGGTTTCAAAACATTCTCAGATTTTGTTTTAACTGTTGTTTGGTTATTATGAACAAAATTTTGATTAGGTAACCAAACAAATAATGCGATTATTAGTAGAACTGTTAACAAAATTATAAATGTATGCCAACCAGTTACAGCAGTAATAGGTGCCGAAAGCGCTGCCCCTACAGCAGTCGCTAGCATCATACTAAACGTAAATATCGAAGTCATAAAACCAACTTTTTGCGGGAAATACGTTCGAATCACACTAGGTAATAAAACGTTCATATGTGCAATCGCAACTCCTATGCATGCAGTACCAATGTAGAGAAGCGGTGTATTTAAGATTCGAATGAACGAACCAATAATAAGCAATCCAAGCATGAGTGTGAAAGCACGTTCTAACCCCAACTTTTGTGCTACCTTTGGCGCAAAAACTGAAAAAATGGCGAACGCCAGTAAAGGTATCGTTGTTAAGATTCCTAGACTAGAAACCGGTACATGCAATGAACGCGCAATATTCCCCAATATCGGTGGAATAGACGTGAAGGGTAAGCGTAAAACCATTCCCACAACAATTATCCCAGGTACTAAAAATTTACTATGATTTTTATTGTTTTTCAACATTTTATTTTTCCTATTAAAACGGCGTCACTCATATTGAGTGACGCCGTTTATACTGAACCATCTGTCAGTTAAATATTAGAATTAATCTTCTTGACCGTGTGTCTTGATGATTTCTTCTTGAATGTTCTTAGGAACAGCTTCATAGTGGTCAAATACCATCTGGAATGTACCACGACCTTGCGTAGCTGAACGCAAAGTAGTTGCATAACCAAACATTTCTGACAAAGGAACCTTAGCCTTAACAGCCAATACAGGTCCACGTGATTCTTGACCTTCGATCATACCACGGCGAGCTGAGACGTGTCCCATAACATCACCAAGGTTGTCTTCAGGTGCAACAATATCAACAGCCATGATAGGTTCAAGAATAACCGCACCAGCCGTCTTTGCAGCTTCCTTCAAAGCCAATGATGCAGCAATCTTAAAGGCAGCTTCACTAGAATCGACATCGTGATATGAACCATCATACAACTTAGCCTTCAAGTCAACTAATGGGAATCCTGCCAAAGGACCAGCATTTAATGCATCCTTCAAACCAGCTTCAACTGAAGGGATGTATTCACGCGGCACAACACCACCAACAATAGCATCTTCGAATTCAAAGCCAGCACCCTCTTCGTTTGGTGCGAATTCAATATAAACATCACCATATTGACCCTTACCACCAGATTGACGCTTGAAGAATCCACGTGCTTGAACAGTCTTAGTGAACGCTTCACGATAAGCAACTTGAGGCGCACCAACGGTTGCTTCAACGTTAAACTCACGACGCATACGATCAACCATGATATCCAATTGCAATTCACCCATTCCAGCGATCAAAGTTTGACCAGTTTCTTGGTTTGTGGTTGCACGGAATGATGGATCCTCTTCAGCTAACTTTTGAATAGCATTTGATAGCTTGTCTTGGTCAGCCTTTGTCTTTGGCTCAATAGCCAATTCAATAACAGGTTCTGGGAACTCCATTGATTCAAGAATCAATTGATGACCAACATCTGTCAATGAATCACCTGTTGTGGTATTCTTCAAACCAATCGCAGCAGCAATATCACCTGAGAACACTTCTTCGATTTCAGTACGTGAAGTAGCGTGCATTTGTAGCAAACGACCAACACGTTCACGAGTATCAGAAGATGTGTTTTGTACGTATGATCCAGACTTCAAAGTACCAGTATACACACGCATAAATGTCAAACGACCAACGAATGGATCAGTCATAATCTTAAATGCCAAAGCAGCGAATGGCTTTGAATCATCAGCAATTAAGTCGATTTCTTCATCAGTCTTTGGATCGTTAGCAATATATGGCTTAACATCCAAAGGTCCTGGCAAATAGTCAACAACCGCATCCAACATCATTTGAACACCCTTATCCTTGTAGGCAGAACCTGCAAGTACTGGGTAGAATTGTAATGCCAAAGTAGCACGACGAATTGCAGCTTTTAATTCTTCGATTGAAATATCTTCACCTTCAAGATACTTTTCCATCAAATCATCATCAACATCAGCAACAGCTTCAATCAATGTATTGCGCTTTTCTTCTGCTAATTCCTTTAACTCTGCAGGAATTTCGCGAGGTGCCCACTTTTCTCCCAAATCATCTTCAGGATAATATGCTTCTTGTGTAATCAAGTCAATAACAGCTTCGAAGTCATCTTCGGCACCAATTGGCCATTGAATAGCTTCAGCATTAACTTGCAAACGCTCATGGATTGAATCCACTGACATTTGGAAATCAGCACCCATCTTATCCATCTTATTAACGAATACGATACGTGGTACATCATATGTGGTTGCCTGACGCCAAACTGTTTCAGTTTGAGGTTCAACACCAGCAGCACCATCCAAAACCGCTACGGCACCATCCAAAACACGCAATGCACGTTCAACTTCGATTGTGAAATCAACGTGACCTGGTGTATCAATGATGTTCACACGATAAGGTGTTTTCGCGAATTGGTCAAAGAAACCGTGCCATACAGCTGTTGTAGCAGCTGATTGGATAGTGATTCCACGTTCCTTTTCTTGTTCCATGAAATCCATTTGTGAAGCACCATCATGTGTTTCACCAATTTTGTGAATTTTACCTGTATAGTACAAGATACGTTCAGTAGTCGTTGTCTTACCCGCATCAATGTGGGCCATGATTCCGATATTACGTGTACGTTCTAGTGGGTATTCACGTTTTGCCATTGTGAGTTATCTCCTGGTTTAGTTCTATATGCAACAAAAAGCGACACATAGTTGTGTTCGCTTTTTGACGATGCTTGTGTGTTACAAACACCGTCTATGACAATTGTACACTATCTGCATACCAAGGGTAGCATTATCTACTAACCTTAGTATCAAATTTTTACCAACGGTAGTGTGCAAATGCACGGTTAGCTTCAGCCATTTTGTGCGTATCTTCACGCTTCTTAACAGACGCACCAGTATCATTAGCAGCATCCATGATTTCTTTAGCTAAACGTTCATCCATTGTATGTTCGTTACGCAAACGTGAATAGTTAACCAACCAACGTAGCCCCAAAGTTGAGCGACGATCTGGGCGAACTTCGATTGGCACTTGGTAGTTAGAACCACCAACACGGCGTGCTTTAACTTCCAATACTGGCATGATGTTTTCCATAGCTTGTTCAAAAACTTCTAATGGATCGTTACCAGTTGCTTCCTTGATACGATCAAAAGCGTCGTACAAGATTGTTGAAGCTGTACCACGCTTACCATCAAGCATCAACTTGTTGATCAAACGTGAAACGAGCTTTGAGTTGTAAATTGGGTCAGGCAAAATTTCCTGACGCTTAGTATAACCTTTACGTGGCATTAGTCAGTCTCCTTCTTACTTCTTTGGTGCCTTTGTGCCATACTTTGAACGTGAAGTCATACGACCATCAACGCCCGCAGTATCCAAAGCTCCACGGATAATGTGGTAACGTACACCAGGCAAATCCTTAACACGGCCACCACGAATCAAAACAACAGAGTGTTCTTGCAAGTTGTGTCCAATACCTGGAATATATGCAGTTACTTCATATAAGTTTGAAAGACGCACACGGGCGTACTTACGCAAAGCTGAGTTAGGCTTCTTAGGTGTCATTGTTCCAACACGAGTAGCAACACCACGCTTTTGTGGTGCGGCATTGTTAGTTGCCTTTTTCTTCATTGAGTTGTAGCCAAAGTTCAAAGCAGGTGATTTTGACTTAGAAACCTTTGACTTACGTGGCTTACGAACCAGTTGGTTAATTGTAGGCATGCTACAGTCTCCTTTAAATTTTCATTAATTTCACAGTTCCAGGTGTATCATTTTTATATTTTCAAAAAGCGAAACACTGAAAATCTGCTGACAATTGCCTTTACAGCGCCGTTCAGCACAGTGTGACGATGTCACAGAACAGATTACTTAAAAGCACGTTCAATATAATACCATTTTGAGACGTGGTGTCAATAGGTTTTAACAACTTTCCATGTTAAATGAAAAAATGATTGCGACAACGTATGATAAGTTATGGAAAATATACTTATCTTTTTATTTAATAGCATTATCGTCTCATCTACTATATGTACCGCGGATCGTTTGTCCAACAGTGTCTCTTTGAAAATCCAACGCTCTTTTTGTTTCTATTGCGGGCGTAATTTGGCTTGGTTTGATATTATACCAGTTATTTCGGCATGTATTCTACACAATAAATGTCGCTATTGCCATACTCCTTTTGGTCGCTATTATGCTATTTTCGAATTGTTTTGCATATTAATCGGCACCTTACTATGGGCTGCACCTGTAACTTGGGTTACAGGAGTTTTATTATTATTTTTATCGTTAGAAGACTATTCGAAACAAAGCATACACGCGAATATTTTATTCCCTTGGATAGGCTATCTACTTGTACTTCATCATGATACCGAACATCTATGTTTAACAGTTCTCATTTTAATACTATCTATAATTCTCGTAAAACATCGACGCACATTAGGTAGTGGCGATATGCCGGTACTACTAAGTTTAGTACTATCAAACACACCTGTTATTTTTTCTTGTACTTTACTTATCGGTTGTTGTCTGGCTTTACTCTATCTATTATACTCAAAACAAAAAAGATTACCCTTTGTACCGTTTTTAAGCGGTGGTTGGGTAATCACTAATCTTTACATATTATTTTTACTTTAAAAAATTATGCTTTTGTCGTATCTTTTTTTAATGGCTTTGTGCTAATTCTGATTTCACCATTTTTGGCACCAATCGTTACCGCATCATCAGTTGTGATATTGCCTCGCAGTAATTCTTCACTTAATGCATCTTCAACTTTAGTTTGGAGTGCACGCCTAATTGGACGCGCACCATATTCAGGATCGAATCCCGCTGAAGCTACTACGTCAATTGCTGCTGGCGTTATCTTAACACTGATACCTTGTTCAGCGACACGCTGTAGAACCGAACGACTCATTAGCTTTACAATTTCATGCAATTCAGGCTTCGTCAAACTTTCAAACACAATAGCTTCATCTAGTCGGTTAATAAATTCTGGTCGGAATGTTTCTTTTAAGGTTTCACGTATTTTTGCAGCTACTGCTTCGTGATCGTCTTTCAAATCAACCGCACCAAACCCTACCGATTTTTCATCACGTAATCGTGTCGCGCCAAGATTAGAAGTCATAATGATGATGGTGTTTTTGAAATCAACCTTTCGTCCTTTTGAATCTGTTAAATAACCATCGTCAAACACCTGTAACATTAAATTAAAGATGTCTTGATGTGCTTTTTCTGCTTCATCCAATAAGACAACAGAGTACGGATGATTACGAACCTGCTCTGTTAATTGGCCACCTTCGTCGTAACCAACATATCCAGGCGCTGAACCAATCAAACGACTAGATGACCAACGTTCCTGATACTCTGACATGTCGATTCGAATCAAGTTATCTTCGCTGCCAAATATTGCTTCAGCCAACGCTTTAGCCAGTTCAGTTTTCCCAACACCAGTTGGTCCCAAAAACATAAATGTACCAATCGGGCGACTAGGGTCTTTTAATCCAGAACGAGCACGACGAATTGCTCTAGCCACTGCGGATATAGCTGTCTTTTGTCCAATAACACGACGTCCT
This sequence comes from Leuconostoc sp. JNUCC 76, assembly GCF_053667755.1. Classification (NCBI taxonomy): domain Bacteria; kingdom Bacillati; phylum Bacillota; class Bacilli; order Lactobacillales; family Lactobacillaceae; genus Leuconostoc; species Leuconostoc sp. JNUCC 76. Next base: position 137,464 of record NZ_CM132206.1, on the reverse strand, counting down.
AAAACTGACTCCAAATTGACCAATCGCTGTTGCTCATTCTTTTCCATTTGCGTAACAGGGACACCAGTTTGTTGTGAAATGACCTCAGCAATATCTTCTTCTGTAACATGAAGCAAATATCGTTCAGTAGTTTCTTTTTGAGTATCTTTTGCTTCTGACTTTGCCAGTTTCTGCTTCAATTTCATTTCTTCAATGCGCAACAGGGCTGCCTTTTCAAAATCCAATGACGTAATAGCAGTTTCTTTTTCCGCTTGAACTTCTGCAAAACGAACCTTGGCTTTCGATATTGGCGTCGCTTTCCCAGTGGCATCAATACGTACTTTTGCTCCAGCTTCATCCATCAAATCAATGGCTTTATCAGGCAAAAATCTATCCGAAATATAGCGAGCTGAAAGTTTCACAGCCGCTTCAATAGCTGCATCATCAATTTGAACTTGATGATGTTGCTCAAAATGAGAACGAATTCCTTTCAAGATAGCAATAGCATCATCTTGAGTTGGTTCATCAACTGTTACTGATGCAAAGCGGCGTTCCAAAGCTGCATCGGATTCGACATATTTTTGATACTCATCAAATGTTGTAGCACCTAAAGTTTGCAATTCACCACGTGCTAATGCTGGCTTTAAAATATTCGATGCATCAATAGCGCCCTCAGCGCCACCGGCACCAATCAATGTATGCAACTCATCGATAAATAGAATAACTTCACCATCATTATAAATTTCTTCAATGATTTTTTTTAATCGGTCTTCAAATTCTCCACGGTATTTTGTTCCTGCAACCAGTGACCCCATGTCCAATGCCATCAACCGTTTTTTGGCTAAGTTTTCAGGCACTTCACCATCTACGATTTTTTGTGCCAATCCTTCAGCAATGGCAGTTTTTCCAACGCCAGGTTCTCCAATCAATACAGGATTATTCTTTGTTCGTCTGGATAATATTTGTATAACGCGACGAACCTCTTTGGGGCGACCGATTACTGGATCAATTTTGTTGTCTCGCGCCATTTGAGTCAAATCACGTGCCAATCCATCTAAAGTAGGTGTTCCCGCTGATGCTTGCTGCTTCTCCTGTTGCTTCATTTGCTTCCGTACATCAGTAATGCCTAATTTTCGAAGAATTGCCCGGCGCATATCTTGTAAATTAACGTCTAATGCTAGTAAAATTCGTGAAGATAGTATGCTTTCATCCTGTAATAAAGCTAACAAAATATGCTCTGTTCCAACTTTTGATTGTGCTAAAGCACGCAACTCTTCACTCGCTTGATGTAAAATATCTGCCGCTTTTGGTGAATAAGGTAAATAGATGTTTTTATCATAACGACTAGTGATACCATATCCTGTAAAGTGTTCAATTTCCTCACGAATATCATCGTCCATAACATTAAATTGACCTAATATCTTGCTAGCGATGCCTTCTTTTTCTATTGCTAGGGCGAGTAAAAGATGCTCTGTTCCCACAGCTTGGTGCTTAAAATACTTTGCTTGTTCCTGTGCCAAAACCAATACATTCTGCGCACTTGGTGTATAATTATTATCCATGTTTGCCTCCTTAAAATTAGGCTGCCTACGTCTTATATTGACTTATATTATAACCTATTAAACATTTATTAGGAAATTTTTTTGTTTAGTCTATTTATACTTATAAAATTTAAAAAGTCGAAACAGTAATGTTTCGACTAATTATTAATTAGGATTTTTAAGCGATAACTGCCACTGCAAGTACGCATTGATAAAAGGATCTAAATCGCCATCCAGCACTGCTTGTGGTTGGTTAGTTTCATAATTTGTTCGATGATCCTTAACCATTTGATAGGGATGCAAAACGTAAGAGCGAATCTGTGATCCCCAACCATTTTCCATTTTTTCACCGGTCAGCGCCGCACGCTCAGCTTCTTTTTTCTCTAATTCCAACTGGTATAACTTACTTTTTAACAGACGCATAGCATAATCACGGTTCCCATACTGAGTACGCTCTACAGTTGACGAAACAACAATCCCTGTCGGTTCATGCGTTAAACGAACACCTGTGGAAACTTTGTTGACATTTTGTCCACCGGCGCCACCAGAACGGAACACATCCATTTTAACATCATCATCACGTACCTCAACCTCAATTGAATCATCTAGCTCAGGCATTACATCAACTGATACGAAACTCGTATGACGTCGACCAGCGCTATCAAAAGGAGAAATTCTTACGAAACGGTGCACACCTTTCTCGCTTCGTAAAAAGCCATAGGCATTGTGTCCAGTTACTTTAATCGTTGCACTATCAATACCCGCTTCATCACCTGCATGATAATCTAAGGTTTCAACTTGAAAATCATGTTGTTGTGCCCAACGCATGTACATACGATATAGGTTAGCACCCCAGTCTGTCGACTCAGTACCGCCAGATCCTGGATGAATTTCTAAAATGGCATTATTTGCATCATACGGCTCAGTTAATAGTTGCTCTAAATTATAAGCATCAATATCTTTTTGCGCATTTTCAACCCCTGATTCAAGTTCACCCAGCGTGTCCTCATCCTCAGGATCTTCCACAGCCATTTCTATTAATAGTTCTAATTCTTCAACTTGATTTGTCAAATTCAAAAATGAATCACGACGATTTTTTAAAACATTATTTTCTTCAATAACCTTTTGCGCTTTTTCATTGTCGTTCCAAAAATCAGGTTCCGTCATACGATTTTCATAATCAGCAATTTCTTCCGTAAGTGCTTCCATATCGAGCGTTCCGCGAAAACGTTCGATATTCTCCTGCATATCACTAACGGCATGCTTCGCATCGATAATTTCCATATTAATTCCTTTCAAAATAAAAACGAACAAAGTTCGCTTTTATTTGTATATTAAGAACGTAAATTCTGACGAATTTCAGCTTTCATAAATGTACGTGTTGTGTCATATTCAACATCTGCAATCATCTTTTGAAAGTTCGCAAATGCTTCGCTTTGATACTCGATGAGTGGATTTAATTGTCCATATCCACGTAAACCAACACCTTGACGCAAGCGATCAAGAGAATCTATATGATCTGTCCAATGTTGATCAACAGCTCTCAAAATAACAACTTTCTCGAACTCCAACATTTGTTCTGGATCATAAAGCTGGCTTTGCTTTTCTTTATAATTCAACTTCGCTAACTCTAATAATTTTGCTTTGATTTCATCACGAGTCAATCCCTGCAATTGTTGCACTGTAACGGCATCATCATGTGCTAGGGCATTGCCAACAAAAGCAACAATTTGTGGAAAATTCCATTCAGAAGACTTTTTATCTTTTGTTTGAGCATCCACGACACGGTTAATAGTACGTTCAACCATTGGCATCAAAACCCATTCCAATGACTCCGATTCGTCAATAACAATATCACGTTCATGATAAATCAATTCACGTTGTTCACGTACAACATCATCGTACTGTAAAACATTTTTACGTGTATCATAGTTGTTTCCTTCAACACGCTTTTGGGCTGATTCGACAGAACGAGTAATAAACCTATTGGTAATCACTGTGTCTTCATCCAAATTCATTCTCTGCATCATCAGGCGGACACGTTCAGCACCAAAACGAATCATCAAATCATCTTCCAATGAAAGAAAGAACTGTGAAAAACCTTCATCTCCCTGACGTCCTGCACGACCACGTAACTGATTATCAATGCGTCGTGATTCATGACGTTCTGTGGCAATAACAACTAACCCGCCGAGTTCTGCAACACCGGGTCCAAGCTTGATATCTGTTCCACGGCCTGCCATATTTGTAGCTACTGTTATTGCACCACGTTGTCCGGCATTGGCAATGATTTCAGCTTCCTTAGCATTATTTTTAGCATTTAAAACATTATGAGGCAAATTTTTTGTCATCAAAATTTTTGATAACAATTCTGAATCCTCGACAGAGCCCGTACCAATTAGAATGGGTTGTCCCTTTTCATGCAATTCAACAATCAATTTTACAACCGCATTATATTTGGCACGAATAGATGTATAAAGTAAATCAGGCTTATCGACACGTCTAACAGGACGGTTCGTAGGAATACTGATTACTTCCATATTGTAAATTTCGCGTAATTCTTCTTCCTCAGTTTTAGCGGTTCCAGTCATACCTGAAAGTTTCTTATACATACGGAACAAATTTTGATAAGTAATTTGCGCCATTGATTTATTTTCTTCTTGAATCTCAACGTTTTCTTTAGCTTCAATAGCTTGATGCAAGCCATCTGATAAACGTGTTCCTTCAGAAATACGGCCCGTTGACTGATCAATCAACTTAACCTCGCCATCTTGAACAACATAATCCTTATCCTTAATGTAATTAAAATTAGCCCGCAAGGCTTGGTCAATATGATGCGTTAAGGCTGTATCATCGGCATCATATAAGTTGTCCAAGTTAAAGAATATTTCGCTTTTGTGAATTCCTTCAGGTGCTAACAAAGTCGCCTTGGCTTCTTCATCAACCTTAAAGTCCTCATCACGTTGCAAAGTTTTCACGAAACGGTCAGCACGAGCATAAAGTTGAGAGACTCCTGAACCTGGTCCAGAAATAATCAAAGGTGTACGAGCCGTATCAATCAAAATTGAATCTGCTTCATCGATAAGTGCAAAGTTCAATCCTCGTTGCATAACACGCTCGTCTGCGCGTCGTACCATGTTGTCACGTAGATAATCAAACCCAATGTTAAAGTTGGTAGAATAAGTGATATCAGCGTTGTAAGCAGCACGCTTTTCTTCTGCTGGCGCATCACCAACATTGACACCGACTGTCAATCCAAGCCAATTATATAATTGACCCATTTGCTCCGCATCTCGGGCGGATAAATAATCGTTCACTGTAACAACATGCACACCACGACCTGATAATGCATTTAAATAGACAGCCATTGTTGCTGTCAGGGTTTTACCTTCACCTGTGCGCATTTCAGCTAAATTTCCACCGTGTAATACGATGGATCCCATGATTTGAACATGGAAAGGATACAAACCAAGAACTCGTTTAGCTCCTTCCCGCGCCACAGCAAAAGCTTCCGGTAACAGCTCATCTAAAATTTTTGCCAAAGCCTTATTTTGCTTATCCTTGTCCTCAATACCATCAATTGCATCAGCAATTTTTGACTTGAATTCTCCAGTTTTAGCCTGTAATTCGCTATCTGACATGCTAACCATGGTGTCTGCATAACTTTCGACTTGATCGGCAATTTTATTTAATTTCTTTAGTTGTTGCTTTGAATTATCAACTAATTTACGTATTGGATTGGCCATTACTTTTAACGTGCGAGTAGTAAGTTCGCTCGTTTCTCCTCTGAAATCTATTTTTTGTATATTACTGCGAAATATGTGTATTATATGATTAATTATACCAAAAAAAGAGTCCAAAATATAGACCCTTCCTGTAAATTAATGGTGTGGAGTTGGTTTAAGCTTCTCTTGTCCGCCTAAATAAGGTCGCAAAACTTCTGGAATAGTTACTGAACCATCCTCATTTTGGTAGTTTTCTAAAATAGCCGCTACTGTTCGCCCAACTGCTAGGCCAGAACCATTTAATGTGTGCACTAGCTGTAACTTATTATCTGCATCACGATAAGTAATGTGCATTCGGCGAGCTTGGAAATCTTCAGTGTTTGATACTGAAGAAATTTCTCGATAAACATTTTGTTGTGGCATCCAGACCTCAATATCATATGTTTTTGCTGCTGAGAATCCCATGTCACCTGTTGACAATACAATCACATGATAAGGCAAATTCAATTTTTGTAAAATACTTTCCGCATCTAGTGTCATCTTTTCTAATTCTTTGTAAGAATCTTCTGGTTTGGTAAATTTAACCATTTCAACCTTATTAAATTGATGCAAACGGATTAATCCACGCGTATCTTTACCTGCCGATCCCGCTTCTTTACGGAAAGAAGGTGACAACGCAGTGAACTTGATTGGTAAGTCCTCACTTGGCAATTCTTCACCTGAATAATAGTTAGTCAAAGGGACTTCCGCTGTTGGGATATATGTTTGATTCAATCCTTCTACACGATAAGCATCATCTTGAAACTTTGGATATTGTCCCGTTCCAAACATTGCTGAATCATTCACCACAATTGGCGTGATCATTTCAGTGTAACCTTCTTGCCTATGCTCATCCAACATAAAGTTATACACAGCACGTTCAAGCCTTGCCCCATCGCCAACGTAGTATAGGAAGCGGGCACCAGAAACTTTTGCGCCTCTCTCAAAGTCAAGTATCCCCAGCTTCTCTCCAATTTCATAATGAGCTTTAACCCACGATGTTTCTTCTAAGGCATGAGGACGTGATCCGTATTCCTCTGGGGCCCACTTTCGTTGTTCTACGTTAGCAGATTCGTCTGGGCCAACTGGTACATCAACAGCAGCCATATTTGGCAAATGAGCAGCAATTTCTCGAACTTGTTCATCCAGCAATGTTTGCTCATTATCAAGACTCTTAATATCTGCCCCAACTTGTTTCATTTGCAAAATTGCTTCACTGGCATCTTCTTTTTGACGCTTAGCAAAAGCAATTTTATCTGATACTTCATTTCGTTGTGCCTTAAGAGACTCAACTTTTTGGATCAAATCCCGTCGCTTTTGATCAAGTTCCAATAACTCGTCAATTGTTTCTGAGTTAACACCACGATTTTCTAAACGTTGCTTGACTTCTGCGCTGTTTTTACGCATATAACGTATGTCTAACATTTAATATATCCTCTTTTTCATAAAATAAAAAACGCGTTCTTCCCTTGTCGCTAAACAAGGGACGAAAAACGCATTTCCGTGGTACCACCCAATTTTTATGATCATAAATAAACCATAACACTTCATTATCGATAACGGTGATTCCGAGCAGCATTACCCGCTAAACTGTTTGTTACTGGAGTTTCACGCGTATCATTTTCCATCAACCAATGATTTTCTAAAATGCGCTACTTATGGTAACTGATGTTCTCATTTTAACCCATTATCTGTCAAAAGGCAACAAAAAAAGGAGAGGAACACCTCTCCTACTTATTAATCTTAATGGGCCATCCAGGACTCGAACCTGGGACCTCTGCGTTATCAACACAGCGCTCTAACCAACTGAGCTAATGGCCCTTATTCCCCTTGCCCACTCTTACATAGACAAAAGCGAATGACGGGAATCGAACCCGCATAGCCAGCTTGGAAGGCTGGAATTCTACCATTGAACTACATTCGCAAGCTTTTCTTCGGGATCATCTCCCTATGGCGCTGGACGGAATCGAACCGCCGACACATGCAGCTTCAATGCATTGCTCTACCAACTGAGCTACAGAGCCATCTCATTGCTTCCAATGAACGGTCACAGCGGGGCTCGAACCCGCGATCTCCTGCGTGACAGGCAGGCGTCCTAACCAGCTAGACCATGCGACCAATTGCGGGAGCAGGATTTGAACCTACGACCTTCGGGTTATGGGCCCGACGAGCTACCAGAC